>NZ_CADIJP010000019.1 GCF_902859725.1 Achromobacter mucicolens | reverse complement strand
AGGGTTCAGCGTGTCGGCCGGCGCATCCGGCGCCACGACCGGATCGGCCGGCGCCGAGGCCGGGGCTGTGGCGGGAGAAGCCGCCGACTTTGACGCGGCTCCCTTCGGCCGCGCGGACGGCTCGCGCGGCGCGGCGGCCGCCTTGGCGTCGGGCAGGTATCGCTCCAACAGCTGGAAGAACCCGTCATAGAACTTGGGGCGCGTCACCGTCTGGCTTGCCGTCTTGACCAGCGAGTCGTCGCTGCCGCCAAACGGCATCGAGACCTGGCCCAGCACGCTGACCCCCACGCTGGCCGAGTTGCCCGTGCGCTTGATCGAATAGCGGTCCTGCACGGCATTGGCGAACACGGTGGCGCCTTCGTGCGCGCTGCCGTCGGGCGCACACTCCACGTTGAAACTGATCTGCGTATGCTGCCCGTCCTCGCCCTCGAAGTTCTTGTGGCCGGTGACGCGCGACGGTTCGTACTTGTCGATGTTGTATCCCTGGCTGAGCAAGGCGCGCCGGCCCGCATCGCAGGCGGCGCTGCTGGCCGCCGGAACGCTGCGCGAGTAGGTATCGCTTTGCGCGAAGTCCTCTCGCTCGTAAACGGGCTTGGGGGAAGAACATCCGGCCAGGACGGCCGTCAGGGTGGCGAACAGGGGAAAAACGATACGGCGGGTGGCGCGTGGCATGAGAGGTCCGGCGTGGAGCAACGACGTGCATTATCCGACAAGAAACCCGACCGTTTATTGGGGACGGAATTGATCGGAGATATGTTGAAACAGGTTCGCATTCCGTCGTTTCCCGGCCAATGGCCGTGTCCCTATATGCGAGGCCGCCTCTGGGGACGTCAGGCGTCGTAATTCGTATCGAATTCGATGCGCGGCATCTGCAAGGTCCTACCGCGCGGCGGGCGGCGCCAAGGGCTGCTTGTCCACCGCCCCCAGGATTTCCGCGGCTAGACGCACGCGCGCGTCGTTCGGGTAATTGCGGTTGGCCAGAATGACGATGCCGAGCTTGCGCGCGGGCACAAACGCCACGTAGGCCCCGAAGCCGTTGGTGGACCCCGTCTTGTTGATCCAGGTCTCGGCCTGCGGCGCCAGCGGCGGCTGCAGCGCCTGGGCCGGATGGCTCTGGCTGTTCAGCGTGCCGGCGTTGGCCGTCAGCAGCGAATCCATCGGCACGGGATACGGGAACTGCTCCCACACCATGTCCTGAGTCATTGCGCCCACCTGGTAGTACCCCACGTGGGTGTCCGAGATGGCGCGGCGGATGTCCTTGTCCAGCACGTCCATATCCATGCTGGCCTCGACGAAGCGCAGCAGGTCGCGCGCGCTGGTTTTCACGCCGTAGGCCTCGGCCGCCAGCACGCCCGGATTCACGCGCACCGGCGCGCCCTGCTTGTTGTAGCCCTGCGCGTAGCGCGACGCCTTGGCGGCGGGCACGTCGATGAACGTGCTGGACAGCCCCAGCTTCGGAAAAAGGTCCTTTTCCATCGCCTGGGCAAACGGCTGCTTCAGGCTTGCAGCGGCCACGACGCCCAGCATGCCGATGCTGGGATTGGCGTACGAGCGATACGTGCCGGGCGCATGCTCCGGCTTCCAGGCCTTCAGGTATTGCATCAATTGCGCGTTGTCGCGGACCTCGTCCGGCACCTGCAACGGAAAACCGCCCGTCGTGTGCGTCGCCAGGTTCAGCAAGGTCAGCTTGGCGAACTCAGTGCCGGCCAAATCAGGCAAAAATCGCGACGGACTGTCGGTCAACTGCAACAAGCCCTTGGCCTGCGCATACGCGGCAAGCGTCACGGTGAAGGTCTTGCTGATCGAGCCCACTTCAAAGATCGTGTCCCGATTGACCGCGCGCCGCGTCTGCAATGATTCGACGCCATAGGTGTAGAAACGCTGGCGGCCTTGGTGCGTCACGGCGATCACCATGCCCGCGATGTCGTGCTGGCGGACGACCGCGCGGGCCGCCTCGTTCACGACGCTATCGATGTAGGGCAGCTCGGAGCGCGCGACAGCCGAACTGGGCAGGGCGCCAAGAAAGCCAGCCGCAAGGAGGCTGGCGCAGAAATATCTACGGGTGAACATGCAGCGTTCTCAGGAAGGGGACGGACCGTCCGGCGGGACCGGCGGCGCGGCGATGCCGAATCGTACCGCGCCGCGCCTGCCATCAGGCGCCCTTCCCCTGCTGCGGCCGACGGGCAGGTCCGCCGACCGGGACGCCAGCCATCGGCGCCCCGCGTCAGGCCAAGGCAGGCTCGGCACGCGACGGCTGGACCGCATCCCTGTGCACCGTGCCGTCCTGCGCCGTGGCGCACGTATCCTTGCATACCTTGCCGTCCTTCATCACCAGGACGATCCGGTCGGGATCCACCAGCAGCGACAGGTCGTCCAACGGGTTGCCGTCCACCATGACGACGTCGGCCATGTAGCCGGGACGCAACATGCCTAGCTCGTCGGGCCGCTGCATGATCTGCCCGCCCAGTCGCGTGGCCGCCACCAAGGCCTCGACCGGCGTCATGCCAATATAGTCGACGAA
Organism: Achromobacter mucicolens; assembly: GCF_902859725.1. Classification (GTDB taxonomy): domain Bacteria; phylum Pseudomonadota; class Gammaproteobacteria; order Burkholderiales; family Burkholderiaceae_B; genus Achromobacter; species Achromobacter mucicolens. The sequence goes on along the minus strand of NZ_CADIJP010000019.1, from coordinate 122,654 downwards.
GTATTGAAGGTCGTTGGCGTTCGTGCCATGCGGCATCCACGCAAAGCCGTAGTCACCGCCCGGCAGGATGCGTATGCCGCGCTTGTGCATCCTGCGCAGGCTTTCCGAGGCAATCTCCAGCTCGCGCTTGTAGCCCATGCTTTCCGCGATCGCGGGGGTGATCCCGTAATCGGACGCGTGGTAGGCCGTGCGCACCAGCCAGCCGATGCCGGGCGCGACAAAGTGCCTGTCCTTATTGGCTTCCAGCATATCCAGCGCTTCGTCGTCCGCGAAGCTGGCGTGATAGACCATCTCGATGCCGTGGCGCACGCATTGCTTGACCGACTCGCTGGACCGGGCGTGCGCCGCGATCCGCTTGCCGTAACGCTTGGCCTCGGACGCCAGCATCGCGATTTCATCTTCCGCGAAGGGCGACATCTCGGCCGGCAGGCCAGCGATGTATTCGCCCGACAGATTGATCTTCAGGTGGTCGACGCCGTACTTGATGAACGTGCGGACCGAACGGCGGATTTCCTCCGGGCCGCTGCAGACGCTGCCAAAGCTCAGCTCTGCGAAATGCATGTGCGGCAACGTGTTGTCGCCCAGCGCGCCGATGGTCGTGATCTCCTGGCTGCCGGCAAGATAGCGCGGCCCCGGGCATTCGCCGGCCTCGATTGCATTGCGCAGCACCACGTCCAGCCGGGGCTTGGCCGCCGCCGCGCCGATGGCGGAGGTCCATCCCATTTCCAGGTAGCGCTTGGCCACGCGCACACACCACAAGATATGTTCCTCGGGCGGCATGAACTGGATGGCGGCCAACGTGGGCTGGTCGTTCCACGAGAAATGCGTATGCGCCTCGGTCATGCCCGGCATCAGGAAACGGCCCTTGCCATCGACCATGCGCGCTCCGTCCCGGTTGACCCGGCCGGGCAGGCGCGCCACCTCGGCGATGCGCCCGCCATCGATCAGCAACTCGCCGTCAAAGACGTCATCGCCGCTTCCATCAAAGATCACAACGTTGGTAATCGCAATTCTGGACATGAGTGGTCTCCTCCCGGACCGCGCGGGACCGGAATTTTTATGAAAAGTATTGATGCGGGTTGGGGGCCGCGGATCTGCCCGGCAGGCGGGTGTTAGCCCGGCAGATCCGCATGAAACGCCTGGAACGCGGCGATGCAGGCGCCGGGCTGCTCGAACGTCGTCCAATGGCCGCAGCCTTGCACGACGGTGCAGCGGCTGCCCGGTATGCGCGCGGCCATTGCTTTTACGTGCGCGGGCGGAGCGACGCCGTCCTCGTCGCCCGTCACCAGCAGCACCGGCACGCCCAGCCGTTCCAGATCCGCGGCGCGCGCGTCAGCCAGCGCTTCGCAGCTTTGGGCATACCCTTCCGGCGGCTGCCGCATCACGCTCTCCCTGACCAGCGCCAGCACCGCGGGCTGTTCCGCCTTGGTCCGGCTGCTGGTGGCGCCCTTGACGATGGCGTCGGCAATTTCCTGCAGGGCCGGTGCGCCCTGGCGGGCCAGCGCCGCCCGCGCCCGGATGCCCGGCCGGCCCGCTTCGGGGGGCTCGGCAAGCGGGCCGAACAGCGCCAGCGAGCGGACCTGTGCGGGGGCTTTGAGCGCAAGATGCTGCGCGACGATGGTCCCCAGCGAATGCGCCGCCACATGCACGGGGCCGCAATCCAGCTCTTCAAGCATGCGCGCCAGCGCGTCGACGTAGGCCGCGATCGACAGGGTGTCGTCCGGCAGTGGCGATCGGGCGCTGCCCGGCAGGTCCGGGCGGATGACACGAAAGCCCGTCAGGGCGGCCATCAGCGGCGTCCACGTATTGGACGAGCCGCCCAGCCCGTGGATGCACAGCAGCGCGGGGCCATCGCCGTCGATTTCCACCGACAGGCCCTTGATGTTTTGTGTCGTCATACCGGCGCTCCCACGAATTCGTTCTCGATGCTTCCCAACCCCTCGACCTCCACCCGCACCACGTCGCCCGCGGCCAGATACCGGGGCGGCGTCATGCCCATGCCGACCCCTGCCGGCGTCCCGGTGGCGATCACGTCCCCCGGATAAAGCGTGATGCCGCGCGAGATCGTTTCGATCAACGCCGGGATGTCGAAGATCATGTTCTCGGTGGGCCCGTCCTGCCGCAACTCCCCGTTCACCCAGCAGCGCACACGTGTCCTTGCGCCATCGAACGCATCGGCCGTGACGATCCACGGCCCCATCGGACAGAAGGTGTCGAACGACTTGCCCATGTCCCACTGCTGATGCCGCATCTGCACGTCCCGGGCGGTGACGTCGTTGATGACGGTGTAGCCAAAGACATGATCCAGGGCCTCGCCGCGCGCGATGTTCTTGCCCGTCTTGCCGATCACCACGCCCAGCTCGGCCTCGTAGTCGATCTGCGCGGACACGCCAACCGGCAGCAGGACTTGCGCCCGCGGTCCCACCACGCATTCCGGAACTTTGGTGAAGACGATGGGCCAGTCCGCCGGGTTGGCGTCGTTGTCCTTGAAGACGGACGCGGACAACTCCTTGGCGTGTGCGTGATAGTTGCGCCCGACGCACCACAGGTTGCGCCGCGGCCGGGGCAGCGGCGCCCGCAAGACGACGTCCGACAGGCGCAGCGGCGTCAGCGTGGCGGGCAGCGGACGGCCCGCCGCGAGGTGATCAATCACGGCCAGCGCGCCGAGCTGCCTGCCCGCGTCGTCCAGCGCCAGCGGCGCGACCGTCACGCCGTCCTCCGACACCAGCCCGACGCCGGGCTCTCCATTCATCAAGAAACTTGCAATGCGCACCGCGGTCTCCTTCGTGCTTCTGAAAGTCGGCGAGCGGGTGGATGCGTCGCCATCAGTCACGACTTTAGGAGCGCGGCTGGGGCTGCGCTTATCGATCGGTGCGGGAACTTATCGCAGAGTCAGATCGCGTGCTAGGTGTATACACCTAGAGCCCTGCAATGCCTGAAATCGCGCCCATAAAATTCCCGCAAATGGCCTCGGTGGACAGGGGCACCGGCGAGAGTCAGCGCGCTCATCGCCCGATCAGAAATTGGGAGACAACGCATGCAGGAAACTTACGCCTTGCACGAGGGCGCATTCGGCCGCGCGGTCGTGCTGGAGCTGCGCGGGGACCTGATCGCGCATGCGCACGCGGAAATGCAGCTGGCCCTTTGGCTGGGTGGCGCCCGGGCCGAAGCGCACGTCGGCTCGAAACTGGTTCGCTACAGCGAACAGCTTGCGCTGGGCACGAACACCTATGAGTCCCATGATGCCCGCCTGCTCGACCGTTCTGGCCCGGCCGTCTTCCTTGTCCTGTACATTGCCAAGCCCTGGCTGGACGAGCGCCGCGCCGCCACCGGCAGGCCATTCCATTTCACCGCGCCAGGCGTGCCCATCGATCCGGCGGTGCGCCAGACCTGTTGGAGCCTGCTCGACAAGATCGTCGCGCCGCAGGACCACCCGCGCGCCGACATCGACGCGGAAGTCGAGGCGCTACTGCATGCGGCAATCGAATCGTCTTCCCAGGCGGGCCGCCCGTCCGGCCCCGCGCCCCGACCGCAGACGCTGGACCGGCGGCTTCGCACCGCGATCCTGTACATGCGAGACAACGTGCACGAACCGGTTGCGGTGGAAGACATCGCCAGCAAGGTGGGACTATCGCGCGGCCATTTCTTCGCGTTATTCCGGGACCAGCTCAACACCACGCCGCAGGTCTTCTGGAGCGCGGTGCGTGTGGAAGAAGCCGTGCGCAGGCTGGTCCAGCAGGAACAACCGCTGACCTCGGTGGCGATGGACCTGGGCTTTTCCACGCCCGGCAATTTTTCGCGCTTCTTTCGCGATCACATGGGGGTTTCGCCGTCGCGCTTTCGGCGAGCGGCGACGGGTTCCGCGCCGCATCTATTGACTGGAGTTCCCTGAAGGAGAAAGTCGCGCAGGTGATGGCGCTACGACTCGCCGCACTCCCAGCGCGGCACCACTTCGAATGGCTTGTCCGCCATGGGCGGCAACAGCGTCAATGCCGCGTTCGCGGACGCTGCATCGATCCACGCCGGGGACCCGTCCGTCGGAGCCGGCGGCGCCCCGGCCATCAGCCGCTCCAATTCCGCCTGCATGGCCTGAGGCAGATATGCCTTCAGGATGCCGACGTTCGCCCTGACGCAGGCCACGGCCTCGGCCGGCGTGAACCCGTCTTCGACCAGATGCCCGATGTCCGACGCGCTGCGCACCAGCGCATCGAAGACAAATGCCTCGAACGACGCCCACGCCACGCGGGCATCGTCGCTGTCATGCCACACCAGCGCCACGCCCAAACCGCCGTCGGCGGTGGGCGTCAGGCAATAGGCATCGCCCGCGCCAGACTCTGCGAACGGGAGAAAGCGCCTGCCATGCTGATACGCGGGATTGAGCCATTCCTCGGCGGTTTCGCGCGCCTGCCCCGCATCGATCCATTCCAGGTCGTCCAAGCAGGACAGCACGGGCCGGGCGGCGAGCGTGTTGCCCTTCCAATCCGCGCGCCATGCCGCGATGTCGCCATAGCCGGTGTGTCCGGCATCGATCAGTTGACGCAGCATCGCAGGCAGCGCAATGCCGCAGTCTTCGGCCAGTTCGGCAAGTGCCGCCATTCGTTGATTCCTCCCGTTAAAACTCGAGCACATCCAGAAAGCCCTCGGCCTCGTCCGCGTCCCCAAGCACGGCGGTCAGCGCCTGCAAGGCACGCACCCGGTGCTCGGGCTTGATTTCCCAGTCATCGTTGCGCAGGTCTTCGTCGGCCTCCAGGCAGACAAGGCCCACCGCGGCAGCGGCGGCGGCGAACGTCGGCAGGTCGGGGGCCACCATCCCGGCGTCCCAGGCGCCCGCGCCGTGCCGGGCATGGAGGATCTGGCCGGTGCCCATATCCAGGATGAAGGGGTCCGCGTTCTGGTCGGCGATCATCAGCCAGTTGTCCCGCCAATCGTCGACCCGTTTTCCGCTCACGGCATCCCAGCGATAGCCGGCCTGCCGGTCCCACAGCTTATGCAAGGGTGCAAAGCTGATATTGGTTTCGGACAGCGTGATGCCGACCGGTCCCACGTTCTGGTAATGGGTGGCGCCCCACGGGCCCACCTGTTCGTAGAAGTCGGCCACCCCCTGCGGCAGCGCGAGGCTGCCTTGCCACTGTTCGCGCGGCTGCGGGCGCAGTTCGCCAAACCGGGCGAATTGCGCCCGGATGTGTTCGAAGGAATTCATGTGAGTGCGTGTCCTGGCAAGCGCCGGGGGTTTGGAGATAAATCGTGCGGCGCCAAGACCGCATTTTGCTACATTTGAACGCCCTGCCTTATTGCGTCCACGGACAGACCATGCGCCCACCGTTTGCTGTTTCCGCACGCCCCGCCCCCACCCCGGGCTTTCTTCGTTTGCGGATCCTGACGCCCCTGGCCGTCCTGGCCGCGCTTTTTGCCGGTACGGCCGCGCACGCGCAGCAATGGTTCGAGGTGCCGCCGCGGCCTGATCACCCGAACGTGTCCATTCGGATCGGTGGCCTGCCGGAAACGCGGCAGGCCTCGGGAACCGCCAAGGGAAAGATGGAAATGCGCTATTCCGCCGCCCAGACGATCCCGGGCGGGGACAAGCAGCGCGCAAGCTATGACCGGGCGGTCACGGACGTGCTGTTCGATTGCCGCCGGGCGCAGGTCGGTTTCCTGCCGTCCACCACCTACTACCTGAACGACAATCTGGTGGCCGCCATCAAGGACGAGACCTTGGACGAAAGCCAGGTGCAGTTCGTGCGCTTTGCGCCGGGCAGCCCGCAAATGAAGGCATTGCAGGCCGCCTGCGGCAAGTAGCGGGCTACGCCAGCATTAGCGCCCCGCGCGCTTGCCCCAGCGCCGGATCCTGGCCGCGCCGCGCGCTGTCTTCGGCCAGCCGGAACACCCCCACCGCCCGCACCAGTTCGCGCGCCTGATCCTGCATCGAACCCGCCGCGGCCGCAGCTTCCTCGACCAGCGCCGCGTTCTGTTGCGTGACCTCGTCCATCTGCGCCACGGCCCGGTTCACCTGATCGATACCGCTGGCCTGTTCGTGCGAGGCGGCGGCGATCTCGCCCATGATGTCCGTCACGTGCTGCACCGCCGTGACAATCTCCTGCATGGTTGCGCCCGCGCCTTCGGCCTGCCGGGCGCCCGCGCCGACCTTGCCAACGGAATCCTCGATCAAGGCCTTGACCTCGCGCGCCGCCTGCGCGCTGCGCTGGGCCAGCGAGCGCACCTCGCCCGCCACGACGGCAAAACCCTTGCCCTGCTCGCCCGCGCGGGCCGCTTCGACCGCCGCGTTCAGCGCCAGGATGTTCGTCTGGAAAGCGATGCCGTCGATCACCGACACGATGTCGGAAATCTTGTGCGAACTGGCCGAGATGTCCTGCATGGTGCCCACCACCGCGGACACCGCCGCGCCGCCGCGCAGCGCAATCTCCGATGCGCTGGCCGCAAGCTGGTTGGCCTGGCGCGCGTTGTCGGCGTTCTGCTTCACGGTGGAGGCCAGCTCTTCCATGGACGCCGCGGTTTCCTCCAGCGATGCGGCCTGCTCTTCGGTGCGGCTGGAAAGGTCCGTATTGCCAGCGGCGATCTGGCCCGACGCGCTGGAGATGGTCTCCGATCCCTGCCGGATCGCGCGGACCGCGCCGGCAAGCCTGTCCTGCATGTCTTGCAAGGCTTGAAGCAGACGTCCGGTCTCGTCCCGGGAACCGGATTCGATGCGCTGGCCCAGGTCGCCGCTTGCCACCGTTTCGGCAGCCTTGACCGCCCGGGCGAGCGGACGCGTGATCGAGCGGCTGACACGCCAGGCCAGCAGCGCGCCCACCGCCAGCGCCAGCGCCGACAGGCCCGCGTTCAGGCGCTCGGCCTCGTCGATGACCGCCTGGCTTGCGATTCCCGCTTCGTCCATCTCGGCCGCCTGCTGCCGCGAAAGCGCGATGATGTGATCCTGCAGGCTGTCCAGGATGGGCAGCGTCTCCTGCAAGAGCCGCTGGCGGGCGCCCTCGCGGTCGCCGCCTTTGAGCACGGCGCCGACCGACTGGAATGACTTCACGTAACGGCCGCGCGCTTCTTCCAGCGCGCGCAGCCGGGCAGCGGCGTCCGCGGTCTTCATCAACGGCCGCATCGTGGCCAAGGCCTCATCGATGCGCTTGCGGTTGGCCTCGATCAGCTCGAACAGCCGCTGCGTCGCGGCCGGGTCCGCGTTGACGATCAGTTCCAGATTGGCGCGTGCGTTGGCGCGCGTTGTCACGTCGACCACCGATATCGCGTTGGCCTTCGCCCAGGTTTCCTGAGTGATCATTCGGTTGATGCCGGCAATACGCGACAACTCGTAGTGCGACAGGCCAGCCAGGGCCAGCAGCAGGGCCAGGACAGCGCCAAAGCCCAGGCTCAGCCGGGCGCCAATGGAGAGATTGCCGAAATGGATGCGAAGCGTCTTCATGAGGGTCTCTTGCAGGGGTGTCGATCTTCCGCCATTGCCATGCAATCAGGTGCAGCGTTAACACACGGAAATTTCATCGAACATCGAACAGGGGAAAACCCCAGTCTAGGTTTGATGTCACATTTAGCAAATATTTAACTGTTTATTTATTTGCGATTGAACAAAGACAACGTACTTATGCTGCGCAGCAGCAACGTTATCAACATCAACTTGACGTACTGCAGTATTCAGGCGCTTTATAGGACGCATGCAGGCTTTGGGGAGCTTCCGATGAAACCCTTGGAAAACAGCGTGACCGTCTCGCTGGCGACGACGGCCAATGACGCGTTGGTGCAGGCCTTCGCACGCCTGTTGCCCCAGTTGTCCGCGAACGCGGCGCCTCTGTCGAAGGCAGATCTGGACGAAATCATCCACGCGCCGGGCAATCACGTATTCATCGCCAGGATGGCGCCCGAGCAGCGCATCGTGGGCACCCTCACCCTTGTGCACTTTCGCGTACCCACCGGCATCCGCGCGTGGATCGAGGACGTGGTGGTGGACGAACAGGCGCGCGGCTTGAAGGTCGGCATGGCGCTGACGCGTGCGGCCATCGCAAAGAGCCGCGAGCTGAAGGCCCGCACCTTGGACCTGACGTCCAGCCCAGGGCGCATGTCCGCGCACCATCTGTACGAGTCGGCCGGCTTTGCGATGCGCGACACGCGCGTCTACCGGTATCAGGGCTGAACGCCCCGGCGCTATTGATAGCGCTCGCGGTACCCGACGGGCGACATGCCGCAGTACTTGTTGAAGATGTCGCGAAAAGCCTTGGTGTCGTTGTAGCCGACTTCGTACATCACCTCGGCGACGCTCTTGCGCGACGTTTCCAGACGCTGCTTGGCGGCTTCGACGCGCACACGCTGCACGTATTCGACGATGCTGTTGCCCGTGGCCTGGCGGAACCGCCGCTCCAGCGTGCGGCGGCCAAGCGCGTGGCGGCCGGCCAGTTCCTCGACGGTGATCTTTTCGCGGTAGCGGCCTTCGATGTATTCCTGCACCGCCCGCACGATGTCGTCCGCGTGCGACTTCTGTCCCATGAAGACGGAAAACGGCAACTGGCTCTGCCGGCTCCAGTCCAGCTGGAAATACTTGGCGCACCAGATGGCGGTGTCGCGATCCGTGTATTTCTCGATCAGGTGCAGCACGAGATGCGCGGCCGAGAATGCGCCCCCGCTCGTATACACCCCGTTTTCCGCCATGACGACGCGATCGCTGGTCCACTGCACCGTGGGAAAGAGGCTGGCGTAAAGGTTTTGCGCCACCCAATGCACGACCGCTTGCTGTCCGTCCAGGACGCCGCCCGCGGCCAGCAGCGCCGCGCCCATGCACAGGCTGGCTACCTCGCCGCCCTCGCGGTGGTGGCGCGACAGCCATTCGATCAGTTCGCGGTTCGACAGCACCGCGTCCGACACCGATCCCAACAGCGGCGGCGCGATGCAGATATCGATATCGGTGGCGTCGGCCAGCACCATGTCGGCCTGTACCTTGATGCGTCCGTCGTCCAGGCTGACCTCGCGCGTCAGGGCCAGCGTGCGCACATGAAAACGCGGCTCGCGGCCATGCGCGCGCAGATATTCATTGGCCACCATGAAGCCGTGGCGCGCGGTTTCCAGGGACGCAATATTGGCCCCCTTGGGCAGCAGGAACGCGACGTTTTTCATGTTGCCAAGCATACGCCTGCAAGCTGACGCAATCCACCCGCAAGATTGTCGCAATCGCCTATCTGAAACCCGCGCCGATCCCGATACAGTGGCTCCTGCCGACCCAGAAATCCGGACGGCGGCCGGGACGGATTGCGGACGCCCGGCCAAACCAGAACAACACGGACGTGAGGAGTGATCGATGGACAAGTACATAGATGGTTTCCTGCTGTGCGTACCCAAGGCGAACCTGGAGACGTACAAAAAAATGGCGACGCACGCCGAAGGCATCTGGCGCGAGCACGGCGCGCTGGATTACCGCGAAGGCGTGGCCGACGATATCGACGGGGAAGGTTTTGCGTCCTTCAGCGCGGCCGCCGGCGCGCGCGAGGGCGAGGTCGTCGTCTTCGCCTGGATCCTGTACCCCAGCAAGGAAGCGCGCAACAGCATCAACGCCAAAGTGATGTCCGACCCGCGCCTGGCGGACATGTGCTGCGAGGGCGTGTTCGACGTCAAGCGCATGTGCTGGGGCGGTTTCGCCACGCTGGTCGGCAACTAGCCAACGCGGCCGCGCACTTTTGCGCTGCCGTTCAATCCCCCTGGAGACCCACCATGGCCACCCAAGCAGCCAAGCCCATTCCCGACGGCATGCACACGCTGACGCCGCACATCATCTGCGAAGGCGCGTCCGACGCCCTCGCCTTCTACAAGAAAGCATTCAATGCCGAGGAACTGATGCGCCTTCCCGGCCCCAACGGCAAGATCATGCATGCGGCCATTCGCATCGGCGATTCGGTGCTCATGCTGATGGATGATTTTCCGGAATGGGGCAGCCTGGGACCGAAGGCGCTCAAGGGCACCCCTGCCGTGCTGCACCTGTACGTGACCGACGCGGATGCCGCGATCGAGCAGGCAGTCGCAGCAGGCGCACAGGTCACGATGCCTGCCGCCGACATGTTCTGGGGCGACCGCTACGGCCAGGTGGTGGACCCGTTCGGCCACCGCTGGTCCGTCGCCACGCACATCCAGGACCTGACGCCCGAGGAAATTCAGCAGAACATGGCGAAGATGGGCCCGATGGACGGCTGCGGCGATCCATCGAAGCAGTGATGGCAACGCAGACGCGGCTCGCAACGGGCCGCGTCCCCCGCCATCAAGGGGCTAGCTGCGGATAAGGCCCCAGGAAGTCCAGCTTGCCGATCGGCACGCCTGCCTGGCGCAGGATGCCGTACGCGGTGGTCACGTGGAAGTAGAAGTTGGGCAGCGCGAAGGTCAGCAGATATTCATCGCCCTGGAATTCGGGCTTGAAGTCGCCGAAGCTCAACGTGATCCGGCGCGCTTCGGCGCCGTCAATCTGCTCGGGCTTCACGCTTTGCAGATACGCGATCGTGTCCGCCACGCGCTGCTGCAATTGCTCGAGTGTGCTTTCGGTGTCGGCGAATTTCGGGGCTTCGCCTTGCGACAACCGCTGCGCCGCGAACTTCGAGGCATCGCTTGCGCGCTGCACCTGACCCGACAGGGGATACATATCGGGCGCGAGCCGCGCGTTCACGAGATCGGCAGGGTCGATGCCGGCGGCCTGCGCATGCGCGGCGGCCTTTTCGAGCAGCGCGGCCAGCACGTTCAGGCCGCGAATGAAGACAGGCACGGACGCCTGGTACATGGACAAGGGCATGGCGGAGATTTCCGTAAGGGTGTGAGTGTGCAACCGCGATGTTACGCCGCGCCCGCCCCGCAAGCCGCCGGTAGCCGCGACATCACCGTTCCTTGCGCCTGAACAATCCCGCCGGGCCGCAATTGCCCGGCGATCCAGCGCGCTCACTGCGCCCCGGCAATCGCCCCCGCGCGCCGCTGCCCCTGAAAGAACCGCCACACCAGCGCCGAGGCATCCGGGCCACTGCGCGCGTGATAGCGGATGGACGGATCGCCCCCGCTCCAGGCATGTTCCAGCCGCGTGATTTCACACAGGCGCAACACGGTCTTGCGGCCCCGCAGCACGTCCACGCGGCGGTAGGCCTTTTCGGTGCCCAGGCCCAGCACGCGTTCGACCGGCAGCGCGTGTGGATCGGCGGTGTTCAACGTGCGGAATTGTTCGAAGAGCTGTCTGGCGTTGCGGGGAGCCACGGCGGGATCGAGCTGGCCATGCAGGATCAGCGCCGGCATGCCCAGTTCGAAGACGGCGGGATCCGAGACCGATTCCAGCAGCGGCGCAAGCGGCTTGATGCTGCCGCGCCGCATGGTGCCCAGGCCGTGGCCCGCGTTGTGCGCGTCGCCCACGACCGGTCCCGAATGCATGGCCACGGCGGCGATCAGGCGCGGATGCCGCAACGCGACCAGCGCCGCCATGCCCGCGCCAGCCGACAGGCCCGCCACATAGATGCGTTCGGGATCGACGCCGTGGCGCGCGGCTTCGGATCGGATCAGCGCCGCGATCAGGTCAGCCTCGGCGCCGCCATGATCGTCGTCGGGCTGAAACCAGCGCCAGCAGCGCTGCACCTGACGCGCCAGCGATTGCTGCGGATACAACACCATGAAGCCGCCGGCATCGGCCCACTGGTTCATGCGTGACCCGCGCGCGAAGGCCACCGAGGTCTGCCGGCAGCCGTGCAGCATCACGACCAGTGGCATTGCCGCGGGCGTGGCGGTGGCGGGGGTGTAGCGCGAAAAGGCCAGCCTGCGGCCCGTCTTGTCAGAGAACTGGCGCAAGGCTTCCCAGCGCCCGGCGCCCAGCGACGCCGTCTCGGCCGCTGCCGCCCTGCCCGCGCCCGCGGCGCCAGCGGGCCGCGCCGTTTTGGCCGCCCGTCCGGTCGTGACGCCGGCAGCCTTCTTGCGGGCCGGGGCCGCGCGCTTGCGGGCGGGTTTTGGGGCCGCCAGGCGCATCGCCGTGCGCTGGAGCCGGGTGATCTTCTTTGCCGCTTTGAAAAACAGACTGCTGAAACTGCGCGCCATTGAGTGGGCCTGTTCGGAAGTTCCTGTTTGCCGCGCCGTTCGGAGGAGCCGAGGGCGTCAGCGCCGGACGGCGGTCGCCGCGGCTATGCCGCTCCGCAAGACAGATGCCTGTCGCGTGATGAGAACTTTCCAACCGTGACGCCGAGTGCCGGATTCATGGATGCTTCCCCTAAGAATGTCGATCACGGCCGCGCCACGCGTGGCCGACGTGCAAGCCCAAAGTGAAGAATGCGCGCTGCCTCTGCCGGGCGGTTCGTTCGCGCGTTAAATGTATCACAGAGTAACTAACCGCCTTGCCTGCACGGCTCGTCCCGTTCGCCCCACTCGCCTGGATCGCCTCCCTGGGTCTCAACCTTGCACCAGATCAAATCTTTCCGGTATCGGGCGGCCGAACTGAACCCTTGCGCTTGAGCGCCCGAACCAAAAGGCCTAAGGTGGGCAACTTGTCACAAACAGGTCCCCCATGTTTCCCAACGACCGACCCCAGACCCTGGGCGAAGAAATCGCCAACAGCATCAGCCACGGACTTGGCGCGGCGGGCGCGCTGGCTGGCGCACCGCTCCTGATCGCCGCCGCAGTGCGCCAGGGCGATGCGGCCTTCATTGCCGGCGCCGCCGTGTTCGCGGCGTCGATGTGCCTGCTGTACCTCGCGTCCACCATCTATCACGCGCTGCCGCGCTGCCGCGCCAAGCAGATCTTCAACGTACTGGACCATTCAGCCATCTACCTGCTCATTGCCGGCACCTACACGCCGTTCGCGCTGGGCGCGCTGCGCGGACCATGGGGCTGGACCCTATTTGGACTCGTCTGGGGCTTGGCGCTGCTGGGCGTGGGCCTGAAGGCGAGCAAGCGGCTCAACCGCCCCGCGCTGTCCACCGGCCTGTACCTGGCAATGGGCTGGATCGTCGTCATCGCGGTCAAACCGCTGCTTGAACTGGTGCCGCCCGGCGGACTGTGGTGGCTCGTGGCGGGCGGCTTGGCGTACACCGGCGGCGTGGTGTTTTTCGTCTTCGACAACCGCTGGCGCTACAGCCACTTCATCTGGCATCTGTTCGTGCTGGCCGGCACTGTCTGCCACTTCTTTGCAGTGTTCTGGTACGCCGCCTAACGCCGCAACGGCGCCCGGGCAGCCGCGGGCGCCTGCCGCAAATACGCCGTCGGCGGATGGCCCAGCACGCGACGGAACATCGTTGAAAACGCCGCAGGGCTTTGATACCCGAAATCCAGCGCAATGGCCGTGACGGGGTCGCCGTCGGCCAGGCGCGCCAACGCCAGCACCACACAAGCGCGCTGCCGCCAGGCCAGATACGACATGCCCGTGTGCTGCCTGAAAACCCGGCTGAACGTGCGCAGGCTTACGTGCAACCGGTCGGCCCATGCCTGCGGCGGCATCCGCGCATCCGGAGCGGCGATGAACGCGCGGCATAGCGGCGCCAGGCGCCTGTCACGCGGCAGCGGAATATGCAGGGGCAGAACCGCCGCGCGCTCGATCTCGTGCAGCAGCAAGGCAGCCAGTGCCCCATCCCGGCCGCGCGGATCATAGGCGGCGGGCATGTCCACCGCCTCCAGCAACAACTCGCGCATCAGCGCGGACACTTCAATCACCTCGCAGACAGTGCGGTCCGCGCGCGCCGCGCCCGGCTCGATGTACGCGCTGCGCGTGCTGACGCCCAACATGCGGACCTGATGCGTCACACCCGCCGGAATCCAGACGGCGCGTTGCGGCGGCACCACCCAATTGCCGTCGCGCGTCACGACGTGCATGACGCCCGTCGCCCCGTACAGCAACTGCGCGCGCCGATGCGCATGCGCCGGCAGCAGGCCGCCGGGCGGATAGTCGTTGCCGATGGCCACCACCGGGCGGTCCAGGTTGTCGTAGCGGTCGATATGGGTGTTGCGCATGGGGATCTGCCGGGAGCGACGCGCCAGCTTGGATGCGACGCGTCCACGGCGCAAGGCGTTGGCCGAAACGAAAACATCATTGTCCCACCCTCGAAAGCGGGCCAATCGCCGGCGTCCTATCGTGGCGCTTTTCCTGATTGGGCAACGACATGATCTATGTGGTGTTGGCGCTGTTTGGCGGTCTGAGCGGCGTCACGACGGTGCTGTTCGGCTTTGGCGGCGGTTTCGTGGTGGTGCCGGCCCTGTATGGGGTGTTGACGTCGCTGCATGGCGCGAACGACGAGATGCGCCAGTCGGCGATGCACATCGCGGTGGCCACTTCCACGTGCGTGATGATCGTCAACTCGGTCTTGGCCACGCGCAAGCATTGGCGCGCCGGCAACCTCATCGGCGAATACGTCTGGCCGCTGGCGGGTTATATCTCAGCGGGCGCACTGCTGGGCGCGCTTGCCGCCATGCAAGCCGGCGGCGACTTCATGCGTCACGCATTCATCGTCTATCTGGCGGCGACTGTTCTGGATTGCGTGCTGCGCCAGGGCTTCATGTCTGGGCGCGGCGCGGGGCCGCGCGGGCTGGACCGCGTCACCACGATGGGCGGCGGCGTCGTCATCGGAATGATTGCCGCGTTTCTGGGGGTGGGAGGCAGCGTCATGACCGTGCCGCTGCTGCGCCGGCGGGGCCTGCCCATGGTCAAGGCCGCCGCCATGGCCAATCCGCTATCGCTGCCGGTCGCGCTGGCGGGCACGCTGGCCTACCTGGCCGCCGCGCGCGACCTGCCCCACGCGCTGGCGCCGTGGATTGTGGGATATGTGGACATATTGGCCTTCGCGGTGCTTGCGCTGGGGTCGCTGGCCGGGATTCACCTTGCCGCCCCGCTGATCCCGCGCATCCCCGACCGTGTACATGCCCGCGTCTATGTTCTGCTGCTGATTCTCGTCATGTTGAGCATGATCGCGCTCTAACGCTCGATTTTCGGCAAACCTAAGGAAACATCGCGGCCAGCAGCGACTACGAAACCGCGCAAAACGTTTCGGCCGCGGCCCCGGGGCGCCCCCCGCCCACGCTCGGCCGTCTCGTGGCCTGCCGACACAGGAAAACACATCGCGAAACTTGTCCCCTGGCCGCCCGGATCGTCATCATGGTCGGACTATCAACCGGAACAAGGAGTTTTCATGCAGCGTTCCACTTTTGCATTCCTATCCGCCGCCGTGCTGACGACGGCGCTGTCCGGTGCACCCGCCCTGGCTCAACAAAGCGCGCAGGCCCCGGCGCAGACGCAGGCTCAGCCTGGCATGGCTCCCGCCATCCAGAAACCGACGGATCAACAATTGCAGAAGTTCGCCTCGGCTTCGCAGAAGATTTCGGGCGTCGTTGACGAATACCGTCCCAAGGTCGACGCCGCCAAGACCGACGAGGCCAAGCAGAAGGTCGTTCAGGAAGCGGACGCCAAGATGGTCAAACTTGTCCGCGCCGATGGGCTGTCGGTCGAGGAATTCAACGGTATCGGCCAAGCCGTGCAGCAAGATCCCCAGCTTCGCGACCGTCTGATGAAGATGGCGCCGGCGCAGCGCTGACCTGCAACGGTAAGCCTAAGCAGACACCCACATCGGATTCCGCCCGCGTACCACCAGGCGAATTCGATGACTTGGCGCCGCGATCCCCGCTGGGGCCGCGGCGCCTTGTTCATTGGGCCTGTCAGGTCTTCAGGCGATAACCCGTCTTGAAGATCCAACGCACGCCAATCAGGCACGCCACCAGGAAGGCCAGTGTCATGCCCACGCTGATTTCGATACTGACGTCCGATACCCCGAAAAACGCCCAGCGGAAACCGCTGACCAGGTAGACCACGGGATTGAACAGCGTAACGGTCTGCCAGAACGGCGGCAGCATGTTGATGGAATAGAACGTGCCGCCCAGGAACGTCAGGGGCGTGATGATCATCAGCGGAATGATCTGCAGCTTTTCAAAGCCGTCGGCCCAGATGCCGATGATGAAGCCGAACAGGCTGAACGTTACCGCGGTCAACACCAGGAAGGACAGCATCCAGAACGGGTGCGCCACATCGAACGTCACGAACAGGCGCGCGGTGGCCAGCATGATGAGGCCCAGGATGATGGACTTGCTGGCGGCCGCTCCCACGTAGCCCATCAGGATCTCCACGTAGGAGATCGGCGCCGAATGGATCTCGTAGATCGTGCCGGAGAAGCGTGGCATGTAGATGCCGAACGAAGCGTTGGCGACGCTTTGCGTCAGCAGCGACAGCATGATCATGCCGGGCACGATGAACGCTCCGTAGCTCACACCGTCGATTTCGACCATGTGCGATCCGATGGCCGAGCCGAACACGACAAAATAGAGCGAGGTCGAAATCACCGGCGACAGCACGCTTTGCATCAGCGTGCGCCAGGCGCGGGCCATTTCGAAGAGGTAGATGGCGCGTATGGCGTAGAAGTTCATGATTGACCGTGCACCAGGCTGACAAAGATGTCCTCGAGCGAGCTTTCCGAGGTATTCAGGTCCGCAAATTCGATCTGCAGGCGGCTCAGATCTTGCAGCAGACGCGAGATGTCGCCGCCCCGTTCGTTGTCATAGGTATAGACCAGCTTGTAGCCATCGGCGGACAGCTCGAGCTGGTAGGCGTCCAGCGCCGTGGGAATGCCCGGCAGCGGCGCCTTCAACGTCAAGGCAAGCTGGCGCTTGCCCAACTTGGCCATGAGCGCGTTCTTTTCCTCGACCAGGATGATCTCGCCCTTGCGGATGACGCCGATGCGGTCCGCCATTTCCTGGGCTTCTTCGATGTAGTGCGTGGTGAGGATGATGGTGACGCCGCTTTCGCGCAGCCGACGCACCATTTCCCACATGCCGCGCCGCAATTCGACATCGACGCCCGCGGTCGGCTCGTCCAGGAACAGGATGGCCGGTTCGTGCGACAGCGCCTTGGCGATCATGACACGGCGCTTCATGCCGCCGGACAGCGCCATGATGCGGCTGTCTTTCTTGTCCCACAGCGACAGCTCGCGCAGGACTTTTTCAATATAGGCGGGATCCGCCGGCTTGCCGAACAGCCCGCGGCTGAAGGTGACGGTATTCCACACGCTTTCAAAGGCGTCGGTGGAAATCTCCTGCGGCACCAATCCGATCTTGGACCGCGCGGCGCGAAAGTCCGTCACGATATCGTGACCGTCGGCCAGCACCGTGCCCTGGGTGGGATTCACGATGCCGCAGATGATGCTGATCAGCGTGGTCTTGCCCGCGCCGTTCGGCCCGAGCAACGCAAAAATCTCGCCGCGCTGGATGTCCAGGTTGACGTTCTTGAGCGCCTGGAATCCCGACGCATATTGCTTGGATAAGCCTTGTACTGAAATGACTGGCTGCACGCGAGCCCCCAACTTGACCATAGCCGGAGGATTTTACCCGCCGCGCAGACCCTCGCTTGTTCAGCGTGGCGGAACGGTGTGTTTGATTTTTGGAAACACTGGTCCTAGAAGTCTTCGTCCTCTTCTACCTTCGGCATCAGGTAGGCCGTCAGCGCGCTTGAAAAACCGGCCATCACCCACAGGACGAAAAACGACACGGTGTAAAAGCCCATGCGGCCCGTCGGAACATATCCAAAAATGGTCACGTCCAGCGGGTCGATCAGGGCGAAGATCAGCGCGCTTCCCGCTGCGGCGGCCAAAAACGATGGCCACAGAATCCACATCAGCGATCGCAATCCCATGCGTGCACTCCCCCGATCAAGGTTTGGCGGCTGCCGGGCTGGCAGCCGCCGGCGACTGCGTCCCGGCCGCGGCAGGCGCGGTTTGTTCGATAACCAGCCCCCGCTTGACCACGCCCTCCTGGATGGGCTGGCTGGCAAACTGGGTCATCGCAAAGTAGATCGTGATGAAGCAGCCTATCATGGCGGCAAACGGACCTGCCATCAGGATCCACGGCCAGGGCTCGCGGTACCAGGGCTTGACGGGATGCGCCGGGTCGGCGGATTCGAGGGTGATGTGTGCAGCGTTCATGAAATGTCCTTGTAGTGCCCTGGGCAAGTGTCAGCCCTACTCGGGCACGTAGAAACTGGCGGCTTCATCGGTTTCGACCTGGCGGTTCTCGCCGTCCTGCCCCTTGGCGCGCAGCGTGATGGCATGCGCGCCGGGCGTGGCGCCCGCCGGGGCGCGGATGACCATCGGCACCAGCTTGTTGGCGGCCGGCTCGACCTCGACCACGTCCGATCCCTGCTGCCCCGCCATCACCGCCAAGTCGGGCATGCCTTCGGCCGTCAGGCGCAGGCGCATCGGCGCGTCCGAGGTGTTGATAATCTGCAGGCGGTAAACGTTTTCGATCATGCCGCCCGCCACCTCGCGGCCCAGCACGCCGCGGTCTCGGATGACGTCGACACGCAACGGGTTGCGGACCACCAGCGAGGCCACGAAGGCCACCGCCAGAATCAGGATCAAAGTGCCGTAGATCAGCACGCGAGGCCGCAGCAGATGCGACCGCGCGCTCTTGGTGGACAGGCCGTCCAGCATCGCGCGCTCGGACGTGTAGCGGATGAGTCCCGGTTCATACTGCATCTTGTCCATCACCTGCTCACAGGCGTCGATGCACGCGCCGCAGCCGATGCACATGTATTGCAGGCCGTCACGGATGTCGATGCCCGTCGGACAGACCTGCACGCAGAGACTGCAGTCGACACAGTCGCCCAGCCCTTGCGCCTTGTGGTCGACCTTGCGCGAGCGGCCGCCACGCGGGTCGCCACGGCGCTTGTCGTACGTGACGACGAACGTGTCCGGATCGACCATCACGCTCTGGAAGCGAGCGTAAGGGCACATGTACTTGCACACCGATTCGCGCATGAAGCCGGCATTGCCCCAGGTAGCAAAGCCGTAGAACAGCATCCAGAACCATTGCCACGGTCCGAGCTGGAGGGCGAAGAGTTCGTGGCCGAGTTCGCGGATGGGCGCGAAGTACCCGATGAACGTGGATCCCGTCCACCACGCCAGCGCGATCCACAGGAAGTGCTTGGTGAATTTCAGGCGGAACTTGCGCCAAGTCCAGGGCGATTCGTCCAGGCGGATACGCGCAATGCGGTCGCCTTCGACCTTGCGCTCAATCCACATGAAGATTTCGGTGTAGACGGTTTGCGGACAGGCGTAGCCGCAGAACAGGCGCCCGGCCACCGCCGTGAAAAGAAACAGCGCCAATGCCGAAATGACCAGCAGCACGGCAAGATAGACGACGTCCTGCGGCCAGAGCACCAGTCCGAACAAATAGAACTTGCGCGCGCCCAGGTCGAACAGCACGGCCTGTCGCCCGTTCCATTGCAGCCAAGGTAGACCGTAGAAGATGATCTGCGTGATGAAGACGAACGCGATGCGCCAACGGGCGAATATGCCGCTGACGGACCGCGGGTAGATCTTGCTACGCACCCCCGCCAGCGTCTGTTCCAGGGTCTCCTGGCCAGGGCGCGGCGGCCGCGTATGCGGCCGCCAAGGCGGCGGGTCACCGCCAGGCGAACTGCTGACGCTTGCGGTTGACCCATCTTCCATTTGCTGCTCCGTGCTGGTTAGTGCTTAGTGATATGGAAGGCCGCTGCGCGGCCGTCCATTTACGTGCTGCCGGTTCACTGCTTGGCCGCGCCGGACTCGGCGGGCGATGCAGCGGCCTGCTTCTGCGCGTCGGGCTTGTTCGACAGACCCCAGACCCAGGCAGTCAGGATCTTGATCTGCTCGGGGCTCAGGATGTGTTCGTGTGCCGGCATGCGGTTGTCGCGGCCTTCAAGGATGGTCTTGACGATGCTGGCTTCCGAGCTGCCGTAGAGCCAGACGTCGTCGGTCAGGTTCGGCGCGCCGACGAGCTGGTTGCCCTTGCCATCGACACCGTGACAGGCGACGCAGAAGTTGGCGAACTCGCGCTTGCCGCGGAACACGCGGACCGGATCGGCGGTCAGGCCCGACAGCGAACGCACGTACTGCGCGATGTCGCCAGCCATCTTGGGATCGATCGAGTCCTTCCAGGGCGGCATGATGCCGTGGCGGCCTTGCTTGATGGTTTGCATGATGGCTTCGGGCGAGCCGCCGTGCAGCCAGTCGCCGTCCGTCAGGTTGGGAAAGCTGGGCGCGCCCTTGGCATCGGAACCGTGACACTGCGCGCAGGTGTTCAGGAAAAGGCGCTGGCCGATTTCGCGGGCGCCCGGATCCTGTGCGATCTGCGGGACGGTCATGGTTTCGAAGCGCGCGTAGATGGGACGCACGGCCTCGGCCATCTTGGCCTGCTGCTGCGCCACTTCCTCGGTGCTGCTGTATCCCAGCTTGCCCTTGTACTCGCCCAGGCCCGGCATCAGGAACAGGTACCCCAGCGCAAAGGCGCAGGCCAGCAGATACATCCACGTCCACCAGGTGGGGACCGGGTTGTTGAGCTCGGTCAGGTCGCCGTCCCAGACGTGGCCGGTGTCCTCGACCTGGCCA
This sequence comes from Achromobacter mucicolens, assembly GCF_902859725.1. Classification (GTDB taxonomy): domain Bacteria; phylum Pseudomonadota; class Gammaproteobacteria; order Burkholderiales; family Burkholderiaceae_B; genus Achromobacter; species Achromobacter mucicolens. The sequence goes on along the minus strand of NZ_CADIJP010000019.1, from coordinate 102,249 downwards.
CTGGCCGGCTTGGCGCTGAGCCAGCGGCGTTGCGTGTACAGCAGCCACACGCACCACACCACCCCGCCCACGGCGACGATCGAGATGAAATACCCCCAGAAGCCATTGACGAAATCGCTCATGACCGATTCGCTCCATCTTGTTGTGCCTGCCCGAATTCATCGGGCAGTGCGAACGGCAGCATGGCCGATTCGCGGTTGGCGCTCTGGCGGCCGCGCGAGCAGGCCCACCAGACGATGCCGAAAAAGGTCGCCATCGAGATGGCGGTGACGATTGCGCTGATATAGCCGACCATGATCAGCCTCCCGAGGCCGCTTGAGCGGCCGGCTGCGCCGAGGACTGCTGGGACTTCTTGGCTTCTTCGGCCTTCTTGGCTTCTTCAGCCTGCTTGGCCAGTTGCGCCTTGCGAACGCCTACGCCCAACCCTTGCAGGTAGGCCACCAGCGCGTCTTCTTCGGTCTTGCCTTCGATGGCCTTCGGCGCTGCGGCGATTTCCTCGTCGGTGTAGGGCACGCCCAGGGCGCGCAGGGCGCGCATGCGCTGGTCGACGTTCTGGCCGGTGATGACCGTCTTTTCAAGCCACGGATAGGCGGGCATGTTGGATTCCGGCACCACCTTGCGCGGATCGCGCAGGTGGATGCGGTGCCAGTCGTCGGAGTAACGCTCGCCCACGCGGGCCAGGTCGGGGCCGGTACGCTTGGAGCCCCACAGGAACGGGTGGTCGAAGACCGACTCAGCCGCCACGGAGTACGACCCGTAGCGCTGGACCTCGGCGGCGAGCACGCGGACCTGCTGCGAGTGGCAGCCCACGCAGCCTTCGCGGATGTAGACGTCGCGGCCCATCAGCCGCAGCGGGCTGTAGGGTTCGACGCCCGCCACGGGCTGGGTGGTGCTGTGCTGGAAGAACAGCGGGATGATCTGGACCAGGCCCGCGAAGGAGACCACCAGGATGCTGGCGATGATCATCCAGCCGATGTTCTTCTCGAGGGTCTGGTGAGAAAAGAAGCCGTGATTCTTGTTGGCCATGATGTCCTCGTCAAACAGTGGCCGGCACGGCGGTCGCGGGGACCGTCGGACGGGCGGCATGGGGATCGTCTTGCGGAATGGCGGGATTGACCGCCGTGGCGCCGCTCACCGTCTTCCATACGTTCCAGGCCATGACGAACACACCGCACAAGAACAGGGTTCCACCCAGCAAACGGATCAGGTAGTACGGAACGCGCGTCTTCAGTTCTTCGACGAAGCTGTAGACCAGGGTGCCGTCCGGCGCCGTGTCGCGCCACATCAGGCCTTGCTGCACGCCGGCGATCCACATGGCGGCGATGTACAGCACCACGCCGATGGTCGCGATCCAGAAGTGCAGTTCGATGGCCTTGACGCTGTACATCTTTTCGCGGCCGTACAGGCGCGGGATCAGGTAGTAGAGCGAGCCGAACGAAATCATGGCGACCCAGCCCAGCGCGCCGGAGTGCACGTGGCCGATGGTCCAGTCCGTGTAGTGCGACAGCGCGTTCACGGTGCGGATCGACATCATCGAGCCTTCGAACGTGGACATGCCGTAGAACGACAGCGCGGTAACCATGAACTTCAGGATCGGATCGGTGCGCAGCTTGTACCAGGCGCCCTGCAGGGTCATGATGCCGTTGATCATGCCGCCCCAGGAAGGCGCCAGCAGGATCAGCGAGAAGGTCATGCCCAGCGACTGGGTCCAGTCGGGCAGCGACGTGTACAGCAGGTGGTGCGGACCCGCCCACATGTAAGTGAAGGCCAGCGCCCAGAAGTGGACGATGGACAGTCGATACGAGTAGATGGGACGGCCGGCCTGCTTGGGCACGAAGTAATACATCATGCCCAGGAAGCTGGTGGTCAGGAAAAAGCCCACCGCGTTATGGCCATACCACCACTGCACCATGGCGTCCTGCACGCCCGCGTAGGCGGAGTAGGACTTCCACATCGACACCGGCATTTCAATGTTGTTGAAGATGTGCAGGATGGCGATGGTGAGGATGTACGAGCCGAAGAACCAGTTGGCCACGTAGATGTGCTTGGACCGGCGCTTGATGATGGTGCCGAAGAACACGATGGCGTAGGCGACCCAGACCAGCGTGATCAGGATGTCGATGGGCCATTCGAGTTCGGCGTATTCCTTGCTGCTGGTAAAGCCCATGGGCAAGGTGATCGCGGCCGCGACGATGACGACCTGCCAGCCCCAGAACGTGAAGGCGGCGAGTTTGTCGCAGAACAGACGCGCCTGACAGGTGCGCTGCACGACGTAGTAGGACGTCGCGAAAAGAGCGCTGCCGCCGAAGGCGAAGATCACGGCGTTGGTGTGCAGCGGGCGCAGGCGGCCGTAGCTGAGCCATGCGGTATCGAAATTCAACTGAGGCCAAATTAGCTGCGCGGCAAGAAACACACCGACAGCCATGCCGACAATGCCCCAGACCACGGTCATGATTGCGAACTGCCTCACGACCTTGTAGTTGAAGGTATCGGACTTGCTTGCGATTGCGGGGCAATCGTTCATCACCCATCCCCTAAAGTAACAAGAACTTCCAGGCTTCGATGATGGGACTAGTCACAGGAGTCGGCGTTGATTTGGATCAACCGGGGTGCGACGCCTTGGACATCGCTGCATAACCGCAACGCCTTTAGGGGTATCTGGCCGTGAAAAGACCTGCCCAGCGGCGGCGGCAAACGGCGCGAGACGATCAGCGGCGGCCGGCGGCGCCGCTATCGTCGTCGCGCAGGATGGCCGTGCCGGCGTTGTCGGTGTCGTCGTACTGGCCATTGAAAACGGCCCACCACAGCGATACGCCGATGGCCAGGACAAAGAGCAGCGAGAGCGGCAGCAGAAGGTAGAGGATGGTCATGATGCCGCCCCCAGCGCGCTGCCGGCCGCCGTGGCGCCCGACCAGTCGCGGCGGCACAGGCGCCACGAGTTGTAGGCCACCGCCAGCGACGACAGCAGCATGGTGATGGCAGCCAGCCAGGGCGTGACCCAGCCTACCAGGGCCAGCGGCGTCATCAGGAGGTGCCAGACGAGCGAGCCGTAAAGATTCTGCCGCGCCTTGCGCCGCGCCTCGGCAAGCAGCGCGTCCAGCGCGGACTCGGGCATGTCGGGGTGCGCCGCCAGCGCGCTATGGGCGGACGCCATGGCGGTGGGCACGGCCATGGACATGGCGCAGGGACAGCTCATGACCAGCAGCGCCACCATGACGGGAATGCTGTGGGCGGGATCGATGTAGGCCCAGCCGGCGGCGGCGGCCAGCGCCAGCGCCACCTGCGCCAGGACGAACCGGGACGCCAACCGGTCTGCGCGCGCCCCCAGTTGCAGGCGCTGGTCTTCGACGCGGGCATGGCGGCGGCCGGCGGAACCCGCGCCGCCGAACGATTGGCGGGCGCACAGTTCGAGATAGCGCGCGGTGAGCAGGAACGCCACGAACATCGTGACCGAGTCGAAATAGACTTCGCCGCGGCCGGTGTAGGTGGCGTGCACGCTGGGGACGAAGGCGGCGACGATGCCAAGCGCCACCGGCACGTCCATGCCGGCGCGCCCCTGCCGCAGGTTGGCGCCGGCATGGCGCCAGATGGGCCATGCCGAATACAGGACAACGGGCACGGTCAGCGCGAAGCTGGCCCAGTTCATGAGGACGATGGCCCAATCCAGGGTTTCGAGCGCGTCGGCGGGCATGGATTCGTGGCGCAGATAGCCGGGCCACGCGAACATCATGACCTGCATCATCGCCAGCCACGCGAGCGACAGCCGCACCAGCGCGTGGCGGCGTTGCTGGCGGTCGGCGTCGGGCAGGCTGGCCGGGACGGCGAAAATGGATTTGGCACGCATGATGGCGATGGTAATCAGGCCCGCCCCCGGCCGCCTTGATTTGAATCAAGACGGTCGTGGCGATTTGCCGTCGCACCGGGGCGGCCGAACGGCGTTAGGGGCGGCGAAGCGCCATTCGTGGCCGCCGTTGTGGCGGCCTTGGTGGCGGCATAGCGGCGGCCTTACGGGCGGCCGGCCCGCAGCACCGCCGTCACGGCGGTGGTCAGTCGGGCCAGATCCTCGGCGTCGATGGTCAGCGCAGGCGTCAGGTAGACCACGTTGCCGAAGGGACGCACCCAGACGCCCGCCTCGACCAGGCGGCGCTTGAGGGCCTCGCGGTCGGCGATGCCGCCCAGTTCGACCACCCCGATCGCCCCGAGTACGCGCACGTCGCGCACCCAGGGCAATTCACGGCAAGGCTCCAAGCCGGCGGACAACGCCGCAGAGATGGCCTGCGCCTGCGCCAGCCGGGGTTCCGTCTCGAACAGGTCGAGCGAGGCATTGGCCGCCGCGCAAGCCAGCGCATTGCCCATGAAGGTGGGGCCATGCATCAGCGCATGGGTGGGGTTGTCGGACCAGAAGGCCTGGAAGACCCGGTCGCTGGCCACCGTGGCGGCAAGCGGCAGCGTTCCGCCGGTCAGCGCCTTGGACAGCGTGATGATGTCGGGGCGGATGCCGGCCTGCTCGAAGGCGAACAGGGTGCCGGTGCGCCCGAAACCCGTGAAGATCTCGTCGAAGATCAACAGCAACCCGTGCTTGTCCGCCAGGCGGCGCAAGCGGCGCAGGACCTCGGGATCGTGCAGCAGCATGCCGCCCGCGCCCTGGACCAGCGGCTCGACCAGGATGCCGGCCAGTTGCGGTGCGCGCGCCTGGAGCCAGGCGTCCAGCTCGGCGTGCCCCGTGTCGTCTCGCGGCAGGCTGACGATGTCGTGCCCGGCCAGCATGCCGTTAAAGAGACTGTGCATGCCCTCGTCCGGATCGCACACCGCCATGGTGCCGAAGGTATCGCCGTGATAGCCGCCCCGGAATGCGAGGAAGCGGGTCCGGCCGTGCTCGCCCTGGTTCAGCCAGAACTGCAGCGCCATCTTCATGGCGACCTCTACCGCCACCGAGCCGGAATCCGTATAGAAGACGCGGTCCAGGCCCGGCCCCAGCAGTCCGGCCAGGCGGCGCGCCAGCCTCAAGGCAGGTTCGTGCGTCAATCCGCCGAACATGACGTGCGGCATCGCGTCCAGTTGCGCGCGCACGGCCTGGGCGATGTGCGGGTGGTTGTAACCGTGGCAAGCCGTCCACCAGGACGCCACACCGTCCACCAGCGTGCGGCCGTCGGCCAGCTCCAGCCGGCTGCCGTGACTGCGCACCACGGGCAGCGGCGGCGTTGCCGTCTTCATCTGGGCATAGGGAAGCCAGATATGGGGTTGGCCTTGGGCCATCCAGTCGGGCACGTGCATCGTTCACCTCTTGAAATCGGGCACCGCCGGCCGGGTTCGCCGCAGCCTGCGCAGGCGCCCCGGGGGCCGTCGCGCCTCCACTACAATGGCCCGCATTCTACGGCCTGGCGCGGGCGTTCCCTGTCCGTCAGCCTGCCTGCCGCCGCGGCGCGCGGGCCTTGGGGCCGCTGCAGGATTTATCGATGTCTAAGCTGGATTCGCTTTTTTCCGCCGAGCTGGCGCTCGCCGACACCCGCCGCAAGCGCCGCAGGCTGCGCACGGCGTCGTCCGCCCCGCCCGGGCGCATCGTGATGAATGGCGTGCCCGTCCTGAACTTTTCGAGCAATGACTACCTGGGGCTGGCGCGGCATCCGCTGCTGGTCGACCGCGCCCGTGAATGGACGGCACGCCACGGGGCCGGCGCTCAGGCCTCGCGGCTGGTCTGTGGCAACCTGGACCTGCACGAACAGGTCGAGGCCAAGCTGGCCCGGCTGAAGGGCACCCAGGCCGCCCTGGTGCTGGCGTCCGGCTGGCAGGCGAACGCCGCGGTACTGCCCGCCCTGATGCGCGCAGCCGCCGCCCACGGCGAGGTGGAGGTCTACGCCGACAAGCTCAATCACGCCAGCCTGCATCATGGCTGCCAGGCCGCCGGCGTGCGGCAGATACGCTTTCGCCACAACGACCTCGATCATCTGGAAAGTTTGCTGGCGCGCCGCGCGCAAGAGACCGGCAGCGGGCTGCCGGTTTCGCGGTTCATCATCACCGAAAGCGTGTTCAGCATGGACGGCGACCGCACCGACGTCGTCCGGCTGGCGGACCTGGCCGACCGTTTCAATGCCTTTGTGTATCTGGACGAAGCGCATGCCACCGGCGTGCTGGGGCCTGGCGGCATGGGGCTGGCCGGACTGGCGCCGGGGCGGATCGACTTGGCAATGGGCACCTTCAGCAAGGCGCTGGGCGGATTTGGCGCGTACGTGGCGGGCTCGCGCGCGCTGTGCGATTTTCTTGTGAACGCGTGCTCGGGCTTCATCTACACCACCGCGCTGCCGCCCGCCGTGCTGGGCGCCATGGACGCGGCGCTGGATCTTGCGCCCGCGCTGGATGCCGAACGCGCGCGGCTGGCGGCCAGCGGCGAGCGGCTGCGCGACGCGTTGCGCGGCATGGAGCTGGACACCGGCGCGTCCTCGACCCAGATCGTGCCCGCCATCGTGGGCGATGAAGCCCGCGCGCTGGCCATGGCCGCAGACCTGGAGCGCCGCGGCCTGTTGGCCGTGGCGATCCGTCCACCCACAGTACCCGCAGGCACGAGCCGACTGCGCATCGCGCTCAGCGCGGCGCATTGCGACGACGACGTGACCCAGCTGATCGAGGGTTTCGCGGCGGTGCTGGCATGACGACGTTTCCGGATTCCGCCATCCGCCCGACGATGCTGTTCGTCCATGGCTGGGCGTTCGACGCGGCGTTCTGGGACCCGCTGCGCGCCGCGTTGCCTGCATGGCCCCACGCCGTCTCCGACGCGGGTTACTTCGGCCCCGCCCGTGAGCCGGCCCTTACAGGCCCGGTGATCGCGGTCGGCCACTCGCTGGGCGTCCTGCGCCTCTTGGGCCGCCTGCCGGACCAATGCGTGGGGCTGGTGTCGATCAATGGCTTTCCCCGCTTCTGCGCCGCAGCGGATTACCCCGCGGGTGTGCCCGTCCGCATGCTGGACCGGATGCGCAAGCGTCTGACCGAGTCGGCGGACGACGTGCTGCGCGATTTCCGCCAGCGCTGTGGCGAAGATTCCCGCTTTGGCGCACCCCGGATGGCTGCGCTGCATCAGGGTCTTGAATCCCTGCGCGACGACGACCAGCGCGCCGCGCTGGCCGCCCTGCCTGTGCCGCTGCTGGCACTGGCCGGCAGCGCGGACGCCATCGTGCCGGCCGGGATGATGCGCGCCGCCTTTGCCGGGCGGCCAGATGGCGACCTGCATTGGCGCGAACACGGCGGCCATCTCTTGCCCGTCTCGGACACTGACTGGTGCGCGGCCCACATCCGCGCTTTTGCTGCCCGCGTGGCGTCGCCCGCATGACGCAGGCTGCCCGCAATGCCCGCGTCGGCGACCGCTTTGGCGCCGCCGCCGCCCGCTACGAAGACCACGCGGCCATCCAGCGCATCGCGGCCGAACGGCTGGCGAGCGACATCGCCCTCTTGCCCCTGCCGCCTTGCCCCCGCATCCTGGAGATCGGCTGCGGCACCGGCCTGCTGACCCAGGCGCTGGCGCGACGGCTGGGGCCAGCCGACTGGACGGTGACCGACATTTCACCCGGCATGCTGGCCGCCGCGCGGCGTGGCCCCGCCCTGCCCGGCACGGCGCGTTACCAGCTGCTGGACGGCGAGCACCCCGCTGGGCTGACAGGCGGCTTCGACCTGATCTGTTCCAGCCTGGCCGTGCAGTGGTTCTCGGACCTGAACACGGGTCTGGCGCGGCTGGCCGGCCTGTTGGCCCCCGGCGGCCATCTGGCCGTCGTCACGCTGGCCTCGGGCACCTTTGCCGAATGGCGGGCGGCGCACGCCGCCGCCGGCCTGGCGCCCGCGACGCCCAACTATCCGCCCCCCCACGCCATCCGTCCGGCCATGACCGATATGGCCGGTGGCGTGCGCGGCGAACGCCTGATACAAGATCATCCTGACGGCCTGCATTTCCTGCGCGGCCTGAAGGGCATCGGCGCGACCACCCCCGCGCCCGGCCGCCCGCCGCTGGGCGCGGCGCAACTGCGCCGGGTCTTGGGCGCGTTTGACGAACATGGCGCCACGGTGACGTATCACCTGGCGTTCGGTATGTGGAGAAAGAACATGCAGCGGCCCAATGGCGTTTTTGTGACGGGCACCGATACCGGCATCGGCAAAACCCTGGTGTCGGCCATCCTGGCCCGTGCCTGGAGTGCCGATTACTGGAAACCGGTGCAGACGGGCGTGGCCGAAGAGCCCGGCGACACCGACACCGTCGCCCACCTGGCGCAGTTGCCGCCCGAGCGCCTGCACCTGCCTGCCTACGTGCTGCAAGCGCCGCTGTCGCCGTGGGCGGCCGCGACGCTGGAGGACACGGTCGTCGACGCCACCACCATCGTGCCGCCCGCGACGCGGGCGCCGCTGATTGTGGAAGGCGCGGGCGGCCTGTATGTGCCGATCGACGACACGCACATGATGATCGACCTGATCGCACGCCTGGACATGCCGGTGGTGCTGGCGGCGCGCAGCGGACTGGGCACCATCAACCACACCTTGCTGAGCCTGAAGGCGTTGCAGCGGCGCGGCATCCCGGTGCTGGGCGTGGTCATGAGCGGCCCGCCGTCCGCGGGCAACAAGGAAGCCATCGAGCGCTTTGGCGGCGTGCGCGTGCTCGCGGAGATCCCGCCGCTGCCGCGTGTGGACGCCGCGGCCGTCGAGGCATTGGCCCAGGGCGTCGCCCCGTTGGCCGAATGCCTGGCGGCGCTGTATGACGCCGAAACCGAAGCGGACTAGCCCAGACGCCAGCCCGCCGCGCCCGGCATCACTGCCGGGCCATGTCGATGAACGCCCGCAGCGCCGATGAGACGCGGCGCTGACGGGGGTAATACAGCATGAAACCCGGAACCACGGGACACCAATCCTCCAGCAACCGCACCAGCCTGCCCGATGCGAGCAGGTCCGCCACGTAGCTTTGGGGAACGTAGCCGATACCGATGCCATCGCAGGCCGCGCGCACCTCGGCATGCACGTCGCTCAGTGCAATGCGGCCCGGCACGTCGATATCCATCTTTTCGCCGTCCTTCTCGAACTCCCATTTGAAATAGCGGCCGCTGGGAAACCGGTAGCGCACGCAGTCGTGCCGCAGCAGGTCGGCTGGCGTGCGGGGCGCCTCGCGCCCCTGCAGGTAGGCGGGCGACGCCACCACCACCGCGCGCAGCGGCGGGCCGATGGGAACCGCGACCATGTCCTCGGGCACCGCTTCAAGCAGACGCACGCCCGCGTCGAAGCCGGATTTCACGATGTCCACGAAACTGTCGTCTTCACCGATCTCCAGGCGGATGTCCGGATACGCCCCCAGAAAGCGAGCCGCCATGGGCATCAGCAACAGGTACGAGGCCGCGCGCGACGTGTTGATGCGCAGCGTGCCGGCGGCGGAGCCGCGAAAGTGGTTCATTTCGTCCAGCGCGTCGCCCAAACCATGCAGCACCGGCTGCAGGCGCTCGGCCAGGCGGTGGCCGGCTTCGGTCAGGGCCACGCTGCGCGTGGTGCGGTTGAACAGGTTCACCCCAAGCCGCTCTTCCAGGTTGCGGATGGCGTAGCTGACCGCGGACGTGGACAGGCTGAGCTCTTCGCCCGCCTTGCGGAAGCTGCCCAGACGGGCAACCGCGGAGAACGCGGCAAGATGGGACAGGTTGTCGAGCGGCATGATTATGCAAATTTATTCAATAAATCATGCCGAAATTCTAGCTTGAAGTGCGTTGTCACCGGGCTTATTGTGAACGCCTGCTCAACAAACATCCCAAGAGGCCGTCATGATCCAAGCCCAAGGCTACGCCGCGCACAGCGCCGACACTCCCCTGGTTCCCTTCAGCTTCACCCGCCGTGAACCGGGCGACGACGACGTGCTGATCGACATCCTGTACAGCGGCATCTGCCACTCCGACCTGCATCAGGCGCGCGGCGACTGGGGCAATTCCATGTACCCGATGGTGCCCGGCCACGAAATCATTGGCCGCGTCGCGCAAGTGGGCAAGAACGTGACGCGATTCAAGGTCGGCGACTACGCCGGCGTGGGTTGCATGGTGGACTCGTGCCGCCATTGCAAGGCGTGCCGTCTGAACCTCGAACAGTATTGCGAAGAGAACGCCACGCTCACCTACAACGACAAGGAGCGCGGCAGCGACCAGCTGACGTTCGGCGGCTACTCCGATCGCATCGTGGTGACCGAGCACTTCGTCGTGAAGGTGTCCGACAAGCTCGACCTCAAGGCCGTCGCGCCGCTGCTGTGCGCCGGCATCACCACCTATTCCCCGCTGCGCCACTGGAAGGTGGGGCCGGGCAAGAAGGTCGGCGTCATCGGGCTGGGCGGGCTGGGCCACATGGGCGTGAAGTTTGCGCATGCAATGGGCGCGCATGTGGTGATGATCACGACTTCGGCCGACAAGGCCCGCGATGCCAAGCGCCTGGGCGCGGACGAGGTGCTGGTCTCGCGCGATGCCGACGCCATGACGGCGCACGCCGGCACGTTCGACTTCCTGCTGAACACGGTTCCCGTCAGCCACGACGTCAATCCCTACATGGCCCTGCTGGCGCTGGACGGCACCATGGCGCTGGTCGGCGCGCTGACGCCGCTGGATCCCATCCCCGGAGCCAACCTCATCATGGGCCGCAAGTCGCTGGCCGGCTCGGCAATCGGCGGCATGCAGGAGACGCAGGAGATGATGGATTTCTGCGCCGAGCACAACATCGTCAGCGACGTGGAAATCGTGCCGATCCAGGCCGTGAATGAGGCTTACGAGCGGTTGGTGAAGAACGATGTGAAGTATCGCTTCGTGATCGACATGGCGTCGCTGAAGGAAACGCGCGCTGCCGCATAACCTGCTTCCCCGAAGGCCTTCTGGGTTCAGTCGGGAAACTTCTCGTCGTGGGCATCACCCAAGCGGCCGAAGTACGTGACGTGCCGGCCCGCGATCCACACCGCGTAGCCGACGCATCCCGCCGCGCAACTCAGGCGCTTGAATTCCGGGTACTTCACCTCGCCCCGCTGCGCGCCGCGAATCGCGGCTTGCAGCGCGGCCCGATCAAAATCATTGGCAATGGCGACGTCGGGCACATCCAGCGGGATGTCCAGCGTCTGGTCATCAGGCAGGTAGTAGGCGGTGCGGCGGGCCCGGTAGTCGACCACATAGGATTCGACCCCTGCGCCCGCCAGTTGACTGATGACTTGGCCGAAGTGGATGTGGCCCTGAGCGGATGCCTCCGCGGTTTCACGAATGATGGATTGCGTGGACGCGTTCATGGATGGCTCCTGACGATGAAAAGGTGAAGACCGTTCCGGCGCCTCGTTCTTCGCACCGTCCAGCGTACTGCGGGAATGGCGCCATCGCGAAACAAAAAAAGAGGGTGCCCGCAGGCACCCTTGAATCCACCCTACAACAGCACCTGCGACTACACACCTGCATGCGGCGCCCGGCGTCCCGCGGGACAGGCCGGGCACTGCCGGCTTACGCAGCCTTCTGCGCCTTGCCGTGTTCGAACTGCGCCTCTTCGGTCGAGCCGGTCAGCGCGGTCGTGGACGACTTGCCGCCCTCGATCGTCTGGGTCACGGCGTCGAAGTAACCAGTGCCCACTTCGCGCTGGTGCTTGACGGCGGTGAAGCCCATTTCCGCGGCGGCAAATTCCTTCTGCTGCAGTTCCACGAAGGCGCTCATCTGGCGGCGGGCGTAGCCGTGGGCCAGCTCGAACATGCCGTAGTTCAGCGCGTGGAACCCTGCCAGCGTGATGAACTGGAACTTGTAGCCCATGGCGCCCAGCTCGCGCTGGAACTTGGCGATGGTGCTGTCGTCCAGGTTCTTCTTCCAGTTGAACGACGGCGAGCAGTTGTAAGCCAGCAGCTTGCCCGGGAATTGGCGATGGATGGCGTCCGCGAACTTGCGGGCGTATTCCAGGTTGGGCGTGGACGTTTCGCACCAGATCAGGTCGGCATACGGCGCGTAGGCCAGGCCGCGGGAAATGGCTTGGTCGATGCCGGCGCGGGTGCGGAAGAAGCCTTCCACTGTGCGCTCGCCCGTGATGAACGGACGATCGTTTTCATCGACGTCGCTGGTGACCAGGTCGGCGGCGTCGGCATCGGTGCGGGCCAGCAGCAACGTCGGCGTGCCCATCGTGTCGGCGGCCAGGCGGGCCGACACCAGCTTGGACACGGCCTCGCGGGTGGGCACCAGCACCTTGCCGCCCATGTGGCCGCACTTCTTCACGGAAGCGAGCTGGTCTTCGAAGTGGACGCCCGACGCGCCCGCCTCGATCATGGCCTTCATCAGTTCATAGGCGTTGAGCACGCCGCCGAAACCGGCTTCGGCGTCCGCCACGATGGGCGCGAAGAAGTCGATGTAGCCTTCATCACCGGGGTTCTTGCCTTCCATCCACTGGATCTGGTCGCAGCGCGTCAACGAATTGTTGATGCGGCGAACCACCTGCGGCACGGAGTTGGCGGGATAGAGCGACTGGTCGGGATACATTTCGCCGGCCAGGTTGGCGTCGCCGGCGACCTGCCAGCCCGACAGATAGATGGCCTTCAGGCCGGCCTTGACCTGCTGCATGGCCTGGTTGCCGGTCAGGGCGCCCAGCGAATTGACGAACGGCTCGCTGTGCAGAAGTTCCCAGAGGCGCGTGGCGCCGCGGCGGGCAAGCGTGTGTTCGACGCTGATCGAGCCACGCAGGCGGATGACGTCTTCGGCGCTGTAGTCGCGCTTGATGCCCTGCCACCGGCTGTTCTCGGCCCAATCTTTCTGCAGGTTGCGGATTTCGGTTTCGCGATTGCTCATGGTGATGCTCCTGGTCAGTAGTGAGAGAACTTCAAAGGATTCGCGTCGTGCATTGCGTGAATCGTTGGAGAAAGTCTATGCCTGTGCTGCGGAGCAATGTGAGGGCGAGTCTTATACAAGACGAAAAATCTTAGTTATTTAAATCAATGAGTTATGAACGCTATTTTGTATAATGAAATGCGATTGTCGTTTGTGAAATGCCGCCCCGCTGCTACGCAACACGGGCTTTCACATGCCGAGAGTTACATTTCACGTTGTGGAATATCGCGCCTCTTCCAGCGCCTACAATGCCGTCATCCCGTTTTTGAATTCCTGCTATGACCCTGTCTCACGGCCCCCTCGGGCAGAGCGTGGCCTACGCCTCGCAATACGATCCCTCGCTGCTGTTCCCCATTGCGCGCTCGCACAACCGCGCGGCGCTCAATCTGAATGACGGCAACCTGCCCTTTACCGGGGTGGACCTGTGGAACGCCTATGAGCTGTCGTGGCTGGACGCCAAGGGCAAGCCTCGGGTGGCGATGGCGACGTTCTCGGTGCCGGCCGACAGCCCCAACATCATCGAGTCCAAGTCGTTCAAGCTGTACCTGAACTCGTTCAACCAGACCCGCCTGGTCAATTCGGCGGCCCTGCGCGGCCGCCTGGAACGCGACCTGAGCGCCGCCGCTGGCGCGCCGGTGGGCCTGGACTTCTTCTTGCCGCAGCGCTTTTCCGAACTGCAGATGGGCGAGATGGACGGCATCTACATCGACAAGCTGGATATCGAGATCGACACCTATGAGCCCGCCCCCGATCTGCTGCGTACGCGGCCGGGGGACGTGGTCGAGGAAACGCTGGCGTCGCGCCTCTTGAAGTCGAACTGCCCCGTGACGGGCCAACCCGATTGGGCCACGGTCCAGATCCGTTACCGCGGCAAGCCGATTGATCGCGAATCGCTGCTGCGCTATGTGGTGTCGTTCCGCCAGCACGCCGAGTTCCACGAGCACTGCGTCGAGCGCATCTTCAGCGACATCATGCAAGCCTGCGGCCCGGAACAGTTGACGGTGTATGCGCGCTACACGCGCCGCGGCGGACTGGACATCAATCCCTGGCGCAGCAACTTCGAGGCGGCGCCGCCCGCCGACATGCGAACCGTCCGACAGTAACGCGCCTGCCACGCAAAGCGGCCGCTCCAGGGCGGCCGCTTTGCGTTCACGATTCCACGCTTACTTCACGAACGGCTCAGGCCGCGGCGTGTCGTCTTCGGACGGCGGCAGCACCGGGTACTGGATGACCGGCTGGTCGCCCGTCAGCGTCTTCAGGAACGCCACGATCTGGCCGTTTTCATCGGGCGTGAACGTGCGGCCCAGTTGCAGGCGGCCCATGACGTCGACGGCCTGCGTCAGCGTGGCCGCTTCGCCGTCATGGAAGTACGGGTAGGTCAGCGCCACGTTGCGCAGCGTCGGCACCTTGAAGTTGAAGCGGTCCGCGTCCTTGCCCGTGACCGCGGCGCGGCCTTCGGCCTTGTTCTCGGTGATGTAGGGGGTGACCAGCCCCATCTTCTGGAACGAGTTGCCGCCCACCGCCACGCCGTTGTGGCAAGCGACGCAGCCGCTGTTCTTGAAAAGGTCGTACCCGGCCAATTCCCGGACGGTCAGCGCTTTCTTGTCGCCCTTGAGCCACTGGTCGAAACGCGAATTCGGCGTGACCAGCGTTTCTTCAAACGCGGCCAGCGCGCTGGTCACCTCATCGATGGTGATCGTGTCCTTGCCGAAGACCTGCTTGAATTCGGCGCGGTAGCCCGGAATGGAATTGAGCACCTGCACCGCCAGCTCGTGGGTGGACGCCATTTCCATGGGGTTCTCGATCGGGCCGCCCGCCTGCTCGCGCAGGTCCTTGGCGCGGCCGTCCCAGAATTGGGCGATGTTCAGGCTGGAATTGAGCACGGTCGGCGAATTGATGCCGCCCTGCTGCCACTTGTGGCCGATGGAGGCCTTCAGGTTGTCGGAGCCGCCCATGGCGAGGTTGTGGCAGGAATTACAGGAGATCGCGCCGGAGCGGGACAGACGCGGATCGAAGAAGAGCTTCTTGCCCAGTTCGACCTTGGCGGGTTCCTTGATGACGGCGGGCTCGATCGGCTGGATGGGTTCCTGCGAGGCGCTCCACGCCTGATTTGCCCACAGTCCCAGTACGAGTCCCACGGCCAGCAGCGTACTTGTCTTTCTCATTTGCTTCTCCTGTGAATAACCAGTTCAACCACATGGTTATTACATCGGGGAAGCCATGCCCTGGCCTTGCGAGGCATCAAGCGGCGCCGGCCGGGGCGCACGCGGCGATGCCGTGCTTGACGGCGCGCAAGGCAGCGCTGGCGCCGTGCGGGGCGATCAAAGGGTTTCGGGCGCCCTGCGGTTACGGCGCCCGCGGTCTCACGGCATTACGGCCGCGCTGCCGCCGCCGCCGCGGGCGGTTCGGCCCGCCGCGCCTGCACCGCGATCCACTGCGCCAGGAAAGCGGCCACGGCGAACGCCACGCCCGCGCCCACCCACGGACCTTGCCGCAAGCCGGCATCCAGGAGCAGGCCGAAGGCGAGCGGCCCCAGCGCCGAGCCCACGTCCATGCCCGAATACACCAGGCCGTAGACCGAGCCCGTCGAGCCCTTGGGCGTCACGCGGCGGATCAGCATGTCGCGCGACGGTGCCGCCACGCCCGAGCAGAAGCCCGCCAGGCCCACGACGGGCGCGGCCAGCACTGCGGGCACAAGCCCCAGCGCCAAGACGACCAGCGTCAGGCCGGCCAGGATCAGCGCCACCATGACGGTGCGCTCGGTGCGCGGGTTGGCCGACACCAGGAAGCCGCCGGCCGCCATGCCCACCGCGGAGGCCACCATGTACCCGGACAGCGCGGAACTGGCCGTGACCTTGGACAGGTCGTAAAGCTGGCCCAGCAAGGGAATCGTGTAGTTCTGCACCGACGAAAGCGCGATGGAAGTGCAGGCAAAGAAGAGGAAAGCGCCCCACAGCGCGGGCTTGGACAAGAGCGCGGACAGCGTGGCCAGAACGCCCTCTTGCGGTTTGGCGGCGGGCTTGGGCGCGCTGGCGGCATCCTTGGCGTCGCCGCCGGCCTCGACGGGCGACGGGCCGCCCAGCAGGTCGCGTCCCAGCACCGTCAGCAGCAGCACCAGCGCCACGAGGCCGGCGGCGCTATAGGCTGCCACGCGCCAGTTGGCCAGCAGCGTGATGGTGGTGATGAACACGGGCGTGAGCGCCCACCCCAGGTTGCCGGTCAGGCCGTGCGTCGAGAACGCATGGCCGAGCCGCGGCGCGGTGACGCGGTGGTTGATGAGGGAGTAATCCGCCGGATGAAACACTGAATTGCCGATGCCGCCGATGACGGCGGCGGCCATCAGCATGACGTAGCCGGTGGCCGATCCGATCAGCACGCCCGACAGCACGAAGCAGCCCAACCCGAACCAGAGCACGGGGCGCGCGCCGATGCGGTCCACCACGAAACCCGAGGACGCCTGGCCGATGCCGGAAACCACGTAGAACGTCGACACCAGCAGGCCCAGCCGCGCGAAGTCCAGCCCGAACTGAAGGCCCAGCGCGCCGTACAGCGACGGCAGCACAAGCTGGAAGAAGTGGGACGACGCGTGCGCCACGCCGATGAGCAGGATGATTTTCCAGTCGCGCCGGCGTACGTCGGCGTCTGAGAGCAAGGGGGTGGCGGCGGTAGCGGTGTTCATTGCACAGGGCCGCGAAGGCGGCAGGATGCGTTCCGCCCAAGGCGGTTCGCGGGTTGTCTCCGGCAGCGCGCGGGTACTTGCCCGGGCGTGAATTTTTTTGCGACTGCAGGGTTTGAAACTGCGCCGGGCCGGCTTATGCAGCCGGCCCGGAAAATCGATACTACATGGCCTTTTCGCGGATCGCGGGCCAGGCGCGCTGCAGGTAGTACAGCATCGACCACACCGTCAGCACCGCGGCCACGATGATCAGCACGTCGCCCAGCAGCTTGGTGCTGACGCCGTAGATGGACTGGTTGTACAGCAGGCACGGAATGGCGATCATCTGCGCCGCCGTCTTGAACTTGCCCAGCCGGTGCACGGCCACGCTGGCGCTGGCGCCGATCTTGGCCATCCATTCGCGCAGCGCGGAAATCGTGATTTCACGGCCGATGATGATGAGCGAAATGAAGGCGTCGACCCGGCTCAGGTCAAGCAGCACGATGAGGGCGGCGCAGACCATGAGCTTGTCGGCCACCGGGTCCAGAAATGCGCCAAATGCCGATGTCTGGTTCCAGCGCCGGGCGAGCCAGCCGTCGAACCAGTCGGTCAGCGCGGCGATGATGAATGCCCATGCCGCCAGCGTATCGCGCGTGGGAACAGACATCCAGCTTTCGGGCAGATAGAACAGCCCGACCACCAGCGGAATCATGGCGATACGCAGCCACGTCAGGATTATGGGAACGTTAATTGGCATAGTGTCCGTATCCTAACAGAGGGTGGTCCCCTCCGAAGCGCCTTTGGCGCCTTCCCCAGGGGCGCCGCAGCGGACCGGCGGAGCCGGATCCGCGCGGCCCGGATTGCTCGTCGGGTGGAGTGGTTGAAATTGGGGGTTTGGCATGTTGGGTCGGCGGCGAGGGTGACACAAGTTCGTGACATCTGAGCGATTCCAGGGTGTCAGCGCAGCGCCTCGTAGATTCGAATTGCCAAGTCTTGCGAGATGCCGTCTACGGAGGCCAGGTCCTCGATGCTGGCGCGGGCAACGCCGGAGAAGCCGCCGAAGCGGGCCAGGAGGCGCTGGCGGCGGCGGGCGCCCACGCCTTCGATTTCTTCCAGGCGCGAGACGTTGCGTGTCTTGGCGCGGCGGGCGCGCATGCCGGTGATGGCGAAGCGGTGGGCCTCGTCGCGCACCTGGGCGATCAGCATCAGCGCGGCGGATTCACCGCCCAGGGCGACCGGCGGGCGGCCGTCGGCGAAGACCAGGGTTTCCAGGCCGACCTTGCGCCCTTCCCCCTTGGCCACGCCCACCAGCGTCTGGATGTCCAGTCCCAGTTCCGCGAAGACCTTGCGCGCGACCTCGACCTGGCCCTTGCCGCCGTCGATGAGGACAAGGCCGGGCATCTGCGCGTCGCCATCGGCCACCTTCGCAAAACGCCGGGTCAGCACCTGACGCATGGCCGCGTAGTCGTCGCCGGGCGTGATGCCGGCGATGTTGTAACGGCGGTACAGCGAGGGCTGCATGTCGTGGTGTTCGAACACCACACAGGAAGCCTGGGTGGCTTCGCCGGCGGTGTGGCTGATGTCGAAGCACTCGATGCGCAGCGCGTCGAGCGCGGCTTCGTCGGTGTCCAGGTCCAGGGCTTCAGCCAGCGCCAGCGTGCGGGCCGCCCGGGCGCCGGATTCGGTCAACGCGCGCGCGAGCGCCATTTCGGCGTTCTTTGCCGCTTGCTCCAGCCACGAGCGGCGCGTGCCCTGCGGCCGCGTCAGCACCCGCGTCGGCCGGCCGCCCGACTGCTCGACCAGCAGTGCGATCAGCTCGGGATCGGGCAAGGTGTGCGAACACACCAGGATGGGCGGCATCGCGTTCTCGGTGTAATGCTGGGCCACGAAGGCTTCCAGCACCTGCGGCGCGGCCTCGCCTTCGGCGTGCGAGGGAAAGAACGGCTTGTCGCCCAGATGGCGGCCGCCGCGCACCATCGCCAGGTTCACGCAGACCTTGCCGCCGGCAATGGCGACCGCAATGATGTCGGTGTCTTCGCCGCTGACGTTTTCCATGGTCTGCTGGTGCAGCACGCGCGCCAGCGATCCCATCTGGTCGCGCAGCGCCGCGGCTTCTTCGAAGCGCAACTCCATGGAGGCCTGCTGCATGCGGGCCTCGATCTCGCCCATGACGTCCTTGGCCTCGCCGTTCAGAAAGCGGACGGCGCGATGCACGTCGCGGTCGTACTCGGCCGCTTCGATGGCGCCCACGCAAGGCGCCGAGCAGCGCCCGATCTGATGCAGCAGACAGGGGCGCGAGCGGTTGGCGAACACGCTGTCCTCGCACGTGCGCAGGCGAAAGACCTTTTGCAGGATCTGGATGGTTTCGCGCACGGCCCAGGCGTTGGGAAACGGGCCGAAGAACTGGCCGCGCTTGTTGGTGGCGCCGCGGTAGTACGCGATGCGGGGCCAGTCATGCCCCGTGATGTGCAGGTACGGATAGGACTTGTCGTCGCGGAACAGGATGTTGTAGCGCGGCTTCAGGCTCTTGATGAGGTTGTTTTCCAGGATCAGCGCTTCGGCCTCGGAGCGCGTCACCGTGACCTCCAGGCGCGCCACCTTGGCCACCATCTGCGCGATGCGCGGGCTGGACAGCGTCTTCTGGAAATACGACGAGACGCGCTTCTTCAGGTCGCGCGCCTTGCCGACATACATGACCTCGCCGGCCGCATCCAGGTGCCGGTAGACACCCGGCAGATGCGGCAGGTCAGACAGGAACGATTTGAGATTGAAGTCGTCGGGCATTCTGGTAACGGCTTTCGGCCTGCAAGGTATCCCAATCGGGCGCATCGAAACGCGGCATCAGGCGCCGGATGCGCGCAACGGACTCGGGCGCATGGTCGAACTCAAGGCGCGACAGCAGGTCGTCGGCCAGGTCCGGGCGGTTGCACACCAGCACCATGTCGCAACCGGCGCGCAGCGCGGCGTTGGCACGGTCCAGGATGTCGCCCGCGACCGCGGCGCCTTCCATGGTCAGGTCGTCCGAGAACACCACGCCATCGTAGCCCAGGCGCTTGCGCAGGATGTCCTGCACCCAGCGCTTGGAAAATCCCGCCGGGTGCTTGTCCACCTTGGGATAGATCACGTGCGCGGGCATGACGGACGGCAGCACCGCGTCGCCCAGCCACGCGTAGGGCGCGGCGTCGTCCTTCATGATCTCGTCCAGCGTGCGCGGATCGACCGGGATCTCGTGGTGCGAGTCGGCCTCCACGTAACCGTGGCCGGGGAAATGCTTGCCGCAGGCCGACATGCCGGCAAGCGATAGGCCTTGCACCAGCGCGCGCGACAGCATGGTCACGACGCGGGGATCGGCGTGGAAGGCGCGGTTGCCGATGACTTTGCTGACGCCGTAATCCAGGTCCAGCACCGGCGTGAAGCTCATGTCCACGCCGCAGGCGCGCAGTTCGGCGGCCAGGACATACCCGGCCTCGGTGGCCAGGCGCATCGCCTGCAGCGGATCCTGGTCCCACAACTGGCCCAGCGCGCGCATCGGCGGCAACGGCGTGAAGCCGTCTTCGCGGAACCGCTGCACACGGCCACCTTCATGGTCCACCAGGATCAGCAGCGGCTCCTTGCGCGCCTTGTGGATCTGGCGCGTCAGCGCGGTGAGCTGGGCGCGGTTCTCGAAGTTGCGGGCAAAGAGGATGACGCCGCCCACCAGCGGGTGGCGCAGGCGCTTCTTTTCCGCCTTAGTAAGCGTGTATCCCGCCACATCGACCATCACGGGGCCGGGGGGCAGGACCGCCTTGGATTTCTTTTTGGCCATGGAGGTGTCCTTGTAGATGTGCAGCAAGCCGGCGGGAAAAATCCCGGGCTCAGGGCTTGCGCTCGACCACCACGTACGCGGCGGCCATGTCGGATTCATCGGTAATGGAAACGTGGGCCGCGCCGAACCGTTCGGCATACCAGGCCTGCAATTCGGGCGCGATCACCAGCACCGGGCGGCCGCCCGGCGCATTCAGCGTCTGCACGCGCCGCCACGTCATCGGCATGCGCATGCCCAGGCCGATCGCCTTGGAAAAGGCTTCCTTGGCCGCAAAGCGCGTGGCAAGGAATCGCAGCCCGCGGACGGGGTCGCGCGCGCGGCGGGCATGGAATTTGAGGAGTTCTTCGGGTCCCAGGATCTTTTCGGCGAATCGGTCGCCGTGGCGCGCCAGCGCGCGCTCGATCCGGTCGATGCGCAGAAGGTCCATGCCGATGCCGGCAATGGCGCCGGCGGGCGTGGCGGAAGAAGAGTCGGACATCGGCATCGCCTGGCTAGCGGTCAAAACGCGTCATCGGCCCGCGTTCAAAGCCCGCGCAGCGCGTGCAACCGCGCCTGCACCATCAGCGCCTTCATGTCGCGCACGGCTTTTTCCCAGCCGTCGAAGATCGCCTGCGCCACGATGGCGTGGCCGATGTTGAGTTCGGAAATACCGTCCAGCGCGGCCACCGGCTTGACGTTGCCGTAATGCAGGCCATGCCCCGCGTTCACGCGCAGCCCGTGGCGCAGCCCTTCGGTCACGGCCAGGCGGATGCGCTGCAGTTCGGCGTGGGCGGCCTCGCCCTCGGCCTCGGCATAGGCGCCGGTGTGCAGTTCGATCACGGGCGCGCCGGCCTTGGCGGCGGCGGCGATCTGAACGGGGTCCGGATCGATGAAGAGCGAGACGCGGATGCCGGCTTCGGTCAGCAGCGCCACGGCGTCGGACACCGGGCCCATCGCGCCGGCCACTTCCAGCCCGCCTTCCGTCGTGAGCTCGGTGCGCTTTTCGGGCACCAGGCAAACGTCGCTGGGCTTGACCGCGCAGGCGATCTCAAGCATTTCCGGCGTGACCGCGCATTCCAGGTTCATGCGGGTGCGCAACTGCGGGCGGATCGCGTAGACGTCGGCATCCTGGATGTGCCGCCGGTCTTCGCGCAGATGCAGCGTGATCAGGTCGGCGCCAGCGTCCTCGGCGCGCAGCGCCGCGGCGATCGGGTCGGGGTACGCCGTATGGCGCTGCTGCCGCAGCGTGGCGACGTGATCGATGTTTACACCAAGTTCTATCATTGCACTTTCGTTGTTTCTTCCCAGCCGCCGCCCAGCGCCTTGTAAAGCTCCACGCGGTTGATCAGCGCGGCCAGGCCGGTTTGCACCAATGCGAGCTGGGCGTTGAAAAAGTCCACCTGCGCGGTCTGCACCTGCAGGTAGCTGTCGATACCGTTGGTATAACGCAAATTCGACAACTCCAGCGTCCGCGCCGAGGAATCCTGCAGCGCGCGCTGGGCATCGAGCTGCGCCCCGTAGGTGGCCTCGCCCGCCAGCGCGTCCGAGACTTCGCGGAACGCCTGCTGGATGGTCTGCTCGTACTGCGCCACGGCGATATTGTCGCGCGCCTTGGCCAGGTTCAGTCCTTCGCGGATGCTGCCGCCCGCAAACAGCGGGGTCGTGATCGACGGCGAGAAGCTCCAATACCCCTGCCCGCCCTTGAACAGATCCCCCAGCGACGGGCTGGCCACGCCCAGCAGGCCAGTCAGCGAGATGGTCGGGAAGAACGCCGCGCGCGCCGCGCCGATGTTGGCGTTGGCGGACAGCAGCTGGTTTTCGGCGGCGGCGATGTCGGGCCGGCGCTCCAGCAGGTCGGACGGCAGGCCCGACGGCACCGTGGCCAGCACCTGGTCGCGGCCGAACGTGGCCGGCGGGGGCAGCGTGTCGGGCAGCGGCGTGCCCACCACCAGCACCAGCGCGTTCATGGCCTGCGCGCGGGCGCGCGCCAGTTGCGCCAGGTCGGCAGAGGCCGTGTCCAGCAGCGATTTGGACTGGTTCAGGTCCAGTTCGGAGGCCACGCCGCCGTCGAAGCGGCGCTTGACCAGGTCATACGATTCCTGGCGCGAGGCCAGCGTGCGCTGCGTCAGGTCCAGCTGGACCTCGGCGGCGCGCAGGTTGAAATACGACTGCGCAACCGAGCCCACCAAGGTGATGTGAACGGTCTTTTGCGCCTGCTCGGTCGACAGGTACTGCTGGTACGCGGCTTCGGACAGGTTGCGCAGGCGGCCGAACAGGTCGATTTCGAACGTGGTCAGGCCGATGCCAGCCTGGTAGGAGCTGCTGATCGAGCTGGAATCCGGGCCGCCAGCCCGCATGTTGGCCGGCAGGTGCTGGCGCTGGCCCTGGATGCCGGCGCCGATGCTGGGCCACTGCGCGCCGCGCTGGATGCCGTATTGCGCCCGGGCCTCTTCGACGCGCTGGACCGCCACGCGCAGGTCGCGGTTGTTGACCAGCGCAAGCTCGATGAGGGCCTGCAGGCGCGGATCGCGGAAGAATTCGCGCCAGCCCAGGTCCGCCGCGGGTGTGACGGCCTGCGGCACGACATCGGCGGCGGGCTGCGAGCCCAGCGTGGTGGCGCGCGAATACGCGCCGTATTGCACCTTGGGCTGATCCGGCCACGCCGGGCTGACCGGCGCGTCGGGACGCTTGTAATCGGGCGCCAGCGAGCAGCCGGCCAACGCCACCGCCACAAAGGCGGACAAGGCGGTCTGTCTGAACATCAGGGCTTTCATTCCTTGCCCTCCTGGCCACCAGTGGGTTGTGCGGTCTGCGGCGTTGCCGGGGTAGCGCCCTTTTCGGCCGCCGCCTTCTTTTCGGCCTGCTCCTGCTCGAAGGCGCGCAGTTCGGCGCCGAGCAGACGCGGGCGGGTCTTGAACAGGCCCAGCACCACCACGAAGAATGTCGGAACGAAGATCACGGCGAACGGTGTGGCGGCCAGCATGCCGCCCAGCACGCCCAGGCCCACCGCGCGCTGACTGGCCGCGCCCGCGCCAGTGGCCAGCGCCAGCGGAATCACGCCCAGGATGAACGCCAGCGACGTCATCAGGATGGGCCGGAAGCGCAATCGCGCGGCCTCCACCGCGGCCTCGTACAGGCCCATGCCGCGCGCGTACTGGTCCTTGGCGAATTCCACGATAAGAATGGCGTTCTTGGCCGCCAGCCCGATCACGGTCACCATGCCAACCTGGAAGTACACGTCGTTGGACATGCCCAACGCACTGACCAGCGCCACCGCGCCCAGCATGCCCAGAGGCACCACCAGCATGACGGAGATGGGGATGGCCCAGCTTTCATACAGCGCGGCCAGCACCAGGAACACGACGAGGAGCGACAGGCCCATCAGGATGGGGGCCTGGTTGCCGGCCTGGCGTTCCTGATAGGACAATCCCGTCCATTCGTAGCCAAAGCCTTGCGGCAACTGGGCGACCAGCCGCTGCATTTCTTCCATGGCCTCGCCGGTGGAATAGCCCGGCGCCGAGCTGCCGCCGATACGCATCGACTCGTAGCTGTTGTAGCGCACGACCTGCACCGGCCCCTGTACCCATTCGCCCTTGACGAACGTGGACAGCGGCACCATGCCGCCCTGCGCATTGCGGGCGTTCAGCTTGAGCACGTCGGACAACTGCATGCGGTACGGCGCATCGGCCTGGACCCAGATGTTCTGCATCCGGCCCATGTTGGGGAACTTGCTCAGGTAGGCCGAGCCGACCGCGGTCGAGATGAGCGATGCCGCTTCGTTGAAGTCCACGCCCAGCGCGGCCGCCTTGTCGCGGTCGATGTTCAGGCTGAGCTGCGTGCCTGGCGACAAGCCCGTGATGCGGACCTGCGACAGCACGGGGCTCTTCATGGCCTCGCCCATCAGTTGCGCGGTGGCCGCGGCCAGGGCCTCGGTGCCGGCGGCGCCGCGATCCTGCAGGCGCAAGTCGAAACCGGTGGCGTTGCCCAGCGACGAGATGGCCGGCGGCACCAGCGTGAAGACCTGCGCGTCATGGATGCCCATGAGTTGCTTTTCGAAGGCGGTGAAGGCGATCGCGCCGGCCGAATCCTGGCGCTCCTTGCGGTCCTTGAAGTCCTTGAGCGTCGTGAAGGCGATGGCCGCGTTCAGACCGTTGCCGTTGAAGCTGTAGCCCTGCACGGCAATGATGTTCTCGACGGCGGGAATGCCCTGGAAGTATTTTTCGACCTGCTCGATGACCTCGACCGTACGGTTGGCGCTGGCGCCGGTGGGCAGCTCGATGTTGCTGACCACGTAGCCCTGGTCTTCCTCGGGCAGGAACGACGACGGCAGGCGCAGGTAGAGCCAGCCCAAAAGCAGGACCAGCACCAGGAACGCCAGCATCATCCGGCCGCCCTTGTGCAGGATGCGCGAAACCCAGTTCTGGTAACCGTGCGTCGTGGCGTCGAACTTGCGGTTGAACCAGCCGAAAAAGCCCTTCTTGTCCTCGTGGTGGCCCTTGGCCACCGGCTTGAGGATCGTGGCGCACAGCGCCGGCGTGAAGG
Source organism: Achromobacter mucicolens (assembly GCF_902859725.1). Classification (GTDB taxonomy): domain Bacteria; phylum Pseudomonadota; class Gammaproteobacteria; order Burkholderiales; family Burkholderiaceae_B; genus Achromobacter; species Achromobacter mucicolens. The sequence continues at coordinate 77,444 of NZ_CADIJP010000019.1, read as the reverse complement.
TCAGCGCCAAGAGCGCCGAAAAGAAGATGGACACGGCCATGGCCACCGAGAACTGGCGGTAGATCACGCCCACCGACCCGCTCATGAAGGCCAGCGGCAGGAACACGGTCACCAGCACCAGCGTGATCCCGATGATGGCGCCGCTGATCTGCGGCATGGCTTTTTTGGTGGCCTCCTTGGGCGGCAGGCCCTCGGTCGCCATGATCCGCTCGACGTTTTCGACGACCACGATGGCGTCGTCCACGAGAATCCCGATGGCAAGCACCATCGCGAACATGGTCAGCACGTTGATCGAGAAGCCCAGCGCCAGCATCACGGCGAACGACCCCAGCATGGCCACCGGGACCACGAGCGCCGGGATCAGCGTGTAGCGCACGTTCTGCAGGAACAGGTACATGACCAGGAACACCAGCACCATGGCTTCGGCCAGGGTATGGAGCACCTGCTCGATGGAGACCTTGACGTAGGGCGCGGTGTCGTACGGTACCGAATACTGGATGTTGCCCGGGAAATACTTGGACAGCTCCTGCATCTGGTTGCGCACGCCTTGCGCCGTGGCCAGCGCGTTGGCATTGGGTGACAGCACGATGGCGAAGGCCGCCGTGGGCTTGCCGTTCAGGCGGGCGCCGAACTGGTAGTTGTCGGCGCCGACCTCGATGCGGGCGACGTCGCGCAGCAGCACCTTGGAGCCGTCGGTGTTGGCACGCAGGACGATACGGCCAAAGCCGTCGACCGTGCTCAACTGGCCATTGGCCGTGACCGTGGCGGTGATGCGCTGCGATTCCGGATTGGGCGGCGCGCCGATGCTGCCGCCGGAGATCAGCACGTTCTGGCTGGCGATGGCGTTGTTGACCTCGGCCATGCTGAGATTGAAGCCAACCAGCTTGGCCGGGTCCAGCCAGACGCGCATCGCGCGAGGCGCGGCGAACAACTGGAACTGGCCCACGCCCGGCACCCGCGAAACCGGGTTCTTCACGTTGCGGGTGATGTAGTCGGCCAGCGCCGTCTGGTCCAGCGAACCATCGGTGGACGACAGCGTCACGATCATCAGAAAGCCGGTACTCGTCTGCTCGTACTGCAGGCCCTGCTGCTGCACCGCGCTGGGCAACTGGGCGATCACGTTGGACACGCGGTTCTGCACGTCCACCTGCGCAAGGTCAGGATTGGTGCCCGGCGCAAACGTCGCGGTGATGGTCGAGGTGCCGTAGGAGTCGCTGACGGACTCGTAGTAGATCAGGCCCTTGGCGCCGTTGAGCTGATCTTCGATGATGCTGGTGACCGATTCGGCCACTTCGGGGGCCGACGCGCCGGGGTAGGTCGCGGTGATCGTGATGGCCGGCGGGGCCACATCGGGGTACTGCGCAACCGGCATGTTCGGGATGGCCAACACCCCTGCCAGCAGAATGAAAAGGGCAACTACCCAGGCGAAGATTGGTCGATCGATGAAAAATTGCGGCATGTGGGCTGACTCTTAAAGCGATGCTCACCAAAGAGGAACGCGGCGCTTGCTGCGCCGCGTGCCGCTTACGATTTCTGGCCGGCGGCCTTGTCCTGCGGGGCCGGCTCGGCCGGCTTGGCGCCGGGCTGCGGGGCGGGTTCGGCCGGTTTGGCGCCGGGCTGCGCGCCAGGTTCGGCGGGCTTGGCGCCAGGCTGCGCGGCGGGCGCGCCGCCCTGCGCGGGCGTGCCGCCCCGGTTCCATTGGCTGACCTGCACCGGCGCGCCGGGGCGGATCTTCTGGAAGCCTTCGACCACGACCACGTCGCCTGCCTTCAGGCCGCTGGTGATCAGCCAGTTGTTTTCGTACGCGCCGCCAGTGGTGACCGGCGCCTGCGCGATCTTGTTGTCGCGCACCAGCATCAGGCTCTGCTTGCCGTCGGCCGTGCGCTGCAGCGCCTGTTGGGGAACCAGCAGGGCGACATCGTCAAAGCCCTGCTCCAGGCGGACCCGCACGTACATGCCGGGCAGCAGGATGCCATCGGGATTGGGGACCTCGGCGCGCAGGTTCACCTGGCCGGTGCTGGGATCCACCGTGATGCCGGTGAACAGCAGCTTGCCGGGATGTTCGTATTCGGAGCCGTCTTCAAGCACGACGGTGGCGCGGGCGGCGTCCTTGCCCACTTGCTGCAGACGGCCGCTGGCAAAGGCGCGACGCAGGGCGGCCAAATCGGCGGTGGACTGCGTGAAGTCGACGTAGATGGGATCGAGCTGCTGCACCGTGGCCATTTGCGTGGCGGACGTGGATTCGACCAGCGCGCCCTCGGTGACCAGCGGCTTGCCGATGCGGCCGGTGATCGGCGAGGTGACGTCCGTGTAGCTCAGGTTGATGGCGGCGTTGTCCTGAGCGGCCTTCGCGGCGGCCACGGTGGCGTCGGCCTGGCGGAAGGACGCCACGGCGTTGTCGTATTCCTGCTTGCTGACGGCGTTGGCCTTGACCAGCGGCGCGTAGCGGTCGGCCAGGAGCTTGGCGCTGAACAGGTTGGCCTGCGCCTGCTTCAACTGCGCCGTCGCCTGATCGTAGGCGGCCTTGTAGGGCGCCGGATCGATCTTGAACAGCAGCTGGTTTTCCTTGACGTCGCCGCCCTGCTCGAAGGTGATGCGCTGCACGATGCCGGTGACCCGGGCGCGGATCTGCGCGTCGCGCACGGCATCCACGCGGCCCGGCAATTCCGAGACGATGGGCGCGCGCTGCGGCTGCACTGTGACCACGCTGACCTGGGGCATGCCGGGATTCATCTGGGGTCTTTCCCCGCAACCGGCCAATATGAGCGCGAGGACGCCACCGGAAACAGCCAGACCCGAAATTCGTTTAGGCGAAAACCGCATTGAAACCCCCGCGTAGCGTAATGAAGCGCGTCGTGAAATCGCGTCAGGTACCGCAGCAATTCGAACGTGCCGAAGAGCAGCGATCAAATCATGACCAAGCGTCACCAACGACACGTGAATAGCCCAGTAATGTAACTCAGATATTGGGGAAATCACGTACTTTTGGGGGGTCCGGGGGAACTTTCAGGCGCAATTGCGCAACAGTTATTTGCTGCTGGCGAGCTCTCGGAGATTGCCCAGGAACGCATAGCCGACGCCATGCACCGTGTGCAGGGGCAGCCGCGCACCCGCCTGGCGGACCTTGGTGCGCAGCCGGCAGATCGCGACATTGAGTGACCGCATGTTCATGCCGCCGCGCAGGTGTTTCACTTCTTCGCGGACCAATTCACGCTGCGGATTCCTGACCAGGCAGGCGAAGCAGGCGCGCTCGACTTCGGTGAGGTCCAAGCGCGCGCCGTTGGGCAATTGCAGCGTCCAGCCCCAGTAGAGCAGGCTCCACCACCCGTCCACGGGGTCTTGGGGCAGGTCCGGCGCCCGGCCGGCGGTTGATTGCGTCCGCGAGGGGCTGCATGCGGGGCCACGTTCGGGGTTGCTAGCGGACGTACGCGCGCGCTTGCGCGTGCCGGGCTTGACAAGAAAGGGAGCGGGCACAGGAGCATTCAAGGCGGATCTCCACCAGGATGGCCGCCGGCATGCAAGGGGCGGCCCGTCCCGGAACAAGGTTGCGGAATGTCCTTGAAGGCTACCTGCACGGCGCGGATTTCAGCCCGTCGCCGCGCATCTTTCAGACCAATCCGACCTGCCCACCCCGCAAACGACGGTAAGCCGCCACTGCGTTACGAATGATGGGTCCCGTTGCGATGGATATCGTGCGTGACAAAGCAGCTGTCCTGCGTGGGCCGGGCCAGGATGCCGGGCTTTTCCAGCGTATGGCGGATGTCCGCCAGGCCCGACTCCCAGTGTTCACGCATGGCTTCGGTGCCGAACTCGTAGTCCTTGGAATAGCGCTCGCGGTGCTTGGCCTCGTAGATGAGGTTGACGATGTTGGTGGCCGGCGTGTGCGATAGCTTGCGGATGTCCGCCAGTTCGGGCGCGCTGCGTTCGCTTTCCGGCAGGCGTTCCAAGAGGCGCTGCAAGCCATGCCGCAGTTTCAGGACGCGCCGGAGCTGGTCTGTTACCAACCGGGTGCGGCTGGAATACTGGATGTCCTTTTGCCGCTCGGCCACCTCTTCCAGCGACGTCGGCAGCGAGCCGCGCGCGGGCCACAGGTCGACCTGGAACGCCAGCGTGTCGCGCATGTTGTCCGTGGTTAGCACCTGCGCGAGCGGCGTGTTGGATACGAGGCCGCCGTCCCAGTAATGCTCGCCATCGATCTCCACCGACGGAAACCCCGGCGGCAACGCGCCCGATGCCATGATGTGCTCGGGCCGCAGGGTGTCGTGCAGGCTGTCGAAATACGCGAAATTGCCCGAACGCACGTTGACGGCGCCGAAGCTCGCCCGCACCGCGCCGCTGTTGAGCAGGTCAAAATCCACGAACTGGCGCAGCGTGGCGGCCAGAGGCGTTGTGTCGTAGAAGCTGGTGGAGGCGGCGCCGCGCCCGCGCACCAGGTAAGGCGGCGGAAAGCGCGGCTTGAAAAAGCCCGGCTGGCCGGTCAACAGGGCTTGCAGCGCGGAGACCTGTCCGTTCATGGCGGGCGAGCCGAACCCGAACGGCACCCCTTCGAACATGCCGTCCAAGGTATCGCCCCAGGGCAGCGCGGCAAAGCCCGTGGGCCGGCAGATGCTTTCCCAGAAGCCGCGCAGGCGCTCGACGCGCTCGTCTTCCGGGGACCCGGCGATGATGGCCGCGTTGATCGAACCGATGGAAATGCCGGAAATCCAGTTAGGCCGGATGCCGGCTTCGTGCAGGCCCTGGTACACCCCTGCCTGGTACGAACCCAACGCCCCGCCCCCTTGCAGCACGAGCGCGACGGTGTCGTAGGACGGCGTGTCGCCGGTGTCTTCGGTCAGGGCCTCGCGGCTTGCAGTCATGCGGCGTCCTCTAGCGCTTGGTCTTGTCCGGCACCTGCGGCGTCCCGACGCCAGCGCGGAAGGGATACTTGGCGAAGATCTCCGCCACCACCTTGTCCACGTTCTGCTGGGAACCGGCGCTGTCGGGATTCTGGACTTCGCCGACGGCGACGCCCTCCCAGACCAGTTGCCGCCGCCGCGCATCGACCAGATCGACGCTGAGCGTGCCCTCGGTGTATTGATAGACGTCGTCGCCCCAACCGTAGCCGGGCCAGCCCCCGTAGAAGCCGGTGCGATAACCGTAATACGGGCCCATGGGTGCGAAGCCGGGCGTGACTTCGGTCTGCTGCTGGAGCTTGGCGCCAAAGTTCAACAATAGGTCGGGATTGGTGGTGCTGTAGGTATACCCGCGCATTTCCATCTGGCCGCGCGCCGCGCTCTTCAGGCGTTCGGTCAGCAGCGTGTTGTAGCCGGCCTTGTCCGTACCCAGCGGAGACATGTAGCCGAAGGTCTGATACTGCGCGAAATCGGCCTGGTGGTCATAGTCGCTCTTGACCGTGGGACCGGAGGCGCAGGCCGCCAGCAATGCCGTCATGGAACCCGCCGTCAGCATTTTCAACGCTTTCATGTCGATCTCTCCGTGAGTTCAAGGCGACAACATAGTGCCGCGAAGCCACCAAAGTTTCAACAGAATCTCATTCGCAACCACCAACCATCCGCCCGGAATCGTCGCGGCCGCATTGCGCCCCGCGCCCGGTCCGTTACACTTCCCGTCGCTCCCGGCCACTCCTACCGACACGCGCATGCTTGAACTCGACGGCTCCATTTGGTTTCGCTCCGGCGCCCAGACCTGGGGCGGCAAGAACCGCATCGACCTCCTGGCGCAGATCGACGCCACCGGGTCGATCACGGCGGCGGCACGCGCCGTGGGCATGAGCTACAAGGGCGCCTGGGACGCCATCGACGCCATGAACAACCTGGCCGGTGAACCGCTGGTGCTGCGCGCGGCTGGCGGCAAGGGCGGCGGCGGCACGCAGCTTACCGATCGGGCGCGCGGCCTGATCGCGACCTTCCGGGCGCTCGAAGTCGAACACCGCAAGTTCATGGACAACCTGACGCGCGCGGGGCTGGATGCCAGCGGCGACATCGACCTGATGAGGCGATTCATGCTCAAGACCAGCGCACGCAATAAATTCCTGGGGACCGTCATCGAGATCCGCGCGGGCGCCGTCAACGACGAAGTGCTCCTGCGTATTGCCGGCGGTCATACCGTCGCGGCCACGATCACGCGTGAAAGCACGAAAGAACTGGGCCTGGCTCCCGGCAAGGAAGCCATCGCGCTGGTCAAGGCGTCTTCGGTCATTGTTGGCGCGCCGGGCCCGGGCCTGCGACTGTCGGCGCGCAACCAGTTGCAGGGGCGCATCACCGACCTGCGGCCGGGCGCCGTCAACAGCGAGATCCTGATCGCGATGGACGGCGGCACGACGCTGGCCGCCATCGTCACGAACGAAAGCGCGGCCGACCTGAAACTGGACGTTGGCGCCGAAGCCGTGGCGATTTTCAAGGCGTCCAGCGTGATCCTCGGCGTGCTCGACTGACGCGCAGCCGCCAGCGAAGGCGGCCGCCACGCCGGCGCACTAAAGCCCGACGTTCTCGTCGTGGCGCCCCACCCTGCCCTCGCGCACTTCGAAGACCTCGTCGGCCAGCGCCTCGACGTCCGCGGGATCGTGCGTGATCAGCAGCATCGGCACATCCAGCTGGCGTTGCAGCGCGTCCAGCTCTTGCCGCATCTTGCCGCGCAGTTGCGAGTCCAGCGCGGAAAACGGTTCGTCCAGCAGCAGGATGTCGGGCTGCAGCATCAGGGCCCGCGCCAGGGCGACGCGCTGCTTTTGCCCACCTGAAATTTCGTGGGGGTAGCTGCCGACAATGGCGCCCAGCTCGAACGCGTCGACCCAGCGCCGTGCCTCGCGCGTTACCTCGCGCCGGGGCGGATTGAACAACCCGCGGCGCAGGCCGAAGGCGATGTTCTGCGCCACGGTCAGGTGGGGAAAAAGCGCGTAGTCCTGGAACAGGTAGGCCACGCGGCGGGTCCGCGCGGGCAGGCAGATGCTTGCCTGGCTGTCGAACAGCACCCGTCCGTTGACCTCGATGCGCCCTGCGTCCGGGCGCAGCAGTCCGGCCACCGCGCGCAGGGTCAGGCTTTTCCCCGCGCCGGACGGCCCGAACAGCGCGATGCGCTTGGCGGCCGACTTGAATTGCACGTCGAGGTCGAATTTGCGGTCGCCCGACACCATGTGCTTGCGCACGGAAAGGTCGATGCTCATCGCCCGCCTCCGTTGCGCTGGCCGGCGCCAATGGGCACCAGCTTGCCGGCGGCCAGCAGCACGACGATGCAGGTCACGGACGTGACCAGCACCAGCATGTTGGCGGTGGCGTCGTCGCCGGCCTGAACGGCTTCGTAGATGGCGACCGACAAGGTCTGCGTCCGGCCCGGCAGGTTGCCCGCGATCATCAGCGTGGCGCCGAACTCGCCCAGCGCCCGTGCAAAGGCCAGCAGCACGCCCGCGGCGATCCCGCGCGCGGCCAGCGGCAAGGTGACGCGAAAGAACACGCCCGCCTCGCCCACGCCCAGCACGCGCGCCGCGTTTTCAAGCTGGCCATCCACGCTTTCGAAGGCGGCGCGGGCCGACTTGAACACCAGCGGAAAGGCCACCACGGACGCCGCCACCACGGCGCCCTGCCAGGTGAATACGAGTTCGATGCCCCAGCCCGCCAGCGTTTCGCCAATGATGCCGCGCCGGCCCAGCAGCACCAGCAGGTAGTAGCCCAGCACGGTCGGCGGCAGCACCAGCGGCAAGGTCAGGATGGCGTCCAGCAGGTCGCGGCCCGGCCAGCGCCAGCGGGATAGGCAATACGCCGCGGCCGTGCCGGCCACGGTCGCCAATAGCGTCGCCCAGCCTGCCACTTTCAACGAAAGCAGCAGCGGGACCCAGACCGGATCACTCATCGATATTCACTACGATTGAACGGACACTCAGGGCTTTTGGAATCCATAGCGCGACAGTATCGCCTGCCCCGCCGGCGACAGCACGTACTTGACGAAGCTTTCGGCTTCCTTGGCGGCGGCCTCGCGCGTGGTCAGCGCAATCGGATAGGTCACTGGCGTCTGCGATGGCACGCGCACGGCCACGTTGACCTTGCCCGGCATGACGGCCGCGTCGGTGGCGAACACAAAGCCCGCGTCGACCTCGCCGCGCGCCACGTAGTCCAGGCTCTGGCGCACGTTCTGCGCCAGCACACTCTTGGCCTGCACGGCATCCCACAGGCCCTGGGCCTGCAGCGCAGCCTGCGTGTAGCGGCCCACCGGCACCGAGGACGGATTGCCGTAGGCAATGCGCTTGATCTCGGGACGCTCCAGGTCCTTGAGCGTCTTGATGCCGGCCTTGCTGTCGCTCGGGACGATCAGCACGATCTCATTGGCCGCGAAATCGACTCGCGAGGCGGGCTTGACGGCCTTTTCCTCGACCGCCTTGTCCATGGCCTTCTGGTCGGCCGACGCAAACACGTCGGCGGGCGCGCCCTTCACGATTTGCTGAAGCAGCACATCGGAGGCGCCGAAATTCAGGATCACCTTGGTGCCGGGGTGTTCCTTTTCAAAGCCTTGCGCGACGTCCTTGAATGCGTTGGTCAGGCTGGCGGCGGCCGACACCACCAGTTCCCCCGCGCTGGCATTGGCGCCCCACGCGGCGGCGAGCGCCAGGGTCAGCGCGATGAGCGGGCGTTTGTGAAGCATGTCCTTCTCCTGTGGAAACCAACGATTCGGCATCGAAATATATCCAGGTATATAACGCTCGTCAATTTTGCCGCAGGAGGCATTTATGAAATATCAAGGAATAATCAAGGCCAGCCTGAAGGGCCGCCTTCTAGCCGCGGGCAACCGTCGTGACTTCGACGGATTCGGGCGCCAGGGCGGCGCGCAGGAAATCGAGCGCGTCTTCGGGCCGGGCGGCCCCGCACATGAAAATGTCCAGCGCCGCGAAGCGGTGCTCGGGCCAGGAATGGATGCTGATGTGGGATTCGCTGAGCAGGATGACGCCGGTGACCCCCGCCCCTTCCCCGAAATGATGGAAATGCGCGCTCAGCACCTGCGCGCCGGCCGCGTGGGCTGCGGCGGTCATCTGGCGTTCCAGCGCCTGCGCGTCGGTCAGCAGACTGGGCGCCACGCCGCGAAAGTCCGCCAGCACGTGGCGGCCGGGTGTTGCGTGGGCAGTCACTTGTGGGATCCGCCCGACGACCAGCCCGATCCGCCCGAATAGCTGCTGCCCCAGCTGCTGCTACTGCTGCCCCCGGCCAGGCGCGTGCCCGGCGCACTGGCGCTGGTGGTGGCCAGCACGACCACCACCGCGTAGATGGCATACAACAACTTGCCTTTCATCTATTCGTCCTCGCCCATCAGCGTGTCGGCCAAGAGGGCCGGAAGCCAGAGAAACACCATCCCAATCAGCACCGGAATGAAGCGGCCGTCGAAGATGTTGCCGAAGTTCAGGAACAGCATCGCGATCAGCGCGCCCTTGGCCCACTTGCGATAGCCCCCGGCGGCCTTGCCGGACGACATGCGCATGGCCTTCTGGCGGTTGAGTTCCGGCCGGTCGAACCACTGCGCCAGCTGCGCCGGCGACACCGGCGCCGACGCTGACCAGCCCAGTTCCTTGTCGCCCAGTTCACGGGTCAGCTTCAGCGTGCCGACCTTGTAATCGGTGATCTGCGTGCTGTCGCCCACCTTCACGCGCCAGTTGAAGGCGCCCAGCGCCATTTCCACGCGCGAGGTGTAGTCGTACAGCTTTTTGTATTCGCGGTTGCGCCAGCGCACGCTGGAGGCGTTGTTATGGCTGGGCCAGGTGTCGCAGACCTGCACGCGTTCCCAGCCTTCGTCCGACTCCACCAGCCACACAAACCCCTTGGCGGCGTTGAACAGCAGGTATTCGGTCCAGCTGGACGGTTCTTCGGGGTCGGGATCGGCGCATTTCATGAGGCCGATCAGCGTGTAGTCCACGCCTTCCATCTTGGCGACCGATCCCAGCGGGAGCGTGGCGTGGATTTTCTCGACACGCCGCGCCTTTTCGATGACCTCGGCGGTGGGGCCGGAACAATCGACGGCCGCCGCGCATGACGGGCAAACCACATTCGTGGCCATGGCAGCCACAAACGAGATCGGCGCGCCGCAGTTGGGGCAGTCCAGCGCCTTGATCTGGCCGCGAAAGCGCCCCGCCGTTTCCTCGACCTGCTCCGCGGTGCGCAGCGAGCCCGCCTGCATGGCGGACAGGTCGAACGCTTTGCCGATGTAGAGCTCGGGCTGCGGACCGTCGGAATAGTCGAGCGTGAGAAAGGCGTCCAGGCTCCGGTAGTCGGCCACCTTGGCCTGCCAGCCGTCGCCCGGCACGAAGGGCAGCTCACCCTGGGCGCCGCCGGCCTGGCTCACGCGTACGTCCGCCGCCACGAAGCGCTGGCCATCCAGCTTGAATTCGTCGCCGGGCGAAATGCTGTCGAACGCCGGCATCTCCTGTGCGGTCTTGGCCTTGCGCCGCCGCGTGACGGCGTACTGGCCGGACGCGTCCGACAGCCAGCCGTCCGTGCCATCCTCGAACCACAGGTACCACTCGTTCCAGAAGCCCTCGTCAAAGCGCATCTGAATGCGGCCGATGACATCAAAGCGCTTGCCGTCGTGCGCGCCCGCCGCGCCCAGGCACAGCGGCGAATAGTCCTCCAGGACCTCCGCCGCCTCGCCGATGCGCTTGACCGACTCGGCATCCTTGAGCAAGGTGCTGCGGCAGGCGCCGCAGACCGCCATGACGGAGGCCGCGGACGTGAACTTGACTGGGGCGCCGCACTGCGGACACAGAACCTGCTGCATGGCGCCTTAACTGGTGAGTTTCTTCAGCACTTCGGCCTTGGCCGAATCGTAATCCGCCGCCGTGATGAGGCCCTTGTCCAGCAGGTCTTTCAATTGCTGCAGGCGCTGGACCGGATCGGCCTGCGCGGGTTGGGCCGGCTGCGCCGGTTGCTGCGCCTGCTGCGGGGCGGGTTGCTGCGGGGATTGCTGCGGCTGGCCTTGCGCCGCGCCCAGGCCCTGCGCCATCGTCTGGCCAAGCGCCGCGCCCGCGGCCAGGCCCGCGCCGATGCCCGCGATGCCGCCTTCGTTCTGGGCCGCCAGCGGAATCGACGTCGCGGTCTGGTACTGCGTGAACTTGCCCAGGTCGCCGGCCATGCCCATCGAGATCCGGGTGTCCAGCGCCTTTTGCAGTTCTTCGGGCAGCGACACGTTCTCGACCGTGAAGTTGTCCAGCTTGACGCCATAGCGGTCGAACACGGGCGCCAGTTGCTCGGCGATGCTTTGCGACATCAGCCCCTGGTTGCCGGCGATATCCAGGAATGGCACCTTGGAACTGCCCAGGGCGGTCGTCATGGCGGCCACGACCATGTTGCGCAGCTGCGCCTCCAGGTCGTCCACCGTGTACACATCGCGCGTGCCGCTGATTTCTCGATAGAACTTGCCAGGATCGGAGATCTGGTACGAATACACGCCGAAGGCGCGCAGGCGCACCATGCCGAACTCGCTGTCGCGCAGCGTCACCGGCTGGGCCGTGCCCCAGCGCCGGCCCAGCTGCAGGCGCGTGCTGAAGAAGATGACGTCCGACTTGAAGGGCGACTCGAACAGCTTGTCCCAGTTCTTCAGGTAGGTCAGGATCGGCAGCGTCTGCGTCGTCAGCTTGTACATGCCGGGGCCGAACACGTCGGCCACCTTGCCTTCGTTGACGAACACCGCCATCTGCGATTCCCGCACGGTCAGGCTGGCGCCGTACTGGATTTCGAAATCCTGCATCGGATGGCGCCAGGCGAGCACGCCGTCGCGATCCTCGTTCCATTGCAGGATGTCGATGAACTGCTTGCGAATGAATGAACCGAGACTCATGGAAAGTCCTCCTGTCAGATCGGGGATTGCGCGCCGCGCTCAGGTCAGGCAGGCGGCGTTGACGATGCCGGCCGCCAGCGAGATCGCGCCGATCAGGCCGCCCATGGCGATGTTGTTTTCCGCGATGGCGTCGGTCATGCCCCTTATGGCCTTGGACACGACGGCGTACACGACGATCTGCACGATCATCGCCGCCACGCCCCACACCACGAACATGACGAAGCTGGCGTGGACCGCGATGCTGGAACACAGGGTCAGGCTGAAACCGACCAGCGCGCCGCCATAGGACAGGGCGGCGGCGATGTTGCCCTCGCGGATGAGGTCGAATTCCTTGTAGTGCGTGACGGCGGTGTAGACCGCCGTGAAAACGCCCAGCATGATGAGCGCTGAAACGATGTAGATCAGATAGGTCACCGCCGGATGCATTGCTTCTCCCATTGCCAGCCTCCCAATTGCGCGCAGTATATACGTCGCGTTCGATATACTGCGAACGCATTTTTTGGCTCGGACTCCCTATGCGCGACCGCGTTCTCATTCTTTCGGTACTGATCGTCGCGTCCTGCGGCTTGGGCTACGAGCTCATCAGCAGCGCGCTCGCCAGCTATTTGCTTGGGGATTCGATCCTCCAGTTCTCGTCGGTGATCGGCTGCTATCTCTTCGCCATGGGCATCGGTTCGTGGTTGTCAAAATATGTAAGAGACGAAGACGTTCTGAATCGCTTCATCGACGTCGAGTTGCTGGTGGCGCTGCTGGGCGGCGTCTCGGCCGCGGTGCTGTTCCTGGTGTTCGCGTGGCTGTCCGCGCCCTTTCGCGCGGCCCTGTATGTGGGCGTCTTCATCATCGGGTTGATGGTGGGCATGGAGATCCCGCTGGTGATGCGCGTGTTCAACCAGCGCAAGGCGGAATTCCGTGAAATCGTCAGCCGCGTTTTGACCTTTGACTACCTGGGCGCGCTGGCGGTGTCCCTGGTGTTCCCCCTGCTGCTCGCGCCCAAGCTGGGGTTACTGCGCACCAGCTTTCTCTTTGGCATCCTGAACGCCAGCGTGGCGCTCTGGACCACGTGGCTGTTCCGTGCCGAAGTCAGCCGCCCCGGCGAAAAGGCCGTGCGCGCTGGTGTGGTGATCGGCATCCTGGGATTGGGGTTCGTCTATTCCGGCAGCATGACCGCCTGGGCCGAAAAAGGCCTGTACGGCGACGACGTGATCCACGCGGAGACCACGCAGTATCAGCGCCTGGCCGTGACGCGCTGGCACGACGACCTGCGCCTGTACATCAACGGCAACCTGCAGTTCTCGTCGCGCGACGAACACCGCTATCACGAATCGCTGGTGCATCCGGGCCTGCAGGCGCTGCCCTGGGCGCGCAACGTGCTGGTGCTGGGCGGCGGCGACGGCCTGGCCGTGCGCGAGATCCTCAAGTACAAACACGTCGAGCACGTCACGCTGGTGGACCTGGACCCGGCCATGACGAACCTGTTTTCGCGTTCCGAGCCGCTGGTCAAGCTGAACGAAGGTTCGCTCAAGGACCCGCGCGTCACCGTCATCAATGACGACGCCGGCCGCTGGCTGGAGTCCCACGCCCAGGTGTACGACTTCATCGTGGTGGACTTTCCCGATCCGTCCAACTTCGGCCTGGGCCGGCTGTATTCCGTGCCGGTCTACCACCTGATGGCGCGGCACCTGGCCGAAAACGGCTACATGGTCGTGCAGTCCACCTCGCCCTACTTTGCCCCGCGCTCGTTCTGGAGCGTGGACGCGACGCTCAAGGAAGCCGGCCTGAACACCTGGCCGTATCACACCTACGTGCCGTCGTTCGGCGACTGGGGCTTCATCCTGGCCAGCAAGCGCCGCGACTACGCGCCGCCCGAGAAGATCACGGTGGCCACGCGCTACCTGGACGCCGTCACCGTGCGCGCGCTCTTTCATTTTCCCGCCGACATGCCGGCGCTGGCCATGCCGCCGAACCGCCTGAACGAACAATCTCTCGTGCGCTATTTCGACGAGGACTGGCGCAAGGTCATCCGCTGATGCGTCGGCGCAGCTTCCTCCTGGGCGCTGCCACGGCCGCCGCCGCAGGTTCGGTTGGCTACTGGCGATCGCGCGTCGTCGAGACGACGCCGGACGTGCACTACCCGGGCATGCAGGCCGGCCACGCGTTGCGCGACAAGGCGGCCCTGCCGCATCCGACGGGCACCCGGCAGCACCAGGTCGCCATTCTGGGCGCTGGCGTCGCTGGCCTGTCCTGCGCCTGGAAGCTGGCGCGCGAGGGCTTCACCGATTTTGTCGTGGTACAGGGCCCAGAATTTGCGGGCAATGCCGCGGCAGGACAGCGCGACGGCCTGGACTACCCGCTGGGCGCGCATTACCTGCCGCTGCCGTCGCTGGCCTCGACCCACGTGCGCGAGATGCTGGCCGACTTCGGCATCATCGAACACGGCGCGGGCGACACCCGTCCCTACTACGACGAGGCGGTTCTCGTGCATTCGCCGCAGGAAAGACTGCTGCGCAACGGGCGCTGGGAGGAAGGCCTGTTGCCCATGACGGGCGTGCCCGATGCCGACGCCGCGCAGCACCGGCGCTTTCTGGCGCTGATCGATCAACTGCGCACGCAGGTCGGCAACGACGGCCGCAAGGTGTTCTGCATCCCGCTGGAAATGTCCTCGCGCGATCCGGCCTGGCGCGCGCTGGATGGCCTGACGTTCAAGGCGTGGCTGACGCAAGAGGGCTATACCTCGCCCGCGCTGCACTGGTATCTGAACTACTGCTGCCGCGACGACTACGGCGCGCGGCACGACGAGGTGTCGGCGTGGGCCGGCCTGCACTACTTTGCCAGCCGCGACGGCCATGCCGCCAACGCCGGCGAAGGCGCCGTGCTGACGTGGCCGGGCGGCCTGGCCGTGCTGGCCGACCGCATGCGGGACGCCATCACCAGGCAGCTCGGCCACACCGGCTGGCTGCTGCAAGGCACGGCGATGCGCATCGACGAACTGCCCGCCGGCCCGCGGGTCCTGTGCGTGAAGGACTCGCCGGACGGCGCCGCCAGCGCCTATGCCGTGCAGACGCGCCGCACGGTGTGCGCCATGCCGCTTTTCGTCGCGCAGCGCCTGCTGCCCGACCTGCGGGCGTATGGCTACGACCCGGCCGTGCACACCGCCCCGCACGCGGCCTGGATGGTGTCGAACTTCGTCATGGACGGCTACCCGCTCGAAGCGCCCGGCGAGCCCCTGTCTTGGGACAACGTGGTCTACGAAGGCCAGGCGCTGGGTTATGTCGTGTCCACCCACCAGCTGCTGCGCGTGGCGCGCACGCCGCGCAGCGTGTTCACGGCGTATCACGCGCTAAGCGGCCAGACGCCCCAGGCGGCGCGCGACTGGCTGACGCGCGCCAGCCCGCAGGATCTGCGCGACATCGCCGCGGCGGATCTGGTTGCGGCGTACGGCAAGGAATTCTGGCGCAGCGCCCGCCAGCTTGAGATCACGGTGCGCGGCCACGCGATGGCCTCGCCGGTCTGCGGCTACCTGTCCAATCCGGGCCTGGCCGCGCTGCGCGCGGTCGATGGCCCGGTGTTGTTTGCGCACGCCGACCTGTCTGGGTATTCGGTCTTCGAAGAAGCCTCATGGTGGGGCGTCAAGGCGGCAGGGCGTATCCTGGGCCACCACGAACAAGGATGAAAATCGACATGGGCAATCACGTCATCGTGCTGGGCGCGGGCATCGTCGGCGTCTGCTGCGCGCTGGAACTGCGCCGTCGCGGCATGAAGGTCCTGCTTGTCGACCGCCAGGAACCGGGCATGGAAACGTCGCTGGGCAACGCCGGCGTGCTGGCCCGCAGTTCCCTCATGCCCTTCAATCATCCGGGGCTATGGAAGCAACTGCCGCGCCTCTTGAAGAACGACACGGTCCAGTTCCGCTACCGCTGGCCGTATCTGGCGGCGAACCTGGGCTGGGCGGCGCGCTTTCTGATGAGCGCGCGGCCGGCCGTTTTCCAGGAAACCGCGCGGGCGCTGGACGGCCTGATCCGGCTATCCGCGCCCGAGCACCTGAAGCTGCTGGACCAAAGCGGCGCGCGCCACCGGCTGCGCGACACCGGGTGGATCTTCCTGTACCGCTCGGCGCAGGCGTGGCAGGCCAGCGCGCTGGCGCGCCGCACGTTCGCTCAGTATGACGTGCCCACGCAGGAACTGGACCCCGCGGCACTGGCCGAAGCCGAGCCCGCGCTGTCGCCGATCTTTCACCGCGCGTTGTGGATCCAGGGATCGTATTCGGTCGACGATCCGCACGAGGTCGTGGCGGCCTACGCCGACCTCTACCGCCGCGAAGGCGGCCAATTCCGGCGGCTGGACGCCCGCGGCATCCGCCGCGACGGCGCGTCGTGGATCGTGAACGGGGCAACGACGTCCGAATCCCTGTCCGCCGACCGGCTCGTGGTGGCGCTGGGTCCGTGGTCCAAGGCGCTCTTGAAGACCACCGGCATCGACCTGCCGATGGCGTTTGAACGCGGCTATCACATGCACTACAGCGGCCGCGAAGGCGCGCGCGTGACGCGACCCGTGTACGACACGGGCGGCGGCTACGTGCTGTCGCCGATCGCGCGCGGGCTGCGCCTGTCCACGGGCGTGGAGCTGGACGCCTGCGACGCGCCCGCGCGGCCGGATCAGCTTGCGCTGGCCGAACAGCGCGCGCGTGAGGCCTTCCCGTTGGGCGACCGGCTGGATGCGGCCGCCTGGCTGGGCCGCCGCCCCACTCTGCCCGACAGCCGCCCGATGATCGGCGAGGCGCCGCGTCATCCCGGCCTGTGGCTGGCGCTGGGACACCAGCACATCGGGTTCAGCACCGCGCCGGGCACCGCGAAGATTCTGGCCGACCAGATGGTGGACGGCAGCGCCGCGGCGCGCCATCCGGCTTTCCGGCCCGGCCGCTTCATCTAGCGTTCACGCCACCCGTTCCACGTCCCAGCCGTCAAACAGCGCGCTGTACTCGTCGGCCAGTTCATTGAAGGCATTGCAGCGCCGGAAAAGCTTGTCCGCGGGCAGGATTTCGACCTTGCTCACGCACATCGTCCAGCCGCCGTCTTCGTCGTCGGCCTGTACGAGGCTTTCCAATTGGTACTTGCTGTCGGCGATCTCGCGGAAGATCAGTTCCAGCGCGTGTTCGTGCGAGGCCATGAAGCAGTAGCCCCACTTCAATGGGCCGAACGTATCCCAGCCGTTCTGCGCCATCTTGCTGTACATGCCGTCAATCGACGCCTGGCTGACTTCCATCGCTGCTGCTCTGCTTATCGTTTTTCAAGAGGCGGCGATGGTAGCAGAGGTCCGGCCCTGTGCTGGGCAAAAGCCCGGGCAAAATTCGAGGCGAAAAAAACGCGGTCCTTGCAGACCGCGCTTTCTTCGTCATCAGCCCAGCAACAGGGCGTCGTCCGACAGTTTCTCGCCCCGCACCCGCTCGAACATGGCAAGCAGGTCCGGAACGTCCATGCCGCGGCGTTCGTCGCCGGACACGTCCAGCACGACCTGGCCCTGATGCAGCATGACCGTGCGGTCGCCGACGTCCAGCGCCTGGCGCATGCTGTGCGTGACCATCATGGTGGTGAGCTTGTTTTCCGCCACGATGCGCGCCGTCAGTTGCAGCACGAAGTCCGCGGTGCGCGGGTCGAGCGCGGCGGTGTGCTCGTCCAGCAGCAGGATGCGCGACGGTTGCAGCGCCGCCATCAACAGGCTGACCGCCTGACGCTGGCCGCCGGACAACAGGCCGATGCGGTCGGTCAGGCGGTTTTCCAGGCCCAGCCCCAATGTGGCCAGGCGTTCGCGAAAGCCGGCTTTCATCGAGGCCTTCACGGCGCGGCTGTAGCCACGCGATGCGCCGCGCATCTGCGCCAGCGCCATGTTTTCTTCGATGGTCAGGTCTTCGCAGGTGCCCGCCATGGGGTCCTGGAACACACGGGCCACGCTGCCGGCGCGCGCCCACACGGGCTGGCGCGTCACGTCCACGCCATTGATGTCGATGCGGCCGGAATCGACCGGCAGGTCGCCCGACACGGCGTTCAGGAACGTGGACTTGCCCGCGCCGTTGGAACCGATCACGGTCACGAACTGGCCCGACGGGATTTCCAGCGTCAGGCCGCGCAGCGCGCGGGTCTCGATGGGCGTCCCCGCGTTGAAGGTGATTTTCAGGTCTTTTGCGGACAACATATCAGCGCCCCTTCTTGCCGACCAGGCGGCGCTTGAGCATGGGGATGACCAGGGCGATCGTGACGAGCACCGCGGTGACGAGGTTCAGGTCCTGCGCCTTCAGGCCGATGAAATCGCTATTGAGCGCCAGGGCGATGAAGAAGCGGTAGACGATGGCGCCGATGATGACGGCCAGCGTGGCCAGCACCAGCTTGCGCGACGGCAGGATGCTTTCGCCGACGATGACCGCGGCCAGGCCGATCACGATGGTGCCGATGCCCATCGAGATGTCCGATCCGCCCTGCGTCTGCGCAAACAGCGCGCCCGCCAGCGCGACCAGCGCGTTGGACAGCGCCATGCCGCCCAGGATCATGCGGCCGGTGTTCACGCCCTGCGCGCGGGCCATGCGGCCGTTCGAGCCGGTGGCGCGCACCGCCAGGCCGGTCTGCGTGGCAAAGAACCAGTCCAACGCCAGCTTGCACAGGATGACGATGACGATCAGGATCAGCGGGCGCGCAACGTAGTCTGAAATCCACGCCGGCTGCAGAATCGTGAAGACGGTGGGTTCGGTGATCAGCGGCACGTTGGGCTTGCCCATGATGCGCAGGTTGATCGAATACAGGGCGATCATCATCAGGATGCTGGCCAAGAGATCCATGATCTTGAGCTTGACGTTCAGCCAGCCCGTGACCAGCCCGGCCGCCGCGCCCGCGATGGTGGCGATGATGGTGGCGGAAAACGGATCGGTGCCCGATGCGATCAGCGTCGCACAGACTGCGCCGCCCAGCGGAAAGCTGCCGTCCACGGTCAGGTCCGGGAAGCGCAGCAGGCGAAAGGAGATGAAGACGCCCAAGGCCACCAGGCTGAAGATCAGCCCGATCTCCAGCGCGCCTAACAACGAGAACAATGACATGGGTCAGATCCAATCAAGATAAGAAACGAGCATATTAAAGAAGTGAAACGCGCGATTTCTTGCGTTCACGGGTCAGTTTTACCCGAGCTTTCGCAATAAACGTTTCCCGGCATGGATTTTCTCTCGTTTCCCGCCCACGTGTCTTCCCGCCGGCGGCGCCAGCGGACGTGCGAGACCTGTCAAGGAAGCAACAACGCCGGGCCGCGAACGTCTTGTGAACGCTGCCGCCCTATGGAACATCGGGTAAGCCAGACACCACGAAAAACGCAAGAAAAACCCCGCGCACGCCGGATAGGCATGGCGGGGCCGATATCGCGCCGTATTATTTCACGACCACCGCGGCCGACTTGATCAGCGCGTCGGACAGGGTCACGCCCTGCTTGGCGGCCGCGCCCGGATTCACGTAGAGCTCAAGTTTGGAGCTGGTTTCAGACGGAATCGCGCCGGGCTTCTCGCCCTTCAGGATGCGCACGACGATCTTGCCGGTCTGCACGCCCAGATCGCGGTAGTTGATGCCCAGGGCGGCGATGCCGCCGCGCTTGACGCTGTCGGTGTCCGACGCGATCAGCGGGATCTTGGCGTCATTACCCACCTTGACCAGCGACTCATACGCCGACACGACGTTGTTGTCGGTGTTGGTGTAGATGACGTCGACCTTGCCGATCAGGCTGCGAGCCGCCGAAGCCACGTCCACCGAGCGCGGGGCGGCGGCTTCGACCAGGCTCATGCCGGACTTGGGCAGGATTTCCTGGAGCTTCTTGACGACCACGACCGAGTTGGCCTCGCCCGGGTTGTAGACGATGCCCACGCGCTTGGCATTGGGCAGGATCTTCTTGATGAGTTCGACTTGCTTGTCCAGGGCCAGCAGATCCGACACGCCGGTCACGTTGGTGCCCGAGGCATCCATGCTGGACACGAGTTGCGCGGCGACCGGGTCGGTCACGGCGGAATACACCACCGGCACGTCCTTGGTGGCGGCAACGACGGCCTGCGCCGACGGCGTGGCGATCGCGACGATGGCGTCCGGGCGGTCGCCGACGAACTTGCGGGCGATCTGGGCGGCCGTGCCGTTGTTGCCCTGAGCGCTTTGATACTGCCACTTCAGGTTCTTGCCCGGCTCGTAGCCGGCTTGCTTGAGGGCGTCCTGCACCCCGTCACGCACGGCGTCCAGCGCCGGATGCTCGACGATGGCGGTCACCGCGACGGACTTTTGCTGCGCGGCGGCCGGCGCGGCGATAGCCATTGCCAGCGCCATCGCGCCAACCGTCAGAAAATGGTGTTTTCCGATCAGCATATGTTTGCTCCTTGAACCCGTGGTATTGCTTGTTGAAGTTGCCGGTGTCTTCATGGCCGCCGCGGGATTTGCCACCCGGGTTTACCACCCGGATTTGCCACCCGTTCGGCCCGCCATAAAGCCGTATAGTCTAACGTGCCGCCCACCAAATGGAGTTGGGGGGAATCCCTGTAATGGTGCATCCATCAGGGCATGCCCCGCCACGGGGCAGCGGCGTGAATATACTGACCACGCCGGGCGAACGCCGTTCATCCCGTTCCGCGTGCCCGGCGACGGCATCCCGAGGCCAGCCATGATCAAACGCGCATTGGGCCGATCCGGCCTGCAGGTTCCCCCGCTCACATTCGGCGGCAACGTCTTCGGCTGGACCGTCGACGAAGCCGGCACCTTTTCGCTGCTGGACGCGTTGCTGGACGCCGGCCTGAATTTCATCGACACGGCGGATATGTATTCGCGTTGGGTGCCGGGCAACCAGGGCGGCGAATCCGAAACCCTGATCGGCAAGTGGCTCAAGCGAACGGGCAAGCGCGATCAGGTCCTGATCGCCACCAAGGTTGGCATGGAAATGGGGCCTGGCCAGAAGGGGCTGTCGCCCGCCTATATCCGGCGCTCGCTGGAGGCGTCGCTGGCGCGCCTGCAGACCGACCACGTGGACCTGTACCAATCCCACCAGGACGACCCGGACACGCCGCTGACCGACACGCTGGGCGAATACGCCAAGCAGATCGAAGCCGGCAAGGTGCGCGCGATCGGCGCGTCCAACTACACGGCCGTGCGGCTGTCCGAAGCACTGATCGCCAGCGAGCGGCACAGCCTGCCGCGCTATGAAAGCATCCAGCCCGAGTACAACCTGTACACGCGCGAACCCTTCGAATCCGGGTTGCAAAGCCTGGTGAAGACGCAGCAGATGGGCACGATCAACTATTTCGCGCTGGCCAGCGGCTTTCTTAGCGGCAAATACCGCAGCCCCGGCGATGCGGGCAAGAGCGCGCGCGGCAAGAAGATCGTCGAGACCTACCTGAACGACCGCGGCTACCGCATCCTGAAGGCGCTGGATGAGGTGTCCGAGGACGCCGGCTGCACGCCCGCGCAGGCCGCGCTGGCCTGGCAGATCGCGCAGCCGGGCATCACCGCGCCCATAGTCAGCGCCACCTCGCTCGCCCAACTGGACGAACTGGTCAAGGCCGCCAGCCTGACGCTGACGCACGACCAGCTGGCCCGGCTCAGCCGGGCCAGCGATTGGCGGTAAGGCGCTAGTCCAGCGTAACGCCGGAGTCCTTGACAACCTTGGCCCAGCGCTGGACCTCGCTGTCGACGAACTTGCCGAACTCGGCGCCGGTCAGCGTGGGCACGCCGGTGCCGTTGCCCGCCCAGGTTTCCTTCAGCTTGGGCGTGTTCAGCGCCTTGGTGATCTCGGCGGCCATCCTTTCCGTGGCCTCCTTGGGCGTGCCGGCGGGCGCCCAGATCGCGTACCAGGTCGACACGACGTAGTTCGGCACCCCGGCCTCGGCGGCAGTCGGCACGTCAGGCAGCGACGGCGAACGCTCCGTGGCGGCCACGGCCAGCGGCTTGATCGCGCCGGCGCGGATATGCCCGGCGGACGAACCCAGTCCGTCGAAGGCCAGATCCACCTGCCCGCCGATCAGCGCCGACAGCATCGGGCCCGCCCCCTGGTACGGCACGTCCACCAGCTTGACCCCGGTCTGCATGGCGAACAGCTCGCCGGCCAGGTGGTGCGTGCTGCCCTTGCCCGCGGTGCCGAAGTTGATTTCGCCCGGCCGCTTCTTGGCGTAGTCGATGAACTCCTGCAAGGTCTTGACCGGCAGCTTGCCGGCATTGATGACGACGACCTGCGGCGGCTGCGCCACCAGGGCGACCGGCACGAAGTCCTTCTGGATGTTGTAGCTCAGGCTCTTGTACAGGGACGGCGCCAGCGCATGGTGCGCCCCGCCCATGAAGAACGTGTAGCCGTCGGGCTTGGCCTTGGCGGCAACGCCGGCGCCCACGGTGCCACCCGCGCCGCCCTTGTTGTCGATGACCACCGTCTGGCCGAGCTGCGTCGTGAGCTGCGCGGCCAGCGGACGGGCGAACGTGTCCGTGCCGCCACCGGCGGGGAACGGAACGATCAGCGTGATGGGGCGTTCGGGCCATTGCGCGGCGGCAACGCCGCCAAAACCCAGGGCTGCCACGGCGAACACGGCCGCGGCGGTGGTGCGATAGTTCATTTTGTCTCCTCTTGCTGCATCGGGGGACGGCGCCTGTTTTTTGGCGTCTCGTCGCTGGAATATCTTTTTCTTCTGAATGCTGAGGGCAGGTCTTTTCGGGATATTGGTTGGGGAGGCGTCTCCTTGGATGCGGTAAAAAAATGCCGGTCCCGCGGAGGACCGGCACGATGTGGGGTTACAGCGCCTTGTAGGTGTCGCGCAGCACGTTCTTCTGCACCTTGCCCATGGTGTTGCGGGGCAGCTGGTCGATGATATGCACGCGCTTGGGCACCTTGAAGTTGGCAATGCGCGACTTCAATTCCGCCTGCATCGCCGAGGCGTCCAGCGACGCGCCGTCCTTGGGCACCACCACCGCCACCACGGCCTCGCCGAAGTCCGGATGCGGCACGCCGATCACCGCGGATTCCGACACGCCCGGCATGTCGTCGATCAGCGTCTCGATCTCCTTGGGGTACACGTTGTAGCCGCCCGAGATGATGAGGTCCTTGCTGCGGCCCACGATCGACAGATAGTCGTCGGGCGCGGTGCGGCCAGCGGACTCGCCGCCCCAACGGCCCACGTCGCCCGTCTTGAACCAGCCATCTTCGGTGAATTCCTCGCGGGTCTTTTCCGGCATGCGCCAGTAGCCCGAGAACACATTGGGGCCACGCACCTGCACGTTGCCGATTTCGCCCGCCGCAAGCGGCTTGCCGGCATCGTCGACCACGCGCACCTGCACGCCGGGCAAGGCGCGCCCGACGGTGCCGGCCAGACGCTCGCCCAGCGCGGGGTCGTAGGGATTGGACGTCAGCATGACGGTCTCGCTCATGCCGTAGCGTTCAAGAATGGGATGGCCGCTGCGCTGCTTGAAGTCCGAGAACGTCTCGGCCAGCAGCGGCGCCGAGCCCGAGATAAAGAGCCGCATGTTGGCGCACACGTCGCGGTTGAATCGCGGATCGGCCAAGAGGCGCACGTAGTATGTAGGCACGCCCATCATCACGGTGCTCTGCGGCAGGTAATGCAGCGCCTGGTCGGCGTCCAGCTTGGGCAGCCAGATCATCCGCGCGCCCGCCAGCAGCGCGCCGTGCGAGGCCACGAACAAGCCGTGCACATGGAAGATCGGCAGCATGTGCAGCAGCACGTCGTCCTCGCGCCAGCCCCAGTATTCATGCAAGGTGCGCGCATTGGCCGCCAGGTTGCCGTGCGAGAGCATCGCGCCCTTGCTGCGGCCCGTGGTGCCCGAGGTGTACAGGATCGCGGCCAGATCGTCCGGCTTGCGTTGAACCGTCTTGAAGGTTTGCGGCAGGCTGCCGGCGGCCTCCAGCAGCGTGCCGGTGCGGTCCTCGTCCAGCGTGAAGACGTGCGGGCAGCCGGCCTTGTCGGCGGCGCGCTTGACCCAGTCCAGGTTCTTGCTGGCGCACACAACGACGGACGGCTCGGCGTTGCCCAGGAAGTATTCGATTTCGGATTCGCGGTAGGCGGTGTTCAGCGGCAGGTACACCAGGCCCGCGCGCAGCGTGGCCAGGTACAACAGCAGCGCCTCGGGCGACTTCTCGACCTGCACGGCCACGCGCGCGCCGTCCGGCAGGTTCAGCGATTGCAGCAGGTTCGCCAGGCACGCGGTCGCGCGGTCGATGTCGTCCCAGGTGTATTGGAGGTCGGGCGTTTCCAGCGCGACTTTGCTGCGGTCTTTGGGAAAGCCGCCTTGCAGGACAGCGTATAGGTTGGCGTTGCTCACCTGTCTAGTCTCCGGAAAAGGAAGGGTCTTCGCCGGCCAGGAAGGCACGCACGCCTTCTCTGTGGTCCCGGCTTTCGGCATAGGAGAAATAATCCTGGTACTCGTCCTCGGTCAAGGCCGCGCCCGTGGCGAGCCTGGCGGACAAGCGCTTATTGATGCGGGCGGCCAGCGGCGCGCCCTGGGCGATGCGGTCGGCGCTGCGACGGGCCGCAGCCGCGACCTCGCCATCGTCGACGATGCGGGTCAACAGGCCCAGGCCGCGCGCCTCGTCGGCGCCGAACACCCGGCCTTCCAGCAGGATGGCCAGCGTCGCCGCCCGGCCGGCCAATGCCAGCAGGCCGCGCATTTCGTCCGGGGCCATCGGAAAGCCCAAGCGGTTGATCGGCACCCCGAAACGGGCCGATGCGCCGGCGATGCGCAGGTCGCACTGGCAGGCGATTTCAAGACCGCCGCCCACGCACACGCCTTCGATCTGGGCGATCACGGGTTGCGGGCATTGGGCAACGGCCTGCAGGGCGGGGGCCAGGATCTCGCGGTGATAGCGCTGCACGCCGGCCAGATCGGCGCGCTCGGCGGGAAACTCGCGGATGTCGGCGCCGGCCGCGAAATTGCCGCCTTCGCCGCGCACGATCACGCAGCGCACGGCATCGTCCTGCGCGATGCGCGTGAAGACCTCGCGCAGTTCGCGCCACATGCCGACCGTGATCGCGTTAAGGCGTCCCGGATGCGACAGCGTCACCCAGGCCAGATGCCCTTCGCGCTCAAGCCGCACACGGTCTTGGCCTTGGCCATGGCCAGCCACGTTCTCCGTCATGTCCCCTGCCCTCGTTGTTGTTGTTGATGGAATCCGCCGCCGTGTTTCCGGCGGTCAGGCCACGCGCCCCACGCCGCGGCTGATCTGCGGCTTGCCGTCGTTCAGGCGCTGAAGGTTGGTGTCCAGTTCGTCCAGGTCATACAAATAATTGACCATCATGGCGCACGACTGCTTCAGTCCCTTGGGAGACGTATCCGCCGCCCAGTTCAGCCGCTCGATGCGCGCGCCGTTGCCCAGGTGAAAACGCGCCACCGGGTCCACCGGCAGGCCGTTCTTCATCGATTGCAGATAGCACGCCGCCAGCCGGAACCCGGCGCGCTTGACGACGTCGGGCGCCTTGCCCTGCGCGGCCTTGGCCAGCCGCGCGACCCAACGCTGACCGTCCGGCACGCCCTCGCGGTTGCGGTCCTTGGCGCGGGTCTTGTCTTCGCGCACGATGGCCTCGACCGCCTGGGCGTCCTGCTTGCCCAGCCAGTCGGTGAAGCCCGGGATGGGCGACAGCGTGGCAAAGGCCTTCAGCTTGGGCAGCTCTTCCAGCAGCTGCTCGACCACCCGCTTGAGCAGGAAGTTGCCGAAGCTGATGCCCTTCAGGCCGGGCTGCGTGTTCGAAATCGAATAGAAGATCGCCCAGCGCGCTTTGTCCAGGTCTTGCGGCGGCAGCGTGCTGTCCAGCAGCACCTGCACGTTGTCGGCCATCTGGCTGGCAAAGGCCACTTCCACGAAGATCAGCGGCACGCCCGGCATCTGCGGGTGGAAATAGGCGTAACAGCGGCGATCGGGCGCGACGCGGTGGCGCAGGTCGTCCCAGGACTTGATCTCGTGGACGGCCTCGTAAAGGATCAGCTTTTCCAGCAGCGATGCCGGCGAATCCCAGGTCAGCGGGCGCAGTTCCAACAGGCCCACGTCGAACCAGGCCGACAAGAGGCCTTCCAGTTCCTTATCCAGCGACTGGATGCCAGCCACCTGCTTGCGCCAGCGCAGCATGTCGGCGCGCAATTCAACCAGAAAGCGCAGGCCCTGCGGCTGGGCGTTGAATCGTTTGAAGAGCCGCACGCCTTCGCCGCCCTCGCCCGCATAGGTGGCGCGGATCTGCGCCAGCGCGGCCAGCATCAGGCGGCGGTCCTTGCCGTCGGCCGCCGAGTACTGCTCGCACCAGCGGCGCGCCAGCTTGTTGGCGGCGACGTCGGTCAGCCGCGCCTCAAACAGGCGGCGGACTTCCGACTCGCTGGGCAGGCGGCCGCGATCCCACAGCCGGCCCAGCCGGGTGATCAGGCTGGCGCTTTCGGCCGCGGCGGCGGCGTCGACGACATCGGCCTCGGGCTCAGGCGTGCGTGCGCCGCGCGCGGGCGCGAGATTGGCGGGTGCGGACATGGGCGGGCTCCTCGATGACGATGGGATCGGACGGCGCCGCATCGGCGGCGTCTTCGTTGCTGAGAACGCGCAGCGCTTCAAGCTGACGCATCAAATGGGTGTGCGCCAGCGCCTGTGCGGCGTCGGAATCGTGGGCCTTCAGGGCCTCGAAAATGGCCAGGTGTTCGGCGCAGGACTGGTCGATGCGGCCGGGCCGGGACAGGCTGCGATGGCGCGACAGGCTCAGGACCTTGCGCAGGTTGCCGACCATGTCGGACAGCCATTGGTTGCCGGCCAGCGCCTGAACGGCTTCGTGAATGAGGTAATTGGTCTTGTAATAGGCGTCGATGCGGCCGGCCTTGGCATGACCGGCCAGCGCGGCGTGCAGCGGTTCCAGCTCGGCCAGTTGGGCATCGGTGGCCTTGCGCGCGGCCTCGAAGGCGCAGCGCCCTTCCAGCATCGCCATCAGCGGGAAGATATCTTCCAGGTCCTGTGCCGACAGCTCGTTCACGAAGCAGCCGCGGCGCGGCTCCAGCCGCACCAGCCCTTCCGTGGCCAGCACTTTCAGCGCCTCGCGCAGCGGCGTGCGCGAAATGCCCATTTCGCCAGCCAGCCGCAGTTCGTCGATCCACTCTCCGTTGCGCAGCGACCGCGCGTGGATCATGCCGCGCAGGCGGTCCGCGACTTCCAGATACAGGGCTTGCCGGACGATGGGATGGTTCATGGGCAGGCGGCGCGGAAAACGCCGTAATTCATAATTATGAATAAGCCGATGATAGACCCGGGGTTGGAGAAAGGTAAACCCCCGGGAGACTCGGGACCTTCCCTAACAAGACGAAGTGGCGTTCATGAAAGGGGGACAGGAGAGCGGTTGAGACCAGGATCAGAAATGCAAAACGCCGTCCACCGCATGCCGCGTCAGCGAGCGCGCCCAGCGGCGAGCGGGTAGCCCGTACTTGCCTTCCACCACCTCGGCGCGGGCCAGCAAGTCAGCGGGCGTGATCGCCAGGCTTGGGCCGGAGAAGGCCAAAACGATCTGATTGCCGGCCTCGACTTCGGGCAGCAGCACGATGCGGTCATCGAACGCCTTGGACAGGTTGTCGATGTTCTTGCCGAAGCTTTCGTGCCGGCCGAACAGGTTCACGGCCAGGATGCCGACCTCGCCCAGCACGCGGCGGCAGTCGCGATAGAATTTCACGCTGTCGCGCACCGGCCCTTCGGCGGCGGCGTCGTACAGGTCCACCATCAACACGGGGCAGCGCCCCGCATTCAGCGGGTCGGCCACCCAGGCGCCGGCGTCGGTGTGTTCGACCTGCAGCCGGTTGGCGCCCGGCAGGCGGAAGAACATGTGGCACGCGGCGGTCACGCGCGGGTTCCATTCCACGGCCAGCAGCGGGCTGCGCGTGTGCTTGGCGCAAAAGCGCGCCAGCGAGCCCGCGCCCAGGCCCAGCATGCCGATGGCCTCTTCCTTCGGCGGTTCCAGGAATAGCAGCCAGGCCATCATCTGCGCGGTGTACTCCAGCACCAGTTCAGACGGATTTTTGATGTGCATCGCACCCTGCACCCATTCGGTGTTGAAGTGCAGATAGCGCACGCCGTCCACTTCGGAAAGCGTCGGCTGGTCGAGTTCGGAGGGAAAGTTGGATTTGTGCATGGGCGCGATTGTAGGCCCGCAGCCCGCCTCGTCAGCTACGCCGCCGCTTCCCAGATGCGTTCCAGCAGATCGGGCCCCGGCACTTCGGCCTCCAGGCTGGCATCCAGCCGCAACACGCGCTTTAAGTAAAGATGCGCATCGCATTCCCACGTGACCCCCAGCGCGCCGTGGACCTGGATGGCGTTCTGCGCGACGCGCCGGCTGGCCTGCCCGGCCAGCAGCGGCGCGAACAGGCAATCGCGCGGCGCGGATGCCGCGCCGGTATCCAACGCGGCCGCGGCTGCCCAGCCCGCAAGCCGCGCGTCGTCCAGCGCCATCCAGTCCTCGGCCAGACGATGCTTGATTGCCTGATTGGCGCCGATGGCGCGGCCGAACTGCTGGCGTTCGCGGGCGTATGCCGCGGCGATATCCAGCGCCGCCGACGCCGCGCCCAGCATTTCGGCAGCGCGCAGCACGCGCAAGCGCGTGCGCAGAACATCCCACGCGCCGGGATCGGTTTCGATATCCGCGCTGGCCACGACCTGCGGGTTGGCCGCGACCGCGACGGGCATCGTGGGATCCAGGCCGCCCACGCCGCGCACGGGCGACAGCAGCATCAGGCGCAATGACGCCGCGCCCGTCTTTCGCACGGCCAGTGCGCGCACGTCGTCGCACGCGCCTTCGATAAAGGCCGACCCGTCGGGACGCAGGGCTGCGTCGGCATACCAGGTGTCACCCCCCATCATGTCGCCCGTCCACCCGGCGGGCACGCCCCGCGCCTGGCACAGCGTGGGCAGCAACACCATGTTGGCCACGAGCGGCAGGCTCAGCAAATGACGGCCCGCCTCCTCGGCCACGATCCAGGCCTCGCGCATGCCCAGCCCCAGCCCGCCGTGGGTATCGGGCGCAAGCAAGGCGGGCCAGCCCTGCTCCGCCAGGTCGCGCCACAGGGCATGGCGCGCAGCCGCGTCCTGCCCGATTGCGGCGCGCGCCACGGCCACGGGATGGCGCTGCGACAGGAAACGTTGCGCGGCATCGCGCAACATGCGCTGGTCTTCACTGAGATGCAGATTCATGAGGCGTCAGGCCTTGGGCAGGCCGAGCATCTGCTCGGCAATGATGTTGCGCTGGATCTCGGACGTGCCCGCCAGAATGGTTTCGGCGCGCGACCACAGATAAGCGTGCGTCAGTTGCGCGGCGCGCGCATCGGCGGCGTCCACGCCCAGGCTGGCGTCTTCGCCCAGCAGTTGCAGGGACAGCTCGAGCAGACGCTGGTGCGCCTCGCTCCAGTGGATCTTGGTGGACGACCCTTCGGGTCCAGGGGGATCGCCGCGCATCGCGCCCGCCAGCGCGCGCTGCGACTTGAGCGCCAGCACATGGCTGTCGGCGGCCAGCCGCGCCCACCGGTGGCGCACCGGCGCCGACGAGGCGGGCGTGCGCCCGTGAGCGTCGGGCTGCAAGGCCAGCTCGCGCACTTGCCGCAGTTCTTGCGCAAAGCGCACCAGCCGCGGAATGAAATACGTGCCGCGCTCGAAGCTGGCGGCGGCCATGGCGATCCGCCAGCCCTGGTTCAATTCGCCCAGCAGCGCATCCTGCGGCACAAAAACGTCATCGAAGAAGACCTCGCAGAATTCGGCCTCGCCCGTGATCTGCCGGATGGGTTCCACGCGCACGCCCGCGCTGCGCATGTCCACCAGCAGGAAGCTCAACCCTTTGTGCCTGGGCGCGTCGGGATCGGTGCGCGCCAGCACGAAGCACCACTGCGCCCGGTCCGCGAACGATGTCCAGATCTTGTGGCCGTTCAGGCGAAAGCCGCCCGGCTCGGCCTGCGCCCGCGTGCGCACGGCAGCCAGGTCGGACCCCGCGCCCGGCTCCGAATAGCCCTGGCACCACACCTCACGATTTGTCAGGATGCCAGGCAGAAAGCGCTGCTTCTGCGCCTCGGTGCCGAAATGCAGCACGGTGGGCGCCAGAATGCCGTGGCCGATCAGGTTCACACCCAGCGGCGCGCCGCAACGGGCGTGCTCTTCATGAAAGACCGCCTGGCGCGACAAGGGCAGCGCCTTGCCGCCGTAGGCCTGGGGCCAGCCCAGCCCGGACCAGCCGTTTGCGCACAGCGTGTCTTCCCAGGCGCGCCGGTAGTCCAGGTCGCGCGGATCGGCGCCGCCGGGCCACGACCGCGCAAAGCCGGCGTAGGCCGCGTCGAGCCAGCGGCGCAGGTCGCGCCGGAACGCTTCGTCTTCCTGCGCCGCGCAGACCTGCGCGGCGGTTTCCAGCATCGTCATGCGGTCACTCCAGCCGGATGTTCGAGTCGCGCGCGACCTTGGCCCACGTCGCCACATCCTGCTGGATGAACGCGCCGAAGGCCTTGGGGTCGCTGCCGATGATGTCCAGCCCCAACCCCACGAACTGCTTTTTGACCTCGGGCTGCTGCAGGATCTGCGCGATGTTCTGGTAGAGCTTGTCGATGACCGGCTGCGGCGTGCGCGCCGGCGCCACAAGGCCCAGCCACGGCATGGCCGAATAGCCAGGCAGGCCGGAGGCGTCCACCGTCGGCAGCTCGGGCACCGAGGCCGACGGCTTGGCGGTCGTGACCGCCAGGGCGCGCAGCTTGCCGTCCTTGACGAAGGGACCGGACGATGCCCACGCATCGAACATCACCTGCAGGCGCCCGGCCACCAGATCGTTGAGCGCTGGCGCGCTGCCCTTGTACGGAATGTGCGCCATCTGGACTCCGGCCATGCTGTTGAAAAGCTCGGCCTCCAGGTGCGTCGAACTGCCCGTGCCGACCGAGCCGTAGCTGACCTTGCCCGGGTTGGCCTTCAGGTAGGCGATGAGTTCGCCGACGTTCTTGGCCGGCACCGACGGATGGACGCCCAGCACGTGCACCACCGACGCCACCTGCGAGATCGGCGCGAAGTCCTTGATCGGGTCGTAGTTGACCTTGGCGTAGATGCTGGGCGCGATTCCCAGCGACGACGCGGCCATCAGCAACGTGTAGCCGTCCGGTTCGGCGCGCGAGACGTAGTCGGATGCGATCATCGTGCCGCCGCCGGGCTTGTTCTCCACGATCACCGGCTGGCCCAGCCTGCCGCTCAGTTTTTCCGCCAGCAGGCGGCTCATGATGTCGGTCGCGCCGCCAGGCGAGAACGGCACCACGATGCGCACGGGGCGGCTGGGGTAAGTGTCCTGGGCGTGGGCGGCGCCGGTGATGCCCATGCAAGCCAGTGCGACGCTGGCCAATGCTTTCTTGATCATGCTTGTCTCCTCCTGGGGGGTGCGCGATCGCGCTACGGGGTTGCGGGCAGGATCAGGGCGTCCAGCACCGCGACGCCCTGCCCTGCCTCTTTGATAAGCAGCGGGTTCACTTCGATCTGAGACACGTGCGCGGGCGCGGCCAGCAAGGCGTTGCCGATCGCCACGATGCGCTGGCACGCCGCCGCCACGTCGCCGCGCGGCTTGCCGCGAAAGCCGTCCAGCAACGCAAACGCCTTGAGTTCGCGCAACATCTGCAACGCGATGTCCTCGTCCACCGGCAAGAGGCGGTGGCTGGTGTCCTGGTAGATTTCGGTCAGCACGCCACCCAGCCCCACGGTCAGCACGGGCCCGAAGACCGGATCGCGCGTGGCGCCGACGATGATCTCGGCGACGCCACGCTCCATCTTCTGGACCATCACGCCGTCGATGCGCGCGCCAGGCTGCGCGCGGGCCGCCGCCTGCGTCACGTCCGCCCAGGCCGCGCGCACCGCCTCGTCGTCCGCCAGGTTCAGCGCGACGCCGCCGGCCTCGGTCTTGTGGGCAATGTCGGGACTCAGGATTTTCACGGCGACGGGATAGCCCACGCGGCGCGCGTCGCGCACCGCGTCGTCCGCGCTGCGCGCCACCCCGGTGGCGGCCTCGGGTACGCCAAACGCGGCCACGTAAGCGCGCGCCTGCGCCTCGTTGCACGGCAAGGCCGGCACGGCCACCGCGTCCAATACCGGTTGATCCGCCTGGCGCCGGGCGGCGCGCGCTTCGCACCACAACAGATAGGGCGCCAGCGCGGCCACGGCCAGACCAAGGTCCTCGAACACCGCCACTTCGGCCTCGCGCAGCGCCGCGCGGCTTTGCGCCAGGCCGGTGTCTATGGCCACGAACAATCGCTTATGCTGCCGCGATGCCTCGGCCAGCGCGTCGGCCATGCGGTCAAGCATGTAGCCGGGCGCATACACGACCACCACGTCGATGGCGTCCGACGTTCCCAGCGCCTGGAGCACGGTGCGCACGAACGCCGGATCGTTGACCACGTTGCCGGTCACGTCCACCGGATTGCCCACCATGCCGTAATCGGGAATCCCCCCGCGCAGCACCTCCTGCAGGTCCGGCGGCAAATCCGGCAGCGACAGCCCCGCACCGATGAACTTGTCGGCAAGGATGGCGCCCAGCGCACCCGACATCGTCAGCACCGCCACGCGCTTGCCCGCCGCGCGGTGCCGCAGCGTCGCCAGGCTGGCCAGGTGCGCCATCTGCGCGAAATCCGTGGCCTCGATGACGTTCAGTTGCCGGAACGCCGCCGCATACACGCGGCGATCGCCGGCCAGCGCGGACGTGTGCGACTGCACCGCCTGCGCGCCTTTGTCGGTGGCGCCCGCCTTCAGCGCGATCAGCAGCTTGCCGCGCCGCTCGAGTTCGCGGCACGCCCGCACGAATCGGCCGCCATCGCGCAGCTGTTCGATGTAGCCCAGCACGATCTCGGTCTGCGGATCGGCCGCCAGATATTCCAGATACTGCGAAAAATCCAGGCAGGCCTCGTTGCCCGTGTTGATGAAGTGCGAGAACGGCAGCCCCACACGGCGCGCGATGGCGTATACCGCGGCGCACACGTTGCCGCTCTGCGTCAGCAGGCTGACCGACCCCGGGCCGTCCTGCGCGGGCGCAGTCTTGAACACCGAGGCAAAGGCGGTGTGCGCCTGCGTATTCAGGTTCGCAAACCCCATGCAGTTCGGGCCGGCAACCGCCATGCCGCTTTCCGCCACAAAGGCTTCCAGCTCGGCCTGCAGGCGCGCGCCCTCGCCGCCCGCCTCGGCAAAGCCCGCGGCATAGACGATGGCAGCGGGAATGCCCTTGGCGTGACAGCGGCGCAGCATGGGCGTCACCTCCGCCGCCGCGATGGCCAGCACCGCCAGGTCCACCGGCTCGGGCACGGCTTCAATGTCAGGCCAGCAACGCAGGCCAAAGACTTCCTGGTACTTCGGATTGACGGGATAGATGCCGCCCTCAAAGCCAAAGCGGGTCAGCAATTCGAGCGGCATGCCGCCGATCCTACCGGGATTGCCGCTGGCGCCGATCATGGCGATCGAACGGGGATTGAGCAACGGTTCAAGGCGGGACGTCATGCGGTTTCACCCGTCTTTCCCGAGACCGCGCCGGACTGTCCGGCCGCCTCGTGCGCATCGCGGGCAGGCAGGTCCTTGTTGCGCTGGATGGCCTGGGCCAGGCCTCGCTGGCGCACCGCCTGGAATTCCTCGGTAAGGTGAGAGAGCTGGTGCGTGTCGAAATGCGCCGACACGGCCGTGCGAAAGCCCTGCGCGTCGGCCGTGCGGTTCAGCGAACGCTTCAGGAGGCGCAGTCCGAAGGGAGGCGCCTGGGCAATGCGCTGCGCCAGGCCAAGCGTCGCAGCCTCCAGATCCGCCTCAGGCACCACCCGATTGACCATGCCGATGCGCAGCGCTTCCTCGGCGCCGACCTTTTCGCCGGTGTAGAGCATCTCCTTGGCCTTGCGCAGGCCCATCACCCAGGGATGGATCAGCACCTCGGTGGCGGCCGCGGCCAGGGTATGCCCCACCGGGTCCGAAAAGTACGCGGTGTCGGCGCACACCACCAGGTCGCACATGTTGGCGATCATGAAGCCGCCGGCCACGCACGCGCCCTGCACCTGCGCCACGACGGGCTTGGGAAAGTCCCAGATGCGAAGGCAATAGCCGTAGTAGCGGCGCGACTCGTAGGCCCAGCGTTCCTCGACGGTAAAGTCCGCGCGCTTGGCCTGCGCTTCCTTCAGGTCGTGTCCGGCCGAGAAATGCGCGCCGCGGCCGGCCAGGATCACCACCCGAACGTCGTCGTCCTCCTCAGCGCACGCGAGCGCGTGGTCCAGTTCATCCAGCATCTGCTGGCTTTGCGCGTTGCGCGCGGATTCGCGGGCCAGGCTGATGCGGCATACCGCGTCAAACCGTTCGACGGCCAGGGTGGCGTATTCCATGGTCTCCTCGTCCTTGTGATGCCGCGCCATCGAATGCGGCGCGATCGGCTGGATTGAATTAACGCACCACGAATCCTAGAATACAAAATATTCAATCAATTATTCCCACAATATGAACACGACAGGATCAACCGGGGGAACCCAGAGCATGCGCCGCGCGCTCGGCCTGCTGCGCGTGCTGGCGCAGCATCAGGAGGACGGCATCGATCTGCAGGGTGTGATGGCCGCGACCGGCCTGGAGCGCTCCACCGCCCACCGCCTGCTCAGTTGCCTGCTGGAAGAACAATTCGCCGAACGCGACCGCGCCACCCGCCGTTATCGGCTGGGCGTGGATTCGATGCAACTGGGGTTTGCCGCCTTGCGCCGCACGCCGCTGCTGGACGCGCTGCGACCCTTCGCGCAGAAGCTCGCCCGCCTGTCAGGCGACACGGTCTTCCTGGTGATCCGCCAGGGCGACTACGCGCTATGCCTGCTGCGCGAGGCAGGCTCATTCCCGGTCAAGGTCTTCACCATCGACCAGGGCGAGCGCCGCCTTCTGGGCGTGGGCGCGGGCGGCCTGGCGCTGATGGCGGCACTGCCCGACGAGGAGATCGCCGCGCTGTATGCCCGGCACGCCGCCAGCTACGCGCACATTCGCGTGTCCAGCACCGCGCTGATGAAGGCGGTCAGGCAGACCCGCGCCGCGGGGTATTCCGAGATCGTGGACACCATCACGCCGGGCGTATCGGGCGTGGGGGTGGCGTTTCCGGTGTCCGAGCTGACGTGGGTGGCGTTCAGCTTCGGCGCCATCAGCAGCCGGCTCGACGCGCCCCGGCGCGCGCAGATGGGTGCCCTGCTGCACGCCGAATGCCAGGCGTGGGCCAAGGACTATCTGGATCAGGACGCCAAGTAAAAAGCCCGCAAAGTCCCGGCGCTGCCGGAGCTTTGCGGGCCTGTGGCGCGTAAAGGATCAGATCCGTTCGAAGATCGCCGCGATCCCCTGGCCGCCGCCGATGCACATGGTGACGAGCGCATAGCGGCCTTGCACGCGCTGCAGCTCATGCAGGGCCTTGGTGGCGATGATGGCGCCGGTTGCGCCGATGGGGTGGCCCAGGCCGATGCCGCTGCCGTTCGGGTTCACCTTGGCCGCATCCAGCTTCAGCTCGCGCGACACCGCGCACGCCTGGGCGGCAAACGCCTCGTTCGCCTCGATGACGTCCAGCTGGTCGACCGTCAGGCCCGCGCGCTTGAGCGCCGCCTGAGTGGCGGGCACCGGGCCGATGCCCATGATGTCGGGGTCCACGCCCGCGTGAGCGTAGGCGACCAGGCGCGCCAGCGGCTTGATGCCCCGCTTGGCCGCGACCGAGGCGTTCATCAGCACCAGCGCGCCCGCGCCGTCGTTCAGGCCGGACGCGTTGCCCGCCGTGACCGTGCCGTTTTCCTTCTGGAACACCGGCTTCAGGCCGGCCAGGCTGTCGGCCGTGACGTCGCGGCG
The DNA here is from genome assembly GCF_902859725.1 of Achromobacter mucicolens. Taxonomy (GTDB): domain Bacteria; phylum Pseudomonadota; class Gammaproteobacteria; order Burkholderiales; family Burkholderiaceae_B; genus Achromobacter; species Achromobacter mucicolens. The sequence continues at coordinate 41,819 of NZ_CADIJP010000019.1, read as the reverse complement.
CACGTGTTCGTCGGTGTCGAACACGATCTCGCCTTTGCGCGACTTGATCTTCACGGGCACGATCTGGTCGCGGAAGTGGCCGGCGTCAATCGCCGCCGCGGCGCGGCGGTGCGATTCCGCGGCCAAGGCGTCCTGGTCCTGACGATTGATGCCGAACTTTGCGGCCACGTTTTCCGCCGTGACGCCCATGTGCATCTTGCCGAACGGGTCGGACAGCGCGCCGGTCATCATGTCCAGCATGACGCTGTCGCCCATGCGCGCGCCCCAGCGCTGGGCCGGGGCGATGTACGGCGCGCGGCTCATGCTTTCGGCGCCGGCGCCCACGGCGATGTCGGCGTCACCCAGCATGATCGACTGCGCGGCCGACACGATGGCCTGCAGGCCCGAGCCGCACAGCCGGTTGACGTTGAAGGCGGGCGTCTCCTTGGAGATGCCGGCATTCATGGCGGCCACGCGCGACAGGTACATGTCGCGCGGCTCGGTGTTGATGACGTGGCCGACGGCGACATGGCCCACTTCGTCGCCCGAGACGCCCGCGCGTTCCAGCGCGGCGCGGATGACGGTGGCGCCAAGATCGCAGGGCGGCACATCCTTGAGCGCGCCGCCGAAATCCCCGATGGCGGTGCGGACGGCCGAAGCGACGATGACTTCATTCATGGTGTTTCCTCCTTGTGGTGCGTTTTGAGTCGCGCGATGCGTGGCTTGAAGTGCGGTCAATCATACTGCCGGGCCACCGCGCCCGCGTTTCGGCCGCCGATACCGAAGCCGTATCGGAAAGGCAAAAAATACTATTGGACAGCGTTCGACGCGTTCCCCGATAGTGGCCACCGGCGCCCCTTGCGGCGCCCTTGCCCGACCCGGAGCGCCCGATGATCGATACGCTGGAACTGACTGCCATCCCCCCCGAGGACGAAGCCTTGCGCGCCGAGGTGCGCGCCTTCCTGGCCGATGCGCTGGACGGGCTGGAGCCCGATGAGCGCGCGCGCTCCTGGATGGGGTTTGACGCCGGATTCAGCCGCCAGCTTGCCGAACGCGGCTGGCTGGGTCTGACGTTGCCGCGCGAATACGGCGGCGCGGCGCGCGGCCATTTCGCGCGGTTCGTGCTATCCGAAGAATTGCTGGGCGCCGGCGCTCCCGTATCGGCGCACTGGATCGCGGACCGCCAGAGCGCACCCCTCATCCTGAAGTACGGCACGCCCGCACAACGGGACTTCTACCTGCCGCGCATCTGCGCCGCGCAGGCCTTCTTTTGCATCGGCATGAGCGAACCGGGCTCCGGGTCGGACCTGGCCAGCATCCGCACGCGTGCCGAGCCCGATGGCGGCGGATGGCGCCTGAACGGCAGCAAGATCTGGACGACCAACGCGCACCGCTCGCACTACATGATTGCGCTGGTGCGCACCTCGGGCACCGTGGACGATCGGCATCAGGGGTTGTCGCAGGTCATCGTGGACCTGTCGCTGCCCGGCGTGTCGGTGCGGCCCATCGAAGACCTGGCGGGCGACGCGCACTTTTCGGAAGTGTTCTTCGACAACGTGGCGTTGCCGGCCGATGCGCTGATCGGCGAGGAAGGCGCGGGCTGGGCGCAGGTCAATGCCGAACTGGCCTTCGAGCGCAGCGGCCCCGAGCGTCTGTATTCCAGCATCGCGCTGCTGGAATGCTGGCTGGCGCACTGCCGCGAGCGCGACGCCGACGCCGCAAGCCGCGCCACGCTAGGCGCCATCCTGTCGCAGATGGCGGTGCTGCGCGCCATGTCGCTGGCGGTTGCCGGCAAGCTGGCCGCCGGCCTGAGTCCCGCCACGGAGGCATCGCTGGTCAAGGACCTGGGCACCGAGCTTGAACAGGCCATCCCGCGCCTCATCGGCGATACGCTGGGCCGGCATCCGGACCGGCCCGTGCCCCTGCCGCTGCTGCGCACGCTGGCGTATCTGGAACAGGTTGCGCCCACGTTTTCGCTGCGCGGCGGCACCCGTGAAATCCTGCGCGGGATCATCGCCCGCGGACTTGGCCTTCGATAAGGACGACCGCCATGGACAACATTTTTGGCGATGCCGCCGAACGCCTTTTTGCCCAGACCTGCACGCCCGAAGTGATCCGCCGGACCGAAAAGGGCCAGCCGCCCGCCGCCGCGTGGCAGGCCTGCGAGGACGCGGGCTTTGCGGACGCGCTGGTTCTGGAAGCGCACGGTGGCGCGGGTCTGGACCTCGCAGACGCGCTGCCCGTCGTGCTGGCGGCGGGCCGGCACCTGTGCCCCTACCCCATTGCCCACACCCTGCTCGCGCGCGCCTGGTTGAGCCGCGCGCAGCGCCCGCAAGCGGCCGGCTCGATCGCGCTTGCGCCGCATGGCCTTGCCATCGATGGCGCACGCATCGCCGGCGTCAGCGTGGCCTGGGCGCGCGGCGCCGACTACGTGCTGGCGGATATCGGCGGCCAGGCCTGGCTGCTGCCCATGCAGGCGGCGCGCGTCGAACCGAACGGCGTGCACGGCAGCCTGGACGGCGGCGCGTCGTGGGCGCTTGGCGACGCCGAACGCATCGAGGGTCCCGCGCCGCTGGACACGCTGGCAGCCGCCGCCTATGCCGGCCTGATCGCCGGCGCGATGGACCGGGTGCTGGCGATGACGCTGGCGTACGCCGACCAGCGAGCGCAGTTCGGCAAGCCCATCGGCCGCTTTCAGGCGGTGCAACAGCAGATCAGCGTGATGGCCGAACAGGTGTGGGCCGCCCGCATGGCGGCAGAGCTGGCCTTTCAAGGCGACGACGGCCTGCCCCGCCCCTTGCTTGCCGCGTTGGGCAAGGCCCGCGCAAGCCAGGCCGTGCCGCAGGTGGCCGACATCGCGCACGCGGTGCACGGCGCCATCGGCGTCACCGAGGAATTTGACTTGCAGCTTTACACCCGCCGGCTGCGCGATTGGCGGCTGGCGGCGGGATCGGAAGCCCACTGGCACGAGCGCATCGGGGCGGACGCGATCGCCAGCGGGGCCGATGCGCTGACCTACCTGCGCACAGCGCTGTACGCCCGCCCAGCCGCCTAGCCACGTCACGCGTTTCGCGACAACAACGCGAAACAACGCGTCGCGCTTGCGGCAATCCCGCTGGCAGGCTTAGGATGGAGCATGGTTCGTTTCGGGAGCACATCGTGAAGACAGTTGCTGAGCTTCTCAGGGAAAAGGCCAATCACGCCGTCGTGACGGTTTCTCCGGATTCGTCGGTCTTTGACGCGATCAAGACGATGGCCGACCGCGGCATCGGCGCGGTGGTGGTGGTGGAAGGCGACGTGGTGCTGGGCATGCTGACCGAACGCGACTACGCGCGCAAGATCGTCCTGCAGGACCGCTCATCGCGCACGACCAAGGTGCGCGACATCATGACGGACTCGGTCTACTACGTCGGTCCCGCCGACACGCGGGAACACTGCATGGCGATGATGACCGAACGGCATTTCCGCCACCTGCCCGTCATCGACAACGACAAGCTCATCGGCCTGCTGTCCATCGGCGACCTGGTCAAGGACGTGATGAGCGAGCAGAAGTTCATCATCCACGAACTGGAACGCTACATCACGGGCGAACGGGGTTAAAGGAGAGTGCTGGCCGGCCGCACCTAGCCGGCCGCACCTAGCCGGCCGCCAACATTCTCGACGCGGGGACGATCAGGCCCACGCCCGCGGCCAGCAGCAGCACGAACACCATGCGCTTGACCGTCTTCATCGAATTCTCGGTGCTGTAGCGGCGCGCGAACCACGTCACGCCAATCACGACCGGCAGCGCCTGCACGCTCATCCAGAACGACGACGCCATGAAGGCGCCCTGCCCGGTCACGAGCGCAAGCCGCACCGTGGCGTTGAGCGAAAAGAGGATCAGTAGGCTGTTGCGGATGGTGGCCAGCGGCAGCGGCTGGCGGTACAGGTGATAGACCATGGGGGGGCCGGCGCTGGAAAACAGGCCGCCCAGCACGCCCGACACGCCGCCGAAAAACACGCTGGACGTGCGCGAAGACAACTGCGCCAGCGGCTGGGTGCGCGTCACCAGCAAGATGGCGCAAGCCAGGATGGTGACGCCAAGCAGCAGTTGCAACAGCACCGCCATGGATCCGCTGATCCACGTCAGCGCGGCCACGCCCACCCCCACGCCGGCCAGGCTGCTGACCGCGGCGGGCGTCAGCAGCGACCAGTTCACCTGCGGTCTGGCGCGCAGCAGCGTGACGCCCGCGTTGACCAGCGACAGCACGCTGACCACGTTGGCGACCTCGGCGACCGAGGCCAGTTGAAACACGCCCGACAGGCCCAGCAGCACCAGGCCAAACGCAAAGCCCGTCATCGTCTGGGCATAGGTGGCAAGCGCCACGCAGGCCAAAAACAGCAGGTGTTGATCGATGCTCATGCGACGGGTGGAGCCAGACCTCGGCTCTGCCCGGCTGCGCGCCGGGGCGGCAGTGAGCGGATCGACGGGAAACGGCGTGGTAACAGGTTAACGAGTTAACGGGCTAATGCTTTTCGGCGGGAATGATAGCACCGGGGAAATGCGGGGGTCCGGCCCCCGTCGCGCCGATTCCACACAGTTGGTTACAATCTGATGCGCTCATGCACCCCGGCCATGCCGCGCGGCCGCTATCCTTGCCGCCCGGCTATCCCCTGCCGTCCGCCGCGCAAACCTGGTTCGCGCAGCGCGGGCGGCCCGCCTGCGTACCGAGAATGACGCCAAAACAGACCACCATCAATACGGTGACGCTGACCTGCTCCACCTGCGGCAGCGCCCAGTTCACCAAGCTGGACACCAACGAATACCAGTGCAGCCACTGCCACGCGGTCACGCTGGTCGAGGACAACGTGGCGCAGCGCCTGGAAAAAATCCTGCGCAACATCCAGAAGCCTCAGCCGGCGCCCATCAAGCCCGTGGCGCTCGTGGCGATCTCGGTGGCGATCCTGGCCGCGGTTATCGTCCCCCTGGTCGTCTCCACGCTGGGCTCGCGCCCGTCATCCGCACCCACCCGCATTGCCGAACCGCCCATCGACGCCTCGCTGGTCAAGCTGACCGACGTGCAGGAAATCAAGACCCGCGGACGCACCGAACTCGTCATGATCGTGCGCAACGAAACGGGCCGCAAGATCGACGTGCCGCGTGTGTCGGCATCGTTCTTCCAGGGCGACCTGTCGCTGGCCACCGTGTCCGGCTCGGCGCCGGCGCGCTCGCTTGAGCCGGGGGAATACACGCCCCTGAAGATCTCGGCGCCGGACAAGGGGTTCAGCCGTTATGACCTGAAGGTTGCCACGCCGACGCCGGCGCGTGGCAAGAACAACGACGTGGCCGCCAGCAAGGTGCAGCTCGTCCGCAACGACGGCACCTACCGGTTGGTGGGCCTCATCCGCAACCAGGGCGTCCAGCCGGCCAGCAGCACGCAGATCACGGTCATGCTTTACGGCGCCGACGGCAGGCTGATCGGCACCGGCAACGGCTATGCCACCGCCAGCCCGCTGGCCCCGGATGCGCTGACGTCCTTTGACGTGCGCTGCGAGATGCTGCGCGACGGCGAGGTCGCCGCCTACGATTACATGGTGCAAAGTGAAAGCTGATCGCTCCCCCTCCCGGCGCCTGTCGCGGCCGGCCCTGACCGCGCTGGCGCTGATCCTGTTTGCGGCGGGCGCCTACGCCGCCTGGAAGTTCACCGCCCTCGGCCCGCGCAGCCAGCCCCCCGCGCAAACCGCCGCCAAGGCCGCGCCGGCCGCAGCCGAACCGCCTGCCAGCCGAATCGTGCGCGTCAGCCCGGCCAACACGCGGGTCATCGACCATGTCCGTCTGACCACCGAGGAATTGCTGGATCCGGACTTCGCGCTGTTCGACGCCGGTGCGCTGAAGCTGTCGGCCCCGCGCCGCCTGCTCGACGAGATCGAACGGCCCGTGCTGTATGCGGAACTGGTCAACACCAGCAAGGAATACGTGGCGCTGTCGCCGCGCGCCGAGATCGCGGTGTTCGACGGTTCGCGACCGCTGGATCTGCGCCAATCCTGGAGCCTGCCGACGTATCTGTATCCCGGCGAGCGCGTGCCCGTGGCGCTGACCGGGCGCGTGGAACGCTTTTCCGAGGTCAAGACGAACTGGCTGCCCGCCAAGCGCGCCGCCCTGCCCGGACCGCGGCCGCAGCTTGCCGTGACCGTGGAAAACACCGAAGCCGCCATTGGCACCGGCACGCTGAACTTCACCTACCGCTTCCGTTACAAGTACGTGACGGTGCATGGCCGGGTGCGCAACGACAGCGAGCGCGAGGTCGAGAAGGTGCGCGTGTGGGTCAGCCTGTACGACGCCCAGGACCAGCTCACCGGCGCCACCTTCAAGGAATTGCGCGTGCCGCGCCTGCCGCCTGGCGACAGCGCGCCCTTCGAGGTCGACGTCAAGCAGTACGGCGGCAATTTCGCCCGGGTTGGCGTGGTCTACGACGCCACCGCGCCCTGATCGGCCGACTGAAAGGCGTTTCCCCGGGGCGGCCATGCGGCCGCCCTTTTTCATGGGGCCCGGCCTCATATGCGCCCGTCAGCGCCGCCCTGCCCTCCTGGACGTCGCCGCCGAGCAACAGGCTATCGGGTCAAGTCTTATATAAGATATAAGACATTTGCTACCTGCCCCCACTTGCTTCTACAATTCCGGCCGACAACCCTTCTTCCAACCCGACTTTGAGCAGGCCTCACATGCTGGATACTTACCGCCAACACGTTGCCGAACGCGCGGCTCTGGGGATTCCCCCGCTGCCCCTTACGGCCAAACAAACCGCTGAACTGATCGAACTGCTGAAGAATCCGCCCGCTGGCGAGGAGCAGAATCTGGTCGAGCTGCTGACGCACCGCGTGCCGGCCGGCGTGGATGACGCCGCCAAGGTCAAGGCCTCCTACCTGGCCGCCGTGGCCCTGGGCAAGGAAGCTTGTGCGCTGATCAGCCGAGCCAAGGCGACGGAACTGCTGGGCACGATGCTCGGCGGCTACAACATTGGCCCGCTGGTCGACCTGCTGGATGATGCGGAAATCGGCACCATCGCCGCCGATGCGCTCAAGAAGACCCTGTTGATGTTCGACGCCTTCCACGACGTCAAGGAAAAGGCCGACAAGGGCAACGCCAACGCCAAGTCCGTGATGCAAAGCTGGGCCGACGCCGAATGGTTCACCAGCCGTCCGGAACTGCCGGAAAGCCTGACCATCACGGTCTTCAAGGTCCCGGGCGAAACCAACACCGACGACCTGTCGCCCGCCCCCGACGCCACCACCCGTCCCGACATCCCGATGCACGCCCTGGCGATGCTCAAGAACAAGCGCGACGGCGCCGCGTTCGAGCCGGAAGAAGACGGCAAGCGCGGCCCGGTCAAGTTCATCGAATCCCTGAAGGAAAAGGGCCACCTGGTCGCCTACGTGGGCGACGTGGTCGGCACGGGTTCGTCGCGCAAGTCGGCCACCAACTCGGTGCTGTGGTTCACGGGCGAAGACATCCCCTTCGTGCCGAACAAGCGCTTTGGCGGCGTGTGCCTGGGCAACAAGATCGCCCCGATCTTCTACAACACGATGGAAGACGCCGGCGCGCTGCCGATCGAACTCGACGTTTCCAAGATGGAAATGGGCGACGTGGTCGAACTGCGCCCCTACGACGGCAAGGCCATCAAGAACGGCGAAGTCATCGCCGAATTCGAGGTCAAGTCCGACGTGCTGTTTGACGAAGTGCGCGCCGGTGGCCGCATTCCGCTGATCATCGGCCGCGGCCTGACCGCCAAGGCCCGCGAAGCGCTGGGTCTGCCGCCCTCGACGCTGTTCCGCCTGCCCAAGGATCCGGTCGATTCCGGCCGCGGCTACACGCTGGCCCAGAAGATGGTCGGCCGCGCCTGCGGCCTGCCGGAAGGCAAGGGTATCCGCCCGGGCACCTACTGCGAACCGAAGATGACCTCGGTCGGCAGCCAGGACACCACTGGCCCCATGACCCGCGACGAACTGAAGGACCTGGCCTGCCTGGGCTTCTCGTCCGACCTGGTGATGCAGTCGTTCTGCCACACCGCCGCCTACCCCAAGCCCGTGGACGTCAAGACGCACCACACGCTGCCGGAATTCATCAGCACCCGTGGCGGCGTATCGCTGCGTCCGGGCGACGGCGTCATCCACTCGTGGCTGAACCGCATGCTGCTGCCCGACACCGTCGGCACCGGCGGCGACTCGCACACGCGCTTTCCCATCGGCATCTCGTTCCCGGCCGGCTCGGGCCTGGTGGCCTTCGCCGCCGCCACGGGCGTCATGCCGCTGGACATGCCGGAATCGGTGCTGGTGCGCTTCAAGGGCAAGCTGCAGCCCGGCGTCACCCTGCGCGACCTGGTCAACGCCATTCCGCTGTACGCCATCAAGCAAGGTCTGCTGACGGTTGCCAAGCAAGGCAAGAAGAACATCTTCTCCGGCCGCATCCTGGAAATCGAAGGCCTGCCCGACCTGAAGGTCGAACAAGCCTTTGAACTGTCGGATGCCTCCGCCGAACGTTCGGCCGCCGGCTGCTCGGTGCGCCTGAACAAGGAACCGATCATCGAGTACATCAACAGCAACATCGTGATGCTCAAGTGGATGATCGCCAACGGCTACGAAGACGAGCGCACGCTGGGCCGCCGCATCAAGGCGATGGAAGCCTGGCTGGCCGACCCCAAGCTGCTGGAGCCGGACGCCGACGCCGAATACGCCGCGGTCATCGAGATCGACCTGGCCGACGTGCATGAACCCATCGTCGCCTGCCCGAACGACCCCGACGACGTGAAGACGCTGTCGGAAGTCGCCGGCGCCAAGATTGACGAAGTGTTCATCGGCAGCTGCATGACCAACATCGGCCACTTCCGCGCGGCGTCCAAGCTGCTGGAAGGCAAGCGCGACATCCCGGTCAAGCTGTGGGTCGCTCCTCCGACCAAGATGGACGCCACGCAACTGACCGAGGAAGGCCACTACGGCGTGTTCGGCACGGCCGGCGCCCGCACCGAAATGCCGGGCTGCTCGCTGTGCATGGGCAACCAGGCGCAGGTCCGCGAAGGCGCGACGGTCATGTCGACCAGCACCCGCAACTTCCCGAACCGCCTGGGCAAGAACACCAACGTGTACCTGGGTTCGGCCGAACTGGCCGCCATCTGCTCGAAGCTTGGCCGCATCCCGACCAAGGACGAGTACATGGCCGACATGGGCGTCATCAACAAGAGCGGCGACCAGATCTACCAGTACCTGAACTTTGACAAGATCCCCGACTACAAGGACGTGGCGGACGTGATCGAGGTCTGATCCTGATCGCCCAGCCAGGCCTCGCGGCCTGAACAACGGCCCCGTGCAATCGCTCGGGGCCGTTTTTTTTTGCCTCTGTCCGAGCGATTGGGATCAGCATGCAGCCTGTATAACGAAACGTTTCAATACAATCCAGGCATGCCGGTGAGACGTCGGCCGCCCTCGCCGGGAAAGCCCCGGCGCATTTTTCCTGGAGGAAGCCTGCCAATGATCCGGCTGTTGCCGCCGACGCTGTTGCTGACGCTAGCCGGCTGCGCCACCGCGCCGCCCTCAAACCCCGACAACATCTGCGCCATCTTCCGCGAGAAACCGGAATGGCACGACGCGGCGCTGGAGGTGCAGAAGAAATGGGGCGCCCCGGTGCCGGTGCCGATCGCAATGATGTACCAGGAGTCTTCCTTCAAGCACGACGCGCTGCCGCCACGCTATTACTTCCTGGGCTTCATCCCGTGGGGCCGCGTGAGCTCGGCTTACGGTTATGCGCAGGCCAAGGACGAGACCTGGGCCGACTACAAGCGCGAAGCGGGCGGTTGGACCTCCAGCCGCGACAACTTTGCCGACGCACTGGACTTCATGGGCTGGTACATGAACAAGACGCAGCGTATCAATGGCATCTCGAAGTGGGATGCGTATGGGCAGTATCTGAACTACCACGAGGGCTGGACCGGCTACCGCAATCGCAGTTACGACCGCAAGGCATGGTTGAAGACGGTCTCGCAGAAAGTGCAGGCGCGCGCCGAGAAGTTCACGGCGCAGTACAAGAGCTGCGAATCGAGCCTGTCGCGGGGCGGCTGGTTATGGTGAAGGGCCGCTGAATCGCCCGGGTGTCTGACACCCGCTGAATTGCCCCGGTGTCTGACACCCCCTGAGACGTCACCGCAGGCTGAAGATCATCTCCCCGGGGTGTCAGACACCTCCAACACACCTTCAACCCGCCTCGCGCTGCATGAACGAAAAAAAATCCCGGTGAGCCGGGATTTTTTCTGCGTGGGCGGTCGCCCGCCGCGATCAGAAGTCCATGCTGGCCGACAGCGAGAACGTGCGCGGGCCGCCCAGGACGAGGTAGCCGTTGCCCGGATAGCCGCCCACCGACGACCAGTAGTTGCGGTTGGCGATGTTGTCCACGCGGGCGCGCAGCGTCAGGACGTGGCCGTCCACGTCCATCATGTAGCGCAGGCCGGCGTCAAAGCGCGTCCAGCCCGGAACCTTGAGCGTGTTGGCGTCATTGGCATACGACGAGCCGGTGTAGACCACGCGGCCGTCAATGGCCAGGCCTTCGACGCCCGGGATGTCCCATTCCACGCCCATGTTGGCCTGGAAGCGCGGCACGCCGATCACGCGGTTGCCGTTCAGCGAGGCGGTGCCCGTCGACACCTGCTTGGCATCGAGCCAGGTCAGGCCGCCCAGCAGGCGCACGCTGCGCACGGGTTCGCCGAATACGGTCAGCTCGACGCCTTGGTGGCGGTCCTTGCCCGAATTGGTCAGCTCGTTGGCCGCGTTGTAGGCCGCGCGCGGCTTTTCCGTCGAGAAGAACGCCAGGCCGCCACCCAGGCTGTCGCCTTCATACTTCACGCCTACTTCCTTCTGCTTGGACACGAAGGGCGGCAGGCTCTGGCCCACGTTCGGCACCGGGAGGCCGCCTGCGGTTGCGGGCGCGGTCGGGCCGGCCACCAGCGCTTCGATGTAGTTGGCATACAGCGAAACGCTGGGCGCAACCTTGACCACCAGACCGAAGGCGGGCGAATTGTGGCTGGCGTCGTAGGCGCCGCTTTCATTGCCGGTGTTGTACGCGTAATCGCGCTGCGACATGCGCTGATGGCGGATGCCGGCCGTGAACAGCACCTTGTCGTCCAGGAAGGACATCGTGTCGCCGATGGCGTAACTGCTCAGGCGGGTACGGCCCTGCAGCGCGGGGTTGTCCAGATCATTGCCGCGCAGCGCGCCGGCGCTGAAGGCAGGCTTGTCGTACGAGATGGGATCGTAAATGTTCGTGGGGAACGTGTTGCGGAAGTCCATCACGTACGCGTTCTTTTTCTTCAGATCGAACCAGGACGCCGACACGACGAATTCGTGCCCCACGGGACCCGTGCGCAACTTACCGCGCAGGCCGATTTCGCCCGTGTTGACGCTGTCTTCACGCGTGTTGTCGAAGCGGTAGAAGTTGCCGGCGCCGGTGCTGCCATTGGTCAGCGTGATGTTGCCCAGGGAGTTGGCTTCGTCGCTGCGGCGCATGCCGAACGCGCCGTACGCCGTCAGCTTGTCGCTGAAGTCATGTTCCGCGCGCAACGTGCCGAAGACGTCGCGCTCGTTGGAGTACGTCCACGGCTGCGCGTAGTTGGAGCTGGCGTCCGGCGCATCGGGCACGGTCGTGACGCCGGCGCCCAGCGTCACATTGGGGCGCGGACGCTTGAGCTTGTTTTCCTGCCAGCCGATGTCGGCGGACAGGCGCGTGTCGGCGGACCGCCAGTCCAGGCCCAAGGAAACCACGCTGGTGCGGCTATGTTCGTCGTCGATGGCCGTGTCGCCGCTGCGCTGCGCGGCGTTCAAGCGGATGCCGGTGCTGTCGTCCGGGCCGAAGCGGCGGGCGATGTCGGTGGACAACTGGAACTGGCCTCCGCTGGAAACCCCCGTCGTGACCCGCGTCAACGGCTCGTTCGGCGCGCGCTTGGGCACCAGGTTGATGACGCCGCCAATGCCGCCGCCACCGGGCGTCGCACCGGTCAGGAAGGCCGAGGCGCCGCGCAGCACTTCCACGCGCTCGAAGAGCTCCGTGGCGATGTACTGACGGGGCAGCAGGCTGTACAGGCCGTTGTAGGCCACATCATCCGAACTCAGGATGAAGCCGCGAATGAAGTAAGACTCCTGGAAATTGCCAAAACCGCGCGCCACGCGCACGCCCGAGTCGTTCTGCAGCACGTCGCCCACGCTCTTGGCCTGGCGGTCCTGGATCAGCTCGTTGGTGTAGCTGGTGACGCTGAACGGCGTGTTCATGAAGTCCTCGGTGCCGAGGATGCCGACACGGCCGCCGCGGGCCACCTGCCCGCCCGCGAACGGCGCGGACAGACCGCCGGCCGATGCGTCCGCGCTGGCCTCGACCCGGATGGCGTCCATCGAGGTCACGGGGCCGCTGGTCGTGGCGGGCTGGGTCTGCGAAGCGGTCTGGGGAGCGGTCTGGGCGTGGACGGCGCCAAAGCACGGCAAGGCGGCGGCCATGCAAGCGAGAGTTCTGATTTTCATATCGGGGCGCTGGTAAAGCGGAAGCGGGTCCGCGTTGCGGTGGGGAGATCCGCAAAAACCCGTTTCGAATTGCGTGGCTATCCGGGGTGACCGGCGCCATCCAAGCACATTCGCGGCTGGGGTCTTGAGGTCTAAGCGCGTCGATGTTACCAAAAGAGAATCGTTCTCATTGATTCTCTCAAACAGAATTGAGGCTAGGCGTTGCGGCCAAGCAACATATTCCGCGACGATTCAGCAGGTCGTCAGCGCATCGGCCGATTCGGTTTCCCCATACGCCGGCAACGCCTCGGCAAGCGCCCCGTCGGCGCCGGGCAACGCCGCGCCCCCCTGTTGCAACACTTTCCCGACCGCCGACCCCGCCACCAGCACAAAATGCACGGGCTTCTTGCCGGCCATCAGCAACAGGACCCCTTCTTCACCGTCCAGCGTGGCGCCCGCTGCCGCGGCGCTGCCGGCGGGCACGACCGCAAAGTCCGGATCGCCGCCCGCCACCTTGGGCAGCGGCGCCGCACCCTTGCTGCAATGCCTGGCGCGCACGCCCAGATCGCCCTGGATGGCGTAGAACCAGGCATTCCAGCCGGGCGGCATGGGCACCAGGGTGGTCGCGCCGGGCCGTAGCCAGCCGTCCAGGATCAGCAACGGTTCGGGCGTGCGCAAGGGGGACTCCAGCCCCCCGAAACTGCCCGACACAACCCGGACCTTGCCAGAAGGCGCCTGGATGGCAGGCATGTCCGCGGCGCGCAGCATCGAGGTCATGGGCGGCAAGGATTTCAGGTGCGCCGGATGATCGATGAAGATCTGCAGGCCGTGCAGCCGGGCCTCGCCCACCGGCCGCTGCGCGTGCACGATGCCGCGCCCGGCCTGCGTCCAGTGCAGGTCGCCCGCGTGAATGTCCTGGTTGTTCTCGATGCCGTCCAGGCTTTGCATGACGCCGGTGCTGTCTTCCAGCAGCAGGGTCGCGGCGCTGATGCCCGCGTGCGTATGCGGTTCAAAGGTCGGGCCCGTCATGACGAAGTGATCCACCAGCACCACGGGCGAGATGCATCGCGAGAAATCGGTATGGCGAAACTGGCGGATGGTGCAGGCGTCGCCCATGTAGCGGCTGGAACCCGGAACGACGGCGCTAAGGTGAAGAGTCAAAAAATGCTGCCTTGCTGGTTGCTGAACATGTATTGCCGCGACAGCTTATGAGTTCGGACCGCCGGACAGTAGGGGCCAATTTCAGGAATAATTGTCCCGGCTGTCAGGACAATGCCAGTAAATATTCCGAATTCTCCTATTAAAACGCTGTATGCCTAACTACGCTCACCGCCTTGAAGACCTGCTGCTTTTCAGCGAAGTCGTTGAAAAAGGCGGCTTCTCGGCGGCCGCACGTGTGTTGAATATGCAACGTTCCAAGCTGAGCCGCCGAGTGGCCGAGCTGGAAGCGCGCCTGGGCGTGCGGCTGCTTCAGCGCAATACGCGGTGCGTGTCGCTCACCCCGATGGGCGAACAGATTCATGCCCACGCCAAAGCGCTGGCCCGCGAAGCGCGCAGTGTCTTCGACCTGGCCGCGTCCATTGGCGATGCGCCCGCCGGGATGCTGCGCATCACCGCGCCCGCGCCGCTTGCGACCCGGATTCTGGGCGGCCTGGTTGCCCGCTTCTGCGCGGAGCACCCCCGCGTGCGCGTGCTGCTGGACACGCGTGACCACATCATCGACCTGGTCGGCGAAGGGTACGACCTGGGCTTTCGCGCCCAGTCATCGTCGCTGACCGACGCCCGATTGAATGCGATCGAAATATCCGCCGTGCCGATGGCGTTGGTGTGCAGCCCGGCGATGGCCAAGTCCCCGCCGCGCCACCCGCGCGACCTGGCCACCCTGCCCCTGCTTGCCCACGGCACTCAGGACGGCCTGCACACCTGGCGCCTGACCGGCCCGGGCGGCGAAATGGAAGCGGTGGAATTCCAGCCCCGCAGCCTGAGCACCAATATGGACACGCTGCGCGCGATGGCGGGCGCGGGCCTGGGCTTGGCGCTGGTGCCGCGCTATCTGTGCGGCGACGATCTCGATCAAGGCCGGCTGGCGCGCATCCTGCCCGACTGGACGCCCGCGCCCGCCCGCATTTACGCCGTCATGCCCGCACGTTGCGGCGAGCCGCTGGCCTTGAAGCGCTTTCTTGAATTCACGGCGGCTGAATTGCCCGCGTACCTGACCTGAAGCGCGCCTTCCGGAGCACAGGGTCTTGCAGGCTTGGCGCGCGTCCGCCAAAGTAAGGGTTTCGCCGAATCCGAGCCGGTCTGGCGCGATAAGGGGCCGGAACTTTGACGTGCCGCTCAAGTCTTATATAAGATATAAGACATAAACCAAGATATAGACCCTCGGCAAACTTGTCCAAGAGACAATGACAAACGCGCCGAAACGCCTGAAAATGCCGCCTTCAGCCTGGGCAAAACCACGGAGTCCATCATGCCGCACAACACCCTAGACACACTCAAGAATTTCAAGATCGGCAACAAGTCCTGTCAGTTCTATTCGCTGCCGGCGCTGGGCAAGTCGCTTGGCATCGATGTGCAGCGGCTGCCGGTCTCCATCCGCATCGTGCTGGAATCCGTGCTGCGCAACTGCGACGGCAAGAAGGTCACCGAAGAACACGTCCGTCAGCTGGCCAACTGGCAAGCCAACGCCAAGCGCGAAGATGAAATTCCGTTTGTGGTCGCCCGCGTCGTGCTGCAGGACTTCACCGGCGTGCCGCTGCTGGCAGATATCGCCGCCATGCGTTCGGTTGCCGACAAGATGGGCAAAAGCCCCAAGAGCATCGAGCCCCTGGTGCCCGTGGACCTGGTGGTGGACCACTCGGTCATGATCGACTACTTCGGCACCAAGAACGCGCTGGACCTGAACATGAAGCTGGAGTTCAAGCGCAATCAAGAGCGCTACCAGTTCATGAAGTGGGGCATGCAGGCGTTCGACACCTTTGGCGTCGTGCCCCCGGGCTTTGGCATCGTCCACCAGGTCAACCTGGAATACCTGGCGCGCGGCGTGCACCAGGACAAGAAGAACAACGTTTACTACCCCGATTCGCTGGTGGGCACCGACAGCCACACCACGATGATCAACGGCATCGGCGTGGTGGGCTGGGGCGTGGGCGGCATCGAAGCCGAAGCCGGCATGCTGGGCCAGCCCGTGTACTTCCTGACGCCGGACGTGGTGGGCGTCGAGCTCAAGGGCCAACTGCGCGGCGGCGTCACCGCCACCGACCTGGTGCTGACCATCACTGAAATGCTCCGCCGCGAAAAGGTGGTTGGCAAGTTCGTCGAATTCTGCGGCGAAGGTACTGCCAGCCTGACCGTGGCCGAACGCGCCACCATCGGCAACATGGCGCCGGAATACGGCGCCACCATGGGCTTTTTCCCGGTCGACGAACGCACCATCGACTACTTCCGCGGCACCGGCCGCACCGAAGAGGAAATCGCCGCCTTCGAGGCCTATTTCAAGGCGCAGAAGATGTTCGGCGTGCCGGCCTCCAAGGACATCAATTTCACCAAGCTGCTGACGCTGGACCTGTCCACCGTCGCGCCGTCGCTGGCGGGCCCGAAGCGCCCGCAAGACCGTATCGAAATCGGCAACGTCAAGAACACGTTCATCGACCTGTTCTCCAAGCCCGTATCCGAGAACGGCTTCAACCAGCCCGCCGAAAAGCTCGACCAGACCTTCACGACCAGCGCCGGCACCAAGATCAAGAACGGCGACATCCTGATCGCGGCCATCACGTCCTGCACCAACACGTCCAACCCCAGCGTGCTGCTGGCGGCGGGCCTGTTGGCCAAGAAGGCCGTGGAAGCCGGCCTGACCGTGCCCAAGCACATCAAGACCTCGCTCGCCCCCGGATCCCGCGTCGTCACCGAATACCTGACCAAGACGGGCCTCTTGCCCTATCTGGAAAAGCTCGGGTTCGACGTGGCCGCCTACGGCTGCACGACCTGCATCGGCAACGCCGGCGACCTGACCCCGGACCTGAACGAAGCCATCACCAGCAACGACCTGGTGTGTTCGGCCGTGCTCTCGGGCAACCGCAACTTCGAGGCGCGCATTCACCCGAACATCAAGGCCAATTTCCTGGCCTCGCCCCCGCTGGTCGTGGCCTATGCGCTGGCCGGCACCGTGACGCGCGACCTGATGACCGAGCCCGTGGGCCGCGGCAAGAACGGCGACGTGTGGCTGGGCAACATCTGGCCGACCACCGAGGAAATCGACGCGCTGCTCAAGTACGCGCTGGACCCGGAGGCCTTCGAAGCCAACTACGGCCAGGTCAAGAGCAATCCCGGCAAGCTCTGGGAGAACATCAAGGGCGTCACCGGCGACACCTACAACTGGCCCGATTCCACCTACATTGCCGAACCGCCCTTCTTCGAGGGCTTCGGCATGACCCCGGGCGCGATGCCCACGGTCAAGGGCGCGCGCGCGCTGGGGGTGTTTGGCGATTCGGTCACCACCGACCACATATCGCCCGCCGGCTCCATCAAGGAAAGCTCGCCCGCGGGCAAGTGGCTGAAGGAACACGGCGTCATGAAGGCCGACTTCAACAGCTACGGCTCGCGCCGCGGCAACCACGAAATCATGATGCGCGGCACGTTCGCCAACGTGCGGATCAAGAACCTCATGATTCCGGCGCTGCCCGACGGCAGCCGCTTCGAGGGCGGCGAAACGCTGTTCCAGCCCACCGGCGAACAGATGTCGATCTATGACGCCGCCATGAAGTACGTCGCGGCCGGCACGCCCACCGTGGTGTTCGGCGGCGAAGAGTACGGCACCGGCTCGTCGCGCGACTGGGCCGCCAAGGGCACCCAGCTGCTGGGCGTCAAGGCGGTCATCACCCGCAGCTTTGAACGCATCCACCGCAGCAACCTGGTGGGCATGGGCGTGCTGCCCCTGCAGTTCAAGGGCAACGACAGCGTGCAATCGCTGGGCATCACGGGTGAGGAAACGTACGATATCTCCGGCCTGGAAAACGGCATCAAGCCGATGCAGGACGTGACGCTGACGATCACGCGCAAGGACGGTTCCAAGCAGGACGTGACCGTGCTGCTGCGCATCGATACGCCGATCGAGGTGGATTACTACCAGCACGGCGGCATCCTGCCGTTCGTGTTGCGCCAGCTGCTGGCGGCGTAAAGGGCCCCCACGCCGCACTCGCTTCGCGCGCTTGCTGCCCCCCAAGGGGGCGGCCCCGCCTTCGGGCGGCCGGGCGGCGGGGCGACTATTCTTCTGCAGAACGCCCCGGGACCTTTACGGTTCCGGGGCGCTCTTCATTGGCGGCCGGGTGGTCTGCCTCTTGATTATTTAATCGAACTGATAGGCGTCCATCGCCAGCGCCCCATAAGACACCTCGTCGTTCAGGCGCCTTGCCTTTTCTCCGCCCGCGCCCAGCGCCACGTACAGCGGCATCAGGTGGTCGTCGTGCGGGTGCGCCTGCATCGCGCCGGGCGCCTGCGCCTGCCAGTCCAGCAGCGCGGGCACGTCGTGGCGCGCCAGCTTGTCTGCGTACCACGCTTGAAATCCCGGCACGTAGTCCGCCGCCGGCGCGTTCTGCGGCATGCGGACGTGGCGCAGGTTGTGCGTCAGCGACCCCGAGCCGATGATCAGGATGTCTTCGTCGCGCAGGCGCGTCAGCGCGCGGCCCAGTTCCATCTGCCCGGCCGCGTCGCGGCCCATGTCCAGCGACAGTTGCACGACGGGCACGTCCACGTCGGGATACAGATAGCGCAGCGGCACCCAGGCGCCGTGGTCCAGCGGACGCCGCGGATCGCGGTCGGCGGCGATGCCCGATTCCGCCAGCAGCGCCTGCACGCGCGCGGCCAGTTCGGGCGAACCGGGCGCGGCGTATTGCAGCGCATAGAGCTCGGCCGGGAATCCGCCAAAATCATGCCAGGCAACCTGCTGGTCGCGGGTCGACAGCGCCAGGCCTTCGCCCATCCAGTGCGGCGAAACCACCAGAATGCCGCGCGGCTTGCGGCCCTGCGCGGCGCTCCAATCGGCCAGCGCGGGGCCGGTCCGGCCGGGTTCAACGGCCAGCATGGGAGAACCGTGTGAAACGAAAAGCGTAGGCCAACGCATGGCGATGCCTCCAGAAGCAATTAACGATGCTCACATTGTCAGCCGATTCAAATGCGCAATAAACCCCCTTCATAGGGATTGTCTGTTGCCCGATCAGCATCAATCCGTCTTCTCCCGGATCCCGCTGGCCGCCCCGGCGGCGGCGTCCGACGCAGGGCTAACCTCGCGCCCCCCGCCGCGAGTGCCGGGCGTTAAACTACGTCGTTACACACTGAATGGACGTCCCCCGAAGTTATGGCCCGATCCCGCAGCCAATCCGCTCCCCGCATGACCCGTGACGCCACCCGGCTGGTCGCGCTTGCCCAGTCGCTGAATCGCTCGGGCAGCCGCGTCGAAGACGTCTTTTGGGAGACCCAGCTTGGCGAAGCGATCCCGAAGCTGCTCAAGGCCGGTCAGGATGCCCCGCTTGAAGCGGCGCTGGACCACCTTGCCCAAAGCGACGTAGGCGCCTACGAGGTCCTGATCGAGCAGGCCGAAACCCTGTCCGAATCGATGAAGATCGAGAAAAATGGCGTCCGGTACGACGTGCTGCTGATCGTCGCGCCCATCGTCGCGTGGACCCGCTATGCCATTCCGACCGGCCCGATTTCCGCCAGCGCGCAGCAGGCCCTGCTGGCGCAGCTTCACGGGCACGTCCTTTCCAGCAACGCGCGCACCGCGCTGATGCCCTTGCTGGTCAGCGTGGACCAGATGCCGCGCACGTTCTCCGAGACCTGGCAGTGGCTGCAACGGCTGGGCGCGCAGGCGCTGGGCGCCGAAACCACCAAGCCGGCGCTGAATACCGACACCGAAACGGCCAACATGCTGGCCGACACGCGTTACATCGTCGGCACTGTGGCCGTGCCCGAGGGCGAGCCGATCTTCCGCTGGCAGGAACACGTGGGCGAAGCCGACGCCAGCCGCGATGCGTGTCTGGCGCAATGGGCGGCGCAAGCGCAGCCGACGCTAGCCGGGCTGCTGCCTGGCTGCGGCTTTGAAGCCCTGCTGCCCGATGCCTACTACGTCAGCAATCGCGAAGCCGATCGCCAGGTTCGTCCGCTGTCGCTGCGCGCGGCGGTCAGCTGGCTGGAAGGCGCCGTCAACCTGGAAGCCGCGCAATTGCGGGCCGTCGTGGCCGGCTGCGGCGAAGGCCGCATTGACGAATACCGCATCGGCTTTACCGCGCGCAACAGCAACGACGTGTACTACGGCTGCGTCTGGCCGCTGTACGGCCGCGAGGAAGACCTGGTCATGGACGAGGGCCAGCCCGACGTGGTGGACGAGATCGCGGCGCTGCTGAAGGAATACGGCGTGACCGACGTGCGCCGCATCCCCGGCGTGCTGCCGCCCGAATACTGCGAGGACTGCGGCGCGCCCTACTTCCCCAATCCCCTGGGCGAACTGGTGCACGCCGAGCTGCCCGAGGACGCCGAGGCCGCGCCCGCCCAGTTCCACTAGGCCTGCCATGCAAGCGGACATCTTCTGCCGGGTCGTCGACAACTACGGCGACATCGGCGTGTGCTGGCGCCTGGCGCGCCAGCTTGCGCGCGATTTCCACTGGGATGTCCGCCTGTGGGTCGATGACCTGGCCAGCTTCTCGCACATCCAGCCCGGCATCCTGCCGGGCGCCGCGCGCCAGCAACTGGCGGGCGTCGATATCGTGCACTGGCCGGACAAGCCCGACGCCGCGCTGCAGGCGCGAGACGTCGTGATCGAAGCGTTCGCGTGCGACCCGCCCGAGGCGTTCATCGCGTCCATGCGCCGCACCCATCCCGTCTGGATCAACCTGGAATACCTGAGCGCCGAGGCCTGGGTCGAAAGCTGCCACGGCCTGCCGTCGCAGCGGCCGGACGGTCTGGTGAAGCACTTTTTCTTCCCCGGCTTCACACCGGCCACCGGCGGCCTGCTGCGCGAGCCGGCCCTGGCCGCGGAACGCGAAGCGCTGCAAGGGTCGGCCGGCTTGCAGGAGGCCTTCCTGAGATCGGCCGGGGTGCCGGACGATGCGCTGGCCCTGCGCCGCGATGGCGCCCGTACCGTATCCCTGTTCTGCTACCCGTCCGCGCCGGCGGGTGAACTGGCGCAGGCGCTGGCGGCCGATGCGCGTCCCACCCTGCTGCTGGTTCCGCAAGGCGTCGCGCCGGCGCTGGAAGCCGCCTGCCAGACGGCAGGATCGCCACGCGTCGTCCGCCTGCCCTTTCTTGCCCAGCCCGATTACGACCGCCTGCTGTGGTGCGCCGACCTCAATTTCGTGCGCGGCGAAGATTCCTTCGTGCGCGCCGCCTGGGCCGCACGCCCGCTGGTCTGGCAGATCTATCCGCAAGACGAAAACGTCCATCTGGAAAAACTGGAGGCCTGGCTGGCGCGCTATCCGGCCCCCGAATCCGCCCACGCGCTGATCCGCGCCTGGAACCAGTCCGAACCGGGCCGCACGGCCCCGGCCATCACGGCCGCGCTGGCGCCCGACGCCTGGCCGGCATGGGTGGACGCGGCGCACGCCTGGAACGCCAGCCAGTCCGCGCTACCTGGTCTGGCGGAAAATCTGGCCGCATTCTGCGCAGAGTTGGCCAAGAAACGCTAGAATAGAGAGTTTTCTGAGTCGCCCTGAATCTGTCGGGCCTCAACTATGACGCCTCCCGGGGTGTGCAAAAGCCTGATGCGGCTTATGCAAGCACGGCGAGTGCACCCATCACCCCCGGAGTTTTATCGATGAAAACCGCTCAGGAATTGCGAGTCGGCAACGTGGTCATGGTCGGCAAGGATCCCCTCGTGGTCCAGAAGGCCGAATACAACAAGTCGGGCCGTAACGCCGCCGTCGTCAAGCTGAAGTTCAAGAACCTGCTGACCGCCTCGGCCAGCGAATCGGTCTACAAGGCCGACGAAAAGTTCGAAGTCGTTCAACTGGATCGCAAGGAATGCACGTATTCCTACTTCGGCGACCCGATGTACGTCTTCATGGACGAAGAGTACAACCAGTACGAAATCGAAGCCGAAAGCATGGGCGACGCCCTGAACTACCTGGAAGAAGCGATGCCCGTGGAAGTGGTCTTCTACGACGGCCGCGCCATCTCGGTTGAACTGCCCACCACCATCGTGCGCGAAATCACCTACACCGAACCCGCCGTCCGTGGCGACACCTCGGGCAAGGTGACCAAGCCGGCCAAGATCAACACCGGCTACGAACTGAACGTGCCGCTGTTCTGCGCCATCGGCGACAAGATCGAAATCGACACCCGCACGAACGAATACCGCAGCCGCGTCAACAACTGATCCGGCCCAGCGTCAAAAAAAAGCCAGACCTTGCGGTCTGGCTTTTTTTATTACTGCAGCCGTTCGTCGTCAAGGAAGTCGGGCACGGCCATGACTTCAATGCCGTCTTCGGCCAGGGCTTCGCGCTCTTCAACGGTGGCGGTGCCGCGGATCGGGCGGTCGTCGGCATCGCCTTCGTGGATGCGGCGCGCTTCTTCGGCAAAGCGCGGGCCGACGTTTTCGGTGCTGCGAACCAGCGCCCGCACCTGACGCATGACGGCGGCCTGCAAGGCGGCCATCTTTTCGGCGTCGGACGCGCCGGGCGGCACCAGGGGCTGAGCGGCAGGCGCATGCAGGTGCGCGACGTTCAGGCGGGGCGCGGACAGGCGCTTGGTGATGGTGGCCGACCCGCAGACCGGACACGTGACTAGGCCGCGCGCCTGCTGCGCATCGTAGTCTTCGTGCGAACCGAACCAGCCTTCAAAAATGTGGCTGTGGTCGCACTCGAGGTCAAAAACTTTCAGTGCCATGGCGTCTATATGGGGTGCCGCGCCCAGAGTACAAGGCGCGCAGCATTTACTTGCCCCGGTTTTGCGCTGGCGTATTGCTCACCAGCGCCTGCTGTGCCTGCAAGGCGTCGATCTGGCGTTGCAAGTCGCGCAATTGCTGACGCACGTCCTTCTGCTGCCCCGCGAGCGCCGCGGCTTGCTCGCGCGATTGCGCCTGGCGGGCGGCGACCTGCTCTTCCTGCTGCAGGCGCGCCGTGCGGTCTGCCTGCAGGGCGCTCAGCTCGGCGCTGCGGCTGGCCAGCAGCTTCTCGGCGTGCGCATTCTCGGCCTTCATCTTGATGCGCTTGATGTCCACCTCGGCCAGCTCGGCCGACTGGGCGACGAAGGTGCGGTACGTCGCCTCGGCCTGCTTGTCCGATTTGGTCTTGACCACCCGCCAGAAATCCTTCTGCTGGAACAGGGCCACGTAATAGGTCAGGTCATCCGGCTTGAACAGCAGGCTGGCGCCGTAGGTGCCGTTATAGGCGGTGCGCAGTTCCGACACCTGGCGGCTCTGGATCAATGCCTGCAGCTCGGACAGCGTGGAGGCCGGGCGCGCAGCCTGCGGCGGCGCGGGGGGAGTCACCGGCGTGGCGGGCGCCTGCGTGTCCTCGACCTGCTTCACCGTGGGACGGGGCGCTTGCGGCTGGGCGCTGGCGCACGCGGCCAGCCCCGACAGGGCCGTGCCCAACAACACCATGCGGGCGGCGCCTCGGATAACTTGGACGTTCATGTTTCCCCCAAAAAAACGGTTGCGGCACTATATCAATTTATTTCTGAGCGCAGCGCAGTAGCCGCGTTTTCCGCACAAGAACTGTGGCCCGGTGCGGGCCATTCCCAATTGCGGTGTTCATACCGTCCCGGCGACGCCTTCGGCGGATTCGCCTTGGGCGCCGCCCAGCTGAAGCTTGCGCATTTTTTCCCAAAGCACCTTGCGGCTGATGCCCAACGTGTGGGCGGTGTCCTGGCGCCGCCATCCGTTGGCATCCAGTGCCGCCAGCACGCGTTCGCGCTCGGCGCGCTCGGCGTCGGTGAATGCGGCGGATTCGGCCCGGGCCGGGGCGCCGCCTGGCCGCAGCGGCTCGTCCAGCTGATCGAAGATGCGCTCGATCCGCGTCGGATCCCACGCCTGAAACTGGCGCCGCACGATGGCAACGCGCTCGGCCACATTCGAAAGTTCGCGCACATTGCCCTCGAAGCGCGTGCGCGCAACGCGTTCCAGCAGCCAGGACGGCGGCTCGTCCTTTACGCCCTGGTTCAGCAGCAAGGCGCGAAAGATGGCGGCCTTCTCGTGCGGACCGCGCTGTTCAAGATTGGGAATGCGCAGCTCGATGACCGCCAGCCGGTAATACAGGTCTGCACGGAATTCGCCCTGCCCCACCAGCACCCGCAAATCCTTGTTGGTGGCCGCGACCAGCCGGAAGTCCACCGGCACCTCGGCCGTCGCGCCCAGCCGCGTCACCGTGTTCTGCTCCAGCACGCGCAACAGCTTGACCTGCTGATACAGCGGCAGATCGCCGATCTCGTCCAGAAACAGCGTGCCGCCCTGGGCCTGCTCGAAATAGCCCTTGTGCGCGCCGATCGCGCCGGTGAACGCACCCTTGGCGTGGCCGAAGAAATGCGCTTCGAAAAGGCCTTCGGGGATCGCCCCGCAATTGACCGCCACGAAGGGACCGTCGCGCCAGGCGGCCTCATCATGCAGCAGGCGCGCGATGCGTTCCTTGCCCACGCCGGTTTCGCCGTGAACCAACACGTTGCTGCGGCAGTCCGCATAGATCTGCGCTTCGGCCAGCAGCTCCTGCATGGCCGCAGACACGGCCACCAGCGGCTGCTCGCGACGGGGCGCGGTGCGGTCCAGCCGATTCAGCGTGCCCAGCAGTTCGACCAGCAGCTTGCGCAGATCCGCGCTGGTGAAGGTCAACGGCAGCGTGTACGAATATTCCGGCGGGTAGAAGCGCGGATCGCGTCCGCGCGCTTCCGCGGCCACCCAGATGACCGGCATTCCTTGCGCCGCCAGCCAGTCATAGCCGCTGAAGCGCTTGTCGCCCATCACCGATACGGACACCAGCGCCACCGCGCGCCGGGTCACGTCGCGCGGCGGCGGAAACGCCGTGCCCGCGTCGGCGCGCACCAGCGACACGTCCATGCCGGCCAGGCAGCGCTCGGCCCGGCTGGCGATGTCGGAAGCGCCCTCCCAGACGTACACGTCGAACGCTTCGTGCGCGAAATTCTCGCTCATCGCTTGGCCCATGCGGGAAAGAGGGGAATGGAAGTCAGGCGCGTCGTCATCAGTACACCAGGCGGGGCTTGCCGCAATCCACGGAGATCAGGGAAACGTCGGTCTGGCCCACGCTCAGGCCCAGCACGCCGAGCAGTTGCTGCAACACGCTCGACAGCGAACCGAGCAGCGGGTCCAGCAGCACCATGACCACCGACAGCACACCGCCGACCTGTCCGCTGCCGTTCAGGGCGAGCGTGCCGACCGCATTGACCCGGCACTGCCGGATCGCGTCGGGCGTCAGCGCCAAGGCGCACGTCACGTCGCTCAAGGGGGCCAGCAGCAACGAGTTCAGGATGCCGCCCACCAGTTGCAGCGTGCCGCCCAACACGCCGGTCAGGCCGCCTGTCGTGAGGCGCGCGCCCAACTGGTCCATTGCGGTCTTGGACCACTGCATGTCGTTGACGACTTTGGAAATCGTCTTGCCCGCGTTGTTCTTGTCTCCGCCCACCAGCTGGGTCGCCAGGTCCTTGCGCTGCGTGTCGGTGAGCGGCGTGCCGGTGTTGAAAAGGTCGCCCAAAATGCCGCCGATGAGCGCGTCAGAGAGGTTGGCGGCCAGCTTGGACAGGTCCACGCTGGTGGCGTTGACCGTGGCAGTGGCGTCGGGCGACGGCGGCGCGGTCAGCGTGACCGGCACCGGCGCGGACGACCCGAACACCGGCAGCGTCACCCGCGCGGTCAGCGGCAGGATGCCCAGCACGTTCAGGACCTGATGGCGGCCAATGGCCCCGAAAGCGCTGGGCTCGCAGCGATTCGTGAGCGACTGGAAATTCGCGGCGCTGGTATCCGTGGCGGACGTCATGCCGGGAAAGCGCCCCAGGCATACGCTGGCCGCGGCCGACGTCACATCGATCACCGCCTGGTTTTCCTTGAGCGGCGCCTCGCACAGCTGGCGCAGCGTGCCGGTGGACTGCGCCACGCCGATGATGATGGGCAGGTCCACCCGGGTGTTCAGGGTGCTTGCCAGCAACGGCCCGACCAGCGGGATATTGCTGGTATTGACGCGCAGATACACGCGCAGCCCGGCGCTCACCGCCTGGGTGCCCACGCCGCCCACGGCCAGGGAGGGCGGCTCCACGATGCGCACGCGCGCGTCCAGCCCAAGCAGCGGCACGCTCAATCCCAGGTTGATGAGATTGCTGCCATTGGCGATGACCAGCGCGGTTTCGAGAAGGTTGCGCGCGTTGACCTCGGCTTGCAATGCCGCGCCGGCGTCGCCGCCCGCGACATGCAAATCGAGCACGCCGCCGTCGCCAAGCAGTTTCACGGGCAAGTTCAGCGGCATCAGGGCGAGGACCGTATTGATGGCGTTGCGCAGCAGCGCGACGTCGGCGCTGGCCGTGCCCTGCTTGTCGATGACGCTGAGCGTCGCGTTCAGCAACTGGCCCAGCGTCAGCGAATTGAGCGCGGCGAGCTGTTCGGGTGTGCCCACGCCGGTTGCGGCCGACAGCGGCAGGCCCAATGCCTCCAGCAGGCCGGCGGGCGTGATGGCCACGTTGGCCAGCCCCGCCGCGTCCAGCACGTCCAGCTGCGACGGCGACGCGCCGGCGGTGGCCAGCAGTTGCGACAGCAGGCCGCCGCGTTCCAGACGCAGCAGCCGGGAACCCACCGTGAAGGCCGCCACGGGCGGCGTGCGCGTTGCCACCGCCTGCGCCGACGCCGTGACGCCGCCCACGCCGGGTACCAGGTTGGCCAGCTGTCTGCGCACGGTGACGCGCACCGCGTTGTAGGCCTGCCCGCCCGCCGCCTCGAACACATGCATGCCGGTGGCGTCCGATCGCGCCGGATCCCACACCTGGCATGTCACCGTGAGGTCCGCTGCCGTGAAGGTGTCCAGGATGTTCGGCAGATTGGCCAGCGCGGAGGCGCGGCCCGCGGCAGCCGCCCGGGTGCAATCGGCGCTGGCGCCCAGGTTCAGGACCTGCACCGCGGACAGCGCCGCCAGATCCGCCGCCTTCTGCATCTCGCGCTTCATGTAGGCGCCATAGCCCAGCTGCAGCACGCCCAGCAACACCGCCGCCACCAGCACCGCGAACACGACGGCCACGGTCATGCTGCCGCGTTGCCGCGGCGGCGGGCAAGGACGAGGATGGCCGGCTGACATGCGCTTGCGACTCCGTCTTGGCCTGCGGCGGGAACAAACCGCGGGCCATTCCTATTGAACGTTGGGAATTTCCACGTTGCGGTCGAACCACACGGGAATGGGCTGCTTGAAACTTTCCAGATAACGGTTCCACGCCGCCGTGGAGACCGGCCCCAGGATGGGCAAGGCATTGCCCGCGCGCCGGCCGTCCGCCTGCGCCGCCAGCAGACCACGCGTCACGTCGCCGAAGGCCTCCTGCCGGGCCGGGGCGGATGACTCCGCTGTTGGCGCCGACGCGGACGATGCCGTCGATGGCGTTACTGCGGGCGGCAACGGCGTCTGCACCTGCTGCACCACCGGCCGGTCCGGCATCGTGGCCGTCGACGCCAGGGCTGCCGACGCTGAAGCCGGCGCGGCCGACATGCTGCCCGTCAGCGGGGCATTCGCTTGCGCGTGTGCGGCGAACGGCGCCAGCGCCGCGCAGGCGCTGGCCAGAACGAAAACGGCGAGGGGAATCGGACGCGTCATGACGAAGCTCCTTGACCAGCGGTTAACGCACGATGGGACCATTGCCCAGACCTTCCATCAGCGGGCTCATCATCGGCAGGACGGCCTGCTCGCCCCCGTGCACCCGGGCTGCCGACGCCTGGGCCGCGACCGGCGCGAGCTGGCCGCGGATCTGCGCGGCCAGACGCAGCACCTGCCCGCGCGCGTCCTCGCCCAGTTGCGCGCGGTCCATCACCTGCTGCGCGCGCAGCGCATCGCCCTCCACCAGCAGCAGCACCGCCAGGTTCGCCAGCACCTTGCCGCTCTCCGGCGTCAGCTCGGCCGCCTGGCCCAGCGGCACGCGCGCGCCCGCCGGATCGCCCGCGCGCAGGCGCGCGTAGCCCAGGTCGCCCAGGATCCGCGCGTCCATCGGCGACAGCCGGGCCGCCCGCGCCAGGTAGTCGGCGGCCTGATCGAATTGCCCGCGCGAACCGGCGATCAGGCCCAGTCCATGCCAGCCTTCGGCCGCCTGGTCGGTGGCGGTCAGCGCCCGGTAGGCCTGCTCGCTCAACGCCGCCTGGCCCGTCTGGCGCAGCGCCTCTGCGCGCAGGACCGCCACGCGCGGGTCCTTGCCGAACTTCTGCTCAAAACCGTCGATGTACGCAAGCGAGGCGAAGTAGCGCTCCTGGCGTTGCGCTTCGACGATCAGCGACAACATCATCTCCGGCTCCTTGGGCCGGCTGCGGTTCTCGGCCTCGTCCTCCTTCTGCCGCATCAGCGCCTGTTCCTGCTGCTGTTGCTGGATCAGTTGCCAAGCCGATTCGGTCTTGTTGGTCTGGCATCCGCTCAAGCCCGCACCGATGACCAGCACCGAGGCAGCAAGCCCGCAACGCGCCGCGCGCGACCCGTTATTCGTTCCGCCGTCCATCACATCCCTCCCATGCGCGACAAGCCGCGCAACACCGCGATAAATCCCGCACCGCCCGTCACGATCAACAGGGCGGGAAGCAGCGTCACGATCATGACGCCGGTCATCTTGACCGTGGTCTTGCCCACCTTTTCTTTCAGCTCCAGGCGCCGCTTGTCCCGCAGCCGTTCGCCGAACCGGTTCAGGGGCTCCTGCACCGCGCCCCCGTGCTGGTCCACCTGCGCGATGAGACGGCAGATCGCGGACAGGTCGTCGTTGTCGAAGCCCGTGGCCATCCTGGCCAGCGACTGCTCGCGCGTGCGGCCGCGCACGTACAGCTCCGAGGCCAGGCGCAGTTCCGACGACAGCACCGGCAACACCTGGCCGAATTCCTTGACCAGCACCTGCAGGCTCTGGTCGATGGACAACCCCACGCCTTGCAAGAGACGCAGCAGATCGATCAGCAACGGCAGCTCGTCGGCCGCCTGCCGGCGGCGGCGCGCAAGACGCCGTTGCACGACCCATTTGGGCAGCATGTAGCCCAACGCGAACGCCACAAACGCCGCCACAACGGCACGCAGCGGCATCGCCGGCAACTGCTTGTGCAGGTCCAGCAGGATCACTGCGGCGGGCAGCAGCAGCGCCAGCCCGATCCGGATCAGGACGAAGCGCGAACGCGCCGTGGCGGGCCGCACATAACCGGCCATGTCGACCAGCTTGCGGTCCTCGGCGGCCAGCAGCGCATCCGCAAGCCGGCCCTCGGCGAGCCGTTTGCCAACGGTATCGGCCATCCGCGCCGCCGCGGCCAGTCTGCCCTGCCCGTCTTCACGCGGCGCGTCAGGCGCCCCGCCCGCTCGCGCTGCCAGCGCCTGATCCACCACCTGGCGGCTGCGGTCCTGGCTGCGCAGGCGCCGCGCCATGCCCAGGCCCAGCACCACCAGCCCGACCGCCACCAGCATCAGCGCCATCGCCAGCACGGTGGAAGCGTTCCAGGATTGCAGGATGTCCATGCCGCGCCTCCCCTCAGATGGCCTTGGCCATGCGATACAGCCAATAGCAGCCGCCGATCTGCAGGCAGACCGCCGTCAGCAGCATCTTGAAGCCCTGCGGGTCTTCCCACAGGCCCATGAACAGGTTGTTGTTGGCCACGATGATGAACCCGGCAACGCCGACGGGCAGCAGCGCCAGGATCCAGGCCGACAGCCGCACCTCGGCCGAACTGGCGCTCAGTTCATTGCGCGCCTGCGCCACGTCGCGCATGAAGGCGGCCATGCGTTCCAGCACCTGGTCGCTGCGGCCGCCAAAGCGCATCGCCAGCGATACGACCGCCGCGACCATGTACAGCTCCTTCAATCCATAGAGGCGCGACACATGCGCCAGCGCCGCGTCCAGTTCCTTGGAGCTGCTCAGGCTGGCGGCCGTTTCCACCACTTCGCGCAGGGGCTCGTCGGTGGCCGCGGCCGCGGTCCGGAAGGCGGCGGCGATGCTGTTGCCGATGGTCAGCAGGCGCACGATGTTGTCCAGGAAGGCAGGCAGCTGCGAGATCATCCGGCGCTGGCGCTTGTCGGCCCGCAGCCACAGCAGGAAGTAGGCGAACACGGTCAGCAGCACGAGCGTCACCGCGCCCGACAGCGTTCCCAGCAGCATCCACGCCAGCGCCGCCCCTGCCGCAATGGGCAGCGCGATGCGCAGATACAGGCCGGCGCTTTGCCGTAGGCCGGCCAGGCGCAGCAGACGGTCCCAGCCGGCGTGGCCGCTGCGGAACTCGCGCGCGTTTTCGGCAAATGGCGCGTCGCCGGAAGCCGCTTCGCGACCCCGCGCCAGTTGGCTCTCCAGGAAGGCGGAGCTGGCCGCGCGGCGGGCGCTGCGGTCAGCGTGGCGCCACAGCAGCACCGCGCCGGCAGCCAGCAGCGCAGCCAGGCTGGCAAGCGCGAAAACGTCTTGCATCAGCGCCTCCTGCTCCAGAACCCGCCGCCCGCGCCATCGCGGTCGTCCGGCCCGCTGTCCTGGGCCTGCGCCTCGCTGCGCAGCTTCGCAAGTTTGGGCGTATGCGGGTGGATGCCCAGCCAGTTCCAGCGATCCCGTTCCTCGCCATCGGGCGTCGCGAAGGCATCGTGGCGATAAAGCTCCTGGGTGGAAATCACGTTGTCGCCCATGCCCGTGACCTCGGTCACCGACAGCACGCGGCGCTTGCCGTTGGACAGCCGGCCGATCTGCACGATGAAGTCCAGCGCGCTTGCGATCTGGCGGCGCAGGCTGTCCTCGCTGCCCTGGAACCCCGCAAACCCGGCCAGCATCTCGATGCGGTACAGGCATTCGCGCGGCGAATTCGCGTGGATGGTCGCCATCGAGCCTTCGTGGCCGGTGTTCATCGCCTGCAGCATGTCCATGACCTCGGCGCCGCGCACCTCGCCCACCACCACCCGGTCCGGCCGCATCCGCAGGCTGTTGCGGATCAGTTCGCGGATCGTGACCGCGCCGCTGCCGTCAAAGCCGCCCTGGCGCGATTCCAGCCGCACCACATGCGGATGGTTGAGCGACAGTTCCGCGGTGTCCTCCACGGTCACCACGCGTTCCGACTCCGGGATGAAAAACGCCAGCGCGTTCAAGAGCGATGTCTTACCGGAGCTGGTGCCGCCGGACACCAGGATGTTGCAGCGGTGCTTGACCGCCTCGTTCAGCAGCCGGTAGATCGCGTCGTCGAACGTGCCCAGCGTCAGCAGGTCCGCGGGCTTGAGCGGATCCTGCCGGAACTTGCGGATCGACACCATCGGCCCGTCCACCGCCAGCGGCTCGATCACCACGTTCAGGCGGCCGCCGTCGGGCAGGCGCGCATCCACCATCGGGCTGGACTCATCCAGCCGCCGGCCGATCGGGGCCAGGATGCGGCGCACGATGCGCAGCACATGCTGGTTGTCGGTAAAGCGCAGCGCCTCGCGCGCCAGCACGCCGCGGCGCGACACAAACACGTTGTCATAGCCGTTGATGAGGATGTCTTCCACCGCCGGATCCGCCAGCAGGTCCTCCAGCGGGCCCAGGCCAGCCAGTTCCTTGGTCAAGGCCTCGGCGATGGCGCGCATCTCGCTTTCGTTGATCGCCACCCGGCGCAGGCGCACGAAGCTCGCGACCTCGATGTCCACGAACTCCTGGATCGCCGACCGCGTCCACCGGCCGAACTCCGCGCCCAGCTCTTCGATGCGGGACAGCAGGTGCTCGTAGGCCGCCGTCTTCACTTCCTGGTAGCGGTCCGACGCCGAAAAGCCTTTGTCGCCGTCGCCGCCGAACTCTATCGTCGCTGTCATCATCGTCTCGGATCCCGTCACCGTGCGTCTGTTTGCCCGTCAGCCGATCACCATGCGCCGGTGCACGCCCGGCAGCCAGGTGGCCAGCCAGCTGGCGTGCCCGCCGGGCGCGGCTTCCTCGGCGCACAGCCGCTCGGCCAATGTCTGCACCGCGCGCACGTAGACATCGCGCTCGGCCTCTTCGTGCAGCAGATGGCCGCGGTTGGTGCATACCATCAGCGGCAGCGTGCGGTCTGGCAGCGTGCCCACCAGTTCCAGGTTGAAGCGTTCGGCGATCTGCCTGGCCGTCATGCCGTAGCGCTCGTCATAGCGGTTCACGATCAGACCAAGGCTGGCCCGGTCCACGTGCAACTGCTCAAGTTCCTGCAGCAGCCCGGCCAGCGACACCAGCGCGCCCACGCTCTGGTCGGTCACGATCCAGTTCAGTTGCGAGGCGCGCGCCAGACCCGACACGAACTCCGGGTTGGTGAATCCGCCGGCGTCGGCCACGACCACCGAGAAATGCTGGCGCATGCGTTCAAACACCAGCAGCGAATCCGACTGCGACACCTCGCGCATCTGCGCGAGATCGCGCGGCAGCGACAGCACGCTCAGGCCATTGGGCGCATGCGCCATGGCCGATCCGAGCAACGTGGAATCGAGACGGCGCAGGTTGCGCGCCGCCTCGGCAAAATCGAAGTCGCCGCCGATGTTCAGGTAGAGCTGGCAATCGCCGACGGGCCAGCCCAGGTCCATGAGCGCGACGCGGCTGGACAACGGCAGCGGCTCGCCCGGCGGCCGGGACGCCTTGGCCGCGCGCTGGTTGTACGCGGCCTTCAGGCGGTCCTGCAGCATGCCCGACAGGTGCACGGCCAGCGTGCTGGTGCCCACGCCGGGACGCGCGCCCAGCAGGACGACGCTGCGGCGTGTGCCGTCCATGCGGCCCATCGATGGGCGGTCCAGCACGCGCCGCACCACGTCCCGGACCTCCTGCGGCGCCACCGACGGATCGACGAAATCGCTGGCGCCCGCGCGCAGGGCCGCGATCGCCCCTTCGGGCTGACTGACGTACCCCACCGCCACGCGCGGCAGCGTCGGTGCGATGCGTGCCAGAAGACGCGCCAGCTCGGCGGACTTGAACAGCTTGCCGGGTTCGTCGTCGCTCAGGGAAAAATCCAGGAACACCACCTGCGGCGCAAGGTCGGTCAGACGCCGCGCCAGTTCCTCGATGCGCGGCGACTCCTGGGTCAGCACGCCCAGGTCGCCCAACGCCTGTCCCAATTGCGCGGCAATCGTACTGCCCTGGGAACAAAACAGAAACCGCGTGCCGTTTTGCAGGCCCACTCCTTCACTGACATGTGTCTTCATATTGGTCACCGTGAAAATCCCGGCATCTGCTGACCGCTCGCGGAACCGGTCAGGTAATAGCCCCAGGCGTTGAACGCCGTATCCGTCTGCTCCTGCCGGGCACCCGGCAACGGCAACGCCACGCCGCGCGCGATCGGCCGCACCAGGCGCGGCGTCACGACGATGACCAGCTCGGTGTCCTCCTGGGAATAGTCGACGCTGCGAAAGAAGGCGCCGATGATCGGCAGGTCGCCCAGCATGGGCACCTTGTTGACCATGGCCTTGGTCTGGCGCGACACCAGGCCGCTGATCACGAAGCTTTCGCCATCGCCCAGCTCGACCATCGTGTCGGCGCGCCGGGTGCGCAGCGCCGGAATGATGGTGCTGGTGTCCGCGCTGGTGTTGATGGCGATGCCGTTGCTGTAGTCCAGCTCGCTGGCCTCGGGCGCCACCTTCAGCGATATCCGGTCACGCGACAGCACGGTCGGGGTGACGGTCAGGCCAATGCCGAAGGGCTTGAAGGTCACGTTGACGGTGCCCAGCCCGCCCGCCTGCGGAATCGGCAGCTCGCCACCCGCCAGGAAGCTGGCGCTCTGGCCCGTCAACGCGACCAGCGTGGGTTCGGCCAGCACACGCGCCATGCCGTTGGTCTGCAGCAGGCGCAGGCGGGCCGCGAAATTGTTCGAGTCGTAGAACAGCGAAAATCCGGATGCCAGCGCGCCGCCCAGGCTGGGGGGCACGGTGGAGCTGGCCACGCTCCAGGGACCGCTGGTGGCCGCGAAGTTGATGCCGGCCGCCTTCATCACCGAACGCGACACTTCCACCACCTTCACTTCCACCTGCACCACCCCGCCGGCGCCGGCGGTGGACAGGTCCACCACGTTCTTGTCGCCGCCCACGGCAGAGGCCGCGATGGTGGAAGACGCGATCTGCCCCAATGGCGATTCCGCGTGACCGGACACGACGGCGTGGCCGTCCGCGATGTCCACGTTGGCGCCGCCGCCCAGGCCGCGGCTTGCCAGCGCGCCTTGCACGCTGCCGCCCACGCGCACGTTCCAGATTTGCGGCGCGGTATTGCCGGCCGTCCAGACCTGCAGCCGCGTGGTGCCGGGCTTCTTGCCGTAAAGCAGCACGGCGCCCGCGCGATTGGCCGCGGCGGGCAGCACCTTCACCTCCGCGACGTCGGGGTCGCCGATGGCAATGCGCGTGGGCGCGCCACGCTCGAGCATGACGGTCTGCTGCTCTCTGACCGCCATGGAAATCTCACTGACCGGTGCGGTCGCGCCCGTCGCGGGCGCCGCGGTCTGTGCCAGGCTAATGCCGTCATTCGTCAACGCCGCGGCGGCCGACAGAAGGCAGATCATGGTGGTGCGCTGAAGTTTCTTCATAGTGCAGGACCCGATGATGGAATTCGTCCCGCCGCGGGCAGCGCCTGGTGCGCCCGCGGCCCCGTTCAGTAGCGCACGCGCTCGGATTTGTCTCCTCGAATGATTTCCACTGTCCGGCCCCCGCCGGAACCTTGCGGACGCACCGAACCCCGCGCTGCGGGCTCGCGCGCGGCAGGCGCCAAGGCGGCCGCGGTCGTGCCGTCCAGCTGCACCAGGCTCTCGCCGGCAAAGGCGCGGTTCGGGCCCGCGCGCAGCGACTCGCGCTGCGCGGGCGTCAGATCGGCACGCGCCGGCAACACCGTGCCGCGCGGTGCGAACAACGTTGCGTCCGGCATGCCCTCGTCACCCACCGGCCGCAGCGCCAGCTGCAAGCGGCCCGCGCGGCTGGCCAGCAATAGCTCGTTCACGCGATCCACCGGCACCGCCAGCACCGCGGTGCGCGCCGGCTGGCCGGGGCCGCCCTGCTGCAGCGCCGGCTTTTCGTCCGGCCCTTCCACCGAGGCCTTGCCGTAGGCCAGCACGCGCACCTGCGACTGCAAGAGACGCGCCTGACCCACCGCCACCTCGGCGCTTTTGTCGATCATGAAGAAGACGTCCACCATGTCGCCCGGGACGATGCGGTTGCCGCCGCCGATGACCTCGTCCACCGCGATGGCAACGGCGCGCTCGCCCGCCTTGAGCTGGCGCGCCAGGCCCTGCGTCAGCAGGCTGGGCACGATCGGATCGCCCACGGCAATGTCGACCTTCGTCACCGCGCCTTCAAGCGGGGCGGGGTCGGTGAAGCCGCCGGACAACGCGGCCTGCCACTGCACCACCGTCAGCATGCGGACGCTGTCGATGCGCGAACCAGCCGCGATCGCCTCGCGGGCCACCACGACGGGATAGAGCTTGACGGGCTCGGCCGGCGGCGCCACCGGCGCGGGTGGCGCCACGCTGACTGCCGGGCGGGGAGGCGCCGAAGCGAGCCGCCAGGCCACGAAGGCAAGCGCCACGCCCGCCACCAGCAACAGCCCCGCGACGATCCTGCTCACACTGCTCATGGCGTCTCCTGCGCTATCTGCACGACGGCCTGCGAATGCAGCCTGCTGGGTAGCCAGTCGCGATTTGCGCCCGGCAAGGCCGTGACCAGCCCGCGCACGGTTTCAAGCAGCGGCCAGGTCTGGGTGTTGTAGGTCATGGCGACGGTCGCGCAGTCGGCCTGTCCGCCCCCCGCCCCCGGCCAGGCGCACGGCGCGCGCGAGGCGCTGCATAGCACCGCCGAGCCGGCGGAAAAGGTTCGCATCGCGGCCAGGCACGCCTCGGCCGGCACGTCGGACTCGCCGCTGAAGCGCGCATGGACGGCGGCGCGCGCGCCATCGGCGGCTGCGCCGGCCAACTGCTGCTGCATCCAGAACAGCGCGCCGAACCCGACCACGCCGCAGATGAAGAGCAGCAGCGCCGTAAGCGTCAAGGAAAATTCCAGCGCCGCGATGCCCCGCTGGCGGCGACGCGCCGGCGGGCGGTTGGAAAGTCGTGGCAACGGGCGCATGTCAGCCTCCTGCGCCCAGGGCATCGCCCAGATGCACCGTCGCGCGCGCACTCAGCACGCTGGAGGCCGGCATCAGCGCCGTGTTCAGAAACGGCACCACCGGAAGGAGCGGATGCGCGCCATAGGCATAGGACACGTTGACTTCGACCTGATCCTGCGCCAGCGGCAAGCCGCTGCAGGCGCCGCCAGCCGCGCTGGTCAACGCGCCGTCGCGGCCGCAAACGGCGACCCGCACCGGCCCCGCGGACATGGCGCTGATCCATGCTGCCTGGGATAGCGCCGAATCGCGCCCGGCTTCGGCCCGCGCCGCCAGCGATGCGGTGCCCGGCTGCCATTGAAGGATCTTGCGCGCGCCGTCCTGCGCGGCGAGCGTCACGGAATGCTGTGCGGCAACCACCAGGGAATACGTCAGGATCCCGTAGAACACCAGGAAGAACACCACGAATACCAGGGCGAATTCCACGGAATAAGTGCCGCGCTGAAAGCCCCCAGCCCCAGATATGCGGCGTAGGGAATCTGGCGCGCCCGTTGGCCCAACGCCCACACCCCGGAAACCCCCACGACCACCAGGCTGTGCAGCCCGGCCAGCACGCTGGCCAGCACCAGCGTCACCATCAGCGGCGCGAAACCCAGCAGCAGCCCGAGCACGGCGATGGCCTTGATGTCGCCGGCCCCCATCAGGCGCCAGCGCCAAAGCGGCAGGAAAAGCGGCGCCGACATAAAGCCCGCCAGCGTCGGCAACCAGCCGGTCCAGCGCGGCGGATAAGCCCACCCCGGTACCAGCGCGGCGGCCAGCAGCCATAGCAGTTGCGCCGCGAACCCCATGACGATCAGCCGGTTCGGGACGCGGCGATGGCGCAGATCGGCGTGGATCAGCGCCAGAATCCAGCATGTAAACAACAGCCACCACAGCATCACCCCTGGGTACAAGGCCAGACCTTCTGAAGAACGGATCGGACGACAGACGCGCCGCAGCCGGTGCGGCCCCTTTCAATCAAGCATCAGGCGGGATGGCGGACGCGCTGCGGTGGCGTGTGCCACCGCGGCGCGGATCCGCTTGCCGCTCAGCTGGTGCCGCCAGCCGGCGGCGTGGTGCCCGTACCGGCCTTGGCGTTGTCCAGCTTGGTGCCAAGGTCCTCGAACATGCCTTTCAGGGATCCGGTAAAGGCGCCCACCGCGACAATGAGCGCGACCGCCACCATCCCCGCGATCAGCCCGTACTCCAGGGCCGTAATGCCGTCTTCGTCATTCCAGAACTGCGCAAGCATTGTTTTCATATCAAGCTCCATGGGCATCGATTGATGACCGGGCCGCTCCTGAAGACCAGAGCACGCCCTTGAAAGCCTGGAACAACCCGCGCGCCGCACCCTTCTACGCGCCGCGCATCCAGGGTCCCGCTAACCCGGCCCAGCCGAAGCGCCGGGGGACCTGCCCGGCGCCTCGACAGGCGCCGATTCAATGATCGAGTCGATACGCTGCGCCATCCGCGCGCGAAAACGTTGGGAAGCACGCTGCAAATGCCAGCGCATGAGCAGCAAGGTGACGATCGACAGTGCGAATGCGATATACGGCAGCATGGCGCCCCCGATATACCGGCCGCCGGCATCGTTCTTCGCGGTGCAGATGACCGCGCCAGCCGCCGCGCCCGTGTAGTGCATGCCGCACACCGCGACGGCCATCAAAATGGCCGCGCCAATACGCTGGCGTTCATTCTGCGTATTAAATGCAAGCCACAGCGCGGCGGTCGCCGCCACCACGGCAATCAGCACCGATAAGACCACTAGTGGCAGATTCCAGAGCAGTACCGCGGGCATGCGCGCGGCGCTCATCCCGACATAATGCATGGACGCCACGCCGAATCCCGCCGCGCAACCGCCGATCAGACACCGGGTGAAAGAGAAACGCTCCCGGCCGACATACCAGAATGCCCACCCTGAAAACCCCGCCGCCACGAGAAAGCTGAGTATCGTCAGCCCGATCTGGTAGCCGACCTCAAAGGGCAGGTTCTGCGCCAGCATGCCGATGAAGTGCATGCCCCAGATACCCACTCCGCCCATTGCCACCGCGCCGATGACGATATAGCCCCCGCGGATTTCGCCGTCCTGAGTCTCGGCGCGAATGCCCGCGGCCGCCAACAGGGCCACATAGGACCCCAGGGCCGCGATCAGAAACGACAGCGCCACCAGCCCGCCATCGAATGAGAGCGGAACGATCTCGCCCGGGCTCATGAAGGCTCCTCGTGTGGCAACCGGCCGCGCCGTGGCGCAGCCGGCCGATATTTGCGGTGCGTCCTGCAGTAAAGCCCAGCCATGCGCATCTCCCGGCGGGTCCACACATTTTGAGTATTTTTGATACTTGGGATTCAGTTTATATATTGCCAAATCATACGCATCAGGGTTTTCACTGAATTTCGCAAACTTGCGACACGCGAGATGTAACGGATACTCCAAAACTCGGTGCAATCTTATTCAAAACGGTCGAATCTCGCCTATCTTTTACTGAATAAGTTAATGGGGACGCCATAATGATTCATCGACAACGCATTACCAGACCACCCGCAAAGGGGTTTTGAAATGAATTGTCATTCTGACGCGAATACTGGCACCATATAAACGCCCCCGAAACGCAACCATTCTTTGCTGACGCGGTAACCATTTTCCACTCGATACGCGATCCTTATCGGCTCGTCTTTCACATGAGCAGGCAGAAATGACAGACAAGACAGGCACGCGAGTGACGTTCCAGGCAGGGCCGCTGTCTCTGGCCTTGATTTGCCTGTTGGCGGCCGGTTCGACGGCTCGGGCTGAAGGCCCGCTGCGCGGCAACCCGGTGGACGCCCTGCCGCGAGTGGAACGCCCGCCGTCGGCAAGGCAACCCCCGCCCGTCGTCCAGACCGCCACGCCCGAGCAACTGGCCTTGCAGGCCAGGCTGGCACAACGGATCGTGCCGCGCAATTTCGACGTGAGCGGCGTACGCGCCATCCCGTTCGAGGAGGTGTCCGAGGTGCTGGCCC
The DNA here is from genome assembly GCF_902859725.1 of Achromobacter mucicolens. Lineage (GTDB taxonomy): Bacteria > Pseudomonadota > Gammaproteobacteria > Burkholderiales > Burkholderiaceae_B > Achromobacter > Achromobacter mucicolens. The sequence continues at coordinate 3,128 of NZ_CADIJP010000019.1, read as the reverse complement.
CGCTGGCGGGCAAGGAAATCAGCCTGGGAGAACTGGTCGCCCAGGTCGACAAGATCACGCAGCTCTACCGCGACAAAGGCTTTCCCCTGTCTTTTGCGCTGGTGCAGAACCAGACGTTTGCCAATGGACTGGTGGTGGTGACGGTGGTCGAGGGCTATATCGCCAATGTGCGGATCGACGGCGACATCGGCAACGCGCAGGCCCGGCTTGAGACGCTTGCCTCGCCCCTGCTGGCCGAACGGCCGCTCAGCCAGGCCACGCTGGAGCGCCAGCTGAATCTGATGCGCACCGTGCCCGGCGTGCGGTTCACGCCCAGCCTGGATTTGCCCCGGCGGGCCGACGGCGCCACCGACCTGATGCTGACCGCCACCCGCCAGCCCGTAAGCCTGAGCGGCGACGTGGCCGATCTGGGCACCGGCATGCAGCCGGTGGTGAACGTCACCACCAACAGCCTGACGCCACTGGGCGAGCAGGTGAAACTGATCGCGGCGGTGCCCTTCAATACCGATGACGTGAAGTACATCTCCGGTGAAATCCGCGTGCCGGTCGGCGCCAACGGTTTCGCAGTAAAGATCGATGGCTATCACTACGATGCGCGGCCTCAGGACGATGCGATCGAGCTGCTGGGTTTTGAACGCCGCGTAAAGAACGACCGCATCGGCGTTGGGGTGAGCTATCCGTTTCTGTTGAATAACAGGCGTTCGCTGACCGGAACATTGGGTGTATACGCGGCAAACTCCAAGGACCGGTATGACGCCCGCGAAACCGACCGCTGGTTGCAGCAGGATGCGCAGGTGCGCGCGGCCATGGCCGAAGTGCGCTATATCCAGGTTTCAGAAACCCAGGCCACGGATGTCACGCTGGGCGCTGCCAAAGGGTTTGACGCAGCAGGGGCCAAAAAGGATATTTCGACCAACTACGGTTACTCCGCCACGCCGATGCTGGAGCTGGATTTCAGCCGCTACAACCTGAATGCCAAGCAAACCTTCGCGCTTCCCAACCAGTTCGGACTGGTCTTCTCGGGCGCGGCGCAGTATTCCAGCAATATCCTGCCCGCTTCAGAACAAATCTCGTTTGGAAGCTGGCGCTTTGCCATGGGTTATCCGCAGGGCGAGCAAAGCGGCGACAAGGGTGTGGGCGTATCGGCGGAAATCAATCGCCGCTTCGGCGTGGGATGGACCTACCTATCCAGCGTGCAGCCCTACGCCTTGGTCGACTTTGCACGCACCTGGTACAACAACAAGGATCTGCAATCCCTGAATGATCGTCACCTGTCGTCCCTTGCCCTGGGCCTGCGGTTTACCGACGACAAGCACTATCTATTCGATTTCAACGTAGCCAAGCCGGTGGGATCGGCCACCATCAACAATGACCGCAACGTCCGTTTCAACGCCAATTACTCGGTATTCTGGGACGCGCTCTAGCGAATGCCGAAGCGCACTATCGCCAGTATAAAAACGCCCGTCCAGACGGGCGTTTTTCATGGGCTGCGGTCACGGACGTTACGTAACGCGGACCGTAACGTTACGGCCGATGGGCGGCTTTCCGTAACATTCGCGGGCTCGGCAACATCTCAAAATGACGGTTTTCCGGCGCCTGGGGAAAACCCCTGAAATCGGGCGGATACCCTGATAAATAGGGCATTTCGGATCCGTTGAAATTGCGGAATATGCCGGTTTGCAGCGAGTTTGAAAAATCTTGGCATGGATTGTGCATGAAGACACGTACCGGGTTGTTTCACCACCCGATTCTTCCAGCCAAAGGAGTTCGTCATGCAGATCCATTCCGACATGCGCCGCCTGCAACACGTCCTGACCGCCACCGTCATGGCCACCGCGCTGATCAGCGCCTTGACCGCCTGCGGCGGCGGTGGCGGCGGCGGGAAGAAGACCGCCGGTCTTCCAGGCACCGACATCCCGACAAATCCCGGCGGCGGCGGGGGCCTTGATCCCGGCGTGAACCCCGGCGGTGGCGGCACCAACCCCGGTGGTGGCACCAACCCCGGAGGCGGCACCAACCCGGGCGGCGGCACCAACCCCGGAGGCGGCACCAACCCTGGCGGCGGCACCGATCCCGGCACCAATCCGCCGCGCGTGAGCGGCCTGCTGGAAACGACGCTTGGCAACACCGGCGCGGCCGTCGACAACACCCTGCCCCTCAATCTGGACTCGACGCTGGGCGAGGTGGGCAAGGTGCTGGATCCGACGATCAAGCCGGTGGCGGACACCGTGGTTGGCCTGACCCAGCAGGTCGGCGCCACAACCGGCTTGGGAGAACCCGCCGACGGCGTCGTCAGGCAGGTGGGCGGACTGGTCAGCGACCTGGGCGGCGGCGTCAAGGACGCGGGCTTGCCGGCAGGGCTGAGCGCAGGCGTGGGCGGTCTGGTTGATGGCCTGGGCAAGACGGTCGCCAGCACGGGCGGTCTGCTGAACGCCGATGCCAACAACCCCAATCCCCTGACCACGGTGCTCGGCAATGCCACGGGCGCCGTCGGTGCCCTGACCGGCCCGCTGTCCGGCGACGGCGGCCTGCTGCAGCCGATCACGCAGGTGCTGGCCGGCGTGACTGGCGGTGCGCTGAGCGGCCCCACGACGCCGCTGCTTGAGCCGGCGCTCGGCAATGCCGGAAAGACCGTGGACAACGTGCTGCCGCTGGGCCTGCAGCCGACGCTGGCTGGTCTGGGCGGCGCGCTCGATCCCACCGCCAGCCCGCTGGCTGGCAACGTCGTCGGCCTGACGCAGCAGGTGGGCGACACGACCAAGCTGGGTGCGCCGGTGGCCAACCTGTTGACCAGCCTGGGCGGCACGGTTACCAACCTGGGCGGCTCGCTGCCCGGCGGCACGCCGGGCCTGAATGGCGTGCTGCAAGGCCTGGGCGGCGCGGTCGCCAGCGCGGGTGGCCTGGTCCACGCCACGCCGGGCAACGCCAATCCGCTCGGCTCGACGCTGGCCAACGCAACGGGTGCGGTGGCCTCGCTGACCGGCGGCCTGGGTCTGGGCGGCGTGACCGGCGGCGTGACGGGCGGAAACGGCGCGGGCGGCCTGCTGGCGCCCGTGACGGGCCTCTTGGGTGGCGTGACGGGCGCCGTGGGCGGCGCGGCAGGCGGACCGGCCGGCGGCGGATTGCTC
>NZ_CADIJP010000018.1 GCF_902859725.1 Achromobacter mucicolens | reverse complement strand
CTGCCGCCCCGGCCTCGACCGCCGCTGCCGGCGTCGCTTCGCCCGCCGCCTCGAAGATCCTGGCCGAGAAGGGCGTTGACGCCGCTTCCGTGTCGGGCACCGGCCGCGATGGCCGCGTGACCAAGGGCGACGCCCTGGCCGCCAGCGCCCAGCCCAAGGCCGCGCCGGCCAAGGCTGCCGCCGCGCCCGCCCCGACCACGCTGTCGCTGGACGGCCGTCCGGAACAGCGCGTGCCGATGAGCCGCCTGCGCGCCCGCATCGCCGAGCGCCTGCTGCAATCGCAGCAGGAAAACGCGATCCTGACCACGTTCAACGAAGTCAACATGCAGGCCGTCATCGACCTGCGCGCCAAGTACAAGGACAAGTTCGAAAAGGAACACGGCATCAAGCTGGGCTTCATGTCGTTCTTCGTCAAGGCCGCCGTTGCCGCGCTGAAGAAGTACCCGCTGATCAACGCCTCGATCGACGGCAAGGACATCATCTACCACGGCTACTTCGACATCGGTATCGCTGTCGGCAGCCCGCGTGGCCTAGTGGTGCCGATCCTGCGCAACGCCGACCAGCTGTCGATCGCCGACATCGAGAAGACCATTGCCGACTTCGGCCGCCGCGCCGCTGACGGCAAGCTGGGCATCGAAGAAATGACCGGCGGCACGTTCTCGATCTCCAACGGCGGCGTGTTCGGCTCGATGCTGTCGACCCCGATCATCAACCCGCCGCAATCGGCCATCCTGGGCGTGCACGCCACGAAGGATCGCGCCGTCGTCGAAAACGGCCAGATCGTCATCCGCCCGATGAACTACCTGGCCCTGTCCTACGACCACCGCATCATCGACGGCCGCGAAGCCGTGCTGGGCCTGGTCGCCATGAAGGACGCCCTGGAAGATCCGCAGCGCCTGTTGCTGGACCTGTAATCTCGACGCCCCTGGCCGGCGCCGAGCGCGACCCGCAAGTCGCGCGGCGCCCGGGCCGGCTCCCCGCCGGCCCGCAGCACGACCACGCTGGTCAGGAAGTGCGCTTCTTCACCCCTCATTCGCGAGAACACTATGTCCAAACAATTTGACGTCGTCGTGATCGGCGCAGGCCCCGGCGGCTACATCGCCGCCATCCGCGCCGCGCAGCTCGGCATGTCGGTCGCCTGCATCGACGCCTGGCAGAACGGCCAAGGCGGCCCGGCTCCCGGCGGCACCTGCACCAACGTCGGCTGCATCCCGTCCAAGGCGCTGCTGCAATCGTCGGAACACTACGAGCAAGCCAACCACCACTTCGCCGAGCACGGCATCGAAGTCAAGGGCGTCAGCCTGAAGCTCGACACGCTGATCGGCCGCAAGAACACGGTGGTCAAGCAGAACAACGACGGCATCCTGTACCTGTTCAAGAAGAACAAGGTTACGTTCTTCCACGGCAAGGGCGCGTTCAGCGGCCAAGTGGAAGGCGGCTGGGCCATCAAGGTCACCGGCACCGCCGAGGAAGACCTGGTTGCCAAGCACGTCGTGGTCGCCACCGGCTCGTCGGCGCGTGAACTGCCTGGCCTGCCGTTCGATGAAAAGGTCGTGCTGTCCAACGACGGTGCACTGAACATCGGCGCCGTGCCCAAGACGCTGGGCGTCATCGGCGCTGGCGTGATCGGTCTGGAAATGGGCAGCGTGTGGCGCCGCCTGGGTTCCGAAGTCACCATCCTGGAAGCGATGCCGGAATTCCTGGCCGCCGCCGACCAGCAAGTGGCCAAGGAAGCCCTGAAGGCCTTCACCAAGCAAGGCCTGAACATCCAGATGGGCGTCAAGATCGGCGAGATCAAGGCGACCGCCAAGTCCGTGACCGTGCCTTACGTCGACGCCAAGGGCGCCGAGCAGAAGCTGGTCGTGGACAAGCTGATCGTCTCGATCGGCCGCGTGCCCTACACCGGCGGCCTGAACGCCGACGCCGTGGGCCTGAAGCTGGACGAACGCGGCTTCGTGGCCGTGGACGGCGACTGCAAGACCAACCTGCCGAACGTCTGGGCAGTGGGCGACGTGGTGCGCGGCCCGATGCTGGCGCACAAGGCCGAGGAAGAGGGCGTTGCGGTTGCCGAGCGCATCGCCGGCCAGCACGGCCACGTCAACTTCGACACCGTGCCGTGGGTCATCTACACCTCGCCGGAAATCGCCTGGGTCGGCAAGACCGAACAGCAGTTGAAGGCCGAAGGCCGTGAGTACAAGGCCGGCAGCTTCCCGTTCCTGGCCAACGGCCGCGCCCGCGCGCTGGGCGACACCACCGGCTTTGCCAAGGTGATCGCCGATGCCAAGACCGATGAAGTCCTGGGCGTGCACATCGTGGGCCCGATGGCCTCGGAACTGATCTCGGAAGCCGTGACCATCATGGAATTCCGCGGCGCCGCCGAAGACATCGCCCGCATCTGCCACGCGCACCCGACCCTGTCGGAAGCCGTGAAGGAAGCCGCGCTGGCCGTGGACAAGCGCGCGCTGAACTTCTAAGCCGCGTCTGACTGCTGCAAGACCGGGGGCGGGTTTCAGGACCCGCCCTTTTCTTTACCGCCATTACCATTTCAGCCTGATCCGGTTCCCCTATGAACGTCAGCGACTACTACGAACACGCATTGGCCGAACGCGGCTACAAGCCCGACGACGCGCAGAAGAAGGCGATCGACCGCTTGCAGCGCTATTACGACGAATGGGTCAAGTTCAAGTCGATGCGCTCGAACGCGCTGAAAAAGCTGCTGAACCGTCCCGACGTGCCGCGCGGCGTGTACCTGTGGGGCGGCGTGGGCCGCGGCAAGAGCTTTCTGATGGATGCGTTCTATGCCACCGTGCCGGTGGTGCGCAAGACGCGCCTGCACTTTCACGAATTCATGCGCGGCGTGCACCGCGAGCTCGAGGAAGTCAAGGGCATGCAGGATCCGCTGGACGAGGTCGCCAAGCGCGTGGCGAAGCGTTACCGGCTGATCTGCTTCGATGAATTCCACGTGTCCGACGTGGCGGACGCAATGATCTTGCACCGCCTGCTGCTCAAGCTGTTCGAATACGGCACGTCGTTCGTGATGACGTCCAACTACGAACCCTCCACGCTGTACACCGACGGCCTGCACCGCGACCGCGTGCTGCCCGCCATCGCGCTGATCCAGTCGCGCATGGACGTCATGAACGTGGATGCCGGCATCGATTACCGCCGCCGCTCGCTGGAGCAGGTGCAGAGCTATCACACGCCGCTGGACGAGCAGGCGCAGCAGGCGCTGCAGGCGGCCTTCGACGCGTTGGCCGACACCCCCCCGCAAGAGCCGGTGCTGCACATCGAGCATCGCGAGATCCGCGCGTTGGCGCTGGGCGGCTCGGTGGTGTGGTTCGACTTCGCCACGCTGTGCGGCGGGCCCCGTTCGCAGAACGACTACCTGGAACTGGCCAACCGCTTCCACGCCGTGATCCTGTCGGGCGTGCCGCGCATGGGCCCGCGCCAGGCGTCCGAGGCGCGCCGCTTCACCTGGCTGATCGACGTGTTCTACGACCATCGCGTCAAGCTCATCATGTCGGCCGAGTGCGAGCCCGAAGAGATCTACACGGAAGGTGCGCTGGCCAACGAGTTCCACCGGACCGTCTCGCGCATTCTGGAAATGCAGTCGCGCGAATACCTCGAATCCGAACGCCGCCTGGCCGCGACGTTGTAGTAATGCCTCACCCGGCCCCCAATTTCAGGGCCGGGTGAGGGCAATCATTGTTAATGCAAGTCATTATCAATTAAGATTTTGAGACTTTTGGTCCCGCGCCGCAGTCTCATCCGTGTCTTCCACCTTGCTTTCCTCATCGGCCCCGTGCGTCGACGCTCAGGTCGCGCCTGTCGATGGCCTGTACCGCGATCACCGCCCGTGGCTGTTCGGATGGCTGCGCCGCAAGCTGGGCTGCGAACACCGCGCCGAGGATCTGGCGCAGGACGTCTTCGTCAGGGTCATCCAGGGCCGCAAGCAGGTGCGGGCCAACGAGGCCCGGGCGCTCCTCACCACCATCGCAAAGGGATTGGTCGTCGACCACCAGCGCCACGCCGCGCTGGAACACGCGTACCTTGCCTATCTGGCGAGCGTGCCTGAAACCTATGCGCCGTCGCCCGAGGCGCAGGCCGAGCAATTGCAGGCGCTGGTGCAGCTGGATCGCCTGCTGGACGGGCTGCCGCCGAAGGCGCGCGCCGCGTTCCTGCTGGCGCAGCTTGACGGCCTGACGTATCCCGAGATCGCCGAACGCCTTGATGTGTCGTTGAGTTCCGTGCAGCAATACATGGTGCGCGCGATGTCCGCGTGCTATGCGGCGATCCATGCCTGACGCGCTGAACCTCAAGCCGGCCGCAGGCAGGTCTTCGGATGCCGCCCCTTCGGAGGCCGTCGTGCGCGAGGCAATTGTCTGGTGGACCCGGCTGCAATCCGGGGTTGCCGACGCGCAGGCGCGCGAGTCGTGCCGCGCCTGGATTGCGCAGGATCCCGCGCATCGCGTGGCGTGGGATCGGCTGCAGGACATCGGCCGCGATGCGCGCCGGGTGCCGGCAGCGTTGGCGCACACCGCGCTGAACGCGCCTGCCTCGCGCGGCCGGCGCGCCGCGCTGCGCAGCCTGTTGGCCGTGGCCGGCGTGGCCGCGACCGGCTGGGCCGGCTACCGTCATGCGCCCTGGCAACGGCTGGTCGCCGACTACAGCACCCGCGTGGGCGAGCGCCAGGCCCTTGCGCTGGCGGACGGGCTGCGCGTCACCCTGAACAGCGATTCTGCCGTGCGCGTCAACGTCAGCGGCAACGTACGTGATATTGCGCTCTTGCGCGGCGAGATGCTGGTGCAGGCCGAGCCGCATCCGGGCGCATCGACGCTGCGCGTGGACACCGGCGACGGCCAACTGCAGGCCGAGCGCGCACGCTTCGACCTGCGGCGAACGGCGGACGGCGCGCGCGTGGGCGTGTACGAAGGCAGCGTGGCGCTGTTGCGCCATGGCGTCCTGACGCAGCTTGCCGCCGGTGAACGGCTGTTTCCTGCCGAAGACGGCGAACTTCAGCGCGGCGCGACGGACCCGGATCGGCTCGCGTGGGTGGACGGCATGGTGGTGGCCAAGGAATGGCGGCTGGACGATTTTGCCGAGCACCTGGCCCGCCAGCGCGTGGGCGTCATCCGCGTCGATCCCGCGGTTGGGGGCTTGCGGCTTTCCGGGGTGTTTCCGCTGGACGACGCCGAGCGCGCGCTCAAGGCGCTGGAACACTCCCTGCCGATCACCGTCACGCGCCACACGCAGTATTGGCTGCAGGTCGGACCTCGCGACGCCTGAGCGTTACAAATTTTCTTGCCGGCGCATTGCAGGTTTTGCATCCCCGTACGGAAAGCAGAAAGAAACCACCGTACAGGGAGATGTCTGTGTCCGCTTCAATCCACACCCGCCTGCGCGCACCGCTGACCGCCGGCCGTCAAGCCGTGCTGGCCGTGTCGTGCGCCGGGGCGCTGGCCGCCGGCGCGCCCGCGGCCTGGGCGCAGTCCGCGCCAGCCGCCGACGCGGCGGCAGCCGCCAATGGCCAGCGCGGTTTTCAGATTGCGGCAGGGCCGCTGGCCGATGCGCTGACGCAGTTTGCGCGCAGCGCGGGCGTGGTGCTGTCGTTCGATCCGGCGCTGGTGCGGGGGCGGCGTTCGGACGGGTTGAACGGCGCGTATACGGTGGGCGCGGGCTTCTCGCGCATCCTGGCGGGCAGCGGCCTGCAGGCGCGTGCGCAATCGGGCAACACGTGGACGCTGGCGCCCGCGCCGGCCTCCGTGGGCGATACGCACACGCTGGCGCCCGTGACGGTCACTGGCATGTCGGACAGCGCCTATGCGCCCACGGTGGGCTACGTGGCCACCGCCAGCGCCAGCGCCACCAAGACGGACACGCCGCTGATCGAGACGCCGCAATCGGTGTCCGTGGTCACGCGCGAGCAGATCACCGAGCAGGGCGCGCAGACGCTGAATCAGGTGCTGCGCTACACGGCGGGCGTGGCCACCGAGTCGCGCGGCGCCACGGCGACCCGCCTGGACCAGTTCAACGTGCGCGGGTTCTCGGCGTCCACTTACCTTGACGGTCTGCGCGTGTTCGGCGGCCGCGATGCGCTGCCGCAGGTCGATGCCTTCCGCCTAGAGCGCGTGGACGTGCTCAAGGGGCCGGCGTCGGTCATGTACGGGCAGGGAGGTCCGGGCGGCGTGGTGAACCAGGTCAGCAAGCGGCCGCTGGACGAGCCGTTGCGCGAGGTGGAGCTGCAGGTTGGCAATTACGACTTCCGCCGCGCCAACTTCGACTTCGGCGGCCCCATCGACGAAGAGGGCAAGTACCTGTATCGCCTGGTGGGGGCGGGCTACATGTCGGACGGCCAGGTGCAGGACACCAAGGAACGCCGCTACTTCGTGTCGCCCGCGTTTGCCTGGAAACCGAATGCCGATACCTCGCTGACCATCCTGACCAATTTCCAGCATGATCCCGACATGGGGTCGTACGGCGCGGTGCCGGCCATGCGCACCTTGCTGCGTGCGCCCGACGGCTTCCGGCTGCCCGCCGATTACTACGACGGCGACGCCAATTTCGAAAAGAGCGACCGCAAGAGCTACTCGCTGGGCTACATCCTGGACCATCGCTTCAACGACACGTTCAAGGCCTCGCAAAGCCTGCGCTGGACGCACTCGGACGCCAAGTACCGCAGCGTCTACGGCGCGATGACCAACTACTACGGCTATACGGACAGGACCTACCTGTACCACCAGCGCGCCTCGATCGCGACCGACGTGGATGTGGGGGCGCTGACCATCGACAACAACCTGCAGGCCCGCTTCAACACCGGCAAGATCGGCCACAACGTCCTGGTGGGATTCGACTACCAGCACGTCAAGACCGACACGTTGTCGGGCTTCGGTTCCGCACCGGCGCTCTACGTGAAGAACCCGGACAATTTCCAGAACATTCCGGTTCCGGCGTTCTCCAGCGACGCGACCACCACGCAGTACCAGACCGGCGTGTATTTCCAGGACCAGATCAAGATCGACCGTCTGTCGTTCCTCTTGGGTGGGCGCTACGACTGGTCGCGCAATGTGGGCGAGACCACGGCGATTGCCTCGGGCCGCGTGACCCCGTCCAAGCTGAACGCCGAGGCGTTCTCGGGCCGGTTCGGCGCCATCTACAACTTCGACAACGGCGTGGCGCCGTACTTCAGTTACTCGGAATCCTTCGAACCGCAGTCGGGCACGGGCTGGAACAACACGCCGTTCAAGCCGATCGAGGGCAAGCAGTACGAAGTGGGCATCAAGTACCAGCCGCCGGGCTCGGCCACGATGCTGACCTTCGCGGCCTTCGACATCCGCCGCGAGAACATGACGACCACCGACCCGGACCCGACGCACGTGTGCGGCACGGCGGGTGGACGTTGCTCGATCCAGGCGGGCGAGGTGCGCACGCAGGGCATCGAACTTGAGGCCAAGACCGAGCCGATGCGCGGCCTGTCGCTGATTGCCGCCTACTCGGTCATGAACAACGAATACACCAAGGCCTATCCGAATGCGGCGGGCTTCGATCTGACGGGCAAGACCCCCGCCGCGCTGCCGTCGCAGCAGGCGTCGGCCTGGGCGCGCTACCAGCTTCAGGAAGGCCCGCTGGCCGGCCTTGGCGTGGGCGGCGGCGTGCGGTATATCGGTTCGTCGTACGCCAACGAGGCCAACACGCTGAAGGTGCCGAAAGTCACGCTGGTGGACCTGATGCTGGACTACGACCTGGGCCGCGCCTCGCCCGCGCTCAAGGGCATGCAGGTTGCGCTGAACGTGCAGAACCTGTTCGACAAGGAGTACATCGCGTCGTGCTCCGGCGAGTCCTGGTGCTGGTTCGGCTACCAGCGCTCCATCAAGGCGAGCCTGCGATACCGCTGGTAAGCAGGTTGGCCGTTCCTGTATTAACGAGAATCGTTATAATTCAGGCCGGCCACGTCCCCGCAACCACCTAGAACTCCCGTGAAAGCTCCCGCAGCCGGCGCAGGCATGATGCGCTACCGATTGGCCGTATTCTCCCGCGCAACGGCCGCCATCCTGGGCGGCTATGCCCTGGCCTCGGCGGCGGCCGCCTGTCTGGCGGTCTGGCTGCCCTTGGGGCGGCCCGATGCCGTGACCGCGGCGCAGTTGCTGTCCTTCGTGGTCTATGTCTGCGGGGTGATCTGGGTGTTCGCCACGCGCAACGCCTGGCGCGCGTGGGCGGGCATCCTGGTCCCCGCCGCGCTGCTGGGCGGTATGTTCCTCGCGCACCGGCTCGTGGGGGCGGCATGAAGGCGGCCAAGACCAGGCATCCCGGCGAAGAGGGCCTGCGTCAGTCCATGTCCTGGCTGCATACGTGGGCCGGGCTGATTTTCGGCTGGGTGCTCTTCGCGATGTTCCTGACCGGCTCGCTGGCCTTCTTCCGGCCCGAGATCACGCGCTGGATGCAGCCCGAGATCCAGGTGCAGCCGGCGCCCGCCGTTCAGGCCGTCGCCACGGCGCAGCGCTATCTGGCGGAAAACGCGCCCGATGCCAAGCGCTGGTTCATCACGCCGCCTTCGGACCGCGAGCCTCTCATCCAGTTGCTGTACCAGACCCCCAAGCCCAAGCCGGGCGAGCGCGGTTTCGTGCGCGTCAAGCTGGACGCGGCCACCGGCCAGGCCGTGACGCCGCGCCAGACCCGCGGCGGCGACTTCTTCTACCGTTTCCATTTCGAGCTGGAAACCGCGTTTCCGTGGGGACGCTGGCTGGCCAGCATCGCGGGCATGTTCATGCTGGTGGCGATCATCAGCGGCATCATCACGCACAAGAAGATCTTTGCTGATTTCTTTACCTTCCGGCCCGGAAAGGGCGGCCAGCGCGCCTGGATGGACGGCCACAACGTGCTGTCCGTGCTGGGCCTGCCGTTTCACCTGATGATCACCTTCAGCGGCCTGGTGTTGTTCATGGTGATGCTGATGCCGGCAGGCATCCAGGCCGTGTACGACAATCCGCGCGATTACACCAACGAGGTCTTCAAGGCCTTCAAGGTCACGCCGCCGCTGAACCAGCCCGCGCCGCTGGTCGCGATTGCACCATTGGTGGAGCAGGCCGAGCAGCAGTGGCAAGGCCGCGTCGGCCGGGTGACCGTCAACAATCCCAATGACGCGGGCGCCACCATCACCATCAGCCGCCACGTGGGCGACGGCGTGTCGTACGGGCTGATGGCGCCGTTCATGCGCTTTGACGGGGTGACGGGCGCGCTGCAGGAGTCCGAGGCCGGCCGCAGCGCCACCGCTCTGACCGCCGGCGTGATCACCGGCCTGCACCTGGGCCTGTTCGCCGAACCGGTGCTGCGCTGGCTGTATTTCATCGTCAGCCTGGCCGGCACGGCCATGGTGGCCACGGGCCTGGTGCTGTGGATCGCCAAGCGCCGCCAGAAGGCCCGGCCGGGCGACGCGCGCGAAGCGTTCTCGCTGCGCCTGGTGGACGGGCTGAACGCGGGCACCATCGCGGGGGTCGTGTTCGGCGTTGCGGCGGTATTCCTGGCCAACCGGCTGCTGCCGGCCGACATGCCCGGCCGCCAGGTCTGGGAGGTGCGCGCCTTCTTCATCGCCTGGGGTCTGTCGCTGGTCTATGCGTTTCTATTCCAGCGGCGTAAATGGCAGGACCTGCTGGCGGTGGCCGCCGCCGCGCTGGCCCTGGTGCCCGTGGTCAATGCGCTGACCACCGACCGGCACCTGGGCGTCTCGTTGCCGCAGGGCGACTGGGTGATGGCGGGTTTTGACCTGACGTGCCTGGCAAGCGCCCTGTTTTTCGCATGGATGGCGCAGAAGGCTGCGCGGGCCCGCAAGGCGCCCGCCAGATCCGCGGGCAAGCCGCGCGCCGAGGCAGTCAAGTCCGCCGCCGCTGCGCCCGCCCCGCACGACCCCGCCGTGGCGGCCGCCGTGCACCGCACCGCTTTCGAACCGCGAGGTGATACGCCATGACGCTTGCCGCCTTCTGCCTGGCCTATGCCGGGTTTTCCGCTCTGTGCCTGGCCATGGACCGTCACTACGAAGATCTGTTCGACCGCGCCTTGCCGCGCCGTCATCGGCTGCCGTTGCGGCTGTTCGGCTGGACGGCGCTTGCGCTGTCGCTGTGGGCGTCCGCGGCAGTCTGGGGCTGGAGCTACGGGACGGTCGAATGGATCGGCATTCTCAGCATCGCCGGCCTGCTGCTGATCTGGTTCCTGACCTTCCGTCCGCGCGCTGCGCTGACCGCGGGCGGCCTGTGCGCGCTGGCCGCGCCCGTGCTGGCGGTCTGGTAGGCGCGGGCTGCGTTGCGGGCGGGCAGGGCCGCGCTGCGGCACGTTACACTGACGGCTTCCCCTAGCAACCGCCTTCTCGCCTCATGAATACCCGCGTCCTTACCGGCATCACCACGACTGGAACCCCCCATCTCGGCAACTACGCGGGCGCGATCCGTCCGGCGGTGCAGGCCAGCACGCAGCCCGGCGTCGACGCATTCTTCTTTCTGGCGGACTATCACGCGCTGATCAAGTGCGACGATCCGGCACGCGTCGCGCGCTCGCGCCTGGAAATCGCCGCCACCTGGCTGGCGGTCGGCCTGGATGCCGAACGCGTGACGTTCTATCGCCAGTCGGACATTCCTGAAATCCCCGAACTGAGCTGGCTGCTGACCTGCGTGACCGCCAAGGGCCTGATGAACCGGGCGCATGCGTACAAGGCGTCGGTCGACCAGAACGTGGCCAAGAACGTGGATCCGGACGACGGCATCACCATGGGGTTGTTCTCGTACCCGATCCTGATGGCGGCCGACATCGTCATGTTCAACGCCAACAAGGTGCCCGTGGGCCGGGATCAGATCCAGCATCTGGAAATGGCGCGCGACATCGCGCAGCGCTTCAACCACCTGTACGGACGCGACTATTTCTCGCTGCCGGAAGTGGTCATCGAAGAAGACGTGGCGACGCTGCCGGGGCTGGACGGCCGCAAGATGTCCAAGAGCTATAACAACACCATTCCGCTGTTCGAAGGCGGCAAGAGCGCATTGCGCGCCTCGGTGATGCGCATCGTGACCGATTCGCGCGAGCCCGGCGAACCCAAGGATGCCGAATCCTCCCACCTGTACACGCTGTACCGCGCGTTCGCCACGTCCGAGCAATCGGCGGCGTTCCGCCAGCAGCTCGAAGCGGGCATGGGCTGGGGCGACGCCAAGCAGGCGCTGTTCGAGCACCTGGAAGCGCTGCTTGCGCCGATGCGCGAAAAGTACGTCGACCTGATGGCCAACCCGGGCCGCATCGAAGACATCCTGCAAGCCGGCGCGGCCAAGGCGCGCAAGCTTGCGGTGCCCTTCATGCAGGAACTGCGCGAGGCCGTGGGCCTGCGCAACCTGAGCGCAGCCGCTTCGGCCGGCAAAGGCGCGCAGGGCAAGAAGGAAAAATCCAAGGGCGCGCGCTTCGTCAGCTTCCGTGACGAGGACGGCGGCTTCCGGTTCCGCCTGCTGGCGGCCGACGGCGAGGAACTGCTGTTGTCGCAGCGCTTTGCCGATCCCAAGGAAGCGGGCGCCCTGATGCGCCGGCTGCAGTCCGAACCTGCTGACAGCGTCCTGCAGGCGCAGGCAGAAGGCTATGCGGCGGTGATCGATGGCGTGACCGTCGCCACCGCGCCCGAGGGCATGCAGGGTGAGCCCGCGGCGCGCCTCGCCCGCACCCGCGAAGCACTGTTGTCGCTGGCGCAGGAATAAACGGCAGCCGAAGGCGGCGCGGGCAATCCGCGCCGTCGCGCATGCAGTCCAGCTGCTTGCTCCATTAGCAGTGCAAAAAAAATCCCGGCGCATCGGGCGCCGGGATCTGGGCAGGGCAGCGGATCGGCGGATCAGCGCTTGAGCTTGGCGAACGCGTCGGCCATGGCGCTGTTCATCGATCCGGCCGCGCCACCCGCGTTGCGGCCGCCATCGCCCTGGCGGCGGGGACGATCGCCGCCCTTGGGCGCATCGGCGCTGCGGCGGGCCGGCGCGGCGGTGTCGTTCAGGCGCATGGTAAGCGCCACGCGCTTGCGCGCGGCGTCCACTTCCAGCACCTTGACGCTGACCGTCTGGCCCACGCGAACCACATCGCGCGGGTCCTTCACGAACTTTTCGGCCAGCGCCGAGATATGCACCAGGCCGTCCTGGTGCACGCCGATGTCCACGAACGCGCCGAAGTTGGCCACGTTGGTCACCACGCCCTCCAGCACCATGCCGGGATACAGGTCGTTCAGCGTTTCCACGCCTTCCTTGAATTGCGCCGTCTTGAACTCCGGGCGCGGGTCGCGGCCGGGCTTTTCGAGCTCGGCAAAGATGTCCTTCACGGTGGGCAGGCCGAAGCGCTCGTCGGTGAAGTCGGACGGCGACACACCCTTCAGGGCCTCGCGCTGGCCGATGATCTGCTTCACCTCGGTCTTGATCTTGGCGACGATGCGCTCGACGACGGGATAGGCTTCCGGGTGCACCGCCGACGCGTCCAGCGGGTTGTCGCCGTTGGGGATGCGCAGAAAGCCCGCGGCCTGTTCAAACGCCTTGTCGCCAAAGCGCGGCACCTTGCGCAGGATGTCGCGGGTGGGGAACGCGCCGTTCTCGTCGCGGAAGGCGACGATGTTCTTGGCCAGCAGCGAATTCAGGCCCGACACGCGGGCCAGCAGCGCGGCCGATGCCGTGTTCACGTCCACGCCCACCGCGTTCACGCAGTCTTCGACCACCGCGTCCAGCGAACGCGCCAGTTCGCGCTGGTTGACGTCGTGCTGGTACTGGCCGACACCGATGGCCTTGGGGTCGATCTTGACCAATTCGGCCAGCGGGTCCTGCAGACGGCGTGCAATGGACACGGCGCCGCGCAGCGTGACGTCCAGGTCGGGGAATTCCTGGGCGGCGGTTTCCGATGCGGAATACACCGACGCGCCTGCCTCGGACACGACGACGCGAGTGACCTTCAGGTCGGGGAAACGCTCCATCATGTCGCCCACGAGCTTTTCGCTTTCGCGCGAAGCCGTGCCGTTGCCGATGGCGATCAGGTCCACCTTGTGGCGCGCCACCAGCGCGGCCAGCGTGTTGATCGTGCCGTCGCGGTCGCGGCGCGGTTCGAACGGGTACACGGTGGTGGTGTCGACGACCTTGCCGGTCTGGTCGATGACCGCGACCTTGCAGCCCGTGCGAATGCCGGGATCCAGGCCCAGCACGGCCTTGGGACCGGCGGGGGCGGCCAGCAGCAGGTCTTTCAGGTTGGCGGCGAACACGCGGATCGCCTCGGCTTCGCCGCTTTCGCGCAGGCGGCCGATCAGTTCGCTTTCGAAGGCGGTCAGGAGCTTCACGCGCCAGGTCCAGCGGCAGACTTCACCCAGCCAGCGCGCGCGCGGCGTGGCGTCCAGCGCGAACAGGCCATTGCCCAGCTTCAGGAAGTTGGCGATGCGGGCCACGCACGGATGCGGCGTCTGCGCTTCGAGGTCGGCTTCCAGGCCGAGGCGCAGTTCAAGCACGCCTTGCTGACGGCCGCGCAGCAGCGCCAGGATGCGGTGCGAGGGCAGGGTGCGCAGCGGCTCGTTGAAGTCGAACCAGTCGCGGAAGTTGGCGCCTTCGGTTTCCTTGCCTTCGATCATCTTCGAGTACACGAGGCCGGTGGACCACAGGTGCTCGCGCATGTCGGCCAGCAGGTCGGCGTTTTCCGCGTAGCGTTCGGCCAGGATGTCGCGCGCGCCATCGAGCGCCGCCTTGGCGTCGTTGATGGAGGCTTCGGGATTCAGGTACTGCGCGGCCAGGGCTGCGGGATCGCAGGCGGGATCGGCCAGGATGGCGTCGGCCAGGGGTTCCAGGCCGGCCTCGCGGGCGATCTGGGCGCGCGTGCGGCGCTTGGGCTTGTACGGCGCGTACAAGTCTTCCAGGCGCTGCTTGGTGTCGGCCGAAGCGATTTCCTGCTGCAGTTCGGCCGTCAGCTTTCCTTGCTGCGAAATGGATTCCAGGATGGCGCCGCGGCGGTCTTCGAGCTCGCGCAGGTAGCCCAGGCGGACTTCCAGGTTGCGCAGCACGGTGTCGTCCAGACCGCCGGTCGCTTCCTTGCGGTAGCGGGCGATGAAGGGCACGGTCGCGCCGTCATCCAGCAGTTCCACCGCCGCAGCGATTTGAGAGGCGCGTGCACCCAGCTCGGTGGCGAGCTGGGCGACGATGCGGGCGTTGTCGACGCCGGCGGCGACGTTCGTGATAGTGGAAGTTTCAGACATCTCTATACGACGGCAAAAAGGGAAAACAAGGGGCGGATTGTGCCATAAGCCGTTGTTACGGAACGTGGCTGAAGGGACTGATCCGTCCCTCTGCCAGCGGCGTTGCGGCGGGCCGCAAGCCGGAAAACGGCGCTTCAGCGGGTATCATTTGGGGCCCTACACAAGGCTGCTGTAATGCTGGACCTGGACATATCCGAATTCTTTGACGAGGACGGGCCGCTGGCCACGGCCTTGCCCGGCTACAAGCCGCGTCCATCGCAGGTGGAACTGTCGCAGGCCATCGGCCAGGCCATCCAGGACCGCGCCACGCTGGTGGCCGAGGCCGGCACCGGCATCGGCAAGACCTGGGCGTATCTTGTACCCGCCTTCATCCAGGGCGGCAAGGTGCTCATCTCCACCGGCACGCGCACCCTGCAGGATCAGCTCTTTGCGCGCGACCTGCCGCGCGTGCGCGCGGCGCTGGCCGCGCCCGTGACGGCCGCGCTGCTCAAGGGCCGCGGCAACTACGTGTGTCATTACCACCTGGAGCGCCTGCAGGGCGACGAACGCGCGCTCAAATCCCGCTCCGAAATCCAGCAGCTGCGCCAGATCCAGGTGTTCGCGGGCATCTCCAAAACGGGCGACCGCGGCGACCTGGCGCAGGTGCCCGAAGACGCCGACATCTGGCAACGCGTCACATCCACCCGCGAAAACTGCCTGGGTCAGGAATGTCCGCGCATCCGCGACTGCTTCGTCGTCAAGGCGCGCCGCCAGGCACAAGAGGCCGACGTCGTCGTCGTCAACCACGCGCTCTTCATGGCCGACCTGATGCTGCGCGAAGAAGGCGTCACGGACCTGCTGCCCGAAGCCGACACCGTCATCTTCGACGAAGCCCATCAATTGCCCGACACCGCCACGCGCTTTCTGGGCAACAGCGTGTCCACGCACCAGCTCATGGATTTTGGCCGCGCGCTGGAAGTCGCGGGGCTTGCCTACGCGCGCGAAGCCGCCAAATGGAGCGACGTCAGCCGCCAACTGGAAACCGCCGCGCGCGAATTGCGGCTGGTCTGTGCGCCGCTGGACAAGATGCCGGGCCGCAAGGCCACGTTCGAGGCCATTCCCAACCCCGAGGAATTCGACGTCGCGCTGCTGTCGCTGCGCGAGGCCGTGGACAGCGCCACCAAGGCGCTGGGCGCGGTGGCCGAAAAACATCCGGACCTGCTCGCGGCCGCGCGCATGGGGGCCGAGATCTCGGTCAAGCTCAAGCGCTGGGCCACACCCGGGCGCAGTACCGGCGCGCATGACGACGAGGGCTGGGGCCGCGACGACCAGTCGCCCGTGCAAAGCCCGCTCGGCGACGGTCCCTCCACGCCCGCGGCCCTGCTCGAAGGCGCGGCGCTGGCCGAGCAATGGACCGGCCCGGCCGTGCGCTGGGTCGAGCACGGACTGCACCACGTGCGCCTGCATTCGGCGCCGCTGTCGGTGGCGCAGGCCTTCTCCAAATTCCGCAAGCCTGGCCAGGCCTGGATCATGACCTCGGCCACGCTGTCGGTGAACGGTGAATTCACGCACTTCACCAGCCAGCTTGGCCTGGAGTCCGCGCGCACCGGCAAGTGGGAGTCCCCGTTCGACTACCCCGAGCAGGCGCTGCTGTTCGTGCCGCGCGGCATGCCCGAGCCCCAATCGCCGCAGTTCCTGGACCGCTTCGTGCAGACCCTCATGCCGTTGCTTGAGGCCAGCCCGGGCGGCACGCTGGTGCTCTGTACGACACTGCGTGCCGTGGACAAGGTGGCCAATCTGCTGGCCGATGCCTTTGACGATGCCGGCCATGACTGGCCGCTGCTCAAGCAGGGAGAGGGCACGCGCCGCGATCTGCTCGACCGCTTCTGCAAACTCAAGCACCCTGTGCTGGTGGGCAGCGCCAGCTTCTGGGAAGGCATCGACCTGCCGGGCGACGTGCTGACGCTGGTGGCGATCGACAAGCTGCCGTTCGCGCCGCCCGACGATCCCGTCATCGAGGCCCGTCTGCGCGCCTGCCGCGCGCAGGGCGGCAACCCGTTTGCGGAATACCAGCTTCCGGAAGCCGCCATCTCGCTCAAGCAGGGCGCGGGCCGGCTGATCCGCACGGAATCGGATTGGGGCGTGCTGATGGTGGGTGACGCCCGGCTGGTGGAAAAGCCCTATGGCAAGCGCCTGTGGCGCGGTCTGCCGCCGTTTGCGCGCACGCGCGAGCTGGAAGAGGTACTGGCGTTCTACCGTCGCAAGCGCGGACCGGACGACGAGTAGACCGACGCAACGAGGGTTGCCGGAAACGGCGCTCCTCGCGCCGTCCAGGCAAAAAAAAGCCCTTCAATATTGAAGGGCTTTTTTCTTCCCATGCGAGCGGAATCAGTTGAAGGGATTCCACCAGCTCTTGTCGGCCTTCAGGCCCTTGGTGCGGAACTCGCTGTTCGGGAAGTTCTTGTCGTAGACGCGCTGCGCGTCGTTCTTCAGGTCCGTCATGTTCAGTTTGTCGTACGACTGAACCATCAGGTAGAGCGCTTCTTCGGTGGCGGGGGCGCCCTCGAAGTCGGTGATGACGGTCTGCGCGCGGTTGGCGGCGGCCACGTAGGCGCCACGCTCGTAGTAATAGCGGGCCACGTGGACTTCGTTCATGGCGATGGTGTTGACCAGCCACGCCACGCGCTTTTCGGCGTCGACGCTGTACTTGCTTTCCGGGTAGCGCTTGATGAGCTCGGTGAAGGCGTCATAGGACGCGCGCAGGCCCTTGGGGTCGCGCTCGGCCGGATCCTGGCCGGTAAGGTTGCTCATGAAGGCGCTGGCCGGCGTGAAGTTGATCAGGCCCTTCAGGTAGAGCGCGTAATCGGTGCCGGGGTGATTGGGGTACAGCTGCTGGAAGCGGTCGATGGCGGCAAGCGCCTGTTCGTTCTCGCCGTCTTTCCAGTTGACGTAGGCCAGTTCAAGCAGGGCCTGTTGCGCGTAGACGCCGAAGGGGTAGCGGCTTTCGATGGCGGTCAGGCGCTCGCGCGCTTCCTTCCAGCCGCCCGACGACATTTCGGCCTTGGCGTCAGCGTAGAGTTGTTCTGCGCTCCAGTTGGTGGTCTTGTCGTACTTGCTGTCCGCCCCGCTGCAACCAGCGATGACGATGACGGCAAAAAGCGCGATGACCACGCGCAAAACCGACCCGCTGCGGGATGCGGGGTTCGAGGGAGCTGCAGGGTGGTGAATCACGAGAATCGTATCCTTGGTGTTAGCATGGCAGGCTGATTATATGATTTGTCTCCATGTCTGATACAGCCGCCCGCGCAGATCTTGTTTCCGACGAGAGCGCCGACGAAAATCTCGACGAATCCGGCCGCCCCGAGCCGCAACTTGTAACCGTGCCGTCGGCCACGCGCGCTGACCGGCTGGACAAGGTCCTGGCGGGCCTCTTGCCCGACCATTCCCGCAATCGCCTGCAAGGCTGGATCGAATCCGGCAACGTCCTGGTCAACGGGACGCCGGGCAAGATCCGCCAGACAGTCGGCCCTGGCGACGAACTCACCATCTGGGCCCAGCCCGCGCCCGACGCGCAGGCCTTCACGCCTGAACCCGTGGAATTCGGCGTGGTGGCCGAAAGCCCCGACTGGATCGTCGTCAACAAGCCGGCGGGCCTGGTCACCCACCCGGGCGCCGGCAACTGGAGCGGCACGCTGCTCAACGGCCTGCTGCATCGCTATCCGGAACTTGCGCAGGTCGCCCGTGCGGGCATCGTGCACCGGTTGGACAAGGACACCTCCGGCCTGATGGTGGTGGCCCGCAACGACATCGCCCAGACTCACCTCGTGCGCCAGCTTCAGGCGCGCACCATGGGCCGCGAGTACGTGGCGCTGGCGCATGGATGGCTGGCCGCTGCGGGCAAGGTCGACCGCGCCATCGGGCGCGATCCGCGCGTGCCGGTGCGCATGAGCGTCGAGCGCCCCGTCGCGCCCAAGCCGGCCATCACGAATTACGCGCCGGCCCGCCGCGGCTCGGTCGATCCGGGCGGGCGGGTGACCGAAGTGGTGTGCCGCCTGGAAACGGGGCGCACCCACCAGATCCGCGTGCACATGGCCAGCCTGGGGCACCCCCTGCTGGCCGACACGATCTACGGCGGCAAGAACATCGCGGGGGCAGTGCGCCAGATGCTGCACGCCCGCGCGCTGCATTTCGACGATCCGGGCGGCAAGGGCGACGTCCAGTTCGCCGCGCCCGTGCCCGCCGACATGGCGCAGGTCCAGGAGAACATTGCATGGAACGCCTGATCGCAGGCCTGCCCGTCGTGACGGGGCCCGACTGGCAGGGCGTGAGCTACTTCTGCACGACCCGCGCCGGCGGCGTGGGCGTGGCCCCGCACGACACCCTCAATCTGGGCCTGCGTGCCGAGGACAACCCCGAGGCCGTGGCCGAGAACCGGCGCCGGGTGCGCGCCGCAGTGTCCGCCGATCCCCTCTGGTTGCGCCAGGTTCATGGCAGCGAGGTCGTGGATGCGGACGCGCCGGATGTGCCGGCCGAGCCCGCGGTCGACGCCAGCGTCACGGCCCAGCCCGGCCGCGTGCTGGCCGTCATGGTGGCCGATTGCCTGCCGGTGGTCATTGCCGATGCCGAGGGCACGGTGCTGGGTGCGGCGCACGCCGGCTGGCGCGGCCTGGCGGGCGGGGTGCTTGAAAACACGCTGCAGGCGATGCGGACCAAGGCGTCGCAGGCGTCCGGCTGGCGCGCCTGGGTCGGACCCGGCATCGGGCCGCAGCACTTCGAAGTCGGGCAGGACGTGCTGGACGCCTTCACCGCCGACGACCCGGCTACGACGCGCTTTTTTGCGCCGCGCCCCGGCCTTGCCGGCAAATGGCTGGCCGACCTCGCCGGATTGGCCGATTTCCGGCTGCGGCGTGCCGGGGTACAAGAGGTGTCCCTCAGCGGGGAATGCACGGTGACCCGCGCGGACCGGTACTTTTCCTACCGCCGTGATGGGGTGACCGGACGCATGGCGCTGCTGGCCTGGTTGAGCCCGGTTTGACGTCGCGCAAAGGCCGGGGCCGGGCTTGCGTTTTACCGTAGTAAGCCTCCTTGTATACCCGCATTGACAGTCCTGAACCCGGAATGCAACATCAATCGCGAAGTTTCGATAACAAGGTGTCGAAGTGAATGCCAATCTCTCCGCAGGTCCCATTCCGGTGAGCGTGGCACCGGAAGTCCTGGCTGACATCCAGGCAGAGTTCTCGCGCGAATGGCAACGCCTTTGCGACGATGCCCGGCGTGGCGCGCTGGCGCCGCCGTCCGATCGCCGTTTCTCCGGCGACGCCTGGGCGGCGAATGCTTCGCACCTGCTCCTGGCGCACACGTATCTGCTGTCCGCGCGCGCCATGCAGCGCATGGTCGATGCCGCGCAGGTCAGCGAGCCCATGCGCGACCGTCTTCGATTCTCGATCATGCAGTGGGTCGACGCGCTGTCGCCGGCCAATTTCCTGGCGCTCAATCCCGATGCCCAGCAGTCCATCGTCGAAAGCGCGGGCCGAGCGTTGAACGAAGGGCTGGCCAATCTGTTGGGCGACGTGCAGAAGGGCCGCATTACCCAGACCGACGAGTCGCAGTTCGAGATCGGCCGCAACGTGGCCACGACGCCCGGCGACGTGGTGTTCGAAAACAAGCTGTTCCAGCTGATCCAGTACGCGCCCTCGACCGCCACCGTGTACGACCGGCCGCTGGTCATCGTGCCGCCGAACATCAACAAGTTCTACATCCTGGACCTGCAGCCCGAGAACTCCTTCGTGCGCCACGCGGTGGGGCAGGGCTACACGGTCTTCCTGATTTCCTGGCGCAATCCGGTCACTTCCGATACCGACGGCGTGGACCGCGCCACCTGGTCCGACTACCTGGACGACGCGGTGCTGCAGGCGCTGCGCGTGGCCAGCGACATCACCAAGCAGCCGCAGGTCAATGCGCTGGGCTTTTGCGTGGGCGGTACGATGCTGGCCTCGGCGCTGGCGCTGGCCGAAGCGCGCGGCGAGCACCCGGTGGCGTCGCTGACGCTGCTGACTTCGCTGCTCGATTTCCACGACACCGGCATCCTGAACGTGTTCGTCGACGAGGCCCACGCGCTGATGCGCGATCATCAATTGGGCAACGGCGGCCTGATGCCGGGCCGCGATCTCGCCACCACCTTCTCGTTCCTGCGGCCCAACGAACTGGTCTGGAACTACGTGGTGGGCAACTACCTCAAGGGGCAAAAGCCTCCGGCCTTCGACCTCCTGTTCTGGAATGGCGACAGCACGAATCTGCCGGGGCCTTTCTTTTCCTGGTATTTCCGCAATACCTACCTCGAGAACAATCTCAAGGTGCCGGGCCGCGCGCAGGCCGCCGGCCTGCCGCTGGACCTGACGCGCCTGCGCATGCCCGTCTATATATTCGGCTCGCGCGAGGACCACATCGTGCCGTGGGTGTCGGCCTACGCGTCCACGCAGGTGCTTCGCGGGCCGCAGCGCTTCGTGCTGGGCGCGTCCGGCCACATCGCGGGCGTGGTCAATCCGCCCGCCAAGAAGCGCCGCAGCTACTGGGTGGCCGATGCGCTCGAACAGCAAAGCCAGCCGCTGCCCGGCGACCCCAACACCTGGTTTTCGCAGGCGGTGGAGCACCCCGGCAGCTGGTGGCCCGATTGGACCAGTTGGCTGGCAGACCATTCGGGCAAGCAGATCAAGGCGAGGACAAAGGCAGGCAATGCCAAGTACCGGCCGATCGAGCCGGCGCCTGGCAGATATGTAAAGGTCCGGGCGGCCTGATACCGCGCACCGCGGTCCGGTTCCCGGCAGAAAGATGTTTAATCAACGAGGCGTCCGTCGCACACAGGAGGAAGTCCAATGAGCGGAAAACTGGCTTACGTAACAGGCGGGATGGGCGGGATCGGCACCTCTATTTGCCAGCGCTTGGCCAAGGATGGCTTTCGCGTCGTGGCAGGTTGCGGCCCCAGCCGCAACTACCAGCAATGGCTGGATGAGCAGGCCGCACAGGGTTTTACGTTCTACGCGTCGGTGGGCAATGTGTCCGATTGGGACTCCACCGTTGCCGCCTTTGAAAAGGTGACGGCCGATCTCGGGCCGGTGGATGTGCTGGTCAACAACGCGGGCATCACTCGCGACGGGTTGTTCCGGAAGATGAGCGCCGACGATTGGCGCGCGGTCATCGACACCAACCTGAACAGCCTGTTCAACGTGACCAAACAGGTCATCGACGGCATGGTCGAGCGCCAGTGGGGGCGGATCATCAACATCAGCTCGGTCAACGGCCAGAAGGGTCAGTTCGGCCAGACCAACTACTCCACGGCAAAGGCTGGCATCCATGGATTCACGATGGCGCTGGCGCAGGAAGTGGCCAGCAAGGGTGTGACCGTCAACACGATCTCGCCGGGATACATCGGCACCGACATGGTTCGCGCCATCCGGCCGGACGTGCTGGAAAAGATCATTGCCACCATTCCGGTGCGCCGCCTTGGCACGCCGGAGGAAATCGCCTCCATGACCTCGTGGCTGGCGTCCGATGAATCCGGCTTTTCGACCGGCGCGGATTTCTCGCTTAACGGCGGCCTGCACATGGGCTGACGCGATGTGGGCCGCCCCTGGGCGGCCCGCTGGCGCTGTACGGCTTCGGGCAGAGGGCCGTACGGCATTACACTCACATTATTCGAAGCCTAAAGAGATCGCCCGATCCGGGGACAACCATGACGCAAGCACAACCCGGCGCCAGCCTGCGCCTGATTAAAAAATACCCCAACCGTCGCTTATACGACACCCGGACCAGCACCTACATCACCCTGGCAGATGTCAAGCAACTGGTCCTGGCCAACGAGGAATTCCAGGTCGTCGACGCCAAGAGCAGCGAAGACCTCACGCGCAGCATTCTCTTGCAGATCATCCTTGAAGAGGAGAGCGGCGGCATGCCCATGTTCTCTTCGAACATGCTGTCGCAGATCATCCGTTTCTACGGCCACGCCATGCAAGGCATCATGGGTTCTTACCTCGAGAAGAACATCCAGGCCTTCATGGAGATCCAGCAGCGCATGGCCGAGCAGTCCAAGGGCCTGTACGGCAGCCAGTTCGGGCCGGAAGCCTGGACGCAGTTCATGAATGTGCAGACGCCGATGCTGCAGAACATGATGAACAACTACATCGACCAGAGCAAAAACCTGTTCGTGCAGATGCAGGACCAGATGCAGGATCAGACCCGCGCCATGTTCTCGACCTTCCCGTTCACGCCGGGCAGCAACCCGGGCTCCGGCCGCAAGTAATCCCGCCGGATGCCGGGCCGATGTGGCCCGCCGCAGTGCAAAAAAGCCGCCTTGGCGAATGCCAAGGCGGCTTTTTGCCAATTGACTGAACGCAATGATCCGGCACTTTTAGTCGGCCCAGGTTCAGGGTTGTGTCAGCAAAATCCACTAAATTAATGAAAACGGTTCTTGTTTGTGTTTTGAGAGCCGCTATTTTCTTTTGTGTCTCAAGGATTATGCACATGATCAAGAAAGCCTTGGCGCTGGCCATTGTCGCGTTGAGCGTGTCCGCCGCCCATGCGGCCGAATACCCCATCGGCAAGCCTGTCGAGAAGGGCGGAATGGAAATCGGCGCGGTGTACCTGCAGCCGATCGAAATGGATCCGCCCGGAATGATGCGTCCGGCCAAGGATTCCGATGTGCACCTGGAGGCCGACATCCACGCCACTGCCGGCAACAAGACGGGCTTTCCGGAAGGCGAATGGGTGCCTTACCTGGTCGTGAACTACGAGATCCAGAAGGTCGGCAGCCAGAACGTCCAGAAGGGCACGTTCATGCCGATGGTCGCCAACGACGGCCCGCACTACGGCGAAAACATCAAGCTGGAAGGCCCGGGCAAGTACAAGCTCAAGTACACGATTCTGCCGCCGACCGCGAACAAGATGAGCCACTTCGGCCGCCACGTCGACAAGGAAACCGGGGTGGCCGACTGGTTCGAGCCGTTCGACCTGGAATATGAGTTCGTGTACGCCGGCACCGGCAAGAAGGGCGGTTACTGATCGTGCGCCGCCTGCTTCGCGTACTTGCCGCAATGCTGATCGGCCTGGCCGGCGTGGCGGGCATGGCGCCCGCGCAGGCGGACGAGCTGCCCACGTTCACCTTGCGGTTCAAGCCCGACGGCACATTCGAGCCCGCCACGCTCGAGGTCCCGGCGGGCCGCTTCAAGATCGAACTCATCAATGAAAGCAATGAGCCGGTGGAATTCGAAAGCATTCCGCTGCGCAAGGAAAAAGTCCTGGGACCGGGGGTGAAATCCTTCGTGGTCATCACCATCTCGCGTCCGGGCGAGTATCCCTTTTTTGACGACTTTCACCAGAGCGTGAAAGGCACCTTGGTCGTCAAGCCCAAGGAATAACGCGGCACCAAAGCATGGAACAGGTACTTTTCATCGTCTGGCGCGAAAGCGTCGAAGCCCTGCTCGTGGTGGGCATCCTGTACACCTGGCTGCGCGCCACGCCGGAAGGCAAGCGCGGCCTGCCCTACCTGTGGGGCGGCGTCGCGGCCGGGCTGGCGCTGGCCGTCGCGCTGGCGTTGGTGCTGCTGGGCGTGTCCTCCTGGCTCAGCGATGAAGGCCAGGAATGGTTCCAGGCCATCATGTCGCTGGCGGCGTGCGCGCTGGTGGTGCAGATGGTCGTGTGGATGAAAACGCACGGCCGCACGCTCAAGGGCGAACTCGAAAGCGGGGCGCGCGCCTCGGTGGCGAACGACAACTGGTGGGGCCTCCTGGTGCTGGTTGCCATCGCCGTCGCCCGCGAAGGCAGCGAGACCGTGGTGTTTCTGTACGGCACGGTGTCGGCGGGCGAGGGCGGCGGCGACATGCTGATGCTGGCCGTCGCCGGCGTCGCCGGTTTCGCCGTGGCGCTGCTGACGTTCTGGCTGCTGCAACTGGGCGGCAAGCTCATCACGTGGCGCCGCTTCTTCTTCGTGACCGAAATCCTGCTGCTGCTCCTGGCCGGCTCGCTGCTGGTGGGCGGGCTGGATCACCTGATTTCCCTGGATGTCCTGCCGACCCTCGTGGACCCGGTGTGGGACAGTTCCTGGCTGCTCAGCGACAGCACGGGCGTGGGCAAGGTGCTGGCCGACTTCGCGGGTTACCGCGCGCTGCCTGCGTTGACTTCGGTGCTGCTCTGGGTGGCTTACTGGATCATCGTCTGGGCGCTGCTGCGCTGGGCGGGCGGACGGCCCGCTCCCGTGGCCGCCGCCCGCGGAGCATCCTGATTCCGGTTTTTTTCCGGACTGAATATTTGAAGGTTTGACCATGGCTGCTGCACTCGGGAGGGCAACCTCCCGCATCGCCGACTTCCTCCGTGACCATGCCCCGCTGTTGCGCAAGCTGCAGTGGGGCATTGTCGCGTTGTACGCGTTCCTGCTGATCGTGCCGGCGCTGCTGCCGCTGCCCGACAACGCGGCGTCGGTGTTCAACAACCTGACCGTCGTGGCGCAGTTCGCGTTCTGGGGCGTGTGGTGGCCATTCGTGCTGATCTCCATGCCGATCCTGGGACGCGCCTGGTGCGGCTGGCTCTGTCCGGAAGGCATGCTGACCGAATGGGCCAGCGAGCGCGGCCAGGGCCGCGCCATTCCGAAATGGATGCGCTGGGGCGGCTGGCCGTTCGTGGCCTTCGCGTTGACCACCATCTACGGGCAGCTCGTCAGCGTCTACCAGTACCCGCTGGCGGTGCTGGCCGTGCTGGGCGGCTCGACCGTGGCGGCCATGATCGTCGGCTGGCGCTATGGCCGCAGCAAGCGCGTGTGGTGCAAGTACCTGTGCCCGGTCAATGGCGTGTTCAACCTGCTGGCCAAGCTGGCGCCGTGGCACTTCAAGGTCGACGAAGAGAAGTGGCGCCATCCGGTCATCCGCATCGAGCCCATCAACTGTGCGCCGCTGGTGCCGCTGCGACACATGAAGGGCGCGGGCGACTGCCACGTCTGTGGCCGCTGCAGCGGCTATCGCGGCGCCATCGCGCTGACGCCGCGCTCGCCCGAGGAAGAGATCGTGCACGTGGCCGATGGCGACCCGTGGCAAACGGCGTTGCTGTGCTTCGGCCTGATGGGCATCGCAATCGGCGCGTTCCTCTGGAGCGCCAGTCCCTGGTTCGTGACGGCCAAGCAGTGGGCCGCGACGTGGCTGGTCGAGCACGACACCCTGTGGCCGCTGATGGACAACGCGCCGTGGTTCATCCTGACCCATTACCCCGACGTCAACGACAGCTTCTCGTGGCTGGACGGCGCCGGTATCCTGCTATTTGTCGTCGGCGCCACGGTGTGCGTGGGCGGCGCGACGTTCCTGTCGCTGTGGATCGCGGACCGCATTGCGCCCGCCGCACCCGTGCCGCAGGCGCCCCTCAATTCCCATGCTGCCCATGCACCTGTATCGCGCTGGGGGCGGGCCGGCTTGCACAAGCTGGCGCAGGCGCTGATCCCGTCGGCCGGCATTGGCGTGTTCCTGGGCCTGTCCGCCACGACGATCACGCTGCTCAAGCATGAAGGCGTGCAGGCGGCATGGGCGACGCCGGTCCGGTTCACGCTGCTGACGCTGGCGGTGCTGTGGACGCTGCGTCTTTACGCCCGCCTGTTGAACACGCGTCCGGTTGGCATGGCGCGCAAGATCGGCGCGGGCCTGGTGCTGGCGGCAGGCCTGGCGCCGTTCTGCCTGGCGTGGGTGCTGTTCTTCGCGGTCTGGTAAGCGGGCGTGCCAGCGCTGCGATAAAGTTGGGGACCGCGCCGGCGCTGCCGGCGTTTTCCCTTCAGATTTTCGCCATGGCCTCTTACGCGTTCCGACTTCTCAACGTCTTTGCCGATTCGACGTTCAGCGGCAATCAGCTTTGTGTCTTTGAAGACGCCCGCGGCATGGATGACGCCACCATGCTCAATCTCGCGGCGCAATTCAATCTGTCCGAAACCACGTTCATCCTGCCGTCCGAGCGGGCCGACGCGCGCGTACGCGTCTTCACACCGGGTTTTGAAATGAAGTTTGCCGGGCATCCGGCCATCGGCACCGCGCAGGTCGTGCGTGAACTGCGGCAGGCCGAAGACGCGGTGACGCTGGAGTTTCAGGCGGGCGTCGTGCCCATGACCGCCCAGGGCGATGCATGGACCTTCACCGCGCCTTGTCCGGACGGCGTCCGCACGGCCACGCCAGCGTTGGACCGCGCGGGCATCGCGGAACTGGCGGGACTGTCGGAGGAGGACCTGGCAGCCGACCCGATCTGGGTGGACACCGGCGCGGACCAGTTGCTCGTGCCGGTTGCCAACGTGGATGCAGTGCGCCGCGCGGTGCCGGACGTATCGCTGCTGAGCCGCTGGCAGGCCAGCGCCCTGGGGCGCAAGACGATGTATCTGTTCGCCTTCGACGAAGGCAATGTTCAGGCGGGGCGGCAGGTAGTGGTGTCCCGCTACTTCTATGCCAAGCCCGGCGGCGGCATCAACGAAGACCCCGGCACCGGTTCGGCCTGCGCCAACCTGGGCGGCTGGCTGCTCTATCGCAAGGCGGCGCTGCCGGCCAGCGTGCTGGTCGAGCAGGGCGACCAGACCGGCCGTCCGTGCCGCCTGCTGCTCGATGTCCCGGCAGACGGCCGCATCCTGGTGGGCGGACGCGCGCTGGAAATCGGGCGAGGGACGGTCACGCTCTAGCCCCGACCCTTTCAGATCGCGCACGTGAAAACGGCGCCTGTGTTTGCACAGGCGCCGTTCTCAAATCCGGCGTCGAAAGTTCGTTGCCTGATTACTTGCGGTTCTTGGCAGGATCAACCTTGATGTTGTTCTTGACCTGCTTCACGCCCTCGACGCCACGGGCGACCGTCGCGGCATGATCCGCTTCGGCAGCGGTGCCGACGGTACCGGTCAGCGTGGCAACGCCGTTGTTGGTTTCAACAGCGATTTCCAGGGCGCTCAGTTGCTTGTCGGCCACGAAGGCGGCCTTGACCTTGGTGGTCACGGTGGCGTCGGACGCGTATTCACCCACGGACTGTTTCGGCTTGCCGTCGTCGGCGGCAAAAGCCATGGAAGTGAAGACAGCGCCCGTACCCAGTGCGGCGGCGGCGATCAGCTTGCGAATTTCCATAGTAATGCTCCTTTTTATTGGTGTTCAGCGCGTTCGAGACGCAATGACTAACTAAAAACGTTCAGGTGCTCGTTCTATTTCTTGCGGAAGGCGCCGCCCAGAATGGACAGCAGTGCCAGAACCAGAAAGACGAAGAACAGGATCTTGGCAATCCCCGCGGCGCCGGCGGCGATGCCGCCGAAACCCAGGACAGCCGCGATGATCGCGATGACGAAGAAAACTACGGCGTAATGCAACATGACAGCTTCTCCTGGTGTTTATGTAGATCAGGGATTACGGTCGAAGAAATCCCGGACTTCCTTTTGCGCCTCGTCCTTGGTCTTGCCGTAGCGCTCCTGGATCAGACCAGCCAGGCGTTCGGCATTGCCCTCGGTACGGGTCAGCTCGTCGTCGGTGAGTTCACCCCAAGCCGCCTTGGCCTTGCCCGTCAGTTGCTTCCACTTTCCGGCGATGATGTCGTTGTTCATGGTGACCTCTCTCTGGTTACGTGCGGCGGCAGGTTCATGGCCTATGAAGCTGCCCTGACGCGGTGTGTTGGGTACTGATCAGCTAGGTTCTAAGCTACGAGTCGCCCCCTGGGGCTGTCAAACGACGCTGTGGAGAAATGTAACTGCGCCAATGTGGAAAAAGCCCCGTGTTTGAGACGAGAAATCGCATCCCGGGAGCGATAGGGCCGAGTTACATTTGAGCAACGATTTGACCCCTTTTGAGCGCGGCTGGTAACCGATCCGCTCGAACGCCAGCAATGGCGCGGGTGGCCGGGCGGTCCCCGGGCCGGTATAGTCCACGAGGAACCGGCTGGCGGTTCGACACACCCGAAGGGAGAAAGCCCGCATGACGAAACGACTTTGCAGCGCGATCTTGCTGGCGCTGGGCGCCATGGCTGCCGTGGGATGCACCCATGTGACCGACAGGTACCAGGCTTCGGCACCCGTGGTCGCGCCGCACGGCTAAGGCGATCAGGACAAAAAAACGGGGCGCCTGAGCGCCCCGTCTTTGTCCCGCGACCCGGTCAGGGCTGCGCGATGCGCTGGGCGATATGCGCCAGCGCTTCTTCCACCTGATCGACCAGGATCAGGCACAGATCGCCCGGGTTCAGGCGCGACAGCGCCGTGTCGATCGCCAGGAACTCGCCGTGGATCTCGTCGATGTGCGTGGCGCGGCTGGCGCCCACCAGGCCCTGCTGCAGCAAGGCCAGCACCTCGCCGTCCGCGCGGCCGCGTTGGCATTGATCCTGGTAGAGCAGCACGTCGTCGAAGGCGGCGCCCAGGATCTCGGTCTGCATGCGGATGTCTTCGTCGCGGCGGTCGCCCGCGCCGCTGATGACGACCGAGCGGCGCTTGGCCGGCATGGCGTCCACCGCGCGCACCAGCGCCTGGATGGCGTCGGGGTTGTGGCCGTAGTCGGCGATCACGGTCGCGCCGCGGTAATCGAACACGTTGAAGCGGCCGGGCGCCGTCTGCGCATCGTTGACGAACGTGGCCAGGCCGCGGCGGATGACGTCCCAGCCCAGGTTCAGCGCCCATGCCGCCGCAATCGACGCCATCGCGTTTTCGACCTGGAAGGTGATCGTGCCGTTGCGGGTGAGCGGAATCTCGGCCAGCGGGAAGCGCACTTCGTCGGCGCCCTGCGCCGCCACGATGGCATCGCCATCGCGGTACACCGATCGCAGGCCCTGCGCGCGGTGCGTGGCCAGCACGGGATGATTGCGGTCTTCGGCAAAGTAGGTGATCGAGCCCGGGCAGCTCGAAGCCATTTCGGCCACGATCGGATCGGCGGCGTTCAGCACCGCCATGCCGCTCGGATGCACATGCTGGACGATCACGCGCTTGACCACGGCCAGGTCCTCGACCGTGCTGATGTAGCCCAGCCCCAGGTGATCGCCCATGCCGATGTTGGTGACAATGGCGACGTTGCAGCGGTCGAACGCCAGCCCTTCGCGCAGGATGCCGCCGCGCGCGGTTTCGAACACGGCGGCGTCCACGTCCGGATGCATCAGCACGCTGCGCGCGCTGCGCGGGCCGCTGCAGTCGCCGGTGTCGATGCGCAGGTTGTCCACGTACACGCCGTCCGAATTCGTCATGCCCACGCGGTTGTCGGCCACGCCCAGCAGATGCGCGGTCAGGCGCACCGTGGTGGTCTTGCCGTTGGTGCCCGCGACGGCCACGACCGGGATGCGGCCGTCCTCGCCGTCCGCGAACATGTTGGCGATGATGGCTTCGCCCACCGCGCGGCCCTTGCCGAACGAAGGATTCAGGTGCATGCGCAGGCCGGGCGCGGCGTTGACCTCGACCACGCCGCCGTGCTGCTCTTCGAGCGGGTAGTGCACGCTTTCGGCCACCACGTCCACGCCGCAGATATCCAGGCCGATCATGCGGGCCGCAGACACCGCGCGCGCCGCCATTTCCGGGTGGACTTCGTCGGTCACGTCGGTGGCCGAGCCGCCCGTGCTGAGGTTGGCGTTGTTGCGCAGGAAGATCAGGGTGCCGGAGGGCGGCACGGAATCGGCGTCAAAGCCCTGCTTTTTCAGCGTCGCCAGGGCGATGTCGTCAAAGCGGATCTTGGTCAGGGACGTGGCGTGGCCATCGCCGCGCAAAGGGTCGGCGTTGACCTGGTCGACGAGTTGGCGGATCGTGTGCTGGCCGTCGCCCGTGACCTGCGGGGGATCGCGGCGCGAGGCCGCCACCAGCGCGCCGCCGACCACCAGCAGTCGGAAATCGTGGCCGGGAATGTAGCGTTCGACGATGACCTCGGAACTGATTTCCTCGGCCACTTCAAAGGCCTGGATCACCCGCTCGCGGGTCTCGATGTTGACCGCGACGCCGCGGCCCTGGCTGCCGTCGCGCGGCTTGACCACGACCGGACCGCCCAGTTCCTGCGCCGCTTCCCAGGCCTCTTCGGCGCTGGTCACGGAACGGCCCATCGGCACCGGCACGCCGGCGGCGTCCAGCAGCATCTTGGTCAAGTCCTTGTCCTGCGCGATGGATTCCGAGATGGCGCTGGTCAGATCGGTTTCCGCGGCCTGGATGCGGCGTTGCTTGCTGCCCCAGCCGAACTGCACCATGCTGCCTTGCGTCAGGCGGCGGTACGGGATGTTGCGCGCCGTGGCGGCGTTCACGATGGAGCCGGTGCTGGGTCCCAGGCGGACGTCTTCGTCCAGTTCGCGCAGGCGCTTCAAGGCGTCGGCGATGTCGAACGGCGTGTCATCGAGCGCGGCGCGCACGAGGTCCTGAGCCAGTTCCATTGCCAGCTTGCCGACTTCTTCTTCGCTGTACTCGACCACGACCTGGAACACGCCGGGCTCGATGGTGGAGGCAGTGCGGCCGAACGTGACGGGGCAGCCGGCGTGCGCCTGCATCGTCAGCGCAACGATCTGCAGCACGTGCGCGATGGACACCGCGTCCTGATGGCCTTCGGGACGCAGCAATCCGGTCTGCGGCAGGCGCGCGCGCAGGCGCGCTTCAAACTCGGGCAGGTTATCGATGGAGCATTCGGCATCGCCGCAAGACACGATGGCCTCGATGGCGGTGTTCTTGCTCCACAGGTTGGGGCCGCGCAATGCTCGGATACGGGAGACTTCCATGGCAGGGTTTCCTGTCGTCTGGCGCGCGTCCGCCACTGGGGGCGGACGCGAGCGGAGTAGTGTCAGTGTTGTTGGATCCAGCGGCGGACCAGGTCGATGGTCGGGCCGGAGAACGCCTCGTCGGACTGCAGCAGAGCGAAGTCGCCGCTTCCGATGCCATCGAGCACGCTGGCGATGGCCTTGCCGTGGTCAGGCTCTTCCTGGATGTCCTTGACGCGGCTGCCCTGCGCCAGGCCCTGGCGCAACAGCGCGCGCGCCTCGCCCTCGGGACGCTTGCTGCGCACCGTCGTGTCGTCGTAGAGGACCACGCGGTCGAATGCGTCGCCGAGCAGCTTGCCTTGCTCGATCAGGTCCGCATCGCGGCGGTCCGCGCCGGCCGAGTAGACCGCGGCGCGCTTGCCGGAAGGAAACTGGTCGATGGCGGCGATCAGCGGGCGCAGCGCCGACGCGTTATGCACGTCGTCCACGACGACCGTCGCGCCATTGCGCTCGAACAGCGTGAACTGCCACGGGGCATCCGCCTGATCGATATCGAAGGTCTCGATGCCGGCGCGGATCAATTCAACGGGAATGTCCAGCGCCCAGGCCGAACCCACGGCCGCCAGCACGTTCTCGACCTGGAAGGCCACGCGGCCGCCGTGCGTCAGCGGAATGGCGGCGACGTCGGCCAGGCGTTCCTCATGGCTGCCTCGGGCCAGCACGATGCTGCCGTCGCGCACGAACACCGCGCGCCCGTCCTGGGCCAGATGCTGCACGATGGCGGGCAGGGCGGGATCGATGCCAAAGAAGATGACGGAACCGTCGCAGAGCTCGGCCATTTCGACCACGCGCGGATCGCGTGCATTCAGCACGGCCACGCCATCGGGCAGGACGACGTCGACCTGCGTGCGGAACACGTTGAACAGGCGCTCGGTTTCGTTGATGTCGTAGTCGCCCAGATGGTCGCCGTCATCGATGTTGGTGACGACGCCGACCTGGCAGCGGTCGTAGGCCAGGCCTTGGCCCAGGATCACGCCGCTGTCGTTCTCGATGACGGCGGCGTCCACGTTGCGGTTCATCAAAAGGCGCGTGCCCGACGCGAAGTCGGCGCGGTCGCCCTTTTGCACCAGGCGGCGGTCCAGATACAGGCCTTCGCTGCACGCCAGGCCCGTGCGCTTGCCCGACAGGTGCAAGAGGCGCGCCACCAGGCGGGCGACGACGGTCTTGCCGTTGGTGCCGGTCACGCCGACGATGGGAATGCGGCCAGCCTCGCCCTCGGGGAAGAGGTGATCGACGATGGCGCGGCCCACCGGGCGCGGCGCGCCGTCGGCGGGCTTCAGGTGCATCAGCAGGCCCGGGCCGGCGTTGACTTCGACGATGGCGCCGCGCTGTTCGTCCAGGGGGCGCGTGATGTCTTCGGCCACCAGGTCCACGCCGGCAATGTCCAGGCCGACGATGCGTGCCGCGAGCGTCACGGTGGCCGCGACGCTGGGGTGGACGCGGTCGGTCACGTCGAATGCGACGTTGCCGCTGCGCTGCACCAGCACGCGCTGGCCCTCGGGCGGAACGCTGTCTTCGGTCAGGCCCTGCCGCGCGATTTCCAGCCGGGCGGCGGAATCCAGGCGCACAAAATTGAGCGGATGGTTCTCGGTGCGGCCGCGGCGCGGGTCGGTGTTGATCTGGCTGTCGATGAGTTCGGTGACCGTGGACTTGCCGTCGCCCGTGACCCACGCCGGTTCGCCGGCGGCAGCGGCGACCATGCGGTTGCCCACCACCAGCAGGCGGTGTTCGTTGCCCAGCACGAAGCGTTCGACGATGACGCCGCTGCCTTCGTCCACGGCGACGCGGTAAGCCGACACCACTTCTTCGCGGGTCGTCAGGTTGGTGAAGACGCCGCGGCCATGGTTGCCGTCGTAGGGCTTGACCACCACGGGCAGTCCGATGTCTTCGGCGGCGTCCCAGGCGTCTTCCTCGCTGTCGACCAGGCGCCCTTCGGGCACCGGCACGCCGCAGGTCGACAGCAGTTCCTTGGTCAGGTCCTTGTCGCGCGAGATGCCCTCGGCGATGGCGCTGGTGCGATCGGTCTCGGCCGTCCAGATGCGGCGTTGCGCCGAGCCGTAGCCGAATTGGACGAGGTTGCCCTCAAAAAGGCGGATATAAGGGATGTCGCGGTCGTCGGCCGCGTCCACGATGCAGGCCGTGCTGGGGCCGAGGCAGTGGCGGTCGACCAGGCTGCGCAGCTTGGCGATGGTGGCGGACACGTCGAACGGGCGGTCCTCGATGGCGGCCATGACGAGGTCGCGCGCTTCGTTCAGCGCGGTGCGGGTAACCTGTTCCTGCCAGGCGCGCACAACGACTTTATAGACGCCGCGCTTGGAGGTTTCGCGCGCCTTGCCGAAGCCGCCGCGCAGGCCCGCCAGGTTCTGCAGTTCAAGCGTGACGTGCTCGAGAATGTGGCCGGGCCAGGTGCCTTCTTTGAGGCGGGCCAGAAAACCGCCTCGCACGCCGGGGCTGCACCGGTGCTCGATCAGGGTCGGCAGCCATTCGCTCAGGCGCTCATAAAATCCGGGAATCGTGTTGGAGGGGTAGTCCTCCAGTTCGCCGATATCCACCCATGCTTCAAGGACCGGACGATACGTCCAAATGTTCGGGCCGCGCAAAGCCACGACATCGATAAATTCAATGTCTTTCTTTTTCATGTTTTAATTCGCTCGAGAAGCAGGTTGGCACGCGCGGACGCCCCTATGCAAGACCGCGATTTTATTGGGGTTGCGCCTTAAGAATAATGCCAACGAGTGGGGGATCCCAGATGTTCCTAATTAGAAAAATCGGCTGATACTATACGACGCCTTCATGGCGTGAACTCGTTGTGTTGTAAGGAAGGGACACGTTTGCCGCCGCTGGCGTCAAACCGGTTGCCGCCTAGTAGGGCAGAGTTCTGGCCCGGTATGCGTTCCAATGAAAAAACCAAACCTGCTTTCCGGCCTTGCCGACGCATTTCCTGCCCGCTGGCGGGATGAAATCCGCACCGAACTGGCGGATGACGAAACCCTTCTGGCCTGGGTCGAAATAGACCTCGATCAGCGTTTGAAGTTCCAGCCGGGACTGGTCGCCGTCACCGATAAACGGCTGGTCGCCCGTCTTCCCGACGATTCCGGTTGGGAATCCTGGCCATATGGCCCCCAACTGAAGCTATCCCTCAGCGACCATGCCGGCGCCGCCGGGCTGGAACTGCATGACGACAGCGGGCGCCTTGCCGTCTGGCGGTTCACGCTGGCGTGCAATCCAGCGGCGTTGCGGCTTTTGGTGCAGTTTGAAACCCAGCAGTCCATCCGTTTGTCGGGCAAACAGGCCGAAGCGCTGGAAGAGCGCACCTGCACCATCTGTAATAACGTCATTCCTGCGGGCGAGGAAGAATGTCCAACCTGCAACCAGGAACAGGCCGCGCCGTCGACCACCTGGGCGCTGCTGCGGTTGTGGCGGTTTGCGCGGCCCTATCGCGGCCCGCTGTTTGCCGGCTTTCTGCTGACATTGCTGGGCACCGCGGCCACGCTGGTGCCGCCGTACCTGACCATGCCCTTGATGGACGACGTGCTGATCCCGTTTCAGAACGGCGCACCCATCGATTACAGCCTGGTGCGCCTGTATTTGGGCGGTCTGCTGGGATCGGCGATCCTGGCGTGGGGGCTGGGCTGGGCACGCACGTACATTCTGGCTTGGGTCAGCGAACGTATCGGGGCCGATCTGCGCACCACCACTTACGCGCACTTGCAGCAGCTTTCGCTTGAGTATTTCGGCGGCAAGCGCACCGGCGACCTGATCTCGCGCATCGGCAGCGAAACCGACCGCATCTGCGTGTTCCTGTCGCTGCACCTGTTGGATTTCGCCACCGACATCCTCATGATCGCCATGACGGCGGTCATCCTGATCAGCATCAATCCGTGGCTTGCGCTGGTCACGCTGGTGCCGCTGCCGTTCATCATCTGGATGATCCATGCCGTGCGCGACCGCCTGCGCCACGGCTTCGAAAAAGTCGACCGCATCTGGTCCGAGATCACCAACGTGCTGGCCGACACCATTCCCGGCATCCGCGTGGTCAAGGCGTTTGCGCAGGAAAAACGCGAGGTCGCGCGCTTTCGCGAAGCCAACAACCGCAACCTGGAAGTCAACGACCGCGTCAACACCACGTGGTCGCTGTTCTCGCCCACCGTCACGCTGCTGACCGAAGTCGGTTTGCTGGTGGTGTGGATCTTCGGCATCTGGCAGGTCTCGCAAAAGCAGATCACCGTGGGCGTGCTGGCCGCGTTCCTGGCGTATATCGGGCGTTTCTACATGCGCCTGGATTCCATGAGCCGCATCGTGTCGGTCACGCAAAAGGCCGCTGCTGGCGCCAAGCGCATTTTCGACATCCTGGACCATGTGTCCAGCGTGCCCGAGCCGCAAAACCCCGCCAAGCTGCCGCACATCAATGGCCGCATCGAACTGCGCGACGTCGGTTTCCGCTATGGCAACCGCCAGGTCATACGCGGGCTGAACCTGACTATCGCGCCGGGCGAAATGATCGGGCTGGTGGGACACAGCGGTTCCGGCAAGAGCACGCTGATCAACCTGATCTGCCGCTTCTACGACGTATCCGAAGGCGCGGTGCTGGTCGATGGCGCCGACATCCGTTCGGTCCGCGTGGCCGACTACCGCCGCAATATCGGGCTGGTGCTGCAGGAGCCGTTCCTGTTCTTTGGCACCATTGCCGAGAACATCGCCTACGGCCGGCCTGACGCCACCCGTGACGAGATCGTGGCCGCGGCGCGCGCCGCGCATGCGCACGAGTTCATCCTGCGCCTGCCGCACGGCTACGACTCGCTGGTGGGCGAACGCGGTCAGGCCTTGTCGGGCGGCGAACGCCAGCGCATCTCGATCGCGCGCGCGCTGTTGATCGACCCGCGCATCCTGATCCTGGACGAAGCGACGTCGTCGGTGGACACCACGACCGAGAAAGAGATTCAGAAGGCCCTGGACAACCTGGTGCGCGGCCGCACCACGATTGCGATCGCGCACCGCCTGAGCACGCTGCGCAAGGCCGACCGCCTGGTGGTCCTGGACCGCGGCCAGATCGTGGAGCAGGGCCCGCACGAAGAACTGATGGCCCGCGAGGGCGCCTACTACCGCCTCTATCAGGCGCAGGCGCGCCAGGCGGAAGCCGACGCCCAGGCGTCGGGCAGCGAAGACATGGCCGCCGTGGCCTGACGCGGAAACGGAATAACCTCGCCATGACCTTGCCGTTCTTTCAATTGCGCCGCAACGCCTTTGGCCGCCTGGAGTTCCAGTCCGCCGACGGCGAGTCGCATGAAGGCGTCCTGCCGGTGCGCGCCTTCCCGATCAGCGAGGCGGGCCGCGGCCTGTCGCTGGTGACCAGCGACGGGCACGAGCTGCTGTGGATCGAACACCTGTCCGACGTCCCCGCCGAGCCGCGCGCCCTGATCGAAGAAGAACTCGCCAGCCGCGAGTTCATGCCCGAGATCCGCAAGCTGACCAGCGTGTCCACCTACGCCACGCCCAGCGTCTGGAAGGTCGAGACCGACCGCGGCGCGACCTCGTTCACGCTGCGCGGCGAAGAAGACATCCGCCGCCTGTCCGCGCAGACGCTGCTCATCGCCGACAACCACGGCATCTTCTATCTGGTGCGCGACATCCAGTCGCTGGACAAACACAGCCGCAAGCTGCTGGACCGCTTCCTCTGACGGCAAGGCGGTCTGGCTTGTGCCGGTGACTGACGCCGCTGCCGACGTCAGTCACCTCGCCCCTTGAAGGGCGTATGCGATTCCAGCTCTCCCAGATAGTCCGTCACTGCCGCGGTTTCCTCATCCAGGAAGTTCTGGATCGCCTCGGCAAAACCCGGGTGCGCCACCCAGTGCGCTGACCACGTCGGCGTGGGCAGCAGGCCGCGCGCCATCTTGTGTTCGCCCTGCGCGCCGCCTTCAAAGCGCGCGATCCCATGCGCAATGCAATACGCGATCGACTGCATGTAGCACGTCTCGAAATGCAGACCCGGCACGTATTCCGTCGCACCCCAGTAGCGCCCGTACAGGGCCTCGCCGCCCGCCAGGTTGAGGGCGCACGCCACCGGCTCGCCGTCGCGTTCGGCCAGGATCAGCACGAAGGCGTCGGGCTGGTCGCGATGCGCCTGCTCGAAGAACTCGCGGCTCAGGTAGGGCGGGTTGCCGTGGTTGAAGTAGGTGCGGCAGTAGCAGCTGTAGAAGAAATCCAGTTCCTTCACGCCGATTTCGCCGCCGCGCAGCCAGCGGAACGCGAGGCCGGCGGCCGCGACCTTCTTGCGGTCCTGGCGGATCTTCTTGCGCTTGTCGTGGCTCATGGCGGACAGGAACGCGTCGAAGTCGGCGTAGCCCGCGTTGGTCCAGTGAAACTGCACGCTCTCGCGGATCATGAAGCCGGCTTCCCGCAACGCGCGCACGTCGGCGTCGATGGGAAACAGCAGGTGCAGCGACGACACGTTGACCTCTTCGGCAAACGCGACCAGCCCGCGCACCAGCGTCGCGCGGTCTTCGTCGTTGGCCGCCAACAGCCGCGGGCCGGTGACCGGCGTGAACGGGATGGCCGACAACAGCTTCGGGTAGTAGCGCATGTCGTGCCGCTGAAAGGCGTCGGCCCACGCGTAGTCGAACACATACTCGCCGCGCGAATGCGACTTCAGGTAGAGCGGCACCGCACCGGCCAGCACATCGTCCCGCCACAGCGCCATGAAATGCGGCGCCCAGCCCGTCTGGCGCGATGCGCAGCCGGTCTCGTGCAGCGCCAGCAGA
This sequence comes from Achromobacter mucicolens, assembly GCF_902859725.1. Classification (GTDB taxonomy): domain Bacteria; phylum Pseudomonadota; class Gammaproteobacteria; order Burkholderiales; family Burkholderiaceae_B; genus Achromobacter; species Achromobacter mucicolens. The sequence goes on along the minus strand of NZ_CADIJP010000018.1, from coordinate 95,064 downwards.
AAGGCGTGGCGCAGAAAAGGCTGATCCCCGGCCAGCGCGTCCCATTGCCGGGCGTCGATGCGGGACAGATCGGTTTCCAAGGTAAGGCGCAAGGGATCCATCCGCGAATGATAAAGTCTTCGGCAACGCCTGGCGTGCAAGCCATGGCAATGACAGGGATTTGAGGCGCCCAGGCGGCGCCCGGGAATGACGGCAACATGGACAGCAGCAAGACGGCCCCCGGCGGGCAGGAGGACGATGCGCGTTGCATCCGCGCGCAGGCGCTGGCGGCGCTGGCCGCCACGGCATGGTCCGAGAAGCTGGCGCGCGTGCGCGCCATTGCCGACGATGCGCGGCTCGATTGCGCACGCGTCTTTGCGCCGGTCGCGGGATTGCCCGGCCGCCCGCCGCGGCCCGAACTGGTCCCGCCGGCCCAGGTCAGCCAGCGTTCCATGGCCACGCAGGAGGGCCGCGCGGCGCTCTTGCACGCGCTGGCCCACATCGAGTTCAACGCCGTGAACCTGGCGCTGGACATCATGTGGCGTTTTGCCGGCATGCCCGAGGCGTTCTACCGCGACTGGCTGCGCGTGGCGCGCGAAGAGGCGCTGCATTTCGACCTGCTGCGCCAGCGGCTGGACGCGCTGGGATTCGCCTACGGCGACTTCCCCGCGCACAACGGCTTGTGGGACATGGCTGAGCGCACGCAAGACGACCTGCTGGCGCGCCTGGCGCTGGTGCCGCGCACGCTCGAGGCGCGCGGCCTGGACGCGTCCCCCATGATCCGGAACAAACTGGCGGGCGCGGGCGATGCGCAAAGCGCCGCCATCGTGGACATCATCCTGCGCGACGAAATCGGCCATGTCGCGATCGGCAACCATTGGTACAAGCAGCAGTGCGCGCTGGCGGGCAAGGAGCCGGTCGCCTGCTACGCCGAACTGGCGGCGCGCTACCAGGCGCCTCGCCTGCGTGGCCCTTTCAACCTGGAGGCGCGGCGCGCCGCTGGATTCGACGACGACGAGCTTGCCGCGCTGCAGGCCGGCTGATTGGAAGACGGAAAGATGAACATCACGATCGACGCCCTGCTGACGGGCGAGGTGCGGCCGCTGGGCGATTCGGGACGCGACAGCGGCATCGACAAGCAGCCGGTTGCCGAACGGCGCTGGCTGGGCCTGGAAGGGCTGGACGGGGACGAACAGGCGGACCGGCGCTTTCATGGCGGCCCGGAAAAGGCGTTGCATCACTATGCGCGCGACCACTATCCCGCGTGGCGCCAGGCGCTGGGCGAACGCGCCGTGCTGCGTGCGCCCGGCGCCTTCGGCGAAAATCTTTCCACGACCGGCATGACCGAAAGCGACGTATGCGTGGGCGACACCTATCGCGCGGGCACGGCGCTGATCCAGGTGTCGCAGGCGCGCCAGCCATGCTGGAAACTGGACCACCGGTTCCAGCACAAGGGCATGGCCGCGCAGGTTCAGGCCAGCGGCATGACGGGCTGGTATTACCGCGTGCTGCAGACGGGCTGGCTGTCGGCTGGCGACACCCTCACGCTTGCGGAGCGGCCGCATCCGCAATGGACGCTGGCGCGCGTGCAGGACATCCTGAATCGCCGGGTGCTCGATCCCGACGTGCTGCACGCGCTTGCGGCGCTGCCGGAACTGTCGCCCAACTGGCGTGCGCTGTTTGAAAAGCGCGCCCGTGCCGGTGAAGTCGAAGACTGGACGCGGCGCCTGCAAGGCGATGCCGCGATCGCACCTCCCAAGGAATCCCAAGCATGAAATCCCTGTTGAGCGGCGCGCGAGCCCGCGCCGCGGTGACGACCGCCGCAATGACGACCGCCGTGCTGATCCTGCCCGCGCCCGCGGCGCTGGCCGCCGACTCCTTTGCCGCCTGCCTGTCAACACTGCGGGCGCCCGCCTTGAAGGCCGGCGTCTCGGGCGCGACGTTCGACACGCATACCGCCCAGCTTGTGCCCGACATGGCGGTGATCGATCTGCTGGACGCGCAGCCGGAATTCAAGACGCCCATCTGGGACTACATGGCGGGCCTGGTGGACGACGAGCGCGTGGCCGACGGGCAGGCCGGCATGGCGCGCTGGCAGGCCGAGCTGGACCGGGCCTCGGTGCGCTATGGCGTGGACCCGGCCACCATCGCCGCGGTGTGGGGCGTGGAAAGCAATTTCGGCCGCACGCTGGGCGGCCGGCCGTTGCTGACCTCGCTGTCCACGCTGTCGTGCTACGGCCGGCGGCAGGCGTATTTCCGCGGCGAGTTCTTTGCCACGCTGAAGATCATCCAGGACGAGCACATCGCGCCCGAGCGTCTTGTCGGATCCTGGGCGGGCGCGTTTGGTCAGACCCAGTTCATGCCGTCCACTTACCTGCGGCTGGCGGTTGACTTTGACGGCGATGGCCGCCGGGATCTCGTCGACAGCGTGCCGGATGCGCTGGGGTCGACGGCCAACTTCCTCAAGCGTGCGGGCTGGAATCCGGGGCTGGCCTGGGGCTATGAGGTCAAGCTGCCGGCCGGGCTGGATACGTCCGGGGCAGGCCGCAAGAACAAGCGCCCGATGTCCGCGTGGGCCAGACAGGGCGTGACGCGCGCCGACGGGCAGGCGTTGCCGGCGGGCGACACCCCGGCCGGGCTGCTGCTGCCGGCCGGCCGCAACGGCCCGGCGTTCCTCGTCACGCGCAATTTCGACGCCTTGTATTCGTACAACGCGGCCGAAAGCTACGCGCTGGCGATCGCGCATCTGTCAGACCGTTTGCGGGGCGGCGGTCCGCTATTGCAGGCCTGGCCAACGGACGATCCTGGCCTGTCGCGCGCCGAGCGGCGCGAGCTGCAGCGCCTCTTGATCGCCCGGGGTTACGACCTGGGCGAACCCGACGGCATGATCGGCGCCCGCACGCGCCAGGCCTTGCAGGCCGCCCAGCGCGAATTGGGACTGCCGCCGGACGGGCGCGCGGGCCAAAAGGCGTTGAAGGCGCTGCGGGCATCGGCGGCCCCGGCCAAAGGATGAACCGGATCGCGTGGCCACGCGCGCGATTTACAACTTTTGCAAAGTCGTCGCCGGCGGCAACAGCATTGACGCACACCGCGCTTTTCATGGGCCTATACTGATTTCCCGACTTTTTCAGGAGCGCGGCAATGAGCCTATTGGACACTTTGGCCTCGATGGCCGGCGGCGGTCAGCAAGGCGGATCGGCCTCGCTGCTGCCCGCGCTGATCGAACAACTGAACAAGTACCCCGGCGGCCTGACCGGGCTGATCGCCAGCTTCCAGAAGGGCGGACTGGGCGAAGTCGTGGCGTCATGGGTGGGCACGGGTCAGAACCTGCCCGTCAGCCCGAGCCAGCTCGGCGCCGTGCTGGATCCCGGCGTCGTGAACGAACTGGCCGCCAAGACGGGGCAAGACGAGAGCGCCGTGCTGGATTCCCTGTCGGCCCTGCTGCCGCAACTGGTCGATAAGGCCACGCCTGACGGCGCGGTGCAACCCGGCCAATCCTTCAACCCGGCCGATCTGCTGGGTTCGCTTTCGGGCATCTTCGGCAACCGCGGATAAGGGCAGGGCAGTCTTCTGGAACATCCGCAGCTCAAGTCCCCCCTGCGCCGGCGCCTGTTTCAGGCGCTGGCCCTCGGCGCGCTGGCGCCCTTGGCGGCATGCTCGCCGCCCGTTTCCGTAAATGCCACGTTCCTGCAGCTCTGGCGCAGCCACGCGGACCTGACGGCTGACGACTGGCGTCTGCGGCTGCGCAGCTTCCGGCGGCTGGGCAGCCGCGAGATCTTCCTGCAATGGACCGGCCTGGAGGGCGGGCGGCCTGACGACTGGATGGCGCCCGGCGCGCTGCTGGACACGCTGTTCGACGAAGCCGCGCACCAGGGCCTGGGCATTCACGTCGGCCTGCCGTATGACCAGCGCTGGTGGGACGTGCTGGCCCGCGCCGACATCCCCGCGCTGGCCGCCTTCCTGGACCAGACACGCGAGCGCGGCATCGCGTACATGCGCGAATCCGGCTGGAACCAGCGCCGCGCCTTCCGCGGATGGTATCTGCCGTATGAGCTGGAACAGTACAACTGGGCGTCCGCCGAGCGCCAGTCGCTGCTGATGCCGTGGCTGGACGCGCTGTCGCGCGCGGCGCAGGACACCAGCAGCAGCGTGCCCTGCATCTCTACCTATTTCAGCCGGCTGCCGGGCAATGGGTCGCTGGCGACGCTGTGGAGCCGCATTCTGGACCACGTGGGTATCCATCCCATGATCCAGGATGGCGTGGGCGTGGCGGGGATGGACAATCTGCGCGCGCTGGCGCCGCTGCACGACATGCTGCTGGAACGCCGCGCGTCTTTCGACCTGATCCTGGAGCTCTTCGAGGAACTGCCGTCAGGCGCGACTGACGGCTCGACGTTCAAGGCCCGTTCGGCCGAGTTCCCCCGGGTGTACGAGCAATGGGAGGTCGCGCGCGGCTATGGCGCCAAGCGCATCGTGGCTTTCGCGCTGGACCCGTGGGTGATCGGCGATACGCCCGAGGCGCAGGCCTTGATGCAGGCCTGGATGGACGCGCGCGTCTGACGCGCGCCGCGTCAATTGAAGCTGCGGCCGATGATTTCCAGCATGACCTCGCTCGTGCCCCCGAAGATGCGCAGCGCGCGCGCATCGGCCCAGGCGCGGCCGATGCCGTATTCCGCCATGTAGCCATACCCGCCGTACAACTGCAGCAGGTCGTCCAATATGCGGCCCTGCATCTCGGTCGCATTGAGCTTGGCGATGGCCGCCGTCGTGGCGTCCAGCTCGCCTTCCATCATGCGCGCCAGGCAATCGTCCAAAAACACGCGCAGCATGACGCTCTGCGCGCGTGCGTTCGCAAGCTTGAAGCGCGTGTTCTGGTAGTCGATCACGCGGCGGCCAAACACCTTGCGCTCGCGCGTGTACTGCGCGGCCTCGTCCAGCATCCCTTCCTGCGAGGCTGCCGCGCGTAGCGCAATGGCCAGGCGTTCGCGCGCCAGTTCGCGCGTCATGATCTCGAACGCCTGGTTGAGCGGACCCAGCAGGCAATCGGCCGGTACGCGCGCATCGTTGAAGAAGAGCTCGCAGGTGTCCTGGCTGTGCTGGCCGATCTTGTGCAGCGGCCCGCCCTTCGTAAAGCCGGGCAGGTTTTCCTCTACACAGAAGAGCGACAGCCCGCGCGCGCCCAGGTCCGGATCGGTGCTGGCTAGCACGATGGCCAGGCCCGCGTTCACGCCATTGGTGATGAAGGTCTTCTGCCCATTCAGTACGAAGTGGTCGCCATCGCGCCGCGCGCGGGTGCGCACGGCCTTCAGGTCGCTGCCTGCATCGGGCTCGGTCAGCGCGATGGCGCCGATGGTCTCGCCGCGCGTCATGGCGGGCAGCCAGCGCTGCTTCTGCGAGTCTGTGCCAACGTTCATCAGGTACGGCGCGACCATGTCGGAATGGATCGAAAAGCCGACGCCCAGGAAGTTCGCGCGGGCCAGTTCCTCGATCACCACGGCCGCATGACCGAAGTCGCCGCCCGCTCCATAGGGGTCGGGCAGCGCGCAGTTGAGCAACCCCTCTTCGCCCGCGCGCCGCCACAGCGCGCGCGGCGTCACGCCGGCGGCTTCCCACTCGGCATAGTGGGGTGCGATCTCGCTGGCAATGAAGCGCTTGACCTGGTCGCGAAAGAGTTCGTGGTCTTCCCGGAATACGCGGCGCATGACGGTGTCTTCCTATTTCTTGTACGGGTCCGTGCCGCTGGCTTGCCCGCGCAGCACGGGGGCTTCGGGCGTGCCGGTCAGGAACAGGCTGTAATGGTCGCCGGGTTGCAAGGCCGGCAGCGGCAACGCTTTGGACACGGCGGCGCCGCAGCCGGCGGCCAGCGTCGCGCTGACCGGATTGATCGCGCGCGCGGTGGACGCGCCGGGCCCGACGTCCTTGAACAGGACGGGGCCAGACGGGCTGACGGACAACTGCCCGGCCGGGCAGTCCGTCGCCAGATTGTAAAAGCGCAGCTCGGCCTTCAGCGCATCCTGCGCGCCGGCGCTATCGTCGATGACGCTGAAGGATAGCCTGCCGCCGTCGCGCCGCGGCACCAGCGTGCTGAACGTGTCGGGCGCCACCTGCAGCGTGCCGGCCAGCTTGCCGTCGATGCGCACATCAAAGGGCTGGTTGCCCTTCACGATGGCGTAGGTGGTGGCTTGCCGGTCGGGGCCGATCTCCTGGACCGGACCTTGGGCGACCTGAGCCTGCAGCGGATTCACGTGCGGATTGACCACCCGCACGAACGAGGATCCTGCGGGCGGCCTGGCCGCATACAGTTGCGCCAGCACGCCTTCGGCGGCGGCGCTGGCGGCGCAGGTCGCCATCGTTAGGGTGAGGGCCAGGCGAAAAGAGGTGCGAGTCATGCTTGCGGCTCCGGTTTCTTGCTGAGGCGCGTTTCAAGGTACAGCCGTTCGAGCTGCTTGCGGTCCGCCTTGTCGGTGCTGGTGGTGGGAAAGCGCGGGCAGGCCACCAGCTCCGAGGGAATCATGTAGGGGGGCAGGCGGCGGCCCAGCGTGTGCTTCCAGTCCGCCAGTCCGGCCGGCAGCGGCTGCAATCCGCTGGAGGGGGCATGCGGGCCGTCGCCGCTGCCTGCCGGTTCTGCAAAGCCGATCAGCCGGACAATGGCGCCGTCGGGGCGGCGCAGCGCCACCGTCGCGCCGGCGCGCACGCCGGGCAGGGCGGCGATGGCCGCGTCGATCTCCGCCAGTTCGATGCGGTAGCCGTGCAGCTTGATCTGGTCGTCGATGCGGCCGCGGAACGTGATCAGCCCTTGCGCGTCGATCTCGCCCAGGTCACCCGTGCGGTAGCCGCGCTTGCCGCCGCGCGTGAACATGCGCGTGGCGTTCAGATCCGGCCGGTTCAGGTAGCCGCGCATGACGTGATCGCCCGCGATGCTGATCTCGCCGTTGTCGATGAAAACCTCGGCATACGGTTTGGCGCGGCCGATGGGAAACGGGTTGGGCGCCGCCGCGCGCAGCGCCGGATCGATTTCGACCCAGGTGGTCGAGCAGGTAGCCTCGGTCGGGCCGTAGGAGTTGACGATGCGCACCTGCGGAAAGCGCTGCCACAGTTCTTCGGCCAGGGCAGGCGTTAGCGATTCGGCCCCGAAGACGAAGACGCGCAGGTCCGGCAGGTGGGCATGATCAAAATCGGGATTGAACAATTGCTGCCGCACGAAGGAGGGCGTGGAGGCCCAGACGCTGATGCGGGTGTCGGCCAGGTACTGCACGAAGGCATCGCGCTCGGCGATGGTCTCGCGCGGACACAGCACGCAGGTGCCGCCCAGCGCCAGCGCGCCAACCCAGTTGAACAGCGAGAAATCGAAGCTGAAGAGCATCTGGTCCATGAAGACCGGCGCCGCGCCCAGCGCCAGGCAGTCCGAGATCCAGCCGGCAAAGCGCGACACGCTTTCGCGGCCGATCTGCACGCCCTTCGGGTCGCCCGTGCTGCCGGACGTGAACATGACGTAGGCGAGGTCTTTCTCTTGCAGCGCTGCAGCCTGGGCCTGCGTGGCGGTAAAACGCGCCGCTTGCGCGTCGTAGCGCAGGCCGGCGCGCACCAGTTCGCCGATGCGCGCGATGCGCTCGGGCGGGTTGATGACGTCGACCGGCACGAAGGGCACGCCCAGTCTCAGGCAACCCAGCATGGCCACCAGAAACGCCGTCTCCTTGTGGCCGGAAATTACCAGCGGCGTATCGGCGTGTGCGCCGGCCTGCCGCGCGGCGTGTTCCCAGGCGTCGGTGGCCGCGCGTAGCGCGCCCCAGGACGTCGGCCCACGCGCGTCCACGACGGCGATGGCGTCCGCGCCCGCCTGCGTGTCGGCGAAGTCGAAGGCATTGAAGTCGAAACGCATGGTCCGGCCCTCCGGTGGCGGCGCGTCAGGCGCGGCGGTGTTCCGCGATGAAGGCGGCCAGCGTGTGCACCGATTCCAGGTGCACGTCGATCTCGGTGGGCGGGATCTTGCAGCCGAACTCGCGCTCGACCGCCAGCGCCACGTCCACCGCCGCCAGCGAGTCGACCAGCCCCGATTCGATCAGCAGCGTGTCCGGATCGACCTGCGTCAGGATGATGCCTTCGACCAGTTGCGCCACTTTGGCTTCGATAGCGTTGATGTCCATGTCATGCTCCGCGACCTTGCAGGGTCAGAATTGGAAATAGAGAAACCGGGCTTCCTTGTGCAGGTTGGCCAGGCAGAAAACCAGCAGCACCAGCATCACCGCCGTCCAAGCCAGGTTGGGGCGCCAGCGCAGGTAGGGCTGCGGTGCCTCGTTGGGCTTGAACAGGGCGGGCGACCACCGGCCCAGGATCTGATGCGAATTGGGTGCGAACCATGCGATGGCTAGCAGCACGACAGCATAGATGAGCTGCATGTGGTGGCCGGCGATGACGCGCCAGGCGTCGCCAAAGGCCAGGCCGGCAACGTGGGCGGACAGGTCCAGCGGCTCGACGCCGCGCGCGCCGACCATGCCCTGCACGAGCAGCATCGCGTCGCCCACGCCGTTCGCGCGGAAAAATGCCTGCGCGACCAGCACCGCGACAAAAGTGATGAGCACGCACAGCGCGCGCGTGGCGGCGTGCGTGTTGCGGGCGGCGGCGGGCTTGCGGCCCACGACGAAGATGCGCCAGGCGTGGTTCACGGACAGGTACATGGCATGCAGCAGGCCGAACACCACGAACTGAAAGCCCGCGCCGTGCCACACGCCCGCCAGCGTCATCGTGAACAGGGTCGGCAGCGCGATGCTGCCCGCAAAACCGCCCAGGGTCTTGAGCCCGGCGGAGCCGACCGGCAATTCGCGATTCGTGCGCCATTTGTTCACGGCCACCGCCACCGGGTAGTACAGGTACGCGGTGATGTAGCGCGTCAGCGTCATGTGCCAGCGCGCCCAGAATTCGATGATGTTGCCCGCCTTGTAGGGCGAATTGAAGTTCAGCGGGAAGCGGATGCCGAACATCTTCGCCAGGCCCAGCGCCATGTCCGAATAGCCCGAGAAATCGAAATACAGCTGCAGGGCGTAGCACAGGCTCGCGCCCCACGAGCCGAAGAACTGCAGCTCGCCCGGCGCCGCAAAGCCCGCGTCGGCATAGGGGGCGATGCCATCGGCCAGCAGCACCTTCTTGGCCAGCCCGATCACGAACAGCATTGCGCCCACCGACAAATTCTCGGCCCGGAACCGGTAATTTTCCGGCTGGGCGAACTGCGGCATCATCTCCTTGTGGTGCAGGATGGGGCCGGCAATCAGGTGCGGAAAGAACGTCACGAACAGCACATAGCTGAGCAGGCTGCGCTCTTTCACGACGCCCGCCTTGCAATCGAGCAGATAGCCGATCTGCGTGAAGGTGAAGAACGAGATGCCCAGCGGCAAGATGATGTCGTCCGCCGACGCCGCGGTCATGCCCAGGTCGTTCAGGAAGTTGAGCAGCGTCGCGAAGTACTTGTAGTGAAACAGCAGCGCCAGGTCCGCGCCCACGCCCAGCCCCACGATCAGGCCCTGCAGCCGGGGCCGCCCGGCGTAGTGCAGTATCAGCTGGCTGACGATGTAGTTGAAGGCGATGGAACCGGCCAGCAGCACGACAAACTGCGGATTCCACCAGCCGTAGAAGACGAGCGAGGTCAGGCACAGCCACAGCGCCGCAAGACGCACGTTCAGCGGTCCCAGCGCGTAATACACCGCCAGCGTCACGGGCAGGAAGATCAAGAGGAACAGGTAGGAATTGAATAGCATCTTGGTTCGCTACGGAATGCGGGCCAGCAGGGCTTGTTCGTCCGCGGTCAGCGGCAGCGACAGGGCGTTCTCCGAGAACTCCCAGATGACGAGCTTCAGGCTGGCGGGCCATTGCGCGCGCTGGCCCAGCGCCATCGTCAGCGCGCCCGAAAACTGCCCGCCATCCAGGCTCATGTTCCAGACTTCGCGCGACAGCCCCATGCCCAGGCGTTCGGCGAACTGGCTGCGGCGGCCATTTGAGCTGCCCGCCAGCAGCACCTCGACGGGCGGCGTTTCATCCAGCAGGCCGCCGCTACGCACGGGTTCGATCTTCGCCTCGGACACCTCTTCCAGCGTGGGCCGCCATCCGGGCGGGGCGTTTTCCAGCCCAGCCAGCACGATCAGGTCGCCCATGCGCGGCTGCGGCGCGGACGCGGGCCCGGTCTTGAAGACCTGCGTGCCCGGCCCGTTCAGCAGCGGCAGGGCGGCCTCGGCCACGCGCGTGGCGGCGGCCTGCGCGCCCTGCGCGTTCATGTGCACGTCCGTTCGGAAAAAGCGCGGCGCGGGGGCGGCCAGCAGCGCGTCGCGCAGGTCCACGAAGGGCACGCCGTCCGCGCGCAACGCGTCCTGCCAGGCGTCCAGCGTCCGGCGCATCGGTTGCGACACCGGCAGGCCGCAAAGCTGGCCGGCCTCGATACGCGATTTGTCCGGCACCGCCACCACCAGCACCTGGACCTGTTTGGCGCGCAGCTCGCGCACCCAATGCCGCATCAGGCGCAGGCGTTCGTCAAAGACATGGACGCCCGGCGGCGGCCGCAGTCCGTCGCGGTAGAACAGCCACTGCGGGCAGCCCATCGCAACCTGCGCGCCCAGGTCGCCGAAGAGGCGGTAGCGCAAGGCCGCGTTCCAGGTGTCGACGTCGGCCTGGCGCGGCAATGCCAGCGCCTTGTTCAGCGCGGCGCCGGCCGAGCCATCCAGCCAGGCGGACGGCGACACGGCAACCGCGCCGATGCGCGCCTGCGCCAGCCGCCAGCCGCCCCATCCCAGGCCGACGGCGAGCAGCAGCGCCACCACCCATGCGGTCAGCCGGTGGCCGCTGACGTCCGGGCCGCTGGCCTCCGGGCGGCCGGCGTCCCGGCGGCCGGCGTCCCGGCGGCCCGCGTCCGATTTTTCCGGCGCATTCACGTGCTTACTTCCCGATCGCCGCTTTCATGCGCGTACGCCAGGTGTCGGCGCTCATGATCGAAGCGTTGTCCCACAGGCCGCGCGCGTCAGGCCCCTGCGCATAGGTGGGTTCGAACATCTGCCACACCAGCACCTGCGGCTTGTTCTGCTTGAACGCGGGCGACTCCAGGTATTCCAGCAGCATGATCCAGTGGCCCACATTGCCGGGTTTCCAGTTGACCGACACCGGACGGTCCAGCGCGTTGGACAGCTTCTGCGGAAAACCGAAGTAGGGCTGCACCATGCTGTGGCCGGTGACGTGCACCGGCGCCGGCGTGTCGTCCAGCAGGCTCTGGTTTTCGGCCTGACGGCGCACGGTGAACGTCTCGCGTCCGGCCTGCTTGCGCTGGTCCGGCGTCAGGAAAAGCTCGGCCAGATCGCCATAGCGGCGCTCGTTGACCACGCTGCCCAGTTGCATGCCTGTGCCCGGCTTGCCGGCCAGCGTCTTCACGTCCGTCTTGATGCGCTGCGCCAGCGCGTCGGCGGTGGCGTCCGCGGCGGCCTGCGTCCAGTGCTGGTCCGTGCGGTAGAACACCTCCTGGCCGCTGCGCTTGACCCCCTGCAGCACGGCCTCGTCGTCGATGGTGGAGATGCCCGCCTGCTTGAGTTTTTCCTGGATGGTCTGGTAGCGCTTCTTCACGTCGGCGCTGAGCGTCTTGCCGTCCGGCAGCTTGTCCTGATAGAAGAGGGTCTTGTCGGGCAGCACCAGCACTTCAAGCTGGATGCCCTTGGCCGCCAGCGCGTCGCGCGTCTCGCGCACGAGCTGCGTGGACGCGTCGATGCCGCGCATGTCCACCTGCGTCAGGCTCCCCCAGCCGGGAAAGAGCCAGTTGTCCTTGCCCTGAATGACGATGGACGAGGCCTGCTGGGCCTGCGCCGCCGTGGCGCACGCCGCCAGCAGGACGGCCGATGCCAGCGCGCGCGCCGCGCCGGGCAGGGCGCGTTTCGGAAGACGGGTTGCATGGTGCATGGGTGAACTCCTTGTGTTGCGGATCGGCGTGCCGTCAGTACGACAGGGTCAGGTTGATGAACAGGCCCTTGGCCCGGTCGGCCTGCCCGCCGCCGATGTTGAAGCGGTATTGCGTCGTCAGGTCCAGATAGGACATGGGCGCGGTGTAGTGGCCTTCGCGGAACCAGTAGCGCAAATTGAAGCCCGGGCCGGCGCCCATCGACCACGAGGTGCTGTCGCCAAATAGCCGGAAGGACTCGGCGCCCTCGATGTCCAAGCCCGTGACGCGGTTTTTGTTCCACAGCCAGTCCGCGCCGATGACGGCATAGGGAAAGAACACCAGGCGCTCGCTGATCGCGTCCAGCCGATAGCTGCGGCCCACGCGCAGTTCGCCGGCGCCGAACGCCTGGTCGCGCTTCAAGCGGCCCGACGACTTCTCGCCGTCCACGCCGGTCGTGTTGTCGCGCAGCCAGAACTTGGCCGGCATGTCCTGCCAGGAATAGCCGGCCTGCACATAGCCTTCCATCGTGAACCAGTCGGGACGGTCGATGCGCAGCGTCGTGCCCTCGTACAAGCCGTAGGTGACATAGGCCAGCCAGCCTCCGCTGCCGGCGTCCGTCTGGTAGTGCGCGGTCTTGTTGCCAAGGGCGGGGGCGCAGCGCAGCTCCTGCGGGGCCGGGCTGAACGTGCCGCGGCGCGTGGCGCTGCCCAGGTTGAACTGGCGCTCCAGGCCGAACGTCAGGCCCACTTCGGTGGACGGCGTGAAGCGCATGCCGAGCGACCCGATGGTGGTGGGGATGCCTGAAATGCCCTGATTGGTGGTTTCTGCGATGTCGACCGTGCCGGCGCAAGGGTCGGACACGGTCTGGCTGGCGGTCCGGCTGCCCTCGTCGTACAGCGTGTTGGACAGGCGCCCGTACAGTTCGAAGGTGCGGGTCGACGAATTCAGGAAGTCGGACGGCCGCCAGAAGATTTCGGTGGTGCTGAACACCGCGTCGCCGGGCACGGTGATGGCCGCGCCGCCCAGTCCCGAGGACGCGGGCCGCGCGCCGCGGTAACCGGCCGAAAAGTAGCCGCCCCATTCGCGCGACAGGCCGCCGATGGCGTTGCGCGTGTCGAACCGCTGCTGGGGCGTGAGCTCCAGCTTGCCCGCGTCATTCTCGTCGATGGCGGTTTTCAGGCGATCGACCGCGCCGCGCTTGTCTCCCGTGCCGGCCAGCGCATAGCCTTCGTCCAGGATCACGGTGGGCGGCGCCTTGCCGGTCGCGCGCGCCGCCTGGAAGTCCTGCAGGGCCAGCTTGGGCTGGCGCATGCGCTGGTGCAGGTAGCCGCGCTGCATCAGCAGCGTGGGATCGTCCGGCTGCGCGGCAAGCGCCTCGCTCATGCGCGTATTGGCCTCGGCCAGCTGCGCGGGGTTGCCCGCCGCCAGCGTGGTGGTCAGGAGGCGCTGGTATTCCTTGTTCGCGGGATCCTGTTCGACGGCCTTGCGCGCCTGGCTGATCGCTTCCTGGTAGTCCTCGCGGGCATAGGCGGCGTAGGCCTGCGAGGCCGGGCCGCCGCTGCCCGCCGCGTCAGACGGCAGCAGTTCGCACGAGGTGCCGTACGGCGTGTCGCGGCAGTCCTGCACCGGCGCGGGATAGTTCGCCAGCGTCAGGGTGGCGGGAACGGCAGGGCGCGCGCGGGCGCGCTTGATGCGCTGGGCTGCGGCCTCGTCGTTGCCGCCCAGCGGTTCGACCAGCGCCAGCGCGCGCGCGTTGTCGCCGGCCGCCAGCGCGGCGTCGGCCGCGATCAGGCGCACATTGCGCCGCTGTTCGTCGTCCAGCCAGTCCTGCTTGAGCGCCGCGTCGAAGTCCGCGTCGGCCGCTTGCGTCTTACCCTGGCGCTGGCGCAGATAGCCGCGCAAGAGCAGCGCCACGGTGTTTTCGTCGTCCTGCTGCATGGCGTCCGTGGCGGCCGCCTCGGCCGCTTCAAGCTGGTTGTCCAGCATGAGGGCCGTGATGAGCAGCAGACGGTGGCTGGCGCTGTCCGGCGCCAGCGCGACGGCCTGCCGCGCCAGGGGCACCGCATCGCCCGGACGGTTTGCGATCAGCGCCTGATAGCCTTCCTCGGCGGGCTTGACGGCCATGCGGCGCTTGAGCGTCTGCTGCCGCGCGGCCAGATCATTCTTGTTCGGCGCGCCCAGCGCCAGGGCCTTGGCGGCCGCCGCTTCGGCGTCGGCGTACTTGCCCTGCGCTTCCAGCGCGTCCAGCCACAGCATGGCCCAGGCGCCCTGTTTGGGATCGATGCGAAACGCGCGCTCGGCGCCGCGTTCGGCGGCGGCATAGTCCGCGCGGTTGTAGTCGGCGTACGCGCGCGTGGCGATGGGAAAGCCGCGCTGGTAGGCGCTGCTTGGCCGGGGGGCTGACGCGGCCGACGCACCGGCAGCGGGCGCGGCAGGGCTGGCCGCAGCCGGGCGCAGATTCGCACGCGCCTGGCGCAGGGCGGGCGTGTCCAGGCCGCTGGCGATCGCGTCGGCCGCCGCCTTGTCGGCTTCCTGGATCTTGCCCTGCTTCTGCAGCGAATAGATCAGCAGCAGGCGCAGGCGCTCGACATCCGGGCGCAGCACGATGGCCGATTCGGCCTGCTGCTGCGCCAGCGCGTAATTGCCGGCGTCGTAGTTCCGGTAGCCCTCGTCAGCAAACTGCCACGCGGCGCCCTCCAGCGGCGCCTCGGCTCGGGACTGCGCCTGCACGCTCACGGGCGCCGCGGCCCAGATACAGGCCAGGGCCGCGGACAGAACGAGCGATCGGGGAAAGGACGTCATGGGACTGAAGGTTTGGTCGCGGGCGCGGCCGGCGGTTCGCCTTGCCCGGCCTGTTGGAATCGGATGGCTTCGTGCAGCGTGCTTTCGTCCAGCCATCCCTGCTCGGTCAGGATCTGGCCCAGCGGCTTTTTCTCGCGCACCTGGATCGTTAGCGCCTGCTCCAGCGTGGACTGGTCGATGGCCTGCCACGACAGCAGCAGCTCGCCCAGGCGCTGGCGCTGCTGCGCCAGCTGATCCGTGGACGGGAAATCGTGCATGGTCTTGTCCCACGCCAGCCGCTTGCCCGTGATCAGGTGGCCGATGAACAGGCGCCAGGCCCGGGCGGCTGCCATGGCATTGATGAAATTGCCGACGATCATCCGCGGAACGGACAGCAGGGCATGTTCCCAGCCGTACATCCGGCCGACGAAGTAAGCGCGCTGCACCACGCGCAGCAGCAGCGCCACGGCGTTGGCCCACATCAGCGTGACCAGCCAGCCGCCCGGCCGGAAGTACGACGGGTAATACACCGTCCACCACCCAAACAGGTCGGCCAGGTAGAAGACAAAGAAGTTCGCCAGCAGCACGTAGGCCAGGATGGCGATGAAGGACGTGACCAGGCCCTTGCGGTCGCGAAAGAGCAGGTACTTGGTCGCAAGCGACCCGGTCCATCCCACCTGCTGCCAGCCCTGCAGCCCGATCCCCAGCGTCCAGCGCGCCTTCTGCCGGTAAGCGGTGCGGAAGGTGTTCGGAAAGTATTCGCGCACGCCCAGCGGCATGCGCAGCGGCGCGATGCGTTCCTTGCCCATGCCGAACCACGATTGGCGGCGGGTCACGTATTCGACCGGGAATTTGCCGAAGATCTGGCGCATGCCGCGCTGCGCCAGGCGCGCGCCGATGTCGTAGTCCTCGGTCAGCGTGTCCGTATTGAACGGCTGGTTGTTCGTCTCGGCGGCCAATTCCACCAGCGCCCGGCGCGAAAAGCACGTGCCCACGCCCGCGGACGGCACCATTTTGGACAGGCTCTCGCGCACCACCAGGTCCTTGGTGTGCCATTCCGCGAACTCGTCCATGTAGGTGCCCGCCACCAGTTCGTACCAGTGCCGCTCCAGCGACGTCACAGGCAGCTGGATGAAATCGATGCGCGGCAGCAGGTAGTTGTAGTACTTCAGTTCCAGCGGGTGCAGCACGTCCTCGCTGTCGTGCAGGATCACGCCGGCAAACGGCACGGGCTGCCTGGCGTCCTGCGCGAAGATCGCCTGCACGATCCAGTTCAGGCAATCGGCCTTGCACGTCGGGCCGTCGTGCGGCACCTCCACGCGGACCAGCTGACGATAGCGGCGCCGCATCCGCTCGACTTCCTTGATCGTTCGCTCGTCGTTCTGGTAGGTGCCCGCGAAGATCATGTAGTTCTTGTATTCCAGCGTCGACACCATCGTTTCCAGCATCGACGCGATCACGTCGTACTCCAGCCAGGCCGGCACCATGATCGCCAGCGGCTGCTCTTCCTTGGCGCGCAGTTGCTCGGCGGTAAGCGGCGCGTAGCGGCGCTTGACCGTCAGCCGTCGCCGCAGCTCGCGCACCCAGTACCAGCCGTCGATGAACAGGTCATCCAGGCTGGACAGCAGGATGATGACGCCCACCACGGCGGTCACGACCTCCAGCCCGCGGTAGTAATCCGCGATCAGGTAGGGCCAGTAGAGCGAGGACATGTCGACCGGGCCTTACTTGGAATCCTTGTTCTTCCTGCGGCTGACGCGCATCGCGAAGATCAGGATCAGAAGCAGCACCAACAGGCTGATGCTGATGGCCGGCACGCTCCACGAGATATACCGCCGCCATTCGAAGAAGGCGCTTTCGCCCGCTCCGGGCGGATGGCTCGCGTCCGGATTGTCGCTGTCGATCCAGGCCACCGGACCCGCCGCGCCGATGATCGCGATGTTGCCGCGATTGAGCACAAAGGGCGCGTCCGTCATGCCTGGATGATCGCCCAGCGTATGCCACAGCACGCCGTCCTGGCCCCCGGCGCTGACGACTTCCGCGGTGCTCAGTTCGGCAAGGCCGGAAATGTCCAGCCACGTCGTGTCCTTGCCCGCCACCTGCAGTTGCTTGCGGTCGGTGACTTTGACGGCAGGCTTGGCGCCTTCCACCGGCAGCTCCATCGCCAGGAAGGCGCGCGCCGGTTTGACTGCCTTGCCGGCGGGCGACACCGCCAGCTCGGCGCGCGTGGCCGATACGCCGCTGGCCGCGGCAATGCCGATCACCCGCTTGATGTTGGCGGGCGCGTCGGCCAGATAGCTGTCGGGAATCAGCACCTGCGGCGATCCCGCCATCTGCGGCAGCAGGCCCACGAAGGTGCCGTCCGGCTGCGACTTGCCGGGCTTCACATAGCTGGTCGGCAGCACGTTCACGGGATAGCCCTGCGGAATCTCGTTGCAGTCCACCGAGACGGGCTGACGCTGGAACGTCACGCGGACCACGTTCGTCACGCCCAGCGCATAGCCCGGCACGCGCGCCGTCAGCCGTTCGGGCCGCCCATCGGCCTCCAGCTGCTTGGCGCCCAGCAAGATGCCATTCCAGAATACCGAGGCCACGGGACGCGTGGACGACGCGCCGGGCGCCGCCGCCACGTCCATGACGAGTTCATCCGGCACGCGGCCATCGCTGGCCACGGCAGCCAGCGGAAACGAGGTGTTCCAATCCCCGCGCGCCACCACGTCAAAGCTGGCGGACGCGCCGCCCAGCGCCGACAGGCGCACGCCGCCATCCTGGTGGGACTGCGGCGGGAGGGCCGTCTGCACCTGCACCTGGCGGCTGGCCAGGATGCGGCGCCACGCGGTGTCGAAGACCCCTGCGCCCTGCGCGCCCGCATCGGCCGCAACGGCGATGACCGCCTGCCGGCCCAGGGACATCAGCCGGATCTCCTTGGACGGCAGGCCGGCGCCCGCCAGCGGCATGCGCTGCTGGCGCCACGCCTTGAAGGCGTCTGCGGCATCGGGGTCTGAGGCCAGTTGAGCCTGCAAGGCGTCCAGCGCCTCGCTGTATTTTTGCGTCAGCGCCGCGTCGGCAATCACGACGTCGCCGGCCACGGCCGGCGCGCCCATCACCAGCAGGGCGCCGATTTCCGCCGGGTTGGCGAGCTTGTGGGTCTCCTTGCCCATCAGCGCGGCAAACGCCGGCACTTGGGCCAGGCCGGCCGGCGCTTGCAAGCCTCGCGTGTCCACGTCCTCGCCCACCGCCGGAAAGGCCCTGACCGCCACGCGCTTGCCGCTGCGCTCCATCGCCACGCCCATGCGCCAGGCGCTGTCAAAAGCCTGCTGGTCCAGCTTGCGGCCTGCGACCATCAGCACGGGCTTGCCGGGCAGCGAGGCCCACGCGTCATCCAGACTGTTGATCGCGGATGCGTCATAGCGATAGGTCAGCCGCGTCTGCGGCGAGATGGTCAGGGCGTTGCCTGTCGCACGGTTGCTTTCACAATGGCGCAGCGCGATGTCGGACTGCCAGTCCACGCCCACGCGCAGAAATCCGGACTCGCGCGTGCGCCGCTCCACGGCCAGCGTCCGGCTGGCCGACCCGTCGCCATCGGCGATGCGCTGCGCGGCTTGCGGCACGCCGTCCAGCCACAGCACCATGCTGGTCCGGCCCGGCTCACCCTTGGTGTAGCGCGCGTCGAAATCCAGCCGGGCGTCCGTGACCGGCACGCCGCGCGGCACCGGCATATAGAACTCCTGCCGCGCATCGCTGTTGGACAGGACCACGGGCTCGTTGATGCCCAGGTCCTCCAGCGTGGTGCTGCGCGTGACCATGTCGTCGCTCTGCAGCCGGCGCAACGCGTCGCCGGCCGGACTGGCCATCGCGGCCAGCGGCGCCAGCAGCCCCGCCGCGATCAAGGCGCGGCACAGCGTACGGACATTGGTGGCTTGTGAGGGGAGAGGCATGAAGACTCCGGGCAGGAAGGGCATCGCGGCAAGAATCAGAAGGAGGAGGGGGCGGTAGCGTGGGGAGCGAATTCGGAGACGGCACGGCCGCAAAGCGCATCGACGATGCGCTGGCTGGCCTTGCCGTCGCCATAAGGATTGATCCGCCGCGAGAATGCGCCGTGCAGCGCGGGGTCATCCAAAAGACGGTTGACCTCGGTGACGATGCGCCGCGTGTCGGTGCCTACCAGCGCCACCGTGCCGGCCTGCACCGCTTCGGGCCGCTCGGTCACGTCGCGCATCACCAGCACCGGCTTGCCCAGGTAAGGCGCTTCTTCCTGCACGCCGCCGGAGTCGGTAAGGATCAGGTGCGAACGCTGCATGAACCAGACAAAGTCCAGGTAATCCAGCGGCTCGATCAGGTGGACATTGGCAAGCCCGGATAGTTCGGGCATCACGACGCCGCGTACCTGCGGATTCAGGTGCACCGGGTACACGATCTGCAGATCGTCTCGCTGCGCCAGATTCACCAGCGCCGCGCAGATGTTGCGGAACCCATCGCCAAAACTCTCGCGCCGGTGGCCGGTCACCAGCAGCAGCCGGCGGTTCGGGTCCAGCCATGCATACCGCGTCTGCAGCATGCGGGTGAACGCGCTGCCGGGGGTCAGCTTGGCGCACGTCATCGCCAGCGCGTCGATCACCGTGTTGCCGGTCACCGTAATGCTGCCCGCCAGGTTTTCGCGCAACAGGTTGCCGCGCGATTGCGCGGTCGGCGCGAACAGCAGGTCGCCGATCGCATCGACCACGCGCCGGTTCATTTCCTCGGGGAAGGGCATCGCCAGATTGCCCGTGCGCAGCCCGGCCTCCACATGACCGATGCGCACGCGCCGGTGAAAAGAGGCCAGCGCGCAAGCCGATGCCGTGCTCGTGTCGCCATGCACCAGCACGCAATCCGGCTTCTCCGCCTCCAGCACCCCGTCCACCCGGCTGATCAGGCGGGCGTACAAGCCGTTCAACGTCTGGTTGGGCACCATGATGTCCAGGTCGTGCTGCGCCTTCAACTCAAACAGCGACAGCACCTGATCCAGCATCTCGCGGTGCTGGCCTGTGACGCACACCACGCTTTGAATCTGCGGCTCGTGTTGCAACGCGGTAACCAGCGGAGCCATCTTGATGGCTTCGGGACGCGTGCCGAATATCGACAGCACTTTCATAGCGAGAATCGGCCTCCTCACGCCGGCGGCATTTTCTTGCGTTCATTTTGTCTTGAAAGCATTCGTAATATGTGTCGAACTATGTCATCGGTCCGGCGGCATTGTCTGGGTGGGCGATTCCCGTTGCGCGATCACGCCGCAGGAGCGGCAGACACTTCATCCAAAATTTGGGGTCGAAACCCGGGCGGTTGTTTCTGCCGGCAAGATAAAGCATGAAACAATAAAATTTCGTTATGAACGCCCGCCTCGACGGCGCCATCGCGCTCTTACCTGATCCGCCACGAAAACCTGGCCGAAGAGGACGAGGGCCAGTTCGTTCCCGGCGCAGGACGGCGCGGGCGAAACCATCCGCACCATCTTCCCGCGCCACATGGCCAAGCTGTGGATCACACCGCCTACCCGGCGCATGGCATCGCCTGACCGTGGGCGGCGGTGTCAACTGGCAAAGCCGCATCTACTACAGCGGGGCAGGCTGACGCGGGCAGCCCAATGCGAGTAAGGTACGGGGAAGGCCTTATTGCCCGGCACACCGGCCTGTGCCGTCAGCAGGAACCCCGCACACCATGAAGACAAATCACGCAGCGCTGCGGCTGCTCCTTGCCGGAGCAGCCCTCGCATCCCTCGCGGCCTGCGCCGACACGCCGCAGCAACCGCGAAGCAACGTGGACTACCGCAGCCGGCCGTTGGATTCCCCGGCAGGGGCAGATTCCAACCCGTCCGGCCAGCGCCTGACCATCCAGTCCGGCGAGGGCGAACGCTTGAATCTGCCGTGGTTTATCGAGGGCGCGCAAGACTGGATCAACCGGCAGTGAGGCCGCAATGACGGTGGGCCCGCCGGGCGCAGACGAAAAAAATCCTCAAGGATTTGCATCCTTGAGGATTTTTGGTTTCAGCTGACGTTGCTGAACGGAATTTGGTGGAGCCGGGGGGAATTGAACCCCCGTCCGCAAGCCCTCCGCAACCAGTTCTACATGCGTAGTCGATTTATTTGGTTTTAACTTTGGACTTAGCCAACCGACAGGCCGGACCAAAGCGATTCACGTAATTTAAATCTGAGCCGTGTGACCCCAGCGCAGACCGATTCCTTGTGAATGTCGCTGCTGCGGTTCGAGGGTTACCCCCCTAGGAAGTTGCCTTCCTCCGCCTGACCCAAGGACAGATCAGTGCAGCGGCTCACCGCTTAAGCGGCGAGAGCGAAACGCTCGTCGTTGGCGTTTGTAGTGTTCCAGTGGTTTAACGAGCGTACTGGTGCTCGGCATGCCCTGAGTTGTTTCGCGACCCACGTCGAATCCGGATCGGCCCCAAGAACCTCTATTGTACTGTCAAACGCAATAGCCTGCCATCGCGCAATTGCCCGCCGGCGCAGGCGTGGCGGCCAGGACACGGGCGCCGGCTCAGATGGCGTTGGCGCACGCCGCCTTGGACTGTCGCCGGCCGCGCGCCGCCGCCATCATCAGCGCGGCCAGGCCCACGGAAACCGCCACGATGATGGCGGCCGCGCCGCCCAGCGCCGCCAGGCCGTAGTGGTCGATCACGTGCCCGCCCACCACGGCGCCCAGGCCGATGCCGATGTTGGCGCCCGAGATGTTCAGCGACGCGGCAAAGGCGGGCGCTTCGGGGGCGGACTTCATCAGCCGAACGTGGCAGACGATGAAGAGCGCGGCTTGGGCGATGCCCCAGACTCCCAGCGCCACGGCCAGCAGGCCATGCGACTGCATGGCGGGCGCGACGAACGTCAGGCCCACGGCCATCAGCGCCGAAAAAAGGGCCGTGGCGCCCAGCGGGCTGCGGTCCACGAGGCGCCCGCCCAGGGTATTGCCGGCCAGTCCCACCGCGCCGAATGCCATCATCGTCCAGCCGACGGTCTCACCGTCAAAACCGCCCAGGCGCTCGAGCATGTCGGCCAGGTAGGTGTAGGCGGTGAACATGCCCGTGAACACCAGCAGCGACAGCAACACGTGACTGACCACCATGGGATCGCGCAGGATGCGCAACTGCGTGACCAGACGCACGCTGTCGGCCCGGACGCGCGTGCTGGGAAAGGTCAGGAGCAGCAGCAAGGCCTTGGCGAATGCCACCGCGGACAGCACCCAGAATGCGGCGCGCCACCCGAACGCGTCCGAAATCAGCACCCCGATGGGAATGCCGAACACCGTGGCGGCCACGATGCCGAAGGCCACCGTCGAGATGGCGCGTCCGGCGCGTGCCGGTCCCACCAGTTCCACGGCGGTGGCGCTGGCCAGCGACCAGAATACCGGCAGCGCCAGCGCCGGCACGAAGCGGGCGATCGCCATGATCCAGATGTTGGGCGCCACGGCCGCCAGCGCATTGGACAGCCCAAACAGCACCAGCACGCCGATGAATAGGCGCTTGCGCTCCATGTTGGCCATGAGGGCGGTGAGCAGGGGGCCGGTCGCCGCGACGGTAAAGGCGAACAGCGTCACCAGCAGGCCGGCCTGGGAAACGGTCACGTTCAGGTCGCGGGCAAGGCCGGGCAAGAGTCCCACGATCAGGAACTCGGTGGTCAGGATGGTGAAGCCGGCGGCGGAAAGAAGCAGGATGGGCAAAAGCATAGGCATTCCTTGGGCGCGAGGCCTAAAGGCGCCGCGCGTGCAGGGAGTTGAAGGCAAGGTCTAAAAGGTCTGGCGTGCGCCACGCCAGACGGGCGGGGCACGGTGCGACGGGACGCTGAGGGCCGTCAGCACAGCGAAGTCGCCGCGGCCTGCTTGGGCCACGACGCCGGCATGCGCCGGTAGCGAAGCGATCCGACAAAAACCGGAGCGCGGTGTACGGTTCACACTTTAGGGGAGATTGCGGGGCGGATAAAGCCCCGGCGCCCGGATAGATTGTTCGGTCAGTTGCGCTAATAAGGCCGAACAGTGGCGGGCACCAGGCAGGTGCGGACGCCGCCCCGGCGGGACGGGCAGCCGCCGGGCCGCCCGTGCGCAACCGTCAGCGCAGGTCGCGCGGCAGCAAGGGCTCGATGGCCGACCACAATTCCGTGGGCGAATTGGCGCAGGTTTCCGCCTGCCAGGCGATGACGTTGTCCTCTTCGCCCACGTAGCCGTAGGCCGCCGCCACGGCGGGCATGCCGGCGGCGTGTGCGGCCTGGATGTCGCGCAGGTCGTCGCCGACGTAGACGCAGCGGTCGATCTCAAAACCCGCTTCGCGCGCGGCGTGCTGCAGGGGCAGGGGGTGGGGCTTGGCGTGGGCCGTGGTGTCGCCGCAAACCAGCACGGCGCTGTCGCGCGTCAGGTCCAGGAATTCGACGATCGGCAGGGTCAGGTAGGTGACCTTATTGGTGACGATGCCCCAGGACATGCCCCGGTTGCGGATATCGGCCAGCAGCTCCTCGATGCCCGGGAACAGCTTGCTGTGCACCGTCGAGCTGGCGGCGTAGTCTTCCAGGAACTGCAGGCGGGTGGGCTCGTAGTCCGGATGACCCGGTTGCAGGTCCAGCGCCACGCGCAGCAGGCCTCGCGCGCCTTGGGACGCCACGGGACGCAGCGCCTCGTACGCCATTGGCTCCAGGCCACGGCGGGTGCGCTGACGGTTCGCGGCGGCTGCCAGGTCGGGGGCGGTGTCGGCCAGGGTGCCGTCGAAATCGAACAGGATCAGGGCGCTCATTTGCGGGTAGCCATCAGGTAGTTGACCGAGGTGTCGGACGACAGCGAGTAGATTTGGGTGATCGGGTTGTATTCCATGCCGCGCATGCTTACCGGCTCCAGCGCGGCGCCGCGCGCCGCGGCCGACAGTTCGCTCGGCTTGATGAACTGGTCGTAGGTATGCGTGCCGCGCGGCAGAAGGCGCAGGACATATTCCGCGCCGATGATTGCGAACACGAAGGACTTGGCGTTGCGGTTCAGGGTGGAAAAGAACACCCAACCGCCCGGTTTCACCAGGGTCGAGCACGCGCGCACGATCGAGGCGGGATCCGGCACATGTTCGAGCATTTCCATGCAGGTCACCACGTCGTACTGGCCGGGTTGCTCGGCGGCCAGTTCCTCGACGGGCACCTTGCGGTATTCCACCTTCACGCCCGATTCCAGGCCGTGCAGGCGCGCGATCTTCAGGGATTTGTCGGCCAGGTCGATGCCGGTCACCTCGGCGCCGCTGCGGGCCATGGCTTCCGACAGGATGCCGCCGCCGCAGCCCACGTCCAGCACCTTGCGGCCGGCCAGGCTGCCCGCGCATTCCTGGATCCACTCCAGGCGCAGCGGATTGATGGCGTGCAGCGGCTTGAACTCGCTTTCGGGATCCCACCAGCGGCTGGCCAGGGCGCTGAACTTGTCGATTTCGGCCTGGTCGGCGTTGACGGAGGCTTGCGCGGTGTCGTGAGTTTGCGTGTTCATGGGCGGTCCGGCGTAAGGCTGCTCTATATATAGAGGGGTCCAGCGCGCTAGGCGAGGAGAGGGCTCGGCGCTGCACCGATGGGCGCGGCGCAGGCGAAAAAAAGGGCCTCGCTATGCGAGGCCCCTTTATTGTAGCTAGTCCAGCAATTACTTGCGGCTACCCACGATTTCGATCTCAACGCGACGGTTCTGGGCGCGGCCTTCCTTCGTCTTGTTGGAAGCGATCGGCTGCAGTTCGCCCTTGCCTTCCGTATAGATACGGTTGGGGTCGATCCCCAGGCTGACCAGGTAAGCCTTGACCGAAGCGGCGCGGCGCTCGGACAGCTTCTGGTTGTACTGTTCAGTACCGATCGAGTCGGTGTGGCCGACGGCGATGATCGTTTCCAGATCGATGGTGCTGGCTTGCTGAGCGACTTGCTGCAGCAGTTGGCGACCTTCGGGCTTCAGGGTCGACTTGTCGAAGTCGAAGAACGTGTCAGCATTGAACACGACCTTTGCCGCCATCGGGGCCGGCTTCGCCTTCTGCTGGGCAACCGGGACGCCGTCGCAACCGGGAATGCCGGTGGCCGGGGTCCAGAAGGCATCGCGCCAGCACAGTTCGTTCGTACCGTTCTTCCAAACGTTACCGAACGGGTTGCGCCAGTTGTCCACGGTTTGCGCGGAAGCTACACCAGAGGCCGTGACGGCGGCGAAGGCGAGCGCCAGAGCGAATTTGGAGGGTTTGTTCATGTTTCTCCTCGTTGAGCTTGAAGCTGGATAAGTGACTCGCAGCGAACCCCCGCCGCATATCAGGAAAACGGGGCCAGTATAGCAACGCCAAGAGCTGGTTCAAAGGAATAGCTACTGGGTTTCCTGCGTGCTGGAAACAATCTTAAGGCATTTGGGGGGCTTTGGCTTCCCTGGACAGGCGCATTAATGCTGGATATGACGTTTTCGGCACTCCTGCCGTTTCCCATGTTGGTTTTTGACAACAGGGCCGCGGGGCGCGGGTGGGCTTGGCCGGGCGGCGTTTCCGATCGATCCGTCGCGGTGCGCTTGCGGCGCCTTCCGGCGGCCCATCGGACCGGTCCCCCAATCGAATGATAGAATTTCCTGTTTACCCGGCCCGGGTTCCTCCTTACACGATTCTGTCGTTATATATATGGATTCCTTTGCCAAGGAGACGCTTCCGGTATCGCTGGAAGAAGAGATGCGCCGCAGTTACCTCGATTACGCGATGAGCGTGATCGTAGGGCGGGCGCTACCGGATGTGCGGGACGGCTTGAAGCCCGTCCACCGGCGCGTGCTCTACGCGATGCACGAGCTGAACAACGACTGGAACCGCGCCTATAAGAAGTCCGCGCGTATCGTCGGGGACGTCATCGGTAAGTACCACCCCCACGGCGACCAGTCCGTCTACGACACCATCGTCCGCATGGCGCAGGATTTCTCCATGCGCTACATGCTGGTCGACGGTCAGGGCAACTTCGGTTCCATCGACGGCGACAACGCCGCCGCGATGCGTTACACCGAAATCCGCCTGGCCAAGATCGCGCACGAGCTCCTGGCCGACATCGACCAGGAAACCGTCGATTTCGGACCCAACTACGACGGCAGCGAACAGGAACCGCTGCTGCTGCCGTCGCGCCTGCCCAACCTGCTGGTCAACGGCAGCTCAGGCATCGCGGTGGGCATGGCCACCAATATTCCGCCGCACAACCTCCAGGAAGTGGTCGACGGCTGCCTGTACTGCCTGCGCAATCCGGCGTGCACGGTTGATGAGCTGATCGAGCTCATCCCGGCGCCGGACTTCCCCACGGGCGGCATCATCTACGGCATGTCCGGCGTGCGCGAAGGCTATCGCACGGGTCGCGGCCGCGTCATCATGCGCGCCAAGACGCACTTCGAAGACATGGAAAAGGGCAATCGCCAGGCGATCGTGATCGACGCGATTCCCTACCAGGTCAACAAGAAGACGCTGCAGGAACGCATTGCCGAGCTGGTCAACGACAAGAAGATCGAAGGCATCTCCGACATCCGCGACGAGTCGGACAAGGACGGCATGCGCCTTGTCATCGAGCTCAAGCGCGGTGAGGTGCCTGAGGTCGTGCTGAACAACCTCTACAAGAACACCCAGCTGCAGGACACCTTCGGGATGAACCTGGTGGCGCTGGTCGACGGCCAGCCCCGCCTGCTCAATCTGAAGCAGATGATCGATTACTTCCTGCAGCATCGCCG
Source organism: Achromobacter mucicolens (assembly GCF_902859725.1). Lineage (GTDB taxonomy): Bacteria > Pseudomonadota > Gammaproteobacteria > Burkholderiales > Burkholderiaceae_B > Achromobacter > Achromobacter mucicolens. The sequence continues at coordinate 68,702 of NZ_CADIJP010000018.1, read as the reverse complement.
CGAAGTGGTCACGCGCCGCACGGTGTTCCAGTTGCGCAAGGCCCGCGAGCGCGGCCACGTGCTGGAAGGCCTGGCGGTGGCGCTGGCCAACATCGACGATTTCATCGCGATCATCAAGGCTGCGCCGACTCCGCCGGTCGCCCGCCAGGAGCTGATGGCGAAGTCCTGGGATTCTTCCCTGGTGCGCGAAATGCTGGCACGCGCCGACGGCGACACGCCGGGCGGGCGCGCGGCGTTCCGTCCGGACGACCTGGGCGCCGAGTTCGGTCTGCAGGGCGATGGGCTGTACCGCTTGAGCGACACTCAGGCCCAGGAAATCCTGAACATGCGCCTGCAACGCCTGACCGGGCTGGAGCAGGACAAGATTGTCGGCGAGTACAAGGACATCATGTCCACCATCGCCGACCTGCTGGACATCCTGGCCCGTCCCGAGCGCATCACGACGATCATCAGCGAAGAACTGCAGGCCATCAAGGCCGAGTTCTCGACCGGCGCCAAGGATTCGCGCCGTTCGGAAATCGAACTGAACGCGACGGAACTGGATACCGAAGACCTGATCACCCCGACCGACATGGTCGTGACGCTGTCGCACGGCGGCTACATCAAGAGCCAGCCGTTGTCCGAATACCGTTCGCAAAAGCGCGGCGGACGCGGCAAGCAGGCCACGGCCATGAAGGAAAACGACTGGATCGACCAGCTCTTCATCGCCAATACGCACGACTTCCTGCTGTGCTTCTCGAACCGCGGCCGCGTCTACTGGCTGAAGGTCTGGGAAGTGCCGCAGGGCACGCGCAATTCGCGCGGCAAGCCGATCGTCAACATGTTCCCGCTTGCCGAAGGCGAGAAGATCACGGTGGTGCTGCCGGTCAAGGAATTCAGCGAAGACCACTTCGTCTTCATGGCGACCTCGCGCGGCACGGTCAAGAAGACCCCGCTGTCCGACTTCTCCAACCCGCGCAAGGCCGGCATCATCGCCGTCGACCTTGACGATGGCGACTACCTGATCGGCGCCGACCTCACGGACGGCAAGCATGACGTCATGCTGTTCTCGGACGCCGGCAAGGCCGTGCGCTTCGACGAGAACGACGTGCGTCCGATGGGCCGCAATGCCCGTGGCGTGCGCGGCATGATGCTCGAAGACACGCAGACCGTCATTGCGCTGCTGGTCGCCGGCGACGAAACGCAGACGGTGCTGACCGCCACCGAAAACGGCTACGGCAAGCGCACGCCGATCGCGGAGTACACGCGCCACGGCCGCGGCACGAAGGGCATGATCGCCATCCAGACCACCTCGCGTAACGGCAAGGTTGTGGGTGCGGTGCTGGTCACGCCCACGGATGAAATCATGCTCATCACCACTGGCGGCGTCCTGGTGCGCACCCGCGTCGCGGAAATCCGCGAAATGGGCCGCGCGACGCAGGGCGTCACGCTGATCAACGTCGACGACGGCAGCACGCTGTCCGGCGTGCGCCGTGTCGTGGAAAGCGATGCGGACGACGACGGCGAACTGGACGAAGACGGCCAGCAAGCCGGTGGCGACGACAGCAGCGACGCAGCAGATTCGACGGAACCTACGGAGCAATAATGGCCCGCCCCTGGAACTTCTCGGCCGGCCCCTCGGTCCTGCCCGAGGTGGTGCTGCAGCAAGCCGCTGCAGAAATGTTGGACTGGCACGGCAGCGGCATGTCCGTGATGGAAATGAGCCATCGCGGCAAGCATTTCGTGCAGATCTGCGATGAAGCAGAGTCCGATCTGCGCGACCTGCTGGGCCTGCCGGCGGACTACGCCGTCATGTTCATGCAAGGCGGCGGTTCCGGGGAAAACGCCATCGTTCCCATGAATCTCATGGGACGCCGCGGCGCACCGGCCGCGGACTTTGTCGTGACGGGCCATTGGTCCAAGCGCTCGTACAAGGAAGCCGGCCGCTACGGCAGCACGCATATCGCTGCCAGCTCCGACCACGCCACCCAGATCGACGGCCGCGAGCAGGCGCCCTTGACCTGGGTGCCGGCTGCCGACACCTGGCAGGTGCGCAAGGAATCGGCCTACCTGCACCTGTGCAGCAACGAGACCATCGGCGGCGTCGAGTTCCTGGATTGGCCCGACACCGCTGACCTGGGCGCGCCCGACGTGCCGCTGGTCATCGACGCTTCCTCGCATTTCCTGTCGCGCCCGATGGACGTGACGCGCTGCGGCATGATGTACGCCGGCGCGCAGAAGAACGCCGGCCCGGCCGGCGTCACCATGGTCATCGCGCGCCGCGACCTGATCGGCCAGGCATTGCCGATCTGCCCGTCCGCGTTCGACTACGCCAACGTGGCCGCCGAACACTCGCGCTACAACACCCCGCCCACCTTTGCGATCTACATCGCTGGCCTGGTGTTCAAGTGGGTCAAGGCCAACGGCGGCGTGGCGGGCATGGAGGCGGCCAACAAGGCCAAGGCCGACCTGCTGTACGGTTACCTGGACAGCACCAGCTTCTACCGCAATCCCATTCACGCTCCCGTGCGTTCGCGCATGAACGTGCCGTTCGTGCTGCATGACGAGTCGCTCAACGACGCCTTCCTGAAGGGTGCCGAGGCAGCGGGCCTCACGCAGTTGAAGGGCCACAAGAGCGTGGGCGGCATGCGCGCCTCCATCTACAACGCGCTGCCGCTCGAAGGCGTGAAGGCGCTGGTCGAGTACCTGAAGGACTTCGAGCGCCGCCATGGATGAAGAGCTGCAGCGTAAGCTGCTTCCCCTGCGCAAGCGTATCGACGACCTCGATGCGCAAATCCTTGATCTCCTGTCGCAGCGCGCTCGTGCCGCGCTGGAAGTGGGCGAGGCCAAACATGCGGCGCACGCAGATGGCCCCGTGCTGCGGCCCGAGCGTGAGGCCGAAGTCATCCGCCGCCTGCAGCAGATCAATCCGGGTCCTTTTCCGAACGCCGGCGTGGCGTCGGTCTGGACCGAAATCATTTCCGCATGCCGCGGCCTTGAGCGCGGCATGACGGTCGCGTTCCTGGGGCCGCAGGGTTCGTTTTCGGAACAGGCCGCGCTGGAACACTTCGGCCATGCGGTGCAGAAGCTGCCTTGCGCCTCGTTCGACGAAGTCTTCCGCGCCGTCGAGGCCGGACAGGCCGACGTGGGCATGGTGCCTGTCGAGAATTCGACCGAAGGCGCCGTCAACCGCAGCCTGGACCTGCTGCTGAACACCCCGCTCAAGATCCTGGGCGAGCGTTCGCTGGTGATTCGTCATTGCCTGATGTCGCAATCGGGCAGCATGGACGGCATCAAGACCATTTCCGCGCATCCGCAGGCGCTGGCCCAGTGCCAGGGCTGGCTGACGCGCAACTATCCCGACGTCGAGCGCGTGGCCGCGTCCAGCAACTCCGAAGCGGCGCGCGCTGCCGCCGGGGATCCGACCATCGCGGCGATTGCCGGCGATGTCGCGGCGCCTGCCTGGAACCTGCAGATCATCGCCGCCGGCATCCAGGACGACCCGCACAACCGCACCCGCTTTCTGGCCATCGGCAACATCGAGCCGCTCGTCAGCGGCAAGGACAAGACCAGCCTGATCCTGGCGGTGCCCAACCGCGCGGGCGCCGTCTATGAAATGCTGGCGCCCATGGCCGCCAACGGCGTGTCGATGACGCGCTTCGAGTCGCGCCCGGCGCGCACCGGCCAGTGGGAATACTATTTCTACGTCGACGTCCTGGGCCACCGGAACGACCCGAATGTCGAGCGCGCCCTGGCGGCCTTGCAGGCGCAGGTTGCCTACCTCAAAGTGCTGGGCTCGTACCCGGCGCAGTGAATCCCACATCATGACCCACGCATCCAAGCCCCTCGTTGCCCCCGCGCACGTCAGTGCCATTGCCCCGTACCAGGCCGGCAAGCCGATTGAAGAACTGGCCCGCGAGTTCGGGCTGGATCCGGCCACCATCGTCAAGCTGGCTTCCAACGAAAACCCGCTGGGCATGCCCAAGTCGGCGCGCGCGGCCATGCTGGCCGCCGCCGAATCGCTGGCGCGCTATCCGGACCCCAACGGTTTCGACCTGAAGGCGGCGCTTGCCGAACGCTATGGCGTGCCGATGAACTGGATCACGCTGGGCAACGGTTCCAACGACATCCTGGAAATCGCCGCGCTCGCGCTGCTGGAACCCGGGACTTCGGCGGTGTACGCGCAGCACTCGTTCGCGGTTTACCGCCTGGCCACGCAAGCGCGCGGCGCGCGTCACATCGTGGTGCCCGCCATCGACCATGGCCATGACCTGGATGCGATGTTCAAGGCGATCGCCGACGACACGCGGCTGGTGTTCATCGCCAACCCGAACAACCCGACCGGCACTTTCGTGCCGGGCGAGAAGGTCGCCGAATTCCTGGAACGCGTGCAGGCCGCCCACGGCGACCGCGTCACCGTTGTGCTGGACGAGGCCTACAACGAATACCTCGACCCCGAATTGCGCTTTGACAGCACCGCGCTGGTGCGCCGCTATTCGAACCTGATCGTGTCGCGCACGTTCTCCAAGGCCTATGGCCTGGCGGGCCTGCGTGTCGGGTTCTCGGTCGCGCAGCCCGGCCTGACCGATCTGCTGAACCGCGTGCGCCAGCCGTTCAACGTCAACACGCTGGCCCAGGCCGCGGCCATCGCCGCGCTCGGCGATGCAGACTACCTGGAAGAAGCCTACGCTTCCAACAAGGCGGGCAAGGCCCAGCTCTGCGCCGCGTTCGACAAGCTCAACCTGCGTTACGTGCCCAGCTACGGCAACTTCGTGCTGGTCCACGTGGGCGACGCGCCGCGCATCAATCTTGAACTTCTCAAGCGTGGCGTTATCGTGCGTCCGGTGGCCGGCGACGGCCTGCCGGAGTGGTTGCGCGTGTCCATTGGACTGCCCCACGAGAACGCCCGATTCATCGACGCCCTGACCGCCATCCTGACCGCATGAACGACGCGTTACCTTCTTCCGATCAGGGGGCCGCGGGCCCCCTGATTCCTGTGTTGGCAGTGGTTGGCGTCGGTTTGATCGGCGGTTCGTTCGCGGCGGCCTTGCGCCAAGCCGGGCAGGTCGGCAAGGTGCTGGGCGTGGGACGCAATGCGCAGTCGCTGGAACGCGCCGTCGCGCTGGGCCTGATCGACGAGGCCGTGCCGGCCGAAGCCGCGGCGGCCCAGGCGGATCTCATCATGCTGGCCACGCCGGTTGGCGGCCTGACGAATGTGCTGTCGCAGATGCGGCCGCACCTTGCTCCCAATGCCATCCTGACCGATGGCGGCAGCACCAAGGCCGAGGTGGTCGACGCCGCGCGCGAGGCGCTGGGCGACCGCATAGGCCAGTTCGTGCCGGGCCACCCCATCGCGGGTGCCGAGCGTACCGGGCCGGAGGCGGCGGACGCCAGCCTGTATCGCGGGCGCACCGTCATCCTCACGCCCGTGCCGGAGAACCAGGCGGCCGCCCTGACGCTGGTGCGCCGGGCCTGGCAGGCCTGCGGCGCGGACGTGATCGACATGGAGGCGGGCGCGCACGACCGTGTGCTCGCGTCGGTCAGCCATCTTCCGCATCTGCTTTCCGCGGTGTATATGGAACAGGTGGCCACGGCCGCCGACGCCCAGACCCGGCTTGACCTGGCGGGCAGCGGCTTTCGCGACTTCACCCGTATCGCCGCCGGATCGCCCGAGATGTGGCGCGACATCTTTCTGTCCAACCGCGACGCGATGCTGGCCGAACTGGCTGCGGTGCGCGGGGTGCTGGACCGTGCCGAGCGCGCTATTGCCGATGGCGACGGCGAGGCTTTGCTGACGTTGCTGGACACGGCGGCGCGTGCGCGCCGCGGCTGGCGCAAGGAGTAGTTCAATGGGCGCTTTGCCTTACCTCGATCTGCCGCGCGTGCGGCGCGCGCAGGGCATGATGGCCTTGCCGGGATCCAAGAGCATTTCCAACCGCGTGCTGCTGCTGTCGGCCATTGCCGAGGGCACGACCGTCATCACCGGCCTGCTGGACTCCGACGACACCCGCGTCATGCTGGCCGCGTTGCGCCAGTTGGGCGTGCAGGTGTCCGACCTGGACGCCGGCCGCGTGACGGTGCAGGGCGTGCGCCGCTTTCCGGTGGAAAGCGCCGACCTGTTCATGGGCAATGCGGGCACCGCGATCCGCCCGCTGACGGCGGCGTTGGCGCTGATGGGCGGCGACTATCGCCTGTCCGGCGTGCCCCGCATGCACGAACGCCCCATCGGCGACCTGGTCGATGCCCTGAACGCGCTGGGCGCGCGCATCGACTACCTGGGGCAGCCGGGCTATCCGCCGCTGCACATCGGCCGCGGCGACATCGCCGAGAACGCGGTGACACGCGTGCAGGGTTCGGTGTCCAGCCAATTCCTGACCGCATTGCTGCTGGCCGCGCCGCTGCAGGCGGCCCGCAGCGGCAAGCCCGTGACCATCGAGGTCGTCGGCGAGCTGATCTCCAAACCCTATATCGAAATCACCCTGAACCTGATGGCGCGCTTTGGCGTGCTGGTGCAGCGGGACGGCTGGAGCCGCTTCGTGGTGGAGGCGGGCGCCGCTTACCGGAGTCCGGGCGAGATCGCCGTGGAAGGGGACGCATCGACGGCGTCGTATTTCCTGGCGTTGGGCGCCATCGGCGGCGGCCCCGTGCGGGTGACCGGCGTGGGCGCCGATAGCATCCAGGGCGACGTGGGATTCGCGAGCACCCTGGCCGACATGGGCGCCAAGGTCACCTACGGCCCGGGCTGGATCGAAGTCTCGGGTGTGCAGGTCGCCGACGGCGCGCGCCTGAAGGCTTTCGACACCGACTTCAACCTGATTCCCGATGCCGCCATGACGGCCGCGGCGCTGGCGCTGTATGCCGACGGCCCCTGCCGGCTGCGCAACATCGGCAGCTGGCGCGTCAAGGAGACGGACCGCATCCACGCCATGCAGACCGAGCTTGAAAAGCTGGGTGCGCGCGTGGCGTCCGGCCCCGACTGGCTGCGGGTGACGCCGCCGGCGCAGGACGCCTGGCGCGATGCGCACATCGGCACCTGGGACGACCATCGCATGGCCATGTGCTTTTCGCTTGCGGCGTTTGGCCCGGCGGCGGTCCGCATTCTCGACCCCGGTTGTGTCAGCAAGACGTTCCCGGGTTACTTTGACGTCTACGCCGGCCTGGTGTCGGCCTAGCGCTGCATGGCATCCATGACTTCGACAGCTTCAACTTCCGCCTCACTGGCCCCGGTCATCACGATCGACGGCCCCACCGCCTCCGGCAAGGGCACCGTGGCTCATCGCGTCGCCAAGGCGCTGGGCTGGGCCGTGCTGGACAGCGGCGCGCTGTACCGCCTGACCGCGCTGGCCGCCATCAACCGGGGCGTTGCCGCCGAGGACGAGCCGGCCGTGGCGCGCGTGGCCGAGACGCTGGATGTGCGTTTCGAAGGGCCCCACGTGTACCTCGAGGGCGCCGATGCGGGCCATGACATCCGCCGCGAGGAAGTGGGCAATTTCGCATCCCGCGTGGCCGCTTTCCCGGGTGTGCGGCAGGCGCTGCTCGAGCGCCAGCGCGCCTTCCGGCTGCCGCCCGGCCTGGTGGCGGACGGCCGCGACATGGGCACCGTCGTGTTCCCGGATGCGTCCCTGAAGGTCTTCCTGGTGGCCGACGTCGTCGCCCGGGCGGAGAGGCGGCGTAAGCAGTTGATCGAAAAGGGAATTTCTGCTAATCTAGACGACCTTTTGCGGGATATGCGCGAGCGTGATGCGCGCGATACCGGGCGCGCCACCGCGCCGCTCGCTCCCGCAGCAGATGCACACGTGCTGGATTCGTCCAACCTGACAATCGCAGAAACGGTGCAGGCAATACTGGATTTCTGGCAGCAAGCCAGCCAGTGATGCGCGACGCAGCACTTAAAGCAGTTTTTTGATTAGGCCCTGCTCAAGCCAGGCGACTCCCCCACGGGCCACCCCGCAAGGGTCAGCCAGCCGGCAGGTATTTTGACTCCACTGTGGCGGGCAATCCGCTGCGGTGTGTTCTTAACGGCCATTTCGGCCCAATGGATTTCAACCCCATGTCTTCCGTTTCCACTACCGCCACCGGCGGCGAAAGCTTCGCCGACCTTTTCGCACAAAGCCTCAAGAGCCAGGACATGAAGTCCGGCGAGGTCATCAGCGCCGAAGTCGTGCGCGTCGACCACAATTTCGTCGTCGTCAACGCCGGCCTGAAGTCCGAAGCGCTGATCCCCCTGGAAGAGTTCCTGAACGACCAGGGCGAGCTCGAAGTGCAACCCGGCGATTTCGTCTCGGTGGCCATCGATTCCCTGGAAAACGGCTACGGCGACACCATCCTGTCGCGTGACCGCGCCAAGCGCCTGTCGGCCTGGCTGCAACTGGAAAAGGCCCTGGAGAACGGCGAACTGGTTACCGGCACCATCACCGGCAAGGTGAAGGGCGGTCTGACCGTCATGACCAACGGCATCCGCGCGTTCCTGCCGGGTTCGCTGGTGGATCTGCGTCCGGTCAAGGACACCACCCCGTACGAAGGCAAGACCCTCGAATTCAAGGTCATCAAGCTCGACCGCAAGCGCAACAACGTTGTGCTGTCGCGTCGCCAGGTGCTGGAAGCCAGCATGGGCGAAGAGCGTCAAAAGCTGCTCGAAACCCTGCACGAAGGTGCCGTGGTCAAGGGCGTGGTCAAGAACATCACCGACTACGGCGCGTTCGTCGACCTGGGCGGCATCGATGGCCTGCTGCACATCACCGACATGGCCTGGCGCCGTGTGCGTCACCCCTCCGAAGTCCTGCAAGTGGGTCAGGAAGTCGAAGCCAAGGTCCTCAAGTTCGACCAGGAAAAGAGCCGCGTCTCCCTGGGCGTCAAGCAGCTTGGCGAAGATCCGTGGGTGGGCCTGGCTCGCCGCTACCCGCAAGGCACCCGCCTGTTCGGCAAGGTCACGAACCTGACCGACTACGGCGCGTTCGTTGAAGTCGAAGCCGGCATCGAAGGCCTGGTCCACGTGTCCGAAATGGACTGGACCAACAAGAACGTCGACCCGCGCAAGGTTGTGACCCTGGGCGAAGAAGTCGAAGTCATGGTCCTGGAAATCGACGAAGACCGTCGCCGCATTTCGCTGGGCATGAAGCAGTGCCGCCAGAACCCGTGGGAAGAGTTCGCCACGAACTTCAAGCGTGGCGACAAGGTCCGCGGCGCCATCAAGTCGATCACCGACTTCGGCGTGTTCGTCGGCCTGCCCGGCGGCATCGACGGCCTGGTCCACCTGTCCGACCTGTCGTGGACGGAAGCTGGCGAAGAAGCCGTGCGCAACTTCAAGAAGGGCGACGAAATCGAAGCCGTGGTTCTGGGCATCGACACCGACAAGGAACGCATCTCGCTGGGCATCAAGCAGCTGGAAGGCGACCCCTTCAACAACTTCGTCGCCACGTTTGACAAGGGCGCCGTGGTTCCGGGCACCATCAAGTCGGTCGAAGCCAAGGGCGCCGTGGTTACGCTGTCCGTGGACGTCGAAGGCTACCTGCGCGCTTCCGAGATCTCCTCGGGCCGCGTCGAAGATGCCACCACCGTGCTGTCCGCCGGCGAGAACATCGAAGCCATGATCGTCAACATCGACCGCAAGACGCGTTCGATCCAGCTGTCGATCAAGGCCCGCGACAACGCCGAAACCGCCGACACGATCCAGCGCATGTCCGACGCCAGCGCTTCGTCCGGCACCACCAACCTCGGCGCGCTGCTGAAGGCCAAGCTGGACCAACAGCGCAACGACGGTTAATTCGTGACCAAGTCGGAGCTGATCGCCGCCTTGGCGGCCCGCTATCCTCAGCTGGCCGCCCGCGACACCGATTACGCGGTCAAGACCGTACTTGATGCAATGACCCAGGCGCTTGCCTCGGGTCAGCGCATCGAGATCCGCGGTTTTGGCAGCTTTTCGTTGTCGCAGCGGTCTCCCCGCATCGGTCGCAATCCCAAATCCGGCGAGCAGGTGCTGGTGCCTGGCAAACAGGTGCCGCACTTCAAGGCAGGCAAGGAATTGCGCGAACGGGTGGACCTGGTCGGCGGCAATGACGAGGACGCTCAATCCTCCGGATCGAGCGAGTCGATGCCGTCTTCCATGGCAGGTTTGCACGCCATGCATTGACGCGTCGGCCAGGCAGAGCTGCCTTCGGGCAGATCGGACCGCGAACGAAGCCCCTTGAGAAATCAAGGGGCTTTGTTTTTGTGGCGCCCGTTCACGCGTTCGCCCAACCTTCGCATTCGCTGTCCGCGCTCCCCCTTGGGGCTTTTTTTTCTCTCGCCGTGAAGACGTCGCTTACAATTGACGGTCTCGAATCATCTGGAGCATGCGCCATGCGCTATCTCGTCTGGGCCCTGCGATTGCTCGTCTTTGTGGCGGTGTTGATGTTCGCCTTGAAGAACACCGACCCCGTCGCCGTGAAGTTCTACGCCGACTACGTCATCCAGGACGTCCCGCTGATCGTCGTCATGCTGGTCGTATTCGTGCTTGGCGCGTTGTTCGGGCTGCTGCTGACCGTTCCCGCAGCGCTGCGCCGCCGCCGCGAGGCCATCCGCCTGCGCCGCGAACTGGATCGCATCCAGGCCGCCGCCAACGGCACCACGCCTGTCGTGCCCCCCGAAGCCGTCGCTCCCATGTCGCCGCTGTGACATCGCGCCGGCTTTTTTGCACCGAATTACCGCATGAGTCCGAATAGTGGATTTTGAACCTTGGTGGTTGATTTTCGTCCCGGTGCTGTTCGCGCTGGGCTGGCTGGCCGCGCGTTTCGATATCCGGCAGATGCTGCGGGAAACGCGTAGCCTGCCTGACTCCTATTTCCGCGGGCTCAACTTCCTGCTCAACGAAGAGCCGGATCGCGCCATCGACGCGTTCGTCGAGGTCGCCAAGCTGGACCCGGAAACCACGGAGTTGCACTTTGCCCTGGGCAGCCTGTTTCGCCGCCGCGGCGAAATGGAGCGTGCCATCCGCGTGCATCAAAGCCTGCTGAACCGTTCCGACCTGCCGCAGGCCGAGCGCGAACACGCGCAGCACGAATTGGCGCAGGACTTCCTGAAGGCAGGGATGCTGGACCGGGCCGAAAGCGGTTTCGAGCAGCTCAAGGACACGCGTTATGCGTTGCCCGCGCTGCGCTCGCTGATCCGCATCTACGAATCCGAACACGATTGGCCGCGTGCAATCGAGGCCGTCAAGACCTTGCAGGGCCTGGTCGACGAGCCCGTCCCGCAAATCGTGCACTACTACTGCGAGCAGGCGCAGACCGCGCTGGCGGCAAAGCCCGCCGACGTCGAAAGCGCGCACAAGGCGCTGGACGCCGCGGACCACGCGCTGACTACCACCGAGGCCGCCTCAGGCAAGGGCGCCAAGGTGCGCACCGCCATGCTGCGCGCGCGCCTGGCGCTGATCGAGCAGGATCCCAAGCGCGAAAGGCTGTACCTGGAATCGGTCATGACCGATGCATCCGAGTACGCCGGGCTGGTGGCCGAGCAGTTGCTGGCGAACTATCGCAACGCCAACCAGGCCGCCGCGGGCCTGGACTTCCTGCAAAAACAGTATGGCCGCCATGCGTCCCTGGATCTGTTCAACGTGGTGTTCCGGGAACTGCGTGTGCAGCAGGGCGCGGCGACGGCTTGGGCCTTCGCGCGCGGCGCGTTGCGCAGCCATCCTTCGCTGCTCGGCCTGGATCGCCTCCTGGAGGCCGAACTGGCCAACGGCGACAGCGATGGCGACCACGGCCCGGTGCCGGGCGCGGACCTGACCCTGCTGCGCAGCCTGATCCACAAACACACGCAACGGCTCGATCGCTACGCATGCCGCAATTGCGGTTTTCAAGCGCGTCGCTTCTACTGGCAATGTCCCGGCTGCAACGCCTGGGAAACCTATGCGCCGCGCCGTCTGGAAGAACTTGAATGAACTCTTTTCCCGCCGAAGCCATTTCGCGTAGCCGCGTGCTCGTGGTTGGCGACGTCATGCTGGACCGCTACTGGTTCGGCGAAGTGGAGCGCATCTCCCCCGAAGCGCCGGTGCCGGTCGTGCGCGTCGCCCGCCGCGAAGATCGTCTGGGCGGCGCCGCCAACGTGGCGCGCAACGTGGCCGCGCTGGGCGGCCATGTCACGCTGGTTGGCGTGCTGGGTCAGGACGAGGCCGGCGACAGCGTCCGGCGCCTGTCCACCGAGGCCGGCATCCAGGGCGACCTGATCGCCGACAACGAGCTGCACACCACCCTGAAGATGCGCGTCCTGGGCCGCCAGCAGCAACTCTTGCGCGTGGATTTCGAACAGCATCCCTCGCAGGCGTCGCTGGACGCCGTGGACGCGGCACTGGCGCGCCACCTGGCCAACCACGACATCGTCGTGCTGTCGGATTACGCCAAAGGCGTGCTGACCCGCGTGGAGTCTTTGATTGCGCTGGCGCGCAGCGCAGGCATCCCGGTGCTGGTGGATCCCAAGGGCGATGACTACTCGCGCTATCGCGGCGCGACCCTGGTCACGCCCAACCGCTCGGAAATGCAGCAGGCGGTCGGCCGCTGGAATTCCGAAGCCGAATTGACCGATCGCGCGCAGCGCCTGCGCGCGGATCTGGACCTTGAAGCCCTGCTTGTGACGCGGTCCGAGCAGGGCATGACTTTGTTTTCCGATGCGGGACGCGATCACACCGATGCGCAGGCGCACGAAGTGTTCGACGTGTCGGGCGCGGGCGACACCGTGCTTGCCACGCTGGCGGTCACGCGCGCCATCGGGCTGCCCTGGGCCGAAGCCATGGGCTGGGCCAACAAGGCCGGCGGCATCGCCGTGGGCAAGCTGGGCACGTCCGTCGTCACCGCCGCGGAATTGGCAGGAGAATCCTCATGATCGTCGTTACCGGAGCCGCAGGCTTCATTGGCAGCAACCTGGTTCGCGGGCTCAACCGCCGCGGCATCGAAGACATCATTGCCGTCGATGACCTGACCGAAGGCGACAAGTTCGTCAATCTCGTCGATTGCAAGATCGCCGACTACATGGACAAGGACGACTTCCGCCGCCGCGTCGCCGACGGCAGCCTGCCCGATATCCGCGCGGTGCTGCACCAGGGCGCGTGCTCGGACACCACCGAGCGCAACGGCCGCTACATGCTGGACAACAACTACCGCGTCACGCTGGAACTCTTCGAGTTCTGCCAGACGCGCCGCGTGCCGTTCCTGTATGCGTCCTCCGCGGCGGTGTACGGCGGGTCGACCACCTACGTCGAGCATCCCGACAACGAAGGCCCCCTGAACGTCTACGGCTATTCCAAGCTGCTGTTCGACCAGGTGCTGCGCAAGCGCATGGACAGCCTGACGGCGCAAGTCGTCGGCCTGCGGTACTTCAACGTGTATGGCCCGCACGAGCAGCACAAGGGCCGCATGGCGTCGGTGGCCTTCCACAACATGAACCAGTTCCTGGAACACGGCCACGTGAGGCTCTTCGCGGGCTGGGACGGCTACGTGGATGGCGGCCAGAGCCGCGATTTCATCTCGGTCGAAGACGTGGTCGCGGTGAACCTGCACTTCCTGGATCATCCCGAACAATCCGGCATCTTCAACTGCGGCACCGGCAAGGCGCAGCCGTTCAATGACGTGGCGGCCGCGGTGGTCAACACGCTGCGCGCCGAGCGTGGCGAGGCCGAGCTGACGCTGGCGCAGCTGGCCGAACTGGACCTGATCCGCTACATCCCGTTCCCGGACGACCTCAAGGGCCGCTACCAAAGCTACACGCAGGCCGATGTCACGCAGCTTCGCGCCGCCGGCTTCACGGCGCCCATGCGCGATGTGCAGACGGGCGTGGCCGAATACGTGCGCTATTGGCGCGCGCGCAAATAATCCTTCCGGCAGCCGATCCGACAAGGCCACCGCCATGCGGTGGCTTTTTTTCGCCTGCGTGGTTGCCGGGCTGGATGAATTGATTCACTCGCCGGGCGCGGCGCGGGGCGGGGGCCGATGATGGGAACAAGGCGCGGCACCCGCTGCGCTCCGACCAGTCAGGAGAGCCCATGAATCCCTTCGTCCATTCCACCGTTGCCCGCCACCTGCCGCTGGCGCCGTGGCGCCGCGCGCGTCCGGCCGGCATGCACGCCTGCCCGCGTGTGGGCCAGCGTGCGCTGCGGCAGGCGCTTGGCGCCTTGCTGCTGTCCGCCGGCCTGGGCGTGGCCGCGCCGCCCGCCCAGGCCGTGGATATCAACCAGGCTACCGCGGCCCAGCTTGAGGGCCTGCGGGGCATCGGTCCGCGCACCGCCGACATCATCGTGCGCGAACGCGAACGCGGCGGCCGTTTCGAATCGCTGGACGACCTGACCGAGCGTGTGCGGGGCATCGGACAGAAAAAGGCGCAGGCGCTTCAGGCCGCCGGCCTGACGATCGGCGCGGCGGGCGCCGCGCCGAAGTCTGCGGCGGCAGCCGCGCCCGCAGCCCGACCCGCACCAGGCAAGGCGGCTGCGGCCAAGCCTGCCGGGGCGTCCACGGCGGGCGGCGCGCCGGTCCCGGCCCGCGCCAAGCCCTGAGCCCGGCGATCCGGCGATCCGGCGATCCGGCGATCCGGCGATCCGGCGATCCGGCATCCCCGCATCCCCGCATCCCCGCATCCCGGCGATGCGGGGAGCCCCTGGCGCGTGCGCGGCTTTTGGGGTCGCGCGGCGCCGGGCGGAGTTATGATCGACCGCATGACTACTACCTACCCCACCATCGAGCAGACCGTCGGCAACACGCCTCTGGTGCGCCTGCAGCGCATTCCCGGGGCGGCGGGCGACGCGCGCGGCAATGTCATCCTGGCCAAGCTGGAAGGCAACAACCCGGCGGGATCCGTGAAGGATCGCCCGGCCTTGTCGATGATCCAGCGCGCCGAAGAGCGCGGCGACATCAAGCCGGGCGACACCCTCATCGAAGCCACCAGCGGCAATACCGGCATTGCGCTGGCCATGGCGGCCGCCATGAAGGGCTACCGAATGATCCTGATCATGCCGGACAACCTGTCTGTCGAGCGGCGTGCCGCCATGGCGGCGTATGGCGCAGAGCTCATCCTGACGCCGGCCGACAAGGGCGGCATGGAATACGCTCGCGACCTGGCCACCGAGATGCAGGCCGATGGCCGGGGGCTGGTGCTGGACCAGTTCGCCAATCCCGACAATCCGCGCGCGCACATTGAAACCACGGGCCCGGAACTGTGGAATCAGACGGAAGGACGCATCACGCACTTCGTCAGCGCCATGGGCACTACGGGCACGATCATGGGCGTGTCCACGTACCTCAAGTCGCGCAACCCCGCCGTGCAGGTGGTGGGTGCGCAGCCGGCCGAAGGATCGCAGATTCCGGGCATCCGCAAATGGCCCGAGGCCTATATGCCCAAGATCTTCGACCGCAGCCGCGTGGACGCCTACGAGTCCATCCAGCAGTCCGAAGCCGAAGTGATGGCGCGGCGGCTGGCCGCCGAGGAAGGCATTTTCGGCGGGATCTCCTCGGCCGGCGCGCTGGTCGCGGCCCTGCGCGTTGCCGAGCGCGTCAACGATGCGACCATCGTGTTCATCGTGTGCGACCGCGGTGACCGCTATCTGTCCACGGGTGTCTTCAACTGACCTGCTGGCCGGCCCGCGCGGGCTTGCGCGGCGCGCCGCTCAGGACGAGGCGGCAATCCCTTGAATGAAAAAACGCCCCGGCGGTTGAATCCGCCGGGGCGTTTGTCCATCCGCGTGGCAGCCGTCACCACGCGGGGTAAATCGGCGCGCGCGCGATCATTGCGTCACGCGGGCCTCGATCTCGGTGGCCAGATCGGCCACCGACGTGGCGTAGAAGTAGCTGCGGTTGTACTTGGTGAGCGCAAAGAAGTTGGGCGTCCCCACGCGATACTGCGCCGTGCCGCGCATTTCCTCGACCAGATCCACCACGCCCAGCGGCTGGCTGACCCAGCCATCGCTGGATGCGCCGGGCTTCAGGCGCGAGCCCGCTGCCGTCAGCGTGGTCCAGCTTTGCTTGGGCTCCAGGCCGCCGTCCACCAAGGCGGTCGGGTCGGCGGGCAGCACCACGGGCGCGAACACCGGCAGGCCGCGCTGCCAGCCGTGTTGCGCCAGGAAACTGCCCACGGACATGATGGCGTCCTGGGTGTTGTTGGTCAGATCGATATGGCCATTGCCGTCGCCATCCACGGCGTAATGCATCACGCTGGTCGGCATGAATTGCGGCATGCCTATGGCGCCGGCATAAGACCCTTTGGTTTCCAGTTCCAGCTTGTCGTTCATGACAAGCGTCAGGAAGTCGGCCAACTGCGTGCGGAACATCGTGGCGCGCTCGGGCTTGGCCGGGTCCGGGTAGTCGAAGGCCAGCGTGGCCAGCGCGTCCAGCACGCGGAAATTGCCCATGTTGCGGCCATACAGCGTTTCGACGCCGATGATGGAGGCGATGATCGGGGCTGGCACGCCAAAGCGTTGCGCCGCCTGATTCAGCAGGTCGCGGTTTTCGTTGTAGAACTCGACGCCCCAAGCGATGCGCTTGGGTTCGACGAAGCGTGAGCGATAGGTCAGCCAGCTGCGCCAGACCTTCTTGCCGGGTGGGGAAGGTGCGATGAGCCGCGCCACCGTGGCGTTGTAACGTGAGCTTTCCAGCGCCTGGACCATCGGCGCCAGCGGCAACTGACGCTCGGCGGCCAGGTTTTCGACGAAGGTGCGGACGTCGGGCCGCAAGGCGCCGGATGGCGTCAGCGTGGCTGGGGCGTCGTCCGCGAGTTCGGGGCCGAGCGTCGGCGTGCTGGGCCCGATGCGGATGGCGGGCGTCCCTGAAGCCTGAGCGGTCTGGGAAGCGGAAGTAGTGGAGGTTGCTGCGGTGGGAGTGGTGGTGGAGCACCCCGCCAGCAGGGCGGAAAGCGCGCCGAGTTGCAGTATTCGCCGACAGATGAACATAATCTTCCTTATGGAGACCATGTATCTTACCCACCCGGCATGCCGCTTGCATGAAATGGGAAGCTGGCATCCGGAAAGCCCCCAGAGGCTGGACGCCATCTCCGATCAGTTGCTCGCAAGCGGATTGATGCCTTATCTGGATGACCGGCAGGCGCCGCAGGCGTCCCGCAATGACCTCTTGCGCGTGCACACTGTCCAGTACCTGGACAGTTTGCAGAAACATACGCCGGACCAAGGGTATTACCCTATCGATCCGGATACGCTCATGAACCCGCACACCTTCGAGGCGGCGTTGCACGCGGCGGGAGCGGGGGTGGCGGCGGTCGATGCGGTGCTGGGCGGCGAGGCGCGAACGGCCTTCTGCGCCGTGCGTCCGCCAGGGCACCACGCGTGCCGGTCGCAGGCCATGGGCTTCTGCTTTTTCAACAACGTCGCCATTGCGGCGCAGCATGCCATGGACTTTCACGGCCTGACGCGCGTGGCGATCGTCGATTTCGACGTCCATCATGGCAACGGCACCGAGGATATCTTTGCCGGGGACGATCGGGTGCTCATGTGCAGCTTCTTCCAGCATCCGTTCTTTCCCAATAGCGGCGCGGACCATCCGGCCGCCAACATGCTCAATGTGCCCGTGCCCGCCTATACCGCGGGCGCCGCGGTCAGGACCATCGTCACGGACACCTGGCTGCCGCGGCTGGAGGCGCACCGTCCCGAATTGATCCTTGTGTCCGCGGGCTTCGATGCCCATCGCGAGGACGACATGGGGCAGATGGGCCTGGTGGAGGCGGACTACGCCTGGATCACCGAGCAGCTTGTCGAGGTGGCCGATCGCCACTGTCAGGGCCGGATCGTGAGCACGCTCGAAGGTGGTTACAACTTGTCCGCCTTGGGCCGCAGCGTGGTCGCGCACATACGGGCGCTGGCGAAGCTGTAGAATCAGGAAAAAATTGTGCAATGCGATCCCGGCCCATGCCGGGTCATTATTTTCCAATTGGAGGCAGCGGGATGAAGGTGTTGGTACCTGTCAAGCGCGTCGTTGACTACAACGTCAAGGTGCGCGTCAAGTCTGATCAGACCGGCGTGGATATCGCCAACGTGAAGATGTCCATGAACCCCTTTGACGAGATCGCCGTCGAAGAAGCCACCCGCCTGAAGGAAAAGGGCGCGGTCGCTGAAGTCGTGGCGGTTTCTTGCGGCGTTGCGCAATGCCAGGAGACACTGCGTACCGCCATGGCCATCGGCGCCGATCGCGGCGTGCTGGTCCAGACCGATGCCGAACTGCAGCCGCTGGCTGTCGCCAAGCTGCTCAAGGCGCTGGTCGATAAGGAACAGCCCCAGCTCGTGATTCTGGGCAAGCAAGCCATCGACGACGACGCCAACCAGACGGGCCAGATGCTGGCCGCGCTGCTGGACTGGCCGCAAGCCACGTTCGCCAGCAAGGTCGAACTGGCCGACGGCAAGGTCACCGTGACGCGTGAAGTCGACGGCGGTCTGGAAACCCTGTCGCTGAAGCTGCCCGCCATCGTGACCACCGACCTGCGCCTGAACGAGCCGCGCTACGTCACGCTGCCGAACATCATGAAGGCCAAGAAAAAGCAGTTGGACACCGTCACGCCGCAAGACCTGGGCGTTGATCCCGCGCCCCGCCTGAAGACGCTGAAGGTCAGCGAGCCGCCCGCCCGCAAGGCCGGCATCAAGGTTGCCGATGTCGCGGCGCTGGTGGACAAACTCAAGAACGAAGCGAAGGTGGTCTGATCATGACGACGCTGGTTATTGCCGAACACGATAACGCCCAACTCAAGGGCGCAACCCTGAACGCCATCGCCGCCGCCGCCAAGATCGGAGGCGACGTGCACGTGCTGGTCGCCGGCGCCAACGCGCGCGCCGTGGCCGACCAGGCCGCCCAGGCCGCCGGCGTGGCGAAGGTCCTGCTGGCCGATGCCCCGCATCTGGCCGACGGCCTGGCCGAAAACATCGCCGCGCAGGTGCTGGCCGTGGCCTCGAGCTACAGCCACATCCTGTTCCCGGCCACGGCCTCGGGCAAGAACGTGGCGCCGCGCGTCGCCGCCAAGCTCGACGTGGCGCAGATCTCCGACATCATCGGCGTCGAATCCGCCGATACGTTCCAGCGCCCGATCTACGCCGGCAACGCCATTGCCACCGTGCAATCGGCCGACGCCGTCAAGGTCATCACCGTGCGCACGACCGGCTTTGACGCGGTTGCCGCCCAAGGCGGTTCCGCTTCGGTCGAGGACGCTGCCGCTGTCGCCGACTCGGGCCTGTCCACGTTTGTGGGCCGCGAAGTCGCCAAGAGCGACCGTCCTGAACTGGCCGGCGCCCGCGTCGTGGTGTCGGGCGGCCGCGGTCTGGGCAGCGCCGAAAACTTCAAGATCCTGGATCCGCTGGCGGACAAGCTGGGCGCCGCGCTGGGCGCTTCGCGCGCCGCGGTCGACGCCGGCTACGCGCCGAACGACTGGCAGGTTGGCCAGACCGGCAAGATCGTCGCGCCGCAACTGTACGTGGCCGTCGGCATCTCGGGCGCCATCCAGCATCTGGCCGGCATGAAGGACTCGAAGGTCATCGTCGCGATCAACAAGGACGCCGAGGCGCCGATTTTTGGCGTGGCCGATTACGGCCTGGTGGGCGATCTGTTCCAGGTCGTGCCTGAACTGACCAACGCGCTGTAAACCGCAGCGCAGGCGTCAATCAGAACCGCGGGCGTTACGCCCGCGGTTTTTTTTTGCACGTCTTATCTGCGCCGCAAAATTGTCAAAAACGTTTGATTTTCGCAAAGACTCTGCTAACGTAACCGGCGCGCTACCCCCTGTTTGCGAATGTGCTTGACCTGTACAGAACGAAGGAGATTCGTGATGGAATGGTTCTTTGACACACTACGTAAGTACCCGGAGCTGGCGATTTTCCTGACCTTGGGTCTGGGCTATTGGATCGGCGCCAAGAAGATCTTCGGCTTCAATCTGGGCGCAGTAACGGGAACCCTGTTGGTGGGCGTGCTGGTCGGCCAGCTCAACATATCGATTGCCCCCATTCTCAAGCAGGTGTTTTTCCTGCTTTTCCTCTTCGGTCTTGGCTACGGCGTAGGACCGCAATTCTTCCGCGGCATGAAAAGCGATGGCCTTCCTCAGGTCATTTTTGCCGTCATCATCTGCGTGCTCTGCCTGCTGGTCACTTGGGGGACCGCGGTCGCGTTCGGCTTTGACGCCGGCACCGGCGCGGGATTGCTGTCGGGCGCGCAGACCATTTCGGCGGTCATGGGCGTGGCCACCGACACGATCAACGGGCTGTCCGTAGACGCCGCCACCAAGAAGCAGTGGATCGACAGCATCCCCGTCGCGTACGCGGTCTGCTACATCTACGGCACGGTGGGCAGCGCCTGGCTGCTGGCGTCGCTGGGCCCGAAGCTGATGCGCGTGGACATCGTGAAGGAATGCCAGGAGTACGAGGCCAAGATGTCCGGCGGGGCCGATTCGATGGAACTGTCGGGCTACCGCAAGTTCACGGCGCGGGCCTACCGGCTGGACAACACGGAATACGTGGGCAAGACGGTGGGCGACCTGGAGGCGAAGTTCGTCGACGCCCGCGTGTTTGTGGAGCGTATCCGCCGCGGCGACCAGATCATCGATGCCGACTCCGGCACGGCGCTGCAGGCCGGCGATGTGCTGGGCGTGACCGGCCGCCATGACGCGCTGGTGCTGCAGGCCTCAGGTCTCATCGGCACCGAGGTCGAGGACCGTGACGTCATCAACCTGCCCGCCGAAGTCGTCGAAGTCGTGCTGACCAACAAGAACGTGGCCGGCAAGACGATCAAGGAGCTTGCCGATAACGAGACGGTGCGCCAACTGGGCCGGGGCGTGTTTCTGCGCAAGGTCGTGCGCGGCGGCCACGAGATGCCGGTCAACTGGGGCCTGAAGCTGGACCGCGGCGACCGCCTTTTCATTCTGGGCGCCAAGCGCGACGTCGAACGGGTCGTGGGCAAACTGGGCTACGTGGACCGCGCCACCAACCAGACCGACATGGTGTTCGTGGGTTTCGGCATTTTGCTGGGCGGGTTGTTCGGCACGCTGGTGCTGACCGTGGGCGGAATTCCGATCACGCTGTCGACCTCCGGCGGCGCGTTGATTTCAGGGCTGGTGTTCGGCTATCTGCGCTCCGTGCATCCGACGTTCGGGCGTGTGCCCGAGCCGGTGCACTGGTTCCTGACATCGGTCGGCCTTACCGCGTTCGTCGCGGTCGTGGGCATCGTGTCCGGACCGGGGTTCGTGCAGGGCTTCCAGCAGTTGGGCGCCAAGCTCTTCATCGCAGGCGTCATCGCCACCAGCATTCCGATGATCCTGGGCGTGCTGATCGCCCGTCATGTCTTCAAGTTTCACCCGGCCATTGCGTTGGGCGTTTGCGCCGGCGCCCGGACCACGACCGCGGCCATCGGCCAGATCACCGAAACGGCGAAAAGCCAGGTCCCGGCGCTTGGCTACACGGTGCCTTATGCCATCGGCAATACCCTCTTGATCATCTGGGGCATTGTCATCGTCATGCTCATGGCCTAGCAGGACAGCCCGCAAGCCGCGGCTTGCGGGCGGTACAGAGAAGAGAAGCGCGGCAATCGTAACGGCGCCGGTCTTTACCGAGCCGGTCAACACGCACATCAGGAGTACACAAAATGGCTTCCACTGCGCCCGTCACCGTCAGCCTGGCCTCGGCCTTGAAGACCACACGTTCCCATCAGCGCGACCTGGAACAGTTGTCTCCGTTCGAACTGAAGGACTATCTGATTACGCTGGCCAAGGATAGCCAGCAGTCGGCCGCCGCCTCCATGCTGAACGCAGGCCGCGGCAATCCCAATTGGATCGCCACGGAGCCGCGGGATGCGTTTTTCCTGTTGGGGCGGTTTGCCATGAAAGAGGCGCGCCGGGTGCGCGACGAAGGCATTCTGGCGGGCATGCCCGCGAAAAAAGGATGCGCGGAACGGCTACGCAAGTTCCTCTCCAAGCACAAAGGCGAAGACGGCTACGACTTTCTCGTCGGGGTGCTGGAATACGGCGTGAAGATCAAGGGGTTTGATCCGGACGAATGGATCCATGAACTGACCGACAGCATCATCGGTGACCACTATCCCGTGCCTCCCCGGGCGCTGGTGCACACCGAGCAGATCATTCATGACTACCTCGTCAAGGAAATGTGCGATGGCCGCCCGCCCAAGGGCAAGTTCGACCTCTTCCCGGTGGAAGGCGGCACGGCGGCCATGTGCTACATCTTCGATTCGCTGATGGTCAACGGTCTGCTCAAGCAGGGCGATACCATCGCGTTGTTCCTGCCCACCTTCACGCCCTACATCGAAATCGCGCACCTTGAGCGCTTCCAGTTCAAGATCGTCGGCATCAATGCCAACAGCATGCGCGCGGATGGCACACACGACTGGCACTATCCGGCCTCGGAAATCGCCAAGCTGGAGGATCCCAAGATCAAGCTGGCGGTCACGGTGAACCCCAGCAACCCGCCATCCGTCGCATTCAGTCCGGTCGAGATGAAGCAGATCGTGCGTCTGATCCGAAAGAATCCCGACCTGGTGCTGGTGACTGACGATGTTTACGGCACCTTCGTGCCGAATTTCCGGTCGCTGATGGCGGAGGTGCCGCAGAACACCATCTGCGTGTACTCCTTTTCAAAGAACTTCGGCTGCACCGGCTGGCGCCTGGGCGTCATCGCCACGCACGAGAACAACACGATGGACCGGCGCATTGCCCAGCTGCCCGCCGCCTGGAAAAAACGGCTGGACAAGCGCTACGGCGCCATGACGATGGAGCCGGAGAAACTGAAGTTCATCGACCGCCTGGTCGCGGACAGCCGTGATGTCGCCCTGAACCACACGGCCGGGCTGTCGTTGCCGCAGCAGGTGCAGATGGGCTTTTTCGCGCTGTCGCATCTGCTGGACCTGAAGGACGCCTACAAACATCTGACCATGCAGATCGTGCGCAGCCGGCGCGACGCGCTGTGGCGGGGGCTGGGTATTCCGATGCCGCCGGAAGATCCGATGCGGGGCTGGTACTACGTCGAACTGGACTTCATGGTCTGGGCCAAGGTCATGTATGGAGACGCCTTCTGCAAATACATGATCGACAACTACGAACCGGTGGACTTCCTGTTCCGCTTGGCGGAGAAGTCGGGGGTCGTACTGATGGACGGCGGCGGCTTCGGCGGCCCGCCGTGGTCGATCCGAATTTCGCTCGCCAACCTGGACGACGGGGACTACGCCAAGATCGGCAAGTACATGGTCGAATCCGCGACCGAATATGTCGAGGCGTGGAAGTCGTCTGAGCTGGTGCGTTCCGGCCCCACCGCGGGCAAGGGCCAGACGGTCAAGGCATCTGCCGCCAAGAAGCGCGTCCCGGCTGGCAAGACGGCGGCCAAGAAGGCCGTGAAGAAGGCGGTGAAGAAGGCCGACACGGCTGCGAAGTCGGCAAAGAAGGCCGCCGAAAAGTAGGCGGCCGCAACGCAGGCGCTCATCGCGCATGCAACAACAGGACGGCGTGAACTCATGACGTGTTCGGTCGGGTTTTTCAATAGCGTCCCCATCGCGGTGTTGTTCGTCACGGTGGGCTTGGGATACCTGATCGGCAAGCTGAAGGTCGGGCCGATACAGCTTGGCGGGGTGTGCGGCACGCTCATCGTCGCCCTGCTGATCGGCCAGACGGGCTGCCAGATGCGCGGCGACTTGAAGGAGGTCGCGTTCGCCCTGTTCATCTTTGCCATGGGCTACTCCGGCGGCCCGCAGTTCTTCGCCAACCTCAACCGATCCAGCCTGCGCTTTCTGGCGCTGCCGCTCATCGAGGCGGTGCTGGTCTTGACGATCGTGCTGACGGCCGTGCCGCTGTTCGGGCTGGATGCCGGCACCGCCGCGGGCCTGGCGGCCGGCGCGGCCACAGAATCGGCTGTCGTGGGCACCGCCGCCGAGGCGCTCAAGCACCTGGGGCTGCCGGATGCCGAGGTGCAGCGCATGGAGGCCAACATCGCGACGGCCTACACGCTGACCTATCTGGTGGGTCTGATCAGCATCGTGTTCTTCACCAGCCAGGTGGCGCCTGCGCTGCTGCGCATCAACCTGCGCGAGGCGTCCAAGGCGCTGGAGGCCCAGCTGGGCGCCACGCCCGGCGACAACGACGAAGCCAGCGTGCCCACGCTGCCGCGTCTGGTGGGGCGCGCCCACGTGGTCAAGGACGTGGACGGCAAACGGGTCGCCGACGTGGAGGACCTGTTGGGCGGGCGCACGGTGCTGAGCCGGATCCTGCGCAATGGCGAGGCGGTCGATGCCACGCCCGATTATGTGCTGGCGACCGGCGATATCGTGGTGGTGCTTGGACTGCGCCGTTTTGCGCTGCGGGCCGGATCGGTGATCGGCCCGGAGATCCAGCTGCCCGAGGCGCACGCGGACGACCTGCAATTGAGCGAGCTGCAAATCATCGTCAGCAAGAAGACCGTCAATGGTCACACGGTGGGCGAGCTGGCCAAGCGTCCCAACGCCCGGCGCGCGCGTGGCGTGTTCCTGCAATCCATTTCGCGGTCGGGGCACGTGCTGCCCCTGACCCCCGCGACGGTCGTGCAGTACGGCGATCTGGTCACCCTGGTGGGCGCGGAGCCGGAGCTGTCCGAGGCGGGCGCGGCGCTGGGATCCGAACTGCGCCGCAGCGGCGTGACCGACCTGGTCTTTCTGGCGTTCGGCATTCTTGCCGGGCTGATGATCGGCAGCCTGGGGGCAAGACTGTGGGGGATTCCGGTATCGCTGGGCAGCGGGGGCGGGGCGCTGGTCAGCGGCCTGGTGTGCGGCTGGATCAATGCGAAGCGGCCGTCGATCGGACACATGCCGGCCCATGCCGTGCAACTGCTCAAGGACCTGGGACTGGCGATCTTCGTGGCCTGCGTGGGTTTGTCGGCCGGGCCGGATGCGCTGTCGCTGATCCGCGAGCATGGCGCGGTGCTCCCCTTGATCGGCCTGCTGGTGTCGCTGGGGCCGGCCTGCCTGTCGCTGTGGGTGGGACACAAGCTGCTGAAGATTGAAGGGCCGCTGCTGGTGGGCGCCATTGCCGGGCAGCATGTCAGCACGCCGGCCATCAGTGCCATCCTGACGGCCAGCGGCAGTTCGGTGCCCCTCTTGGGTTACACGGTGACATACGCCATCGCCAACGTGCTGCTGCCAGTGCTGGGGCCGATCATCGTGTCGCTGGCGTACCACCTGGGCTGAGCGGCTTCGGCCCGGAGGGCGGGGCGGCGCAAAGCCGCTGCGAATATTGCATAAGGTTATATGACTTGCGTATTTCCCCGCCTGCAGGTTTGATGGAAGAATCGTTTCACACGCGGTCACCGCCGCCCCGAAACGCGATTGCCCGCTGCGGTCCAAGCCGGACCGGCGGCCGGTCCCATCAACTGAATCCCGTACAGGAGACATCATGAGTCAACTACGCCTGGGCGACACCGCCCCTGATTTCGAGCAGGAATCCTCGGCTGGCAAGATCCGCTTCCACGAGTACCTGGGCAACAGCTGGGGGGTGCTTTTCTCGCATCCGGCCGATTTCACGCCCGTCTGCACGACCGAGCTGGGCTACACCGCCAAGCTGGCCGACGAGTTCGCCAAGCGCAACGTGAAGGTTCTGGCCCTGTCGGTCGATGGCGCCGATTCGCACGCCAAGTGGATCGAGGACATCAACGACACGCAATCGACGACGGTCAACTTTCCGATCATCGCCGACAAGGACCGCAAGGTCTCCGAGTTGTACGACATGATCCACCCGAATGCCAGCGCCACGGCGACCGTGCGTTCGGTGTTCGTCATCGATCCGAACAAGAAGGTCCGCCTGACCATCACGTATCCCGCCAGCACGGGCCGCAATTTCAATGAGATCCTGCGCGTCATCGATTCGCTGCAACTGACCGACAGCCACAGCGTGGCCACGCCGGTCAACTGGGAAGACGGCGACGACGTGATCATTGTTCCTTCCCTGCAGGACGAAGCGGTCATCAAGGAGAAGTTCCCCAAGGGCTACAAGGCCGTGCGTCCGTACCTGCGCATCACGCCGCAACCGAATAAGTAAATACGAAAAACAGGGGGTGCGCGCTGCCGCTTCAGCGCGCCCGATGACCACCCGGACCGCCGCAATCTTCATAGAGGATTGCGGCGGTTTTTCGTTGCTGGGACGCGCGTCCTATATGCCTCTTGGCGATGAGCAATCAAAAAATGATTCGTTCCGTTCAGATCGGCCTGCCCGCAAACTTGCCTCCACATTGCAGATCACAGGGAGCAGGGCATGTCTTTCAGGAAAGCCGGTTGGTTGGCCGCCTTGGCCGCAGTCACGGTGTCGTTTGCCGCGGTGGCGCCCGCGCAGGCACAGCAGAAGCAGACGCTGTTGAACGTGTCCTACGATCCGACGCGCGAACTCTATCGCGCCATCGATGACGCCTTCGTCAAGCAGTACAAGGAAAAGGCCAACGTCGATCTGACGATTCGCCAGTCGCACGGCGGTTCCGGCCGCCAGGCGCGTTCGGTCATCGACGGGCTGGAAGCCGACGTGGTGACGCTGGCGCTGGCCTACGACATCGACGCCATCGCCGACCGCGGCCTGCTGCCCGAAAACTGGCAGACCCGCCTGCCGCAGAACAGCTCGCCGTATACGTCCACCATCGTGTTCCTGGTGCGCAAGGGCAACCCAAAGCAGATCAAGGACTGGGACGATCTGGTCAAGGACGGCGTGCAGGTCATCACCCCGAATCCCAAGACCTCCGGCGGCGCCCGCTGGAACTACCTGGCCGCGTGGGCCTATGCGCTGGAAAAGAACGGCGGCAGCGAGGACAAGGCGCGCGCCTTCGTCGGCGACCTGCTCAAGCACGTGCCGGTGCTGGATACCGGCGCGCGCGGGGCCACCACGACGTTCGTGGAGCGCGGCGTGGGCGACGTGCTGCTGGCCTGGGAGAACGAAGCGTTCCTGGCCCTGGAGGAACTGGGCCCGGACAAGTTCGACATCGTGGTGCCGTCGCTGTCCATCCTGGCCGAGCCGCCGGTGGCCATCGTCGACAAGGTCGTGGACAAGAAGGGCACGCGCGCCGCCGCGCAGGCCTATCTGGAATTCCTGTACACCCCGGCCGCCCAGGAAATCATCGCCAAGAATTACTACCGTCCGCTGGATAAGACGGTCGCCGCCAAGTACGAGGCCAAGTTCCCCAAGGTCAAGCTCGTCACCATCGATGACAAGATCTTCGGCGGCTGGCGCAAGGCGCAGAAGGACCATTTCAGCGACGGCGGCACCTTCGACCAGATCTACCAGCCGCAGAAGAAATAACGGCATCACGTTCGGACGATGGCCATGACTTCAGCCTCGAACCCGGTGGCAAACGGCGCGCAAGCGCCTTTTGCCGCTCGGCGCAACAGCCCGGGCGTGCTGCCCGGATTTGGCATTTCCATGGGTTACGCGGTGCTGTATCTCAGCGTGCTCGTGCTGATCCCGCTTGCCGCCTTGCCCATCAAGAGCGCCGGCCTGGGATGGCAAGGCTTCTGGGACGCGGTCACCGCGCCGCGCGTGCTGGCCTCCTACAAGCTGACCTTCGGCGCCTCGTTCATCGCGGCGCTGGTGAACCTGGTGTTCGGCACGGTGGTTGCGTGGGTGCTGGTGCGCTACCGCTTTCCCGGCAAGAAGATCCTGGACGCGCTGGTTGACCTGCCGTTCGCGCTGCCGACGGCTGTGGCGGGCATTGCCCTGACCGCGCTGTATTCGCAGAAGGGCTGGCTGGGCGGGCCGTTGTCGGAATGGTTTGGCCTGAAGGTGGCGTTCACGCCGCTGGGCATCGTCATCGCGCTCATCTTCATCGGCGTGCCGTTCGTCGTGCGCACGGTGCAGCCCGTGCTTGAAGATGTCGAGCGCGAAATCGAAGAGGCCGCCGCCAGCCTGGGCGCGGACCGCTGGCAGACCTTCCGCCGCGTGCTGCTGCCGACCATCACGCCGGCCCTGATGACGGGGTTTGCGCTGGCGTTTGCGCGCGCGGTGGGCGAGTACGGATCGGTGGTGTTCATTGCCGGCAACATGCCCATGGTGTCCGAGATCACGCCGCTGCTGATCATTTCCAAGCTGGAGCAGTTCGACTACGCCGGCGCGGCCGCCATCGCGACCGTGATGCTGGTGCTGTCGTTTGTCCTGCTTCTTGTCATCAATCTGTTGCAGGGCTGGCAGGCGCGCCGCGGCCTGGGGAGGCAGTCATGAGCGCATCGGATCGTCCCGCGCATCTGACCGAGCCGCGCTGGGTGCGCGGCGTGCTGCTGTTCATCGCGTTGGGGTTCCTGGCGCTGTTCCTGCTGGTGCCGCTGGCGGCGGTGTTCGCCGAGGCCTTCCGGAAGGGATGGGCGCTGTACCTGGACGCCATCGTCGAACCGGACGCGCTGGCGGCGATCCGTCTGACGCTGCTGGTCGCGGCAATCGCCTTGCCGGTCAATCTGGTGTTCGGCGTGGCGGCCGCCTGGGCCATCACCAAGTTTCAGTTCCGCGGCAAGCAGTTCCTCATCACGCTGATCGACCTGCCGTTCTCGGTCTCGCCCGTGGTGGCGGGTCTGGTGTTCGTGCTGTTGTTCGGCTCGCAGGGCTGGTTTGGCGAGTGGCTGCAGGCGCACGACATCAAGATCGTCTATGCGGTGCCCGGGATCATCCTCGCGACGTTGTTCGTGACGTTCCCGTTCGTGGCGCGCGAACTGATCCCGCTGATGCAGGCGCAGGGCAGCGAGGAAGAGCAGGCCGCGCTGACGCTGGGAGCGAGCGGCTGGCAGATCTTCTGGCGCGTGACGCTGCCCAACATCAAGTGGGGCCTGCTGTACGGCGCCATCCTGTGCAATGCGCGGGCGATGGGCGAGTTCGGGGCGGTGTCGGTGGTGTCCGGGCAGATCCGGGGGCTGACCAACACGATGACCCTGCATGTGGAGATTCTCTACAACGAATACCAGTATTCCGCGGCGTTCGCCGTCGCCTCGCTGCTGGCCTTGCTGGCGCTGGTGACCCTGGTGGCGAAGAACGTGGTCGAGTGGCGCAACGCGCGCCTTCTGCGGGGCGCCGACCAGCCGGTGGAGTATCCCGGTCCCGCGGTTGCCATCAACCCGGCGGCCGTCTGACGGGCCGGGCAAGGAGACATAGGCATGAGTATCGAAGTACGCAATCTATCCAAGCGCTTCGGCCAGTTCCGGGCGCTGAACGATGTGTCGCTGCACATCGAGACCGGCGAGCTGGTGGCGTTGCTGGGGCCGTCGGGCTGCGGCAAGACCACGCTCTTGCGCATCATCGCCGGGCTGGAGTCGGCCGATTCGGGCAGCGTGCTGTTCGCGGGCGAAGACGCCACGGCCGTGGACGTGCGGCAGCGCCAGGTTGGATTCGTGTTCCAGCACTACGCGCTGTTCAAGCACATGACGGTGTTCGAGAACGTGGCCTTCGGCCTGCGCGTCAAGCACCGCTCGCAGCGTCCTTCCGAGGATCAGATCAAGCGCAAGGTGCATGACCTGCTGAGCCTGGTGCAACTGGACTGGCTGGCCGACCGCTATCCGGCGCAGCTGTCGGGCGGGCAGCGCCAGCGCATCGCCCTGGCGCGGGCGCTGGCGGTCGAGCCGCGCGTGCTGCTGCTCGATGAGCCCTTCGGCGCGTTGGACGCCAAGGTGCGCAAGGAACTGCGCCGCTGGCTGCGGCGCCTGCACGACGAACTGCACGTGGCCAGCGTGTTCGTCACGCACGATCAGGAAGAGGCGCTGGAAGTCTCGGACCGCGTGGTGCTGATGAACGCCGGCCGCATCGAGCAGGTGGGCACGCCGCGCGAGGTCTGGGAAAGTCCGGCCACGCCGTTCGTCTACGGATTCCTGGGAGACGTGAATCAACTGCAAGGCACCGCCACGCGCGGGGTGTGGGAAGGCGCCGGCCTGTCGCTGCCTGCCCCGGAACTGGCGCAAGCCGACGCGCAGCGCGCCACGGCCTATGTGCGGCCGCATGAGTTCGAGGTCGAGCGCTACCGCGCCGGCGCCGAGGGCATTGCCGTTCGGCTTTCTCACGCCTATCTGGCAGGCCCCAGCGCATACCTGGAACTGGCGCGCCAGGACTCGGACGCCGTCATCGAGGCCGAGGTGCCGGAATCCGTTTATCAGCACCTCAATCTGCAGGATGGCGAGATCCTGTTGGCGCGTCCCCGGCGCGCCCGTATTTTCGCGGTGCAACCATGACCACATCGGAACTCCCTTCAGAACTTGAACCCGCCTTGGCTGCACGCTGGCGCGACCTGACCGCGCGGCTGGCGGACATCCGCCGGCGTTACCCGGACGCCGCGCTGGCCTCGTCTTTGGCGGCCGAGGACATGGTGCTGACGCATGCCATCTATGGCTCGGACCTGGATCTTGAGGTCTTCACGCTGGACACGGGGCGGCTGCATGCCGAGACGCTGGGTGTGCTGGATGCGGTGCGCGAACGCTACGGCCGCGAGGTCACGGTGTACCGGCCCGTGCAGGCGGCGGTCGACGAACACGTCGCGGCGCATGGCGCCCATGCCTTCTACGAAAGCGTCGAGCTGCGCAAGGCCTGTTGCCAGATCCGCAAGGTCGAGCCGCTCAAGCGCGCGCTGGCCGGCCGCGGCGCCTGGATCACCGGCCAGCGGCGCGCACAGTCCACGACGCGCGGCGAGCTGCTGCTCGAAGAGGACGACAAGACCTTCGGCCTCTACAAATTCAACCCGCTGGCCGAGTGGAGCGAGGACGACATCTGGTCCGCCATCCGCGCGCTCGGCATTCCCTACAACCCGCTGCACGACCAGGCCTACCCGTCCATCGGTTGCGAACCCTGTACGCGCGCCATCCGCCCCGGCGAGGACCTGCGGGCAGGGCGGTGGTGGTGGGAATCGTCCGACTCGAAGGAATGCGGCCTGCACGCGGGCAACCGGGTCATCACCATTGCGGCGCGCGCCGATTGAGCGCGGCCATGAATTCAAAATCGTTTTAGGGGAAAACCTATGTCTGCTGTTATCCAACGCAGCCACCTGGATTGGCTGGAATCGGAAGCGATCTTCATCCTGCGCGAAGTCGCGGCCGAATGCGAAAAGCCCGTCCTGCTTTTTTCGGGCGGCAAGGATTCCGTGGTGCTGCTGCGCCTGGCAGAAAAGGCCTTCCGGCCCGGCCGCTTCCCGTTTCCGCTGATGCACATCGACACCGCGCACAACTTCGACGAGGTGATCGCCTTTCGCGATGCCCGCGCGGCCGAGCTGGGCGAGACGCTGATCGTGCGCAGCGTCGAGGATTCGATCAAGCGCGGCAGCGTCGTGCTGCGCCGCGAGACCGACTCGCGCAATGCGGCCCAGGCGGTGACGCTGCTGGAAGCCATCGAGGAATTCGGCTTTGACGCCTGCATCGGCGGCGCGCGCCGCGACGAGGAAAAGGCGCGCGCCAAGGAACGCATCTTTTCGTTCCGCGACGAGTTCGGCCAGTGGGATCCCAAGGCCCAGCGTCCCGAGCTCTGGAGCCTGTTCAACACGCGCGTGCATCGCGGCGAGAACATGCGCGTCTTCCCGATCTCGAACTGGACCGAGCTGGACGTCTGGCAGTACATCCAGCGCGAACGGCTGGCGCTGCCGTCGATCTACTTCGCGCACGAGCGCGAGGTGGTGCGCCGCAAGGGTCTGCTGGTGCCCGTCACCCGCCTGACGCCGCCGGCCGAGGGCGAACAGGTCGAACGCCTGTCGGTCCGGTTCCGCACGGTGGGCGATATCTCGTGCACGTGCCCGGTCGCCTCCGACGCAGGCGACACCATGGCCATCATCGCCGAGACCGCCGTGACGGACATCACCGAGCGCGGCGCCACGCGCATGGACGACCAGACTTCCGAGGCCTCCATGGAGCGCCGCAAGAAGGAAGGCTATTTCTGAACGACAAGACGCGCCGGCGCATGCCGGCGTCTGGGGAACCACATGAACGCACTGAACGATTCCTTTCTTTCCGGCGCCGACACCGGCGTGCTGCGCCTGATCACGGCGGGCTCGGTCGACGATGGCAAGTCCACGCTGATCGGCCGCCTGCTGTATGACAGCAAGGGCGTGTTTGCCGACCAGCTCGATGCGATCTCGCGCGCCAAGCACAAGCGCGTCGCGGGCGACGGCATCGATTTCTCGCTGCTGACGGACGGCCTGGAAGCCGAACGCGAGCAGGGCATCACCATCGACGTGGCGTATCGCTACTTCTCGACGCCCACGCGCAAATTCATCATCGCCGATGCGCCGGGTCACGAGCAGTACACGCGCAACATGGTGACTGGCGCATCAACCGCGGATGTCGCGGTCATCCTCATCGACGCCACCCGCGCCGCCGACGGCAAGCTGCTGCCGCAGACCAAGCGGCACAGCACCATCGCGCGCCTCTTGGGCATACGCCACATCGTCGTCGCGGTGAACAAGATGGACCTGGTGGACTGGGACCGCGCCGTTTTCGAACGCATCCGCGACGCCTATGCGGACCTGGCCGGCAAGCTGGGCATCGCGCATTTCGACGCGTTGCCGTTGTCGGCGCTGAGCGGAGACAACGTCGTCACGCTGTCCGGCAAGACGCCCTGGTACGACGGGCAGCCGCTGCTCGCGCTCCTGGAATCGCTGGATTTGTCGGGCGACGGCCGCGCGTTGCCGCTGCGCTTTCCGGTGCAGTGGGTTGCGCGGCATGGCGGCGAGCGCGCCGATGATTTCCGCGGCTACGCGGGCCGGCTCGCCAGCGGCGTGGTCCGCCCCGGCGACGCGGTGACGGTGCAGCCTTCTGGCGTGACGGCGGTGGTGCAGGAAGTGCGCGCGTTCGACCGCACGCTTGACGAAGCGGTGGCGGGCGACTCCATCACGCTGGTGCTGGACCGCGATGTCGACGTGTCGCGCGGCGACGTGATCGTGCACACGGCCGCGCCGGCGCAGGTGTCGCGCGAGTTCGAAGCCGAGCTGTGCTGGCTGGACGCGCAGGCCTTGAATCCGGCGCGCAAGTATCTGCTCAAGTCTGGCACGCGTCTGACGTCGGCGAAGGTGCGTGCGGTGCTGTCGCATCGGGACATCCATGAACTGCAGGAAGTCGAGAACACCGAAGGCACGCTACGCATGAACGACATCGGACGCGTGACGCTCACCACGCGCGAGTCGCTCGCGGTCGATCGCTACGACGAGGTGGCGGCAACCGGCGCGTTCATTCTGATCGACGAGGCGACGCATCAGACGGCTGCCGCCGGCATGCTGCGGTAAGCCGCAACCGGGGCGAAACCGCTGAATTTCGCGCCCGATTTTCGTGTTGTTTTTCGTCCAAACCTAGTGTTGGAGCGGGTTTCCGGGCGATATCGCAAGATGAAATCGAATTGTTCAGACGATGTCTTCTTCTTGCGGTAAAGTTGGGCTGTCTTACGAAAAGGCTTTTGGTGCTTGCCAAAATCACTGTGTTTTTGTACAGTAGTTTTTATGGCACGCACCGATCATTCTTTTCCCGCCGGTTCTGGGTCCCCGGCTGCCGCCCCCGCCGCCTTGCGCGGTCGGGGTGCGGTTACTAATGTTCGGCATCGCTTTCAGCGCGATGACCGCGTCCAGGTCGACGATGGCTGGTCCGCTTCCGGTCTGCCGCCCGATTTCATCGACTCCGTCCCCGATAACGTGTCGGATGCCGGCGACCCGGCCCGTTCTTCCGCCCGCTCGTCCGTTATCCCCATCCTGCCCGACACCCGCTGCGCGCCGCCCGCACCCAAGACCACGGTCACTGCGGAAGAAGCGCGCAAGATCCTGTCGCGCAACGATTCCCCGGACATCCCCTTCGACGTCGCCGCCAATCCGTATCGCGGCTGCGAGCACGGTTGCGTGTATTGCTATGCCCGCCCCACGCATTCCTACCTGGGCTATTCGCCCGGGCTGGACTTCGAAACCCGGCTGGTGGCCAAGGCCAACGCCGTGCAGGCACTGCGCGCCGAACTGTCCCGGCCCGGCTACAAGCCGTCGCCCATCAACATCGGCTCGGCCACCGACGCCTACCAGCCCATCGAACGCGACTGGCGCCTGACGCGGGGCATGCTCGAGCTCATGCTCGAAACCCGGCATCCGGTCACCATCGTCACCAAGAACGCGCTGGTCGCCCGCGACCTGGACCTGTTGGCCTCCCTGGCGCAGCAGAACCTCGTGGTCGTCTACATCAGCATCACCACGCTGGATGCCGGCATGGCGCGCACGCTGGAGCCCCGCGCCGCTGCGCCGTGGCGCCGCCTTGAAGCGGTGCGCAGCCTGACCGACGCCGGCGTGCCAGTGGGTGTGCTGGTGGCCCCGGTCATTCCGTTCATCAACGACGAATCCATGGAACACATCCTCCAGGAGGCCAAGGCCGCGGGCGCGCACTACGCCAGCTACACGGTCCTGCGCCTGCCCTGGGAGGTCAAAACCCTGTTCGAAGACTGGCTCAACGCCCACTATCCGGACCGCGCGCAGCGCGTGTTGCATCGCATCGAAGACCTGCGCAACGGCCGCCGCAACGATCCCAACTTCGGGTCACGCATGCGCGGGACGGGCATCTGGGCCGACCTGCTGCGCCAGCGCTTCGCGGTCGCCACGCGCAAGCTGGGGCTCAACCGCACGCGCCTGTCGCTCGATGGCAGCCGATTCGCGCCGCCCGTGGGGCCTGGCGCTTCGGCGTCGCTTTTCGACGCTGTGGCTGCGTCTGCGGCTCCGGCGGGCCCGGCCGCGGCTACGCCGGGTGATGCCGGCGGCGCCGACTCCGATTTTCCATCCCCGGCTGGCGCGAAAGCGTCTTCAGGGGTCCCTTTTGCTGGTGGTTTGCCCGCGGTCAGCGGCGCGTACGGGCGCGGTGCGCGCCAGTTGCGCGCCATGGCCGCCGGCCAATTGTCTTTGTTCGACTGACCGCAGGCTGCTGTTGCCTCGGGTGCATGCCAGGGCGAATCGCCTCGGCGCTGGAACGTTTATCCAAGGAGTTCCCATGAACACCGCTGATTTTTCCGTCCTGCCGGATGAGCTCGCCGTTTCCCTGAATCCGCTGCGCCGCGGCGCCAACCGCGCCCGCGCGTTCTGCGCCAGCCTGACGGGCATGGCCTTGCCCTGGAGCGGTTCGGCCTCTGGCCCGCGCACGCGTGCCACCCGCATGCCCGCCCGCTGGCCATTCCCCCCGGCGCCCACGCCTGAGGAAGTGTCCGGCGTCCCTGCGGCAGGCGTCCCTGCGGCAGGCGCTCCTGCGGTCGACACCCCGGCTAGCGTGTCGGCCCCGGCCGCCGCTCCCGCGGCCGTGCCGGCCGCCATGGGCGCGCGCGATCACAGCATCGGTGACGCCAACGCTCAGCCCGTTGCCAACCAGCTCACCATGAAAGCCATGATCACGGACGTCGTGCTGGTGTTGGCCTGGGGCGCAATGATTCCCGGCCTGATGTGGTTGGGCGTGGCGGGCGGATTCTGAACACGCTGCCACGCGGCGGTCAGCTCGATCCCAACAGGATCACGCCCGCCAGAATGGACACGCAACCGGCCAGACGGCCGACGCCCACTTTTTCACGCAGCAGGAACATGCCGGCCAGGGTGCCGAGCATCATGGACATTTCGCGGGCAGGCGCCACCAGGCTCAGCGGCGCGCCGTTGCGCAATGCATACAGCACCAGGATGTATCCCAGCGGCGACAAAAAACCCACGGCCAGCGCCAGGTGCCAATGTCCGCGCATGGATTCCCACGAATGCGTGGGGCGGCGCAGCATATGGGGCGTCATCATCGCGGTGCGGGTTACACAGGTGAACCAGTCGAACAGCACCGGGCTGATCAGCAGCACTTTTACGCCGTACGCGTCTACCACCGTGTAGGCGGCGATGAACAGGCCGATCACCACACCCCAGCGCACGCCGATCCACGCCTGCGGCTGCTTGAAGATGGCCAGCCGTCCCTGGGTGGCGATCAGCAGCACGCCGGCCACCACGCACAGCATGCCCGCGATCCCGGTGCTGGTGGCTGGTTCTCCCAAGAGCAGAAAGGCGCCCGTGGTGGAAAGCAGCGGGCCGGTGCCCCGGGCAATCGGATAGACCACGGACAGGTCGGCCACTTGATAGCCGCGTTGCAGGCACAGGCTGTAGCCCAGATGCAACAGGCTGGACGCCAGGATTGCCCCGACGACGGGCCAGGTCCAGTTCATGCCGTCGTGCATCAACACCCAGATCACCCAGGGCGCGTACAGCACCGAGGCGCACAGGCCGTACGCGAAGACGAAGGGCGCGCCCACCATGGCCGCGCGCTTGGCAAGGAGGTTCCACGTGGCGTGGGCCATCGCCGCCAGGACGACCAATAACAGGGACGAGTACGACATGAGGGAACAGCGTCAGATGACGTGTTTGTTACAGGGAGTTGGAAGGGTACCGCAAACCATGCTCAAGGCGCACATGTTACCCGAGGCTTAGCGGAATTTTTGGTGTAGAATCATTGGTTTGCCAAATCTCATCCTCTGCTTGCGGCATAGCACTCACAATACTGAACGGCAAAAAGTATTACCCCGCAAAGGCATGATGATCTAGGAGTTCACATGAACCTCATCGCTATCCTGGAACAGGAAGAAATTGCCCGTCTGACCGGCGGTCAAGCCAAGCCTGAATTTGCTCCTGGTGACACCGTCATCGTGAGCGTCAACGTTGTCGAAGGCACCCGCAAGCGCGTGCAGGCTTTCGAAGGCGTTGTGATTGCCAAGCGCAATCGCGGTCTGAACTCCGCGTTCACCGTGCGCAAGATTTCGTCGGGTGAAGCCGTGGAACGTACGTTCCAGCTGTACTCGCCGCAAATCGCCAGCATCGAAGTGAAGCGCCGCGGCGACGTGCGCCGCGCCAAGCTGTACTACCTGCGCTCGCGCTCGGGCAAGTCGGCTCGCATCAAGGAAAAGCTGGTCAGCAAGCAAGCCAACGCGGCTTGATCGCTTATCGGTACACGGCCCTGCCAGTGTCGGACGTACACGCCAACCCGCGTTTCCGTCCGGCACGGGTTTCCGGGTTAAAAAGGCACCTGCGAGGGTGCCTTTTTTCTTATTTCTGAGCCGTATGTCTGATTCCTCGTCTTCCGCGCGGCCCCGACGGCCGCTGGCGCGTCCCGGCTTCGATCCCGCGACGCAACCGTGGGTGGTGGCCAACGAAGCGCTGCCGCCCGTGCCGACCCGCCTGCTCACGCCGGACTCGCTGCGAGGCACGCTGAGCCAGCCGTCCACCTGGACGCTGGAGTTATCGCGTGACAACGATCTGCGCTATCCCGGACGAGAGGGCGCGCCGGTGCCTGCCGCCGTTCTGATTCCGCTGGTGACCCGTGACGAGGGCGTGAACATCATGCTGACGCAGCGCGCCGCGCACCTGCATGATCACGCGGGCCAGATCAGTTTTCCCGGCGGTCGCATCGAGACCAGCGACGCCACGCCCGTGGCGGCGGCGCTGCGCGAGGCGCAAGAGGAAACCGGCTTGCCGGCCAATCACGTGGAAGTCCTGGGCAGCATGCCCCCGTACCTGACGGCGACTGGCTTTTCGATCATTCCCGTCGTGTCGCTGGTGCGGCCGGGGTTCGAATTGGCGCCCGATGCGTTCGAGGTGGCCGAGGTGTTCGAGGTGCCGCTGTCCTTTCTGATGGACCCGGCCAATCACCGCTTGTACGAAGCCCGGCTGGATGATGGGCGGGTGCGCCAGTATTACGGCATGCCGTATGGCAAGCATTTCATCTGGGGCGCGACCGCGGGAATGCTGCGCAATCTTTATCACCTGCTGCGCCACGGATTCACGCCGCGCTGACGCGCCTGGGGCAGGGGTTTTCGCGACCCGCACAAGCTGACGGCCCCGATTGGGGCCGTTTTCAATGGCGCGGCGCCAAGCGTCAGTAGCGCTGCTGGCCCGCCAGGTTTTCCTCAAGGATGCGTTCGTAGAGCGCGTAGCGCGCCGGATCGATCCTGCCGGCCTGCAACGCCGCCATCACGCCGCAGCCGGGCTCGTGGCGGTGGGTGCAGTTGTAGAAACGGCATTCCTCGATGGGCTGCGTGAACTCCGGAAAGCCGCGGATGATGTCTTCGCGGGTCAGGTGATGCAGCCCGAAAGCCTGGAATCCCGGCGAATCGATCAGGTCGCCGCCCGGCGCCGGCAGATGGTAGAGGCGGGTGCTGGTGGTGGTGTGCTTGCCCATGTCCAGCGCGGTGGAGTGCTCGCGCGTGGCGGCGGCGGCGTCCGGCACCAGCGCGTTCAGCAGCGTGGACTTGCCCATGCCGCTTTGCCCCAGCAGCAGGTTGGTGCGGCCAGCCAGGCGTGGCGCGAGCAGGGTGTGGACCTTTTCGGGCTCGAGCGCGCTCAGTTCGATGATATCCACGCCCAGCGCCGCGATAGGCGCAAGCCGTGCGCGGGCGGCCGGCAGCTCGTCGGTCAGGTCCGTCTTGTTCAGGATGATGAGCGGCGCGATGCCTGCGCTCCATGCCCCCGCCAGGGCGCGGCCCGTCAGATCGTCCGAAAAGGTGGGCCGCACGGCCACGACGATCAACAGCTGGTCCACATTGGACGCAAATTGCTTGGACCGCATTTCGTCGGAACGATAGAGCAGGTTGCTGCGCGGCAGGATGGCGTCGATGGCGCCTTCGTCCTTGCCTTGCGGCGTGATCTTGACCCGATCGCCCACCGCGGCGCCGGTCTTCTTGCCGCGCGGGAAGCACTTGCGTAGCGCGCCGTCGGCCAGTTCCACGGTGTAGTGACGGCCATGCGCGGCGATGATGCGGCCTTCCATTGGCGCGCTCATGCGGCGGCCGCCATCAGGTGGCGGATGCGCACGGCGGCAGGCGGGTGGCTGTCATAGAAGGCGGAATGCACGGGGTCGGGCGTCAGGGTGGCGGCGTTGTCGTCGTACAGCTTGACCAGCGCGGAAACCAGGCGGTCCGGCGAGCTTTGCTCGGCGGCATAGCGGTCCGCTTCGAATTCGTCGCGGCGGGAATACCAGCTGGCGAGAGGCGTCAACATGAAGGTGAATACGGGAATGACCAGGAAGAACAGCAACAGGGCCATGGCGTCGTTGCGGCCGCCCAATTGCGGCAGCACGCCCAGGCCCACGTAGAACCACGGTTGCTGGGCGACCCAGCCCAGGATGGCAAAGAACACCAGCGCGGCGGCAAAGCTGAAAACCACGCGCTTGATGATGTGGCGCTTGGCAAAATGCCCCAGCTCGTGCGCCAGCACGGCTTCGATTTCGTCCGCGTTCAGGCGGGCGAG
Source organism: Achromobacter mucicolens (assembly GCF_902859725.1). GTDB lineage: Bacteria > Pseudomonadota > Gammaproteobacteria > Burkholderiales > Burkholderiaceae_B > Achromobacter > Achromobacter mucicolens. The sequence goes on along the minus strand of NZ_CADIJP010000018.1, from coordinate 29,566 downwards.
CAGCGTGTCGAAGAACACGATGCGGCGGGATTTTCCGAAGCCCGTGAAGTAGGCGTTGCCATGCGCCGAGCGGCGCGAACCGTCCATGACGAACAGGCCGTTCAATGCAAAGCCGCAACGCTGGGCCAGGCGCTGGATGCGGCCGGCCAGTTCGGGGTCGGTAAGCGGCGTGAATTTATTGAACAGGGGGGCAATGAACATCGGGTAGATGATCAGCAGCGCCAGGTTGAACACGGTCCAGAGCGCCCAGGCCCAAATCCACCAGTAGGCGCCTGCACTGCCCATCAGCCACAGCACGGCGGCAGCCAGCGGCAAGCCCAGCACGGCGGCGACCAGGAGGCCCTTGAGGGCATCGGCCACGAACAGCCCGGGCGTCATGCGGTTAAAGCCAAAGCGCGCTTCCAGCTTGAACTGGCGCCAGAGCGTGAAGGGCAGGCCCAGCAACCCCAGCACCAGCGCCACGCCCACCAGCAGCAGCATCTGCCGCGCGAAGTCGTTGCTGGTAAGCTGGCTGACCGCAAGGTCGATGAACTGCAGCCCGCCCAAAAGCGTCAGGGCGACCAGCACCAGGGCGTCATAGGTGCGCTCCAGCATGCCCAGCCTGACCCGCGCCACGGTGTAATCGGCCGCCCGTTGGTGGCTGGTCAGCCCGATGCGATGGGAGAATTCCGCAGGCACCTGGTCGCGATTGCGGGCGACGTGGCGGATCTGGCGCGACGCCAGCCACATGCGCACGGCAATATCGGTCAGCAGGAAGGCAACGAACAGCAGTGTGAACATGGGCAATGCGTTTTGCTCAAGAAGGGATGTGCGAAAATCGCGTGTTTTAAAGGCAAATTATATGGCTGCGAACGAAAACCGCCTGATCTGGCTCGACATGGAAATGACGGGGCTGGACCCCGAGAAAGAACGGATTATCGAAGTCGCCGTCGTGGTGACCGAGCCTGACCTGACGGTCGTGGCCGAAGGGCCGGTGATCGTGGTGCACCAGTCCGACAGCCTGCTCGACGCCATGGACAACTGGAACAAATCCACCCACGGCAAAAGCGGGCTCATCGACAAGGTCAAGGCCTCCACGGTGTCCGAGGCGCAGGCAGAGGATACGCTGTTGGCGTTCCTTGCGCAGCATGTGCCGGCCGGAAAATCGCCGATGTGCGGCAACACCATCAGCCAGGACCGGCGTTTCATGTTTGCGTACATGCCGCGCCTGGAACAGTTCTTCCATTACCGCAACCTGGACGTCAGCACGCTCAAGGAGCTGGCGCGCCGCTGGGCCCCCGCCGTCTACAAGGGATTCGAGAAAAAGAGCCGCCACGAAGCGCTGGCCGACATCTACGAGTCCATCGACGAACTCAAGTACTACCGCGAGCACTTCCTGAAGGTCTGAGACCGGCGGCGGACCGCCGGGTTCCAAACGACACACGGCCTTGCCGCCGCGCTTCGCTTATGCCGTCCTACTCCGTCGCGCAGATTCGTCTTGCAGAGCAGCGCGCCCTGGCATCCGGGCGCACCCTGATGCCGCTTGCCGGCGCCGCGGCCGCCAACTTCGTTGCGGCGCGGGTGCCCGCGAACGCGTCGGTGCTTGCCCTGGCCGGTCCCGGCAATAACGGCGGGGACGCGTTGGAAGCGGCCACGCTGCTGCTGGCGCGGGGCTTCGATATCCATGTGGTGCTGCCCTCCGGTCCCGACAAGCTGCCCGCCGACGCTGCCCGTGCCTGGGCCGGCTGGCTGGCCGTAGGCGGACGAGCGCGCACGCACGACGACCTGCCTGGTGGACCGTCCCCCGATCTGGTGATAGACGGCCTGTTCGGCATCGGCCTGAACCGTCCCCTGGATGCCAAATGGCAATCCCTGATCGATGCGGTCAATGCCTTGCAGGTGCCGGTGCTGGCGCTGGATGTGCCCAGCGGCATCGAGGCCGACAGCGGGGCGGCGCTGGGCCGGCCGATTCAGGCGCGCTGGACGCTATCTTTCATTGCGGTCAGCCGCGGGCTGTCGCTTCCCGGCGCGGGGCGCGAGGCCGCCGGAGAGTGCCACGTCGATACGCTGGGCGTCGTCATGCCCGCCGACAGCGCAGACCGCTGAGCGGCCGCGTCCGGGGGGGGCTGTCAGGCCGGCCGTCCGCCAAACCGGGTTTCGACCTCGGGCGACAGCGGTCGATAGCGTTCGTTGTCCTGGCCGGCCAGGGCATCCAGGTGGATCTCGGACGGATCGAATACCTTCCAGTAGAGCCGGCCGCATAGGTCGCGGGCGGCGTGGCCGGGCCAGTTGTCCGGCAGCATGGGGGCGGGAAGCTGGGGGTCGTGCAAGACGATCCGGCGCCAACTGTGCAGCACCATGACGCGGACGGTAAATGCGTCTGCGGGCGAGGGCGCGTCGTCCAGCAGCTTTTCCAGCGGGCCGAAATTGCGCGAGAACTGCCGGTATTGCTCGGCCACGTCGTCCAGGTTCCAGCACTGGGTGGCCAGGCTGGCGATGGGCAGCCCGCCGGCCCCGGCCAGATCGCGGGCCGACAGCACCAGGGCGCGGTCCGGAATGCCCAGCTTCTCAAGGATCTCGTGCGCGGCGCGCGCCTCGGTGTGCGGATGCGCAAACAGCCCCGGCGCGATCATGCCGAAGCCTTCCCAAGTCAGTTCGCGGCGCAACTCGCCGCGTTCAGCCAGGCCGTTGCCCGTGCGGGGCAGCGCGACCAGCGTCCATTCCCCGTTCCATTCCTTGGCGCCGCCTTCGTAGATGCGTTGCGACGCGTGCGACGTATATCGCGCGCCTTGCTCGGAGATCAGGTACAGGCTGCGCCGGCCGTGCCGTTCGGACTGCAGCCAGTTCTGCGCCACCAGGCGAAAGACGCTGGTGCGCAGCAGGCGTTCGTTGATGCCCAGCGGGGCGAGCAGCTCGATCAGGCTGCCCAGCCAGATGGCGCCGCCGTGGGGCGCAAGCGCATCGCCCAGCACGCTGACGCAGAGCGATTTCGCGCGGGGCGGATCGCTTTTCAATAAGCGGGACAGGGCGCGTGCCAGGGGCGACTGAGGGTTTGCCATAAGGAGGGCCGCGGACGGCCGATATCGGGATGCTGGATATGATACATAAATCCAATGTGATACAGATTTGAGTTTGACAATGAATTTTTTGTATTAAATAATCGATCCATGACATGACGGCACTGCGCAGCGTTTGCTTTGCGTTTTCGCAAACCGTCTCAAGGAGACAACTATGTACGCTCAACTCGTCGAAACCGGCGTCAAGCAGGTCAAGACCGCGGACCAGCTTGAAGGCCTGGAACAGACGTTCCAGCGGCGCATCGACGACGGCGTCCGCATCGAGGCCAAGGACTGGATGCCCGAGGCCTACCGCAAGACCCTGATTCGCCAGATCTCGCAGCACGCGCACTCGGAAATCGTGGGCATGCTGCCCGAGGGCAACTGGATCACCCGCGCGCCGTCCCTCAAGCGCAAGGCCATTCTTCTGGCCAAGGTGCAGGACGAAGCGGGCCACGGGCTCTACCTGTACAGCGCCGCGGAAACCCTGGGCGTGTCGCGCGACGACCTGATCGACGACCTGCACGCCGGGCGCGCCAAGTACTCCAGCATCTTCAATTACCCCACGCTCAGCTGGGCCGATATCGGCATGATCGGCTGGCTGGTCGACGGCTCGGCGATCATCAACCAGATCCCCCTGTGCCGTTGTTCGTACGGCCCGTACGCGCGGGCCATGGTGCGTGTCTGTAAGGAAGAGTCCTTCCACCAGCGCCAGGGCTATGACCTGCTCATGCAGATGTGCCTGCACGGCACGCCCGAACAGAAGGCCATGGTGCAGGACTCGCTGAACCGCTGGTGGTGGCCGGCCCTGATGATGTTCGGCCCGTCGGATGCGGATTCGCCCAACAGCGCCCAATCGATGGCCTGGAAGATCAAGCTCTTCTCGAACGACGAGCTGCGCCAGAAGATGGTGGACCAGACCGTGCCCCAGGCCGAGTACCTGGGCCTGACCGTCCCGGATCCTGACCTGAAGTGGAACGCCGAGCGCGGTCACTACGACTTCGGCGAAATCGACTGGACCGAGTTCTACGCCGTGCTCAAGGGCAACGGCCCCTGCAACCGCGAACGCCTCGCCGCGCGCGTCAAGGCGCACGAGGACGGCGCCTGGGTGCGCGACGCGCTGGTCGCCCACGCCGAAAAGCAGTCCGCCCGTAAAGCCGCTTGAGGTTGTTCCCCCCCCCCCGGAGCGCTGCGCGCTTCCCCCCCAGGGGGGCGCCGCAGCGGACCGGCGGAGCCCGGATCCGCGCGGCCCCGCTGGCCCTTGCTGGCGCTTCGGGATGCGTGAATTTCTGGACACCTTCTTTTTATTTATTGCAGACCGGCCGTGCGATGCGCACCCGGCATTTGAGGAAATCCATCATGAGCAAAGACTGGCCTCTGTGGGAAGTCTTCATCCGCAGCCAGCACGGCCTGGCGCACAAGCACGTGGGCAGCCTGCATGCCCCGGATGCGGAAATGGCGATCAATCATGCCCGCGACGTGTATACGCGCCGCAACGAGGGCCTGAGCATCTGGGTGGTGCGCGCCTCCGATATTTCGGCCAGCAGCCCGGGCGACAAGGATCCGCTGTTCGAGCCGGCCAACAGCAAGGTCTACCGGCATCCGACCTTCTTCCCGATGCCTGAAGAAATCAAGCACATGTAAGGCGGGTGGGGGAGACATGGATAAAGCACTCTTTGAATACCTGCTGCGTCTGGGCGACACGTCGCTCATCCTGTCGCAGCGGCTGGGCGCCTGGACGGGCCACGGTCCGATCCTGGAAGAAGACCTGGCGCTGACCAACACGGCGCTGGACCTGCTGGGCCAGGCCCGCATGTGGCTGACGCTGGCCGGCGAGGTCGAGGGCGCGGGCCGCGACGAGGACGCGCTGGCCTATCTGCGCGACGCGCACGAATTCCGCAACGCGCTGCTGGTCGAACGCGACAACGGCAACTACGCCGACACCATGGCGCGGCAATTCCTGTTCGACGTGTGGCATTACTTCCTGCTGCAGCGCCTGGAGACGTCCGCCGACGAGCGCGTTGCGGCCATCGCGGCCAAGTCGCTCAAGGAAGTGACCTATCACGTGCGGCGTTCCTCCGACATGGTGGTGCGTCTGGGCGACGGCACGGCCGAAAGCCACGCCAAGATGCAGGCCGCCATCGACGACGCGTGGCGTTTCACCGGCGAGCTCTTTGCCGATGACGCCATCGACCAGGACCTCGCGGCGCGCGGCATCGGCTGTGAGCTGGCCGCGCTGCGCCAGCCGTGGCTTGCGCATGTGCGCGAAGTGCTGGAAGAAGCCACCTTGACGGTGCCCGACGAGGCGGCCGCAAACCACGCGGCGCACCGCGGCGGACGCCAGGGCAAGCACACCGAGGCGCTGGGCTACGTGCTGGCCGAAATGCAATACCTGCCCCGCGCCTACCCGGGAGCCACGTGGTGAACGCGCTCGCGCCCATTTCCGCCGACCAGGTCTATGCCTGGCTGCAGGAGGTTCCCGATCCGGAGATCCCCGTGCTGTCCGTGGTGGATCTGGGCGTGGTGCGCGATGTGTCGTGGGACGGCGACGCCTGTGTCGTCGTCATCACGCCGACCTATTCGGGCTGCCCCGCCATGCGCGAAATCACGCAGGACATCCGCCAGACGCTCGAACGCCACGGCGTGCCCGAGGTCCGCGTGGAAACGCGCCTCGCGCCCGCCTGGACGACCGACTGGATGACCGAAAAAGGCCGCGAAGCCCTCAAGGGTTACGGCATCGCGGCGCCCGCCGAACGCGCCATCGACATTTCGGGCATCAGCCGCCGCGCGGCCGCGCCGGCCATCGCCTGCCCGCGCTGCGGGTCGCGCGACACGCGCCTGGTCAGCAATTTCGGGTCCACGTCGTGCAAGGCGCTGTATCGCTGCGTCTCGTGCCGCGAGCCCTTCGATTATTTCAAGACTCACTAAAGAGTGGTTTCGAGATGAGCCAGAACCAATTCCATGCATTGAAGGTGGCGTCCGTCGCGCGCAACACGCGCGACGCCGTGGTCGTGACCTTCGACCTGCCCGAGGCGCTGACGGAAGAATTTGCCTTCCAGCCCGGCCAGTACCTGACGCTGCGCACGCAGCTCAACGGCGAAGAACTGCGCCGTTCGTATTCGATCTGTTCGGCGCCGCGCGACAAGCTCCTGCGCGTGGCGATCAAGAAGGTCGACGAGGGCGTGTTCTCCAGTTGGGCCAATCACGAATTGCAGCCTGGCCAGACGCTCGAAGTCATGGCGCCGGCCGGCAACTTCACCGTGGATTTCTCGCCCGAGAACCAGCGCCACTACGTGGCCTTCGCAGTGGGCAGCGGCATCACCCCGGTGTTTTCGCTGGTCAAGACGGCGCTGTCGACCGAACCCAAGAGCAAGTTCACCCTGTTCTTCGGCAACCGCGCGTCGTCCGCGGTGCTGTTCCGCGAGGAAATCGAAGACCTGAAGAACCTGTACATGGACCGCTTTTCGCTGGTCTACGTCATGAGCCGCGAGACGCAGGACATCGAGCTCTTCAACGGGCGCCTGGACGGGGACAAGGTCGATCAGCTCATGTCGGCCTGGATGAGCCCCGAGGATATCGATTACGCTTTTGTGTGCGGTCCCCAGACCATGACGGAGAGCGTGGTCGAACGGTTGCAGGCGCGCGGCATCCCGAAGTCGAACATCAAGTTCGAACTCTTCGGCGCGCCGAAGGGCCCGCGCGCGCTGCGCACCGGCCAGGACGCCCGCCAGGCACCCGGCAAGGGACAGTGCGAGGTCACCGTGGTGCAGGACGGGCATAGCCGCATGTTCGTCATCGACAAGAACAAGGACAGCGTGCTGGATTCGGCGCTGGCGCAGGGCATCGAACTGCCGTATTCGTGCAAGGGCGGGGTGTGTTCCACCTGCCGCTGCAAGGTGATTGAAGGCGAGGTGGACATGGACGCCAACTTCGCCCTTGAAGACTATGAGGTCGCGCGCGGGTTCATCCTGAGCTGCCAGAGCTTCCCGGTCAGCGACCGGCTGGTCATCGACTTCGACCAGGAAACCTGACCCGGCGCGCGCCAGGCAAGCATTCAAATCTTATTGGAGAGACAAGCGTGTCCCAGAAATTCTTCGAACGCCACCAGCCCCTGCTGGAACAATCCCTGGCAGCCGCCGCGCTGCGCGGCTACTGGAGCCCGTTTGCCGAGTCGCCCAGCCCGCGCAACTATGGCGAGACCGCCAACGACGAGGGCCGCGCCGCCTTTGAAGCCCTCAAGGGCAAGCCCTTTCCGCTGAACCTGCACGATGCCGACGGCGTGGTGGGCGGCGAAAAATCGCCCTATGGTTTCGACCTGGGCATCACCTATCCGCGCGTGCCGGCCGACAAGCTGATCGCCGCTTCCAAGCGCGCGCTGCAAGACTGGCGCCGCGCCGGTCCCCACGCCTGGGTGGGCGTGTCGCTGGAAATTCTGGCGCGCCTGAACAAGCTCAGCTTCCAGATCGCCTACGCGGTCCAGCACACCACCGGCCAGGGCTTCATGATGGCCTTCCAGGCCGGCGGCCCCCACGCGCAGGACCGCGGCTTTGAAGCCGTCACCTACGCCTGGCAGGAAATGTCGCGCATTCCGGGCGTCGCCGTCTGGGAAAAGCCGCAGGGCAAGAACGATCCCATTCGCATGGAAAAGCACTTCACGATCGTGCCGCGCGGCGTCGCGCTGGTGATCGGCTGCTCGACCTTCCCGACGTGGAACGGCTATCCCGGGCTGTTTGCCAGCCTGGCAACGGGCAACACCGTCATCGTCAAGCCGCACCCGGGCGCGATCCTGCCGCTGGCCATCACCGTGAAGGTGGCGCGCGAAGTGCTGCAGGAAGCCGGCTTCGATCCCGACGTCGTGCAGCTTGCCGCCCATGAAGCGGGCGACGACACCGCGCAGAAGCTGGCGCTGGACCCGGCGGTCAAGATCGTCGACTTCACCGGCAGCACCGCCAACGGCGACTGGCTCGAGAACAATGCGCGCCAGGCCCAGGTCTACACCGAGAAGGCCGGCGTGAACCAGGTCATCATCGATTCGACCTCGGACCTGAAGGGCGTGGCCCGCAACCTGGCGTTCTCGCTGGCCCTGTATTCCGGCCAGATGTGCACCGCGCCGCAGAACATCTACGTGCCGCGCGACGGCATCAACACGCCCGAAGGCCGTGTCAGCTTCGACGACGTGGCCGCCGCGTTGGGTGTGGCGCTGGAAAAGGTCGGCGCCGATGCCGCCAAGGCCGTCGAACTGACGGGCGCCATCCAGAACGAAGGCATCGTCGAGCGCATCGAGAAGGCGCGCGCCTTGGGTCTGCCCGTCGTGGCCGACAGCAAGACGCTGGTCCATCCGCAGTTCGAGAACGCGCGCGTGCGCACGCCGCTCTTGCTGCGCACCGAGGCCGGCAACCCGGCGCTCAGTCAGGAGTGGTTCGGCCCCATCGCGTTTGTGGTGGCCACCGATTCCACGGCTCACAGCATCCAGCTGGCGCGCGACAGCGTCATCGAGCATGGCGCGCTGTCCCTGTCCGCCTACACCACGGACGAGCGCGTGGCCGAGCAGATCCAGGACGCCGCCGAAGTGTCGGGCGTGTCGCTGTCGCTGAATCTGACCGGCGCGGTGTTCGTCAACCAGACCGCGGCCTTCAGCGACTTCCACGGCACCGGCGCCAACCCGGCGGCCAACGCGGCGCTGTCGGACACGGCGTTCGTCTCCAACCGCTTCCGCGTGGTGCAAACCCGCCGTCACATCTAAGCCGGGCGATCGCACATGACCTACCAGGATATTCAATTCGACCTGTCCGGCGGCATCGCGCGCCTGACGCTTAACCGCCCGGACAAGCTCAACAGCTTCACGGCCAACATGCACGCGGAAGTGGCCGACGCGCTGACCCGCGTCGAAACCGAAGGCGCGCGCGTGCTGGTGCTGACGGGCGCCGGCCGCGGTTTCTGCGCCGGCCAGGACCTGAGCGAGCGCAAGCCCGCGCCCGACGGCACGCCGCCCGATCTGGGCGAGACCGTCGACAAGTTCTACGCGCCGCTGGTGCGCCGGCTGGGCGCCTTGCCCATGCCGGTCGTGGTGGGCGTGAACGGCGTGGCCGCGGGGGCGGGAGCCAATCTGGCGTTTGCGGGCGACATCGTCATCGCCAAGGCGTCGGCCAACTTCATCCAGTCGTTCTGCCGCCTGGGGCTCATTCCGGATACGGGCGGCACGTTCGCGCTGCCCCGTCTGGTGGGCCGCGCCCGCGCCATGGGCCTGGCCATGCTGGGCGACAAGCTGAGCGCCAAGCAGGCAGAAGAGTGGGGCCTGATCTGGCAATGCGTGGCCGACGAGGAATTCGACGGCGCGCTGGAGCGCCTGGCCACGCATTTCGCGACCGCGCCCACCAAGGGCCTGGCGTTCACCAAGCGGGCGCTGCAGGCCAGCCTGGGCAATGACCTGTCCACGCAGCTGGACCTGGAACGCGACATGATGCGCGAACTGGGCCGCAGCGCCGACTATGCCGAAGGCGTGGCCGCGTTCCTGGGCAAACGCGAACCGCAGTTCAAGGGGCAATGATGGGCGTCCACGTTCCCCCCGTTGAAGTGCCGGCCGATCCGCAGGAACTGGCGCAGGCCGTGGGCTCGGTGATGTATGCCGGCGACGCGGCCTCGCAAGGCCTGGACATGAAGATCGAGGAAATGGCGCCGGGCTACGCGCGGCTGACCATGCGGGTACGGCCCGACATGCTGAACGGCCACAAGACCTGCCATGGCGGCTTCATCTTCGCCCTGGCCGACAGCGCCTTCGCGTTCTCGTGCAATTCCCGCAACGTCAGCACCGTGGCGTCGGGTTGCACGATCGACTATCTGGCGCCGGGATTCGAGGGCGACCTGCTGACCGCCGTGGCCCAGGAGCGTTCGCTCGCTGGCCGCACCGGCGTCTACGACGTCACCGTGACCAACCAGGACGGCCGCAACGTGGCCTTGTTCCGAGGACGTTCGTACCGCATCAAGGGCCAGATCGTCGGGACGCCCACGGACGCCTGACTGCATTACAGAACCAAAGAGAAGAGAGACATCATCATGCCCAACACCATGAGCAAGCCGGGACTGGATCCTATCGAGCATGCCAGCCAGGACGAGCTGCGGGCGCTGCAGCTGGACCGCTTGAAGTGGACCCTCAAGCATGCGTACGAAAACGTGCCGCACTACAAAAAGGCGTTCGACGAAGCCGGCGTGCATCCGGACGACCTGAAGCAGTTGTCCGATATTTCGAAGTTCCCGTTCACCACCAAGAAGGAACTGCGCGAGAACTATCCGTTCGGCATGTTTGCCGTGCCGCGCGAGCGCATCTCGCGCATTCACGCGTCCAGCGGCACGACCGGCAAGCCGACGGTGGTGGGCTACACGAAGGGCGACCTGGACAACTGGGCCAACCTGGTGGCCCGTTCGATCCGCGCGGCGGGCGGCAAGCCCGGCGATACGGTTCACGTGGCCTATGGCTACGGGCTGTTCACGGGCGGCTTGGGCGCGCATTACGGGGCCGAACGCCTGGGATGCACGGTCATTCCGATGTCGGGCGGACAGACTGAAAAGCAGGTCCAGCTGATCAATGATTTCCGTCCGGACATCATCATGGTCACGCCTTCCTATTTCTGCAACATTCTGGAAGAGCAGCGCCGCCAGGGTATCGATCCGCGTCAAAGCTCGCTGCGCATCGGCATTTTCGGCGCCGAACCTTGGACGGGCCAGATGCGCGCCGACATCGAGGCCGAAGCCGGCATCGACGCCGTCGACATCTACGGCCTGTCCGAAGTGATGGGCCCGGGTGTGGCGAGCGAATGCGTCGAGACCAAGGACGGTCCGGTGGTCTGGGAAGATCATTTCTACGCCGAGATCATCAACCCGGACACGGGCGAACCGGTGGCCGACGGCGAACCGGGCGAACTGGTGTTCACGTCGCTGACCAAGGAAGCGATGCCCATCGTGCGCTACCGCACGCGCGACCTGACCCGCCTGTTGCCGCCCACGGCGCGCAGCATGCGCCGCATCGGCAAGATCACCGGCCGCAGCGACGACATGCTGATCGTGCGCGGCGTGAACATGTTCCCCACGCAGGTGGAAGAACTGGTCCTGAAGATCGCGCAGCTTGCGCCGCATTACCAACTGGTGCTGAGCCGCACGGGCAACATGGACGAGCTGGAGATCCTGACCGAAGTGCGCGCCGAGTTCTCGGGCCTGTCCGACGCTGAACGCGCCAACCTGGGCAAGCAGTTGCAGCACGCGGTAAAGACGCACATTGGCGTCAGCGCGCGCATCCAGGTGTCGGATGCCGGGCATGTGGAACGCACGTTGACCGGCAAGGCGCGCCGGGTGATCGACAAGCGCCCGAAGTAAAAAAAAGCAGCCGCAAGGCTGCTTTTTTTAATTGCGCCGTCACTACTGCCCCACGGTGCGCAGGATCCGCCGGTACCAGAAGTGCAGCAGGGCGGCCGACAACGCCAGGCCGAACATGGCCATCAGCCACATGCTGCCGGCGCCTTGCGGCGATCCCGGCACCAACAGGTCTCGCAGGCCGTCGATGCCGCCCTGGCCGGGACCGAAGCCGAACCACCAGCCGCCCACCAGCCCCACGCCGGCCAGCGCGACCGTCTGCAGGATCAGCGGCACGACGGCGATCTTGTAGGCGCGCAGCAGGTACGAGTTGATGCACTGCATCGAATCGAACAGATGGAACAGCGGCAGGACGGCGAGCAACGTGGTCGCCACGGCAGCGACCGCGGCGTCGTCCGTGTATGCGGCCAGGATGAGCGGGCGGCCAATCAGCAGCACGGCGGCCGTCAGCAGCGCGCCTATCAGGCCCAGCGCCAGGCCGGCCATGCCGGTGCGGTGCGCATGCGCGTAGTTGCCTGCGCCGATGGCCTGCGCCGTCAGCGCGGCGGTCGCCACGCCCAGCGCCATCGGCATCATGTAGCAGAGCGCGGCCAGGTTCGACATGATCTGATGCCCGCCGGTCACGAAAGTGCCCTCGCGCGCCACCAGCAGCGCCATGAAGGTGAACGCCGACACCTCGACCAGGTAAGAGCCGCCCATCGGGACGCCCAAACGCAGCAGTTCCTTGAGCGCCTTCCAGTCCGGCTTGCCGATGCGCAGCTGGAAACGGCGGTAGTAGCGGTCGTGCGTGATCACCCACAGGCCCAGGCCCAGGCTCATCCAGGACACCACGGCCGTGGCCAGTCCCGCGCCGGCCGCGCCCATCGCGGGCAAACCCAGCTTGCCGTAGATGAAAATCCAGTTGAACAGCGCCTTGAAGCCGATGATGGACAGGTTGATGGCCATGACGAGCTTGGGCCGCGACACCGCGGTGCCCAGCGCATAGATGGTGCGGAACACCAGCGCGGCGGGCAGGGCCAGCACCAGCGCCTGCAGGTAGGACGCGATGCGGTCGCGCACGCCGGGGGCAACATCGCCCGACATGAAGAGCCACATGTCCGGAAACAGCATCAGCACCGCGCCCACGACCGACAGGCCAAGCGCCAGCCACACGCCCTGGCCCCAGCTTTTGCCGACTTCCAGGTTGTTGCCGGCGCCGAATTGCTGCGCCAGGATCGGGATCAGGGCATGCACGACGCCCATCAGGCCGACGAAGATCGTGATGTAGATGGAAGCGGAAAGCGCCATCGCCGCCAGGTCGTCGGGGCTGGAATGCCCCGTCATGGCGGTGTCCAGCACGCCGAACGAAATGCTGGCCCACTGGCTGATAAGCACGGGCCAGGCCTGCTTGAGGATCCCGCGCAGGGTGGCGCCGAAGGTCATCGGCGCCGTCATGGCAGGGGTCATGGCTTGGCGCCGGTGCGCAGCAGGCGGAAGGTTTCGGAACGGTCGGCACGGCGGCCGCCTTGCCAGAGGACTTCGGCGCCTTCGCTGTAGGCAGCGGTGCCGTCGCGCAGGCTTTGGTTGGTGGTCTGTTGCAGAACCAGTGTGCAGCGCGTGTCGAACGGGAACGACAGGTTGTTGAAGATGAGGAACGAGGCGCGTTGCCCGCTGCCCAGGCTCAGGCCGCGGATGCACTCGCCAGGACGCTTGTGCTGCGCGATGGCCCCGGCCAGCTGGCCCGACACGGTGCGATAGCTGCGCGCGTAGTCGACCGCGGGTTGCCACAGCAGCACCAGGAGGATCCAGGTCACGGTCAGGCCGCCAGCCGAGAGCACCGTGCCGCGCCACAGCGCCTGCGGGCGCACGCGCAGCCGCCATACGACAAGAACGATCCAACCCAGCGTGAAAAGTACGGCCAGGGCAAAGGCCACCCACGAGATCACGGGCTCATAGCCGGTGGTCTGGCGGGCGATGTTGCGGGAAATCTGCGCCGGCCAATGGAAATGCAGCGCCACCCAACCGAGCCAGGCCGTGGCCACCGTCAGCGAAAAGCACATGACGGCAAACCAGTCCAGCGTGTTCACCACGCCGCGGCGCAGGGTGGGCAGCGAGAACGCGCCCAGCACCGCGCAGGGCACGGCCAGCAGCACGAATTCGGAATCGCCGGCCTCGTCCACGAAGAACAGGATGACGGTTGAGCACGCCAGCAGCATCAGGGGCACCCAGATGTGCGGGGCGTAGATCCATGCGCGCCAGCGCCAGATTGCCAGCAGCGCCAGCGGCCAGGTCGGCCACAGGTACCACGGCAGGTCGCGCAGCGTGCGGGCGGCGTCGTGCAGCCCCGGGATGGCGAACGACGACAGGTTCCAGGTCTTCCAGTTGCGGATCCAGTATTCGCTGCCCTGGCTGGCCGGAATCCACCAGGCGAGGATCAGGCCGGCGGCCAGCACCGCGGCCCAGAGCAGCCAGCGCTTGCATTTCCAGAGCGGGCTGCGCGGATAGAAGGCCAGCGCCGCGCCGATCATGATGGGCAGGGCGCCGACCCATCCGCGCGTCAGAAAGCTGGCGGCCAGCGCGATGCCCAGCGTGGTGGAGCCGGTGACGGGGCGGTCGACGGTGCGGGCCAGCGAATAGAACGCCAGCGCCTGGCAGGCCATGATCGCGGGCATGACCGTCGTTTCATGGGTGCGCTGCAGGATGCCGACGGTGGCGAGCAGTAGCAGCAGGGCGGCGTCGGCCAGCATGCGTCCGTAGTCGCGGGGTTCGGGTTCGCCGCCGAAGGGCAGCGCTAGCGGCTGGGCCTCGGCGCGGCGGCCGAGCAGATACGTGCCGTACCAGACGCTCGAGGCCGTGATCCCGAACCACAGCAGGTTGGGTAGGCGGCCGGCGGTGATGTCGCCGATGAACGGGCCAAACAGCCAGATGCTGATCGCGCCCACCCACGTGATCAGCGGACCTTCCTCGGCGTGCGCCAGATGCCCCACCTGCGGCAGCAGGCAGGTCAGGCCGCCTTCGCGGATCGCGGTGATCATGGTCGCCAGTCCGACGGCGTCGTCGGTTTTCCACGGGTCGCGCATGAACAGCCCGGCCACGATGTAGGCCAGGGACAGGCCCAGCAGGATGAGGCGGGGCAGTTTTGCGGTGGCGACCGACGTCAGCCGGGCCGGGGTGGAAATGGAAAGTGGGGACACGGGCGTTAATGTAACCGAGTGGTCGGAATGCGCCACCCCCTGACCGATTGTTCGGCATCAAGGGGGGAAAAAAAAGCAGCCCGAAGGCTGCCTTTTTGCTGTGACTCCCGCAGGAGCAACAGGATCAGGAAGCGGACTTGACCGTGCCAGCAGTGCGGGCGAAGCGGGCGCGGAACTTTTCCACGCGGCCGGTTTCGACGATGCGGGTCTGGGCGCCAGTGTAGAACGGGTGCGATTCGGAGGTCACGTCGCACTTGAAGAGCGGGTACGTCTTGCCGTCGAGTTCGACGGTTTCGCGCGTCTGGACGGTGGAACGGGTGATGAACTTGTTGCCCGTTTGCAGGTCGGCGAAGACGACTTCGCGGTATTCGGGGTGAATGCCTTCTTTCATGGTGCTTTCCTAGACTCGGTCGAGTCTTTTTCAAGAGTTAGGGTCGCCAGCTACAGCTGCCTGGGTCGCTGCCCAAGTTGGGCTGACCTACACCCATTGGCGCGACAGGCGCTAGCCACGTATCCAAAAAGTAACCACGCATTCTAGCATGCGATATTGCCCTCGGCCAGCCGTAACTGGGCGCCTGGGCCAGCCTGCGGCCCGGGCGCCTCGACTTGGGAGAAAGTCAAAGATCCGTGCGCAGCTTCCAGATTTCCGGAAACAGCACGACTTCCAGCATGCGCCGCAGGTAATCCACCCCGGACGTGCCGCCCGTGCCGCGCTTGAAGCCGATGACGCGTTCGACCGTCGTCACGTGGCGAAAGCGCCACAGCCGGAAGGCATCCTCCAGGTCGGTCAGCTTTTCGCCCAGCTGGTACAGCGCCCAATAGCGGTCCGTGTCGCGGTAGACCGCCAGCCACGCGGCTTCAACCGCCGCAGACGCTTGATAGGGCTGCGTCCAATCGCGCTCCAGGTAGTCCGCGGGAATGTCCAGGCCGTTGCGCGCCAGCAGCCGCAGCGCCTCGTCATACAGGGACGGCGCCTCGTACGCGCTTTGCACCTGGGCCAGCAGGTCGGCGCGGTGCGAGTGCGGCTTGAGCATTGCCGCGTTCTTGTTGCCCAGCAGGAATTCGACCTGGCGGTACTGGTAGCTCTGGAATCCGCTGGACCGCGCCAGGTAGGGACGCAACGCGGAGTATTCGGGCGGCGTCATGGTGGCCAGCACGTCCCAGGCGTGCACGAGCTGCTCCATGATCTTGCTGACGCGCGCCAGCATCTTGAAGGCGGGCTGCAGACGGTCCGCCGCCACGCTGGCGATCGCCGCGCGCAGCTCGTGCAGCATCAGCTTCATCCACAGTTCGCTGGTCTGATGCTGGATGATGAACAGCATTTCGTTGTGCTCGGGCGACATCGGATGCTGGGCGCCGAGCAGTTCGTCCAGATGCAGGTAATCGCCGTAGGTCATGTCGCGCGCGAAATCGAGCTGCGCTTTTTCCTGGTGGACGATGTCTTCGGGGCGTTCGTTCTGGTTCATGCGCGGCCTCCGGGGCAGGGCGGGGCGGCGCGGCGGGCAGATGCGGGCAGGGCGCGCCAGTGGGGCGCGAAAAGCAATTGCATGGTCGATTCTCCAGGCGGGGCGGCTGCAGTCGCGCAGCCGCTCCCGGGCAGGCAAATCAGCCTACAGTTCGCGCAGGACCGCGCGGACCGGGCTGGCATCGGCCTGGACCAGCGCCAACGGCAAGGCGATCAACTCGTAATCGCCTTCTGGCACGTCGTCGAGCACCAGGTTCTCCAGTACCCGCATGTCATGCCGCAAGATCGTGTGGTGGCTGTCCAGGGTCTTGCTGGAAGCGGGGTCGATGCTGGCGGTGTCCAGACCGATCAGCATGACGCCGCGTTCGGCCAGCCATTCGATCGTCTGGGGCGCATAGGCGGAGAAGTCGTCCGTCCACCAGTCCTGCGCGGCGTGCTTGGCGGTGCGCACCAGCACGCGGGGCGGCAGGTTGTGCGCCGCGTGGGCAAGGTGATCGATGGTGATGAGCGCGCCGCAGTCGATCGCGTGGATGACGCGGCAGGGGCCCAGAAAGGGTTCAAGCGAGACCGCGCCGATGGCTGCGGCCCCGTTTTGGTAGTGCAGCGGGGCGTCGGCGTGCGCACCGATGTGCGGCGACAGCGTGATTTCGCTGACATTGACCGGACAGCCAGGCGTGAGCGACCACTTCCATTGCTGGCGGTACGGCGTGTCGCCCGGAAACACGGGCGATGCCGTCGAGACGGGCGGGGAAATGTCCCACAGGCGTTTCATGGCAGGCAAGAAGGGTCGCGAGGGCCGAAATTAGGTTAAGCCTAAAACAATATCGGGCGGTAGTCTAACGGAATTCCGGCCCGCGTTGCGGTCAGAGGCAGCCCAGCTCGGCCATCGACAGCGCCGAGCCGCCCGCGACGATCAGGTGGTCGACCAGCCGGATGTCCACCAGCGCCAGGGCTTGCTTCAGGTGCCGGGTAAAGCTCTGGTCAGCGGCGCTTGGCGAGGCCACGCCCGACGGGTGATTGTGCGCCACGATGAGGGCCGCCGCATGGTGGCGCAGGGCTTCGCGCACGACCTCCCGGGGGTAGACCGCCGCCTGCGACAGCGTGCCCCGCGCCAGTTCGCCGGTGGCGATCAGGCGCAGCTGGGCGTCCAGGTAGAGCGCGATGCAGTGCTCGACCTGGCGATGCCCGAGCGCCGCCTTGCAGTATTGCTTCACGCGGGTAGGGTGGTTCATGGCGATGTCCCTGACCAGGTCTTCTTCCAGCGCCCGGCGCGCCAGTTCCAGCAAGGCCGCCAGGGTGCAGGCCTTGGACGAGCCCAGGCCGGCGACGGCCATCAGTTCCTCGGGCGAGGTGCTTAAAAGGCCCCGCAGGCCGCCGAACCGGTCCAGCAGCTGGCGGCATAGATCCACCACATTCAGCCCCGGAATGCCCGTGCGCAGGGCGACGGCAAGCAGCTCGGCGTCCTGGATGGATGCGGCCCCGTGGCGCAGCATGCGCTCTCGGGGACGGTCTTGTTTTGGCAGCCGGACGGACAATTTCATAAGAGGCTCTAAAATCAGGGTTTACTCAAATACCCATACGGTGGCAGATCGTGAGCATCGCCTCTAATGAAGTGAACGTTTTGGTCCGTCCGGATTCCTACCTGACGCTGCACTACCGCATCACGCTGGCGTCCGGCCCGGGCGCGGGCTCCATCTTCACGGATACCTTCGACGGCCGGCCCGGCACGCTGCAGATGGGCAGCGGCCAGTGGGCGCCCGGCCTTGAGGCCGCATTGGTCGGCCGCGCCGAAGGCGACAAGTTCAGCGTCACCATCGAGCCCGCCGATGCCTATGGCGACCGCAACCCCGAACTCATCCAGCGCGTCACGCGCGCCATGCTGGCCGAACACGCGGGTCCGGATGCCACCTTCGAACCTGGCGACCTTGTCGAATTCACCGCGCCCAACGGGGGCCGCTACTCGGGCGTCCTGAAGGAAATCAACGACGACTCGGCCCTGTTCGATTTCAACCACCCGCTGGCGGGCATCAGCCTGAAAGTGGACGTCGCGCTGCTGGGAGTGCTTTGATGAGCCAGGCTGTCACCGCCTCCGACGCCGAAGTTCTGCTGGCGCAGCCGCGCGGCTTCTGTGCAGGCGTGGATCGCGCCATCGATATCGTCGAGCGGGCCATCGAACTGCACGGCGCGCCCATCTATGTGCGCCACGAGATCGTTCACAACCGCTATGTCGTCGAAGACCTGCGCGCCAAGGGCGCCATCTTCATCGACGAGCTCGAGGACGCGCCGGCGGGCGCCATCGTGGTGTTTTCGGCGCATGGCGTCTCCAAGGCCGTGCGCGCCGAAGCCGAATCGCGCGGCCTGCAAGTGTTTGACGCCACCTGCCCGCTGGTCACCAAGGTCCACATCGAAGTCGCGCGCATGCGCGCGGCCGGCCGCGAGATCATCATGATCGGCCACAAGGGCCATCCCGAGGTCGAGGGCACCCTGGGGCAGGCGCAGGGCGGCATGTATCTCGTCGAAACCGTCGAGGACGTGGCAGGCCTTGATGTCGCAAACCCTGAAAACCTGGCCTTCGTCACGCAGACCACGCTGTCGGTCGACGACGCGGCCGCCGTGTCGCAGGCGCTCAAGGCGCGCTTTCCCAACATTGCCGAGCCCAAGAAGAGCGACATCTGCTATGCGACGCAGAACCGGCAGGACGCGGTCAAGGTCATGGCGCCCGAATGCGACCTGGTGCTGGTCGTGGGCAGCCCGAACAGTTCGAACTCCAACCGGCTGCGCGAAGTGGCCGAGCGCAAGGGCGTCGCGTCCTATCTGATCGACGGCGCGGATTCCATCGATCCCGCCTGGCTGGCCGGCCGCAAGCGCATTGGCGTGACGGCGGGCGCCTCTGCGCCGGAAGTGCTGGTGCAGCAGGTCATTGCGCGGGTCAAGGAACTGGGCGCCGTCTCGGTGCGCAAGATGCCGGGGCTTGAAGAAAACGTCGCGTTCCCGTTGCCCAAGGGCTTGTCGCGCAAGGCGGCCCAGACCGAATCGCTGGAATGAACAAGCGCCGCCCACGCGGGCGGCGCCACAAGAACACCGAGGAGACTTCATGCAGCTCTACAGCTACTTCCGCAGCTCGGCCGCTTACCGCGTGCGTATCGCCTTGAACCTGAAGGGCCTGCCGTACGAATATGTGCCCGTCCATCTGCTGAAGGACGGCGGCCAGCAGTTGTCGGCCGATTACCGCAAGGTGAATCCGACCGCTCTGGTTCCGGCGCTGGTCGACGGCGATGCGGTCATCGGCCAATCGCTGGCCATCATCGAATACCTGGAAGAAACCCATCCCCAGGCGCCGCTGCTGCCGGCCGACGCCATCGGCCGCGCCCGGGTGCGCGATCTGGCGCTGGGCATTGCCTGCGACACGCATCCGTTGAACAACCTGCGCGTGCTGAAGTACCTGAAGCACACGCTGGGCGTGGACGAAGCCGCCAAGACCGCCTGGTACAAGCACTGGGTGCATCAGGGGCTCGAAGCCCTGGAAGCCCAGTTGGCCGGCTCAAGCGCCACGGGCCAGTTCTGCCACGGCGACACGCCCACCATCGCGGACCTGTGCCTGGTGCCGCAAGTGGCGAATGCGCAGCGCTTCGAGTGTGACCTGTCGGCCATGCCCAATGTGCTGCGCATCGATGCGGCGTGCCGGGCCTTGCCGGCTTTCGAAAAGGCCGCGCCGGGCAATCAGCCCGACGCGGAGTGACACAGCGGCCGGTCAGCCGATCTGCACCGGCACGAAGATCTTGTCTTCGCCCCGCTGCACCAGCAAGGCCACGGTCTTGCCCGCCTTGGACAACTCGGCCTTCACCTGGCCGACGTTGTGCACCGGCACACCATTGAGCGACAGCAGCACGTCGCCGGGCTGAATGCCAGCCTTGGCGGCGGGGCCGGCCGAACGTTCGATCAGCAAGCCTTCCGCACCGGCCTCCTGTTGCTCCTGCGGGCTCAGGGGGCGCAGTGCCAGCCCAAGCTGGCCACGCTGCACTTCCTGGCCGTCGGCCGACGCCTGCGTCTTGTCCTTGGGCACGCCACCCAGCGTCGCGACCATTTCCTTCTGCCCGCCGTTGCGCCACACGTCCAGCTTGATCTTCTCGCCGGGGGCGGCCATGGTGATCGTGGAAGCCAGGTCGCCCGAAGACACAATGGTCTTGCCGTCGATCTTGCGCACCACGTCGCCCGGCTGCAGTCCGGCCTTATCCGCCGCGCTGCCCTTTTCGACGCTCGACACCAGCGCGCCCGACGGCGAGTCCAGCTTGAACGAATCGGCCAGGTCCTGGTTCACTTCCTGGACCGTCACGCCCAGGCGCGCATGCTGCACCTTGCCGTGCTCGAGGATCTGGTCCTTGATCTTGTAAGCCAGGTCGATGGGGATCGAAAACGACAGACCCTGGAAGCCGCCGGTGCGGCTGTAGATCTGCGAGTTGATGCCCACGACTTCGCCGCGGTCGTTGAACAGCGGGCCACCCGAGTTGCCGGGATTCACGGCCACGTCGGTCTGGATGAACGGCACCGAGGTGTCGTCCGGCAGCGAGCGGCCCTTGGCGCTGACGATGCCGGCGGTGGCGGTGTTCTCCAGGCCGTAGGGCGAGCCGATGGCCAGCACCCATTCGCCCACCTGCAGCTTGTTGACGTCGCCCACCTTGACCACCGGCAGGTTCTTCGCGTCGATCTTGATGACGGCGACGTCGGTCTGCGGATCGGCGCCCAGGACCTTGGCCTTGTACTCGCGGCGGTCGGTCATCTTCACGGTCACTTCCTTGGCGTCCTGGACCACGTGCGCGTTGGTCAGGATGATGCCGTCCGAGCTGACGATGAAGCCCGAGCCTTCGCCGCGCATCGGCACTTCACGGGCCGGCGCGCGGCCGCGCGATCCGGGAATCTGACCAAAGAACTGGGCGAACGGGTCGTCGCTCTCGTCGGCGGACACCTTGCGTGTGCCGCTCACGCTGATGTTGACGACGGCCGGACCGGATTCGCGCGTGATCTGCGCGAAATTGGGCGGCACGGACGCGCTGATCGGCTGCGAAGCCGCGGTCGGGGCGTCGGCAGCCATCGAAACGCTGCCGGTCAAGGCAGTGGCGCCTGCGCCGCCAATGGCGCCGGCGGCCAGCAGCGCCATGATGAGGCGCGAGGGTTTGATTTGCGTGGTCTTCATGTCGGCTCCTGCGATCATGTTGGGGACATGGCGCTATCTTCAGGCTCGACACTTAGGGGAAACTTAAGCAGGAAAATCCACGCGCGCACGCAGGCCCTGGCCACCCGGCGGATCTTCCAAAGTGATGGTGGCGCCGTGGCGGTCGGCGATGGTGCGCGCGATGGCTAGCCCCAGCCCGCTGCCATGCGTGGTGTTGCCTTCGGCGCGATAGAAGCGGTCGAACACGCGCTCGCGCTCGTGGACGGGGATGCCCGGTCCCGCATCGTCGATCAGCAGCGAGACCCGGTCCGGCGTGCGGTCAAGGCGGATGCCGATGCGCTCGCCGGCAGGCGAGTGCTTGATCGCGTTGTCCAGCAGATTGCGCGCCAGCAGCACCAGCGCATCGCGATTGCCGCGCACCTGCGCCTGCGTCTCGCCGTCCAGCGCAATGTCGATGGATTTGGCGTTCGCCTGTGGCAGCGTCTCGGATACGGACTGGCGCAGCACGTCGGCCAGGTCCACGGGCGCAAGCGGCGTCTGAGCCTGCGCGCCTTCCTGGCGCGCCATCGACAGCAATTGCTCGACCAGCCGCGTGGCGCGATCGATGCCCGCGGCCAGGCGCTGTTCGGCAAGCTGGCGGGCCTCGGGGTCAGTTGCGCGCTGCAGCGCCTGCATCTGCAGGCGCAAGGCCGCCAATGGCGAGCGCAGTTCGTGCGCCGCGTCGCCCACGAATTGCTTCTGTTGGGCAAACGCGCCGCGCATGCGTTCGAGCAGCAGGTTCAGTTCCTGCACCAGCGGGCGGATTTCATCGGGCAGCCCCCGCACGCTCACGGGCGACAGGTCTTCGGGCTGGCGCGCGGCCACTTGCGCGCGGGCGCGCTTGACCGGCCGCAGCGACCAGCTCACGACGCACCAGATGATCAGCATCAGCAGCGGCGCGGCCGCGGCGATCGGCGCGACGGTGCGCAGGGCAAGCGCGCTGGCCATGTTCTTGCGCACGCGCATATCCTGCGCCACCTGGATCACCTGGAAAGGCGTGGCCAGCGAATACACGCGGTAGGTCTCGCCCTCAAGTTTGGCATCCGAAAACCCCAGCACGATCTGGCTGGGCAGGCGCAGGCGGGAGCGCGAATTGAAGACCCGCAGGCCGTCCGGCGTCCAGATCTGGATGATGAGATCGTCGGCAACCGGCGAACCCGCCCCGCGCGCGTGCGTCGGGCCCGTGCTGAGCAAGCCGTCGCCGGTGCCCAGCGACAGGGCGGTGCGCTGCAGCAGCGAATCGAAGATGTCGTCAGCTTGCGCCAAGGTGCTGCGGTAGGCGATTGCGCCTTGCACCAGCGCGCCGACCGCGATGGCGGCCAGCAGAAAGAAAAGCAGCCTGGCTCTCAGCGAGTAGCTAAGCGGAATGCTCATGTTTTGGGGATGACATAGCCGACGCCTCTGACGTTCTGGATCAGGTTCGGACCCAGTTTCTTGCGCAGGCCATGAATATAAACCTCAACGGCATTGCTGCTGATGCTGTCCTTCCAGCTGTAGAGTTTTTCTTCGAGCTGGGCGCGGGAGAAGATCATGCCGGGCCGGGCGATCAGGGGTTCCAGCACCGCCCATTCGCGGGCGGTCAGCGTGACCGGCGAGCCGTCGACCATGGCGGCATGGGATTGCGGGTCGATGGTGATGCCTTCGTGTTCGAAGATGGGTTCGGCCCGGCCCGCGCTGCGGCGGATCAGTGCCCGCATGCGAGCCAGCAGTTCGTCCACGTCGTAGGGCTTGACGATGTAGTCGTCGGCGCCGGCGTCCAGTCCCGCGATACGGTCGCTGACCGCATCGCGCGCGGTGGCGATGAGCACCGGCGTGCGGTCCTTGCGCGTGCGCATGTCGCGCAGCAAGCTCAGCCCGTCGCGCTTGGGCAGGCCCAGGTCGAGCAGGACAAGGTCGTAAGGGTCGGTGCGCAGCGCCGAGTCCGCCGCGCTGCCGTCCCGGACCCAATCAACGGCGTAGTGTTCCGCGCGCAGGCAGTCCAGCACGCTTTCGCCGATCATCATGTCGTCTTCCACGAGAAGAATGCGCATGGTTTTTTCCGCTGGGGTGGTCCAAGGGGGTTGGACGCGCGGCGATCAGCTCGAGTTCCCAGCTGGGGCGGGGTGGGCGGGACGAGGATAGGGGGCGGAAATGAAAAAAGCAGCCCGAGAGGGCTGCTTTTTGGAAATCTGGTGCCGGCAATAGGAGTCGAACCTACGACCTTCGCATTACGAATGCGCTGCTCTACCAACTGAGCTATGCCGGCAAGACCATTTGCTTTTGTTTCTGGACCAGGCCGGAAAGCGCTAAGCAAAACATCTTTTTTCTTTCCCGTTCGCTGCCTTTTTTGGGGCCCGATCTGGAAAGACCGAAATCATATCAGAGTTTTTTCGCGATGGGAAACAAGCAGTGAAAAAAATCCGGAAAAAGATGGCATTTGCACGCGATGAATTTTTAGTTCATAATTTCGGTCTTGGCAGATCCCCGATAGCTCAGTCGGTAGAGCGACGGACTGTTAATCCGCAGGTCGCTGGTTCGAGCCCAGCTCGGGGAGCCAAAAGAAATTTTGGGCCGCTCACGCAAGTGAGCGGCCCTTTTGGTTTTTGCGGCGCGCAGCCATTGCGCGTCCATCAAAGGGTCGAATCGGCATGAGTGACGACAAGCGCGTTGGCGTGACCGTGGTGTCCGGCTTTCTGGGCAGCGGAAAGACGTCGCTGCTCAATCGCCTGCTGCAAGAGCCCGCCTATGCCGGCGCGGTGGTCATCGTCAATGAATACGGCGATATCGGGGTTGATCATCATCTGGTCCGGCTCGCCCCGGACAATGTCGTGTTGGTCGAGGGTGGCTGCCTGTGCTGCGTCGTAAGCGGCTCGGTGGTCGACACCTTGCGCGATCTGTTCATGTCGGCGCTCGGGCGCAAGATCAAGCCGTTTCGGCACGTCATCATCGAAACCAGCGGCCTCGCGGATCCGGCGCCCATTCTCTTCACGCTCAAGCATGAACGGTTTCTGGCCGAACGCTACGTGTACCGGGGCGCGATCGTGGTGGTGTCGGCGACGCATGGCGCCGGGCAGTTGCAGACGCAGCCCGAGGCGGCCCGGCAGCTGGCGCTCGCCGACACGGTCGTCGTCAGCAAGTCCGACCTGACCGATCAGGCGCAAGTGCGGCAGGTCGAGCGGGCTATTGCTGCCGTCAATCCCGGCGCGCGGCGCTGCGTGCAGCGCCCGGATGAGCCGCTTGCGCTCATGCTGCGCGAGGCGCCGGATCTTTTTGCGCGGCAGGATGGCGTGATTGCCGCCAATTGGCTTGCGGCCTTTTCCACGCCTCCGGGCGCTCGGCATGCGGGCGTGGGCAGTGTGTCGATCACGTTGCAGGCGCCCGTCGGGCGGGCAGCGTTTCTGGCAGGCATGGCCCGTATCCAGGAGCGCTACGGGCAGGGCTTGCTCAGGATGAAGGGGCTGATCTGCTTCGAGGGCGATTCGATGCCCTGCGAGGTGCATGGCGTTCATGGCGAGTTGTACCCGCTGCAGGCCTTGCGCGCGTGGCCGGACGAATCGCGCGCGTCGCGGCTGGTGCTCATTGTGCGTGGCATGTCGGAAACAGAAGTGGCCGGGGCCGTGCGCGAGGCGCTGGGTCAGCCAGCGGCCTGATCCT
Source organism: Achromobacter mucicolens (assembly GCF_902859725.1). Lineage (GTDB taxonomy): Bacteria > Pseudomonadota > Gammaproteobacteria > Burkholderiales > Burkholderiaceae_B > Achromobacter > Achromobacter mucicolens. The sequence goes on along the minus strand of NZ_CADIJP010000018.1, from coordinate 4,687 downwards.
TTCGAAGGACCCCGTTTCATTGATCGATATTCCGTTGCGGATGCGGCGCGGAAATACGGTATAACCGGTACGGTCTGATGCCCGTGCCGAGACGAAGATGGATCGACTGAAAGCCATGCAGGTGTTCGTCGAGGTTGCCGACCGGGGCAGCCTGTCGGCGGCCGCCGTCCATCTGGACATGTCGCGGGCCATGGTGTCTCGCTACCTGGCCGAGATGGAGCAATGGGTCGGCGTGCGGCTTCTGCATCGCACCACGCGGCGCCTGAGTCTGACGCCGGCCGGCGCCGAAACGCTGCCGCGCTGCCGCCAGATGCTGGATATGGTCGGCGACCTGCATAGCGCCGTCGCCACCCCCGAAGACACACCGCGCGGTCTGCTGCGCATCACCACAAGCATGTCCTTTGGCGCCCGTCACCTGGCGCCGGCTGTCACCGACTACGTCAAGCGGCACCCCGGCACGTCGGTCGACCTGATGCTGGTGGAGCGGGCGGTCAATCTGGTGGAAGAGCGCGTGGATCTTGCCGTGCGGATCACCAACGACCTCGATCCCAACCTGATCGCGCGCAAGCTGGCGGTGTGCCGCTCGGTGGTTTGCGCATCCCCGGAATATCTGGCGCGCGAAGGTGTGCCGGCGCGCATCGAAGATCTGTCATTGCGCAACTGCCTGACGCATTCCTATTTCGGTAAAAGCCTCTGGCGTTTCGAACGCGACGGCGAGCCGGTCGATGTGCCGGTCGGCGGCAACATCAGCGCCAATGAAGTGTCCGTGTTGTCGTCCGCTGCGGTGGAGGGGGTGGGCATCGCCATGTTGCCCACCTATTACGCGGCCGAATACATTGCGTCCGGCAAGCTGCAGGTCATTCTGCGCGAGTGCAAGCCTCAGGAGCTTGGCATTTATGGCGTTTATGCGTCGCGCCGGCAAATGCCGCTGATTTTGCGCTCGATGCTGGATTATCTTGCCGAGCGGCTGGGATCTGCGCCGTGGGACAGGCCGGCAGTCTAGGCTCCGGTTGCGCCGCAGCTTGAGAGCGCAATATATGGCGGTATAATTTGCCGGCATTTGACCTTAAAAAACCTAAGAATCATTCCGGCCTGGTGGCAGGCCGGCGCAGTCCGCAGCACGGCTCGGTTTGCGCATGGGGGTGTGCCAGTGGGCGTGTCTGTCTGGCAGCGGCGCTATTGCGTCGCGCGGCTGTGGCCGATGCCTATTGGTTCTAGTCTTTGCTATCAATACTTTCGCGGATAACGCTTGGTGCCGGTGGTTCCGGCGCGTTCCGCAGCCATTTTGGCGACCGGCGTCGGCATAGCTGGCGCCAGCTTTTCCAGATTTTGCTCAGACCGGATTTTGTTCAGACGTTTGCCGCTGCTGCGCAGCAGCGGTAGGCATTCCGCCTTATTGGCGCCGGCGCGGCGGTCTTGCGCGGGGCCGCGCCAAGAGGCCGGGGCGCGGCGGTAAACAGGAACCCAGTGACAATTTCGCAAGCCAACATCGATTGTTGCGCCGCCGCTCATGCGGCGGCCCGGGTGTTTGCGCGCGAAGATGCCTGCTGCCGCGGATTTAGTCGCGATCCGAATGCCGGTTTCTCGCGCATTCAATTCGGCGGCGCAAATGAAAAAGGCCCGGCGAATGCCGAGCCTTCATCAAATTGGTTGCGGGGGCAGGATTTGAACCTACGACCTTCGGGTTATGAGCCCGACGAGCTGCCAGACTGCTCCACCCCGCGTCTGAGAAAAGAATATTAACCTTATTTCAAACCAAGCGCAAGTTAGCCCCTTTTTGAATTTGGATGTCGATGAACGATAGCGAGGCAATACTCGTGCTGGAAACCGCGCTGCTGTGCGCGGTGCAGCCGATGCAGATTTCCGATATGCGCAAGCTGTTCGGGGATGATGAACAATTCGACAACAGTGCCGTGCGCCGGCTGCTGGAGACCTTGCAGGCCAACTGGGCCGACGGCGGGTTGGAACTTGTGCAGCTTGCCTCCGGCTGGCGTTTCCAGAGCCGCCCCAGCATGCAGCGCTATCTGGAGCGTCTAAGCCCGGAAAAACCGCCTAAATATTCCCGCGCCGTGATGGAAACACTGGCCATCGTGGCTTGGCGCCAACCCGTGACGCGCGGGGATATCGAAGACATCCGGGGCGTGACGGTGTCGTCGCAGATCGTCAAGGCCCTCGAAGACCGTGGCTGGATCGAGGTGATCGGCCATCGTGACGCGCCGGGACGCCCCGCGCTGTTCGGCACCACGCGTCAGTTCCTGGACGATCTGGGACTGCGCGCGCTGGACGAGCTGCCGCCGCTCGAAACCGCGCACGCGGCCGCCGCACTCGCCGGGCTGGATCTGGGCGAAGTGCAGCAGGTGCTGGGCGAGGGGCCGGAACAGGCCGAAGGCGAGGGCGCCGCGCCAGCGGGCGAGGCTGCCCACGAAGGCGCCACGCCCGGCGCCGATGGCGCAGAGCCGGGCTCGGATGTTGAGCCGGACCAGGCGGCGCCCGAAGGCGAAAATCTGCCCCTGGCTGGCCTCGACGAACAAAACCGCGAGAACTTCCCCGTTGCGGAATTGTCTGTTTCGGAAGACGAGGTCCCCATAGCGGCCATCGATAGCGTAGAATCCCAGCTTTCGCGCACAGAAGAAGGCGCGGATCCCGCCGACGAATCCACCGTCCGGGAGCAAGCCGAAGGCTTGTCCAATACGCCGCTCTCGTCCGATCTTCCCGACGACAGGGCTGGCAACGACATTTCCGATATGGCCGCCGATGCCTCCGAGGCCGGTGCTGCAAAGGAAAGAGTCGAGAACGCAAAACACGCGGAACCGACTGACCCGACTGACAAGACCGATGCCGAGGCCCCTGGCGACGCCAGGCGTGAGCCCGTTCATGGTCTTGGCGGGGCTGTTCAGCCCGACGCCGATGCCGCCGACGCGGCGCCGGAAGAGGCGGACCCCGAACGGTCCGGGTCTGGACGGAATTCGGCGTCCCCAGATGATGACGAGCCTGCTCCCGGCAGGCCTACCCAAGTTTGAAATTCGGAGCTGTCCCAGTGACAACGAATACAGCAATACAGGACGACACCCCCCGTTCGGATGACGCCGTTGCCGGCGCGCCGGAATCCTCCGCTGCGCGCGAACCGGCCGCCGAAGGCGATGCCGGCGCCCGCGGCCGCGGACGCAAGCTGAGGACGCCGTTCCGCCGCCGTCGTGGCGATGCCGCCGCCGAGCAGGCCCCCGCCGCCGAAGGCCAGGCTGCCGCGCCGGCTGCGCCGGTCGAGTCCGCGGACGCCCGTGGCGGCGAGCAGGAGGCTGAGCAGGCCCTGTCCTACCTGGATACGGCTGACCGCATGGAACAGCGCCTGGGCAAGTACCTGAACAGCGAAGCGGTCATGCCCAAGCTGCACAAGGTGCTGGCCGACGCCGGTATCGGCTCGCGCCGCGAAATGGAAGAACTGATCGTGGCGGGCCGCGTGTCCGTCAACGGCGAGCCGGCGCATATCGGCCAGCGCGTGGGTCCCAACGACCAGGTGCGCGTCAACGGCAAGCCCATCATGCGCGCCAACACCAAGAAGCCGCCGCGCGTGATCCTGTATCACAAGCCCGCCGGCGAGATCGTCAGCCACGACGACCCCGGCGGCCGTGCCAGCGTGTTTGCGCGTTTGCCCAAGCTGCGCACCGGCAAGTGGCTCTCAGTGGGCCGCCTGGACTTGAACACCGAAGGCCTGCTCATCTTCACGACGTCGGGCGACATGGCCAACCGGATCATGCACCCCCGTTATGGCACGGAACGCGAGTACGCGGTCCGTGTCCTGGGCGAAATGGACGAAGCGCAGCGCCAGTCGCTGGTGGACGGCATCGAACTCGAAGACGGTCTGGCCGCATTCGGCGCGCTGGATTATCTGGGCGGAGACGGCAGCAACCGCTGGTATCGCGTCACGCTGCAAGAAGGCCGCAACCGGGAAGTGCGCCGCATGTTTGAAGCGGTGGGCGTCACGGTCAGCCGCCTGATCCGTACGCGTTTTGGCGATGTGGTGCTGCCGCGCACGCTGCGCCGTGGCCGCTGGGACGAACTGGATGCGTCTCTCGTGACCGCGCTGATGGTGCAACTGGGGTTGTTGCGAGAAGACGACGATTCGTCCGGCAACCGCCGCCGTTCCAAGCAGCCGCAATCGCATGACAGCGCGCTGCCCCCGGGGTTTGGCACGCTGGACCGCAATGGCATGAATGGCGCCCGCATCGGGCGTCGCGGCAAGTTGCAGGGCGGCGGTGTGGGCAGCGCGGGTCAGGCTGCGGCGTGTCCGTCCGATCCGTTCGGCACCGGCCTGATGATTGCTGGCGGCTATGCCAACGGCCACCCGCTCTCGGGCGAGGGCGGCTTCGGCAATCGCAAGGGCAAACCGGGTTCTCGGCCCGCTGGCGCCGGCAAGCCCGGTGGCAAGGCGGGCGGTAAGTCGGGTGGCAAGGCGGGTGGACGCTCCGGCGGCAATGCCCGCGGGCCTCGCGCTGCGGCGAACGCCGGCCCGGGTAACCCGATGGCCAGCAGCCCGGTGGGCGGCAATGTCGCAGGCGTCAACCCGGCGGTTGGCGGCATGGCGGAAGCGCCGGCTGGCGCGGGCCGCAGGCCCGGTGGCAAGTCCGGGGGCAAGCCGGGCGGCGGCAAGCCGGGCGGCAACAAACCGGCAGGCGCGCGTGGCGGCAAT
>NZ_CADIJP010000017.1 GCF_902859725.1 Achromobacter mucicolens | reverse complement strand
AACGCCGGCGCACGCGCCTGCGCAACTTGCCCAGTTGCGCGTGGCCGCCGTGGCGGCGCGTGCCGCCGCCGGCGACGACGCCGCCGCCATCGCCGAGGCGCTGGCGGCGCAGAAGCGTCCCGAGCTGGATGCCGAACTGAAAACGCCGCAGGGCTATCCCATCTTCGCCGCGCGCGTGCCCGGCGTGAACGACCTTGAGCTGTACGCCGCCGCCCGCGAGCGCGGCGCGCCGCCCGAGGCGACGGGCACGGCAACCCTGCGCGTGACGTCCCTGCTGGCCGACGTCGCCCGCACGCTCACCAACGAGGCGCATCGCCACGTCACCGCGCTGGATGTGCCCGCCCGTGATGAGGACTGGCCCCTGCTGCGCGTGGAGCTCTTGCTGCCGGCCGATTGGCCGGACTCGGCGCGTGAACGCGCGTGCCAGGAGATTCAGGCCGCGGCCGGCGTCTGGCCCGACAGCCGCATCAGCGTCGCGCAACACCAGGCGCGCGACACCATGGCAGCCGACGGCCTGCTGCGCGACCTGGCGGCGGCCACGCGCGACGCGCAGACGCCCGAGCCCTGGCGCATCGTGCTGGCTGGCGACGGCTATATCGATCCCGAGCAAGTGGCGATGTGGGATGGCATGTCGACACTGCTGACCCCCGCCAATCCGCAAGGCCGTGTGCCGGGCGAAGCGGCCGCCGGCCTGCTGCTGGGCCCGGCCGGCACCGACGCCCCACTGCGCGTGGCCCTGTCGCCCGTGCTAGGCCGGCAGAAACCGGCCGACGCGCGTGGCGCGCAGGCAGAAGCCCCGCTGGCGGAGACCGTGCAAGACCTGCTGCAACGCGCGGACGTCACGCCCGACAGCGTCATCCACGTCATCAGCGATGCCGACCACCGGGGCAGCCGCCCGCTCGAACCGATCAACATCGCGTCACAACTTTTCAGTCACCTGGACGCCGCCAAGGATTGCCAGTCGGTTGGCGTTGCCTGTGGACATACCGGCGTGGCCGCCTCCCTGCTGACGCTGGCCGTGGCCGGGCAAGCCTGCATGCAGTACGCCCAGCCGGTACTGACCCTTACCCTGCAAGACCCCGTATTGCGCTCGGCGGCACTGGTTACCCAGCCCGCCTCCAGCGCTACCGCCTGACCCCATAACAACAGCGAAAACCATGCGTAGCCCATCAGGATTGTTTTCTCGATTTTCCAGCGCCATGAGCGACTTCCGCTACTGGAGCGCTCGCGTGTTCGCCAACCCGCGCACCTTCATGGCCATTGGCCTGATTGCGCTGATCGTGTTCCTGTTCCTGTTTGCCGACACCATGCAGATCGCGATGGTATGGGCCGGGGCCTTGCTGGGCGTGCTGCTGTTCCTGTGGCTGTGCACCTACCTGTGGCGCCGCCGCCGGGCGCGGCGCGCCAACCAGAAGCTGGGCGACATGCTGGAACAACAGGTGCAGACGGGTGCAGCCGCCAGCCCGGCCGCCAACCGCAACGAGATCGAGGCGCTGCGCACGCGGCTGACGCAAGCCGTGCGCACCATCAAGACATCGAAGATCGGCCAGACCTCCGGCAACGAAGCGCTGTATGAGCTGCCCTGGTACATCGTCATCGGCAATCCCGCCGCCGGCAAGAGCAGCGCCGTCATCAATTCCGGCTTGCAGTTCCCCTTTGCAGACAAGAACGGCGCGGCGGTGCGCGGCGTGGGCGGCACGCGCAACTGCGATTGGTTCTTCACCACGGAAGGCATCCTGCTGGACACCGCGGGCCGCTACTCGGTGCACGAAGAAGACCGCAACGAATGGATGAGCTTTCTGGACCTGCTCAAGCGCCATCGTCCCAAGGCGCCCATCAACGGCATCATCGTGGCCGCCAGCATCAGTGAACTGACGGATGCCGGCCCAGAGTTCGCGATCAACCTGGCCAAGAACCTGCGCCAGCGCGTTCAAGAACTGACCGACCGGCTGGAAGTGTTTGCGCCGGTGTATGTGATCTTCACCAAGGCCGACCTGATCGCCGGCTTCTCGGAGTTCTTTGCCGACGCGGATGCGCGCGAGCGCGATCGAGTCTGGGGCGCCACGTTGCCCTATGGCGCCGATGAAAGCCGCGACGTCCTGACGCTATTCGACGAGCGCTTCGACGAACTGTACGAAGGGCTCAAGGAAATGGGCACGGCGCAGATGTCGCTGCGCCGTAGCGCCGCCCTGCCCCCGGGCCTGCTGACGTTCCCGCTGGAATTCGCGGGCATCAAGCCGGCGCTGCGCACGTTTCTGTCGACGCTGTTCGAGACCAATCCGTTTCAGTACAAGCCCGTGTTCCGCGGCTTTTACTTCACCAGCGCGCTGCAGGAAGGCGCATCGCGCAGCACGTCCACCGACAAGCTGGCCGAACGCTTCACGCTGCGCCCGGCCAACCGCGAGCCCGCGCGCGGCGTCAATTCGCACAACGGTTTCTTCCTGCGCGACCTGTTCTCCAACGTGATCTTTGCGGACAAGAAGCTGGTGCGCCAGCACGCCAGCCCGAACAAGGTCCGCATGCGTTACCTGACCTTCTTCGGACTGGTGCTGGCGCTGGGCCTGGTGCTGGGCGGATGGAGCTGGTCTTACCTGGGCAACCGGCAACTGGCCACCAACGTGCAGGCCGACCTGGACAAGGTCGTGCGCCTGCAGAGCGAGCGCACGGACCTGCAAAGCCGCCTGGAAGCGATGGAGATCCTGCAGGACCGCATCGAACAGCTGGACCGCTATTCCGCCAGCCGGCCGCTGTCGCTGGGCCTGGGGCTGTATCAAGGCGATGTGCTCAAGCAGCGCCTGCTTGCCGAGTACTACAACGGCCTGCGTCAATTCATGCTGGCGCCCGTCAAGGCCAGCCTTGAGGACTATCTGGGACGCGTGGACGTATCGCAGGCAGCCGCTTCCGGCGAGCGCCCCGCCACGCCGCCCGCGCAGGCGCAAACCGTGCGCGCGAACGCGGGCGACACGCTGTTCCAGGACGCCTCGCCCACCAACGTCGACGATGCCTACAACGCGCTCAAGACGTACCTGATGATGGCCAACCGCGAACACGTGGATCCGACGCACCTGTCGGATCAGATCACGCGTTTCTGGCGCGGCTGGCTGGAAACCAACCGGGGCGCGATGCCGCGCGACCAGCTCATCCGCAGCGCCGAACGGCTGATCTCGTTCTATGTCGCGCGCGCGGCAGACAGCGACTGGCCGCAGATCGAAACCAACCTGGCCATGGTCGAGCGCACGCGCGGCAACCTGCGCAGCGTGATGCAGGGCATGCCGGCGCGCGAACGCGCCTACGCCACGCTCAAGGCGCGCGCCGCCACCCGCTTCCCCGCGATGACGGTGGCGCGCATCATGGGCGAGGCCGACGCCGCCGTGGTTGCGGGCAGCTACGCCGTGCCGGGCACCTTCACGCGGGAAGCCTGGGAGCAATACATTGAACCGGCCATCGGCGAAGCCGCCCGCAAGGAAGTCCAGACCAGCGATTGGGTGCTGGGCGTGAACGCGCGCGACGACCTCACGCTGGAAGGCAGCCCCGAGCAGATCCAGAAAAGCCTGGCCACGATGTACAAAACGGAATACGCGCAGGAGTGGCAGAAGATGCTGCGCGGCGTCACGATCAAGCCTTTCTCAAGCTTCGATCAGGCGGTGCAAGGCATGAACCGCCTGGGCGATCCGCAGAACTCGCCGCTGGTCAAGCTCATCAACACAACGTACGAACAGACCTCCTGGGACAACCCGTCGCTGATCAACACCGGCCTTTCGCAGGCGCAGACCGGCGTGGTCGCGTGGTTCAAGCGGGTGATCCTGCGCCAGGGCCAGCCCAAGCCCACGGAAGTCGCGCCGGGCGGCGAACAGATGCCGATGGGACCGGTGGGCCGCGAGTTCTCCGACGTGGCGCGACTGGTCGTCACGCGCGACAACCAGTCGCTGCTGGGCAACTACATGAACGCGCTGTCCAAGATCCGCACGCGCTTTAACCTCATCAACAACCAGGGCGATCCGGGCCCCGGCGCGCTGCTCCTGATGCGGCAGACGCTGGAAGGCAAGGATTCGGAACTGGCCGATGCGCTGAAGCTGGTGGATGAACAGATGCTGGCGGGATTGACGCCCGCGCAGCGCGAAACGCTGCGTCCGCTACTGGTGCGTCCGCTGATCCAGGGTTACGCCGTCGCAATGCAGCCGGCCCAGACCGAGCTGAACAAGGTGTGGAACGCGCAGGTGTACCAGCCCTTCACGCAGACGCTGGCCGACAAGTATCCGTTCTCGACCAAGGCCGGCATCGAGGCCAGCGGTGAAGAGATCGGGCAGGTCTTCGGCCCGCAGGGCAGCATCGCCAAATACGTTAACGAGACGCTGGGTCCGCTGACCGTGCGTCGCGGCGACATCCTGACCGCGCGCACCTGGGGCGACATGGGCATCGAGCTGCAACCGTCCTTCACGGCGAACTTTGCCCAGTGGGTGGCGCCGCTGTCCGGCGGCGCAGCCGGATCGGGCGCGGCAAGCCAGCCGCAGACGCTGTTCCAGATCCAGCCCAGGCCCGCCGGCGGCGTGACCGAATACACCATCGAGATCGACGGCCAGCAACTGCGCTACCGCAACACGCCGGCGCAATGGGTGAACTTTGTCTGGCCCAACGCGCAGGGCGCGCCGGGCGCGCGCATCACGGCCACCGCCTTTGACGGCACCGTGGTGGAAGTGGTCAACGAACCCGGCCGCTTCGGCCTGGAGCGCTTGATCTCGGGTGCGCAACGCAAGCCCAACCCGGACGGCAGCTTCGAGATGAGCTGGAGCAAATCCAACATCACCGTGCCCGTCCGGCTGCGCATCATCAGCAACGCGCAAGCCGCCAGCGCCGGCGGCGCCGAGCCCGGCAGCCAGGGCCTGCGCAACCTGCGCCTGCCCGCCACGGTGGCCGGCACGTCCCCTCAACCCTCCGTCGCCCCGACGCCTGCCGGAGCGCAGCAATGAGCAATCCGCAGTCTCCCATGTTCCGTACGGCTTACTTTGGCAAGATTCCGTCCCGTGGTGATTTCGTCAAGAACACCTCGCACCCGCAGTTGATGGCGACGCTGGATGCGTGGGTGGCCAACACCATGGAGGTGCTGGCGCAGGACCCGCACTGGAAGACGCTGTACGACGAAGCGCAGCCCGTTCCCTTCGCCGTGCTGGGCTCGCGCGGCAAGCTGGCCATCGCCGGCCATCTGCAGCCCAGCCGCGACCAATCGGGCCGGCGCTTTCCGTTCATTACCGCCACGTCGGTTGAAGTGACCCGTCCGCTGGACTTCATCGCGCGCAGCCCGCTCGCATTCAGCCGCATGTGGAATCGCATGGGCACGGCGGCGGCGCAGCTCATGCACGACGGCGACCCCGCGCCCGCGCTGCAGACGCTGAACGACCTGGAAGGCGAGATCCGCACCGCCGCCGACGACGGCTTCGATGCCTTCATCGACCTTCAGACGATCGAACGCGTCGAGGCCATGCTGCGCGGCAACGGGCACGCGGCCAGCATGCACGACATCGTCCTGGCGCTGGGCATCCTGCTCACGCCCGTGATGTCCAGCGGCTCATCGCAACTGGACACCGGGCTTGCGCTGCCGCTGCCGGACGATCCGCTCTACATCAACCTGGTCGCCAGCTACTGGATGACCTTGATCGCGCCGTTCCTGACACGCGCCGATTTCGAGATCGCCCTATTCATCGGGCGCATCGCCGGCAAGCATCGGCTGGTGGTGGGCTTTCGCGGCGCCTCGCCGCACACGCTGGCAACGCTGCTGTCCACCCCGCAGGCGCTGTCGCAGCATTACATCGTGCTGGAAGATGCGCCGTGGGTGCGCGATCACGTCAGCGCCAGCCATGGGCTGGCCAAGCTGGCGAGCTATCTGGATCAACCGCGGCTCTCCTTGCGCCAGGCGCTGGAGACGTTCCGCGAAGTTTTCATCGGAGCCTAGGACATGCGTACGCTTACTCTGGTCCTGGCCGCCTCGCTGGCATTCTCGGCCCACGCCCAGGACGCCGCCACGGTCGTGCCCGCCAACGTCATTCCCCAACCCGGCCAGGTAGTGGCCAGCGGCGCGGTGCCGGACGAGGCCACCAAGGCCGACGTGCTGGCGCGGCTGCAAAAGGTCTATGGCGTGGGCAACGTCATCGACCGCATCGACGTGGGCGGCGTGGTGGCGCCCCCGAACTGGTCCCAACACGTGGGCAAGCTGCTGGACAGCCCGCTCAAGCAGATCAACCGCGGCCAGCTGGAAATCGACGGCACGCAGATCCGGCTGCGGGGCGAGGTCGACAACGAAGCCTCGCGCCAACAGATCGCCAGCAACTTTGCCACGTCGCTGAACCCGACGTACAAGATCGTCAACGGCTTGCGCGTGTCGGCCGGCAAGGATGAGCAGGATGTGCTGGACAACCTGTTGACCAATCGCGTGGTGGAGTTTGAGACCGGCAGCACCCGCTTGACCACGCACGGCCGGGAATTGCTGGATCGCGTGGCCGACACCGTGCCCAAGCTGCGCGCCGACAAGATCCAGATCATCGGCCACACCGACAGCTCCGGCAGCCGCAGCACCAACCTGGCGCTCAGCCAGGCGCGTGCGGACGCGGTTCGGGACTATCTGGTGGACAAGGGGTTGCCGGCGTCGCGCTTCGAAGCGATGGGAGCGGGCCCGGATCAGCCGGTGGCCACCAACGCCACGGCGGAAGGCCGCGCCAAGAACCGGCGTATCGAGTTCCGGGCGGCGCGGTAGGCTGGTGTGGCGGCGGCGGCCCGCTCAGTTGCCGTCGCCGGCCTTCTTGATGCCCAGCAGCTCTTCCAGGCCCGACAGCGTCTCGTCGTTCTTGACCACCGTGCGCAGCCACAGGTGCAACGACATCTCGCCCCAGCTTGCCGCCTTGTCGGCCAGGTAGGCCACCGGGCTGTGCGGCTCGGTGCGGCGGAAGAACTCGGCCACGTCCCGCAACTGCGCCAGCGCCTGTTCGCGGGTCTGGATCGGCCCGCGGGCGGTGGCGGGCGGTACGGCGTGCAGCGGCGCGGCGGCGCCCGGCGCGCCCGACGCAGCGGCGTCATCGAAGTGATCGGCGGCAGTCAATGTGGGCTCCACGCGAACAGGGGCGGCGGGCGCGGCCGGCGCCGGCGCGGCGGCAAGGTCCGTACGGACCAGAAGGCCCGCATCGCGCGCAAAACGGTGCACCAGTTCGGTCACGTTGCGCAGCGCCTCGCGCACCCGGGAGAACGCCGGGCTTTCATCGCCCAGTTGCGCATCCAGGGTGCGTTCCAGTTGATCCAGCGCCTGCGCGCAGCCCTGCAGCTGCGCGTCCAGCTCCGAATAGAAAGACGGCGGCGTGTCGCGCCGCGCGGCATCGAAGCGGTCCAGCGTGAGCTTGCCGCGTGTCAGTTCGTGGGCGTTGTCGGGCGTGCGCTTGACCGCATTGGCCAATTGGCTCGCCGCTTCCCATAGCACGGCGCCATAGCGGGCGCCGTCGGCTTGCGTCAGCGGGATCTCGCCAATCAGTTGCTGCGACCGCGACAAGAGCCACGCCAGATTGCCCACGCGCTGCTGCACATCGCCATCTTCGGGCACCGGGTGCAGCCCGTCCCAGTAATTGCGGCACAGGCCGTCGATCAGCAGGTAGCCATCGCGCAGCCCCGCGAAGCCGCGCGTCTTGGCCCAGGATTCGGCAAGCCACGATGCGATGCGGATGTCTTTGCTGCGGTCGCGCAGCACGGTGGTGCAGATGCGCGTCACCTCGGGCCAATCGGCTTCTTTCAGGTCGATGACCCAGTCGCCTTGGTCGAGCTGGGGGTCGTCATGCCGGCGGGCCTCGCGTATGGCGTCGAACTCGGGCGAGAACACCAGGTCCACGCCGCAAGGCGCGTCGCCGGGAATGGGTTGCAACAGGGCGTTGATGTCGGTCATAGGCGTCAGGGCTGTTGTAGGCGCAAATCATGCCACATCCGCTTACGTGTAACGTTCAAAGATGACACGTCCTATTACAAGGCGCATCACGATGCTTCGTTATGATTTGCCCTCATCCCCAAGGAGCATTCATGACGTCGAAGACCATTCGTATGTTGCCCGACGGACACTTCATCGCCGGCACGCCGCGCCGCGCGCCCGATGGATCGTATGTGGGCGGCGAAGGCCCCATCACCCGCGCGCCCGACGGCACCTATGTGGCCGGCAAGCCTCAACGCGCGCCCGACGGCAGCTACAAGGGCGGCGGCGGGCCGGTGCGCATGGCCCCCGACGGCACCTTCGTCGCGGGTCCCGCCCGGCTCGCGCCGGATGGCACGTATCTATAAACCTGACTTTCGCGCACCATGTCCCAACGTTCCGTCATCCGCAAGGGCGATAAAACCTCGCACGGCGGCGTCGTCGTCACCGGCGACGAAACCGTCGTGATCTTTGGCCAGCCGATGGCACGGGTAGGCGACCGCGTCACCTGCCCCAAATGCGGCGACAACCACACCATCGTGGAAGGCGTGCAGAACGTCGGCTCCGACCGACTGACTGCCCTGGAAGGCATGCGCACGTCCTGCGGCGCCACGCTCATCGCCAGCCAGAGTTTCTATCAGCTGGAATACGGTTGACCCCGCGCAGGACGCCTCACCGGTCGCAGCGCTGCGGCACCTTGCGCGGCGCTTCCGTATAGCCCAGCGCCGTCACCCTGCGCAGCAGGTCGGCGTACACCGCGTCGTCCAGGCACGGCACCCTGGCCATGATCCAGACGTAGTCGCGCTTGGACCGGCCAATGATGGTGGTCTGGTATGACTCGTCCAGATAGGCGATCACGTACTCGGCCTTGATGGGCCAGATGAACTGCATGCCCCACACCGCGTTGCCGGTGCCGGGCCGCACCGTCGCCACGGGGTGCATGGTGTCGATGGGCGCATCGAAGCTGCCATCGCGATAGCGGAAATCCGTCTGCACCCGGCCGTCGGGCAACAGCCGGTAGCTTTCCACGGCGTCATAGGCGTTGCGCTCGGGCCAGCTGGGAATGTGCGCGATCACATACCAGTCGCCCATGAAACGGTCCAGGTCCACTTGCGCCACCGGCGGCATGGGCGGCGGCGACGCGCAGCCGGCCAAAAGGGCCGTCACGCCGATAAACAGGGTTCGCAACATGATCGCTTCTCCTCAGGGCCGCGTGTATCGATAGTGCGCCACGCCCCATTGCTGTCCGTCGTCGTAGCCGAAGAGTTCGGCGCACGCCATCCAGAACATGCGCCAGCGCTGATGCCACAGACCGGCCAAGGGTGCGCCGTAAGCCTGTGCCAACGCCGCCCGCGCGGGTTCCTCTCGGGCGTCCTGATTGGCCAGCCAGTGATTGGCCGTGCGGGCGTAATGCGTGCCGTCGAGAAACCAGCGTTCCTCAAGCTTCAGGTCTTGCTGGAAATGCAGCAGCGTATGGGCCGACGGCATGATGCCGCCCGTGAAGAAGTGCCGCCCCATCCAGTTGCTGGCCCCGTCGGTCTCGAACGGATAGGCGCGCTCGCGGTGCGCGAAGATGTGAACAAAGAGCTTGCCGCCGGGCCGCAGCCACTGCCCGATGCGCGCCATCAGGTCCTGGTAGTTGCGCATGTGCTCGAACATCTCCACCGAGACGCACCGGTCGAAGGCGGCGCCGGGCAGTGACAGCACGTTGACGTCGCAGGTCACCACGCGCACGTGCGTCCAGCCGCGCGCGCGGCATTGCGCCTCGATATGCTGGCGTTGGGTGGCCGAATTCGACACCGCGGTGATGCGCGCGTTGGGATACTGTTCGGCCATCCACAGCGTCAACGAGCCCCAGCCGCAACCCAGCTCCAGGATGTCCTGGCCGTCGGCCAGCCCGGCGCGCTCGCCATACAGGCGCAGCATCGCGTCTTCGGCCTGGTCCAGCGTTTCGGCGCCGGTCGGGTAATAGCAACTCGAATACTTCATGCGCGCGCCCAGACAAAGCTGGAAGAACGCAGTGGGCAACTCGTAGTGCTGCGCGTTGGCGGCGTCGGTATGGATGGCGACGGCGCTGGCGCGCAGGCCCGCGATCAGCTGGCGGTCGCGTTCAGTCCAGGCCTCGATGCCGCCGGCGTATTCCTGCGCCAGGCGCTGGGCGCACAGGCGCCGCATGCCCAGACGCAGGAGCGCATCGGGCAGCAGGCCGCGCTCGGCCAGGCCGAGCAGGCCGGGTGCGGGACGGTCGGAGGCCAAGGGAGAGTCGTTCAGAATGGCGGTCGTCATGGCATGCCTCGTCAGCGTTTCGGAAACCAGGGAAAGAACGCCGGTGTGCGGCGTTGATAGTCGCGATAGTCATCGCCGCGCGTGCGCAGCGCCTGTTGCTCGGTGAACGGAATGCCGCTGATCCAGCGCAGGAACACAAACATCAGCACCGGCCCCAGCCAGGCCAGCCATGCCAGCGGAGAACCCCACGCCAGGGCGACGTAGCCAAACCAATGGCACCACTCGAAGAAGTAGTTCGGATGCCGCGAGTAGCGCCACAGGCCCCGCCGGCAGGTATTGCCACGGTTCGCGGGGTTGTCGCGGAAGCGGTCGAGCTGGCGGTCTGCGATCACCTCGCCCGACAGCGCGGCCAGCCAGATCAACAGCCCCAGCGCCACCGGCCACCCCTGCGCGGGGCTGGCGCCCACCGCCAGGAACGGCAGGCAGAACAGCATCACCAGCCCGGCCTGGAACATGAACAGGCCGAAGATCTTGCCCTGATGGCCGTCCCAATGTTCCCGCAGGGCGCGGTAGCGGCCGTCTTCGCCTTCGCGCACGCGGCGCCACAGGTGCCACGCCAGCCGCAGCGACCAGACTCCCGCCATCACGGCAAGGGCAAGCCTCGCGGCGCTGCTGCCCGCCCCGGTGGCCGCGATCAGCCAGGCCGCCCCGCCCATGCCCAGCGCCCACACCACGTCCACGATCCCCGCGTTGGCGCGGCGGCGCTGCCAGCCCCAAGCCAGCGCCATGGCGACGATCATCACGATCGCGATGGTGGACCATTGTTGCCAGATCGTCATGATGCCTCCCGGGTCCAGCGCCGCGCCCCTGCCGTCAGCGCGGGCAACGCCAGCGCCCAGCCCACCGCCAGGGCAGCGGTGGCGCGCCAGGCGGGCGGTTCGAATTGCACCGACTGCCAGCCGCGGGCGGCGCCCCAATAGGCGAGCGGCGCGCCCACCGCGCCGAACACGCAGGCCAGCCAGGGCCGGGAACGCAGGTAGACGAGCGAGTGGTTCAGCGTCAGCGCGAAGGCGGCCCACAACGCCAGGATCCACAGCGGCGCGGGCCAGGCGTCGGCCGCGTACCGCGCCCAGCCCGACGCGGACAGCGTGCCCTCCAGCACCAGGCCGCACAGCACGGCGGCGGCCGCCAGCCTGAAGTCGGCACGCGCCGTCGCCGAGACCGCCAGTTGCGCCGCGACGAACACCACGGCGGCAGCCACGCCCGGCCAGGCCAGCCCGCGGCCCGCGCCGATGACGGCGCTGAACCATACGAGCTGGTAGCCGATCAGGTTGGCCCAGAAGCGCATCATGCATCCTCCCGCAGCCAGCGCTCACCGTCGGGGCGCGCCTGCGGATGCGTCAGCAGCAGGTGCGCGACGCCGATGGAGCGCTCGCGAAAGCCGCCTTCGCAGTACGCCAGGTAGAACTCCCACAAGCGGCAAAAGCGCGCATCGAAGCCTTGCGCCCGCACCTCGGGCTGCCGCGCCAGGAAGCGCTCGCGCCAGGCTTGCAGCGTGCGCGCGTACGACAGGCCGAAGTCCTCCAGGTGCACCAGCGCCAGGTCGCAGGCGCGGGTTTTGGCGCGCAGCATCGCCTCGATGGACGGAATGAAGCTGCCGGGGAAGATGTGGCGCTTGATGAAGTCCACCGAAGCCAGCGCCTGCTCGTAGCGGTGGTCTTCGATGGTGATGGCCTGGATCAGCGCGCGGCCATGCGGGCTGAGCAGGCTGGCGACCTTGGCGAAATACGCTTCCAGGAAATTGGCGCCGACAGCCTCGATCATTTCCACCGACACCACCTTGTCGTACTGGCCCTGCAGGTCGCGATAGTCACGCAGCACGACGCTGACGCGGTCCTGCAGGCCGGCGGCCCGCACCCGCTCGACCGCCAGATCATGCTGCTCGCGCGAGAGCGTTGCGGTGGTGACATGGCAGCCGTAGTGGCGTGCGGCATGGATGGCCAGGCCGCCCCAGCCGCTGCCAATCTCGACCACGCGGTCCGAGGGCTGCAACGCCAGCTTGCGGCAGATCGCGTCCAGCTTGCGATGGGACGCCGCCTCCAGGGTGTCGTCGCCGTCGGCCCACAGTGCCGACGAATACATCAGGTCGCCGGAAAGAAACAGCGAAAAAAACGGATTGCCCAGGTCGTAATGCGCGGCGATGTTGCGGCGGCTGCCCTCGCGGGTGTTGGCATTGCGCGCATGCCAGCGCCGCAACGCCCAGCCGGCCAGCCGCGCCAGTCCCGACTCCATGGCGTCCAGCGTGTCGCGGTTGCGCACCAACAGGCGCACCAGCCCCACCAGGTCGTCGCAGCGCCACAGGCCATCGCCGTAGGCCTCGCCCGCGCCGACGCTGCCTTGTGCGGCCACCAGCCGGTAGAACCCCAGGTCGTTCACGGTCAGGCGCACCAGCGGCTCGCCGCGGCCCAGCGTGGCGCTGCCCAGGCCGTCCTCGATCAGCAGTTGACCGTGGTCCAGCGCCGCCAGGCTGGCAAACAGGCGCTGGCGCAACAGGCGGTCGAGCGCCGTGGCGGGGCGGCCGGCCGCGATCGAGGCATGTTCCGAGGACGGCATGGGTTTCATTGCGGTTCTCCGTTGGGCGTGCGGGGATGGTCGTAGACGGGATTGCGCTTGAGCCACAGGCGCAGCGCCTGCCAGTGGATGGCGCCGACGACTTGCAGCGTCATCAGCGGATAGCGCCACAGCACGCGCGCCAGCGCCGCGCCGTCCAACTCGCGGCGTTGCAGGCTCAGGTGCGCGTCGAACTGCGCCACACCCTCCCGGCTGACCTGCATATGCACACGCAGGTCGTCGGCGGGCAGGTTGAAGCGCCAGTCGTAGGCGCAGTCCATGGGCATGAAGGGCGACACATGAAAGCGCTTGTCGAAGCGCCAGGCCAGCGCGCCGCCCTCGCGCTCGGCGGCGGCGACGGGCAGCACCACGCAATGGCGCTGCTTCCAAGGGGTGTTGGTGATCTCCGCCACGATCGCCGCCAGCGTGCGGCCGTCGGCTTCAAAGCAGTAGTAAAAGCTCACGGGGTTGAAGACGTAGCCGGCATAGCGCGGGTGCGCGAGCACGCGGATGGGCCCGGCCGGCACGTCGCCCAACTGCGTGCGCAGGCGCTGCCGCACCGCCTGCGCCAGCGGCAGGCCCTCGGCGGCGTCCAGATAATCGGCCCGGCGCCACTGCGCCAGGTTGGGCCGTTCCACCGACCACAGCCAGCGGTTCTGGAACACCTGGTCGATCTCGTCCAGGTCCAGATAAAGCTGCGCCATGCGGTAGCCGAAGCCGTGCGCATGCGGGTGGTGACGTCGGTGGGTGACCCGGCCTTCGTAGACGGCGCTTTGCAGGTTCATGCCGCCTCCCGCGCCCAGACCCCCGGCTGTTCCTGGATGCCGCGCACCACGTCCAGCGCGCTCGCCACCCCGTCTTCGTGAAAGCCCCATCCCCAGTAAGCGCCCGCATACCAGCTGCGCCGCTGTCCCGAGATCTCGGCGCGGCGCGCCTGCGCGGCCACCGATTCGTGGGTGTAGACAGGATGGTGATACCGCATGCGCGCCAGCACCGCCGCGGGATCGATCGCATCGCTGCGGTTCAGCGTCACGATGAAGGGCCGCGGCGACGTAATGCCCTGCAGCAGATTCATGCAGTAGCTGACCGAACAGGGCGCCTCGGGGTCGGCGGGCACGTAGGCGTTCCAGGCGGCCCACGCCTTGCGCTGACGCGGCAAGAGGCGCGCGTCGGTGTGCAGCACCACGTCGTTGTCCTGGTAGGTGATGGCGCCCAGAACCTCGCGTTCCTGCGGCGTCGGGTCGGCCAGCAGAGACAGCGCCTGGTCGCTGTGGCAGGCGAAGATCACTTCGTCGTGATGTTCCAGACCTTCGCGCGTCGCCACCTGCACGCCGCCCGGCAGACGCCTGACCGCGCGCACAGCGCAGTTCAGCCGCTCGCGCACCGTCCACCGCTGGCGCATCGCGTCGATATAGCATCGCGACCCGCCCTGCACCACGCGCCACTGCGGACGGCCACTGATGCGCAGCATCTGGTGGTTGGCCATGAACCGCACCAGGTAGCGCGCCGGAAATTCCAGGATGCGCGAGGCCGGCGACGACCACAGCGCCGAGGCCATCGGAATCAGGTGATCGGTGCGAAAGGCGTCGCCATAGCGGTGCTGCGCCAGGTATTCGCCCAGCGTGGGGCCCGGCTCCGGCGCGCGCAGCAGCGCGGGCGACTCCCGGTAAAAGCGCATCAGGTCGCGCACCATGCCCAGGAAACGTGGGGATACCAGGTTGCGCCGCTGGCAGAACAGCGTGTCCAGCGAGGTGGCGTTGTAGGCCAGGTCATTGGCCTCCTTGTGCACCGAAAAGCTCATGGTGGTGGGCTGCGACGCCACGCCCAGTTCCGTCAGCAATGCCGTGAAATGCGGGTAATTGAGCGGGTTGTGGACGATGAACCCGCTATCGACTGCGTACTGCTGCCCGTCCTGTTCTACCGTGTGCGTATGCGTGTGCCCGCCCAGGTAGTCGTTGGCCTCGTACAGCGTGACCTCGTGATCGCGGCCCAGCTTCCAGGCGCAGACCAGTCCCGAGATTCCCGAACCGATGATGGCGATGCGCATGTTCACTCCTTGGCGGCGGCCAGCGCCCAGGCCGGTACGCCTTTCAGGTCCCAGATGAGGCCGGTGGCGGCCAGCAGGCGCAGGCCGTACCAGGTGATGTCGATCTCCCGGGCGCGAAAGCCCTGGCGGGCCGAGCCCGGATAAAAGTGATGGTTGTTGTGCCAGCCCTCGCCGAACGTCAACAGCGCAAGCCAGGCGTTGTTGCGGCTGTCGTCGGCGGTGTCATAGCGCCGCCTGCCGTAGCGATGCGCCAGCGAATTGATGGTGACCGTGGCGTGAAACAGCGCCACGGTGGAAATGAAAAAGCCCCACACCAGCATCTGCGGCCCGTCGGTGCCCAGGCCCGGCGCCACGCGCGCCAGCAGCGCGCCCAGCCCGTAGCACCCCAACGCCAGCGCCAGAGGCACCGCCGCGTCGAAGCGGTCGAGCCAGCGCAGTTCGGGGTAGCTGCGCAGGTCGGGCACCCGCGCCATGTCGGTGGCGAAGGCGCGGCGGGTCAGGAACCAGCCCATGTGGCTCCACCAGAAGCCATGGCGGCGCGGCGAATGCAGGTCCTGGGCATCGTCGGCATGACGATGGTGATGACGATGATGGGCCGCCCACCACAGCGGTCCGCGCTGCGCGCACGACGCCCCCAGCACGGCGAAGACCAATTGCATGCCGCGCGAGGTTCGAAACGTGCGATGCGAAAAGTAGCGGTGGTAGAAGCCGGTCAGGGCGAACATGCGCACGGCGTACAACGCCACCGCAAGCGCCAGCGCGGCCGGGGACACGCCGGTCCACAGCACGCCCAGGCAGCCGGCGTGCAACAACGCGAAAGGCAAGGCGCGGGTCCAGTCGATGCGATCGGGGTCACCGCCCGGCGCATCCTGCGCCTGCGTATCGACCCAGCGTCGTATCGAAGCGGTCCAGCCGGTAAGAACGGAGCGCATCATGCTTTCCTGTGTGAAACGTGTGGGGATATACGGGCGCAGCGGAGCGTCGGATGCATAAGTGAAAACCCTTATTCGCAGCGCGACACCAGCGGCGTGGCTGCCGCCGCCTCCAGGTCCCGTTTGGACGGCGGCGGCCGGATGGCTTCGGACGGAAATTCGATGCGCACGACCGGCGTGCCGCCGTTGCCGTCGCGCAAGTTGCTCGGCCCCTCGAACCGCAGCAGGCGCCGGCTGGGAATGTCGTAGGTCACGCGCAGGGTCGGCGCGGCAAAGCCATACCAGGCGTCCAGCCGCAGCCGGAAGCTGCGTTCGGCCTGGCTGGCGGCATCGCGCGCCTGCACCGTCAGCGGCATCCAGTCCAGCCGGCTGGGCACCAGAAAGCGTGGCGGCCTGGCCGGCGGCTGCCAGTTGGCGCGCAGCCAGGCGTCGAACCCGGCATCGACCACGGCATCGTCCACCAGCGGCAGCGTTCGGTGCTGCATCGGGGCGCCGGCGCGCGGCTGCACGTAGACGGTGCGCACGCCCTGGCGCGTGTCGACACCTTCGCGGTAGCCGTCGCGCTGGTCATAGAGCGCGAAGTCCGGCGCCGGGTCATCGACCGCGCCGCGCACCCATTTGCGCGCGAACGCCGCGCCGCCAGGGCAGCGGTACAGCACCAGGCGATCCTGCCGTGCGCCGTCGCGCACCAGCCAGTGTTCTTCGCGGTAGCGTTCGACGCCATCGCGGCTGTCATAGGCGTACCCGACGTAATGCTGATTGGCGGCCGATGCGCCCAGGGGCGCCAGCAACACGAGGACGAGCAGCGATCGCATGGTCACTCTCCTTCGGGGGATGGGCACGGACGGCTGACGAACGCGCTGACGTCGTCGAGCACGGGCGCTCGCCAGCGCAGCGGCCGCGACAGCGCGCCCACCAGCAGCTTGTGACCCAGGTCGGGGTACTGCACCAGTTGCGCGCACGCCCCCGCCTCCTGCAAGGCGTCCGCCAAGCCGACGCTGTTGCGGCGCGGGTCGACCGTGGTGTCGGCGGCGCCGGTCAGCAGCAGGCCCGGCGGCGCGTGGCGACTGACGTGATGGATGGGTTGGGAGTCGGCGGGCGTGTCCGGATAGCCGAACACCGGCCGCACGCCGCGCGCCTCGATGGGCAGGAAGTCATAGGGGCCGGCCAGCCCGATCCATCCGGCCAGCGATGCCGGGCTGGAACCGGCGGCGGCAAGCCAGCGCTTGTCCAGCGCCAGCATGGCCGCGATGTACCCGCCGGCGCTGTGGCCGGCGACGAACACGCGCGCCGGATCGCCGCCGTAGTCGCCGATATGGCGCTGGGTCCACGCCACCGCCAGGGCGGCGTCGCGCAAAAAAGCCGGAAAGCCGGCTTCGGGATAAAGACGGTAGTCGGCGACAACGGCCACGATGCCGCGCGCCGCCAGCGCGTCGCCCACGAACCGGTAGTCGGCGCGTTCCCCGCTACGCCAACCGCCGCCGTAGAAAAAAACCACCACCGGCGCGTGCGTGGCGTCCGTAGGGCGGTAGACGTCCAGGTGCTGACGCGGCAATGTGCCGTAAGCCAGCCCCGCCGTGACGTTGCTGCCGTCCTCGGGCACCGCGCCGTTGAGCAGCGTCAATGGCGAACAGGCGGCCAGCAGGCCCAGGGCCAGCGTGGCCACGGCCACGATGGCAAGCAGGCCACGCGGGCCAGCGGCGATCCAGGAAGACATGGGGCACTCCGCAATGGAACACCCCTCTATACGCGGGCAGGCCCGGTTTGGATGCAGCTCAGATCTTGAGCACGTCGCCCTTCATGATTACCGGTCCGGTGGGCTTGCCCGAGGGCGAGCCGCCCGGCGGCTCCAGGGTGATGGCCAGGGTCTGCACCCCTTCCAGCCCTTGGGCGCGCGGCAGCGCAGTCTGGCCATCGGGCGCCACCACCCCGACGGATATCGGCGCCTGCCCTGGCGGGATCACCCAGAGTTCCAGCGCCTTGCCGTCGGCGCGCGAGGCCAGGTCCTGCAAGGCATGCACGTGCAGGCCGCCGCGCTCGTCGGCGCGCACCACCAGCATGGCCTGCGCCTCGGGGCTTTGCAGCACCGCCATCAGTTGGGTGCGCGCGGCGCGGTCGACCTGCATGGGGTAGACCACCACGCCCGCCACCAGAATCGCCGCCAGCGCGCCGCTAAGCACGCGCCAGAACGCCAGGCCCTGCCAGCCGCGGCTGCCGCCGGGCTTCAGGCGCGCTTCGATGGCGCGCCACACGCGGCGCGGGGGAACCCGCGGCGGCAGCGACCACAACAACGGATAGATGTCGTTTTCCCAGTCGCGCACCTGGCGGCGCAGGTTGGCGTCGGCGGCCATCAGGCCCTCGAAACGGCGGCGCGCGCCACCGCGCATGGCGCCGGCCACGTAGTCGGCGGCAAGCCGCTCGCGCAGTTGAGGATTGCTGTAGTTCATGACAGGCACCTCTTGAGCCGGTCCATACCGCGCCGCACCCAGCTCTTGATCGTGCCCAGCGGCGCCTCCAGGCGCCGGGCGATCTCGCTGTGGCTGAGGTCATCGAAAAAGGACAGCGCGATGGCGGTGCGTTGCTGCCCCTCTAGCTGTTTCAGGCAGTCGGCCAGGCGCTGGCCGTCCTGGTCGCGTTGCAGCCGCTCGAACGGGCCAGGCGCGTCATCGGCCCAGGCCTGGGTCAACACGCCGTCGGCGTCGGGGCGCTCCAGGTCCGGCCTGCGTAGCAGGTCGATGCAGCGATTGCGCACGATGCGCGTCATCCAGGTCATGACTTGGCTCTGCTCCGAGGAATAGCGGGCGGCATTGCGCCAGATATTGATGAAGCTGTCCTGGAGGACTTCCTCCGCCCAGTCGCTTCGCCGCAATATACGTACGGCAAGCGCAAACAGATGCGGGGAGGTCTGACGATAGAGTTCCGCCAGCGCGGACTCCTGGCCGCGGGCGCACTCCTGTATCAAAGCCTGCAGACGTAGCGGGTCGGGCATGGCGGCTATCCGGGGTCACTGTCAATCAGGCCGCGCGACGGAAAACGGCGCTCGGGGGACGGATGTCTTTCAGCGGATGATACAGGCAAGTCCGGGGCGCTGGCGCGGTGGACACTGGCCCGCCGCGCTCACGGAACCGGCACGGCCGATGGACCGCGCCGGAGAAAAACATCCCACCGCCCCGCATCCCATGGCCGCTCTCGCTTTGGGTACTTGCAACGGCGTATTTGGCCCATCAATCGAACACGTCGATCAGGATATCGGCGACCACGGCCGTTGCAACAGCGACCAAGACGAGATCCGATCCGGCCACCCGCCACTCATACCCGGGATAGGCGGGGAGCCGGGCCAACATCGGACCGGGGACCATTTTCTTCGCAATTCCGGGAGGCAGCGGTTTGCCACGGGCGAGGTTCTTGCGGACACCCGGCGGCAGTTGACCATAGCCAGACAGACCATACTCCTGCGCATACGATCTGGCGGTGGAGACTGTGATGCCCGCATAACGCAGCGTGACGCTGGCATCGTTGGACTTGGAAGCAGCATCTCCGTGACCGGCATTGCCCTTTCCGGAAGCATTTCCGTTGCTGCCCTGTCCGCGTCCCTTGCTCTGCCCTTGCCCTTGGCCAGCGTTATCGGGTTTGCCCTTTCCCTCTGGCGGCGCCGCCAATGCGCTGGCCGCGATAAACACACAAGAGATGCCTGCAAGCAAGGCTTTTTTGGCACTACCCACCATGGCTGGTTCCCCTCAGTCGAAAGTTGGTGACCGATTCTAGGTCGGTTCAAGTCCAGCAGAGGTAACCGAACCTTGAAGGGCGAAGGCGCACGTTACGGCGCCCGTGACCGCACATAGGCCATTGGGCTGCATTTCATTTCAGACCTGAATGCAAAGATGAACGAGGACGTAGAGCCATAGCCAAGTTCCAATGCGGTCCGCGTCACATCAAGACCATTTTCCAATAGCTCGATTGCTCTGAACAACTTCAGCCGGCGACGCCAATCGCGCAGCGTGAGACCGGTTTCCGCAAAGAACTTCCGGGCCAGTGTCCGGCCCGACATCCCCAGCTCCCGCCCCCAGTCGTCCGGGCCTCTGGGGTCGGCCGGCTGGTTGTACAAGGTCTCGCAAAGGGTCAGTAACGGGGGGCTTGTCGGCCATGCCAAGATCAATGAAATCGGGCTCGCGCGACAGAGCTGGTCGAGCACCAGTCTGTAGATCCGGCCGAAATACCCATCCTCGTCCGATTTGCCTTGAAGCGTCGCCGCCTCGACGACGAGCGCCTTCAAAAGGGCGGATACGCCAAACACCGCCACGCCGCCCTCGGAAAGCGTCCCACCGGGGTAATCGGCAAGCCAAAGACTGCGATATTCGGCGCCAAGGAACGACCCCACGCTATGCACGGTTCCTGACGGAATCCACGCAGCCTGATTCGGAGATATGGCGAAAGAATGCCCGTCTGCCGTCACCATGAGGACACCGGACACCGCGTAGACAACCTGGTTCCATTCATGCGTATGCGCGGCGAAATAATTCCGCGCGCCGATGGACTGCACCCTCATGGTCATTGGCAAAGGCGGCAGGACATCTGGCGGCGCGGTAATGGCTTCCCACGGCACGAGCGCTTTCATATGTCGCCGATTCTATATAACTTGGCAGGCTGTCGATAGATCGCCTTCGTAACTTTGAGTTGTAATGCCACCTCAACGTAACGCCATTGACCGTAATGACAAAAAATAGCGCCTCTTCCGCGCATGACCGCCCCGCTGTTCTGCCCGAGGTTGTTCAACAAGGCAACATCTGGCGACTGACCGCCGCCCAAGCCCTGGCGGGCGCAAATTCGGTGGTCGTCTATGCAACGGGCTCCATCGTCGGCAATACGCTTGCCCCGACGCCCATGCTCGCGACGCTGCCGATTTCCATCTTTGTGGTAGGCATGGCGACGTGCACGCTGCCCATGGGCGCCGTCGCCAGGCGCCACGGCAGGCGCGCGGCCTTCCTGCTGGGCACCGGCGCTGGCGTGCTCACTGGCCTGCTGGCGATGCTGGCGGTCATGATCGGAAGTTTCTGGCTGTTCAGCCTGGCTACGTTCTTCGGCGGTGTCTACGCTGCTGTCGTCCTGTCGTTCCGCTTTGCCGCCGCGGACGGCGTGGAGCCCAAGCGACGGGCGCGCGCGCTATCCCTGGTCATGGCGGGCGGCGTCGCGGCCGGGATCGTCGGGCCACAGCTCGTCAACGGGACGATGAACCTGTGGCCGCCGCACATGTTTGCCGCCACCTTTCTTGCGCAAGCGGCGGTTGCAGCGATTTCCGCGTTCATTCTTATCGGTGTCAGGTTGCCCGCCCCCACTGCCGCGGAGGTCGCAGGAGGGCGGCCGCTTTCCGAGATTGCGCTGCAGCCGCGCTTCATTGCCGCAGTGATCGCCGGTGCCGTCTCCTACATGCTCATGAACTTCCTCATGACGGCCGCTCCGCTGGCAATGCACATCTGCGGCCACTCGCAGGAGTCCGCCAATCTGGGACTGCAGTGGCATGTCATTGCCATGTACGCGCCAAGCTTTTTCACCGGCCGACTGATTTCTCGCTTTGGTGCGGGACGGGTCGCGACCATGGGCCTAATGTTGATTGGGGTCGCGGCCGCGGTGGGCCTCGGCGGTATCGATGTCGCGCACTTCTGGTGGTCACTGGTCCTGCTCGGCGTGGGATGGAACTTCGGATTTCTTGGCGCGTCCGCGCTGGTGCTGGAATGCCATCGGCCCGAGGAGAGAACTCGTGTCCAGTCCCTGAACGACTTCATCGTCTTCGGCTTGATGGCGATCGGGTCGTTCTCATCCGGGGGCCTGCTGTCGGCGTTCGGTTGGAACACCGTGCTGTGGGTGTCATTCATTCCGCTGGCGCTGTCCGTCGCCGCCCTTGGCGTTGCCATGCGTAGAAAGCGCGCTGAAATGAGCCGAAGAGGGGCTTGAGCCATTCAGAACGGCCTCCCCGATGTCTGGGCGTGCCGTTACTATCCCTCTCTTCGCCGGTCTGACCTGCAAGGGCTGCCGGCGTCTTCGCGTCCAACCTCTGCCCTTCGATCCCCCTTATGCCGCCACGCGTTGCAATCATCGAGACCATGGACGACACGCAGCTTGGGCTGCTGTTGAGCGCGCTCCAAAGCGCCAATGCCGAAATCACCTGGTTCCGCGCGCACCGCGATGGGCTGGGCGACATCTGCCTGGACGACTTCGATGCGTTGATCGTGCCGGGCGGCTGGCCAAGCGCGCGGGACGACGAACTCCATCCCTACCTGCCCAAACTGGCGGCGCTGATGCGCGAGTTTGGCGACGCCGGCAAATCCGTGCTGGGCATCTGCCTCGGGGCGCAGGTGCTGGCCCGCGCTTACGGGGCCGACAACCTGCTCGGGGTGGCCCGGGAGTTTTCCTGGACGCCGCTTACGGTGACGGAAGATGGGCGCAAGGACCCGTTGTTTGCCGAGTTGCAGCCGGGTTTCGTCAGCTTTCAATGGCATGTGGACACCTACACGCTGCCGGATTCCGCCGCGCTGCTTGCCGAGAGCCGCCTGGTCAAGAATCAATGCTTTCGCGTGGGCCGCGCCGCGTACGGCATGCAGTTTCACTTCGAAGCCAGCGGCGATGTGGTGCAGCGCTGGACCAGCAGCAACAAGGAACGCGTCGATCGCATCGCGCCCGGCTGGCTTGAATCCCAGGCCGATGCCGACCGCGCCCTGCACGCGGACGACGCCGATTCGGCGGGCGCGCGGATCGCACGCGCCTTCGTCCAGACGATTCAGCGTCCCGACAACCTGCGCTGATCCGGGCAACCCCAGCGACCAAGGGCCACCATGCGGCGAGAACTCCAGACTTTCATGGCCGTTGTGCGTTACGGCACGTTCGCCAATGCGGCGGCTCACATCGGTCTGACGCAGTCCGCCGTCAGCGCGCAGATCCAGCGCCTGGAAGAAGAACTGGGCTATCCGCTCTTTGACCGCACGGGACGTTCTGCAAACCTGAACAGCAATGGCCGCGAAGCCTTGGCCATTGCCGAAGAGGTGATGTCCGTCTACGCCAAGTTCGGCAAGAACGTAAGCAGCCCCAAGACCGGCCTGATCCGGGTCGGCTCCATCGCGTCGGCGCAAACAACGTTTCTGACCGATGCCCTGACCGAGTTCTGGAGCATCAACCCCGGCTATCGCATCCGGCTGGTCCCGGGCCTGTCGCTGAACCTGCTGGGACAGGTCGACTCGGGCGAGGTGGACATTGCGGTGATGATCAAGCCCCCCTTCGCCCTGCCCGCCGACTTGCGCTGGCGCGTGCTGTTCAGCGAGCCGTTCGTGCTGCTGGCCCCCCGCAAGCACGGGCAGCGCGAGTGGCTCGATCTGCTAGAAAACGAGCCCTTCATTCGGTACGACCGCGGTTCCTTCGGCGGCAGACTCGTCGATCAGTTCCTGCGGCACTCGCGCATCACGCCCAAGGAAGCGATTGAACTGGATGAACTGCAGGCCATCGCGCAACTCGTGCGCAAGGGCGTGGGCGTTGCGCTGCTTCCGCTAAGCAAAGCGCTATCGCTGCCACGGGGAGTCGTCGTCAAGACGCTGGGCGACGCCACCTTCTTTCGCGAGATCGGAGTGGTCGAACGTCCGTCCGACATCCGCCAGCCCGTGGCCGCGCTGCTCGCGCAACGCATCGTGGAAGCGGCCGAACGATTCAGCCGCTGAAGGCGCAGGTGCATTTGCGCTGAGGTGGCGGCGTTGAATCCGGACGATGACCAAACCCTGCAAACTCTTGTGACAGCTTTGAATGACTTTGTAGCCTGTTGGGAAATCGAAGGGAATATCATCCGTCCCCTTCACAATTACCCCCAACAGGAAACAAAGATGTTTATGCCGCGCCCCTTGCGCATGTCCGCAGTTCTGATCTTCACGCTGGCGCTTGCCGCGTGCGGCGACGATAGCGCCAAACAGGAGGCCAAGGCGCCCGAGGCGACCACCGCTCAGGCAGAGATCATCAAGTACAACCTGTACGTGGACACCGCGAACAGCCTCTCTACCACGTTTGCGCAGGCGCTGGACCGCTACGAGACCCATGCCGTCCCGGCCCTCAAGAGCGGCAAGCCGCTCAAGGACTTTGTCATCAGCAACGACACGGCAATCCTGCGCACCAAAGAAAAACTCGACCGCGCGCTGGCGATGCCGACGCCCATCACCGAGATCGACGCATCGGCCAAGGCGTTCTCGGACGCGCTGGGCAAGCTGGCGCCGCTGAGCACCGAACTGCAAAACTATTCGGCAGCCAAGACCTTCCTGTCGGACAACGGCGCGCTGGCCCGCGAGAAAAGCCCGGCCTATGTCGCCGCGCTGACCGAAGCCGCAAAAGCAGAAAACAATTTCTACCGCGGCATCTCGATCAAGGACACCGCCAACACCAAGGAAGCCTTCGAAAAGGCCAAGAAAGACACGGTCGCCTACTACCGCGCCGGCATGGTGTATTACGGCAAGGCCACGATGGACAAGGCCTCGGGCGTGTTCGACGGCCAGGGGCTGGGCGCCGATCAGGAAGCCTTCAAGCAGCAGCTGGACAAGATGAACGAAATGGCGCTGGGCTTTGACAAGAAAACGCGCGAAGCCGACCCCAAGGGCTGCAGCGGCATGATGATGAACGTCAACAGCTTCCTCGCCTCCGGCCGCCAGATTCTTGAGCACACCAACAATGGCCGCTACAAGGAAGACGCCGCCCGCACCGGCGCGTTCAAGATGATGCGCCCGACGATCGAAAACGACGCCAACAGCCTGCGCCAGGATTTCAACAACCTGATTTCAGACTTGAATACCGGGCGCTGCTGATCGCCGCCAGGCTACGCGATAGCGCGTTTTTAACGAAGCGCGCGCCCCCGCTCATGCCTTTCCCCTGAGGCCAAACCAGGTTCAGCGACAGCGTGCTTCCTGCGTGCAAAGGGATGGGCACCAGGCCTAGGCGGCGGGCGTACTCTCCCGTCACGCTCTCCAGCACGGCGGGGCCGCAGCCTGCGTCAGTCAGTGCGCATGCCGCCGAGAACTGCATCACCTCGATCGCGGGACGGTATGGATGACGGGCTTGCTCCAACACCTGCGCCGTCAGCGCGCCGACCGGCAGATGGCGGCTGTGGCCGATGTATCGTTCCGAGCTCAGCATGTCCACGGTGATCTCCGGCAGCGCGGCCCATGCGTGGTCAGGACGCACCACGCAGACCAGGCCAAGCTCCCCGATCTGTTCAAAGTTGGCATGCTGATGCGCGCCAGAGCCAAGAATGACGCCCAGATCGATGCGCTGTTCGATTGCCATTTGCACCACTTCCGCGGCGGTGCCGACACGCAGCACGACGGACAGCATCGGATCGGCGTCTTGCAGTTCCTTCAATACCGCCGGCAAAACGCTTGCGCCCGTTGCGGACACAGTCCCGATGATGAGGTGCTCGCCGCGGCGGTTGCCCAGGCTTTGAGCCAATTTGTCGACCGCATCCAGCGCGGCCAGCGCGTGGGTGATTTCGGGCAAGACGGCCTGGCCCGCCGCCGTCAATTCCAGATGCCGATGCCGACGTGAAAACAACGCCGCCCCGATCCGGACTTCCAGTTCCTTGAGCATCGCGCTAGCACCGGGCTGCGTTAAGCCGCAAGCCTCGGCGGCCTGCGTCACGGAGCCCGTGCGACAGATCGCCGCGACCAATTCCATCTCTCTCGGTCGTATCAGGTTTTTCATATGAAAAGCCACTGTATATGTATTTGACCGTATGCTACCCGAGCTTCAAACTGGCCCGACATCCATTCGTTGGCCACTACTTTGAAAGTCACCCACATCAACGGCTATCACCTGGCGTACACGCCTGCCGTGCCGCTCGGCAATGCCCGTACATTCATGCGCAAGCGGGAATTTCTCGCCCTGGAAATCATCACTGACAGCGGCCTGCGCGGTTGGGGCGAAGTCTTTTCGTCGCCGTGGGCGGCCGCGGCATTGATCCGGCAGCAATTCGGCGCGCTCGTCTGCGGGCGATCCCCCCTTGATTACGGCGCGGTCTACGCAGACCTCGTGCCACGCATCGGCTATGACAAGCGTGGCCCGGCCATGATGGCGATTTCCGCGATCGACATGGCGTTGCATGACATTGCCGCCCGCGCGCAGGGCGTGAGCATTGCCCAACTGCTGGGCGGCGCGGTGCGCCATGAAGTGCCCTGCTACGCCAGCGGCCCTTTCATCGCCGAGGGCGATGCGCCGTATCGGCACTATCCGCGAGAGATCGAAGCGCTTCTGCGCCAGGGTTTCAAAGCAGTCAAACCCCGAGCCGGGATCTCACCTCAGGCGGACGCCGCGATGGCTCAACAGGTCCGCGCGTTGATCGGCCCGGATGCCGACTTCATGCTCGACATCAACCAGGGCTACAGCACGGCGGCGGCGCGATTGGCGGCACGGCTTATCGAACCGGCGCGCCCCTTGTGGATCGAAGAGCCGGTGGGGCCGGAGAACCTGGAGGGCTACGCCGCCACCGCGCAAGCGACCGCCTGCGCCATTGCAGGCGGCGAAGCCATCGGAAGCCTGGCGGGTTTCGACGGCCTGCTGCGCACGGGCGCAATAGGCGTCCTGCAACCGGACCTGGGGGTATGCGGGGGCTTTACCGGCTATCGAAAAGCCGCGGCCCTGGCGGAAAGCCGCGATGTCGCCGTCATGCCCCACGCCTTTGGCACGGCAATCAATTTTCTCGCGTCGTTGCAGGTCGCCGCGACACAGATGCCCGCGCGAGGCGGCGCGTGGTCCAGCTATCCCTTCGTGGAGTACGACGTGACCGGCAACCCGCTCATCGCCTTGACGGGCCACCCCATCCAGGGCAATGGCTTGGCAGCCCTACCCGATGGCCCCGGCCTGGGCATGGACTTCACGCCGGAACAGTTCGAACCCTGGACGGTCCAGCACTGGCGCATCGAAACTTAGGACGCCCCCTGCCGCGACACATCAAAACCAAATCAGGAGACAACATGCGCAGCCAAAACACTTATCGACCACGCCCCTCGCGGCGCCGCTTTTCCACCCTGCTCGTGGCACTGGCCTTGTCAGGCGTGTGTGCCCCGGCAGCCCATGCCGCCGAGCCGTGGCCTGCCAAACCCATCACCTTGATCGTGCCCTTTCCGCCAGGCGGCACCACCGATGTCACGGGACGGATTCTGGCCCGTGCCTTGTCCACGCAGCTCGGTCAGACCGTCATCGTCGAAAATCGCGCGGGCGCCAGCGGCAACATTGGATCGGCAGTCGTTGCACGCGCCAAACCTGATGGCTACACGCTGCTGATGTCCGGGGTGGGCACCCACGCCGCCAACGCCGCCCTTTATGACGCCATGCCATACGATCCAATCAAGGATTTCACCCATATCAGCAGCATCACATCCAGTCCTAACGTCATCGCCGTCAACCCGGAATTCCCTGCCACCACATTGGCCGAACTGGTCAGCCTGCTGCGCAAATCGCCCGACAAGTTCAACTACGCCAGTCCGGGCGCCGGCTCGTCAGGCAACCTTGCCTTCGAACTGCTCAAGCAACGGGCGGACCTCAAGGTGCAGCACATCCCGTACAAGGGCGCATCTCAGGCCGTCACCGACGTCATCGGCGGGCAAGTCCCCATCCTGGTCATGGTGGCCGATACGCTGGAGCCGCATGTGCGGGCAGGCAAGCTTCGCGTACTGGCTTCGACCGGGGCCCAACGCAGCCTCTTGTTTCCGGACCTGCCCACCGTCGCAGAATCGGGATACCCCGACTTCGATGCCGTCTCATGGACGGGACTGTCGGCGCCCGCAGGCTTGCCCGATGCGATTCGCGACCGGCTATCAGAAGCCACGCGGGCCGCGTTGACTGACCCGGACGTGATCAAGCCGCTCAAGGCGACCGGCAACGCCGTCACCCTTCGCAGCCCGCAGGATTTCACGGCGTTTATTGCAAGCGAGGTTCAAAAGTGGGCGGCGGTTGCCAAAACCGCCGGGTTGAAGATGGATTGATTTCGGCCTGGCGCCGGCACGCGTTGGGGTTGTTGCCAAGCCTGATCCAGATGCCAAAACCCTGTGCCCAATGCCAGCCGAAAAAAAATTTCCGCCGCCCTGCATCCAATCGCGTCTCCCGCGTGTAGTACCTGCAACGGCGCACATTCCGTGCGCCGTATCCGCAAATTCCCATTGCGCAGGAGACCGCTCATGACGACTCGCCCCACCCCCGCCACCGGCCTTTTCACCGTTGCCCTGCTGGCCGCTAGCGCCATGCTGCAAGCCCCGGCCATTGCCGCCTCGCAAGACGCCCTGCCCGCCGCCGTCCAGGTGCCCGCCGGCCACAAAGTGGCCTGGGAAACCGTCGGCACGGGCGAGATCACCTATGAATGCCGCGCGAAGGCAGACGCCAAGGATCAGATGGAATGGGTGTTCGCCGGTCCGAAGGCGGTTCTGAAAGACCGCCAAGGCAAGCAGGTCGGCACCTATTACGGCCCGCCCGCCACCTGGGAGGCCGCGGACGGCTCCAAGCTGACCGGCACGCAGGTCGCCGTGGCGCCGGCCGGCACGGGCAACCTGCCCTATCAACTGGTCAAGGCCAATCCCGCCATGGGCGCTGGCGCCATGACCGGCGTCGCTTACATCCAGCGCACGGCGCTCAAGGGCGGCGTGGCGCCCCAGACGCCCTGCACCAAGGCCGGCCAACGCAGTCAAGTGTCGTACCAGGCCGACTACATCTTCTGGAAGGCTAACTGACACCCGGTGGGCCAAGGCGGCAGGAGTCCGGTAACATGTGCCCGGATCCGCCGCCGATGCCGGGGCTCGCCTGCCCGGTCCGAGCCCATCACCCCTTGCCCCGCGCGCATGCCAAACCGACCTGTTCCGGATTTCGATTACGAAGCAGCCCTCGAGCAGTGCGCCGCAGGGCGCCGCTCGGCGCTGGAAGCCCTGTACCGCCACGAAGGCCCGCGGCTGCTGGGCGTTGCCCAGCGCATTGTCCGTGACCGCGCCCGGGCTGAAGACATCGTGCACGATGCCTTCGTCAATATCTGGAACCGGGCCGGCAGCTTTGACGCCACACGCGGCTCGGCCCGTGGCTGGCTTTACAGCGTGGCGCGCAATCTGGCACTGAACGCCGTGCGAGACAGCCGCCATGAAACCGCCGTTGACGACGACACCGCCGCCGCGCTGGATGCGCGCGACGCGATCGACGCCTGGCACGACACACGCGACGCCTTCGACTGGCGCGACAGCGCCGGCCGCATCGGCCCCTGCCTGGAACAACTGGAACCCGTGCGCCGCAACTGTGTGCTGCACGCCTACGTGGACGGCCTGTCGCACAGCGAAATCGCACAGCGCCTGGGCGCGCCCCTGGGCACCGTCAAAGCCTGGATCAAACGCAGCCTGAAAGCGCTGAAGGAATGCCTGGCATGAGCGCCCCGACAGTCCCCCCCGAAAACCTGGACGAATTGGCTGGCGAGTACGTGCTCGGCACCTTGTCCGGCGCGCGCCGCCAGGAGGTCAACGCCCGCCTGCCGCACGACGCCGCCTTGCGCGCCGCCGTCGACCGATGGGAAGCGCGCCTGCTGCCGCTGACCAGCCTGACCGAACCGGTCGAGCCCTCGCCCGGCCTGTGGCCACGCATCGCCAAGACGCTGGACCGCCAGCACGCGGCGCGGCAAGCCGGCCAGCCCGCGCGTCCAGGCTGGTGGGATAGCCTCTTCTTCTGGCGCGGCGCAGCCGCCAGCGGCCTGGCCGCCGCATTGGTCCTGGCCGGCACGCTGGCGCTACGGCCAGCGCAAACTCCAGGTCCCGTGCAGTACATGGTGGTGCTGGTCGCGCCTCAATCGCAGACGCCGGGCTGGGTGGTGCAGGCCAGCGCGGGTCAACGCGAGGTGCAACTGGTGCCGATCGCGGC
Source organism: Achromobacter mucicolens (assembly GCF_902859725.1). Lineage (GTDB taxonomy): Bacteria > Pseudomonadota > Gammaproteobacteria > Burkholderiales > Burkholderiaceae_B > Achromobacter > Achromobacter mucicolens. The sequence goes on along the minus strand of NZ_CADIJP010000017.1, from coordinate 104,765 downwards.
CATGCAGGTCCCAGCCGATCGTGCGCTGGAATTCTGGACCAAGGCGGACGGCTGGGCCGGCCCGGTGTCACTGGGCCTGATCAAACCCGGCGAGCCGGTGCGCATCGCCCTGGACAAGCTGCCCCCGCTGGAAGCGAACCAGTTGTTTGAACTGACGCTGGAACCGCCCAATGGCTCGCCCACCGGCAAGCCGACCGGTCCGATCCAGTTCATCGGCCGGGCGGTGAAGGTGATGTAGCCAAGGGGTCCTAGTCGATCTTGGCGCCAGAATGCGCCACGATCGGCGCCCATTTGAGCCGGGCCTCCTGGATCCGGCTGCCGAACTCAGCAGGCGTGGACGTAAGCGGCGTGGCGCCAATGTTCAGGATTTTCTCTATCGTCGCCGGCTCCTGGGAGATCTCGGTGATGGCCTTGGAGAGCGTGGCCAAAGTCTGCGCCGGCAGGCCTTTGGGCGCGGCTACGCCGAACCACACTTCCACGTCATAGCCGGGCACGCCCGCCTCGGCCATGGTCGGCACATCCGGCAGCAGCGGCGAGCGTTTGGCGCTGGTCACGGCCAACGCTCGCAGGCTGCCGGCCTTCACGTGCGGCAACGAGCCGGGCAGATTGTCAAACATCAGCTGGATCTGATCGGCCAACAGATCCGCCATCGCGGGGCCGCTTCCTTTGTACGGCACATGCGTGAAGGACGCGCCCGTCATCGACTGGAACAACTCACCCGACAGATGATTGGTCGTACCGTTGCCAGCCGAGCCCATGTTCAGACTGGCCGGCTTGCGCTTGGCATAGGCCGCAAGTTCTTCCACTGTCTTGGCCTGCACCTTGGGATTGACGACCAGGATGTTGGGCACACTGGCAAATTGCGCGATAGGGGTAAAGTCCTTCTCCGGATCGAACGGCAGCTTCTTGTAGAGGGAAGGATTGATCCCCAACGTGCCCTCGGTGGCGAACAACAGCGTGTACCCATCGGCGGGTGCTTTGGCGACGAGGTCCGTGCCAATGTTGCCCCCCGCGCCCGGACGGTTGTCGGCCACCACTTGCTGGCCAAGCTTCTCCGACAAACGCGCCGCCAGCACGCGGCCCAGGTTGTCCGTGCTGCCGCCCACGGCAAATGGAATGATCAGCCGAATCGGCTTTGTCGGATAGGCATCCGCAATCGCAGCGGAAGAAAATGCCAGCGCCGAGGCGGCGGCAATCGTGATGGCAAGCTTCATGGTGGAACCCCTTGTGTAATAAGAATAGGAAAGCCGTGATCCCGACTTGGCCTTAGTCCAGCGGCGCCATTGCCAGCACCGCGATCTCTTTCTTCAACGTGGACCTTGCCGCGGCAATCGCCTCGCGCCGGGACGCCGCCAGGGACCGGGAGCCAGCCAGCGCGCGGCGCAGGTCTTCAATGCGCTTCGACAATTGCGCAGGCGCGGGGCCGCCATAGGCGGAACGGGCCTGCACGCTCGCCTGTGGATCCAGACAACGTTGAACGGTTGCCGCGTCAAGATGGATATCGCGTCCCGTCTGTTCCGACGCCGCGGCGTTCACCATCTCGACGGTAATTTCATCGGCACACAGCTTGGCTTCAATGGCTTGGTACACCACGGCGCCCACCGCGTGATGCGCTTCCCGGAACGACAGCCCCGATTCACGCACCAGCGCATCCGCCAGATCGGTCGCCGTGGAGAAATCGGTCTTTGCCCTGTGCAGCATGGTCTTTTCGACGGGTTCTGCGGCGTCCAGCACCAGCCGGAAAAGCGCCAGGCAGCGAACGCACTCGTCGGCCGATTCCCAGAAGCTGCGCATGCTCTCCCTGTTGCCATCGCCGCTATGCGTGAAGTGCGTGCCCTTCACCGCGGTCATCGACGCGGTGAACAGGGCGATCAGGTGGCTGGTTTTACCTTTCAGATACTCGACCACCACCGGGTTTTTCTTCTGCGGCATGATGCTGGACGTGCCGGCCACGCGATCGGGAAAATTGACAAGCCCGAACTCAGGGGTAGCCCACACATAGAAGTCCTGCGCGATTCTGCCCCAGGTCAATGAGGCGATGGTCATCGCCGACATCAGTTCCCAGGCAAAGTCCCGCGACGCCACGGCATCCAATGAATTGTCGACGCAGCGGTCAAAGCCCAGCAGACGCGCCGTCTCTTCGCGCTGGATGGGAAACGTTGTTCCCGCCAGCGCACCAGCGCCCAGCGGGCATGCATCGATATGCGCCAACGCCTGTTCGATGCGGGCCGCATCGCGGGCGATGGCATCGGCCGCGGCGGCCAGGTAGTGGCCATAGGTGATGGGTTGCGCGGATTGCAGATGCGTGTAGCCGGGCATGACCACGCCGGCGTACTGCTCGGCGCGAGATATCGCCACTTCTCGCACGGCATTGAGCCCGTCAAGGACGTTCAATCCAGCGTCGCGCGCTCGCAACCGGTCATGCGTGGCAAGGATGTCATTGCGACTGCGCGCCACATGCAGGCGGCCGCCCACGTCCGATCCCGCCAGGCCCATGAGGTGGGCTTCGTAATTGAAGTACGCGTCTTCCCGCTGCGGGTCCAGCGGCACCGCAGCGGCGCCATCGCGCTCCATTCGCTGCAGCGCGCGAGCCAGGCTGATGGCCGGCTCTCGCGGCATCAGGCCCGCGCGCAATAGCATCAGCAAATGGGCTTGATTGATATCCGACAGGTAGTCAAAGCCACTAACGAACTCGCGATTCAACCGCGGCAGATAAATGTGGTCGCAGACTTCCTGCGCGGTAGCTTGCTGCAATCTGCGACTGACCTTCGATTCCATGATCTTCCTGCTCCTGTTGCCCGTGCAAGGCGCCCGATCCGATGTATGGCTGGAGTATGAAAATCGATCGACATTACGTCAAATGACAGTATTCGGCTTACGCATGCAGTTTTGATATGCTGCGACTCACATACGGGGGATTCACGGATGAAGTTCAAACACATCGAGACGTTTCGCGTGGTGATGCTGACGCGCTCCATGACGCTGGCTGCGGGTGAACTCCACACCTCGCAGTCCAATATCAGCCGGGTAATCGGGCAACTGGAAGCCGCTACCGGATTTCGATTGTTTGAACGCCGGCCGGGCGGACTGATTCCCACGCCGGAAGCCGAAGCGTTCTACCGGGAGGTGCAACGCGCGTTTCTCGGCATGGATGCGTTGGCAGATGCTGCGCGTCTGATTCGGCAAGTGGGCCCCGGCACGTTGCGTATCGGCGCCGTGCCATCCATCGCCATGAGCGTCATGCCGGAAGTGATGCGCAAGTTCCGGCAACACTTCCCCGACGTGCCGGTATCGATTCACACGGGCGACTCGCCCACCGTCGCCAAATGGACCGCAACGCGCTATTGCGACGTGGGCCTGGTCTCGTATCTGGCCGATACGCCCGGTGTCGCCGTCAACCTCTGGGCGGAGGATGAAGGGGTGTGCATCGTTCCCAATGGGCATCGTCTCGCGCGCAAGCGGCGGGTAAATGCCGGGGACCTTGTTGATGAGCCGTTCGTCTCGCTTACCCAGGGCGACGGCACGCGCGCGGCGATCGACGCCGCATTTGTTCCCGATCGCCGCAAGCTCATCCTGGATACGCCCTACGCAGCCACGATCTGCCGCATGGTGGCGATGGGGCTTGGGGTAAGCGTGGTCAATCCTCTTGTGATGCGCACCTTGAAGATTCCCGGCGTCACCAGCTTGCCGTTTTCGCCGACGATCGTGTTCTCTCGCTATATCCTTGCCGCGCAGCAACAGGCCGAGTCGAGTTTGACGGCGGCATTTCTGGGGTGCCTGCGCGAGGAGTAACGCGAGGAACGTCAATCACGCCGGCTTCTTGACCCTGCGTGAAGCCGCCGCATCCTTTGCTGCGATCTGGAGCGGCTCCGGCAAAGCCTTGAGGCTTTCCCTGAAAAAGCGTCGTTGGCCGGGACCCAACCCTTGGACGATGTGTGCCAGCCGCTCCACCGCCGCAAACACTTCACGAGTCAGCCCCTTGCTGTGCGTGCGAAACCAGACAAATTCAAGCAGCAGGTTGGCCACCTGATGAGCCCCATAGAAAACCCGGCCCGCATCATTTTCCTCAAGCGTAAAGGCCGCGACATTCGACCAGTCTGCGTAGCCCTTGGCGCGCGAAAAGGCGGCTTCAAACGGCTTGACCGCCTCCAGCATTTTGTCCACTGGAAGGGGCGATTGCGATTGAAATCGCTTCAGGTCCCCGCTTCTGTCGTCGCAGCCCCCACGCGCGATGCGGAGCACGAATACCGTATTCCAGGCAGAACTGCCGCCGACGCCAAAGCGGTCGCATATCCATTCCGACAGCCCCAGCCAGCGTAGCGATGTTCCTTGTACCGAATGAACGTCCTGGTCGTTGATGACAGCAAGCAATCTCTGCTGCCAGAACAACCACAACGTCCATCCGATGTTTGCCGCCACATCCTGAGCAGCCTCGACAGAGTCCGCCTCGTAAGCGGCCTGCAGCGCTTCCGACAAGGCGCTAATCGCCTTCTCCGCCTCGTTCATTCTCATGACTCGATCCGCGCTTTTGTCTTCGAGAGCGCTGCCTTTGTGCAGCAGGGCACGCAGATTCAGATACTCAAATCGCACACGGGGGTTGTAGCGAATGACCGGCGCCAGAAACTGGTCCGCCACCAGACGGTCCAGCCCGGCATGAGATTGCCGGATATCCCCGCGCGCATAGCTATTCCAGGCTGTGGCAACCGACGCCATTGCCGACAAGGTCGGCATGGATGGACCGACGGCTTCTGACTGGAGAATTTTTCCCAGCCTGTTCAACGCGGCCTCGCTGCGCCTTACGTTACCGTGACGACGCCATGCCAGACTCTCTTTCAGTATGGCCAACGCTCGCTGAAAGTCGTCCAGCGCCGTTCGGTCGGCGGCCCGATAACTCGCCGCCCAATTCATACCCGTCGTCGCCATGCCATCTCGCGCCAGCCGCATGGCCTGGGTCAGGTGATTCCAGTAATCCCCCTCCTGGGTCACGTATTGCAGCAGATCTGCGCGCGGGGGCACATGCCCACTCAATCCCAGAAAGTTCGCCACGAGGTCCAGGCTTGCCGGCGCCGCACCATGGCGGCACAGCACCCTATCTGCCTGCGCCTGCGTCATCCAGAATGGTCCCTGGCTGCGCCGTGACGCATTGAGCAGCGCAGGCGGCAAGTCAATGGCGTTTCCCCACCCCACCTCCACGCCCCACATTGCGAAATCCCGAAACGCGCGGGAAACAAACATGCGCAAATTGGCGTTGCCCGGATATCGGGCCTGCAATGACGACCCGGGCACAGCCCCCTCACCGGTCTGCTGCGCGTACCAGACCCTTAGCAGCAGCCAAACCGACTGATACCGCGCAGGCTTGCCGTCCACAAGCAGTGGACGGCCCAAATCGATATGGATGTTCTGAGTCATTCCGCCATGTTACAGGCGTTACGGCACCTTGATTGGCGCTCATGAACCCCACGCATATTCTGGCGGCCACATGCATCCCGCATGACAATCACGGAGATAACATGAATTCGAAATTTCGTCGGTTTGCCAAGGTCGCCTTGCCGCTGCTGATGACGTTGCTCGCGTCCGCGGGCGCGCATGCCGAATTACCGCAGGTCGATATCGGTGCGATATTCCGGGAGGAGCAAGTTGAGGGCACGTTTGTCCTGCTTGACGGACAAACCGGAGCGTTTCAGCGCTACGACGAGGCCAGGGCCGATAAGCGGTATCTGCCTGCATCCACCTACAAGATTCCCAACTCGCTCATCGCGCTGGAAACAGGCGTCGCGAAAGGCAAGGACTTCGAAATCGAGTGGGACAGCAAGCGCAACCCTCGCCAGCCATGGTGGCCGGCGGCATGGGCGCAAAACCATACGCTTGAATCGGCGCTACAAAACTCCGCCGTCTGGTATTACCAGGAAATCGCCAGGCGCATCGGCGCCGAACGTATGCAGGCCTATGTCGACCGATTCAACTACGGAAATCGAGACATTTCTGGTGGCATCGATCAATTCTGGCTAACCGGTGCGCTCAGAATCTCCGCGAACGAGCAGGTGGAATTCTTGCGCCGGTTCTATGTCAATCAATTCGGCCTGTCCGAGCGGACCGTGCAGATGACCAAAGACATACTCGTCCTGGAAGAGACACCTGACTACCGTTTGAGCGGCAAGACGGGTTGGGCCGGACTTGGCGAACCAGGCGCGGCGCAGACGGGCTGGCTGGTGGGCTATCTGGAGCGCGAGGGCAAGGTTTTCTATTTCGCGCTTAACGTGGACGTCAAGAAAAAACAGGATGCCGCTGCGCGCATGAAGATCGTGCGCGCGGTGTTTGGGGATCTGGGGTTGCTGGACGCCGTCCCCAAGTGATCTCCGCAGCCCGCCAAATCTGAGAGGTCTGGCGTTTCCAGTTAGGGGAAGGATCGGGCACGGCTCACCCGTTTTTCCCGCAGCGTTGGCCTCGAGTCCTTCGGGCCGGATGCGGCCGTTGATCAACGGCCGCAACTAGCCACGAGCCGTCAGTGGGCCGTCGTGGCGACCGTTGGGACAATGCGCTTGCCAAGCCGGTCAACAGCTTTACATGGCCGAATTCGTCCATCGACGAGCGCCCTGGAAAATGCAGGGAATCCATCGAATTCTCCATCCCGCAATGCGTCGGGTCGCCACACCGCCCGGTCACGCTGAATCGGGATGACTTAGTGCTACTGCGGCGTTCGCTGTTTAGACGGATCGCCCTGGGCCTGTTTGCGCGCGGCCTCTTCTTTTTGTTGCTGCGTCTGCTGCTCTTGCTGCTTGTTAGGTTGATCCTGCTGGGTGGATGGCGCAGGAGGGCCAGCGGCGCTGAAGCGAGTGGGGAATGTCATGATAGGTACCTCTTGGGTCGTTGTGGAAGATGCCACGTACTCAAAGTACGCCTAGTCTCGAGCCACACCTACACCTCATTGGAAACAAGCGGTGTGCGGCGTACTAGCCTACACTGGCTTGAGACGTCAACTCTGGAGGCAACCATGTCTCAGCGAAAAGATGTAAGTGCCACGGAAAGGTGGGACAACGAAGGGGGTGCACAAATCTATGCGCTCTTAAAAAATCTGCCGCTCGATGAGCTGGAAGACCGAGAGAAACGCATCTTGGCCTTTCTTGGTGCGTCTGTTTTAAGTCTGTGGGAGGACCTCCCGAAGGATGCCCGGCAACGTGTACTTAACGCTGAGATGGCGCGAGCGTCGTTCGACAAAACTGTGCTGAGAGAGCGTATAGCTCAGCTGACCGGCCAACCTCCGCCATGGGTGGACCATCATGAACCATGACCTCAGCGATTCTGATATCGAACGATGGCTTAACGAAGGCGGCATTCATTTGCCCATTTCCACGGAGGTGCTGGATCCCAGCGTGCTGGATGAGGAGGAAAGACGGGTAATCGCTTGCCTTGGGGCGTCCGTCATTAGCACTTGGAACCGTTTGCCCACGGACGTACGACGAACGATCCTGCAAACTGCGCTCAGCACGTCGACGTATGACGCCTCCGCTTTAAAACAGCAAGTGGCCGGATTTCTGCGAGGCCGGCAACGGCCGATGCTATGACAGCCGCAATTCCCGTACGAGGTTTGTCGTGGTCGGAAAATCTATTGTTGGCCGTCATCATGAGCTCGGCGCCCGGGCTCAATTCTTGGATGCCAAAGATCGAGATACCCTAACGCGCCAAACGCAGCGTATGCGGGCCGTCGTGGGAGAAATCGGCCCGATATCTGTCTGGACGGATCTAATCGCTGACATCGAATGTCTTCTCCGAGGCGAGCCGACTTTGTTGCGTCAGACGCCTAACGAATGGATCGCGTGTACTAAGCGTTTACTCCGCGGCCGATGAGGTAGCGGTCGCCCACAACTGTCGTTTCAGCGACTGCTTTTACTCCCAGCGCCGGCGCCCTCGCATCCCGGGCGATCCAACCACAAAGCCCAAGGCATCAGGTCGAGTCCCCTTCTTTCGAGCAGGTCCCAGTTTTCCACCAGCCAATGCTTAAGTCGATCAAATTCATTGCCCGTACTGGTCCGTGCTGACCTTTTCCATCCAATCCACCGACTTCCCATCTAGGGATTCAGCGATTGCAATGTGGCTCATGCCGACTGACGGACTGGCTCCGTGCCAGTGCTTCACGCCCGGTGGAATCCAAACGACATCGCCCGGGCGGATCTCCTGCACGGTATCGCCCCATTTCTGTACTCGCCCCACACCTGAAGTAATGATGAGCGTCTGGCCCAACGGATGTGTATGCCAAGCTGTTCGTGCGCCTGGCGCAAAGGTAACAACGCCTCCCCCCACGCGCGCGGGCGCAGCGGCTTGAAAGCGCGAATCCACAAACACGGATCCGGTGAAGTTTTGCTCCGCACCCGCGCTGCTTGGGTTGGAACCGACCCGCGTGACGGTGATCGGCTCCTGTTCGGCCGCATAGACGGCTGACGCGCCCAGCGACAAGGCAAGGGCTGCTGCGGGGAGTCTCATGTTCATCCTTTCTGAAATCTCTTTGATTGCTTCATGGTGATTGGTTGATTGCCTTGTTCCATTCATTTTCTTCAGAACAGGGCTGACCACGGCCCGTCAAATGTCGAGCTGACGCTCGCTCATCCACTTCACCATGGCCGGATCCCGGTGCGAGAAAAAGCTGCTTTCGCCGGTCTCGAGCTGGGCGATGCGGGCCATGTCAGCTTCATCCAGGGTGAAGTCGAGCACTCGCAGGTTCTCTTCCATCCGTTCCTTGCGCACCGACTTGGCCAGCGCCACAATCCCGCGCTGCGTCACCCAGCGCAGCACGACCTGCCCCACCGATTTGCCGTGCTTGCGGCCGATGTCCACCAGCGCTTCGTTCTGGAACAGGTTGTTGCGACCTTCGGCGAACGGGGCCCACGCCTCAGCCTGCACATTGTTCTCACGCATGAAGGCCACGCTTGTCTCCTGCTGAAGGAACGGATTGACCTCCACCTGGTTCACCGCCGGCACGACATCGTTGAAGCCGATGATGTCCATCAACCGGTCGGGATGGAAGTTGCTGACGCCGATAGCTCGAACCTTGCCGGCCTTCACGGCGTCTTCCATTGCGCGCCACGACCCATGCACGTCACCGAATGGCTGGTGGATGAGGTAGAGGTCGAGATAGTCCATCTGCAAACGGCGCAGCGATTTGTCTATAGCTTGCTGGGTGCGCTCATATCCAGTGTCTTGCACCCAGAGTTTCGTCGTCACGAAGAGATCAGCCCGCGGCACGCTGGCGTTCTTGATGCCCCTGCCCACCGCTTCCTCGTTGAGGTACGACGCCGCGGTATCGATCAGCCGATAGCCGGTGTCGATGGTCTCGACCACGCAGCGCTCGCATTCTTGCGGGTCAGGAATCTGGAAAACGCCATAGCCGAGAATGGGCATCACGACGCCATTGTTCAAAGTAACTTGTTGCATGGTTAGCTCCTATGTTTGCGGGACGCCGCTAAGCCAGCTCGACACACGTTCCATCGTCCGCCGCTCCTGGTCCATTTCAATGACGAGACCATCCAGCAACCGCGCCTTCGGCGCATCGCTTGCCAGCACTGACTTGCTGTTCCCTGGCCCGTAGCCGCCGTGGGTAATGAAGGGGATCAGGGCCTTTCCGGACAGGTCGTGCGCGGACAACTGCCGCATCTCACCGCCCTGAGCGTTCGATGCCGTCGCTGCGGTTCCCAGCGGAAGTGTCACAAGCGCAGCCATCACCGTGCGTCGAGTCGAATCATGGTCGACAGTCATCCACCCCTCCTTGATGTCATCGACCCACGCGGGCCTGCAACGCGGCCGGATAACGGTCGCCTTGAATTTTCACGTCCGCCAAGGCCTGCGCGATCCTGCCCAGATCGGTGGCGGACAGTTCGACGGAGGCGGCGCCCAGGTTCTCTTCCAGGCGATGCAGCTTGGTGGTTCCAGGGATAGGCACGATCCAGGGCTTTTGCGCCAGCAGCCAGGCAAGTGCGATCTGCGCCGCCGTTACGCCCTTGTCCCTGGCAATCTGGCCGAGCAGGTCAACCAAGGCCTGGTTCGCCCGGATCGCCTCCGGCGAGAAGCGCGGTACTTTGCTGCGAAAATCGTCGCTGCCGAAAGTCGCGCCTTCCTTGATGGCGCCCGTCAGGAAGCCCTTGCCCAATGGACTGAAGGGGACGAAACCGATGCCGAGCTCTTCCAAGGTCGGCAAGACTTCCTGTTCCGGCTCGCGCCACCACAGCGAATACTCGCTCTGCAAGGCAGTGACCGGCTGCACAGCGTGCGCACGGCGGATCGTCTGTACGCCCGCTTCCGACAGGCCGAAGTGCTTGACCTTGCCTTCGGCGATCAAGTCCTTGACTGTGCCAGCGACTTCCTCAATGGGCACGTCGGGGTCGACGCGATGCTGGTAGAGCAAATCGATCACGTCGGTCTTCAGACGCTTGAGCGAACCTTCGACGGCCCAACGGATGTGCTCGGGGCGACTGTTGAGGATCTGCTGCTTGTTGTCGTCGCCGAAGGTAAAACCGAACTTGGTGGCGATTACGACCTGGTCGCGCACGGGGGCCAGCGCTTCGCCCACGACCTCCTCGTTGAGGTAGGGCCCGTACACCTCCGCCGTGTCGAAGAAGGTCACCCCGCGATCGACCGCGGCCCGAATCAGCGATATCGCTTGCCGGGTGTCCGTGGCTGGCCCATAACCGTGACTCAGGCCCATGCACCCTAAACCGAGGGCTGAAACTTCCAACGTGCTATTTCCAAGTTTCCGCTTATGCATATGTCTTACTCCATCAAACGCGCCCGTCCAGTGACCCGCCAGCGTTCGCCATACGGCGGGATAGCTGGCGGCATCGCTACATAAGCCAATGTAGCCATCACGTCTAGCCAGCACTAGAGAGTAAAATCCGCAAATACTTATGAGGTGAACTCATAGATGGCGAAACACAGCTACAACGACCTGTTGGCGTTCATTGCGGTCGCGCGTGAACAGAGCTTCACGCGTGCCGCGGCGCAACTCGGCGTCTCCCAATCGGCATTGAGTCATCTGATTCGGGCCCTTGAGACCAAGATGGGCGTTCGCCTGTTGACGCGCACCACCCGGAGCGTTTCGCCCACGGAGGCTGGGGAACGATTGATGCAGAACATCGCTCCCCGTTTCCAGGAAATCGAGGCCGAGCTGTTGGCCGTTGGAGAACTGCGGGACAAGCCGGCCGGCACGATCCGCATCACGGCCAGCGAGAACGCTGCCGACACCGTGCTCTGGCCCAGGCTTGCGAAAGTGCTTCCCGACTACCCCCTGATCAAGGTCGAGATCAACGCGGAATCACGCTTCGTCGATCTCGTCGCGGAGCGCTACGACATGGGCGTGCGCCTCGGCGGCGATCTAGCCCGGGACATGACCACGGTGCGCATCAGCCCCGACTTGCGTTTCGTGATCGTCGGCTCACCCGCCTACTTCGCCAAGCGCTCCCTTCCCTTGAAACCGCAGGACCTGGCCGACCACGACTGCATCAATCTGCGGCTGATGAGCCACGGGGAACTCTACGCATGGGAGTTCAAGAAGGGCAAACAGCAGATCAGCGTTCGAGTCGATGGGCCGCTTGTCTTCAACCGGACCAAGCCCATCCTTCAGGCGGCGCTGGCCGGCTTTGGCCTTGGATACCTGACCGAAGAGATGGCTGCCCCCCACATCGCGAAGGGCCGCCTGCGAACGGTCCTCGCCGATTGGTGTCCGACGCTTCCCGGATACCATCTCTATTACCCCAGCCGCCGGCATCTGTCCCGAGCAATGACCGTGCTGATCGACGCATTGCGTCACCCCGAGAATGAGGTGTGACTGATATGGCCCTGGAGACTTTCAGCGATGTTCTCGCCTTTGTTCATGTCGTGCGTGAAGGCAGTTTCACTCGGGCATCCGCCCTGCTTGGCGTATCGCCCTCTGCCTTGAGCCATGCCGTTCGCGGCCTCGAAACCCGGTTGGGCGTCCGGCTGCTGACGCGCACCACTCGCAATATTGCGACCACCGAATCGGGCGAACGCCTGTTCAACAGTGTGGCGCCCCGTTTCGACGACATCGATGCCGAGGTGGCGGCCGTCAAGGATCTACGCGACAAGCCGGTGGGAACCATCCGCATCACGTCCGCCGAACATGCAGCAACCAGCGTTCTCTGGCCCAAGCTGTCCAAGGTCATGCGCGACTATCCCGACATCAACGTCGAGATCAGCATCGACTACACGATGGCGGACATCGTCTCCCAACGCTTTGACGCCGGCGTTCGAGTGGGAGACCAAGTCGCCAAGGACATGATCGCTGTACGCATCAGCCCGGACCTGCGCATGGCGGTGGTGGGCTCGCCCGAGTACTTCGCCTCACGGTCCACCCCCCGCTCGCCCCAGGAACTGACTCGACACGATTGCATCCGGCTGCGACTTCCGACGCACGGAGGCTTCCTTCCTTGGGATCTTGACCGGGATGGCGAAGAGGCCAAGTACCCCGTCAGCGGCCAATGGGTGTTCAACAACAGCTCCTCCATTGCCCGGGCAGCCTTGGCAGGCTGTGGGTTGGCCTACGTTCCGGAGGATATGGTGTTGGAGGATATCGCCGCGGGGCGGCTAATTCGTGTGCTGCAGGACTGGTGCAGCCCGTATCCGGGGTACCACCTGTACTACCCAAGCCGACGCCAGTCGTCCGGCGCTTTGGCCGTCATTGTCGATGCCTTGCGGCATCGCGCATAGCCAGATCGCGGCTCCGCGCTATTTATGAGTTCACCTCAGTAGTGAATGCGGAATCAGGGGCTTAATCGAAGCGTCCGCATCACGTAGCATTTTCAGCTCCCAGAAAGGAAAGGCAAACCCAAGCCCTCATCCGGCGTTTTGCCTTTCGCCGACACCATGCCGCCACCCTGGCCGATATGCATGCCGGCCAAACCGAGCAACGGGATGGAGCTGTCACCGATGATTCAAAAAAAGCCTGCTTACACGCCTGCGATCAGCACGTTGCGCGTTGTGATGGCTCTGACTTGCGGGCTAACGCTCGCACACGGTCATGCCACTGCAAAAACTGAGGCAACGCAAGCGATGCCTGCACAAGCCACCTCGGATACCTTGTCCGCAAAACAGCAGGCCGTGCCCCTGATCGCCGCCTTCATGGCCGCAAGCGATATGCCCCAATTGAACACGGCCTTGAACCAAGGGCTTGACGCCGGCATGACCATCAGCGAGGCCAAGGAAATCCTGGTGCAGCTGTATGCATATGTCGGCTTTCCTAAAAGCCTTAACGCGCTTGGCGAACTCCTGAAGGTGGTCGAGGCACGCAAGCAACGCGGGATTCAAGACGCACCGGGACGCGAACCCAGCCGCGCCATTCCCACCGGGGACGAACTGATAGCGGTAGGCAAGGCCAATCAGACCCGCATCTCAGGCGCACCAGTCACCGGCCCCGTCATGGAATTTACCCCCATCATCAATCAATTCCTGCAAGCCCATTTGTTCGGCGACATCTTCGAACGCGACAACCTCGACTGGCAGAGCCGCGAATTGGCCACTGTCGGGGCGCTGGCGGCTACGCCCGGCGTGGACGCGCAGTTGCGCTCGCACATGCGAGCCAGCATGCGTGTGGGCTTGACGGCAGCGCAGTTGCGCCAGTTGACCCAGATTCTGGCTGAGCGCGGCGGCAAACAGGCCGCGGAGCGTGCGGATGCGGCCTTGACTCAGGCCCTTGCCGCGACCGCGGGGCGCTGAACATGAACCTCACCAAAACCCTGCTCGCGTGCATCGCGCTGAGCTCGATGACGGCTTGCACAGCCCTTCCCGGCAGCCCACGCAATGCCAGCGGTCCGCTTGTCATCCAGGAGCAAGGCAGCTTCGCTGTCGGCGGACGCGTCGTGCAGAAGCCTGGGCTGTACGACAACAACAAGCCAACCGCCGAAGGGCAGACATTCCACGGCGACCACCTCTACGCCTTCTATCAAGTCCCGCAGAAACCCAGACCGCTGCCCCTGGTCATGCTGCATGGTGCTTACCAATCGGCGCGTAGCTGGGAAACGACGTCAGACGGCCGTGAAGGTTTTCAGACCCTCTTTCTGCGTCGTGGCTTTCCGGTTTATCTGGTCGATCAGCCTCGCCGCGGTCGCGCCGGCAATAGCACCGTGGCAACCACGGTCGAGCCCATCCCCTTTGATCAACTGTTCTTCGATCAATTCCGGATCGGCAAATGGCCAAGTTACTTCGACAACGTGCAGTTCGACCGCAAGCCTGAAACGCTGGATCAGTTCTTCCGTTCGGTCACGCCCAATACCGGTCCCTTCGATGCCGGGGTGATCTCGGACGCCATGGCGGCACTGTTCGAAAAAACGGGGCCCGGCATCCTGATATCGCATTCTCAGGCAGGCGGACCGGGGTGGTTGACCGCGATCAAAAGCAAGAACGTCAAGGGAATCGTCGCGTTGGAACCCGGTAGCGGCTTCATCTTCCCTGAAGGGGAGCTTCCCGCCGCGATGCCAAGCGCGGCAGGGACGCTTACGCCCGAGGGCGTGCCGCTGGCAGACTTCGAGAAGCTCACGCGTATCCCGATCATCATCTATTACGGCGACAACTTTCCGACCGAGCCGACCACGGAGCGCGGACAGGACAACTGGCGGGTGCGCCTGGCCATGGCCCGCCTTTGGGTCGCTGCCATCAACAAACATGGTGGCGACGCGCAGCTCGTGCACCAGCCGGAAGTCGGCATTCGGGGCAACACGCATTTTCTGATGTCCGACCTCAACAACATCCAGATCGCCGATCTGGTGTCACGGTTTCTTGCCGCGAAAGGTCTGGATTGACAAGCGCGCAAGTGCAGCCTGATGCATCGCCTAGACATTGGGAAATCGGCCCAGCTACCGCAACACCAGCCGCCGCAATCAACAACAGGAATTGAGATGAAAGATCCATTTATCAGCAGAACCCGACGCGATTTTCTCGGCGCATCCGCGTTCGCTGTCACCAGTGCAATCATAGGAGTGCCAATAATGAGCGCCGCCGCCGCCGCAGCCGACTACAAGAAGAATCCCTTTACGCTGGTCTACGCCGGCGCCCTCTCGAAGAATGAACCGGGCAAGGTCAATATTCATCCGGTCAAGTACAAGCTGAACGACCTGGCTATCGTTGCCAACGTCTACACCCCGTCGAACTACGATGCGCAGAAGAAATATCCCGCGATCGTCGTGGCCCATCCCAATGGCGGCGTGAAGGAGCAGGTCGCTGGCCTGTATGCCCAGCACCTGGCCGAACTTGGCTACATTACGATCGCGATGGATGCCGCCTATCAGGGCGGCAGTGGCGGCGAGCCCCGCAGCACGGACAAGCCGCAATTCCGCATAGAGGACATCCACGGTGCAGCGGACTTCATCACTCAGTACCCGGGTGTTGATGCCACGCGCCTGGGGCTACTCGGCATTTGCGGCGGAGGCGGCTACTCGTTGTCCGCGGCAAAGTCCGACAAGCGTTTCAAGTCGATCGCGACCCTCAGCATGTTCAACTCCGGCCGGGTTCGTCGGAATGGCTTCGCCGATTCTCAACTGAACACCATTCAACAGCGACTGAAGCAGGCGTCCGAAGCACGCGCCCAGGAAAAAGCAGGAGGAAAGATCCCGTACTCCGGCGACGCCGACATGACAGATGCTCAGATTGCCGCGCTGCCGTTCGAAATGTACCGGCAGGGCTACGAGTACTACTGGAGGACGCACGCCCACCCCGGCTCGACCTTCAAGTACACGACCAGCAGCCTGTTGGATCTGATGCGCTGGGATGCAACCGAGCAGATCGAATTGATAGACCAGCCTCTGCTGATGATCGCCGGCAGCAAAGCGGACAGCCTGTATATGACCGAAGAAGCCTTCCCGAAGGCCACGGGAACCAACGACAAGCAACTGTTCCTGATCGAAGGCGCGACCCACATCGAGACCTACTGGGTTCCCAAGTATGTGGACGCCGCGCTCGGCCAGCTCAAGCCGTTCTACGCTCGAACCCTGTGATCATTGACAGCACGAGGTGAGGAGATCCGATTCATCCACGCGCGAGCGATCTGAGGCGATTTTCAAATGCTTCCTATCGCGCGCCGGGATCTCCAGCCGCGCTGCCTGGCCCGGGCGCCAAACGCCCATCGACTTCCTACAGATAATCTTTGTATCGGCGAATGTACTCGCGCGCGCTTTGGTTCAGCTCGCGCACACAGCGATCCGCCTCGTCCACATCGTTGCGAATCATGGCGTCAAGCAGCGTCCGGTATTGCTTGATCCCCATCTCGGCGCGCCCAGGCAACAACGCCACGCGCCGCATCGTCACTTGCATGCGTTCGTAAATTCGTTCAATCAGATCGCTGAGCACGGGGTTGTTGGCGATTTCGTTCACGCGATTACGGAACCGCACGATGGTATCGACATGCGACTCGATGTCGCCGTCCCTCAACGTCTCTTCAAACTGCGGACCGAGCATCTGCTGAAGCGCTTCGTAGTCGGTTGCCGAAGCATTCTCCATGGCCAGGCGAACGGACAGGCTGTCTAGCGTCTCGCGAACCTGGTAGAGGCGATAGGTGGTTTCCATGTCAACGGGAACCACCACCGCGCCCTTATTCGGAACACGTTCGATCAGGCCGCGGTCTTCCAGCGTAGCCAGCACCTCACGGGCCTTGGCGCGCGGGATTCCGTAGTTCTTCACGAGATCTTCTTCCGGCAGGCGCGAACCCGGCAGCAACGCTTGGGAAGCAATGCGCTGTCGTACATCCAACACGACTGCCTGGGTGGACGGCATGCTTTTGCGCTCTTTTGCAGGGGCGGATTGCGCTTTTGGTTTCTTCGGAGAAGTGGCCATGTTTTGGGCAGGTCGAGGCAAGGTTTTGACGCCGTCGATCATAGCACTCTTATCGCACTCACGATTGTGCACAATCTTGCGCTCATGCTCGTATTTTCTTATTGACACAATGATTTGTGCCAGCGCAAGATACCCCACATCGCATCACCCGACGCCGATTTCCGAAGGAGAGTGCCTTGTCCTCAGCCGTGCTTGCATCCCTGCCGGGCCCGATTTGCCAGCAATACCAAATAAAGCGGGACGCGCTTGTCGCTCGCGGAGTCGCCAATGGCGCGCCCATCTTTGCGGCCCGCGCGAGCGGGTCCGAAGTGGTCGACCTCGACGGCAATACCTTCCTGGATTTCGCAGGGGGCATCGGCACGTTGAACGTGGGCCACGCGCACCCGGAGGTCGTTGCCGCGGTCAAGCGCCAGGCAGACGACTATCTGCATACCTGCTTCAACATCGTCATGTATCCCGGCTACATCGACCTCGCCGAAATGTTGGTCAAAAGGCTGCCCGGCGACTGGCCCAAGAAGGTGATGCTGCAAAGCACCGGCTCAGAGGCCGTCGAGAACGCGATAAAGATCGCCCGACGCGCAACGGGGCGTCAGGCGGTGGTGGCTTTTGAGGGCGCGTTCCATGGGCGCACCAACATGGCCCTTGCCCTCACCGCAAAGGCGCCCGCCTATAAAACCGGCTTTGGCCCCCTTGCCAGCGAGGTATACAGGGCGCCCTTCCCCTACGTTTATCGCACTGGCGCCGATGAAGAAACCGCGGCCCGCCAGGCCTTTGAGCGTTTCGAACGCATGGTCGAAACCGAAATCGGCGCAAGGCAAGTTGCCGCGGTCATCATCGAACCGGTGCAAGGCGAGGGAGGTTTTCATGCTGCGCCGGCCAGCTTCATGCGCCGGCTGCGCGAATTCTGCACAAGCCACGGCATCGTCCTGATCGCCGACGAGATCCAGTCCGGTTTTTGCCGCACGGGCCGCTGGTTCGCCATCGAGCACAGCGGAATTACCGCCGATCTCTACACCCTGGCCAAATCCATGGGCGGCGGCATGCCGATCGCCGCCGTGGTCGGCCGCGCCGAACTCATGGACGCGCCCGATGTGGGCGGCCTGGGCGGAACCTACGCGGGCAATCCCCTGGCCTGCGCAGCGGCGCTGGCCGCAATTGCCGTCATGGAACGCGACGACTATGCGGGCCGCGCGCAGGCGCTGGGCCGTCAGTTGGCCGAACGATTCGAGGCATGGAAACGCGACATTCCCATCGTGGGGGATGCGCGCGGGCTGGGCGCGATGCGCGCCGTGGAAATCGTCACGGACAAAGCCACCCACCGTCCGGACGGCCAGGCCACCGCGCGCATCGTGCGGCGCGCTTACGAAGCCGGTCTGATCCTCGTGAAGGCAGGTTTTCATGGAAACGTGCTGCGCTTTCTGGGCCCGCTGAACATGAGTGCCGAGCAACTGCAGCGGGGTTTGGACATCCTTGAAAAATCCATCATCGCCGAGGTGCGCGCATGAATACGTTATTGAAGTTGGACAACGCGCGTAAGGTCGTGCATCTGTTGGGAGACGCGCGCCCCGGCATGAATGTGCTGGTGCTGTATGACTACTTCACCGAGCAGAATGTCCAGCCGCTGGCCATCGCCATCAACGAGTGCGGCGCCATTCCCCACATGCTCCAGATACCTGGCAGTCGCCAGCATGGGCGCCCGTTTTCGCCCATCGTGGCCGACGCCATGTGCGGCGCGGACCTGGTGATTGCGCTTACGCGCGCCAACGCCGCCCATACCGAAGCGCGGCAAAAAGCCACTCGCGCCGGCGTCGGGGTCATTGTCTTGCCCGAATCGGATTTGCCGGATTTCTTCATGGCCGAGGGCTGGAACGCCGACTTTCAAGCCCTGCGTCCGCAAATCCAGGGGCTGGCTGATGCGCTCACCCACGCCGACACGGCACGGGTTACCAGCGCCGCGGGTACCGATATCACAATGAGCATTGCGGGTCGTCGTGGCCGTGCGCTGCATGGATTTGCAAATACGGAAGACATCTCGGCGGGCTATTGCCTCGAATCCAGTCTGGCCCCCGTTGAAGGCACTGCCGAAGGCGTCATCGTGGTGAACGCCAGTATCCCTGGCGTGTCACTGATCCGAGACCAATCGGTTCGCATCACATTTGAGCGCGGCATGGCCGTGTCCATCGAGGGCGGGGCCGAAGCTGCCAAATTCCGCGATCTGCTTGCCGGGTTCAACGACCCGCTGGTCTACAACCTGGGCGAATTGGGTGTCGGCATGAACCCCTGCTGCCAGCTGGACGGAACCATGCTTTCCGATGAGAGCGTGTACGGGTCCATCCAGCTGGCGCTCGGCACCAGCGCCTACATCGGCGGAACGGTCAAGGCGGCCGCCCACTACGACACCATCGTGACCGATGCGCAACTCTGGCTGGACGGCAAACTGGTGCTCGACGGCACCACGCTGCACCTTGGGGACGCGCGATGAGCATTCGAATGGACCGCGGCCAGAACGGAATCGTGACCGTCTTGATGGACAGGCCTGCCAAGCGCAATGCCTTCACGCTCGACATGTACCGTGAGTTCGGTGATGCATTCGACACGCTAAACGCCGATGACAGTGTCCGTTGCATCGTGGTGCGCGGCGCGGCAGGCGCCTTTTGTGCCGGTAGCGATATCGGCGGGTTCGACGAAACCCGCAGCGGCGCGGAACAGGCGCGAGAGTACGCCGAGTTCACGCTGGCCATGACCGACCGGCTCAAGCTCACGCCGCATCCCACGGTCGCGTGCATCGAAGGCGCGTGCGTGGGCGGCGGGCTGGAGATCGCGGCCATGTGCGATATCCGCATTGCGGGCCGGGGCTCCCGCTTTGGCGTGCCGATCAACCGCATCGGATTGACCCTGGACTACCGGGAACTGGCTGATCTGCTGGCTGTTATCGGTGGCACGCGCACGCTGGAAATCCTGCTCGAAGGCGCCGTTTTTGGCGCAGACGAGGCGCTGAACAAGGGCCTCGTCACAAGAGTGGTGGACGACGACAAGGTAGGCGATGAGGCCTATGAGGCCGCACGACGTATCGCGGCGGGCGCTCCCCTGGTCAACCGCTGGCACAAACAATTCGTGCGTCGCTTGCAAGCGGGCGGCGAACTGGCCGAACACGAACTGGCTCAGGCCTATGCCTGCTTTGACACCGAGGATTACCGCAACGGGCAGCGCGCCTTCCTGAACAAGGAAAAGCCTGTCTTTGCAGGTCGCTGAAAGGAAAGACATGAAGCAGAACACTGCCGCGATGCCGCTGGAAGGCATCAAAATTCTGGACCTGTCCCAAATCATGGCCGGGCCATACTGCACCATGGTTCTGGCCGACCTGGGCGCCGAAGTCATCAAGATCGAAAAGCCTGGCGCGGGCGACGATTCCCGAGAGATGGGGCCCTATGTAAACGGAGAATCGAGCTGTTTTGCCCAGATCAACCGCAACAAGCTGGGCATTTCACTCAACCTCAAGCGACCGGAACTTCGCGAAACCGTGCTGGAAATGGTGCGGTGGGCCGATGTGCTGATCGAGAACTACCGGGTGGGCGTCGCCTCCGCGCTGGGACTTGACTACGAAACGCTCAGCGCCATCAATCCCCGCTTGGTCTATTGCTCGATCTCGGGCTATGGGCAGACCGGACCGTATGCCGGCAAGGGGGGATTTGACCTGGTGGCGCAAGGCATGACTGGCATCATGAGCATGACCGGCGAGCCAGACGGACGCCCCCTCAAGTCGGGTATCGCCATCTATGACGTAGGCGCCGGACTGACCGCTACCTACGCCATCCTTGCCGCCTGCATTCACCAGCAGCGCACCGGCGAAGGCCAGCACATCGACATCTCGCTCGCGGAATGTGGACTGCCCTGGTTTATCTGGGAGGCCGCGGCCTACTTCTCGGAAGGCACGGTACCCAAGGCTACCGGAAGCCGCCACCGCGTGTCCGCGCCCTATCAAGCCTTTAGCACCGGCGACGGCTACATCGTCATTGGCGCCGCGAACCAACGCACCTGGGAAAAGCTCTGCACCGACGTCCTGGGTCGCCCGGAGCTGATCCACGACCCGAGATTCCTGACCAATAGCGACCGTCTGGACAACATCGCCGAACTGGAGCCACTGCTGGAAGCCGAATTCGCGCGCGCCGACGCGGCTAGCTGGATCGCCCGATGCGAAAAGGCCCAAGTGCCGTGCGGCCCCATCAACGATTTCCACCAGGCGATGCAGGATCCGCATTATGCGGCTCGCGGCATGGTTCAAGAACTGGACCACCCAAAGCTTGGCCGCATGAAAACGGTCGGCATACCCACTAAATTTTCTCGTACGCCGGGCCAGATCCGGCGGGCTGCGCCCCTGCACGGCGAGCACACCGATGAAGTCCTGCTTCGCTTTGGCGCGTCGCCAGAAACTATCGCGCAATGGCGCGAACACGGCATCGTCCAGTAAAGAAGCAGATATCTCCACAGCACAAAAAAAAGCAGTCAAGGGGCCGGGCAGTCAGCCGGCATATTCGAAGTGAAGAATCGCGTCTCACGCGAAATCAAGGAACGAATATGAAAACGCAGCAACCCAAGAACACGTCCCGCCGCGACTTTTTATCGGTTGGCCTGGTGCTGGCTGGCGCAAGCCTGGCACCCTGGAGCCTGCGCGCCGCGCCTGCGGGGCAGCCATTTCGCCTCGGCGCGCTCAATTCCATCACCGGCGTGGGCGGCCCGTATGGGGTGCCGATGCTCGAAGCCATTCGATTGGCTGTCGACGAGGTGAACGCCGCTGGCGGCGCCGCCGGGCGCCAGCTGCAGCTTTTCGCCGAAGATGATCAGACCAAGCCCGACGCTGCAGTCCTCGCAGCGAAAAAGCTGATCGAGGTGAATCAGGTCCAGGCGGTGGTCGGAATTTGGCCCTCCTCGGTGGGTCTGGCTGTCATGCCCATCACCAACAACGCCGGTCTCATCATGATGAACACCTGCGGCGCCCCGGAAATGCTGACGGAGAACCGCAAAGGCCTTGCCTGGATGTTCCAGGCATCGAACGCGGTTTTTGGACGCGCCTTTGCTGAAGTGGCACGCCAGCGCGGCTTCAAGCGCCCGGCAGTCATGGCCTTCAACAACTCCACCTTTGTTGGGCTGGCCAACTATTTCAAAGAAACGTGGGAGAAAGACGGCGGCAAGGTCAGCAGCATGGTGATCTACGAACCCAATCAGACCACCTATCGAACCGAATTGAACCGGGTCCTTGCAACGAATCCGGATGTGATCGCAATGGGTTCGTATCGCCCCGACGCAACGATTTTGCTGCGCGAGTGGTACCAGACCGGTCAGGACTGCAAATTCATCATGCCGGGTTGGACCGCCAACGAAGCGCTGGTCAAGGCGCTGGGAAAGGAGGTCACCGAGGGCATCATCTCGATTTCCAACGTGGCTGCAAGCGGAAACCCGGCGTACAAGAGCTTCTCCGAGCGGTTCCGTGCCAAGGTCAAGCACGAGCCCGATGTGTTTGCGGCCCAGAGCTACGACATGGTCATTGCCCTGGCCCTGGCCATCGAAGCCGCCGGACCAACAGCCGACATCGCCGCCATCAACGGCCAGGTCAAGGCGGTCACTCGGCATGGCGGAGAAAAGATCTCTTCGTTTGCGCAGGGCCGTGATCTCATCCGTGCCGGCAAGGCGGTGGACTACGACGGTGCATCGTCAAACCTGGAGTTCGGCGCGCATGGCGAGACCGTGCCAGATTTCGGCGTATCGGAAATCGAAAACGGCAAACTGGTACTGAAAGAGACCGTGCCGGGTACGCGTTGAAGCGGAGCAACGATGGAACTCATCCCAATCTTGAACGCCGTCATCAATGGCACCGTGCTAGGCACCTTGTTGTCACTGCCAATCCTGGCGATCACCATGGTGTTTGGCATATCTCGCTTTCCCAACGCGGCGACGGGCGACTACATGACGCTTGGCGCGTATACAGCCGTCGCCACCCAGGCGTGGATCGGCAGCTCACTCGTGCTTGCCGTGGTGAGCGCCAGCGTGGTGACCGCGCTGATAGCCGTATTTTTCTATCTGTGGGTCTTCCGCGCGCTCGCTAAACGCTCCAACGTGGCGCGTCTTATCGCCTCGCTGGGCGTGGCGTTCGTCGTACGCACGACGATCACCTTTTTCGCGGGCCAGGACCAATACAACCTGGAAATGGGCCGGATCATGCGTGCGTGGAACTGGCATGGCATTCGCATCCTGCCAATGGACGTCTACATCCTGCTTACGGCCATCGGTGCGTTGGGGATCGCATTTGTGATCTTGCATGCCACGCCACTGGGACGGCGCATGCGGGCGGTGGCCGACAATCCCGACCTCGCCGCCGCCAGCGGCATCCGCTCACGTCGCGTCATGCTCTATCTGTGGCTGTTGAGCGGCTTCTTCTGCGGGCTGGGCGGGGTTCTGCTGGCCATCAAGGCGGTGGTCGTCCCCGAACTCGGATTTGAGCTACTGATGCCGATGTTTGCGGCAGTGATCCTGGGCGGCATTGGCAATCCCATCGGGGCCGTCGTCGGTTCCCTGATATTCGGGATCTCGCAGGAAATAGCCACCCTTTACGTTGGCCCCTCCTACAAGATTGTCATCGCCTTCCTGGTCTTGCTGGTGCTGTTGTTGTTCCGGCCGCAGGGTCTGTTTGGCCGCCCGATCATGGCGAGGTAAAGAGAGATGGAATCCTATTTGATTGCAATCTCCATCGGCATTCTTATCTACATGCTGATGGCTCTGGGTCTGTCGCTGCACTATGGCTTTACCGGCCTGGTCAACTTCGGGCATGTCGGCTTCTTTGCCATCGGTTCCTACACCTCTGCGCTGCTCGCGCTTCAGGGCGTACCCATCCCCTTGGCGATGGTGGGCGCAACGCTGCTCACCGCACTGGCGGCTTGGCCGCTGGGGATCGTCGCCTTACGGCTGGGAAGCGATTATCTGGCCATCGTGACGCTTGGCTTCTCGGAGTCCGTCCGGATGATGCTCCAGAGCGAGGAATGGCTGACTCGAGGCATGCACGGTCTGCCGGGCATACCCCGTATGTATGAGGGTTGGATCCCCGCCGCCCAGATTGATCTGGCCATCATGTTGACCTTGCTCGTCGTCAACGGGGCGGTGTTCTGGTTGGTCACGCGCGTCGTCAAAAGCCCGTTCGGGCGGGTCATTGAAGCGGTTCGCGACAACGAAGTCGCGGTAAGGGCGCTGGGCAAAGACCCGGCTCGCTTCAAGACCCGTTCGCTCATGCTGGGCGCGGGCCTGGCCGGCCTGGCGGGCGCATTTCAAGCGCACTACCTCACGTTCCTGAGCCCCGAGCAGTTCGTTCCGCTCATTACGTTCTATATCTGGATCGCCATTTTTGTCGGAGGCGCCAACCGCCTGCTGGGGGTCGCCTTGGGCACCGTCATCATGGTCGGCTTTCTCGAAGGGTCTCGCTTCGTCCGAGACTTCGTGGGCGGAATCTCCGAAGTGCAGATGGCCAGTGTGCGAATTTGGGTCATCGGCATGGCGTTGATTCTTATCGTGCTGTATCGGCCGCAAGGGATCTTGGGAACAAAGGCGGGGAAGTCGACATGAGCCTTTTGACTGTAAGAAACGTTAGCGCCGGGTTCGGCGGAATGCTCGCCTTGGACAATGTCAGCCTGGACCTGAACCAGGGCGAACTTCTGGGCCTGATCGGCACGAATGGCGCGGGAAAGAGCACGCTCTTCTCGGTGATCACGGGGTATGTGCCCAGCCGGGCAGGCGTCGTTCAGTTCGACGGCCGCGACATATCTCACATGGCCGTGCACACCCGCGTGCGCCAAGGCCTGGCGCGCACATTCCAGGTGCCGCGGGAATTCTCGCAGCTCACCGTCATGGCCAACATGATGGCGGCTGCACCAGACGCGCAGGGCGAGAAGTTGCTGTCCATCTTCTTCAATCCGGGGAAAGTGCAAAGAGAAGAGGAACAGGTGGCCGATCGTGCCCGCGACTTGCTGCAATTTCTCAATCTATCGCGGGTCGCGGATACCCAGGCGGGAAAACTTTCCGGCGGACAAAAGAAGCTGCTGGAGCTGGGACGGCTGCTCATGCTGGAGCCCCGCTGCATCATGCTTGACGAGCCTTTCGCTGGCGTCAATCCGGTGTTGATCGGCGAGTTGTCAGAACGCATCGTGGCGTTGAACCAACGCGGCATGAGCGTGCTGATTATCGAGCACAACCTCGAAGAACTTTCGCGCATCGTGCCGCGCATGTATGTGATGGACCGCGGCAAGGTCATTGCAGAGGGCAAGCCTCGGGACGTGCTCTCCCAGGATGCGGTTCGCGAGGCTTACATGGGGGGTGTGATATGAACGTAACCAATGACGCCGCACCGATCCTGACCATAGAAAACATGGCCGCAGGCTATGGAGACGTCGATATCGTCAGTGGCATCGACCTCCACGTGAAGCCGCGCGAGATCGTCACGATCGCTGGCACGAACGGGGCTGGAAAGTCCACGGTCATCAAAGCCGTAATGGGCCTGCTGCCGCGGCTGTCGGGATCGATCACCTTCGACGGGAACGACCTGCGCCGGTCCGCCGTGGAAGATCGCGTGCGCCTGGGCATCTCTTATGTTCCGCAAGTGCAGAACGTGTTCGGCGAGCTGACCGTGCTGGAGAACCTCCAGGTCGTCGAACACGTAAGCGATGCCCGTCGACGCACTGAGGAAATGTTTGAACTCTTCCCAGCGTTGGCGCAGCGGCGCCGCACCCACGCCGCAAATCTTTCCGGCGGCGAACGCCAGCAATTGGCGTTTGCTCGCGCGTTGATGCCTTCCCCTCGCATGGTGCTGCTCGACGAGCCGTCCGCGGCATTGTCGCCCGCATTGACTTCCCAGGTGTTCGAGGAAGTGCAACGCCTGCCCCAGTTGGATATCGCCGTGCTGATGGTCGAACAGCGGGCCCGCCAGGCGCTGGCTTTCAGTGACCGCGGCTACATCCTGGATTCCGGCCGCATTGTCCTGACCGATACCGGCCCCAACCTGCTCGCAAATGAAGAAATGGCGGAACTCTACATCGGGCACCGTCACGACTCCCAAGGAGAACCCGTATGACCGCAACCAAGGCGCCCGGACGCCCTGCCCCCTCGGAGCGCGCCCATCTCACCCTGGCAGAGGGGCTGCGCGCCCTGGACAAGGGCACGCTCAGCGCCGAAGCCTGGGCGCAGGCTTGCCTGGAACGAATTGCGCAGCGCAACCAGGAAGTCAAGGCGTGGGTGCACGTGGCGGGCGAAGCCGCGTTGGCGCAAGCGCGCGCCATCGACCGGCGCGGCCGCCGCTCTCGCTACGAGGGTGCGCCGATCGGCATTAAAGACACCATCGACACCGCGGACATGCCCACCGAACTGGGCGAACCCGAGATCTTCACTGGGCGTCAACCTAAGCAGGACGCGCCGGTGGTGACGCGCGCGCGCGAACAAGGGTTCGTGCTGCTGGGCAAGAACACCGTGTCACGCCACGCGATCATGCTGCCCGGTCCGTGCCGCAACCCCCATGACCTGACCCGTAGCCCGGCTGCCTCCTCTGCGGGTTCGGGCGCGGCCGTGGCAGACTTCATGGCCCCGTTGTCCATCGGCACCCAGACCGCCGGCTCCATCTTGCGACCCGCATCCTTCTGCGGCGCCGTCGGATTCAAGCCCACCCTTGACGCCATCCCGTATGTCGGCATCAGAAGTTATTCGCGGCCGCTCGATGTGATTGGTCCGCTTTGCAGGTCCGTGGAAGATGCGCAGCTCTTCATGCATGCGTTCGTGGGCGATCCGCGTTTTGCACCGTCGCTGGAAAGCGGAAACGCGCTGCGCCTTGGCGTGTGGCGCCCCCGCGCCTGGCCCGAAGCCGAACCCGCAGCGCAAGCCGTCTTCGAGGACTGCCTGAGCCGCCTGACGGCCGCAGGCGTTTCGTTGCAGGTCTTGTCCATGCCTGCGGCCTATGAAGACATCGGCGACATTCAGGATGTCATCATGGCCTATGACCTGGCGCGCGAATACGCGCATATCCGCCGCGATCACGCCGCATTATGCGACCCTGAGCTGCTTGCCTACCTGGCCCTGGGCGACACTTACACCGACGCCGACTATGCATCCGCACTGGACGCAGCGGACAAATGCCGGCGGGCGTTCTATGACATTGCCCGCGACGTGGACGCCATTATCATGCCTGCCACGTTGGGCGTGGCCACGCCCGCCGAAAGCACGGGCAGCTCGGTGTTCATCCGCGCGTGGTCATTGCTGCACAACCCCTCGATTTCACTGCCGGTCGGACGCAGCCCGGAAGGATTGCCCCTTGCCGTGCAGCTCGTGGGATTCCAGAAGGAGGATCCCAAACTGCTGCAGCATGCGCGCCGCGTGGAATCCATTCTCGGAAACCGGGCCGGGGAAACGTAGCAGGCGGGGCTGCTGTCGCTGTTTTATCTACTGCTCCTTCAGCCCCAACGATTTCACCAACGGCGCGAACAGCTTCTTTTCGTCCTGCACGCGCGTGGCGTAATCGGCCACGCTCAGCGGAATCGCCTCCGCGCCCGCATCCAGGAAGCGCGCCTTGATCTCCGGCCGCGCCAGCACTTTGTTGATTTCGGCATTCATGCGATCGACCACATCATCGCGAGTGCCCGCGGCCGCATACACGCCGAACAGGCTGTCCGCGAACACACCGTCAATGCCGGCCTCGGTAAAGGTCCGGATGTCGGGCGCCACGGCCGCGCGTTGCCGGCTTGCCACCGCCAGCACCTTCAATTTGCCCGCCTGCACCATGGGAAATACCGTGGCGGGTCCAAACGCGAAGTCGATCTGGCCCGCGGCCAGGTCCTGTATCGCCGGCGCCACGCCGCGATACGGTGCATGGGTGGCCTGCATGCCAGTCGCCTGCTTGAGCAGCTCGCCGGCCAGATGCGGTGTCGTGCCATTGCCGGCCGAACCGTAATTCAGCGGATCGGACCGCTTGCGCGCGTATTCCACGAACTCTTCGAGCGTATTGACGCCAAGCGAAGCCCGGACAAACAGGAACAACTGGCTGTTGGCCAGCAGGGCAACCGGCCGCAAGTCCCGCTGCGGGTCGAACGGCATGTTGGCGAACATCAGCGGGTTGACCGATTCCGTCGTCGACGGATTGAGCAGGAAGGTATGGTTGTCGCGGCCGTTGCGGACCACTTCGGCTCCCGCCAGGTTGCCGCCCGCACCGCCACGATTTTCCACGATGACGGTCTGCTTCAAGGCCTCGGCCAAGTGCGGCTGCACGGTGCGGGCCAGCACGTCGACCAGCCCGCCGGGCGCCAGCCCCACGACCAGACGCACGGGCTTGGTGGGCCACGCCGCAGACGGTGTTTGTGCATGGCTGCCCGTCGCCCAACCCGCCAACGCCAGCATCATCACGGCCAGACAACGTCTACGCAGCAGCATGCAATTCTCCTTGTTGGGGGGCCACCCCGCAAAACCGCGCACGGCGCGTCACATGCCGCACCGCGGTCAGCCGCCTCGATGCACCATCGCGGCGGCCCTGCATTTGCCGCTCATTCTTCACAAAAGTTTAAGCATAAAGAATCCCGGATAACCCTACCTTGCCGACCCGATATCCGAGCCGCCGCCGTCCGTTGGCGCGACGCCGGGATCCTCTGCCTCATCCTCAGTGTTGGGTCACATGTTCAAATGGTCGGACGATTTGCTTCGAAGCTGATGATCTGATCGCCCTGGCGGGGTTGGCGTCCGTGCTGGTAGTCGCCTGACACCACCACGTCTGCAAAACCCGCTTCCCGCAATGCAAAGGTCAATTCGTCAACCCCCCACCAACGCAGATGGAATAGATCAAGCTCAGACACCAGCAATGCCCCATCTCGCCAGTGTTCGTAGTGCAGATGGGAAAGCGTTGTCTGCTTGACGTAATCAATCTCGGCTCGATGACTGGTCATCGTGAGAAGATCGCCGCCTTCGACTGGCCACCTGCGCGCGGGCATCGCTTCTGAGATGACGCTTTCGATGGGATCGATGTCCAAGATCAGCCTTCCACCGGGCTGCAGATGTTCCCAAAACCGCTTAAGTACAGCCACCGCCGAGGCGGTCTCGGTAATCAATTGGAATGATCCGGCCGGCATGATGATCGCCGCGAAGCGCCGGTCGTAGCTGAACTGCTCGAACGTCTGACATGTCAGCGTGGCGGCAAGGTCTCGTTTCCGGCACTCCTGCCTGCAGTGCTGGAGCATGTCTTGCGACGCGTCGAAACCTTCTATAGCGAACCCCATTTCAAGCAGCGGTATCAGGATCCGGCCATTGCCAACTGCGGGTTCCAAGATGGGGCCATCACACCCAGTCAGACGCTGCCGATAGAATTCCAGATCCCCGAAGGAATGACCGATGGGTTTATCCAGATGATAGATCCAGGAAGCGAGTTTTCCGTACGTGTTCTGCATGTTTATCCTTCCGTGCCAAAGCAGGCACGCCTACCTTACCAGCGAGATGTCGATGTTCATTCACGTTAAAGAACTTGGGGCGCAACGGCGGAAACTAAAGTCGGGCTGCGCGATGCCATACAATTTTCGTATGATCGCCTCGAGAAAACAGCAAATTTTGGTCGGGTGCAGGTACTGGCTGGCAATTTGCGGCAACGTATCGAATTGGCGCCGCATGGTGTCTTCCGGGCGGGCGTTTCGATAGCCAAAGTTGACGGCCGAATACCGCATTTGCAGATCCAGATATGGCGTGCACGATTCGTTGTACATGTAGCTGCCTTCGCAGCCTGAATGTCGAAGTTCAGTGACACTGGAAACGCGACCCACTAAAAATCAATGAGTTAGAACTTCTTGCTTCAGCGAGATTGAAGCGCTTGGTTCATTCAAGATGAGATTTTTTTCCCAGCGGTCCGTTTAACTTGAAAGTACGCTGGAAACTTAGAGTGCATGAGCTCTGCCGCCCTGCTCCTTTCCAACAGTCAGACAGGATTATTTGCGGCGCGGGCCGCTCGACGCTGATCGAGGTGCTTGGCGATCTGGCGCCGTGGCTGGTAAACGCACCATATAAGGAGGAACGGGCTGGCCGTTGCGCATGCAACCACCAGCCCGTTCGTCCCCTCAAGCCCGGTGGGCGTTTCAGAGCTTGGCCACGGACACCTCCGTGGCCTTTACAAAGGCGAGCACTTCGGTGCCGACCTGCAGATCCAGTTCCTTGACCGAGCGCGTCGTAATGACCGAGGTCACGATGCCCGCGGGTGTGTCGATGTCGACTTCCGACACCACGGATCCCAATACGATTTCGCGGATCTTGCCGCGGAACTGATTGCGGGCGTTGATGGATTGAATGGCCATGCATGACTCCAGTATGAGATAGGTAATACGACGCCGCTCAGGCGGCGCCGCGGGCAGGACAGCGCGCTGGCGCGGCGTCCCTGACAATCAGCGCGTTGCACATATCCGTGGCCGAGCGCGGCCGGTCACCGCGCGGGAAGGCTGGGGCGGGTCCGACAGCAAACGGCGCGGCTACCCAGCACGACACCGGCTGCCGTGCCCATTTCACCCACTCCCGCCGGCAGATGCGCCGCAGCCGGCGCCGCAGTCCAGCCCACGCGGCGCGCACGCCGCCCTGGCCGCCCGCGCCACTCATCGGTCGACCCCGATGAGGCGGAAATCCTGCGCGGCGGCGCGTTCGAGCTGCGCCACGAGTTGCAGTTCCCAGTCGAGATAGGCACGAAACCCGGCGTCGCGCGCCGCCAGATCGTCCAGGAGGTACGGGCTGATGTCCTGGTCGTCGTCGCCCGTCAGCACACCTTCGTCCCCGCGCTCCAGTGGCAGCCCGGCCGCCTGCCAGGCCCCAGTGCCGCCCTGCAGTGCGTAAACCTCAGGCGCCTGTGTCTCACGGCGAAGCCGCCATTGCAGTTCGGCGGCCACGGTCTGCGCGAGCACGCCGTCCTCCGACACGATGACCACGCGCGCCGCGTTCGCGCCATCCTCGGCAACGAGCGCCGGCAGCCGGTCCGGCGCGGCGAAGCGCGCGCCCGGGATGTGGCGGCGCACATAAGCCTGGCGGCGATCCACGTCGTACACTCGCGTGGGGCCGCGCTCGGCCAGCCAGCCTTCGAGCACGGCGGCGCGGACCACCGGCGCGGGATCGCGATGGCGCATCACGCGCACGCGCTCCGGCCCGCTCTCCAGAATGACCGGGAGCACCGGTTCGCCAGGCTCGCCGGCGTGCGGCGCCAGCGGCGTGGCATACAGGTACACCTCGAGGACGCCCAACTGGCGAAGCCAGGCCGCGGTGGTCAGTGCGCGCACCCCGTCGTGATCGGCCAGCACCACGCGCGCGCGCCGGGTGCCGACATATTCGTCGGTGGCCTGCACCAGTTGCCCGCCCGGAGCCCAGCGCCAGCCGGGAAGATGGCCGGCTTCGTACTCCTCGCGCGTGCGCACGTCGAAGCGATAGAGGCTGCGCTCGCCAGCGGCGGCATCGGCCTCGAACCTGGCGAGCCGCGCGGCGTCGATGTGCTCCACGCCCGCCGCTGCGGCCACGGCCCGCGCGCGCTCGCGCGCATGGGCCAGGGTCTGTGGCCCAGGCTCGGGTAATGCCGCATGGCGGCCATAGGCCAGCTCGCGCCCCGACAGCAGCCATTCCATCGTGCCATTGCGCAGCGACGCCACCTTGTTCGGGATGCCCGCGTCAATCAACGTCTGCGCGCCCACGATCGAGCGGGTGCGTCCCGCGCAATTCACCACCACGAACGTGTCGGGATTGGGCGCGAGTTCGCCGATGCGGTAGACCAGCTCCGCACCGGGCAGGCTATGCGAGAACGGCAGCGTGAAGTTGTGGAATTCCTCCGTGGTGCGGCTGTCGACCACGACGATGTCCTCGCCGGCCGCCACGCGGGCGGACAGCTCATCAACGTCGATCCATGGCGTGTGCTTTTCATGCTCGATCACTTCGCCAAATGCCTTGCTGGGCACATTGGTGCCCCAGAAGACCTCGCGACCCGACGCCTCCCAGGCGCGCGTGCCGCCAGCCAGCACGGCCACATCGGCGTAGCCCAGCCGCACCAGCTTGCCGGCGGCTTCGTGAGCGAGCGACTCATCCTCATCGACCAGCACGATGCGGGTCGAGCGGCGCGGCACGAGACGGTCGATGCGTTGCTCAATGCGCCAGAGCGGCGCGTTGGCCGCCTCGAGGAGATGGCGTTCGGCGTATCGGCCCGCCTCGCGCACGTCGAGCAGCGCGATTTCGGAGGGGCCGCGCAGGGCACGCTCCAGTTCTGCCGGCGCCACACGCGCATGGAGAATCGCCGCGGGCGGACCGAAGGTCCGGTACGTGCCCCCGGCCGTGCTTTCGAACACCACACGTCCGGCCAGCCGGTCCAGGGCCAGACCGTAGAAGTGCAGATGCGCGCCGGACGACGCGCCGATGAGTTCGATGGTGTGAACGTCGTCGGGCTGCAGCACGATGGACGAGCCCTGCGCGACGTCAACGCGGCGCACGTGCGTGAGCGTGTCGCGCAAGGGGTCCGAGCTTCGGCTGCGCGCATACACCTCGTTGCGCTCCTCACCGCGCACGCCGGCGATGATTGCCCACGTCGTATGGTCGTGCGGCGGCTGCGCCTTGCCGGCTTCGCCGAGCGAGAGGTATAGCGCATAGGCGCCGTCCACGTCCTCGGCCAGGCGATAGATCGTGGCCGGCCGCTCCGGATGCAATGCGAAGGTTTCCGCATCGAACAGCTCGGTGCGCGTGGCCAGGGCGCGCAGCAGGCCCGCCGCCGACTCCAGCTGCGCCGGCGTGGCGCGTCGCGGATCGGGCAGGATGGCTCGCACATCGCGGATGAACGCGGCGACGGCTTGCGTACGCTGGGTCTGGAGGGAAAGGTCGGCGGTAGGCGGCAGTTGCGTCATGGCGGTTCCGGGTTCGGTACGAGGCCCGGGCAATCGCCGCGAGCCGGATGCCAGCCAGACTACGGCGCCCTCCGCGGGCGGCGCAACGCAGAAATCCGACTATCCATATGCGCCCTGCAAGCCCCGCTGCGACGCATAAGGACATACGAAAAACGACCTTCCCCGCACGGACCCCGCTCCCTACCATCGTGGCCTTCTCCATCGTCGCGTCCGAGGCGCGCGGCGTCTCCCAGACCACGAACAGGATTGTCCCCATGCCCGCAACACCTCAAACGCCCGCCGCGCGGCGCGCCACCGTCAGGGTAGCCGTCGACGTCGGCGGCACATTCACCGACATCGTCCTCGAGCAGGGCGAGACGCGGCGCTCGGCCAAGCTGCTCACGACGCCTGCCGCGCCCGAACAGGCCGTCCTGGCCGGCATCGACGAACTGCTGATCGCAGCGCAACTGAGCTGGCCGGACGTGGATCGCCTGGTGCTGGGCACCACGCTCGCCACCAATGCGCTCATCGAGCGCAAGGGCGCGCGCACGGCCCTCGTCACCACCGCCGGTTTCCGCGATCTGGTCGAGATCGGCCTGGAGGACCGCTACGCCCAATACGATATCTTCCTGGACAAGCCGCAACCGCTCGTGCCGCGCGACTGGCGCCACGGCGTCACCGAACGGGTCGACGCCCAGGGCCGCGTGCTCACGCCGCTCGACGAGGACGGTGTGCGCGCGCTGGCGGACCGCCTGCGCGAGGACCGTATCGAGAGCGTCGCGGTGTGCCTGCTGCACAGCTACGCGCATCCCGCGCACGAGCGCCGCATCCGCGACCTGCTCCGCGCCGAGCTGCCCGCGCTCTGGATCTCCTTGTCTTCCGACGTGTGCGCCGAGATCCGCGAATATCCGCGCCTGTCCACGGTATGCGCGAACGCCTACGTGCAGCCCCAGGTGTCGGGTTATCTGCGCCGCTTCGAAGCGGCCGCGCGTGAACGCGGGCTGCGGGCCGAGCCGTTCCTGATGACCTCGGGCGGCGCCATCGCCACGCTGCAAACCGGCGTGGACGAGCCCGTGCGGCTCGTGGAGTCGGGGCCCGCGGGCGGCGCCATCCTGGCCCAGCACATCGCCGAGCAGGTCGGCGCGGCACGCGCGCTCTCGTTCGACATGGGCGGAACCACCGCCAAGATCTGCTACATCGACGACTACCAGCCGCAGATCAGCCGCAGCTTCGAGTTCGGCCGCGTGCATCGCCACCTCAAGGGCTCGGGCCTGCCCATCCGCATTCCCGTCATCGAGATGATCGAGATCGGCGCGGGCGGCGGCTCGATCGCCCGGGTCAATCACCTGGGCGTAATCCAGGTCGGGCCCGACAGCGCGGGCTCGACGCCCGGGCCCGCGGCCTACGGGCTGGGCGGCCAGCATGCCACCGTGACCGACGCCCACGCGGTACTCGGCACCATCACGCCGGAGCGCTTCGCCGTAGGCAAGGTTTCGCTCGATCCCGCGCTCGCGCGGCTCGCCGTGCAGGCCCATCTTGCCAGCCCGGCCCAGCTCACCGATCCGGAGGCGGCTCAGGCCGTGCTTGAGGTCGTGACCGAGAACATGGCCAATGCCGCCCGCGTGCACGCCTCCGAGCTGGGCAAGACGGCAGACGAACACACCCTGATCGCGTTCGGCGGCGCCGCGCCGCTACACGCAGCGCTGCTCGCGCGCAAGCTGGGCATCGGCACGGTCATCGTCCCCCAATCGGCCGGCGTGGGTTCGGCGGTGGGTTTCCTGTGGGCGCCCATCGCCTACCAGGCCGTGCGCAGCCTGCATCAGCGGCTGGATCGCATCGACCTGGCGCTGGCCACCGGTCTGCTCGAGGATCTCACCGCGCAGGTCCAGGCCGTGGTGAAGCGTGCCGCGCCGGACGAGCCGATCTCGATCAAGCGCCAGGTCTATATGCGCTATGCCGGCCAGGGGCATGAGATCGCGATCGATCTTGCGCCCGGCCCCTTCGACGCGGCCGCCGCGCAGGCGCTGGGAGAACAGTTCGCGCTGCGTTACGCGCAGATCTACGGCCGCAGCCTGCCGCACGTGCCCGCCGAGACGGTGAGCTGGTCGGTCGCCGCGCAGGCCGGCGCCCGCCGCGACATCACCGCGGACGTGATCGACGCGGCCGGGCCCCAACCGGCCACCCCAGCCGGGCAGCGCTCGCTTTATGACCTCGCTACCGCAAGCTGGCGCGACGTGCCGGTCTACGAGCGCGGCGCCCTGGCGGCCGACCAGTTGGTGCGCGGCCCGGCCCTCGTCGTCGAGGACGAGACCACCACCCACGTTCCCGATGGCTTCGTGGCCCATCGCAGCCCGCAGGGTTCGCTGGTGCTGCACGATCAGCAACGCGTTCCCGCCACGCCTTCCCCGCTCCTGGAGACCACGGCATGACGTCGACCTCTTCCCCCGCCAGCGCGCAGGCGCGCGCCACCGCCGCGCGTGCACGCATCCGCCACCAGCTCGCCTGGAACCGCCTCCTCTCGGTCGTCGAGGAACAGGCGCAGGTATTGATCCGCTCGGCCTTCGGCACGGCCACGCGCGAGGCCGGCGACCTGTCCGCGGGCGTGTTTCTCCCCGACGGCCGCATGATCGCGCAAGCCGTGACCGGCACGCCCGGCCACGTCAACGCCATGGCGGAATCGGTGAAGCATTTCCTTCGCGTCTTTCCCGCCGACACGCTGCGCGATGGCGACGTGCTGCTCACCAACGATCCCTGGAAAGGCACCGGCCATCTGTTCGACATGACCATGGTCTCGCCCGTCTTCCATGCGGGCCGCCTGGTGGCGCTCTTCGCGTCGACGCTGCACGTGATCGACATCGGCGGAATCGGCAGCAGCGCCGATGGCCTGGAGGTCTATCACGAGGGTCTGTTCCTGCCGATCGTGAAGCTCTTCCACGCGCACCAGGCCGATCCCGGCGTGTTCGCCATCATTCGTGCCAACGTGCGCGAGCCCGAGCAGGTCGAGGGCGACCTGTATGCGCTGGTGGCGTGCAACGAGGTCGGCGGCCGCCGCTTGAAGGACCTGCTGCGCGAGTTCGAACTCGACGATCTCGACGCGCTGGGCAACACGATCATCGAGCAATCGCGTCTCGCGATGCTGCATGCAATCGCCGCCTGGCCGCAGGGTAGCTGGACAAACCGGCTCACCATCGACGGCTATGACGCGCCCATCGAGCTCGCCGCGCGCGTCACGGTCGAGCCCGAGCGCATCCTGGTTGACTTCGACGGCACGTCCGGCCAGGTCGCGCGCGGCATCAACGTGGTGAAGGCCTACACCGACGCCTACACCTCCTTTGGCATCCGCTGCCTGATCGGCGCCGACGTGCCAAACAATGCAGGCTCGCTGTCCGTGGTGCAGGTGAGCGCGCCCGAAGGCTCCATTCTCAATGCCCGCTTCCCCGCCGCCGTAACGGCACGCCACATCATCGGGCAGATGCTGCCCGACGTGGTGTTTGGCGCGCTGCGCCAGGCGCGGCCCGATCAGGTGCCCGCGGAAGGCAGCTCGTCGCTGTGGAACTTGCACCTGGTGGGCGGTGAACCGCTCGCGGGCGCCAGCGCCGAGCAGAACGAGGCGCTCATCCGGGGCCAGCGCTTCAATGCCGTGAGTTTCTCGACAGGCGGCACCGGCGCCCGCCCGGGCAAGGACGGACTGTCCGTCACGTCCTACCCGAGCGGCGTGCGCAACGTCTCGGTCGAAATCCTTGAGGCCGCCAATCCGCTGGTGTTTGAGCGCAAGGAGTACCGCGCCGACTCGGGCGGTCCGGGCGCGTTGCGAGGCGGGCTGGGACAGACCATCGCCGTGCGCCACGCCGATCCGCAGGCGGGCATGATCATCGCCGCGGCCTTCGACCGCGTCGTGCATCCCGCACGCGGCGCGCTGGGCGGCCAAGACGGCGCGCCCGGCCACCTCGGCCTTGCCTCGGGCGCGGTCCTGCGGGCCAAAGGACGCCAGCTCATCCCTGCCGGCGAGACCCTGGTGGTCCACACCCCGGGCGGCGGCGGCCTGGGCGATCCGGCCGACCGCGCGCCCGCGCTGCTGCGGGAAGACCTGCGGCTAGGCCTGGTGAGCCCAGAACAATCGCGCGACCGCTATCGCGCCTCCTGAAACCCTGCCGGCACCTCTTTCCTACTCAATCACAAGCCATTGCCATGACCCTGACCCGCCGTACGCTTCTGCACGCCGCCCTCGCCACCGCGCTGGCCGCTCCCTTCGCGTTGCCCAGCAACGCCGCAGCCCAAGCCGCCGCCAAGCCCAAGGGCGGCACCCTGACCCTGTTGCTGCCGTCCGAACCCACCGCGCTCGTGACCGTCGGCAACGTCGCCACGCCCATCCTGAGCGTCAGCGCCAAGGTTACGGAAGGCTTGCTCAAATACGACTACGACCTTACGCCGCAACCGCAGCTCGCCACGGCCTGGACGATCAGCCCCGACGGCACGGTGTACACGTTCACGCTGCGCCAGGGCGTGCGCTGGCACGACGGCAAGCCGTTCACCTCGGCGGACGTCGCCTATTCGCTCAACCTGCTCAAGAAGATCCACCCGCGCGGACGCAACACTTTCGCCAACGTCACGGCGATCGAGACGCCGGACGAACACACCGTGGTCCTGCGCCTGTCCAAGCCGGCGCCCTATCTGATCCGCGCCTTCGTGGCCACCGAAACGCCGATCGTTCCCCGACATATCTACGAGGGAACCGACCCGCTCTCCAACCCGGCGACGGCGGCCCCGATCGGCACGGGCCCATTCAAGTTCAAGGAATGGGTGCGCGGCAGCCACATCGTGTACGAGCGCAACCCCGACTACTGGGACAAGCCCAAGCCTTACGTGGACCGCCTGATCGTGCGCGTGGTCGCCGATCCGGCCGCTGCGGCAATCGCCTTTGAAACCGGCACGGTCGACCTTGGCTACCGCACACCGGTGCCGCTCGCCGACCTGGAACGCCTGCGCAAGGTGCCCAGCCTGCGCTTCGAGACCAAGGGCAACAGTTATTCGTTCAACGTGACGCGCCTCGAGTTCAATCTCGACAACCCCTATTTCAAGAACGAAAAGGTGCGCCAGGCGATCGCGCACGCCATCGACCGCAACGTGATCCTGAAGGTAGTGAACTATGGCGTCGGGCAGGTGGCCTACTCGCCAATCGCCCCGGGACTGAAGGCCTACAACGACCCCGCCCCGACACCGTATCCCTTCGACCTGAAGCGCGCCAACGCCCTGCTCGACGAAGCAGGCTACCCGCGCGGCGCAAACAATGTGCGCTTCTCCGTCCCGCTCGACTTCAATCCCATCGGCGCCGACGGTGCGCGGCTGGCGGACTATCTGCGCACCACGCTTGGCCGCGTGGGTATCGCCGTCAACGTGCGCGCCCAGGACGCCTCGGCGTTCATCAAGCGCGTCTACACCGACCGCGACTTCGCGTTCACCACAAACGGCGCGAGCAACCTGTTCGACCCGACGGTGGGCGTGCAGCGCTTGTACTGGTCAAAGAACTTCATCAAGGGTGTGCCTTTCTCCAACGGCACGCATTACAGCAACCCGAAGGTCGATGCCCTGCTTGAGGCTGCGGCAGTGGAAAACGACCCAGCTCGGCGCGTGGCGCTGTTCAAGGAGTTCCAGGAGATCGTGGCTCGCGAAGTGCCCGATCTGAACCTTTATCAGCCGGAGTTCATCACGATCGCAAACCAGCGCGTTCACGATCATTCGCTCACCGCCGACGGGGTGGAGTCGAATCTGGCGGACGTGTATCTCGATCCGCCGGCCGGGCGCTAAGAAGATTGGCTCGACGGGATTAGCCTGATGGACGCGCGTGCCGCCGCTTCGGCGGCGCCAGGGTTGCGCGCGTCGTCACTCGCCGATGTCCTCGCCGCGCAGCGCCGCTTCGACGATGGGCTGCGTCAGCGTGGGCACAAAAAGCTCGATGAAGTGATAGGCGTAACCGCGCAGCCACGCGCCACGGCGCACGGCCAGCCGCGTCAGGTTGATCTCGAAAAGATGCCGCGCGTCGATGGCCGTGATGCGTGTATCGCGCTCCGCATCCCACGCAACCGAGGCCACGATCCCCACGCCCATTTCGAGCTCGACGTAGGTCTTGATCACGTCGGCGTCCATGGCCGTCATGACGATATCCGGCGTAATGCCGGCGCGCGCGAACGCCTCGTCGATATGCGCGCGGCCCGTGTAGCCATGTCCGTAGGTGATGATCGGATAGGCGGCGAGCTGCGATAGCGTGGGCGCGACGGTGCCGGCCAGCGGGTGGTGCGGCGGCACGATGACGCTGTGCGTCCAGCGATAGCAAGGCAGGTTCACCAGGCCCGAGTAATCGGCCACCGCCTCCGTGGCCACACCGATGTCCGCCTCGCCTTCGAGCAGCATCTCGGAGACCTGCTTGGGCGAGCCCTGGTGCAGGTGCAATACCACTTCCGGATAACGCGCGCGGAATTCCTTGATGACGGGCGGGAGCGCGTAGCGCGCCTGCGAGTGTGTCGCCGCGATGGACAGCACCCCCGTCGTCGCACCGGCATACTCCGCGCCAGCATGGCGGATGTTGTCGGCAGCCTGCAGGATCTGCTCGACGAGCGGCAGGATCAGCTCGCCGGGCGGCGTGAGGCCGATCAGGCGCTTGCCGGATCGCACGAAGATGTCGACGCCCACCTCTTCCTCGAGTTCACGGATCTGCCGGCTCACGCCGGGCTGCGAGGTATGCAGGCTCTCCGACACATCGGTGAGGTTGAAGTCGCGGCGCACCGCTTCGCGCACGGAGCGCAGTTGCTGAAAGTTCATGGGGGTCGTCCGTCGGTGCTCGTCTCAACCCAGCAGGGCAAGCTGGTTGCCGCTGGGATCCTTCACGTACATCACGCGCTCAGGCGCATTGTCGGCCGAGCACACCGGGTGATGGCCGGCCGCGTGCAGTCGGTCGCGTACCGCCTCGAAGGCGTCGGTGCGCAGGGCAAGGTAATCAGCCTTGACGCCCGCCGCGAGGCTGGCCACGGGCGACAACGACAGGGTCGCGTTGCCCAGCGCGAACGTGAGACGTGCGCCGCTCTCGCCCGCCACCTCGTTCAGCCCGAGGATGTGCCGATAGAAGTCACGGATCGCGCCGGCCTGCCGATCGAGAAACGAAAGTTGGACGGATTCGATGGACAAAATGAAGGACATGCCTGGATTCCCGCTGATGAACCAGGCACATGATAGGCACGCAGGCCAATGAAAAACAAAGAGGATGTAATCCGGTCTACATGAGCGCGAGACTTAAGGATGAATCGGCCTTTGCATATAGCTCGAAGCCGGGGTCGGCGCGGCTGCCAGCGCCGCCCCGGTCGTCGCTCAGGCGCTCAGCCGCAGCCGATCGCGCACGGCGGCGAAGCCCTGCTCCAGATCGGAGATAAGGTCGTCCGGATGCTCCAGCCCCACATGCAGGCGCACGGCGCTGCGCCCGCCCGGCCAGCCCGTATGCTCGGCCAGGCGCTGCGGTGCGGCCTCAAGCGCCAGGCTCTCGTACCCCCCCCACGATGCGCCGATCGAGAAGTAGCGCAACGCATCGACGAAGACGCCGGCCGCCCGCGGATCGTTCTGCGCGAACGCGAACGTCAAGAGGCCGTTGCCGCCGCTGAAATCGCGCTTCCAGAGCGCGTGGCCTGGGTCCTGCGGCAGCGGCGGGTAGTACACCTGGAAAACGTCCGGATGGGCCGACAGGTAAGCGGCCACCGCCGTGGCATTGGCTTGGTGCCGCGCCAGCCGCACATCGAGCGTGCGGATGCCGCGCAACGTGAGATACGCGTCATCGGCTCCCACGGACAGCCCCAGGCCATCGTGCGTGGCCGCGAGGCGGTCGAAGAGGTCGGGCGTATCGGCGGTGACAGAGCCCATCATCACGTCCGAATGCCCGGCCAGATACTTGGTGGCGGCCTGGATCGAGATGTTGGCCCCCAACGCCAGGGGCTGGTGGTACAGGCCCGCGCCCCACGTGTTGTCGATCGCCACCACGACGCCGCGCTCGCGTGCCTGGGCCGCCAGCGCCGGCAGGTCGAGCACTTCATAAAGCAGCGAGCCCGGCGATTCGACATACAACAGGCGCGTCTGGGGCCGCAGCAGGTCGGGCAGCGCATCACGCCCCGGGGTGAAGTACTCCACCCTGATGCCCTGCCGCTGAAGCAGCACCTGGTCCACCTTGCGCACCGGCGCATAGACGCTGTCGCTCACCAGCACGTGATCGCCGGGTTTGAGCAGCGCAAGAAACACCAGCGAGATGGCGGACAGGCCGGACGGCGCGAGCAGCGTGCGATAGCCTCCCTCGAGCGTCGTGATCGCGGATTCCAGAGCGGCGTGCGTATCCAGGCCATGCCGGCCATAGGTCGCCACGCGCTCACCCGCGCCGCGCCGCGCCTGCAAGGCTTGCTGCGCCGCGCTATCCGCGAACCGGACGGTGCTCGTGCGAACCACCGGCACGTTCACGGGGCCGGCCCCGTCGCGCAGCGCCGGCGAGCCGACGTGGATCAGGCGCGTGCGCAGGTCGGCGTCGTCATGCGATATGGGATCGTGGCTCATGCTCGCACCTCGACGCTGGGCGTCAACTGACTGGCGTTGTAGTTGATGATCTCGCCGGTTTCCGGCTGGATTCCGATGCGGCCGTCGAGCGTCTCTAGCGGCCGCCCGTAGAGATGGAAGTGCAGCGTGGGGCCGCCATCAACCACGTGGATGCTGTGGATGTCGTCGGGCAGGAAGGCGATGGCCTGGCCCGGTTCCACCAGCACCTCCCGGACCTGCTCCAGCCGGGCCACCCCTGCCGTCGCGCCATCGTCAGTGCGCCGGTAGACGCGATTGAGTTCGGCGCCGGACAGCGCCACGATCACTGCCCAGGTGGTGTGGTTGTGCGGCACCGTGGTTTTGCCAGGGTTGATCGCGTTGAGATAGAGCGCGAGATCGTCATCGCCATCGTCGGGATTGAGACGGTAGCGCGTCGACGACTCCCGGGCGCCAGGCGCCGGCGCGGGAAACGCCTCGGACGGAAAGAGATGGCGTTCGGTCGCCAGCGCCTCCAGTCGCCGGGAGACCTGCGCCAGCGTGGCGCGGTCTAGCGCCTCACCGCCGGCGGCGCGCGCGGCGAGGATCAGGCGGATGTCCGCCAGCGCGGCATCGACGCTGGCGCGGCGGGCCGTGGGGGACTGCGCGGGGGATCGGGCTAGGGTCATCATGGACTCCTCGTGGTGTTCGAATGGGACGTCGTGAGAGAACGTCTGGGTGCGCGGCGCCGGGCCGTCATACCGCCAGACGCATCGGGTCGAAGGAAAACAGGGAATCGAAAGGGTCGCTGCGGCGGCGGGCCGGCACGCCGCCCGCCGCCCGTTGCAGGAATGCGCTGGTGCGCTCGTTGCGCGGCGCGCCGAAGAGCTGCGCGGGCGGGCCGGACTCGACGATGCGGCCCGCCTCGGTGAAATACACGGTGTCGCTCACCTCCTCGGCAAAGCGCATCTCGTGCGTCACCAGCACGCAGGTCAACCCCTCGCTCACCAGGTCGCGGATGACGGTCAGCACCTCCCCCACCATCTCGGGATCCAGCGCCGAGGTCACCTCGTCGAACAGCATCAGCTCCGGCTCAAGCGCGAGCGCGCGGGCAATCGCCACGCGCTGCTGCTGGCCGCCCGAGAGCTCGCCGGGGTAGGCGCCCGCCTTGTGTTCCATGTGCACGCGGGCGAGCAGCGCGCGCGCGCGCGCCAGCGCCCGCGCACGGGGCACCCCGCCCACCTTGATCGGCGCGGCCACCAGGTTTTCCAGCACGCTCATATGGGGAAACAGGTTGTACTGCTGGAATACGAATCCCACGCGCTTGCGCAGCGCAATCAGGTCGCGTTCGCGCCGCAGGGCCTGTACGTCGACATCCCCTACGCGGATCCCGCCTTGTTGCGGTCGCAGCAATCCGGTGATGCAGCGCAGGATCGTGGACTTTCCCGACCCGGACGGGCCGATGATCGACACCGCCTCGCCACGCCGCACCGAGATGTCGATGCCGTTCAGGACGGGCGTGTCGCCGAACGCCAGGTGCACGTTGGACAGGTGGACGAGGGAATCAGTGTCGGGCATGGCGCCGCTCCAGGTAGCGCGTCAGGCGCGAAATGGGATAGCAGTAGGCGAAAAACAGCGCCAACAGCGTGAAATAGATGAGAATCGTGAAGTCGGTGCGCGCGACGGTATTGCTGGCCACGGTCGCGGTGTCGACGAGGTCGTGCACGCCCACGAGCGATGCGAGCGCCGTACTCATGGTGATGCTTGCGTACAGGTTCATCCACGGCGCCAGCATGCGGCGCAGGCACTGCGGCAGGATCACCATGCGGAATATCTGCGTGCGCGCGAAACCCAGCGAGTGCGCCGCCTCCCATTGCGCGGCCGGAATGGACTGCACCGCGCCGCGG
This sequence comes from Achromobacter mucicolens, assembly GCF_902859725.1. Taxonomy (GTDB): domain Bacteria; phylum Pseudomonadota; class Gammaproteobacteria; order Burkholderiales; family Burkholderiaceae_B; genus Achromobacter; species Achromobacter mucicolens. The sequence continues at coordinate 61,615 of NZ_CADIJP010000017.1, read as the reverse complement.
AATATCTCCGCCACATTCGCCGACGCGGGCAGCGCCAAGCCGATAACCACCTTGATCCAGTCCGGAAACGGCAGCACCCAGCCCGCCACCGGCACTTCGAACGGAAAGACGTAGGTGGTGAAGTAAACGAGCACGAGAATCGGCGCGTTGCGGAACGCCAGAACATAGGCACGCGTCAGCGCACGCAGCGGCGAGAGCGAGATGGCGCCAACCACCAGCCCGAGCATCGTGCCCAGCGTCATCGCGAGCAGGCTGATCTGCACGTTCATCCCCAGTCCGCGCATCAGCGCGGGCCACCAATACCAGAGCCGCTCCACGGCCACCGGCGTGGTTCCCGAGGCCGTCCAGTAAAGGGCTGGCACAGCGAGGATCAGCAGCGTGATGAACCAGGGGTCCCGCGCCACGGCACGCAGCAGGGCCGCGGCCCCTGCCGTCCACCCGGAGCGCCCCAGCGGCGCCAGCGTCAGGTCATTGTCCATAGCCGGGCATCCTCAGCCGGTTCTCGAGCCAGCGGCCCGCCACGCTCACGACCCAGGTCAGGAGACCGAAATACAGCAGGATCAGAAGCAGGAGTTCCAGCACGTTGTCGCGTTGCGACCAGATCATGATCGACTCGTACGTCACATCGCCCACGGCGATCGCCGACGCGATGGCGGTCATCTTGACCAGGTCCACCAGATTGTTCACCAGGGCAGGCAAGGCAAAACGCAAGGCGAGCGGCAGTTGCACGCGCCACAGGATCTCCCCGCGCGAGAACGCCAGCGACCGCGCGGCTTCCAGCGTTACGCCTGGAACCGCTTCGATGCCCGCGCGCAGGGCCTCGGCATGAAAAACGGCCTTATGCAGCGCCACCACCAGAACCACCCACATAAAGGGGGTGATCGGATTGCCGCCCTCGAGCTTCTGCGAGATCAGCATGTTGAGCACGAGGAACGCGCAGTAGAGCTGAACCAGCGTTGGCGTGTTGCGCGTGAGTTCGACGAAGGCCGTGAGGGGCCGTGTGAGCCACGCCCGTCCGCTCGTGAGACCGGCGGCGATCAACACGCCGAACACGAGGCTCACGGGTATCGACGCAGCGCATAGCTGCAGGGTGACCCACAGGCCGCGGACAAACGCCACGCGTTCACCCGCATCCAGCACGAATGCGTAGTTCAGTCCGAATGGGCGGGCGAACGCCACCCACCCTTCGAGCAGTGACTCGGTCATGCGGCCTCCGGCGCAACCTGGCGTACGACCGTCGCCGGCCGCAGCGCCTTCACGGCCCGCGCGATCCGCTCCACCGCCAGCTCGAGTTGCGCGTCCGATGTGGCGAAGGACAGGCGGATATAGGGCGATAGCCCATACGCAGCGCCGCGCACCACGGCCACGCCCTCGGAATCCAGCAGCCAACCGGTGAAATCGCCGTCGTCGGCGATGACCTTGCCGTCGGGACGGGTCGCGCCGATCACGCCCTGCACGCCGATCCAGGCAAAGAAGGCGCCAGCCGGCGCGTGCACGTCCAGGCCGGGCACCGCCGACAGGCCCTGCGCCACCAGGCGCGCCCGGCGTCCATAGGCCGCGCGCGCCTCTGCCACGAACGCATCCGCCGCACCCGCCAGGGCGGCAAGCGCAACGGCCTGGCCTACCGAACTCGGTCCGGACGACACTTGAGACTGCACCGCCTCCAGCGCGGCGATAAGGCCGGCCGGGCCCGTTCCCCAACCGATCCGCCAGCCGGTCATGGCGTACGCCTTCGACACCCCATTGACCAGCAGCGTGCGCCCCTGGAAGTCGGGCGCCACGGTTAGCCAGTGCGCGGGGGGCTCACCGAACCAGACCTCTTCGTAAAGCTCGTCCCACAGTACCAGCACGTCCGGATGCTGGCGCAACACCGCCGCCAGCGCTGCGAGCTCGGCCGCGCTATAGACCGCGCCCGTCGGATTGGCGGGCGAGTTGAGGACCAGCCAGCGCGTGCGGGGCGACAGGGCCTGGCGCAGCCCGGCTGGCGTGAGCTTGAAGCCCTCTTGCGCGCGGGTCGGCACGATCACGGGCGTGCCGGCATTGATGCGCACGCTGTCCGGAAAGGTGGGCCAGTAAGGCGCGGGCACGATGACTTCGTCGCCCGGGTCCAGCGTGGCGTTGAACGCAAGGTAAATCACCTGCTTGCCGCCGTTGGAGACCAGCACGTCGCCGGCTTCGTAGCGCAGATCGTGACGCGCGCCATAGCCGCGCGCGACCGCCTCGCGCAGCGCCGACGTACCGGCGGTGGGCGTGTACTTGGTCTGGCCGGCCTGCAATGCGGCCACCGCTGCCTGCTTGAGCTCGGGCGGCGTGTCGAAATCAGGCTCGCCCGACGTGAGCGTGACGATGGAGCGCCCCTCGGCCCGCAGGCGCGCGGCCTGGGCGCTGGCCGCCGCGATGGGCGACACGTCGGCAGCGCGGGCACGTTGCGACAGCAAGGCAGGAAACAGGCTGGCAGTCATGGAATGGCTCCGGGACAGGTGCGGGGATCGATGCGGAATCAGGGCTTGGCGGATTCGGGCGGGGCGGCCTCGAATTCGCCGCGCTGCGCTTTCTCGCGCGCCTGGCGCAGATAGTCAGCCGGGACGTTCCACTTCTCGGCTTGTGTGACGAGCAGGCCGGTGCGGTGCCAGTCGCGGATCACGCCGTCGACGAAGGCGCGCGTGTCGGCTTCCCCGCGGCGCGTCCAGATGACGGTGGGCGACGGAATGAGCTGGTCCGGCGTGGCAAGCTCGAACGCCGTCCACTCCGAGGCGCTCTTGCCGTGCAGCGTTTCATAGAGCGCCGGCTGGATATGCACGGAGGCGTCGCAGGTGCCGCCCTTCAGGGCCAGCAGCGATTCGGGAATGTTGCGCAATCCCTTCACCACCGCGCCGTACGTCTCCTGCAAGGGCTTGGCGAAGTTGCTGCCTTGAGACACGCAGGCCACCTTGCCGCGCAGGTCTTCCCAGCGCTTGATTCCGCTCTTCTTCGAGACCATGGCCGCGCCGCCCACGAGGTTGTAGGGTGTGGGCGCATAGCTCAGGATCTCGCTGCGCTCCTGCGTCCACTGAATGTTGGCGATCAGCAGGTCGACCTTGCCCGCCTGCAGGAACTGCACCCGTGTCGAGGCGGTGACGGGCACCGTCTCCAGCGTCACGCCGAGCCGCCGCGCGATGTCCGCGCCGAGTTCGGCCTGAAAACCGCCCACCTTGCCGGTGGCCGGATCCAGCACGCCGAAAGGGGGGCTCGCCCCGTCCACGCCCACGACGAGCTTGCCGCGCTGGCGCACTTTTTCCAGAGTGGCATCGGCGTGCGCGGGCGCCGCCATGCAGAGTGCGGCTGCCGCGGCGGCCACCACGGCCACCATACGGTTCGAGGGGATAGAACGCAGCCCCATGCTCAGCTCCCCTTGACGGCCTTGTCGTGCAGCTCTTGCAGCAAGGGCTGCGGCGGCGTGATGCCCAGGCGCTGTTCGGTCTGGATGAGCCAGCCGCTGCGATGCCAGCCCTGGATCACCTTGTCGACGGCGGCGATGGTGTCCGCCTCGCCCTTGCGGGTCCAGACCACCGAGTTCGCCGGCAACACATCCGTCGCGATGGGCGCATGGAAGTCGGTCCACTCAGGGTTGTTCTTCAGTAGCGGATGGATGAGCGTGGAGTCGTGCACCGCCGCCACGCACAGGCCACCTTTGAGCGCCAGCAGCGAATCCGAGGAAGTCTTGTAGCCCTTCACGTCGGCGCCGTATTCGGCGGCCAGCGGCTTGGCGTAGCTCGATCCCTGCGACACGCATACGGGCTTGCCGCGCAGGTCTTCCCACCGCGCCACGCCGCTGTTCTTGCGCGTCGCAGCCGCGCCGCCCACGCGATAGAACGGCGTGGGCGCGTACCCGAGGATATCTGCGCGCTCGGGATTGAGCTCCATCGACGCGATCAGGAGATCGACTTTGCCAGAGATCAGGAACTGCACACGGGTCGGCGTCTGCACCTGCACCAGTTCCACTGGCACGCCGAGGTCTTCGCCCAGCTTGCGCGCCAGTTCGGGGTTCCATCCCACCAGTTGCTGCGTGGCGGGATCGAGCGAGCCGAACACGCCCCCGTTGGCCAGGACACCGATCGTCACCTTGCCGCGTTCACGGATCTTGTCCTGCGTGGCGTCGGCGTGGGCAAGCCCCATGCAGACGAGCAGGCCGAGAGCGGCGCCCGCACGCAGGGCAAAGCGGCGCGCATGGCGCGAGACGCGGCGTTGGAGTTCTTGTCGTGCCATAGGACCATCACCTTGATGAGTAGAGAAAGGCGGCGTTTCGCCAGCCGGAAAGTGCAGTCATCGTGCGTGTCGCCATGCCTGCTGGCAAAGAAGCCTTTCAACTATGGATATGAGACTGGGCCACCCAACCCGCCGCCGCTCGCCCCTGTTGCGATTCCGACTTTGCATATGCGCTTTGCTTCGTAGCCGGTGAACGCGGGCCGCCGCTACGATCGGCCCATCCTCGCTTCACGACCGCCATGTCATCGACCGCTTCCCCTTCCCGCTTCTCGCGCCTGCCCGCCCTGGGGCGCACCGCCGCGCGCGCCCTGCTGCATGCGCTTCCCACGGTGGCCGGGGTGATCCTCCTGAGCTTCTTCCTGATGCAGGCCGTGCCCGGGGACGCGGCGGACGTCATCGCGGCGGAGTCCGGCTCGGCCACGGCCGACAGCATGGCCGCCACACGCCGGCACTTCGGGCTGGACCTGCCCGTGCTGCAACAGCTCGGCAACTATCTGCAGCACCTCGTGCGGCTCGATCTCGGCCTCTCGCCTCGCTACAACACCCCCGTCGTGGACCTGATCGCGAGCCGCATCGGCAACACGGCGTTGCTCATGAGCACGGCGCTGGCCGCCGCGCTGATCGCCGGCGTCATGCTCGGCACGGTGATGGCCTCGTTCGTGGGTCGTTGGCCGGATCGGGTCCTGTCGCTCGCCGCGCTGCTGCTGTACTCGACGCCCGGGTTCTGGCTCGGCCTCATGGCCATCATCCTGCTGTCGGTGCATCTGGGCTGGCTGCCGCCCGGCGGCGTCAGCACCCTGGGCACCGATGAGACCGGACTCGCGCACGTGCTGGACGTGGCGCGCCACCTGGTCCTGCCGACGCTGGCGCTTGCCGGCTTCTACGTCGCCATCTTTTCGCGCCTCACCCGCGCCGCCATGCTCGAAGTGAGCCGCCAGGACTTCGTGCGCACCGCCCGCGCGAAAGGTGCCGCGCCGCTGCGAGTCACGCTGCGCCATGTGTTGCGCAATGCGCTCATGCCCGTACTCACCGTCGCGGGCCTGAACTTCGGCACCCTGCTCGGCGGCGCGGTCGTGGTGGAGACCGTGTTCAGTTGGCCCGGCCTCGGCCGGCTCGCCTACGAGTCCGTGATGGCGCGCGATTACGTGGTGCTGATGGGCATCCTGATCCTGTCGTCGCTGCTGGTGATCGTGGCGAACATCGTCGTCGACCTGGCCCAGGCCGCGCTCGACCCCCGCGTGCGGGCGCGTTGAGCCGCGCGCTCCGCCCTTCGCCGATTCTCCGATCCTTGCCCCACCCCGCCCCCGCATGACGACGTCCTCCCTGCCCCATCCCGCCGCCTGGCGTGCCAGCACGCTCGGCCGATTTCTTGCCAACCCTGCCGCGCTGGCCGGCCTCGTGCTTCTCGCCGTGATCGCGGCAGCGGCGCTGGGCGCGCCCTGGCTCTTTCCCCACGACCCGCTGGACATGGTGGGCACGCCGCTGTTGTGGCCCAGTCAAGACCCCGAGTTCCCGCTCGGCACGGACACGATGGGACGTGACGTGGCGGCCGGTCTGGCCCATGGGGCGCGCGTCTCGCTGCTCGTGGGCCTGGCCGCGGCCGCCCTGTCGCTGACGATCGGCGTCAGCGTCGGCGCCGCGGCGGGCTATTTCGGTGGCTGGGCAGATCGCGTGCTTGTGCGGCTCACGGAACTGTTCCAGACCATTCCATCATTCCTGCTCGTGATCGTGATCGTGGCTATTGCCCAGCCCTCCGTGGGCGTGATCGCGCTGGCGATCGGTGTCTCGTCATGGCCCGTCGTCGCGCGCCTCGTCCGCGCGGAGTTCCGTTCCCTGGTCCATGCCGAATTCGTGCAGGCGGCGCGAGCCCAGGGCTATGGGCATCTGCGCATCGTCCTGGCAGAAATCCTGCCCAATGCGCTGCCCCCAATCATCGTGACCACCTCTGTGCTGGTGGCCAACGCCATCCTTATGGAGTCGGCGCTGTCGTTCATGAGCCTGGGCGATCCCAACGTGGTCTCATGGGGCAGCATGATCGGCGATGCGCGCGAGATGCTGCGCACCGCTTGGTACCTCGCAGCGCTGCCGGGGCTGTCCATCGTCGCAACCGTGCTCGCACTCAATCTGCTGGGCGACGCGGCGAACGACGCCTTCAATCCCCGGCTGGCGCGCTGATCGGAGTTCTGCCCGCATGTCCACGCTTTCCTCCCCCCTGGCGTCGTCCACGCCCCTGCTTTCCGTGCGCGACCTGAACGTGCGATTTTCCGTACCGGGCGGCGTCCACCACGCCGTGCGCGGCCTGGATTTCGATCTTGCCGCCGGACAGACCCTGGCGCTGGTCGGCGAGTCCGGCTGCGGCAAATCCACCACGGCGCTCGCACTGATGCGACTGCTCGCGCCGGGCGCCGCAGTGGCGGGATCGGTGCGCCTCGACGGCGAGGAGCTCACGGCCCTGCCGGAGCCCGCGTTCCGGCGATTGCGCGGGCGCGAGATCGCCATGATCTTCCAGGAGCCCATGACCTCGCTGAACCCCGTACACACCATCGGGCAGCAGATTGCCGAGGCCATCCGGTGCCACGAGGACGTGCCCAAGGCGCAACTCGACGCACGGGTCATCGCGCTGCTGGAACGCGTGCGCATCCCGCGCGCGGCCCAGCGCGTGCACGACTATCCGCACCAGTTGTCGGGCGGACAGCGCCAGCGCGTCATGATCGCGATGGCAATCGCGTGCGGCCCCCGGCTGCTCGTGGCCGACGAGCCCACGACTGCGCTCGACGTGACGGTGCAGGCGCAGGTCCTATCCCTGCTCGACAGCCTTCGACAGGAACTCGGCATGGCGCTGCTCCTGATCACGCACGACCTGGGCGTGGTGCGCGAGCGCGCCGATCAGGTCATCGTGATGCACGACGGTATCGCCGTGGAACGCGCGCCTGTCGAACGCCTCTACGCGGCGCCGGCGCACCCCTACACCCGCGGCCTGCTGGCCGCGTCCCTGCATGCGGGCGCGTCTGCACGCACCGAGCTCGCGCGCGGCGGCGGCCGCCTTCCTGAGATCCGCGTGCAGCGGGATGCGCAAGGCATCGCACGTCATTTCGAGGTCGTGCGGCCCGAGCCCGTGCGCATCTCGCGAACCATCCCGGCCGATGCCCCGCCCCTGCTCGCGGTGCACGACCTGCAGACCCGCTATCCCGGTCCGCGCGGTGCGGTCACGGCCGTCGACGGCGTGGATTTCGACATCCTGCCTGGCGAAACGCTCGGACTCGTGGGCGAATCTGGCTGCGGCAAATCCACGCTGTCGCGCACGCTGCTGCGCCTGACGCCGGCACATGCCGGCACGGTCCGATTCGATGGCACCGACCTGTTGGCCCTGAGCGAGCGCGCGCTCAAACCGTGGCGCCGCCACGTGCAGATGGTGTTCCAGGATCCGTATGCATCGCTCAACCCCCGGCACACCGTCGGCAGTATCCTCGGGGCGGTGCAGCAAGCGCATGGCGTGCGCGACCGACACGAGCGTGCCGCGCGCACCGAAGCGATACTGCGCCAGGTCGGACTGCCCGCCGACGCCGCGCGGCGCTACCCCAATCAGTTCTCGGGCGGACAGCGCCAGCGCATCGGCATCGCGCGAGCGCTGATCGCCCGCCCACGCCTGCTCGTACTGGACGAGCCCGTCTCCGCGCTGGACGTCTCGGTCCAGGCACAGATCCTCAACCTGCTGTCCGATCTCAAGGCCGAGCTAGGGTTGAGCTATCTCTTCATCTCGCACGATCTGTCGGTGATCAGGTACTTCTGCGACCGCGTGCTGGTAATGCAGGCCGGCCGCATCGTCGACCGCGGCACGCCCGACGCGCTGTGGCAATCGCCAAGCCACCCCTACACGCGCGAGCTGCTGGCATCGGTACCCGGCGGCGACGGGACTGGCATCCTGTCCGACACCACGCCTCAGCGTCTACGCGCCTGAGCCCTCGAGAGGGCGATGACCACGCGGCCCACGGTCTTCAGTACAAACAAGGCCGTAAGCGGCGTCGTGGCCAACGCGGCGCGCTGTTGTGGGCGTACCGCGGCGTGAACGCCTCGGCCCTTATTTCAAAGCCACGCCCGTGCCGGACAGCACACGCCGATAGGTCGCGATATCCTCTGACACAGTCCGGTCGACGTCCTGCGGCGGCGTCGCGGCCAGCGTGAAGCCCAGGTTCTCGAGCAAGGCTGCGGTCTTCGGCTCGCGCAGCACCGCCACGACGTCGCGGTTGATGCGGTCGATCACCGCCTTGGGCGTGCCGGCCGGCGCGGACAGGCCCTGCCAGCTCTCCACCTCGTAGTCCTTCAACCCAGCTTCCTGCAAGGTCGGCACGTCGGGTAGCGCCTTGGACCGGTATGTCGTCGTGACCGCCAGGGCCACGAGTTTTCCGCTTCGCACGTTCTCGGTCGCGGCGGCCAGTGTGATCAGCATCGCGTCCACGTGTCCGCCCAGCACATCGAGCGACGCCGGCCCCCCGCCCGGATACGGAATCTGGTTGGTCTTGGCGCCGATCCGCTCGTTGAGCAATTCAACGGCCAGGTGCTGCAGGCTGCCCGTGCCGCCCGGCAACGCCAGCGTGATCTCGCCGGGGCGCTTTCGCACGAGTTCCGCGAACTCCTGGAACGTCTTCACGCCCAGCCCGGGCCGTACCACCAGCAACTGGGGATTGGTCACGGCCTTGGTGACGCCCACGAGATCGCGCTCGGGATCGTAGGCCCGCGTGTCTTGCAGCGCATTGAGCGACAGGGCGTCGCCGCTGAGCAGCAAGGTATAGCCGTCTGGCTTGGCATGCGCAACCGCTGCGTTGCCGATCGCGCTGCTGGCGCCTGGCTGGTTCTCGACCACGACGCTCTGCTGCCATCTCTCTCCCAGGCGCTGCGCCACCGTGCGCGCCAGCTTGTCCGCGCTGCCGCCCGCCGCCACCGGCACGATGATCTTGACGGGGCGGTTCGGATAGCGCGCGGCTTCCTCGGTGGCCACGGGCGCGGCGCCCGATCCGGACCAAAGCGCGAGCCCGGCGGCAACGGCGATCGCGGCGCCCAGGCCGCTCTTCAAAAAGGTCTTGCGGTTCATGAGACTTCTCCTGCTTCAAACCAATTCGGGTTGGATCGCGTCCTGGCCGACGCCCTGACTCAAGCCTTGCCTGGCAAGGCCGTCGGCCGCAGGCGCGCCGCTGTCGTCGTGCGCCGCAAAGCGCCCGCCCGCCACGGCGACCGACTCGCGGCCGTCCACGCCGACCGGCACTTCGCCTGCCAGCGTGATGCGATAGAGCACACGTTCGCGATCGAGATAGGCGAAATCGCCGGGGCCCTGGTGCGCAGTAGCGCGGTTGTCCCAAAAGGCGATGCTGCCCGGCGCCCAACGAAAGCGGGCAACGTACTCGGGCTGCGTGATCGCCTCGAAGAACAGATTCAGCACGTGCCGCGACTCGACTTCGCTCAGGCCCAGGATGCGGCGCGTGAAGCCGGGGTTCACGAACAGCGCGCGCTCGCCGGTCTCGGGCAGCACCCGTACCACCGGATGATCCGCCACACGCGGCTCGGCACGGACGCGTTGCGCGTACACCGTCTCGTTGTCGAAGTCGCCGTTGTAGCCCCCGAACTGATGGCGTGCCCACAGCCCATCGGCCAGCGCCTGGAGGGCGGGCGACAGATGGCGGTAGGCCGCGACGAGGTTCGTGAACAGCGTGTCACCGCCATAAGGCGGCACCTGGTCACCCGCGCGCAGGATGGAGGCGGACGGCGGATTGACCACGCCGGTCACGTCGGTGTGCCAGCGCTCGCCTCGACGGCCGCTGGTCGATGCCGATGAAATCGTGCGGATCTGGGGATACCCTTCCGGTGGGTTGGCATCGTACGGGTGCGCGCTGGTCGGCTGGCCGAAATGACGCGCGAACTCCAGGTGCTGCGCGTGATCGATATGTTGGTCGCGAAAGAACACGACCTTCCAGCGGTCGAGCGCGGCGCGGATGGCCGCCACGAGCGCCGGCGTGAGCGGCTCGCGCAGATCCACCCCATATATTTCCGCGCCGGTGAAGACCGAAAGCGGCCTTATGTCCAGAAGCGCGGGGCGTACCGCTGCTTCCTGTGTGCGACTGTTGTGACTGCCCATGCTGCACCTCAATGGTGAGTTGTCATGCGGGCAGGATAGGATCGGGCCGCGCACCGGACAAAATACCGATGCGCAATGTCGTCATGACCTCGCGGGGTCACAACGCGCAAAGCCAGCATTCACGCAGCACAACGCCGCATTCTCGGAAACCGGATATCGATATGCAGCCCATATCACTGCCGCCCGCCGCGCGGTTCGCCACGGGTGCCGCCACGGCTCAACTGCAGGACGCCGATCTGATCGTCACCGCCGCGTAGGCGATGGCGCACGCGAGCTGCACCGCCAGCTCGGTCTTCTGATCCCAGGCCTGTCCGCGGCGTGCCTTTCGGGCTACGTGCGCAGGAAGCTTGGCGGCGCCAGAGCCGCCTTGTAGGACTGGTGGTTGCCCTTTGGAACACCAGAACGAGGAATGGCAAGCTTCTTTTGACGCAGCGGATCCCGGCCCGCCCCAATATGTAACAGCGCCCCTTCCCCCCTTGAACCTCAGAACATCATCCCTATAATTAGCACTCGACACCGGTGAGTGCTAACACCTCCCGGGGCAAACCGACCATTCACTTACTTTTAGTTAACAGGAGTTCCTCATGGCCTTGCGTCCCCTGGGCGATCGCGTGATCGTCAAACGCCTCGAAAACGAGCGCAAGACTGCCTCCGGCATCGTCATCCCCGACAGCGCCGCCGAAAAGCCCGACCAAGGTGAAGTCGTGGCCGTCGGCCCCGGCAAGAAGACCGAAGATGGCAAGATCCTGCCGGTTGACCTGAAGGCTGGTGACAAGGTTCTGTTCGGCAAGTACGCCGGCCAGTCCGTGAAGGTTGATGGCGAAGAACTGCTCGTCATCCGCGAGGACGAAATCCTCGCCGTGGTCCAGTAAACCCCGCCTCAAACGAATTTTCGAAGGAAGCTAAAACATGGCTGCCAAGCAAGTATTGTTCGGTGATGACGCCCGCGTGCGCATCGTCCGTGGCGTGAACGTTCTCGCCAACGCTGTCAAGACCACCCTGGGCCCCAAGGGTCGCAACGTCGTGCTGGAGCGCTCGTTCGGCGCCCCGACCGTGACCAAGGACGGCGTGTCCGTCGCCAAGGAAATCGAACTGAAGGACAAGTTCGAAAACATCGGCGCCCAACTCGTCAAGGACGTCGCGTCCAAGACCTCCGACAACGCCGGTGACGGCACCACGACCGCCACCGTGCTGGCCCAGGCCATCGTTCAGGAAGGCCTGAAGTACGTTGCCGCCGGTTTCAACCCGATCGACCTGAAGCGCGGCATCGACAAGGCTGTCGCCGCTGCCGTCGCCGAACTGCAAAAGCAATCCAAGCCGGTCACGACCAGCAAGGAAATCGCCCAAGTCGGTTCCATCTCGGCCAACAGCGATTCCTCCATCGGCCAGATCATCGCTGACGCGATGGACAAGGTTGGCAAGGAAGGCGTCATCACCGTCGAAGACGGCAAGTCGCTGGAAAACGAGCTGGACGTCGTCGAAGGCATGCAATTCGACCGCGGCTACCTGTCGCCCTACTTCATCAACAACCCGGACAAGCAAGTCGCCGTCCTGGAAGACCCGTATGTCCTGATCTTCGACAAGAAGATCAGCAACATCCGCGACCTGCTGCCCGTGCTGGAACAAGTCGCCAAGTCGAGCCGTCCCCTGCTGATCATCGCGGAAGACGTCGAAGGCGAAGCGCTGGCCACCCTGGTTGTGAACAACATCCGTGGCATCCTGAAGACCACCGCCGTCAAGGCGCCTGGATTCGGCGACCGCCGCAAGGCCATGCTGGAAGACATCGCCATCCTGACGGGCGGCACGGTGATCTCCGAAGAAACCGGCATGTCGCTGGAAAAGGCCACGCTGGCTGAGCTGGGCCAAGCCAAGCGCATCGAAGTGGGCAAGGAAAACACCACGGTCATCGACGGCGCTGGCGACAGCAAGTCCATCGAAGCCCGCGTCAAGCAAGTGCGCGTGCAGATCGAAGAAGCCACGTCCGACTACGACCGTGAAAAGCTGCAAGAACGCGTGGCCAAGCTGGCCGGCGGCGTTGCCGTGATTCGCGTTGGCGCTGCCACCGAAGTCGAAATGAAGGAAAAGAAGGCTCGCGTCGAAGACGCCCTGCACGCCACCCGCGCTGCAGTGGAAGAAGGCGTTGTGGCTGGTGGCGGCGTTGCGCTGCTGCGCGCCAAGCAAGCCATCGCTGACCTGAAGGGCGACACGCCTGACCAGAACGCCGGCATCAAGCTGATCCTGCGCGCTGTGGAAGAGCCCCTGCGCACCATCGTCACGAATGCCGGCGAAGAAGCCAGCGTCGTGGTCAGCAACGTGCTGAACGGCAAGGGCAACTACGGCTACAACGCCGCGACCGGCGAGTACACCGACCTGGTCGAGCAAGGCGTGCTGGATCCCACCAAGGTGACCCGCACCGCCCTGCAAAACGCTGCCTCCGTCGCCAGCCTGCTGCTGACGGCCGAAGCCGCCGTTGTTGAACTGGCTGAAGACAAGCCCGCTGCTCCGGCCATGCCCGGCGGCATGGGCGGCATGGGCGGCATGGACTTCTAAGTCCCGCTGTTCTTGCAAGGCCTCCCCGGCTTCGGCCGGGGAATGCAGTATCCAAAAACCCCCGGTCCTTCGCCCCGGGGGTTTTTCTTTTTGAGGCCCGGAAACGGTGCCCGAAACTTTGCGTGTTGTTTCAGTAGCGGCAAATTTTCCGGCGTTTGAAAACGTTTGCCAACAATCTGGCCGTATCTGGGCTTGTACGCGTCCCTACAATGAAGGCTCGCCCTACCGAGACATTGCCCCATGCGATTGCCCAGAACCGTTCTGCAAGTACTGCGACCCTCACAGATCGGCGGTTTGCTGATGGACTCCGCCAAGCAATGGTCGAGCCATCGCGCCTCCAGCAAGGGCGCAGCGCTGGCGTTGTACATGGTGTTTTCGCTGGCCCCGATGCTGCTGCTGGTGATCGCGGTGGCGGGCGCGTTCTTTGGCGAAGAGGCCGTGCGGTCCGAGTTGTTTGCGCAGTTGCGCGACTTGATCGGCGAGCGCGGCGCCGAGGTGATCCAGACGGTACTTGCCAGCGCACACGAATCCGGCAGCGGCTGGATAGCGGCCATGGTCTCGATCGGCGTGCTGATCTTCAGCGCCACCACCGCCTTTGCGGAATTGCAGGCCAGCCTGGATGAATTGTGGGAAGTGCGGGCCAATCAGAAAAGCGGCATAAAGGGCCTGGTGCGAAGCCGCCTGCTGTCGTTCGGGCTGGTGCTGGTGCTGGCGCTGTTCCTGCTGGTGTCCCTGACCGTGAACGCAGGCTTGGCGGCTGCGCGGGGCATCTATGGCTCGCTCTGGGCCAGCTCGACCTTCTCGATTGTGGCGGAGTGGGCGTCCAACCTGTTTTCGTTTTCCGTGGTGGCAGCGCTGTTTGCCGTGATCTTCAAGCTGCTGCCCAGCGCCAGGATCTCGTGGCCGGACGTCATCCCGGGCGCCGTCGTGACGGCCGCCCTGTTCCTGCTGGGCAAGTGGGGCATCGGGCTGTATTTGAGCCGCGGCGCCGCGGTGTCCGCTTACGGCGCGGCGGGTTCGCTGATCGCGCTGCTGCTGTGGATCTGGTATTCCGCGCAGATCTTCTTCTTTGGCGCCGTTTTTACGCGCCAATTTGCGTTGCGCTTTGGAAAGGTGGAACGGCCTTCGCAACCGTCTGCTCAAACGCCCCCGCCTGCGGCAGTACCCAAAAGCGAGAGCTGACCCGCTTCAATACCGGCGGCGGCAGCGTCAAGGCGCGGGCGGGGTTTCCAAACCTGCCATCAGACGCAGGCACTGAAGGAACACAGGCCGCAATTCCTCCGGGATGGGAGCCAGCACCTGCGCCTCGACCTCAGCGTCTCGCGGCAGAATGCGTGCGAGCAGCGCCGCCCCTTCCGGCGTGATTTCCAGCGCATAGGCGCGTCCATCCTCCACCGACCGCGTGCGGCGCACGTACCCCTTCTTCGTCATACGCGCGATCATTTCCGCAAAAGAATTGCGGTCCAGCGCGATCAACTCGGCGATGCGGTTCTGCGTCGCGCCGGGATTCTGATAGACCGTGACCAGCAACGCCTTCTGGCGCGGGGTCAGATCCTCGTCCGGAAACGCCTGTGTGAACAGCGCCTCGGCCCGGAAATGGGCGCGGCGCAGCAGGTGGGACGCCACGTGCGTCAGGTCGAATTCCTTCAGGGTCCGGGCGGAAGCCGGGCGGGCGAATCGGGAAGCGGCGGTCATCTGGCGTCCATGGAATGTGCCTGGCGATTGTAGGCGCAGCCGTTCTCGCAAATGCGCATTGACTTGGATTCGCCCACTGCCTAATATCCGCCAATATAGTACGTATACGTATTTATCTGAACCGCCCTAACTGACTTCACGGGAACGACGCCGATGCCGACTCGCCAACTGCGCAACTACCTGGACGGCCGCTTCGAAGACGGCGCGTCCACCTTTGACAAACATAGCCCGGTGGATGGGCAACTGATCGCGGAGGTCCATGAAGCCAGCCGCGATCAAGTCGACCGCGCGGTCATCGCGGCGCGGCGCGCCCTGCCCGCCTGGGCGGCGCTGCCCGTGGCGGCGCGCACCGATTACTTGCTGTCGCTGGCAGACGGCATCGAGCGCCGGTTCGACGACTTCCTGCAGGCCGAGATCGGCGACACCGGCAAGCCCATCGGCTGGGCCGGCAAGATCGACATCCCGCGCGGCGCGGCCAATTTCCGCACCTTCGCGGAACTGGCGCGCACGCTGGACATGGAAAGCTACATGACCGACACGCCCGACGGCCGCCAGGCGTTGAACTACGCCTACCGCAAGCCGCTCGGCGTGGTCGGCGTGATTTCGCCCTGGAACCTGCCGCTCTTGCTGCTGACCTGGAAAGTCGCGCCCGCGCTGGCCTTTGGCAATACGGTCATCATGAAGCCGTCCGAAGTCACGCCGTCCACCGCCACCCTGCTGGCGGAAGTCGCGCACGACGCCGGCTTGCCGCCCGGCGTCCTGAACCTGACGCACGGCTTCGGCCCAAATTCGGCCGGCGAATTCATGACCACGCATCCCGACATCGACGGCATCACCTTCACCGGCGAATCCTCCACCGGCGCCGCCATCATGCGCGCCGTGGCGCCCGGCGTAAAACCCCTGTCCTTCGAACTCGGCGGCAAGAACGCCGCGCTGGTCTTCGCCGATGCCGACTTCGACGCGGCGGTAGACGGCGTCACGCGTTCGGTCTTCGCCAACTGCGGGCAGGTCTGCCTGTGCACCGAGCGCGTCTACGTCGAGCGCCCGATCTACGACCGCTTCGTCGCCGCGCTGGCGGAACGCGCGCGCGCCCTGCGAATCGGCTGGCCGCTGGACCCCGACACCGAGATGGGACCGCTCGTCTCGCGCGAGCACCGCGAAAAAGTGCTGTCGTACTTCGCCCTCGCCCGTGAGGAAGGCGCCACCGTCGTCACCGGCGGCGGCATACCCGTCTTCGGCGACGCGCGCGACGAAGGCGCCTACGTGCAGCCCACCATCTGGACCGGCCTGCCCGAAGGCGCCCGCTGCATCAAGGAAGAAGTCTTCGGCCCCGTCTGCCACATCGCCCCCTTCGACACCGAGGACGAAGCTATCCGCCTGGCCAACGACACCCGCTACGGCCTCGCTGCCGCCGTCTGGACCCAGAACCTCACGCGCGGCCACCGCGTCGCCCAGGCCATGCAGGTCGGCCTTGCGTGGGTCAACTGCTGGTTCCTGCGCGACTTGCGCACGCCGTTCGGCGGCAGCGGCCTGTCCGGCATCGGTCGCGAAGGCGGACGCCACTCGCTGCACTTCTACACCGAACCCACCAACGTTTGCATCAAGCTCTGACACCTATACACAAGGACCGCACGATGAACCAGCCCACCGCCAGCGCCACCGTTGTCCCCAGCAAGGCCACGCCCCGCGGCAAGTATCCCCACATCAAACGCGCCGGCGACTTCCTGTACGTCTCCGGCACCAGCTCGCGCCTGCCCGACAACCGAATCGCTGGGGCCGAAGTCGACGCCATGGGCACCACCACGCTAGACATCCGAGAACAAACCCGCGCCGTAATCGAGAACATCCGCGACATCCTCGCCACCGCCGGCGCCACGCTTGCCGACGTCGTCGAGATCAGCACTTTCCTGGTCAACATGAACGACTTCGGTGGATACAATCAGGTCTACGGCGAGTTCTTCGACGCCGACGGTCCGGCGCGCACCACGGGTGCGGTGCACCAGTTGCCGCACCCGCATTTGCTGATCGAAATAAAGGCCGTAGCCTACAAGCCCGCCGCCCGCTAGCCGATCCCCGGCGATCCGGACAGCGCACCATGGGCGGCGGCATGTCGGACTCACCCAGGGAACAGGACCATCGTCCGCGGCCACGCGCCGGGGCGGCCGCACGGATGTCGAACTTCCGCATAACGCCCAACGCGCTGAGCCACAAGCTCAAGCTGCACCAGCTTCAGATCTTCGAACGCGTCCTGGCGCGCCGCTCGCTATCGCGCGCCGCCAGCGAACTGCACCTGACGCAACCCACCGTCACCAAGGCCATCCACGACCTCGAAGCCTTCTTCGGCTCAACGCTGTTCGAACGCTCCAACCGCGGCGTCACACCCACCGAACTTGCCCTCGTGCTGGGCAGGCGCGTACACGCCATGATGGCCGAAGTGCGCTACATGGCCGACGACATCGACGCTGTTCTTGGCGGCGCCAGCGGTCACGTCGTCGTCGGCACCTTGATTGCCGCCTCCGCCAAACTCCTGCCCGAAGCCATCGCTCGCCTCATGACCGAACACCCCGGCATCCAGGTCACCGTCCGCGAAGGCCCCTCCGCGCAATTGCTGCCCGCGCTCGCCACCGGCGACGTGGATATCGTCGTCGGCCGCCTGCCCGGCGCCGACATGGCTTCGATCTCCGGCGTCGCTGTCGATCATCACAAGCTCTACCACGAAGACCTGTGTTTGGTCGTCGGCGCCCGTCACCCGATGGCTTGTGCAACCGACGTCGCGTTGGCGAACCTGATGGATCACATCTGGATCCTGCCCGCGCCGACGTCGCCGCTGCGAGCGTCGATAGAACGCACGTTCTTTGACGCCGGATTGCGTTTGCCTGTCCGGCATGTCGAGTCGCTGTCCTTGCTGACCAACATCGGCGTGCTGATGCATAGCGACGCGCTGGCGCTCATCCCCTATGACGCTGCGGCGCAGTTTCTTTCGATGGGCATCCTGGCCCGATTGCCTACGAATGTGTTTGGCGCGTTTGGCGACGTGGGGTATTCGATCAGAGCTGATCGTCCACTGACGCCTGCATGTCAGCGGCTGGTGGATTACTTGAAGCAGATTACGAGGGAGCGGCTAGCGCCCGCGGAAGATCCGTCGACCGGCGTCTAAGACTGGAGCCGCGCGATGGCTGATGAAGACCGAGCTTCGTAGGCCGGTGTCAGACACCGGGGAGGCGTCGGCTCAGTGCGGCAGGGCAATGCTGGGGTGTCAGACACCTTACGTATGCGACACCGATGCACTCCTAAGCGCAACCACACGCGAAGCGTCATCACGACGACGCAAGACGCTGCGTAAGCCCCACCAGGCCGCCAAGCTGAATTCATCGCAGCCGGGTGCGGCGTCGGCCTGGGGTGCGCGGGGCGTGTAGATGCGCCCGAGGGAAACCGAAGGGAGCCGAAGGCGGACGAGATTCTATGGTCTTGGTCAAGCAATTGCCGGTCGCAATTTCTCTGGATCAAAGGGTTGGCCTATTCGCCATACCGCGTACGCGATCCGCAAGAGTTTGCGGGCGATTATGACCAAGGCCGCAGTCGAGGCCAGCCCTCGAGCCCTGAGCATGGCGTAGTAATCCTTGAATTGTTCCGTGCGCGCCGCTGAGCTGGCCGCGTTGTAGAGCAATGTCCTCGCGGCTTTATCGCCCTGCTTGCTTAGCCGGCGCCGGCCAACTTTTCTTCCGGATTCGTTCGGCCTCGGATCCAGGCCACAGAAGGCGACCGCCGCATCGCTGCTGGCAAAGTCGATCCGGCTGAACAAGCTCGTCAGGGCAACGCCGGTTATCGGTCCTATGCCGCATATGCCGGTGAGCAGACCGTATGTCTTGGCCCAGTCACTCTGGGCCTTGATCTTGGCAATCATTTCCCGTTCGAGCTGCTCTGACCACGCCGTCAAACTTGCGAGAGCCTTCTTCTGATGGCTGCTTACGCGACCATGTCGCTGAGCCGACAATCGCAAAAATGAGCCCACACGGACCACCGTCGATCTCAGCGCCTGAAGTGCTCTGACTTCCTGCAATTCTGGAGATATCGGTTCGTAACGATGCAGTTTTTTGTGATGCTGCGCGATGTATTGCGCGATGACGGCGGCATCCAGTCGATCTGTCTTGCCGCGGTTCCCCAAAGAGATGGCGTAATGATGGACGTGGGTCGGATTAAGGACATAAACCTCAAATCCGCGCTCATGCGCCGTACGGGCCAGGAGCTCTTGATAGCCTCCTGTCGCTTCCATGGCGATCACACTAGTGGCCGGCAGACGCTTTAACCAGCCCACGATGCTGGAGCGATTGTTGGGCAAGACGCAAGTCCGCTGGGGTAGCCACGCCTCGGGCGTTACCTTGCGATCAATCGGCGGTCTCGGCCGCTAGATTCCTTATCGACACGTGAGGCGAGGTGGGATGCTCTCGTAGTGGCAGTCCGGGTGCAACCGGCTGATGGTTGAGGACGTCCCTTACCTCAGCGCCTTTCTTCTTCGAAAGACGCATCCACACCATACAAGAATGAGGATGGGGGGGCCGCCTAGGCCAGTCCGGAGCGAAGGCTCCGGACCGCAATCGTAGCCCCGCGCACCCCAGGCCGACGACGCGCCCGGCGCCTTAAGAACCAGCCCCCCCCCAAAAGAAAACAAGGGAAACCCCGCGATAGATAACCCGCATATCCACCCCCACAATTTCTATTGTGCAGCCCCCCACTCGCCCGCCTAGACTCTCCCTCATCAAGCGACACCCACGGAGTTCCTCATGCCTGCCTACGGCCCGCCGTTGAATTTCCAGCGCTGGATCCAAGACCACGCTCATCTGCTGAAGCCCCCCGTCGGCAACCAGCAAATCTGGCAGGACAGCGACTTCATCGTCACCGTCGTCGGCGGTCCCAATCACCGCACCGACTATCACGACGATCCGCTTGAGGAATTCTTCTATCAAGTCCGCGGCAACGCCTGGCTCTCCCTGTGGATCGACGGCAAACCCGAACGCGTCGACCTGAAGGAAGGCGACATCTTCCTCTTGCCCCCGCACGTCCGCCACTCCCCCCAGCGCCCCGAAACCGACAGCGCCTGTCTCGTCATCGAACGCCAGCGCCACCAAGGCCTGCTCGACGGATTCGAGTGGTACTGCCCACATTGCGGCCACCTCGTGCATCGCGTCGAAGTCCAGCTCAAAAGCATCGTCACCGACCTGCCTCCCCTCTTCCAGGCCTTCTACGAAAGCCAGGAAAAACGCACCTGCCCCGGCTGCGGCGAAATCCATCCGGGCAAGGGCCAAGCCCCGACCGCGCAGCCCACACCCGCCCAGGCATCCAATTAGATGATCCAGAAAATCGACATGCACGCGCACTTCTTCCCGCCGATCACCCGGCAGGAAGCCGCCGCGCTTGACCCCGCCAACGCGCCCTGGCTGCGTCCGGACGACAACGGTTCCACCGGCCAGATCATGGCAGGCGACCATCCGTTCCGCCCCGTCGATGCCACCCTCTGGGACCCCGCGCTGCGCATCGAACAGATGGACCGTCACGGCGTCGATGTCCAGATCCTGTGCGCCACGCCCATCATGTTCGGCTACACCTACCCCGCGCAGGCTGCCGCCGATTGGGCCGCGCGCATGAACGATCTTGCGCTCGAACATTGCGCCCACGCGCCCACGCGCCTCAAATCCCTGGCCCAGGTCCCCCTGCAAGACCTCGACCTCGCCTGCCGCGAAGCATCGCGGTCACGCGCGGCCGGCCACCTGGGCGTGCAGATCGGCAACCACGTCGGCCCGCGCGACCTTGACGACGACACGCTTGTCCAGTTCCTCGTCCACTGCGCCAACGACGACATTCCCGTCCTCGTCCATCCGTGGGACATGATGACCGACGGCCGCATGAAGAAATGGATGCTGCCGTGGCTCGTCGCCATGCCCGCAGAAACCCAGCTCGGCATTCTGTCCCTGATCCTGTCCGGCGCCTTCGAACGCATTCCCCGCAGCCTAAAGCTGTGCTTCGCTCACGGCGGCGGCAGCTTTGCGTACCTGCTCGGCAGAGTCGACAACGCCTGGCGCCATCGCGACATCGTCCGCGAAGACTGCCCGCATCCGCCCTCCTCGTACACCGACCGCTTCTACACCGACAGCGCCGTCTTCGACCCCCGCTCCCTGCGTCTGCTCATTGACGTCATGGGCGAAGACCGCGTCCTGCTCGGCTCCGACTATCCCTATCCCTTGGGCGAGCAAGAAGTCGGCAAGCTCGTCACGCACGCCGACCTCGTGCCCGGCGTGCAGCAGAAGATTTTGTTCCGCAACACGATGACCTTCTTTGGCTTGCAGGCGCAGCAATGACACGCGCTGCAGTGAACCAACGCGCCAGCGAATCCACGCCACCGCGCGCATCACATCCACGACCGTGACACACGGCATAGCAAGGGGAATCACCATGAAACGCATCCATACGCTGGCCGCCGCCGCGGTGCTCGGGCTGTCGCTGAACGCGGCCGCGCAAGCCGACGTCAAGATCGGCCTGCTGACCACGCTGACCGGCCCCGGCTCCGTGCTCGGCCAGGACCAGCTCGACGGCTTCATGCTCGCCGTCGAACAAGGAGGCGGCAAGCTCGGCGGCGTGGCCGTGCAGGTCATCAAGGAAGACGACCAGTTCAAGCCTGAAGTCGGCGTCCAGGCCGCGCGCAAGCTCGTGCAAAGCGACAAGGTGCCCATCATCACCGGCGTCGTCTACTCCAATGTCATGCTCGCCGTCGTGCGGCCCGTGACCAGCGCCGGCGTCTTCCTGGTTGGCTCCAACGCCGGTCCCACCAACCTCGCCGGCAAGGACTGTTCGCCGTATTTCTTCTCCACGTCCTGGAACAACACCCAGCGCCACGAAGGCAGCGGCGAAATGGCCAACCAGATGGGCTTCAAGAAGGTCTATCTGCTGGCCCCCAATTACCAGGCCGGCAAGGACGCCATGGCCGGCTTCAAGCGCTTCTACAAGGGCGATGTCGTCAACGAAGTATTCACGCAGGTCAACCAGCCCGACTATTCCGTCGAACTGGCCGCGCTGGCCGACGCCAAGCCCGACGCCGCCTACGTGTTCTTTCCCGGCGGCATGGGGGTGAACTTCATCAAGCAGTAT
This sequence comes from Achromobacter mucicolens, assembly GCF_902859725.1. Lineage (GTDB taxonomy): Bacteria > Pseudomonadota > Gammaproteobacteria > Burkholderiales > Burkholderiaceae_B > Achromobacter > Achromobacter mucicolens. The sequence goes on along the minus strand of NZ_CADIJP010000017.1, from coordinate 39,858 downwards.
CGCCAGGCAGGGCTCTTCGGCAAGATCCCGCTGCTGTCGGTGGACACCATCGACGGCGCCACGTTGCCCGCGTTGCAAAAGGACGCGCTGGGCGCCGTGACCAACGTGCCGTATTCGCCCGACCTGGACAACGCCGCCAACAAGGCCTTCGCTGAAGCGTTCCGCCAGAAATACGGCCGCGAGCCGTCCAGCTACGCCGCGCAGTCCTATGACGCCGCCCAGTTGATCGGCTCGGCGCTCAAGAAGACGGGCGGCAAGACCGACGACAAGGACGCGTTGCGCAAGGCCCTGGAAGCCGCCGACTTCCAATCGGTGCGCGGCGAGTTCCGCTATCAGCCCAACCACTTCCCCGTGGCCGGATTCTTCCGGGCAGACGTGGCCGAGAACGCCGACGGCAAGGTCGCGTTTGTCAACAAGGGCCCCATCTTCCCCGACCTGTCCAAGGTCTCCGACCAGTACGCCGCCCAGTGCGTCATGAAGTGAAGCGGGCGGCCCAGCCGGCCGCCAGCAAGGGGGTGTAGCCATGTCCACGACGCTGCTGCTGGTGCAGGCCTTGAACGGCCTGCAACTCGGCATCCTGCTGTTTCTGCTGGCCGCCGGTCTGACACTGGTGTTCGGCATCATGAATTTCATCAACCTGGCGCACGGGTCGCTGTACATGATGGGTGCGTTCATCGCGGCCACCGTGTTCCGGCACACCGGCTCGTTCCTGCTGGCCGCCGCTGCGGTCGTCGCGGGCATGGCCGTGCTGGGGCTGCTGCTGGACCGGATCGCGCTGGCGCGGCTATATCCGCGCGATCACCTGGACCAGGTGCTGGCCACGTTCGGTTTCATCCTGTTTTTCAACGAGCTCACCCGCATTCTGTGGGGACCCGCGCCGATCAGCATGGGGCTGCCGTCCTGGCTGTCCGGCACCATCGACATCCTGGGCGTCACGTATCCGCTGTACCGGTTTCTCATCATCGTGGTCGGGCTGGTGGTCGCGGCGGGGTGTTACCTGCTCATCCATCGCACTCGGCTCGGCATGCTGATCCGCGCCGGGTCCACCGACCGCATGATGGTCGGCGCGCTGGGTGTGAACATCGCGCGCCTGAACACGCTGCTGTTCGTGCTGGGCGCCGTGCTGGCGGGCCTGGCCGGGCTGATGGCCGGCCCCATCCTGTCCGCGCAGACCGGCATGGGCGAACCCATCCTGATCCTGACGCTGGTGGTCATCGTGATCGGCGGCATCGGCTCCGTGCGCGGCGCATTCCTGGCCGCGTTGATGGTCGGGCTGATCGACACGCTGGGACGCGCGCTGCTGCCGACGCTGCTGCGCGCCGCCCTGCCCCCGGCTGCGGCCAATGCCGCAGGCCCCGCCATCGCGTCGATGCTGATCTACATCGTCATGGCGCTGGTGCTGGCGATGCGGCCGCAGGGCCTCTTTCCTGTCAGGCACGGATAAGGACGCCGACGCCATGTTCACGCTATCTCCCCGCACGCTGGCCGCCGCCGCGCTGCTGTTCTTGTTCGCCCTGGTGCCCGTGTACGCGCAGTGGCAGGGCGAACCGTTTCTGCTTGCGCTGTTCGGCCGCGTGCTGGTTTACGGCATCGCGGCGCTGGCGCTGAATCTGCTGCTGGGCTACGGCGGCATGGTGAGCTTTGGCCATGCGCTGTATCTGGGCCTGGGCGCGTATTCCGTCGGCGTGCTGTCGCACTACGGCATCGAAAGCGGCTGGCTGCATTTGGCCGGCGCCATCGGCGCGTGCGCGGCCGTCGGGCTGGTCAGCGGCTATGTGGTCATGCGCACCAACGGCATCGCGTTCATCATGATCACGCTGGCCTTTGCGCAGATGTTCTATTTTCTGGCGACGGGGCTGGAAGGCTTTGGCGGCGACGACGGCATGTCGCTCTTTGCCGGCAGCGACTTTGGCCTCTTCCGGCTGGACACGCCGCTCGCGCTGTATTGCACGGCCTTCGGCTTGCTGCTGCTGGTGCTGTGGCTGATGCACCGGCTGATCCACGCGCCCTTCGGCATGGCCCTGCGCGGCTGCCAGGCCAACGAGCGCCGCATGCGCGCGCTGGGCTTTCCCACGCTGCGCTACCGGCTTGCCGCCTATGTGATTTCCGCCGTCATCTGCGGCGTGGCGGGCGTGCTGCTGGCGAACCTCACCATGTACGTCTCGCCGTCCTACCTGGCGTGGACCACGTCCGGCGAACTTATTGTGATGGTCGCGCTGGGCGGCCTGGGCACGCTGTTCGGTCCGGTGGCCGGCGCGCTGGCGTTTCTGCTGCTGGAAGAAGGCTTGAAGCTCATCACCGATCACTGGATGCTGGTCATGGGCCTGTTGATCGTCGGCGTGGTGCTCGCCTCGCGGCGCGGCGTCTACGGCAGTCTGTCGGCAACACCGTGGTGCGTGCCTCGCCGGGCGGCGCGCCATCCCTCCGGAGAGCCGCAATGAGCGCCCTGCGCATCGAAAACCTGGAAAAGCGCTACGGCGGGCTGACGGTCACCGACAAGCTATCGCTGGACGTGGCCAGCGGCGAGCTGCACGCCGTGATCGGCCCCAACGGCGCCGGCAAGACCACGCTGATCGGGCAACTGAGCGGCGAACTGCGGCCCGACGCCGGACGCGTGCTGCTCGATGGCAAAGACGTCACGCGCATGCCGGTGGAAAAGCGCGTGCGCCACGGGCTGGCGCGCTCTTATCAGATCACCTCGGTCTTCAAGCCCTTCACCGCGCTGGAGAATGTGGCGATGGCGGTGCAGGCGCGGCGCGGCCACAGCTTCCGGTTCTGGCGGCCCGTGCTGTCCACACCGGCGTTGACCGCCCCCGCCCGCGAGGCGCTGGCCCTGGCCGGCCTGTCGGCGCGTGAGAACACGCCGGCCAGCGACCTTGCCCACGGCGAACTGCGCCAGCTCGAACTGGCGATGGTGCTGGCATGCCAGCCGTCGCTGCTGCTGCTGGACGAACCCATGGCGGGCATGAGCCAGCACGAGTCCGAGGCCATGACCCGGTTGCTGCTGTCGCTGCGCGGCCGCTACTCGATATTGCTGGTGGAGCACGACATGCAGGCCGTCTTTGCCCTGTCCGACCGCATCACCGTGCTGGTGTACGGCCGCGCGCTCGCGTGCGGCACTGCGGACCAGATCCGCGACGATCCCCAGGTCCGTGAATGCTATCTGGGCAGCGAGCGCGGCCGCACCCGGGAGGCGCGCGCATGACCGCCCTGCTCTCGCTGCGCGGTGTCACCGCGCACTACGGCGCCAGCCAGGCGCTCTTCGGCATCGACCTGGACATCGCGCCCGGCGAATTTGTGACCCTGCTGGGACGCAACGGCATGGGCAAGTCCACCACCGTCAAGGCGGTGATGGGCCTGAACCCCGCCTCGCGCGGCGCCATCAGCTTCGACGGCGCGGACATCAGCCGCCTACCGTCCTACAAGGTAGCGCAGTGCGGCATCGGGCTGGTGCCTGAAGGCCGCCATGTCTTTCCCAATCTGTCCGTGCGCGAGAACCTGGTGGCCACCGCGCACAACCGGCAAGGCGCGGCGCAGCCCTGGACGCTGGAACGCGTGTACGCGCTGTTCCCGCGCCTGTCCGAACGCGCCAAGCACCTGGGCAGCCACTTGTCGGGCGGAGAACAGCAGATGCTGGCCATCGGCCGCGCACTGCTCACCAATCCCCGGCTGCTGATTCTGGATGAGGCCACCGAAGGGCTCGCGCCCGTGGTGCGCGAAGAAATCTGGGCCGCGCTGGATACGCTGAAGCAGACCGGTTTGGCCGTGCTGTGCATCGATAAGAACCTGGAGCCGCTGCTGGCCACTGCCGACCGCCACGCCATCGTGGAAAAGGGTCGCGTTGCGTGGACGGGTACGTCGCGGGAATTCCTGGACGACGAGGCGCGGCTGCTGCAGTACCTGGGGGTGTAGGAGCAGGCCCAAGGATTGCGCAGCTACGCCTGACGAGTCGCCGGCAGCGCCACGCCCAGCCGGCGGCTCCAGTCCGCCATCTCGTCCCACAGCGCGGGCGGCACGGGCAGGCCAAGCCGCTGCCGTTCCCGCTCATGCACCGCCTCCGGATCGCCAGGCATGCGGGGCGCGCCCGGCGCCTGTGACAGCTCGACCGCCATCCCCGCCACCACCGCGGCCAGCGCCGCCCCACCGGCAAAGCGCGCCGGGTCGATGACAATGAAGAACGCGCCCAGCTCGCGCGGCTGGTCCAGCGCCTCGTACATCGACGAGATATGCGGGCCGAATGGATTGCCGTTGAGCGGTCCGCACAGCAGCTCGACCATCATCGCAAGGCCATACCCCTTGTAGCCGTATTCCTCGCCACCTAGCGGCCGCAATGCGCGCGCGGCCTGCGCGTGGGTGCAGTCCGCTCCGTTCTCGTCCAGCGCCACGCCCGCCGGCAACGCCAAGCCATCGCGCCGCGCGTTCATGACGCGGTTCCAAGGAATGGAGGTCGTGGCCATGTCCAGGCACAACGGCGACCCGTCCGCGCGCGGAAATGCCAGCGATAGGGGATTGGTGCCGAAGAAGGCTTCGCGCCCGCCAAAGGGCGCGGCGACCGAGTCCGAATGCGTGAAGGCGATGCCGATCAAACCCTGCCTGGCTGCCGCGCGGCTGTAGAGCCCAATCGCCCCGCAATGCGAGGAGTCGCTGACGCCGACCGCCGCCACGCCGGCGTCGCGGGCCAGCTCGACGGCCAGCGCATTGGCCCGATGCGCCACCACGATGCCCTGCCCCCGGCCCCCGTGGACCTGTGCCGTGCCCGGCCCCGTGCGCACGATGCGGACGTCGGGCCTGGCGAGGATCGAGCCGTACGCCACGCGATTCAGGTAATGCGGCAGCCGCGCGATGCCGTGCGAATCGATGCCCCACAGGCTGGTCTGCGCCAGGCTTTGCGCCAGACAGCGCGCGTCATCGGCCGGAAAATCCTGCGCAAGCAGGCACGCCTCGGCCCAGCGTTCCCATTCGTCGGCGGTCACGCGGCTTTCGGCGTCCATGCTTGTCTCCTAGGTGGCCGCCTGCACGGCATGGATCACACCGTGCTCGCGCAGCGCTTCCAGATGCTTGGTCAGGGCGCCCACGAACTCGGCCGAATTGCCCAGGTCGCCGAACACCGGTTTAAAGCGCGCCAGCACCGTCGCGCGCCGCTGAGCCGCCTGCGACGGCATGGCGGCATGCGCGGCCACCTCGGCGCGCGCCAATAGGCGGTCAAGGCGCGCGGCGATGGGGTCCTGGATGGGGTAGGCGCTGCCCTGCTCGTCCTCGCCGCGCAGGTAGTTCAGCCATGCGGCGACCGCCAGGCACAGACGATCGATGCCGTGGCCGGCACGCAGCCGGTCGCGAATGGTGTCCAGCAGGCGCTGGGGCAGCTTCTGCGATCCGTCCATGGCGATCTGCGACAGCGGATGCGGCAGCGCCGGGTTGGAGATCCGTTCCAGAAACCGCAGACGGTATTCCACCAGCCCCGTGTCGGGAATGCCGCGCAGGGTCGGGGCGATCTCTTCGCGCATCATGGCGTCGACGAACGCCCGCAGCGCGGGCGTGTTGGCGGCATCGGCCACCGTATGCAGTCCCAGCGTCGCGCCCAGATAGGCCAGCGCCGAATGCGGCCCGCTGACCATGCGCAGCTTCAGACGATCGTAGGGCGCCGCATTGCGCACGAAGGTGGCGCCCCCGTACGCGTCCCAGGCGGGGCGGCCGGCGGCGAACCGGTCTTCGATCACCCAGTTCAGATAGGGCTCGCCCAGCACGGGCCAGGCATCCTCGACGCCCAGGCGTTCGGCGATCCGCCGGCGGTCCTGGTCTTCGGTGGCCGGCACGATGCGGTCGACCATGGAGTTCGGAAACGTGCAGTGGCGGTCGATCCAGTCGGCCAGGGTCACGTCAACGCGCAGCGCAAAGGCCAGCACCAGGCTGCGCAGCGTGTCGCCGTTGCCGCGCAGGTTGTCGCAAGACAACAGCGTGATCGGCGGCAGGTCGCGTTCGCGCCGCAGCGCCAGGCCGTAGACCAGGATGCCGATGGTGCTGCGGGGCCGGATGGGGTTTTCCAGATCGTGCACGATGTCCGGATCGTCCCAGCGCAGATGTCCCGTGGCCGGTTCGTGGCTGTAGCCCTTTTCCGTCACGGTCAGGCTGACGATGCGGGTCTGCGGATACGCGATGCGTTCGAGGACGGCGTTGGGGTCTTCCTCGGCCACCATCACGCGCAGCACGGATCCCACGATACGCAGGTGTTCGCGGTCCTGACCGTCCGGACCGGCGTCGCGCACGGCCAGCGTGTAAAGCCCGTCCTGGGGCGTTAGCGCATCGCGGGTGGCGGGGTGGCGCAGCGAGACGCCCAGGATGCCCCAGGTGAGGTCGCCGCTGGCTTGCATCGCCTGATCGGTGACAAACGCCTGATGCGCCCGGTGAAAGGCGCCCAGCCCCAGATGGACGATGCCCGGCGTCAGCCGGCTACGGTCGTAGCTGGGCTTTTCAACGTCGGCGGGCAGACGCGGCAATGACTCCGAATTCAAACGTTCAAGCATGGGTGCGCTATGCCTAAAAGGGGAGACGCCAGGGTATAGCATGCCCCGAGCCGTCTTCGCTACATCACCGCGCCCAGTTGCCACGGGACGAATTCATTTTGTCCGTAGCCGTGCGTCTCGCTGCGGGTGCGCCGGCCCGACGCCGTCTGCAGCATGAGCTGGAAAATGCGCTCGCCCATCTGCGCCACGCTCTGCGCGCCGTCGACGACTTCACCGCAATTGATGTCGATATCGTCGGACTGGCGCTGCCATAGCGCCGTGTTGGTGGACAGCTTGAGCGACGGGGCGGGCGCGCAGCCATACGCGGACCCGCGGCCAGTGGTAAAGCAGATCAGGTTGGCGCCCCCGGCCACCTGCCCGGTGGCCGAGACCGGGTCGTAGCCCGGGGTGTCCATGAAGACCAGCCCACGTGTATGCACGGGCTCGGCGTACTCGTAGACGTCGGTGAGATTGGTCGTGCCGCTCTTGGCGATGGCGCCCAGCGATTTTTCCAGGATGGTGGTCAGGCCGCCCGCCTTGTTGCCGGCCGAGGGGTTGTTGTCCATCTCGGCGTCGTTGCGGGCGCAGTAGTCTTCCCACCAGCGCACGCGCGCCAGCAGCTTGTCCGCCACGGCCGGCGATTGCGCGCGGCGCGTCAGCAGGTGCTCGCCGCCGTAGATTTCCGGTGTCTCGGACAGGATGGCCGTGCCGCCGTGGCGCACCAGCAGGTCCACCGCGGCGCCCAGCGCAGGATTGGCGCTGATGCCGGAATAGCCATCCGACCCGCCGCATTGCAACCCCACGGTCAGGTGGCTGGCGGGCACGGGCTGGCGCTGGACGCGATTGGCCTGGTCCAGCATGCGCTCGACCAGTTCGATGCCGCGCGCCACGGTCTTGCGCGTGCCGCCGGTGTCCTGGATGTTGAAGGTGTGCAGCATGCCGCTTTCGCGCAAATGCTCCTGCTCCATCAGCCCGCCGATCTGGTTGGTCTCGCAGCCAAGCCCCACGACCATCAGCCCGCCGAAGTTGGCATGCCGGGCGTAGCCGCCCAGCGTGCGCCGCAGCACGCGCAATGGTTCGCCGTCGCTGCCGGTGGCGCAGCCCGCGCCATGCGTCAGCGCCACCACGCCGTCCACGTTCGGACAGGCTGCCAGGGCCTCGGGCCGGATGTCGCGGCGGAAGTGATCGGCGATGGCGCGCGCCACCGTCGCCGAACAGTTCACGCTGGTCAGGATGCCGATGTAGTTGCGGGTGGCGATGCGGCCGTCGGCACGCACGATGCCGTCGAACATGGCGGGCGCCCCCACGTAGTCGGTGGGCCGCGCATCTTGCCCCACGGCATAGTCGCGTTCGAAATCCGAGAACTCAAGATTCTGGGTATGGACGTGCTGGCCGGGCGCAATGTCCTGCCGCGCCACACCGATGATCTGGTTGTAGCGGCGCACCGGTTCGCCGGCCGCGATGGCACGCACGGCCACCTTGTGGCCGGGCGGCACCAGCCCCACGATGGTCACCCCCTCGCCCTCCAGGCGCGTGCCGCTGACAAGCTGGCGTCTAGCGATCACCACGTTGTCCGCCGGGTGAATGCGGATGACTGCCGTATCGGTCTGCGACATGAGAACTCCGGAATGCAAGGGGGGTGCGGATCAGCCGTCGATCAGGGCGGGATCCCAGGCATGGACGCGCTGGCGCTGTTCGCCCAGGCCCGCGATGCCCAGTTTCATCTCGTCGCCCGCCTTCAGGTAGACAGGCGCGGGCTTCTGGCCCATGCCCACGCCGGGCGGCGTGCCGGTGCTGATGAGGTCCCCCGGATACAGCGTCATGAAGCGGCTGACGTACGACACCAGTTGCGCCACGCCGAACACCATCGTGCGGGTGCTGCCGTTCTGGTAGCGCTTGCCGTTGACCTCAAGCCACATCTCCAGGTCCTGCGGATTGGGGACTTCGTCGGCCGTGACCAGCCAAGGACCGATGGGGCCGAAGGTATCGCAGCCCTTGCCCTTGTCCCACGTGCCCCCGCGTTCGATCTGGTATTCGCGCTCGGACACGTCGTTCACCACGCAGTAACCGGCCACGTGCTTCATGGCGTCGGCCTCGCTGACATAGCGGGCCTTCTCGCCGATCACCACGCCCAGCTCGACTTCCCAGTCGGTCTTGACCGATTCCTGCGGCAGCACGACCGGATCGTTGCAGCCCACCACGGCGGACGTCGTCTTCATGAAGACGACCGGTTCGGCCGGCACGGGCAGCCCGGACTCGGCGGCATGGTCGGCGTAATTCAGGCCGATGCAAATGAACTTGCCCATGCCGCGCCACGGCGGCGCCACGCGGCCGGGCTGCGCGACAAGCGGCAGCGACGCCGGATCCAGCGCGCGCAACTGCGCCAGCTTGGCAGGCACGAGCGACTCGGCGGTGATGTCGGAAATGACGGACGACAGGTCGCGGACCTGGCCCTCTGCGTCGATCAAGGCGGGCTTTTCCGAGCCCTTGGCGCCATAGCGCATCAGTTTCATAGCGGTTTCCTGGTTACTGGAAAAGAAGAATTCAATTGGACCAGCCGCCGTCTATCACCTGCGCGGTGCCGGTGGTGAAGGCGGATTCGTCGCTGGCAAGATACACCGCCAGCGCGGCGATCTCTTCGGCGCGGCCGATCCGGCCCATTGGCTGGCGCGCGGTGAAGGCGGCTTCGACCGCCGCGACGGACTGGCCGCTGGCCAGCGCCTGCGCGTCGATGCGCTGGCGCAGGGACGGCGACTCCACCGTGCCGGGGCAGATCGCGTTGCAGCGGATGCCCTGCCCCACATAGTCGGCGGCGACCGCCTTGGTCAGGCCGATGACGGCCGCCTTGGTGGCGCCGTAGGCGCAGCGGTTGGGCGCGCCCTTGATGCTGCCCGCCACGGAAGCCATGTTGACGATGGACCCCGCGCCGCGCGCGAGCATGGCCGGCAGGCAGGCTCGGATCAGCAGGTACATGGATCGCACGTTCAGGTTGAACGAGAAATCCCAGGCGTCTTCGTCGCAATCCAGGATGGTGCCGGCATGCACGAAACCCGCGCCATTGAACAGCACGTCGACGCCGCCCGCTTCCTGAGCCAGCGCACGCACGGCGCGGGCGTCGGTCACGTCCAGCACGTGCGTGCGGCAGCCGGACAGCGATTCCAGCGCGGCGCCGTTCAGGTCCACGGCCAGCACGTCGGCGCCCTCGTGCGCGTAGGCCAGGGCCACGGCGCGGCCAATGCCCTGCCCTGCGGCGGTGACGATGGCGGTCTTGCCTTGCAGTCTTGCTGACATGGGCGTGCGTCCTTATTTGCCGGTCATGCCCATTACGGTGGGCAGCCACAGGGTGATCGAAGGAATGTAGGTAATGGCGATCAGCGCCACGAACAGCGGCACGAGCCACGGCAGGATGGCCATCGTGGTGCGCTCGACCGACAGCTTGGCCACCCGCGCCAGCACGAAGAGCACCATGCCCATTGGCGGATGCAGAAGGCCGATCATCAGGTTCAGCGTCATGATGAGCCCGAAGTGGATCGGGTCGATGCCCAGCTTCAGGACGATCGGCAGCAGGATGGGCACGAGGATGGTGATGGCCGCGATGGTGTCGATGAAGCAGCCGACGATCAGGATCAGCACGTTCGCCATCAGCAGGAACACCCACTTGTTCTGCGTCACGCTCAGGATGGCGTCGGTGAGCGCCTGCGCGGCCTGCGTCGTTGTCAGCAGCCAGGCGAACACCGAGGCTGCCGTCACGATGAACAGGACCGACGCGGTGGTCTCGATGGTGTCGAACGACGCCTTGGCCAGTGTGCGCAACGTCATGGAGCGATAGCGCACCAGTCCCAAAAATAGCGCCCAGATCACGGCCGCCACTGCGGCTTCCGTGGGCGTGAACCAGCCCAGCGTCATGCCGCCGATCAGGATCACCGGCGCCATCAACGCCATCACGGCCGAAAAGTTGAACTTCCAGTCCAGCAGCAGCAAGGCCGCGAACGAGATGCCGGTGGCGACGTTGGGCGACACGCCCGCCAGCGTCATCAGCCAGATCGACATCGGAAACGCCAGCACGATCAGCACTTCCAGCCCCGCGCCGCCAAGCCGTTTCCAGTTGAAGGCAACGTCGCCGCCCCAGTTGTTGCGGCGCGCGTAGTACGCCACGGTAAGCATCATCAGGATGGTCAGCACCAGGCCGGGAATCAGGCCCGCCAGGAACAGCGAACCGATCGACACGTTGGCCATCATGCCGTAGATGACGAACGGCAGCGACGGCGGAATGATGGGGCCCAGCGTGGCCGACGCGGCCGTCACCCCGACCGCGAACTCGGTCTGGTAGCCGTGGTCCTTCATGGCCTTGATCTCGATGGTGCCCAGGCCCGCGGCGTCGGCGATGGCGGTGCCGGACATGCCGGCAAACACCACCGAGCCGATGATGTTCACCTGCCCCAACCCGCCGCGCATCCAGCCCACCAGCGCGACTGCGAAGTTGTAGATGCGGCCCGTGATGCCCGCGATGTTCATCAGGTTGCCGGCCAGGATGAAAAACGGCACGGCCAGCAGCGGAAACGACTCGACGCCCGCAATCATGCGCTGGGCGATCACGACGTCCGGCACGCTGCCGGAAATCAGGATGTACAGCAGGGATGCGCCCGCCATCGAGACCGCCACCGGCAGCCCCATGATCATCAACAGCAGAAAGGTTCCAATCAGGGTGCCCATGTTCGCTCCTGGCAAAGGCACTGCGGATTCGGGAATTCAGTCCAGCGCTTCAGTCCAGCGACTCATAGGCCGCGGGGTTCTCCAGGATGGAGTAGCCCTGCCGCCAGTTCTGCACGGACACCTGCAGAGACCGCAAGAACATCATGACGAAGCCCGCCAGCGCCACCCAATAGACGTACGCCTTGTTCCAGAACAGCGTCGTCATGGGCTCGTCGCCCACCAGCACGATGTAGCGGTACGTCAGCCACACGGCATAGCCGAAGAACGCGGTGCGCAGGATATCGATCAGCGTGGACAGCACGCGGCCGGCAGGCTTGGGCAGGTAGCGGTACAGGAAGTCCACCTGGATATGGCGGCACGCGCGCACGCACATCGCGGATCCCAAGAACACCACGCCGATCAGGCAATACACCGCCAGCTCCTCGGTCCAGGCGTACGAGTCGTTCAGGACGTAGCGGGAAAAGAACTGCAGGAACACCAGCAGCGCCATCGCCCAGAACATGGCCAGGCAAATCCAGTCTTCCGGCTGGTAGCCGGCCAGGCTGACCACGTGATGATCGGCTTCCTCGAAGCTCTGGACGATCTCGTCCACCGAGGAAACGTGATGGGCGCCGGGCGGCTTGTCCGGCGGATGGCTGACGGCCGCCATCGGCGCGGCCTTCGCGTTGGAGTGCATGGAATCTCCCCTCGTGCGGGATCGGTGTGGCGATCAGATCGGGCGCGGCGGACCGACGTGGCGGCCCGCCGCGCCGGCGTTCACTTCACCGCCTGGATCTTTTCCCAGTCCGACTTCTCGTAGCCGTATTGCTTGAACGGCACCTTCTCCAGCACGGTGTTGCGGAAGTCGTCGATGTTGACCTCGGCCACCGACAGGCCACGCTGTTTGAAGACGTCGACCATCTTCTTCTCGGACGCGGCCACTTCGGCCGACGCCTTTTCCGCGGCCTGCTGCGCGACCTCGGCGAAGATCTTCTTGTCCTCGTCGGACAGGCTCTTCCAGAGCTTGCCGGAGATCACCGTGTTCAGGTGATCGACGATGTGGCCAGTGAGGATGATGTTCTTCTGCACTTCGTAGAACTTCTTGGCCTCGATGGTGGTCAGCGGGTTTTCCTGGGCTTCGACCGTGCCGTTCTGCAAGGCCAGATAGACCTCGGCGAAGGCAATGGGCGCGGTGTTGGCGCCACAGGCGCGCGGCATGGCCAGATACGCGGCCACGTCCGGCACGCGAATCTTCAGGCCTTTCATCTCGCTGCACTTGGTGAACGGCTTGTTGGATGTGGTCTGGCGCGTGCCGTAGTAGGTGGTCGCGACGATGTGGTTGCCGCTCTTTTCGTCGTAGCCCTGGGTGAGCTCCTTGTAGATGTCGCTCTTGGTGTAGGCGATCAGGTGCTCCGGGCTGCGGAAGGTGTAGGGATAGTACGTGACGCCGATGCGCGGAAAGCTCTTGGCCGCGAAGCTGGACCCGGAGATGATCATGTCGACCGTGCCTAGCGTCAGCCCCTGGTTGATGTCGTTTTCCTTGCCCAGTTGCGAGGCCGGATAGACGTCGATGTGATAGCGGCCGTTGGTGCGCTTCTCGATTTCCTGAGCGGCCCACACCGACGAGGTATGGAACGGTTCGGACGTCTCGTAGACGTGCGCCCACTTCAGTTTGGTCTGCGCCAGCGCGGAGCCGCTGACGGCGATCGCGACGGCGGCAAAGAGCACTTTGATGGCGTTGCCTGGCTTCATGTTGTCTCCTCTCTTTGAGGTGGCGGGCTCGGCGGCCTCGCGTCATGTTTTACATATGGAGTTCACCTACTGGAGCTGCACCTACCAACTGCGACTGCGAGTTGCCGCCGGCGCCCCGGGAGGGACCGGCGGCCTGTTGCTATTCAGCGCGCAAGGCGTCGGCCGCACCGGGCCAGCTGGCCATCAGGCGGTCGTACGAGCAGGAAAGATGTTCACGCATGGCGGCCCGCGCGCCCTGTTCGTCACCGGCCGCGATGGCGTCGATGACGCGGCGGTGTTCGGTGATGGCGACGGCCCAGCTGTCGGAATTTTCGAAGTAATCGCCCAGCTTCACGGAGAGCGGGTTGTGGCGTTCGTCAAAGAGTTCGCCCACCACGCGCACCAGCACGGCGTTATTGGCCATTTCCGCCACACGCAGATGGAACAGCCGGTCGCCGCGGATGGGCACACTGCCGGCCCGCGCCTCGTCTTCCATCGCGTCGACGGCTTCGCGCAGGCCTTCCACCAACGCGGGCACGGGATTGAGCGCCGCCTGCGCGGCCAGCTCGCTCTCGATGGTGCGGCGCGCGCGGATGGTTTCAAGCGGGCTTTCCGCGGTAAGGCTGGCGCGCGGCGCGCCGCCCGGGCTTTGCACATACACACCCGAGCCCATGCGCACTTCCACCCAGCCTTCGACCTCAAGGGCGATCAACGCCTCGCGCACCGATGGCCGCGACACGCCCAGCTTCAGCGCAAGGTCGCGCTCGGGCGGCAGGCGCGCACCGGCCGGAAATTCGCCGGCCTCGATCAGCAGACGAAGCTGATCGGCGATCTGGCGATACAGGCGGCGAGGTTCAATGGTCTGAATCGGCATGAAAGAAGACAGCTCGATGACAGGACGAAACGGTAAAGTGGCCTTACCAATTGACCAGAATCCTGCGCCTGCTGCCGTTGGGTCACAATTAGGGTTTGCCCATAGGCACGCGGTGTGCCACGCGGGCAACCCTTATCTGTTAAAAAGCCGCCACCACGGCTTTCTTCCGATTCCATGACCCACGATCCGCAACACTCGCCCTTCAAGAGCACCGGCGGCGCGCGCCGTATCCTCAATGCGCTGCGCTATTCCTGGCAGGGCCTGAAGGCGGCCGTCAAATACGAGGCGGCCTTCCGCCAGGAACTGGCGCTGGCCGTGCTGATGATTCCAGCGGCATTCTTTCTGGGCCGCACCACGGTCGAGGTGTTCTTCCTGGTGGGCGTGGTGGTCATGGTGCTGGCGGCGGAACTGCTTAATTCCGCCATCGAAGCGCTTGCCGATGCGCTGTCGGTCGAACGCCACCCCCTCTTGGGGCGGGCCAAGGACCTGGGCAGCGCGGCGGTGATGCTGCTGCTGATATTTGCCGGAACGGTCTGGGTGGGAGTGGCCATCAGCCGTTTCGTCATGCACTGATACGGGTTCGCATCGCGACGGGGATGCGACTCTATTTATACTGGGAGCCATGATGCCTCAATCGACGTCAGCACCCTCCAAGCGCATCGTCATCGTCGGCGGTGGCGCAGGCGGCCTTGAACTGGCCGCCAAATTGGGCCGGATCCACGGCCGCCAATACATCACCCTGGTCGACAGTCGCCCTTTTCACATCTGGAAGCCTTCGCTGCATGAAGCGGCGGCGGGCACGCTGGATATTCACCAGGAAGGCCTGTCGTACCTGATGCTGGCCCACATGGACGGGTTCTCGTTCGCCCAGGGCCGGCTTGAAAGCGTCGACCGCGAACGCCGTCTCATCACTGTGGACGCCGTCAATGACGCCCAGGGCCAGGAAGTCCTGCCCCGCCGCGAACTGGCGTACGACACGCTGGTGCTGGCGCTGGGCAGCACCTCCAACTTCTTCAACACGCCGGGCGCGGCCGAACATGCGGTCACGCTGGACACCACCGAAAACGCCGAGCAATTCCGCCTGACCATGCTCAAGGCAATGGCCTTGGTGGATCAGGCCAAGGTGCGCAATCCTTCCGCGCGGCTGGACCTGGTGATCGTGGGCGGCGGCGCCACTGGCGTCGAACTGGCGGTGGAACTGACCGAAGCCAGCCACGTCGTCAGCGCCTATGGCCTGCCGAACTTCCGCGCCGACCGCGACCTGGCCATCACGCTGGTCGAAGGCGCGCCGCGCATCCTGTCCGCGCTGCCCGAAAAGATCTCGGTGGCGGCGACCAAGCGCCTGACCGAACTGGGCATCCGCGTCGAGACGTCCTGCCGCGTGTCCGAAGTGACGGACAACACGGTACGCACCGCCGATGGCCGCGAGTTTCCCGCGCAGTTGTGCATGTGGGCCGCCGGCATCAAGGGGCCGGCGCTCTTGGCCGACCTGGGATTGCCGCTGAACAAGCTGGGGCAGGTCGAAGTCAACGAGCGGCTTGAAACGCCCGATCCGCACATCCTGGCGCTGGGCGACTGCTGCGCGGCGCCGTGGCGCGACGGCCGCACCGTGCCCGCCCGGGCCCAGGCCGCGCACCAGCAGGCCGATTACCTGACCAAGAAGCTGACGGCCCGGCTGCGCAACAACCCCGAGCCCACCGAGCCCTATGTCTACCAGGACCACGGATCGCTGGTGTCGCTGGGCCAGGACGCCGGGGTGGGCAGCCTGATGGGCAAGCTTGCCGGACGGGGACTGTTCGTAAGCGGTACACTGGCGCGCCTGATGTACATGAGCCTGCACCTGATGCACCACCGCGCGGTGCTGGGCGCCTCGCGTACCGTCTCCCTCGCCCTGGCTCGCCTGCTCATGCGGCGCACGCGCCCGCGGGTCAAACTGCACTGAATCCCATGAATTTCCTGCAAAAACTCGAACACGCCTGGACCACCAGCAACTCGCTCCTGCAAGTCGGGCTGGATCCCGACCCGCAGCGCTTCCCGCGCGAATTGCAGGACAAGCCGGACGCCATCTTCCAGTTCTGCCGCGACATCGTCGACGCCACGGCGCCGTACGCCTGCAGCTTCAAGCCGCAGATCGCGTACTTTGCCGCGCACCGCGCCGAAGACCAGCTGGAAGCACTGTGCCAGCACATCCGCGACAACCATCCCGACCTGCCCATCGTGCTGGACGCCAAGCGCGGCGACATCGGCTCCACCGCCGAAAACTACGCCCGCGAAGCCTACGAGCGCTACCAGGCCCACGCCCTCACCGTCAGCCCCTACATGGGCCTGGACTCGGTCGAGCCCTACCTGGCGTGGCGCGACCGCGGCGTGATCGTGCTGTGCCGCACCTCCAATCCCGGCGGCTCGGACCTGCAATTCCTGAAGATGGACAACGGCGAGCCCCTGTACCTGCACGTGGCGGGGCTGGTGGCGGACAAGTGGAATGCCAATGGCCAGTGCGGCCTGGTGGTCGGCGCCACGTTCCCCAACGAACTGGCTGCGGTGCGCCAGCGCATCGGCGACGCCCTGCCCCTGCTGGTGCCGGGCATCGGCGCCCAGGGCGGCGACATCACGGCAACGGTCAACGCCGGCGCCAACGCGGCGCGCAACGGCATGATGATCAACTCGTCGCGCGCCATCATCTACGCCAGCGGC
Organism: Achromobacter mucicolens; assembly: GCF_902859725.1. Classification (GTDB taxonomy): domain Bacteria; phylum Pseudomonadota; class Gammaproteobacteria; order Burkholderiales; family Burkholderiaceae_B; genus Achromobacter; species Achromobacter mucicolens. The sequence goes on along the minus strand of NZ_CADIJP010000017.1, from coordinate 23,367 downwards.
GGCGACGACTGGCGCCAAGCCGCCGCCGAGGCCGCCAAGGGCCTGCGCGACGCGATCAACGCGGTGCGCTGACGCCACATTGCGCAAAAGCCGCTGCACCATGTGCGAATGCACGGTGCAGCGGCTTTTTTCATTTCAACGCCCGCCAGTTCAGCGCGGGCGTTTCGCGTCGGGATTCATCGCCGGTTGATCGGCGCGCCTGCGAATTCCAGCACGGCCCGCAGCGCGAACTCCACCGCCGCCTGCCGCACCTGCCCCCGGTCGCCCTGGAACACGTGCGTCACCGCGCGACTGCTGATGCCGTCGCCCACCCGCATGGCAAAGCCAAAGCACACCATGCCCACCGGCTTGCCCGGTGTGGCGCCGCCCGGTCCGGCGATGCCGGTGGTCGACATGGCCACATGCGCGTTTGGCACGGCAAGCAGCACCCCGTTTGCCATCTCCAGCGCCACGGGCTCGCTGACTGCGCCAAAGTGATGCAGCGTTTCGGGCGACACCTCCAGTTCGGTAACCTTGGCGTCGTTGCTGTAAGTGACGAAGCCGCGCTCGAACCATTCGCTGGAACCGGCCACCGCGGTGACGGCGCCTGCCAGCAGGCCGCCCGTGCAGGATTCGGCGGTGCCAAGCATCCACCCCTGCTGGCGCAGCACATCGCCCAGCCGCTCGGACAGGCCGAGTATCGTCGCTTCCGACAACTGCGCGGCCGTCATGTTGGTCCGCGCGCCTTCATGCTGATCGTTCATTCCAAGACTCCTGTGCGGGCCACCAGCGCCATTACCAGCAAGGCATAGCCGGCGGCCACGATATCGTCCCACATGACTCCGAAACCGCCCTTGATATGGGCGTCGAAGAACTTGATGGGTGGCGGCTTGACGATGTCGAACGTGCGGAACAGCACGAACGCCAGCGCCTGCGACAACCAACCAGCCGGCGTAAGCCACAGCACCAGCCAGAACGCCACCATCTCGTCCCAGACCATTCCGACATGATCCGGCTGCTGGAGTTCTCGGCCGACGCGATGGCAGGCCCAGCATCCGTACAGAAATGCCACCGCCAGGAACACGCCGATGGCCAGGTCCGACGCCGCAGGCGCCGCCGCCACCCAGATCGCCCAAGCAAGCAGCGTGCCCCACGTGCCCGAGGCCGGACGGATCAGTCCGCTACCGAAGCCAAACGCAATCAGCCGGCCCGGATCGCGGCAGACCCAGGAGAGCGCCGGGTACGCGGCGCGGCGGCGGTCGCGCATGGAGGTGGAGTGCTGATCAGCGGAAGACATGGGGAAAGGGTCTGCAAAAAGGAAGCCGCGGATCAGTCCGCGGGGAAGTGATCGAAGCCGGCGGGCAGGTCGGCAAGCGGCTGGCCTTGCGCGTCGAGAACCGCGATGCCCGGCTGCGGCAGAATCTCGCCCACCCGGGTCACGCGGGCGCCGGCGGTGCGGGCTGCCGCCAGCACGGCGTCGCGCCGGGACGGCGGCGCGGTGAAACACAGTTGATAGACATCGCCCCCGCCCAGCAGGGCGCGTTGCAGCAGCGCCGCTTCCAGGCTCGCCAGGGCGGGCGCCATCGGCAGGTCCGCGAACCGCAGGCGGGCGCCGACGCGGCTGGCGGCCAGGATGTGGCCCAGGTCCTGCACCAGGCCGTCGGACAGGTCGATGGCTGCATTCGCGATGCCGCGCAGCGCCGTGCCCAGCCCCACTTGCGGCTCGGGCCACTCCAACGCGCCGCGCGTGGCGGCCAGCAGTGCGGCATTAGCCGGATATTGCCCGTCGAGCAGCCGGTAGGCCACGTCGGCCGCACCCAGTTCGCCGGACACCCAGATGTCGTCGCCGCTTCGCGCGCCATCGCGGCGCAGTGCCTGGCCGGGAGGCACGGCGCCAAACACGGTCACGCTGATCGCCAGGTCATGCGCGCTGCGCGTGGTGTCGCCGCCGACAAGGGGGCACCCGTGGGCCGCGGCCAGCGCATGAAAGCCTTCCGCAAACGCAGCCAGCCAAGGCTCGTCCAGGCGCGGCAAGGCCAGCCCGAGCACGCAGCCTATCGGGCGCGCGCCCATGGCCGCGAGGTCGGACAGGTTCACCGCCAGCGCCTTGTGGCCCAGCGATTTCGGGTCTACGTCGGGAAAGAAATGCCGGCCTTCCAGCAGCAAGTCCGTGCTGGTGGCCACCTGCTCACCGGGAGGAACAGGAAAGAGCGCGCAGTCGTCGCCAACGCCCAAGAGGCCAGCAGGCGCGGCACGCGTGAAATAGCGCGCAATCAGATCAAATTCGGACGCCACCGCGCCTCCACTAAGCGGCGCCCGATGGTCGCCATTGTCTGCATGGCCGCCGTGCGGCCCAGATCGGGGCCGCGCGGATCCGGGCTCCGCCGGTCCGCAGCGGCGCTCCCCTCGGGGGGAAGCGCAAAGCGCTGCGGGGTCTAGCTATCGCCGTTGCTGCGCCGCGGCCTGGACCTCGTGCGCGCGGACATCGGCAGCCAGCTTGTCGAGCACGCCGTTGACGAACTTGAAGCCATCGGTGCCGCCGAAAGACTTGGCCAGTTCCACGGCTTCGTTGATGGCGACCTTGTACGGCACTTCGACGTGATGGATCAGCTCGAAGCTGCCGATCAGCAGAATGCCGTGCTCAACGGGCGACAACTCGGCCAGCGGACGGTCGACGTAAGGCGTGAAGCGTTCGCGCAGCGCGGGCGCTTCGCGCAGCACGCCGTGCAGCAAGGTCTTGAACCACTGCGCATCGGCCTCGGAAAAGTCCTCGGTGTCGCGCAGATGGGCGTCGATCTCGCCGGCGTCCTGCGTGCCTTCGCCGCCGCGCAGCAGCCACGCGTACACGCCCTGCAGCGCGAATTCGCGCGCACGGCGGCGCGCGCTGCGCGCATTGGCGCGGGCCTGCGCCGCGCTATCAGCGCTGGTCGTCGTCTTCTTCGTCGTCAAAATCTTCGTCCTCGTCGTCTTCGTCTTCGTCTTCTTCCTCGGGTTCCAGCGCTGCCACCAGGTTGGCCATTTCGACGGCCACCTGGGCGCAATCGCGACCCTTGCCGGCGGCGCGGGCTTGCGCCTGCTCGTCGGTGTCGACGGTCAGCACGCCGTTCGCGACGGGGATGCCGGTTTCGAGGGAGATGCGGGTGATTGCCGTGGCCATTTCATTGCTGACCACTTCAAAGTGATAGGTTTCGCCGCGGATGACCGCGCCCAGCGCGATCAGAGCGTCGAATTCAAACGTCTCGGCCATGTGGGACAGGGCCACGCCCAGTTCCAGCGCGCCGGGCACGGTGGCGACCATCACGTCGCGCTCGTCCACGCCCAGTTCGGCCAGTTCCTTCAGGCACGCTTCGAGTTCGGCCTGGCCGACTTCTTCGTTGAAGCGGGCGCGTACGATGCCGATGTGCAGCCCTTCGCCGTTCAGGTCGGGGGTAAGGATGTAAGGGTTCATGTGTCGGCCTTCAGTGTGTTGCGGGAGTGTTCTGCGGGTCGCAATCGTAACCCGTAATGGTGAGCGAGAAGCCCGCCATGCTGGGCATCTTGCGCGGCCGGGCCAGGAGCCTCATTTGACCCACGTTCAGGTCGCGCAGAATCTGGGCGCCGATCCCGTAGGTGCGCAGGCCGAAGCGGTCGGCGTTGGCGGAATTGGCCTGGGCCTTCGGGTCGTTCCAGCCTGCAATCTGGCCAAACAGGTGTTCCGTGGAAGACTGGCAGTTCATCAGCACCAGCACGCCGGCCGGCGCGGCGGCGATGGCCTCGAGCGCCTGGGCCACGCCCCAGCTATGCGGACTTGCGCCGGTATCCAGCACATCCAGCACGGACGCGGGCTCGTGCACGCGCACCAGCGTCTCGGCATCGGGAGTCACATTACCATGCACCAGCGCCAAGTGGGCGGAGCCGGTGGCGGCGTCTTCGTAGGCCACGGCCTCGAACGTGCCCCAGGCCGTCTGCATGGTGCGCTTGCCCACGCGCTTGACGATGGATTCGTGTTCGCTGCGGTACTGGATCAGGTCGGCGATGGTGCCGATCTTCAGGCCATGCTGGCGCGCGAATTCGACCAGGTCCGGCAGGCGGGCCATGGTGCCGTCGGGCTTGAGGATTTCGCAGATCACGGCGGCGGGCGTCAGGCCCGCCATGGCGGTCAGGTCGCAGCCGGCCTCGGTGTGGCCAGCGCGCACCAGCACGCCGCCGGGAACGGCGCGCACCGGGAAGATATGGCCGGGCTGGACCAGATCGGCCGGCTTGGCGTCGCGCGCCACCGCCACCTGGATGGTGCGGGCACGGTCGGCGGCCGAGATGCCGGTCTCGACGCCCTCGGCGGCTTCGATCGACTGCGTGAAATTGGTGCCGTAACGCGTGCCGTTGCGGGCGGCCATCATGGGCAGCTCGAGCTGGCGGCAGCGTTCCTCGGTCAGGGTCAGGCAGACCAGGCCGCGGCCGTGCGTGACCATGAAGTTGATGGCTTCGGGCGTGACGAATTCGGCGGCCATGACGAGGTCGCCCTCGTTTTCGCGGTCTTCTTCGTCAACCAGGATGACGATGCGGCCGGCGCGCAGCTCGGCGATGATCTCGGCAACCGAAGCGATGCCGAAGGATTCCGGCTCGGAGCCGGGCAGGGAGGACAACTGGACGGACATGGCGTGACGCGTAAACCAGGCGGGAAAGCCCGGATTTTACCGCCCCTCTGGGCCGAACCCCTATTAGTGTCTGGACGGCCCGTCCGAATGGGGCCGTCCGGTTAAACTTTCGCCCGGAGATCCCCCCAGAAAAACGAAGGAAAAACCTCATGCAAGCCCTTGCGGCCATGCCTTTGAACGTCGCGGCAGCCGTCCGCGTCGTCCTGACCGACATCGACGACACGCTGACCACCGAAGGCCGCCTGCCGGCCGACGCGTACGCCGCGCTTGAACGCCTGGAACAGGCCGGCATCCAGGTCGTGCCCATTACCGGCCGCCCGGCCGGCTGGTGCGACCACATCGCGCGCATGTGGCCCGTGCGCGCCGTGGTCGGCGAGAACGGCGCGTTCTACTACGCCTACGACCGCAAGGCCCGCCGCATGACCACGCATTACTGGACCGACGCGGCTTCGCGCCAGGAAAGCCGCAAGCGGCTGGACGCCATCCGCGACCGCGTCCTGGCCGAGGTGCCCGGCAGCGCCGTCGCCAGCGACCAGGACTATCGCGTAGCCGATCTGGCCATCGATTTCTGCGAAGACGTGCCCGCCCTGCCCGACGCCGCCATCAGCCGCATCGTCCAGATCTTCCAGGACGCCGGCGCGCAGGCCAAGGTCAGCTCCATCCACGTCAATGGCTGGTTCGGCGACTACGACAAGCTCACGATGACGCGCACCATGTTCCAGCGCGAGTTCGGCCAGGACGTGGCGGACGCGCTGGACAGCACGCTGTTCATTGGCGATTCGCCCAACGACGAGCCGATGTTCGCCTACTTCCCGATCTCGGTCGGCGTGGCCAACATCCAGGCCCAGTTGCACCGCCTGACGCACCGCCCCGCCTTCGTGGCCGCCTTCCATGGCGGCGGCGGTTTCGTCGAAATGGCCGACCGGCTGCTCGCCGCGCGCCAGCCCTCCCAAGTCCAGCCGGCCTGAGGTCAGCACACCGTGGCAACTTCCAAGACCGCGGCGCCCGCCAATGACGGCCGCCGCAGCATCCAGTCCATCGAAGTGGGCGTGCCGCTGCTGGCCGCCCTGGTCGACGCCGGCAAGCCGCTGACCCTGCGCGACCTCGCGGCGGGCGCGGGCATGACGTCCGCCAAGGCGCACCCCTATCTGGTCAGCTTCATCCGCGTCGGACTGGTGCAGCAGGACGCCACCACCGGCCAGTACGAACTGGGCCCCTTCGCCCTGCAGATGGGGCTGGTCAGCCTGCAGCGCCTGGATCCCGTGCGCGTGGCCATGCCCGAGATCGCCAAGCTGCAATCCGAGATCGGCCACACGCTGGGCATCGCGGTGCTGGGCTCGCACGGTCCCACCATGATCCACATGACCGAAGCCAGCTACCCGGTCCACGTGAACATGCGCAAGGGCACGGTGATGTCCATGCTGCACACCGCCACGGGGCTGGTGTTCGCGGCCTGGCTGCCCCCGAAGGTCAGCGAACACTACATCGCGCGCGAGGAAGGCGACACCGCCGTCATCGCCAGCGTGCCGCCGCCACGCAAAGCCTCCCGCGCCAACATCGACGCGCAACTGGCCGATATCCGCGTGCACGGCATGGCCCGCGCGCTGGGCAATCCGCTGCCGGGCGTGGACGCGCTGTCGGTGCCGGTCTTCGACAACACGGGCAGCATCGTGCTGGCGCTGACCAGCCTGGGCCCCACGGGCCTGTTCGACGTGTCGTGGGACGGCGCGATCGCGCGGCCGTTGCTGGCCTGCGCGCAGGAAATCTCCCGCAAACTGGGCTTTCGCGGCTGAGCGCACTTTCGCGCAAAAACGAAAACAAAGCGAACAAACCGAACAAAAGACGAAAAGAAAGGCAGGGACTTTCCCGAGTGTGCCGTCCCCGGTTGTGTGTTTGAATTCAGCAAACATTCAATTAATACCTACACGAGGAGACACACGATGCAAGCCTTGCGTCTTATGCAGGCGGCCGCGCTGGCCGCATTCGCGTTTGGAGCGTCGGCCGCCCAGGCCGCCGACACCTGCTCCAACCGCGGCGACCTGGACCAGATGTACTGCGACTCGAACAAGGACCTGGTGGCCGACACGCCGACCGATCCGTCCAAGCTCAAGACGCCCTCCACGCTGGTGTTCACATACACGCCCGTGGAAGACCCGGCCGTGTACGAAGACATCTTCAAGCCTTTCACCAAGCACCTGTCCGAGTGCACGGGCAAGCGCGTCGTGTTCTATCAAGTGCAGAGCAATGCGGCTGAAATCGAAGCCATGCGCTCGGGCCGCCTGCATGTCGGCGGCTTCTCGACCGGCCCCACCGCTTTCGCCGTGAACATCGCGGGCGCCGTGCCGTTCGCGGTCAAGGGCTACGCCGACGGCTTCCAGGGCTACAACCTGATCGTCATCGTCAAGAAGGACAGCCCCTACCAGAAGCTGACCGACCTGAAGGGCAAGAAGCTCGCGCACACCGCCCCCTCGTCGAACTCCGGCCACATGGCGCCCGTTGCCCTGTTCCCCAAGGAAGGCCTGACGCCCGACAAGGACTACAAGGTCATCTTCTCGGGCAAGCACGACCAATCGGTCATGGGCGTGAACTCCGGCGACTACGACGCCGCGGCCGTGGCATCCGACGTCTTCAAGCGCATGGTCGAACGCGGTCAGGTCAAGGAAGCCGATTTCCGCATCATCTACACCAGCGAGAAATTCCCGACCTCGTCGTTCGCCTACGCGCACGACCTGGAGCCGAAGTTCCGCGACCAGATGCTCAAGTGCTTCTACGACTACCGCTTCCCGCCGGAGATGTCCAAGGCCTTTGACAACGCTGACCGCTTCTATCCGGTGACCTACCAGAAGGACTGGGCCATCGTCCGCCAGGTCGCCGAGTCCGGTGGCGAAAGCTTCAACCGCGCGGCCTACGACCGCGAATCCGCCAAGAGCAAGAAGTAATCCAGCATGACGACGTCGCTACGCATTTCCGGCCTGGTCAAGGAATACCGGGCCGGCCGGCCGGTACTGAACGGCATCGACCTGCAGATCGCCGGACAGGGGCTCACCGCCATCATCGGGCCGTCGGGCACCGGTAAAAGCACGCTCCTGCGCTGCATCAACCGGCTGATCGAACCCACCAAGGGCGAGATCATCCTGCAGTCAGAAGACGGCACCGTCGATCTGGCGCAAGTGCGCGGCGCGTCGCTGCGCCGCGCGCGCCGCCGCATCGGCATGGTGTTCCAGGAATACAACCTGGTCGAACGCCTGACGGTGATGGAAAACCTGCTGACCGGCCGGCTGGGCTATACCTCGGCCATGAAGGCCTGGATGCGCCGCTTCGAGCCCGAGGATATCGAGCACGCCTACAAGCTGCTCGATACCGTAGGCCTTGCCGGGTTTGCCGACCAGCGCGCCGATGCGCTGTCGGGCGGCCAGCGCCAACGCGTGGGCATCGCCCGCGCGCTGATGCAGCGCCCGCAGGTGCTGCTGGCCGACGAACCGACGTCGTCGCTCGATCCCAAGACCTCCGTCGAGATCATGGAGCTGCTGTCCGCGCAGGGCAGCGCCACGGGCATCCCCGTCATCGTCAACATCCACGACGTCGAACTGGCCCGCCGCTATGCCACGCGCATCGTCGGCATGTCGGGCGGCCACGTGGTCTATGACGGCAACGGACAGGGCCTGGACGCCACCATGCTCAAGACCATCTACGGAGGCGAGTCTTGGCTGGAATGACGCAACCCCGGGGCGCCATTCGCCCCTTCGCCATGTCCGGACGCGCCAAGCTGGGCTTGCTGCTGCTGGTGCTCTACACCGTCTACGCGGCCGCACAGCTCGACTTCAGCTGGTCGCGTTTCGAGGCCGGCATGGGGCACGCCTCGACGTTTCTCGCGCGCATGTTCCCGCCCAATTTCGAGAAGCCCGCCACCTTGTGGAAGGGCATCGCGGAAAGTCTTGAAATCGCGGTCCTGGCGTCGATGCTGGGCATCTTTCTTGCCCTGCCCGTCGGCCTTTTGGGCGCGCGCAACCTGATGCCCGCGTGGATCTCGTGGCCCGCGCGGTCGATCGTCGCTTTGTGCCGCGCGCTGCACCCGGTCATCGTCGCCATCCTGTTCGTCAAGGCCGTGGGCTTTGGCGCGCTGGCAGGCATCCTGGCGCTGACTGTCGCGTCCATCGGCTTCATCGGCAAGCTCTTCACCGAAGCCATCGAGGAAATCTCGCTCAAGCAGGTCGAGGCCGTGCGCGCCACCGGCGCGTCGTTCTCCAACGTCATCGTCTTTGGCGTGCTGCCGCAGGTGTTCGCCCGCTTCATCGGCTTTGCCACCTACCAATTCGACTCCAACCTGCGCAACTCCACCATGGTGGGGATCGTGGGCGCGGGCGGCGTGGGCGGCACGTTGTTCTCGGCCTTCCAGCGTTTCGATTACGACTTCGTCAGCGCGATCCTGCTGACCCTGATCGCGATCATCATGCTGGGCGAAATCCTGGCTGGCTTCGTGCGGGCGGTGTTCCTGGACAACCTGGGTTTCGACCGCATCCTGCAAAGCCGCTTTGCTGGCGCGCGGGGCCTGGGCACCAGCAAGCCGGCGGCGGCGCGCAAGGCGGAGGTGGAAGAATGAACGCCCACGTTTCCCCCTTGAATCCCGCTGGCCAGCCGCGTGTCTGGCAGCGTTACAGCATGGGCCAGCGCCTGCTGCGCTTTGCGCTGTACCTGCTGCTGGTGGCCGCCGTCGTGCAAGCGATCCGCGGCGTGGAGATCATTCCGGAGTTCCTGTATGACGCGCCGGAGCAGATGGCCGATCTCTTTCGACGCATGTGGCCGATCGACTGGGCCTACTACCCGGATGGCGTGCACGCGGCGCTGATCGAAACGCTGCACATCGCCACCCTTGGCACCATCCTGTCGGTGTTCATGGCCGTGCCGGTGGGCCTGCTGGCGGCCAACAACCTCACGCCCAACAAGACCATCAACATGCTGGCCCGCCTGATCCTGGTGTCCAGCCGGTCGGTCAATTCGCTGGTCTGGGCGCTGCTGTTCATCGCCATCTTCGGACCGGGCGCACTGGCCGGCACGCTGGCCATCGCCTTCCGCTCGATCGGGTTCGTCGGCAAGCTGGTTGGCGAAGCCATCGAGGAAGCGCAGCGCGGCCCCATCGAAGCCGTCACGGCCACGGGCGCCAGCAAGGCATCGGTGATCTGGTACGCCTACTGGCCGCAAATTCGCCCGGCGTTCTGGTCCATCGTGCTGCTGCGCTGGGACATCAACGTGCGCGAATCCGCGGTGCTGGGCCTGGTTGGCGCCGGCGGCATCGGCATGGCGCTGGACACCGCGCTGAACCTGTTCCAGTGGGACCGCGTTGCCCTGGTGCTGGCCGCCATCTTCGTAGTCGTCGTCTTGGCCGAAGTCATCATCACGCAGGCGCGCAAACGCATCCTGTAGCCCGTTTTACGCTTGTCGGTTTCCCCTGACAGCGCTCCTTCGCCGCCCCCTGTGGGGCGGCGTTTTCTATGGGCGGTTCCTTTCTGTTCGCAAGCAACGCAAAAGCGCGTCAGCGTCCTTGATCAGCCGCCTTGTTTTTGCGGCGCGATCACGTCTATCCTCCATGTGAACAAAATATGACCGGTCATCAAATCGCACCCGCGCCTTGATTAAGATCTCGGCTTTTGCCGTTGGACACCCGCTGCCATGTCGGAACAGGAATTGAAACTGCACGTGCCCACGGCTTCGCGCCAGGCCGTGTTGCGTGAAGTCAAGCAGCGAGAGGCCACGCGCCTTCGCCTGCATGCCATGTATTTCGACACGCCGGAGCGCGAGCTTGCGCGGGCGCGCATCGCCATCCGGCTGCGGCAGGAAGGGCCCGATTGGGTGCAGACGCTGAAGATGCCCGGCGCCGACGCGATCTCGCGCATCGAGATGAACCACCCTCGTCCCGGTCCGGTGCTTGACCTGTCGGTCTATGCCGGCACCGAGGTCGAAGGCCCGCTGTCTTCCATCAAAGGCGAACTGGGCCTGCGCTACGAAACCGACGTGCAGCGCCTCTTGCGCAAGATCCGCACGCGTCACGGTACGGTGGAACTGGCCTACGACACCGGCATCCTGCGCGCGGGCGCGCTGGAATTGCCGATATCCGAACTGGAATTCGAACTGGTGTCGGGGCGCCCCGCCGCCATCTTCGCCGCCGCGCGGGGCTGGCAGCAGCGGCATGCGCTGATCCTGGATCCGCGCAGCAAGTCCGAACGCGGCGACACCCTGGCCCAGCTTGCACAGCGTCTGGCCGAGGTGGACGCCGCCGCCGGCGATGATCACGAAGCGCGGCGTGCGCAGGCCATCGCCCAGTTCTGGGCGCCGCGCGGCGCCGCCGCCGTGAAGCTGCGCAACGACATGACGCCGTCTCGGGCCATGGGCGCGATCGCGGCCGAATGCCTGGATCAGATCTGCCACAATGCCGCGGTGCTAGCCGAAGTCGACACCGAAGGCGTGTACCGCGCGGGCAATTCCGAACACGTGCATCAATTGCGCGTGGGCGTGCGCCGGCTGCGGTCGGCCTGGAAGCTGTTCGATGGCTGGATCGCGCCGGTGCCCGGTTCTCTGCTGCAAGGCGTGCGCACCCACTTTGCGGCGTTCGGCGCCAACCGCGACCAGGACGTGCTGAACGAAACCGTCGCCCCCGCCCTGCTGCGCGCCGGCATGCCCGTGATCCCGATCGAAGCCGCACCGCCCGAGGCGGACGCGCAGACCATTGCGGGCGGCCAGCCGTTTCAGGCCTGGCTGCTGGAACTGCTGGAATGGTCGCTCGACGTGCCGGCGGTCCAGCCAGAAGCGGACGGCCAGACGATCGCCAACGGCACGCCCAGCGACGCCGCGCCCGAACCTGCCATCCGGCTTGAAGGCGGCATGGCCGGTCCCGTCGTCAAGCCCACCATCATCCCGATGCTGACGACCGAGCCGCAGCCGCAGCGTCTGCACAAGCTCCTCGCCCGCCGCCTGCACCGATGGCACAGCAAGGTGGCCGAGCAAGGCACGCACTTCGCCTCGCTGGACATCCCCACCCGCCACGAGCTGCGCAAGCGCGGCAAACGCCTGCGCTATGGCCTGTCTTTCGCCGAATCGCTGCTGCCCGCCAGCAAGCTGCGCGGCTATCGCAAGCTGCTTTCCCGCGTGCAGGACGTGTTGGGCGAGATCAACGACCTGGCGATGGCCAAGGACTACTACCAGTCGTGTACGGCAACGCATCCGCAGGCCTGGTTTGCGCTGGGCTGGATCAGCGCGCGCCTGGACGAACTGGTCATCGAGGCGCAGCAGGCCTTCGATGATCTGGCCCGCAGCAAGCCGTTCTGGAAGTGACACGTATCGCGCGCCGGCCTTGTGGCTGACGCGCAAACGACTGCGGGACGGCGCTTGCGCGTCGTCCCGCCAGGGACTTCAGAGGGGCGTTTCAGCCCGCCGAATGAACGGCCTCAATCCGCCAGCAATGCTGCCGCGAACTCGTCCGCCACGAAGGGCTGCAGGTCTTCCAGGCTTTCGCCCACGCCAATCCAATACACCGGCACCGGACGCACGCCCTGGCTGCCAGCGGCAACGGCAGCCAGCGTGCCGCCCTTGGCCGTGCCGTCCAGCTTGGTCACGACCAGACCAGTCAAGTTGATGGCAGCGTCAAACGCGCGGATCTGCGCCAGCGCATTCTGACCCGTGTTGCCATCCACCACCAGCAGCACCTCATGCGGCGCGGACGCATCCGCCTTGCCGATGACGCGGCGGATCTTCTTCAGTTCTTCCATCAGGTGCAGCTGCGTGGGCAGGCGGCCGGCGGTATCCACCATCACCACGCCCATGCCGCGTGCGCGGCCGGCATTGACCGAGTCGAACGCCACCGCGGCCGGATCGCCGCCGTCCTGCGAAATCACGCTGACGTTGTTGCGGCTGCCCCATTCCACCAGTTGCTCGCGCGCGGCGGCGCGGAAGGTGTCGCCGGCGGCCAGCAGCACGCTGGCGCCCTGGCGCTGGAACGTATGCGCCAGCTTGCCGATGGAAGTCGTCTTGCCCGCGCCGTTCACGCCGGCAATCATCACCACCAGCGGCTGCGTGCGCTTCAGGTCAAACGCGCGCTCCAGCGGGCGCAGATGATCGGCCAGCAACTGCCGCAGGGCCGTCTTCACCTTGGCCGGGTCCTCGATGCGTTCCTTCTTGACGCGCGCGCGCAGCGCGGTCAGGAGCTTCTCGGTGGCCTCAAGGCCCGCATCGGCCATAATGAGCGCCGATTCGAGTTCTTCGAACAGGTTCTCGTCGACCTTCACGCCGACGAAGATGCCGCCAATGCTCTGACCGGTGCGCGACAGGCCTTGCTTCAGGCGCGACAGCCAGGAGGCTTTCTTGGGCGCCTCGGCGGGTGCGGGTTCCGGGACGGCTGCAACGACGGGTGCGGGTGCTGCGACAGGCGCAGGCGTTGATACTGGCGCGGGTACAGACGCAGGCGCAGGCGTTGATACCGGCGCAGGCGCCGGGACCACGGGTGCAGGCGCGGGCGCGATGACGGGTGCGGGCGGCTGCGGTGCGTGGAATGGCTCGACAGCTGGCGCGGCGGAAGCTGCTGCCGCAGGCGCAGCGACCGGCGCGGAAGCCGGCGCGGTGCGCGTGAGGGACGGCGCGGCCGGTGCCGGGGACGGCGCAGGCTGGGCGGGCGTCGCCACTGGCGCAGGCGCGGATGAGACGGACGGCGCTGGCGTAGACGTAGGCGCAGGCACAGCCGGAGCTGGCGGCGCCGCGGGCGGGGTTACAGGCGGGGTCACAGGCGCCGTCACAGGCGCCGTCACAGGCGCCGTCACAGGCGCGCTGACCGGCGCGGCGACCGGCGCCGCAGGTTCCGGCCGAAGCTCAGGCGAAGACGACGCCGGCGACGGGCTGAACGGGGCAGAAGACGGCTCCGCGGGCGCGACTGGCGCGTCGGCAACCTCCGGCGGCGACGCGGGCTGAGCCGGCGTGGCGGGCGGAGGGGATTTTTTCTTGAAGAAGCGGCTAAACATGGGTAACAAGTATATTCGTATCGTCGGGGGCCAATACAGGCGCACCCCCATCGCCGTGCCCGACGTGGAGACGCTGCGTCCCACGCCCGACCGGGTCCGCGAGACGCTGTTCAACTGGCTTACGCACCTGTGGGGCGGCGAGTTCGCCGACAAGCAGGTGCTGGATCTTTTTGCCGGCAGCGGCGCCCTGGGCTTCGAGGCGGCCTCGCGCGGCGTGGCGCATGTGCAGATGGTCGAGCGGGACAAGACCGCCGCGTCCGCGCTGCGGACACTGCGCGACAAGCTCAAAGCCGACATGATACGCATCCATGTGGGCGACGCGATGCAGGTCGCCGAACGGATGGATGCCTCGCGGTTCGACCTCATCCTGCTGGATCCGCCCTTTGGACAGGGCTGGCTGCCGCGCCTGTGGCCGATCCTGCCAGGCATTTTGACCGATCACGGGCTAGTCTATGTCGAGGCGGAATCCGCCATCGAAGCCCCCGAAGGATTCCAGATTCTGCGGCAGGACAAGGCCGGCGCGGTCCACTTCCATCTTTTGGAATTTGCTGCGATGCGCAAATCGATCAATAATCCGGCTTCGGAGGATGGTGTAGACCACTAATAACGGTACGGAGCTCGCATGATCATCGCTGTTTATCCCGGCACTTTCGACCCGCTGACCAGGGGCCACGAGGACCTGGTTCGCCGTGCAGCCACGCTTTTCGACAAAGTCGTGGTGGGAATCGCCATTAGCCGCAACAAGAAGCCCTTCTTCAGCATCGACGAGCGCGTGGACATCGCGCGCGAAGTGCTGGGGCACTATCCCAACGTGGAAGTGCAAAGCTTCGGCGGCCTGTTGAAGGACTTCGTTCGCGAACAGAATGGCCGCGTCATCGTGCGCGGACTGCGCGCGGTGTCCGACTTCGAATACGAATTCCAGATGGCCGGCATGAACCGCCATCTGCTGCCTGACGTCGAGACGCTGTTCATGACGCCGTCCGACCAGTACCAGTTCATCTCGGGCACCATCGTCCGCGAAATCGCGCAACTGGGCGGCGACGTCAGCAAGTTCGTGTTCCCCTCCGTCGAGCGCTGGCTCCAGGAAAAGGCCAAGGAACGCCGCGAACAGTCCTGGCCGGGCTGAGGCGCCCCGCCCGCACCATCCCCAAAGGGGCGCGAAGGCGCCCTTTTCGCGCTTTCCGGGCCGCGGCCGCCCGGCGCTACAATGGCCGGGCCCCTCGCCTTTCCGTAGCCCATCATGGCCCTGACCATCACCGAAGAATGTATCAATTGCGACGTTTGCGAGCCCCAGTGCCCGAACGAAGCGATTTCCATGGGCGAGGACTACTACGTCATCGACCCCGACCGGTGCACGGAATGCGTCGGCCATCACGACGAGCCGCAGTGCAAGGTGGTCTGTCCGGTGGAATGCATCGAGCTGCACCCGCAATGGAATGAAGGCCAGGAGCAGCTCATGGCCAAATATCGACGCCTGACCGGTGCCGCATGAGCGACACGGCGCCGCCAAGCATCAATCTTTCCCCCTCCCCACACCACGCCCGACGCGATCTCTCCGCGTCCGCGGTCGCTGCGGGACTGGTCGCCGTCCTGGTCAGTTTCGGCGGCACCGCCGTGCTGATGGTGCAGGCGGGCCACGCAGCCGGCCTGGACGCGGCGCGTATTGGCTCATGGATCGGCTCGCTGAGCCTCGTACTGGGCCTGGGCGGCGCGTTCTACAGCCTGCGCACGGGCCTGCCCGTGGTCATGGCGTGGTCCACGCCCGGCGCGGCGCTGCTGGTCACCGCGCTGGCCGGCGTTCCGTTCAATGAAGCCGTGGGCGCCTTCGTGCTGGCAGCCGGCCTGACGCTTGCATGCGGACTGTTCGGCTGGATCGATCCCATCCTGCGCCGCATTCCGGGCGAGGTCGCCGCTGCCATGCTGGCTGGCGTGCTGCTCAATTTCGGCATGGGCATCTTCAGCAACATCAACAAACAGCCCGCGCTGGTGCTGGCCATGTGCGCCGCCTACCTGTTGTGCCGCCGCTGGGCGCCGCGTTACGCCGTGCTGGTGGTGATGGCCGTGGCAGTGGCCATGGCGGCCGCGATGGGCCTCATGCAGGTCGACCAGCTGGACTGGCGCCTGACCGAATTCGTGTGGACGACGCCCGCCTTCAGCGCGCAGGCGGCGGTCAGCCTGGGCATTCCCCTCTTTGTCGTCGCCATGGCCTCGCAAAACCTGCCCGGCCTGGCCATCCTGCAAGCCGCAGGCTATCGTCCCCCGGCGTCACGCCTGGTAGCTGCCACCGGCCTGCTGGGCCTCGTGGCCGCCCCCTTCGGCGCGCACAGCGTCACCATGGGTGCGATCAGCGCGGCCATCTGCACGGGGCCCGAAGCGCATCCCGATCCGGGCAAGCGCTACATCGCCGCCGCCACTTACGGGGTCAGCTACGTCGCGCTCAGCATCGTTGCGGGCGCGGTCGCCGTCTTCTTCCAGGCGCTACCTGCCGCCCTGCTGGCAGCGTTGGCCGGCTTGGCGCTGCTGGGCACCATCATGGGCGGCATGGCCGCTGCCATGGCTAACCCGCAAAGACGCGAGGCCGCGCTCATCACGCTGCTGGCGACGGCCTCGGGATTCAGTTTCTGGGGAATTGGTTCGGCCTTCTGGGGCCTGGCGGCGGGCCTCGTGGCCCACACCGCCTTTGAGTACAAGCGCACCCGCGCGGGCGCTTGAAAACCGGCGCTGGCCGCCTTCAGGCCGGCCAGTTGGTCACGGGTGTGTCCGGGTGGACCTTCATGATGCGGCAAGGCACCTGCACGAAGTTCGAAATCCAGGCCGCGGCCAGCTCGCCTTCGTCGACGACGTCGATCGTCTGCTCGCCCACCAGCATGCTGTAGCGCACGCTGTCGTCGTCTTCGATCACGTCCAGCGGGATATCCATGCGCAGCATGCCCGGCGCCTTCAGCACCAGGTAGCCCAGGCGCAGTTCCACCGACACGTCGGCCAGCCTGGGGCACAGCTCGCGGTTCAGCCACTGCCCGGAATCATTGGCGACCAGCCACTGGCGATGGTAGGCAGCCGCCTGCTCCTGCGCCGTCACGCCGCATTCGGCGATGGGCTGGAATTGGTCGTCGCTCATTTGCCCAACAGTCCCTTCAAGGCCTTGTCCACCGCGGCGCCGCTCTTGCCCTTGCCGGAGACCGCTTCCTTGAGCTTGTTCTCCAGGCTGCGCTTCAGGATGCCGCCGATGGCGTCCTTCCAGAGCAGCGTGTACGAGGGGTTGTCGAACGGACCCTTGAAATGGACGGGAATGGTCACATCCTTCAGGTCGATCAGTTCCTTGCCGTCGGGATTGGCCGCCGGGTTGATGACACGTGCGCGCGCCACCAGATCCAGCTCGCTCTTGACGAAGTCGATGGTGGCCGGCTCGCCCTGTGTGACGCGCAGCAGCGGCGACACGAAGCTCAGGCGCTTGACCGTTGCCACGCCCTTGGCGATGGCCAGGTCCGCATCCATTTCGGAGAACTGCGTCTGCTTGCTGGTGTCGGCAGCCACGGTCTCGTTCTGCGCGTCCGGCGAGAACCGGGCCTTCAGGTCGCGCAGCGTCTGCGTCAGGTCGATGCCCTTGACCGCGCCATCGCGCAGGCGCACTTGCAACGCGCCCGCCAGTCCGCTCTTCATGGCATAGACGTTGGCGCCCCCGGTTTTCAGGTCCAGCATCAGATTGCCCGTGCCGCTCAGCACGTTCCGTTTGGCCAGGTCCATCAGCAGCGGCTCGATGGCAATATCGGCCAGCGTCATCTTGGTCGCGATCTGATTGCCCTGCGCCGCGTCCACCGACAGGGCGCCGGCCAGCTTGCCGCCGTAAAGTCCTGCCGCGAGGTTGGAGATGTCGAGCTTGCCCTTGTCCAGCTTGACCGCCGCAGACACTTCGTCGGCCTTCAGGCCGCGCACGACCAGCTTGCCCACTTTCAGCGTGCCGTTCACGCTGGGACCCACCAGCGCGGACAGGTTGATCGTGTCGTCGGGGGGCGCGGCCGGTGCGGGCGCCGGCGCGGGCTTGCTGTCGTCTTTCTTGCCGTCCGCAGGCGGCTTGGGCGGCGCGGCCACTACCGGCGGCACCAGCTTGTCCAGGTCCAGCGTGTCCACGGCCAGCGCAAACTTCATCTGCGGCGTGTCAGACAGTTTGGTGATGTCGGCGCTCAGGTCGAACTTGCCGCCTTCCAGCACCGCGTTGATCTTGCTGGTGGCCTGGTCCTTGAGCAGGTCCACCGTCAGGCTGCCGATCACAGGGATCTGGAGGCTGCCCTTGGGCAGGCCCGGATCGGTGATGTTCACGTCGCCACGCAGCGCCGACATGGCGCCACTGCGCATCAAGAGATTCAGGCTGAGCGGCGACGCAAAATTCAGCTTCACCACCCGTTCGCCCTTCTTGGACGTGCTGTCCAGCTTGGCTTCCTTGATGTCCAGTTCGCCGGCATTGCCGCTGATGCCGTTCAGGCCGAAGCTGGCGTCCAGGCCGCTGATGCGCACGCGGCCGGTCAGGGCCTCGCCGGTGGCGGACGCGGGCGAGATATTGAGCGCCGGCGCATCGACCGCCAGTTCAAACGGACCATCGGCCACGCCGCCCTTGGCGCGCACGGCCAGTTTTTCGATCTGGAGCTGGCTCTTGTGCGGGTCGATCGCCAGTTTGGGAATTGCCACGCTGGCTTCCACATTGGTCGCCTTGGCCGAAGGTTCGGTCACGTCGCCCTGGAACAGGAGTTCCAGGCTGGCCACGTCCAGTGCGGATTTCTGACCATTGAAGGCCAGGTTGCCGCGCATCACGAGGCTCTTGGCCTCCGCGCCGGGCAACTTGCCGTCCATGCGCAAATCAAGCTTTTGCGCGGCATAGCGCTTGGCCGAGGGGTCCAGCGTCAGCAACGCCTGGCCGGTCAGGTTGGCGTCAACGCGAGGATAGCCGCCTTCGACTCGGGCCGACATCCGCACATCGAAAGGCTGGTTGAACGTGACGCGGCCGGTGTTGGCGTTGATACGGGTCACCGCGACCGCCATGCCGGTGATCGCGTCCTGCATCTGCACTTCGCCGTCCTTCAGGTCCAGGCCGGCGATGTCGATCTGCATGTTGTTGCGCGACGACGGCACGGGGCCGCCGGTGATCGCCTGAGCGGCGGTCTGGGCCGCGCCCACCAGGGCCTCGGCCGGATTGCCGGGGGCATCGGTGACGGGCGGCGTACCGCCCACCAGATTGCTGAAATTGAACTGGCCCTGCTTGTCGCGCACCACGCGCGCCTTCAGGCCGCTGATGGCAACGTGGTCCACAACGAAGCTGTTGGACAGCAGCGGCCACACAGCCACGGCCAGCCGCGTGCTTTCGATGGAGGCAAAGGTGTCCGTGCTATTGGGTTCGGACAGGGACACGCCCTGCACCGACAGGCCGATCCGCGGGAAGAGCGAAAGCTCGATCTCGCCGTCGATCGTCAACGTGCGCTGATAGCGTTCCTGAACAAGCTCTTCCAGCTTGTACTTGTACGCGTTGGGGTCGAATGTCAGCAAGAAGATGGCCAGGCCGACGACGGCCACGACAACCAACACTACCAGGCCTATCAAAATGCGCTTGAACCACGTTTTCATTGCTGCCCCGTCGGTACCTCGACTGGAAATCCTTGATGCCGACCACCGCGCCAAGCGCGGGGGAAGGTGCGTTGCCGGCGCAAGTCCGCCGGCCTATTGAACTGTCTGCATTCCAGGGCTTGCCACGAAGGGCTTGCCTTTCAGGACGTGTCCTCGCGCCTGCCGAGCCTGCGGCATGGGCGCCAAAGGAAGGTGCTACCGAGGAAGGCCTGCTGAAGACGCCGGTAACCCAGCGTGCAGATAACCGCTATCGTAACAAATCAGGCCGGTCAGCGGGATCGGCCAAGCTGACGGCTTCCTGTCCGGCGGATTGTAGGACTAGAATGGTTGATCGATCAATTATTGATGCGTCCAACAATGACCGCCCCCGCCCCCACTTCTCCACACTCGCCCGGCCAGATCCTGCCCTTCCGGCAAACCCTGCTGGCCATGTTGGGCATGTGCTTCGTGATGATGCTGGTCGCCATCGACCAGACCGTGGTGGGCACCGCGCTGCCCACCATTGTGGCGGAGCTGCGGGGCTTCGAACTCTACGCCTGGGTCGCGACGTCATACCTCCTCACCTCCGTCATCACCGTGCCCATCTTCGGCAGGCTGGGCGACTACTACGGACGCAAACCCTTCGTCGTGGCCGCCATCGTGCTGTTCACGCTGGCCTCGGTCCTGTGCGGCGCGGCGGACACGATGCTCGAACTGGTGCTGGCGCGGGCACTGCAAGGCATCGGCGGCGGCATGCTGGTCGGCACGGCCTTCGCCTGTATCCCGGATCTCTTCCCCGATCCCCACGTGCGCCTGCGCTGGCAGGTAATGCTCAGCGCCGCCTTCGGCATCGCCAACGCCGTCGGCCCCACCCTAGGCGGGGCCTTGACGGAGCACTACGGCTGGCGCTCCGTCTTCTACGTCAACCTGCCCATCGGCATCCTGGGCCTGTGGTTCGTCGCCCGCTATCTGCCGCACCTGCGCAACCAAAGCCCCGGCAAGGTCCGGCTGGACTGGCAGGGCGCGCTCCTGATCGCCGTGGCGCTGGGCGCCCTGCAACTGCTCGTCGAGCTCCTGCCCAAGGACGGCTTCACGCCCTCACTCATGCTGCTGGGCGCCGGCAGCATCGCCGCCTTCGCCGCCCTGATCTGGTGGGAGCGCCGCTGCCCGCATCCCCTTCTGCCCCTGGACATGTTCCGCAACCGCGGCCTGGCCACGCTCTTCACCCTGGCCCTGCTGGTCGGCGTGACGATGTATTCCCTGCTCTTCTACGCCCCGCTGCTCCTGCAAGGCGGCTTCGGGCTGTCGCCCCAGCAGGCGGGCCTGCTCATCACGCCCATGGTGGTCTTTATCACCGTCGGCAGCATCGTCAACGGCCGCATCATCACCCGCATCCGCAACCCCAATCGCATGCTGTACGCCGGCTTCATCCTCATGGCGTTCTCGTGCCTGGGCATCGTCACCACGCACAACTACACCTCGCACCTCTTGATTGCCGGCTACATGCTGATGGCCGGCCTGGGCATGGGCTTCATCATGCCCAACCTCACCGTCTTCGCCCAACAGACCGCCGGCCGCAGCCACCTGGGCATCGCCACGGCGCTGCTGCAATCCCTGCGCATGATCGGCGGCATGCTGGGCACCGCGGTTGTCGGCACCATGGTCAGCCACAGCTACTTCAACGGCGTGGAATCCACGCTGCGCGGCGCCTCCGCCCAATGGCTTCCCAAACTCAACGACCCGCAGATGCTGGTCAACCCCGCGGCCCAGACCGAGTTCCTGGCACAATTGGCCCATCAAGGCCAGGACGGAACGTCGCTCATCGAAATCGCGCGCATCGCGCTGGTGGGCGCCATCCACGAAGGGCAACTCATCGCCCTCGCCGTCGCCGTCTTCGCAATCTGGTGCGTGCGGCGCGTGCCCCTGGTGCAACTGGTCCGGCCATCCAAACCGGAGCCCGCCGGCGTCGGAGAGTAGCTTTTGCCCAAACAACAACAAGGCCTGCAAGTCATCCAGCACATGGGCCAAACCTACCGCGTGATGCAAAGCGCCTTCAGCAGCAAGGTCGGCCACGCGCTGCCGCGCTGGCGGATATTGCTGGCGTTGCATGAGAACGGGCAATGTTCGCAGAAGCATCTGGCGGAACGTTGCCGGTTGGATCCGGCGTCATTGACGCGGCAATTGCAGGCGATGCAAAAGCTGGGATGGATTTCGCGGGCGGTGGATGCCGACGACAACCGGCTGACGAATGCGACGCTGACAGCTGAAGGGCAGGCGGTGGTGAATGAGGCGCTGCCGAAGCGGGCGCAGTTCTTTGAGGAGTCGCTGAAGGGGTTGTCCGCGGCGGATGTGGATAC
Source organism: Achromobacter mucicolens (assembly GCF_902859725.1). GTDB lineage: Bacteria > Pseudomonadota > Gammaproteobacteria > Burkholderiales > Burkholderiaceae_B > Achromobacter > Achromobacter mucicolens. The sequence goes on along the minus strand of NZ_CADIJP010000017.1, from coordinate 1,803 downwards.
GCTGAATCGGGTGTTGAGCGTGTTGGAGGAGAATTTTGTCAGGGCGGCGGGGGATCGGGGCGGTTAAAAGCCGCGAGTCGCCTCTCACCCACGGCGCTTTCCCACGCGCGACGAATTCACAGGGGCCCGCCCCGGCCGCAATTTCCAGCGGTGCGCATTGGCCAGCAACTGTGCCTGAACGTCCGGCGGATAGTCAGCGACGGTAGTGAAAGCGGGCGCCGGCTTTCCCGGCTGGCCTGCCTCACGAATAACGCGCGGCCAACGTGGACGCCAGCACAGAAGCAAAGAAGCCCAATGCGCTAAGCCAACAATGACGAAGGCTGGAGAGATCAGCACGCAACCCAGCCACGTCAACGGGCCGCTATTGCGCAGAAACGGACCTAGCGCCTCGAACTGCGCCGTGAAGGCTGGCCAGGGCAAAGGCAGCTGCGAGCTGATGCGCGGTCTCTCGACTGCTTGCAGACCGCCTTCGTCCATGTACCGGCGGATAAATTCCCATTCGGACTGTAGGTCGGATAGACGGCTGCTCTGCCTTCCGATAAACACGATGGTCGGAAAAGGCAAGTCCGTGCTATCTCCTGGGTACCAACCCATCACCAGCCTCAATCCAGGTATTTCCTCTGTATGCACACCCTCCCAAGGCAAAACCAGAATCCCCCCGCAGCTCGCCGGCCGATGAAGAAAGACTTGACGGGTGATCCGGTTGAAGCGAATCAGGAGGTGCCGTGATGTGAGCATTTCAAGGCGCGTGAAGCGAAATGCATACTTGAAGTACAGCCAGAGCGCTCCCCCCGTAAGGCCAGTCCCCACGAGGAACATAAACAGATCTCCAATCGAAAGCGCTCGATCGTATACAGCTCCCGAGCCCGATACGACCGCCCAAACAATTCTTCCATCAAAATCTAGCCAGGAGCCGATACCAAGATACATGAACACAATTGTGAGGAGCGAAATGAATCCCCTTTTATCCTCCATGCCGCCGCAGCGCATCTCGAGGTACGTATCGTTGCACGCGTAGACTGGCCCCATTGATCTGGCATTGTCGAACCGCTTGGCAGCTTGGCGGGCACGGTCTTCTATAACACTGTCTTCGTAGGCCGGCTGAACAATCGGAACTGACGCTGTGTTGCCGTTACCAAGATTCTTCGTGAGCCAGGCATCGGACTTAAGACATCCGAACCAGACTGTCCATTCAGCGACGTACATCAAATAACCTCCGAGAGCGCGCCGTACAAACCCGCCAATTCATCTGCGATATCATCAAAAGCCTTTTCGTCCCTATACTTTGGGCCGCGATAGATAGAGCGCTTGCACCACTTCTCTAAAGCGTCGTCATCAAATATCGCAATCAGCACCGTCGCTGCCGCGGTCATCAACGTTCCGCGGAGCAAGACCCGCCTCAAGAAGAGGGTTACCGCTCGTTGCGCTAACAGCGCCGAAATCCGAACGAACAAGCTCCAGATGAAGGAGAGCTTGGTCCCAATCGCGCGCTCGGCCAACATCTTGAACATTGGGCCTGCTGCCGCGACCGCCATGCTCGCTTGACTGACGGACATCGCAGCCACAACCCAAAACCGAATTCTGTATGCCACCCCAAGCACGGCGCGATCGGCCCGAAAGGCAGCAGTACCATCGTCCCATTCGTAAGTCAGCAGCACGACGCTCCCCGCCGTCGCCAACGCCCCACCCCACAGCCGCAACCTCCCCAAGAACACCGTGGCCCCGACCCCGGTCGTGCTTCCGGCGTTAAAGTGCCTCAACACCAGCTCCGTCCCGCAGGCCAGCATTTCGATCCCCGCCGCG
>NZ_CADIJP010000016.1 GCF_902859725.1 Achromobacter mucicolens | reverse complement strand
GGTCATACGTCGCTACTCAAAGGAAGTGAGGTATGTTCTTAAACTTGACGTCTAAGGTACTTCACTTCTAGTGAGCACTTGATTTCTTGTGCTTGCGATAAGGCCGAAACCTAATCGCTGCACTCGCATCAAGCGCCCACACTTATCGGTTGTTTAGTTGTTAAAGAGCGGTACTGCTAAAACTTCAAATCGCGGCGCTGATTTCTCAGCACTTAGCGACTATCGAAACGTCAGGGTAAACCCTAATTTTTCGGCAACCGCCAAGCCCTCTACTATAACACAGCTTTTGCAGATTGTGCAACCGGCTTTTGCCTGATTTGCATCCTATCTTGCAACCCCGCTTGCCTTGCAAGCGGCTTCGGAAATCCGAAGGCCGGTTACCGCACAGGTGGCTGAAATTCAGTTTCGGGGTAAACCCTGATTCGTCATCACCAGCCAAGCCCAAGACTATAGCACAATTTTTGCAGATCTTGCAACTGGCTTCTGCCTGATTTGCGTCGATCTTTGCAATAACCGCTTGGCGCTGCTTTCAGCTGCTTTTGCGGCAGGCCTGCCCTTAGACTGACCTGTTGCACTTGCTTGGCTTCGCTGATCGAAACTGCGTGAGCAGCGAAGGAGCGAGACTATAGCACAGAAATTCTGCGTGTGTGGCCAGCATGACACCCATTTTGCAGAAATATGATTCTTTTAGGGGACGCACCGCGAACAGCCTGCGGGGCGACCCTCCTTCACTCTCCTATATATAGGGAGGCGACCCCAGGCCCCTCTATATATATACGCGGTTGCGAGCCGGTGCGACCACAACCCATAGCCCGTCTAGGCTGGCCAAGACCGGAGCGAGCGGTGCCGACCCACTGGTATGCGACATCCCGCCGCTTCAACGGCCAGCACCGGCAGAGCGCCGCGGCGCGCTATCTATATACGAAGCTCGGTCGTTTCCTTGATCTGCTGCAGGGCGAAGAACGAGCGCATGTCCACGACTGCCGGATGACGCATGAGCGTGTCCATGGCGAAACGGGAGAAATGCGCCAGGTCGGCGACCTGGATGCGTAGCAGGTAGTCCATATCCCCCGACATGGCGTAGCACTCGACGACCTCCGGCCAGAGCTGGACGTCCCTCGCGAAGTCGCTCATGGGCGCGTGACTGGAGCCGCTGTGCTTGTTCAGGCGGATGTTCACATAAGCGAGCAGCCCCAATCCGACTTTGGCCGCATCGATGAGCGCCACATATTTCTTGATGAAGCCCTGCTCTTCCAGGCGCCGCACCCGGCGCAAACAGGGGCTGGGAGACAGGGAGACGCGGTCCGCCAGTTCCTGGTTGCTGAGGCGCCCGTCCCGCTGCAGCTCGGCAAGAATCCTTAGATCTGTCCTATCGAGCTCAATTGCAGACATTTTCAACCCTTTGAAGACAATATTGGGCAATATTATTGCCCAATCCACATGCTTTTGCGCCATGTTTGCAATTGTCTGCCCACCCTTACTACCTACAATCTGCGTCTAGACTTGAAGAACAAGTCGTCCACTTAAAACATGCAAGGGAGCAGACTTATGAGCAGCGCTTTCCAACCCTGGGACAACCCGATGGGCACCGCCGGGTTCGAGTTCATTGAATATGCCGCGCCGGACCCCGCCGCGCTGCGCAAGGTGTTTGAGCTGCTGGGCTTCAAGGCCATTGCCAAGCATCGCCACAAGGACGTGACGCTGTACCGTCAAGGCGGCGTGAACTTCCTGATCAACGCCGAGCCCGATTCCTTTGCCCAGCGCTTTGCCCGTCTGCATGGCCCTTCGATCTGTGCGATTGGCTTTCGCGTGCAGGACGCCAATGCCGCCTACAAGCGCGCGCTGGAACTGGGCGCCTGGGGTTTCGATTCCCATAGCGGCCCGATGGAACTGAACATTCCTGCGATCAAGGGCATCGGCGATTCGCTGATCTATCTGGTGGACCGCTGGGCCGGCAAGGAAGGCCACGGCGGCATTGGCGACATCAGCATCTATGACGTGGACTTCATTCCCCTGGATCCGGCCAACGCGCAGACCGACGTCAACTGGCGCGGCGCGGGTCTCACGTTGGTGGACCACCTGACGCACAACGTGCACAAGGGCCGCATGGCCGAGTGGTCGGAGTTCTACGAGCGCCTGTTCAACTTCCGGGAGGTGCGGTACTTCGACATTGAGGGCAAGGTGACGGGTGTGAAGTCCAAGGCGATGACCTCGCCTTGCGGCAATATCCGCATTCCCATCAACGAGGAAGGCACCGACGAGAAGGGCCAGATTCAGGAGTATCTGGATCTGTACCGCGGCGAGGGCATTCAGCACATCGCCATGGCGACCGATGACATTTATGCCACGGTGGAAGCGCTGCGCAAGACCGGCGTCGTGTTCCTAGACACGCCCGAGACCTACTACGAGCTGCTGGATCGGCGCCTGCCGAACCACGGCGAGGACGTGGCGCGCCTGCAGAAGAACCGCATCTTGCTGGACGGCGCGCCGGGTGGCGGACTGCTGCTGCAGATCTTCACCGAAAACCAGATCGGCCCGATCTTCTTCGAGATCATTCAGCGCAAGGGCAATGACGGCTTTGGCGAGGGCAACTTCAAGGCCCTGTTCGAATCGATCGAGCTGGACCAGATGCGCCGCGGTGTTTTGAAGACCGTGGAATAACGCTTGAAGACAGGCGCCTGGCGTGCGTCGACATAGCCTGTTCAAACCCCGCTGAGTGGCGGGGTTTTTCTTTGAGCGCTCGTCGCGCTGGCACGCGCCGCATCGGGAAAAGCACCGCGCGGGGAAAGACCCCGCATGAAAAAAGGCCCCGCAGCGGTCGGCGCAACGCTGTCCGCCGCACGGGGCCTTCGGTCAGGCGAAGTGATTGCCGCCGCTCAGCGCTTCAGGCGATCCTGGAATTGCTTGCGGAACTTGGCGACCTTGGGTGCGATCACGAACTGGCAATAACCTTGCTCGGGATGCAGGGCGAAATAATTGCTGTGATAGTCCTCGGCCTGCCAGAAATGCGCCGGCGCCAGCAGCTTGGTGACGATGGGCGCATCGTAGACTTTTTGCGCCTCGACCTCGGCGATGACGGCCTCGGCCTGCTCGCGCTGCGTTTCGTTCTGCCAGAAGATGGCCGATTCGTACTGCGGGCCAATGTCATTGCCCTGGCGCCCCGGGGTGGTGGGATCGTGGGTGGCGAAAAAGACGCGCAGCAGATCGCAGTACGAGAGTTCGGCGGGATCGAACTCGATGCGGGCGACTTCGATGTGGCCGGTGTCCTTGCCGCAGACCTGCTCGTAGCTGGGATTGTCGACGTGTCCGCCGCTGTAGCCCGGCAACACGCTTTTGACTCCGCGCAGGTCGGCAAAGACTGCTTCGACGCACCAGAAGCAACCGCCGCCAAGAACGGCGACTTCATTGCCCGGTGATGGTTGTTCTGCCATGACGATTCCTTTGCATTAGGCGGCCGCTGCGTGCGGCCCGCGCCCCCGGCTCGATACCGGGGCATGAAAATAAGACTACTGCTTTGACGGCGCCAGCGACAAGATCCATTCGGACAAGGCGCGGGCGTCTTCGGGCGATACGTGGGTCTGGGCGGGCATGGGCACCGCGCCCCAGGCGCCGCGACCACCGCTACGGATCTTACCCGCCAGGTAATCGACCATGGCGTCGCCCTGCCCCGCGTATCGCTGCGCCACGCTCATCAAGGGCGGCCCGACCCGCTTGGCTTCCACCTGATGACAGGCCATGCAGGCCTTGCTCTTGGCCAGGTCCAGGCCAGTGGTTTGCGCATGCGCCGCGCCAGCGTTCAGGACGCCGGCTGCGGCCAACAACAGACTAATCTTCAAAAGCATCGGTTACTGCCCCACGGCTGGCGGTGCTGGCGAGCTTGCCGAACTTGGCAAGCACACCGCGTGTATAACGCGGCTTGGGCTGGACCCAGGCCTGGCGACGAACCGCCATTTCTTCGTCGCTGATGTTGAGCTGCAGCAGCAGCTTGTGGGCATCGATGGTAACCGAATCGCCTTCCTGGATCAGCGCGATGGGACCGCCCACATACGCTTCTGGCGCGACGTGTCCCACGACCATGCCCCAGGTACCGCCGGAAAACCGTCCGTCGGTGATGAGCCCGACGGTTTCGCCCAGCCCTTGCCCCACGAGCGCCGAGGTGGGCGCGAGCATTTCGCGCATGCCCGGGCCGCCCTTCGGGCCTTCGTAGCGGATCACGACGACGTCGCCGTCGCGGATCTGCTGGGCCATGATGGCCGTCATGGCATCGTCTTCCGAGTCGAACACGCGCGCGGGGCCCGTGATGACGGGGTTCTTCAGGCCGGTGATCTTGGCGACGCACCCTTCGGGCGACAGATTTCCCTTCAGGATGGCCAGGTGGCCCTGCGGATAGAGCGCGCGGTCGATGGGCATGATGACATCCTGGTCCGCTCGGGGCGCATCAGGCACGTCCGCGAGCGTTTCCGCGATGGTCTTGCCGGTGATGGTGATGCATTCGCCATGCAGCAGCCCTGCATTGAGCAGGAGCTTCATGACTTGCGGAATGCCGCCGGCGCGATGCAGGTCGGTGGCCACGTACTTGCCGGACGGCTTCAGGTCACACAGCACCGGCACGCGCCGGCGGATGCGTTCAAAATCGTCGATGGTCCACGGCACTTCGGCCGCGTGCGCGATGGCCAGGAAATGCAGCACCGCATTGGTGGAGCCGCCCGTGGCCATGATGACGGAAACGGCGTTCTCGATGGATTCACGGGTGATGATGTCGCGCGGGCGCAGGTTGCGCTTGACCGCATCGACGAGCACACGCGCGGACTCGGCGGCCGACGTGACCTTTTCCTCGTCTTCGTTGGCCATCGTGCTGGAATACGGCAGGCTCATGCCCATGGCTTCGAATGCCGAGCTCATCGTATTGGCGGTGTACATGCCGCCGCAAGAGCCCGAACCCGGGATGGCACATTTCTCGATCTGCTTGAAGTCCTCTTCGGGCATGCGGCCCATGGTGTATTCGCCGACGGCCTCGAACACGGACACAATGGTGAGGTCGTTGCCCTTGTAGCGGCCTGGCTTGATGGTTCCGCCGTAGACATAGATGCCGGGCACGTTGGTGCGCGCCAGGGCGATCATGCCACCAGGCATGTTCTTGTCGCATCCGCCGATGACGACGACGCCGTCCATCCATTGGCCCTGCGCGGCCGTTTCGATGCAATCGGCGATGACCTCGCGCGACACCAGCGAGTACTTCATGCCCTCGGTGCCCATGGACATGCCATCGGAGATGGTGGGCGTGCCGAACACCTGGGGATTGGCGCGCGAGGCGCGGATTGCGTCGATGGCGGCGTCGGCCAACCGCTGCAAGCCGCTATTACAGGGCGTGATCGTCGAATGGCCGTTAGCCACGCCGATCATGGGGTTTTCGAAATCGGCCTCTTTGTAGCCCAGCGCGTAGTACATGGCGCGATTGGGCGCGCGCGCGACGCCTTGCGTGATGTGGCGGGAACGTTCGTTGTGCGGCATGGTCAGTGTCTCCTGTCGGCCGTCGGGGCGCGGACATGGCGAACGCACCCGGGGAAGCTGGCTCGCTTGGCATGCGAATCTTCAGTGCTCGCCGGTTATTATCATTCAACTTTATTGTGTCGGGCAGAACATGCTGGAATATCCAAAAATCGACCCCATCGCCCTGCAGATCGGGCCGCTAGCCATTCATTGGTATGGGCTGATGTACCTGGCGGGCTTCGCGCTCGTGTATTTGCTGGGCCGCCACCGCATCAAGAGCGGGCACACCACGTCCCTGAACGTGCGGGACCTGGAAGACCTGATCTTCTATAGCGTGCTGGGCGTGGTGCTGGGGGGCAGGCTGGGATACGTGCTGTTCTACAAGCCGGGCTATTACCTGTCGCATCCGCTTGAAGTGCTGTATCTGTGGCAAGGCGGCATGTCTTTCCACGGCGGCCTGATCGGCGTGATCCTGGTGATGCTGCTGTTCGCGCGCAAGAAGGGCCTGCCGTTCTTTGCGATCAGCGATTTCATTGCGCCGCTGATTCCGCTGGGATTGGGCTTTGGCCGGCTGGGCAATTTCATCAATGGCGAACTGTGGGGCCGTCCCACCGACGTGCCGTGGGCCATGGTGTTCCCCGACAGCGGCGACGGACTGCCGCGCCATCCGTCGCAGCTCTATGAGCTGGGCCTGGAAGGCATCGTGCTGTTTGCGCTGCTGTGGTGGTTTTCGAGCAAGCCGCGGCCGCTGGGTCAGGTCAGCGGATTGTTCCTGATGGGCTATGGAACGTTCCGCTTCCTGGTGGAATTCACGCGCGAGCCGGACAACTTCCTGGGTCTGCTCGCGGGTGGATTGAGCATGGGACAGTGGCTGTCCCTGCCGATGGTCGCCCTGGGCGCCATCATGTTCAGTCTTACTGCAAAACGATCGTCCCGTTGACCGCGACGCTGACCGTCACGTTCCCTGCTTCAAGGGGAACGCTGACGTCGGCGCTGCTGAACGAACCGCCCTTGGCCATTGCCGCGCCGACCATGCGTTGAACCGGCACGGGGCCGCCGGAACCGCCGAGTTCAATCTTGGACAGGCGGTAGCCGGAAAAGCCGAAGGCATTGGCCGCGGCCAGTGCGCGATCCTTGAAGGCCTGCGCGGCTTCTTTCAGCAGCTTGCGCTCTTCGGCTTCACGGGCGGCCGGCGACAGCGAGAAGCTGATGTTGGAAATGGCAGTCTTGTCGGACAGCTTGGAAGCCAGCGCGGCGGCAGCCGCGAAGTCCTTGGACTCCAGCACGATCTCGCCCTGGCCGCGCCACGAAGCGATCTTTCCCTTGTTGTTCATGTTGGGCCAGACATTGAAGCTGCTGGTGCGCACTTCCACGTCCTTCGTGTCGCGCGCACGCTTGACGGCGTCTTCGAGCGCGGCGGTCAGCTTCTGGCCGGCGGCCGGCTGGTCCGGCGCTTCAACTTCGGCGGACAGCGCAATGCGGACCGTGTCCTGCTTGACCTCGGAAGACGCCATGGCTTGCAAGGTCAGTTCGGGCGAACGGTTTGCGGCGGGCTCGGCGGCGGCCGTTGCAGCAGGCGCCTGCGTCTGCGCGAAAACGGGTTGAGCCACAGCGATGGCGGCCACGGCTGCGCACGCCGCACCAAGCTTGGTGAGCGAAAAAACGGGGTGTTTGAACATGGACTGGTCCTAGGAGGGAGGACGAAGGGGATTTGCCGAGAGGCACCCGACGCGGACCTGCGCTAATGGCAGGCCCGCTGGGATAGATGCCCCGCCTGTGCCGTCAAGGCCGGCATCTCGAACCCTGAGGTTCAAGGTGGTCGCGTTCCGAAGAGCATCGGGTTCGTCTGCAAGAGACAATCACTCCAGCTCTGCACTCCCGCAACCAATATGCCAAAAAGACATAGGTTCAGAGAATGTATGGCCTAGTCACGAACACGGCAGGGACAAACTGAAAAATCTTGAATGCTGCTTATGAACGTTAGAGCAGTTTTTCCTGACCCGACAAGGCGTCATCGAGTACTGCGTTCATGTCCTCAATTCTACGCTTGAAGTCGCCGACCGCCAAACCGCCCAGCGGACCATCGGGCGCTTTCATTGCAAGCAGCTCGCCAGCGACCTGCAATGCAGCCATCACGGCGATGCGTTCATTGCTGGAAACCTTGCCCGTGCCCTGGATGCGCAGCATGAGCTGATCGACATGGCGCACGGCGGCCAGCAGCGTGGGCTTTTCTTCGGCGGAGCAAGCAAGCGAGTACTCGCGGCCGAGGATCGATACGTCTACACGTTCCATTAGTGTTGCTCTCCGGACGGCGCACCCGGCAAGCGGGCCAGGACGGCGTCGATGCGCTCGCGGGCCGAAGCGGCGGCCACGCGCAAGCGCTGTAGTTCTGTGTCGCGCGATTGCAGGCTACCCTGCAGTTCGCTTTCGCGTGCCGCGAACCGCGACTCGAGCGCGTGGCGCTCGGCGGTCTCGCGCGCGAGTTGTTCGCGCAGCGCGGCTTCCGCCCGCTTGGCTTCTTCGAGCATGGCCGAGACGGCGCCGTCGTTATCTTGAAGCTTGCTTTGCAGCGTGACGACTTCGGCTTCGCGGTCAGCGGCGCGCTGCTTGAGCACGCGCTGCTCGGCTTCGAATTCGTTCACGCGTAGACGCAACGCGTCACGCTCGGCGTGGAGTTGGCGGGTGCGTTGCACCAGTTGCCCGATTCGGGCGGCGAGTTGGTCTAGATCTTGCAGCATGGGCGCTATCGTAAACCATCCTGGGATGGACCGGGCCTCTTCACGCAAGGTGAGAAACCCGGCAATATTCAGTAGGAAATACGGTTGGGTTTTGGCGCGCGAAGGTTACCGGCTCTTGCCTGCCCTGAAAAGTCCCATCCCCCGAAATTGCCGCATCCGGCCGATCCGGCTTTCGCGATTCTTTCTATAAACTTTCACTTAGCTTTCAAAAAGCCCTCAAACTTTCGACCGCGTTACAAACGGGGATCGGGAGTTCCCCAATTCTAGGGAAAACCCCAGGCTTTCACCGACCTTACAGGGTTTGCAGCGTGGCAGGCGTCCATTACCATTCGGCCTTTCAAGAAACCACGTCGTCGCTTTCAGAATAATTAATGGCACCCCGAAGTGCCTTTTTTGTGCCTGTCACTCGCCTTTCGGCGGGTGTCCCATCCGGCTACAAACCTCTTTTATCTACATGCTGTAAACAGGAGCCAACCAATCATGCAGCTACGCAATCGACAGGACTTCTGGTCGGGGGTGATGTTCATCGCCCTTGGGCTGGGATTCGCCTGGCAGGCCAGCAGCTACCAAATGGGTACTGCTGCCCGAATGGGACCCGGATACTTTCCTTTCTGGCTGGGCATTGTTCTCGCACTGCTCGGCGCCATCGTGCTGCTTGGCTCGCTGTCCAAGAAAGCCCATGAAACGCATGTCGACAAGTTCGACTGGCGCATCGTCTTCCTGGTGGTGGGCTCGGTCATTCTGTATGGCGTGATCCTCAAACTTCTGGGCGTCTACATCTCGGTGTTCGTGCTGGTGGTCGTCAGCAGCCTTGCCAGCCATGAATTCAACCTGAAGGTCGCCGTTGCCAACGGCATCTTCCTGGTGCTGTTCACCTACCTGGCATTCATCAAGGGGCTGGGGCTGATTTTCCCGCTGTGGCCGTCGTTTCTGGGCATGAACTAAGGAGCAATCGGCCATGGAATTGTTTGACAACCTCATGATGGGTTTCTCGGTGGCGTTCACGCCCGAGAACCTGCTGTACGCACTGCTGGGCTGCATCCTGGGTACGCTGATCGGCGTGCTTCCGGGCATCGGCCCCGTCCCGACCATCGCCATGCTGCTGCCGATCACGTACGTGCTGCCCCCGGTGGCCGGCCTGATCATGCTGGCGGGTATTTACTACGGCGCCCAGTATGGCGGCTCCACGACGGCAATTCTCGTGGCGTTGCCAGGGGAAACGTCCGCGGTGGTGACCGTGCTGGACGGTCACCAGATGGCCCGCAACGGCCGGGCGGGCGCTGCGCTGGCAATCGCCGCGCTGGGTTCGTTCTTTGCCGGTTGCGTTGCCACGCTGCTGCTGGCTGCCTTTGCGCCCCCGCTGGCTGAAGTCGCATTCAAGTTCGGCCCCGCCGAGTACTTCTCGCTGATGTGCCTGGGCCTGGTCGGCGCCGTGGTGCTGGCTTCGGGTTCGCTGCCCAAGGCCATCGCGATGATCATCCTGGGCCTGCTGCTCGGCATGGTCGGCACCGACGTCAACTCGGGCGTTGCCCGCTTCGACTTCGGCGTGCCGGAACTGCAGGACGGCATCGACTTCGCCATCGTGGCCATGGGCGTGTTCGGCTTTGCCGAAATCATGACCAACCTCGAGCAGAAGGAAAACCGCGTCGACATCACCGACAAGATCGGCACGCTGTATCCGAACAAGCAGGAATTCAAGGAAGCCGCCCCGGCCGTGCTGCGCGGCACGGCGCTGGGTTCGGCTCTGGGCATCCTGCCGGGCGGTGGCGCGGTGCTGTCGTCGTTCGCGTCGTACACGCTGGAAAAGAAGATCTCGAAGAATCCGGAACGCTTCGGCAAGGGCCACCCGGCCGGCCTGGCGGGCCCGGAATCGGCGAACAACGCCGCAGCCCAGACTTCGTTCATCCCGCTGCTGACGCTTGGTATCCCCGGCAACGCCGTGATGGCGCTGATGGTGGGCGCCATGACCATCCACAACATCCAGCCCGGCCCGCAAGTCATGTCGAGCCACCCGGAGCTGTTCTGGGGCCTGATCGCCTCGATGTGGATCGGCAACCTGATGCTGGTGGTGCTGAACCTGCCGCTGATCGGCCTGTGGGTCAAGCTGCTGAAGGTGCCCTACCGCATCCTGTTCCCGGCGATTCTGGTGTTCTGCACGATCGGTGTGTACTCGCTTAACTACAACCCGTTCGACATCTTCACCACAGCCATGTTCGGCGTCATCGGGTATGTGTGGTCGAAGCTGAAGTGCGAAGGCGCCCCGCTGCTGCTGGGCCTGGTGCTGGGCCCCATGATGGAAGAAAACTTCCGCCGTGCCCTGCTGCTGTCGCGCGGCGACTTCTCCACCTTCGTGACGCGTCCGCTGTCCGCTACCCTGCTGGCCGTCGCCGTGTTCCTGGTGATCCTGGTGGCCCTGCCGGCCATCCGCAAGAAGCGCGAAGAAACCTTCGTCGAAGAAGACTAAGGCTCCGCTTGCCGCCCTTAATGCGGCGCGCCAGCCTTCAAAAACCCCCGGGCCTGCCCCGGGGGTTTTTCTTTGGGCGCTCGCCGCACTGAAGGATACGAATACTTACGCCAAGCAACCAATCGTACAGGAATTGATTTATCTACGTTAAGCTACGGGTTTACCCCACGCGATGATTCGGACATGAATTTCGACTGGAAGAATCCCTACACGACCACCCGCACGCCTGTCTTCGCCCGCAATGTCGTCGCCACGTCCCACCCCTTGGCCGCTCAGGCGGGGTTGCGGATCCTGGCGCAAGGCGGCAATGCGGTGGACGCGGCCATCGCCGCGGCCTCTACCCTTGCATTGACCGAGCCGGTCAGCAACGGGCTGGGCTCGGACTGCTTTGCGATCGTCTGGGATGGGGCGAAGCTGCATGGCCTGAACGCATCCGGACCGGCGCCGGCGGCCTGGAACGTGGACTACTTCCGGCGCAAGCATCAAGGCGCGATCCCCGCGCGCGGCTGGGACAGCGTGACCGTGCCGGGCTGCGTGGCCGGCTGGGGCGCCTTGCATGAGAAGCTGGGCCGCCTGTCTTTCGCCGATATCCTGGCGCCCGCCATTGAATACGCCGAACGGGGTTTCGCGATCACGCCGATGGTGCACCAGAAGTGGGCCGCGCAAGCCGACGTGCTGCAGCCGCAGCCGGGCTTTGCCGATCATTTCCTGCCGCGCGGGCGCGCGCCGCACATTGGCGAACACTTCGTGCTGCAAGGCGCGGCAGCCACGCTCAAGCGCATCGCCGCGACCAGCGGTCGCGACTTCTACGAAGGCGAGACCGCCCACAAGCTGGTGGCGCACGCGCAAGCGCACGACGCGGCCCTGACGCTGAAGGATCTGCGCGAATTCGCGCCCGAGTGGGTCACCCCGATCAGCCAGTCGTACCGCGGTCATACGCTGCACCAGATTCCGCCCAACGGCCAAGGCATCGCCGCGCTGATCGCGCTGGGCATCCTGCAGAATTTCGACCTGGCCGCGCGGCCGATCGATCATCCCGAGACGCAGCACCTGCTGATCGAGGCGATGAAGCTTGCCTTTGCCGACGTCTATGCGCACGTGGCCGATGCACGCCACATGCAGGTCGCGCCCGAGCAGATGCTGCGCGCGGACTACCTGGCCGAACGCGCGCGCCTGATCGATCCGCGATCGGCGCAAACCTTCGCCACCGGCCACGCGCCGCAAGGCGGCACGGTCTACCTGACCGCCGCCGACCGCAACGGAATGATGGTCAGCTTCATCCAGTCGAACTACATGGGTTTTGGGTCTGGCGTCGTGGCGCCAGGCACCGGCGTCAGCCTGCAGAACCGCGGCTACGGCTTCAGTACCGATCCCGATCATGCGAATGTGGTGGCGGGCGGGAAGCGGCCGTTCCACACGATCATTCCGGGTTTCCTGATGCGAGACGGCGCTCCGGTCATGAGCTTTGGCGTCATGGGCGGCAACATGCAGCCGCAGGGCCAGATGCAGGCGCTGGTACGCATGCTGGACTACGGCCAGCAGCCGCAAGCCGCCTGCGACGCGCCGCGTTGGAAGTGGAACCGCGGCCTTGAGGTGGATCTGGAGGCGACGGTCTCGCCCGCTGTTGTCCAGGGGCTGCGCGAGCGCGGCCATGTGCTGCAGGGCATGGAAGATCCCTACATGGACTTTGGATCGGGCCAGTTCATCTGGCGGCTAGGCGATCCGGCCGTGGATGGCTACGTCAGCGCCAGCGACAGCCGCCGAGATGGACTCGCCGCCGGCTTTTGATTGCGTTAAGGTTAGTGTCCTGAAACAGACCTACCCTTATTCAGCGGAGTCCACTGCATGGCAACGATCGGTACCAAGAGCTACGACGCAGCCGTAGCCCAGAAAGTCGCTTTCCTCGGATTGGGCGTGATGGGCTTGCCCATGGCCGGTCACCTGGCCCGCGCCGGACACGACGTCACCGTCTACAACCGCACGCCCGCCAAGGCGCAGGCCTGGGTTGCCGAGTTTGGCGGCCACAGCGCCGCCACGCCGCGCGAAGCCGTTGCCGGCGCACAGATCGTCTTTGCCTGCGTGGGCAACGATGACGACCTGCGCAGCGTCGTGCTGGGCCCGGACGGCGCATTTGCGGGCATGGCGCCCGGCGCCGTGTTCGTCGACCATACGACCGCTTCCGCCGACGTGGCGCGTGAGCTCCATGCGCACGCCAAGGAACTGGGCCTGAACTTCATCGACGCCCCCGTGTCGGGCGGCCAGGCGGGCGCCGTCAACGGCGTGCTGACGGTCATGTGCGGCGGCGAACAGGCGGTGTTCGACGCGGTCAAGCCGGTAGCCCAGTGCTTTGGCCGCGCGGTCACGCTGGTGGGCCCCCCGGGCGCCGGCCAACTTGCCAAGATGGTCAACCAGATCTGCATCGCCGGCATCGTGCAGGGCCTGTCGGAGGCGATCGCGTTCGGCCAGGCGGCAGACCTGGACATGAAGCAGGTGCTGGACGTGATCAGCAAGGGCGCGGCGCAGAGCTGGCAGATGGAGAACCGCGGCGGGACCATGGTCGACGACAAGTTCGACTTCGGCTTTGCCGTGGACTGGATGCGCAAGGACCTTGGACTGGTGCTGGCCGAGGCGCGCAACAACGGCGCGCGCCTGCCCTTGACCGCGCTGGTGGACCAGTTCTACGGCGACGTCCAGAAGCTGGGCGGCGGACGCTGGGACACGTCCAGCCTCATCAAGCGGTTGCGCGACTGAACACTTGGTCTGGCGCCCATGACAAAGGCGAGCCTCGCGGCTCGCCTTTTTTCATGCTTGGTGTGCGCGGTCAGGCGGCAAGCGAGGCTTGGCCGGCGGCCGGCAGCAGCGCATCGATGCGTTGCTTGGCCAGGGCCAGCCCTTCCAGCGCGGCCACTTCGCCCATCGCCATGCCTTCGGCGGCAATGAAGGTCACGTCGGTCATGCCCAGGAAGGCGAGCATCTGGCGCAGGTATGGCGTCATCGTGTCCGAGGGCGTGCCTTCGGCCTTGCCGCCACGCGCGGTCAGCACGACCACCTGCTTACCCTTGACGAGCCCCTCGGGCACGCCTTCCGGCGTATAACGGAACGTGACCCCGGCGCGCGCCAGGTGGTCCAGATAGGACTTGAATTGCGCCGGCAAGTTGAAGTTGTACACGGGCACGGCGAACACGATGCGATCGGCGTCCATCAGTTCGGCGATGAGCGAGTCGCTCAGCTCAACCAGCCGCTGCTGCTCGACGGTGCGGGACTCGGCGGGCGTGAACAGGGCGCCGGCGGTGTTGCCATCGAAGTAAGGAATGGGTTGCGCGCCGATGTCGCGGACCTTGATGGCCGAGGCCGGGTTGGCAGCCTTGACGCGGGCAATCAGGTGATCGGCCAATTGCTTGCTGTTGGAACGTTCGCCGAGAATCGAGGAAAGGATGACCAAGGTCTTCATTGCAGTATCTCCAGTGGGTTCCCCCGGGCGGGGGTCTGGATCTGTCAGCGCCGCACCCGTCAGGATGATCGGGCGGGGCCTTGCCGCTTGGGCGGCGTTGGCAGATCCGTTGTGCATGGCGTCACTGTAGATGGACCGATTGAATACATAAATACGGGTATGATGAACTGTTCGTTCCAAACATAGAACAATCATGCAAGATCTCAATGATCTCTACTACTTTTCGCAAGTCGTCGAGCAAGGAGGCTTCAGCGCGGCGGCACGCGCACTGGACATCCCGAAATCCCGTCTCTCGCGCCGTATTTCGCACCTGGAAGAAAGTCTGGGTGTGCGCCTCTTGCAGCGCACCACCCGCCGGTTGCGGCTGACGTCCGCCGGCGAACGCTATCTGCACTACTGCCGCGAGATGGCCGCCTCGGCTCGGGCTGCGGACGACGCCATGCGGCAGTTGCAGGCCGAGCCCACCGGCCCGGTGATCGTGAGCTGCCCGGTGTCGATCGCGCAGGACGTGCTGGCGCCGCTGCTGCCGGAATTCCTGGATGCGTGGCCTACGATCTCGGTGCAATTGCTGGTCACGAACCGGCGCGTGGACCTGATCCGCGAGGGCGTGGACCTGGCGCTGCGGGTCCGCACGAAGCTGGACACGGACGCGGAACTGGTCGTGCGGCACCTGGGCACGGCGCGCGGCACGCTGGTGGCCAGTCCCGGCTATCTGCAACGCCACGGCGCGCCCGACACGCCGCAGGATCTGGCGTCGCACGTCACGCTGAGCTTCAGCGATCCGCAAAATGAAGTGCGCTGGCCCCTGCGCAACGACAAGGGCGAAGAGGTGCACATCGAACTGAAGCCGCAACTGTCATGCAACGATTTCATCGTGCTGACGGAAGCGGCCGTGCGCGGACGCGGCATTGCCCTGCTGCCTTCGATTGCCACGCAGGAGGAACTGCGCCGCGGGCAGCTGGTGCCGGTGCTGCCGCAATGGCAGTCGCCCGAGGGCATCGTGCACTGCATCTATCCGTCACGGCGGGGCATGATGCCCGCCGTGCGAACGCTGCTGGACTTCCTGTCGCAGCGCCTGCCCTCGATGTACGAGCGGCTGGAAAAAGCCGCGTCTCCCGCGCCTCAGTAGCCGCGCGAGCGCTCGACCACGCCGGTGATGGCTTCGCCGCGCTTCAGTTGCGCGACCTTGCCCGCGATCTGCGCGATGCTTTCGTCGCGAAGCGTGCGCGCCGCGATATGAGGCGTGACGTGAACCCGCGAGTCGTGCCAGAACGGGTGATCCTTGGGCAGCGGTTCGGTGTGAAAAACGTCGAGCGTGGCGCCGGCGATCTCGCCCTCTTCAAGCATCTGCACCAGATCGTCCTCGACCAGGTGCTCGCCGCGTCCGACGTTGACCAGATGCGCGCCGGGAAGCAGCCGCGACAGCGTCTCGCGATTCAGGATGCCCTGCGTGTCGGGCGTGAGCGGCAGCACATTGACCAGAAAGCGCGTGCGGCCAAGGAATTCGGGCAAGGCGGCCTCGCCGGCGAAGGATTCGACACCGGGAATCTGGCGCGGCGACCGCGACCAGCCCGCGACGGGGTAGCCGAACTCGGCCAGCGTCTGCGCCACGCGCGCGCCGACCTGTCCCAGCCCCAAAACCCCCACGGGCCAGTCGGCTTGCCGGGTGCCTTCGCGGGTGTCCCAATGCTGCCGTGCCTGCGCCTGATCGAAGGCTTCGAAATCACGCGAGACGCGCAGCAATGCGTACAGCGCGTATTCGGCCATCTGCACCGCCATGCCGGCATCTTCGAGGCGAACGATGCGCACGTGATCGGGAATCTCGGGCATCTTCAACAAGGCATCGACGCCTGCGCCCAGATTGAAGAGCGTCTTCAAACCGGTTTCGTGCTGGAAGAGCTGGACGGGCGGACGCCAGACCAACGCGACTTCGGCGCCGGAGGGCGGACCGTCCGGGTTCCAGACCGAAATACGGCAGCCCGGCATGGCGGCCTCGAGGCGAGGCACCCAGGCGTCGGGATCGTGATGGGGACAAGCAAAGAGAATGTGCATGGTGGCAGCGGGCAGGCGATGAAAACCCCAAGCATGAGGGATGCCGCCGCACAAATCAAACGGACCGGCGCAAGCCGGGCCTGCACAAGTGAAGCGGCCCAGCATAAGCCGGGCCTGCACAAGTAGAACGGCCCGGCCTAAGCCGGGCCGCGTGTGCCGGATGCAGGGGCCGGGGGAATCAGGCCGTCTGCGGCACTTCGGGCTTGTTCTTGTTCTTGTGCTTGTTGCGGCGCAGGAAGGCCCAGACCTGCAGCGTGATCAGCAACGCGCTCGCGCCGATGAACCATGCGCTGATCGGACGTTCGACGAACACGGCCAAATCACCGCGCGACAGCAGCAGCGCGCGGCGGAAGTTCTCTTCGACCATGGGGCCGAGCACGAAGCCCAGCAGGATGGGTGCGACCGAGAATTCCAGCGTCATGAGCACCGCGCCAATCACGCCGAAGGCCAGCACTTCCCAGATCTGGAAGAGACTGTTCTGCGTGCTGTACACGCCCACTGCGATGAAGAACAGCGCCGACGGAAAGAGGTAGCGATAAGGCACCTGCAGCAGCTTGACCCACACGCCGATAAGCGGCACGTTCAGCACCATGAGCAGCACGTTGCCCACCCAGAAGCTGGCGATCAGGCCCCAGAAGATGTCCGGATGCTCGGTGATGAGCTGCGGGCCGGGCTGGATGCCCTGGATCAGCAGCGCGCCCAGGATCAGCGCCATCACCGCGTCGCCAGGAATGCCCAGGCTCATCGTCGGGATGAAGTCGACCTGCGTCTTCGAGTGCGACGACGCTTCCGGCGAAGCCACGCCGGCGATCATGCCGGTACCGAACTTCTCGGGCGTCTTGGAGATCTTGCGTTCCAGCGCGTAAGCGACGAACGTGGTGATCGTCGGGCCGGTGCCGGGCATGGCGCCGAACAGCGTGCCGACGGCCGTGCCGCGCACCATGGGCCAGAAGGCGGTCTTCAGTTCCTGCTTGCTGGGCCGCATGTCGCGCAGGCGCAGCTTGGCGCCGCTGCCGATGATGGTCATGCGGTTCACGCTCATCAGGAAGTCGGCAACGCCGAACAGACCCATCGAGATCGCGACCAGTTCCAGGCCGTCGGACAGGTCGAGCAGGCCGAACGAAAACCGGATGGTGCCCGTGTTCACGTCGGTGCCGACCACGCCGCACATCAGGCCGAACAGCGTCATCGCCACGCCCTTGAGCGGCGAGCCGCGCGACATGGTGGCGCCTGCCAGGAGACCCAGCAGCATGATCGAGAAGATCTCGGTCGGGCCGAACTTGAACGCGACTTCAACCAGCAGCGGCGAGGCAAAGATCATGACGATGATGCCGACCGATGCCGCGAAGAACGAGCAGATCATCGTGATGCCGAGCGCTGTCCCGCCCTTGCCCTGTTTGGTCAGTGGATAACCATCCAGGCAGGTGACCGCGTGCGGCGGATGCGAAGGCAGGTTGAGCAGGATCGCGCCGATGGCGCCGCCGTATTGCGAGCCATAGAAAATGCCGGCCAGCATCAGGATGGCGGGCACGGGCTGCATGACGTAGGTGAGCGGCAAGAGGATCGAGATCGCGGACAGCGCGCCCATGCCGGGCAGCACGCCGATGAGGTTGCCCACCAGCACGCCGAAGAACGACCACATCAGGTTGTGCCATTGGAACGCGACGCCGAAGCCGTACCAAAGGTCTACCAAAGCTTGAGAAATCATGGCGCTTCAACCCCAACGGAACAGCGGAAGCTGCAGTTGCAGCGCCCACCAGAAAACGACGACCGCGATCGCGGACATGGCGATCGACAGCAGGACGGCCTGCTTGATCGTGTTGGTGCGGTCGCCCAGCGCGGAGATGAATACGATGGCGAACGTGGCGGGCAACAAGCCGCCATAATGGCCCAGCAGCAGGAAGGCCAGAATGCCGAGCAGGATGCAGACACTGCCGCGGATGTCCGGCATGCCGGTGGGATGGCCTTCAGCGGGCGCGGGGGCCGAAGGTTCGGCCGAGCGCGCCGACATCGCGATCAGCAGGCCGGTGAGCGCCAGCAGGCCGCCCAGCGCCGCGGGAAAGAATCCCGGACCCATGTGGCTGAGCGAGCCGATGTGATAGTCCGTGCCGCCGTAGATCGCGGCCAGACCGATCAGGACCATCAGCGCACCGCCGTAATAGTCCTTTCTGTTGATTGTCTTTTTCACTTCCGTCCTCCTTCCTTGTGCCGGACAGCGCCGGCCTTTCATGCGCTGCTCGAAGCGGGCAGCGCCCGGCCCCTGACGACAGGCCGGATCGCAGATTACGGAAGGAAGCTGCTAATCCGCTTTCTATGCGCTGTCGCATTCCTGAATCCGGGGGTTATCCCTGATCGGCAGGCGCGCCAGGCGCAAGAAAGTAGCGGACAGTGAAAAAGCGGGCGCTATTGATCGCCCTTGAGCTGGACCTCTGCGGGCCTCGGATACTGCGATACGGTGGGCGCCAGCGGCAGCCACAGCACCGACGCAAGACCGACGCCGCCCTGGTCGTTAGGCTCGCCGTCGCGCAGTTCGATATCGCCCTCGTTGCGGCGCGCGTAGGCGCGCGCAATGCCCAATCCCAAGCCGGAACCGGAGGACGTCATCGGCTTGTCGGTGCCCACGCGCTCGAATCGCGTGAAGGCGCGCGTGCGCATGACCGGATCCAGGCCGGGGCCGTTGTCGGACACGGCAACCTCGACGCGGTTGTCGGCGCGGCAAACGGATACCGTGATGCGCGCGCCGGCCGGGGCGTAATGGATGGCGTTGTGCACAAGGTTGGACAGCGCTTCGTGCAGCTCGGCTTCGTTGCCCGACACCGGCACCGGCGTGTCCTGACCGTCTTCGGCATCGGCCTGCACCCAACCCAGGTCCTGCTGTTTTTCGTGCGCGAGCGGCAAATACTGCAAAACGACTTCGCGCGACACGGCGTTCATGTCGAGCAACTGGCGCGGGGTCTGGCCGGCCTGGTTGGCGTGCGCCAGCGACAGCAACTGCTCGGTCAGTCGGCGCGTGCGGCCCAACTGGTCGACGATGGCGCGCAGCCCTTCGCGCACGCGCGCCGGGTCGCGTTCGCGCAGCGTGTATTGGGCCTGCGTCAGCATGATGGCAAGCGGCGTGCGCAACTGGTGCGAGGCGTCGGCAAGGAAGCTGGATTGCTCGTCCAGCACCCGACGGTAACGGGCGATGTGGTGATTGACGGCCTCCACGAGCGGAGCGACCTCACTGGGCACGCGCGAGGCGTCCAGCGGCGTCAGGTCGTCGGGGCGGCGGCTGCGGATGTCGGCCTGCAGCCGGCGCAGCGGCTTCAATGCCCAGGATACGCCCCACCACACCAGCAGCACGACCAGCGCCAGCATCCGCGAATCGCGCAGGATCTCCTGGCGCCGCGCGCTGTTCTCGGCCTCTATGCGCTTGCCAGTGCTTTCGGCCACGACCACCAGCACCTGGCGATGCTGGCCCTGGTAGTAGAGATCGCGCACGACTGACACGACCCGCACGGGGTCGTTGCGATACACGCCGTCGTAGAAGATGGGTTGGCCATTCGAGCGGGGCCAGGAAGGCGGACGCGGCATTTCCGGCATGCCGAGCAGCGTCTTGCCCTGCGTCTGGGGCACGGGCGACCCGTCGGGCAAGGGCGGATCGATTTCCTCGATGCGGAAATACTTGCGCAGGCCCGCCCGGGATTCGAGCATGACCTGCGCATACAGCGGCGTGGCCACCTGCAGGTTGCCGTCGGGCGTGAATTCCAGGCTGCTTTCAAGCACCCGCGCCGGCTCGACCAAGGCGCTGTCGTATGCCTCGTTGGTGATTTCGGAGAGGGTGCGGTAGTCGTTCAGGCTGTCGATGACCAGCAGCACCACCACGCCGGGCAAGAGCAGGATGATGAGAAGCGCGCGGATGCCGACGCGCGGCAAACCGGGAATCCGCAGGCTCACTTAGGGTTCCGCGGACTCGCTGGCCACGCTTTCGAGCATGTAGCCCAGCCCGCGCACGGTGACGATGCGCACGTCGCTGCCGGCCAGCTTCTTGCGCAGGCGGTGCAGCACGACTTCGATGGCGTCCGGATTGGCTTCGCTGTCGTGGGTGAAGACCTTGCCGAACAACTGCGACTTGTCTACCGGGTAGCCGCTGCGCGTCAGGAGCGCCGCCAGGGCGGCGTGTTCACGCGGCGTCAGGAACAGCAGCGATCCGTCCAGCGTGAAGGCACGGCTTTCACTGTCGTAGGACAGCGAGCCGCACTGCAGGCGCGGGTGCTGGCGGCCACGGCTGCGGCGCACAAGCGCCGTCAGGCGGGCTTCCAGTTCTTCGAGTGCGAAGGGCTTGGTCAGGAAGTCGTCCGCCCCCAGGTTCAGACCGCGGACGCGATCCTGCAGCGCGCCCTGCGCGGTCAGCAGGAGGACGGGAGTGCGGTCGTCGCGGTTGCGCATTTCGCGCAGGACGACGAGCCCATGCTTGTCGGGCAGGCGCAAGTCCATGACGATGGCATCGTATTCCGTGCCCGCCATGAAGGCTTCGGCCGTGCGCGCATCCGCCGCGTGATCGGGTACGAACCCGCTTTGGGCGAGCGCGCGCATCAGCCAGGACGCCATGTCCCGTTCGTCTTCAACCAACAATATGCGCATGACCGTCCGTTCCTTCGGGCAAATTCTCTGCTGCCCGCTGACCATGCACACGCTGGCGCAGGTAGCGGGTTTCGTGATGGCGCCGAAAGAGGATAGCCGACAACTCGTTCAACGCCTGGGTATAGACGTCTCGCTTGAACTCGATGACGGCATCCAGCGGAACCCAGTACTGGCTCCAGCGCCAGGCGTCGAATTCCGGATGCTGCGTCGCGCGCAAGCACACATCACTGTCACGTCCCACCAGGCGCAACAAGAACCAAATCTGTTTTTGTCCTTTATAGTGGCCGCGCCACTCACGCCGGACAAAGTGATCGGGCACGTTATAACGTAACCAATCGCGTGTACGCCCCAAAATACGGACATGCTCGGGCTTCAGGCCCACCTCTTCATGGAGTTCGCGATACATGGCCTGCACCGGGCTTTCGCCATACTTGATGCCGCCCTGGGGGAACTGCCATGCATGTTCCCTGATACGCTTGCCCCAAAAGACCTCGTTTCTAGTGTTGACGAGAATGATGCCGACATTGGGGCGGTAGCCTTCGCGGTCAAGCATGGGCCACCCCCACCGAATTCAATACAATTACGGTCGATTATACGTATCTGCTGCCACCTTTAAACATGCGCGCATCCAACTACCACATCAACACCCTCAAAGAAGCCCCTTCCGAAGCGGAAGTCGCCAGCCACCAGCTGATGACCCGCGCCGGGATGATCCGCAAGCTCGCGGGCGGCATCTACACCTACATGCCACTGGGCCTGAAGGTCATCCGCAAGGTCGAGGCGATCATCCGCGAAGAAATGAACGCGGCGGGCGCCATCGAGTTGCTGATGCCCGTGGTGCAGCCGGCCGAGCTCTGGCAGGAATCCGGCCGCTGGGAGCAGTACGGCGCGGAACTGCTGCGCATCAAGGACCGGCACCAGCGCGATTTCGTGCTGCAGCCGACGTCCGAGGAAGTCATCACGGACATCGCCCGCAACGAAATCCACAGCTACCGCCAGCTGCCGCTGAACTTCTATCACATTCAGACCAAGTTCCGGGACGAGCGCCGTCCCCGCTTCGGCCTGATGCGCGGCCGCGAATTCACGATGAAGGACGCCTACTCCTTCGACCGCGACGAAGCCGGCGCCCAGCGCAGCTACGACACCATGTTTGCCGCCTACATGCGCATCTTCGGCCGGCTGGGCCTGGAGTTCCGCGCGGTGGCGGCCGACACGGGCTCCATCGGCGGCACGCGCAGCCATGAATTCCAGGTGATCGCCGATACGGGCGAAGACCTGCTGGTCTACAACGCGGAATCGGACTACGCGGCCAACATCGAACTGGCGGAAGCGCCCAGCCTGTATGCCACCCGCGCCGCCGCCGCCCAGGCGATGGCGGACGTCGCAACGCCCGGCGCCGCCAAGTGCGAGGACGTGGCCAAGCTGCTGGGCATTCCCCTGGAGCGCACGATCAAGTCGATCGTCCTGGCCACCGACGGCGAAAAGGGCAAGGTCGACATCTGGCTGCTGCTCCTGCGCGGCGACCACGAACTGAACGAGATCAAGGCGGGCAAGCTGCCGGGCCTGGCGGGCTTCCGGTTCGCCACCGAAGCCGAGATTGTCGAGTACTTCGGCTGCAAGCCCGGCTACCTGGGCCCGGTCAAGACGGCCAAGCCGGTCCACGTAATTGCCGACCGCACCGTCGCCAACATGGCCGATTTCGTCTGCGGCGCCAACCGCGAAGACTTCCACATCCAGGGCGTGAACTGGGGCCGCGACCTGCCCGAGCCGGAGCTGGTGGCCGACCTGCGCAACGTCGTGGCGGGCGACCCCTCGCCGGATGGCAAGGGCACGCTGTCGATCCAGCGCGGCATCGAAGTGGGCCACGTCTTCTACCTGGGCAAGAAGTATTCCGAAGCCCTGAAGGCCACGTTCCTGGACGAAACCGGCAAGCCGGCCGTCCTGGAAATGGGCTGCTACGGCATCGGCGTGACCCGCATCGTGGGCGCCGCCATCGAGCAGAACCACGACGCCCGCGGCATCATCTGGCCCCGCGCGCTCGCCCCCTTCGAAGTGGTCATCTGCCCCGTGGGCTGGGGCAAAAGTGAAACGGTGCGTGACACCGCGCAAAAGCTCTACGAATCCTTGCTCGCGCGCGGCGTGGACGTCATGCTGGACGACCGCGATGCGCGCCCCGGCGTCATGTTTGCCGAGTGGGAACTGATCGGTGCGCCGCTGCGTGTAACAGTTGGAGAACGCGGTCTGAACGACGGTGTGGTGGAATTGCAGGCCCGTCGGGAAACCGAAGCGGCCAAGATTCCGGTAGAGTCCGCGCTGGAAGCGGTGCTGACGAAGCTCGACACGCTTTAACCCTGTAGCTGCTACGGACTTTTCGCGTCCCGACCCGCACCATCATTTCCTGAGTATCGTGACCGATCAGAAGTCCGCCGAATCCACCCTGCAAGTCCGCGTCTACTACGAAGACACGGATGCCGGCGGGGTGGTCTTCTACGCTAACTACTTGAAATTCCTGGAGCGGGCACGCACCGAATGGCTGCGCGATCTGGGCGTCAACCAATCCGGGTTGGCCGCCAGCGAGCAACGGCTATTCGTTGTCCGCGCCTTGGACATGTCCTACCGCAAACCGGCCAAGCTGGACGATTTGCTTACCATACGCAGCCGAGTCACCAAACTGGGCCGCGCTTCGATACACTTCGCGCAGCGCGCGGAGCGCAACGGGGAACTGCTTGCCGAAGGCAACATCCAAGTCTGTTGCGTCGATGCCGTTCACATGCGGCCGGCAGAATTGCCGGCCGACATTCGCGCAAAACTGGAATTCATTCAGGAATAACCATGCAAGTCACCAACGACATGTCGTTGCTTTCGCTGATTTCGCACGCCAGCGTGCCGGTCCAGCTGATCATGCTGATGCTGTTGGGCATCTCGATCATGTCCTGGACCTACATCTTCGCCAAGCGCATGGCCATCAAGCGGGCCCATGACCAGACGCGCCGCTTCGAAGACGACTTCTGGTCGGGCGGCGACCTGTCGATGCTGCAGCAGGCCGTGGCCTCGCGCCGCGACGAGCAAGGCGCCCTCGCCCGCATCTTCGATGCCGGCATGACCGAATTCCTGAAGGCCCGCCGCGGCAATGCCAGCGGCGACGCCACGGCAGTGCTGGACGGCCCGCGCCGCGCCATGCGCGCCGCCTACCAGCGCGAAATGGACGCGCTGGAATCGCACCTGAACTTCCTGGCCTCCGCCGGTTCGGTGTCCCCGTACATCGGCCTCCTGGGCACGGTCTGGGGCATCATGCACGCCTTCATCGGCCTGTCGAACATGCAGCAGGCCACGCTGGCCTCGGTGGCTCCCGGCATCGCCGAAGCGCTGATCGCCACCGCCATCGGCCTGTTCGCCGCCATTCCTGCCGTGGTTGCCTACAACCGTTTCACGAATGACATCGACCGCATCTCGATCCGCTTCGACAGCTTCGTCGATGAATTCCTGAACATTCTGCAACGGCAGGTGCGCTAATGCCCTCGGTAAGCTCGCGCGGCAGGTCCGGCCGCCGCATGAAGGCCGACATCAACGTGGTGCCGTACATCGACGTGATGCTGGTGCTGCTGGTCATCTTCATGGTGACCGCGCCCCTCATCACGCCCGGGCTGATCCAGCTGCCGTCGGTGGGCGCCGCCTCCGACGTGCCCGTCAAGCCGCTGGAAGTCCAGATTTCGGAAGACGGCAAGATCGCGCTGCGCATGCGCGAAGCCGGCGCCACCATGCAGGACATCGCGCGCACCGAACTGGTGGCGCAAGTGCGTTCGCGCATTACCGCGGAAACGCCGGTGGTCATCGCCGCCGACGGCAAGGTGCCCTACGAGACGGTTGTGAAGGTCATGGACGAGCTGCGCACCAACGGCATCACCCGCCTGGGTCTGCTGGTGGACCAGTCCGCCGCAGGCGCCCAACAGCCCGCACCCGCCAAGAAACGCTAACGCGCCGCCATCCGCCGGCCCGGCCGGCATGCACCGCACATGACGCCACCCATAATTCGACACCGCAGCGGCCCGCCGGCCACCCCGCCCAACAACGACAACCGGAATTCGCTGATTCTGGCTGTGGCGGTGCACCTGCTGCTGCTGGTTGCCCTGATCTTTGGCGTGAACTGGCATACCGAGAACCCTGGCCCCGTCCAGGTGGAACTCTGGGCAGACGGCAATTCGCCCGTCTCGCCGCCGCCCACGCCGCAGCCCGAACCGCCCAAACCCCAACCCAAGCCGCAGCCCGAGCCGGAGCCTGAAAAGACGCCCGAGCCGCCGCCTCCGCCCCCTCCTCCTCCGCCGCCACCTGAGCCCCAGCCGCAGGTCCAGGCCAAGACCGAGGAAGTCGATCCCGAGATCGCCATCCAGGAGGCGAAGAAAAAGCGCGAGCAGGAAGAGAAGGCCCGCCAAGCCGCCGAGGCCGCCAAGGAAAAGGCGCGCCTGGAAGAAGAGCGCAAGCAGGCCGAGCTGAAGGAAAAGAAGCGCCTGGAGCAGGAACGCCAGGCCGCCGAGAAGGCCGCTGCCGAGAAGGCTGCCGCCCAGAAGGCCGCGGCGGAGAAGGCTGCCGCCGAAAAGGCTGCTGCTGAAAAGGCCGCCGCCGAGAAGGCTGCCGCCGAAAAGGCCGCCGCCGAGAAGAAGGCCAAGGAAGAAGCCGCCAAGAAGGCAGCAGCTGAAAAGGCTGCCGCCGAGAAAGCCGCTGCCGAGAAGGCTGCGGCCGAGAAGGCGGCTGCGGAAAAGGCTGCCGCCGAGAAGGCTGCCGCTGCCAAGAAGGCCGCCGCCGACAAGGCGTTGAAGGACGCGTTCCGCAACGACGCCCTGGGCGCCGCCGGCATTCCGGGCGGCACTGCCGACCGCAACCAGGCGGGCGGCGGACGCGACAGCGGCTACGGCGCCAAGGTCCGGGCCTGCGTGCAGCCCGGGGTGGCGTATCCGCCTCCGCCCCGCAGCGGCTCGGGAAATCCGACCGCGCAATACCGGGTACAGTTAGGTTCTGACGGGAAGGTGAATGGCGTCACGTTGACCAGTTCTTCTGGCAACCCGGGCTTCGACCGTGCGGTCGAAACCGGCATCCGCCGTTGCAACCCGTTCCCGAAGCCCTCGACGGGCCGCTACGAACCCATTATTGACGTTGTCTACAGAATGTATGACTGACAGGAGATTGACGAACATGACTCCCGCTTATAGTCGACGAGTACCCACTCTCGCGCTCTGGAGAGCGTATGGAATCGGATTGCTGATGGTGGCGCTTGCCTGCCTGATGGCCATGAAGCCCGCCCACGCGCAGCTGCGTGTCGACATCTCCGGCACCGGCGCCACGCAATACCCCGTGGCTATCGCCGACTTCGCGGTCGATGACACCCACGGCCGCGCACTGGCCGAAGTCATTCGCGCCGACCTGACCCGCACCGGCCAGTTCCGCCTGATCAACGCCGCGGGCTCCGGCCTGAACGTGGATTCCCCGATCGCCCACGACGACTGGCGCGGCAAGGGTGCGGACTTCATCGCCTACGGCAGCATCACGCGGGGCGCCGATGGTCGCTACGACGTGCGCTACCGCCTGGCCGACACGGTCAAGAAGTCGCAGCTGGACGGCGTGGCCTTCTCGGGCACCGAGCAGGAACTGCGCCGCGTGGCCCACCAGATCGCCGATCGCATCTACGAAAAGATCACCGGCGTTCGCGGCGTGTTCTCGACGCGTATCGCGTACGTGCTGAAGAAGGGTTCCACCTACGAACTGCAGGTGGCTGACGCCGACGGCCAGAACCCCCAGGTCGCCCTGCGCTCGCGCGAGCCGATCATTTCGCCGTCCTGGTCGCCCGATGGCAGCAAGCTTGCTTACGTGAGCTTCGAGTCCGGCAAGCCCGTCGTCTATGTGCACACCCTGGCCACCAGCGCGCGTGCACCGGTCGCCAACTTCAAGGGCAACAACAGCGCCCCCGGTTGGTCGCCTGACGGAAGCAAGCTCGCGGTCGCCCTGACGCGTGACGGTTTGTCGCAAATTTACGTCGTTAATGCGGCCGATGGCTCGAATCCGACCCGAGTTACGCGTTCTCCCGGGATTGACACCGAGCCGAGCTTTACGCCTGACGGTGCTTCCATTATCTTTACGAGTGACCGCAGCGGCGGGCCGCAAATCTATCAGACCGGCTCGACAGGCGGCGAAGCCCGCCGTCTCACGTTTAATGGTGGTTACAACATATCACCCCGAATTTCCCCCGACGGATCGACGCTGCTGTACGTTGCAAGACGAGACGGCGCGTTTCGAATCGCATCCTTGAACCTGTCCACTGGCGCCGAAGCCTTGCTGACTGATGGTCGTGACGATCAGTCGCCCAGCTTTGCGCCAAACGGAATGCAAGTTCTCTACGCAGCCATCCAGAATGGCCGTAGCGTGCTTGCAGGTGTCTCGAGCGATGGACGCGTACGACAGACGCTTTCGGTACTGAACGGGGAAATACGTGAACCGACTTGGGGCCCATTTACCCGATAACACGTGTGACTCTCTTTGCAAAGGAACTATCATGAAGTCGCGCATTGCCAAAAGCCTAACCATCGCCGCTCTGGCTGCCGCCCTGGCAGCTTGCAGCTCCGTCCCTCTCGACGATAAAGCGGGTCAGGGTGGAGGCGCTGGCCAAGGATCTTCGGCCTCTGGCCAAATCCTTGATCCTTTCAACCCCCAAAGCATCCTGGCGCAACAGCGCTCGGTGTACTTTGATTTCGACAGCTACACCGTGTCGGACCAATACCGTGGCCTGGTCGAAACCCATGCCAAGTACCTGGCCTCGCACCAACAGCAAAAGGTCAAGATCGAAGGCAACACCGACGAACGCGGCGGTGCTGAGTACAACCTGGCCCTCGGCCAGCGTCGTGCCGACGCCGTGCGTCGCATGATGACCCTGCTGGGCGTCAGCGACAACCAGATCGAAACCATCAGCTTCGGCAAGGAAAAGCCGCGCTCGACGGGTACGACTGAAGCCGACTTTGCCGAAAACCGCCGCGCCGATATCAATTATCTGCGTTAAGCTTTTCGCTTAGTCTGGAGCCCTACCTCGCGTCGGGACGGCCAGCCGGCCGTCCCGACGTTTGTTTTTATCCCCGGGAATATTCATGCGCGATCAAGTTCTGTCCCTGCGTCCCCTGATTGTGGCCACTGGCCTGGCGCTAGCCGCCCTCACGGCCCCCGCTCACGCTTTTTCCGACGATGAAGCCCGCAAGGCCATCCTGGATTTGCGCCAGCAGGTGCAGCAGCAGAACGAGCAAAGCCAGCGCGCCAAGCTTCAATTGGCCGACCAGATCCAATCCCTGCAGCAGGAAATCGCCCAGCTGCGCGACCAGCTCGAACTGGTGTCGCGCCAGCAACCGAGCGCCAAGCCGGGCGGCGCCGCACCGGGTAGCGCGAATCCCCCGGGCGCCTCTGCTGGCGATCCGCAGGAACAGACCGCCTATGACGGCGCGATGGACCTGTTCCGCAAGGGCCAATACAAGGAAGCCGCCGAATCGCTGGCCGCCTTCACCGCGCTCTACCCCAACAGCCAGCTCGCGCCCAGCGCCCAGTTCTACCAGGGCAGCAGCCGCTACGCGCTCAAGGACTTCAAGGGCACCATCGAGCAGCTGAATGCCATGGTGCAGAAGTCGCCGGACAACGCCCGCGCGCCGGATGCCCTGCTGATCATCGCGGGCAGCCAGATCGAACTGAACAACCGCGCTGGCGCCAAGGCTACCTTGCAACGCATCGTGCGCGACTACCCCACCACGCCGGCCGCCACCACGGCCAAGAGCCGGCTGCAACTGCTGCAGTAATGCCGCACGCCGCCAGCGCGGCAGGCGCTTACCGCCAGATTCTTCGCCGCCGGGCGGGGCTGATTGCCCTGCTTCTGGCGGCGATTCTGTTTGCGCTGCTGATCGACTTCACCGTGGGCCCGTCCGGCCTGCCCTGGCGCGCGCTCTGGCAGACGCTTGCCGCGCCCGCCGACGCCGATCCGACCTATCGCGTGATTGTTTGGGACATCCGCCTGCCGTCGGCCCTGATGGCGGCGCTGGTGGGCATGGCGCTCGGTCTGGCGGGCGCCGAGATGCAGACCATCCTGAACAATCCCCTTGCCAGCCCGTTCACCTTGGGTGTGTCGTCGGCGGCGGCCTTTGGCGCCTCGCTGGCGATCGTGCTCCAGTTCGGGCTGCCGGGCGTTCCCGCCGGCTGGCTGATTGCCGCCAACGCCTTTCTGTTCGCCCTGCTGGCGGCGCTGCTGCTGGATGCGGTGGCCCGGTGGGGCGGCATGAACACATCGGGCGTCGTGCTGTTCGGCATCGCGATGGTGTTCACCTTCAATGCGCTGGTGTCGCTGGTGCAATTCACCGCCAGCGCCGAAGCCTTGCAGAACCTGGTGTTCTGGACGATGGGCAGCCTGGCGCGATCCAGCTGGACGACCGTGGGCGTGCTGGCGCTGGCGTTCGCGGTGGCCTTGCCGCTGGCCATGCGGCAATCCTGGAAGCTGACCGCGCTGCGGCTGGGCGAGGACCGCGCCGCCAGCTTTGGCGTGGATGTGCGCCGCGTGCGTGTGGCGGCGTTGGCGCGCGTGAGCCTGCTGTCGGCGCTGGCGGTCGCCTTTGTCGGGACGATCGGGTTCATCGGACTGGTGGCGCCGCACATCGCGCGCCGGCTCTTCGGCGAAGACCACCGCTTCTATCTGCCGGGCAGCGCCCTGGTGGGCGCGGTGATCCTGTCGCTGGCGTCGATCGCTTCCAAGAATCTCATGCCGGGCGTGGTGGTGCCCGTGGGCATCGTGACCGCGCTGGTGGGCATTCCCTTCTTCGTTTCCGTCGTGCTGCGCAGGCAATTGCCATGACAAGGCCCGCTCCCGCCCCACACCCCGCCGGCCTGGCGGTCCAGGCGCTTTCGGCCGGTTACGGGCGCGAAGACGTGCTGCACGACCTGACGATCCCCGCGCTTGCCGCGGGCGAAGTGACGGCGCTGCTGGGTCCGAACGGCAGCGGCAAGTCCACGTTGCTCAAGGCGCTGGCCGGCCTGGTGCGGCCCCGCGCGGGCGGCGCGGCGCTGGACGGGCTGGACCTCACGCGCCTTGACCACGCAGAGCGTGCCCGCCACGTCGTGTACCTGCCTCAAAGCCTGCCGGCGGCCGTGCACCTGCGCGTGTTCGAGTCCGTGCTGGTCGCTGCCCGCGCCAGCGGCGCGGCGGCGCGCCCCGTGGACCTCCAAGCCATCGACCAGTTGCTGGCGCGGCTGGGCATCGCGCATCTTGCCCTTCACTATCTGGACGCGCTGTCTGGCGGACAAAAGCAGTTGGTGGGGCTGGCGCAGGCGCTGATCCGCCACCCGCGCGTGCTGCTGCTGGACGAGCCGCTATCGGCCCTGGATCTGAACTACCAATTCCACGTCATGCGCCTGCTGCAGCAGGAAACGCGCGAACATGGCCTGATCAGCCTCATCGTGCTGCACGACCTGAACGTGGCGCTTCAGCATGCGGACCAGGCCGTGATGATCCATGAAGGGCGGCTGCACGCCGCAGGCAGCCCGGCCGACGTCATCACGCCTGACGCGCTGGCTGCCGTCTATGGCGTGCAGGCGCGCGTGGAGGCGTGCTCGAAAGGGCGGCGGCAGGTGCTGATCGACGGACTGCAGGCGCACCCGGGCTGAACCGCGCAGCCCGGCACGAGCACGCTCAGGCGCGCTGCGCCACGTCCGCGACGGGCGCGCCCGTCATGTCCGCCAGCTGGGCTGGCGTCAGATTGAAGACGGTATGCGGATGGCCGGCGGCGGCCCACAGGCTTTCGTAGTTGAAGAGGTCGGCGTCCAGCAGCATGACCGGCTTGACGGCGTGGCCGATGGGGCAGACGCCGCCGATGGCATAACCGGTCATGTCGCGCACGAAGCGCGCATCGGCCTTGGCCAGTTCGCCAACCTGCGCCGCGACCTTGGCTTCGTCCACGCGGTTGGCGCCACTGGCGATGACGAGCACCGGCGCGTTGTCGGTGGCGCGCCGGAAGATGATGGACTTGGCGATCTGGGCGACTTCGCAGCCCAGCCCCGCGGCCGCCTCGGCCGAGGTCTTGCCCGTCTGGGGCAGCACCACCACGGGTTTGTCATGCCCCAATTCCACGAGCAGACGCGCAACGCGCTGAGCGGATTCCGGCAAGGCGGCGATGGATTCTGGCGACATCGTTGAAAACTCCGTTCAAGAAAACTGGCCCGCGCGCGGACGGTGCCGGCGGGCCGCAGACGAGTGTATCAGCGTCCGGCCGGGCCGCCGCGCCCCGACGCCGGGCTAGAATGCGGACCTGGCTACACGTCCCGATCCCCATGCGTTCCGAACCCGTTTTGCCTTTGCAGACCGCGCCCATCGGCGGTTATGCCATGTCCTACACCGAGTACGGCAGCGGCACGCCGCTCGTGCTGGTGCACGGCTCCCTGTCCGACAGCCGGTATTGGAAGTCGCAGATGGCGCCGCTGGGGCGTTCGTTCCGGGTGCTGGCCGTGTGCCTGCGCCGCTATTGGCCTGAGACCTGGGACGGCGAAGGCGGCGGCTTTTCGGTCGAGCAGCATGCCAGCGACGTGCTGGAATTCATCGACACGGTGGCAGGCGGCCCGGCTCATCTGGTGGGTCACTCTCGCGGCGGGCGCGTCGCCCTGGAAGCCGCCCTGCGTCAGCCGAAATCGCTGCGCAGTCTTACGCTGGCGGATCCTGGCCTGCAGTTGCCCGGCTGCGCCGACGAACGCGGGGGCTTTCGCCAACGCGCCCTGACGCTGATCCGGCAAGGCGAGATCGAGGAAGGGTTGGCGCTTTTTGTGGACACGGTGACCGGCCCCAACACCTGGCAGCGCATGGTGCCGTGGTTCAAGGAGATGGTGCGCGACAACGTGGGCACGCTCTTCGGTCAGGTGGACGAACGGCCAGACACCCTGACGCCCGAGCAGATCGGCGGCGTGACGATGCCGGTGCTGCTGATTGGCGGCGCGCTGAGCCCGGCGCCCTATCCCGCGGTGCTCGATGCGCTGGCGCAGTGGCTGCCGCAATCCCGCCGCATCGACATCGTGGGCTCTTCGCACGGCATGAACCTGGGCAATCCCCGCGCCTTCAACGGCGCCATCCAGGAATTCATCGGCGGTTGATCCGCGCGGTCAGGGTTCAACTGACGGCGTGTGCTTCAGGCGCCGCAACACAAACGTGGAACGGCTGTGCCGCACGCCGCGCAGCTTGTACAGCCGCTTGCGCAGGAATTCCTCGTAGCCTTCCGTGCCCGCCACGGCAACCTTGATCAGGTAGTCGTATTCGCCCGTGACCAGAAACGCCTCGACCACTTCGGGCAGGCGGCTGATTTCCTCGCCAAAGCGCGCCAGCGTGTCGTCGTCGTGGTGCTCAAGCGTGACTTCGATCATTACCGTGTCCGGCAGCCCCAGCGCCTTCTGGTTCAGCAAGGCCGCATAACCTTCGATTACCCCCGACTCTTCCAGCGCCTTGACGCGGTTCCAACAGGGCGTGGGCGACAGGCCGACCGTTTCGGCCAGCTTCAGGTTCGTCAGGCGGCCGTCCGCGCGCAGGGCACGCAGGATCTTGCGGTCGGTGTCATCGAGTTTGGGCAATGTGGGCATGGTTGACGGAATATTGAAGGAACAATCCCTACGGCAGCGGATTTTACAGAAATAAGATTCTTCAAGACGTCGTAAACCGGCGTGAATCAAGAAACCTATTTTGCGCATGACGCCGTAGACTTTCCTCAAGGCGCGCACCTATCCCGCGCGTCCCGATTCGGCGCTCACGCTGCGGCACAACCCGGCGGGTGCGCCGGCAGTTTTCACGCAGCAAGCCCGCGCGCCGATCCGCGCGGCTGGAAATCATGCCCCACGCAGCAGCACCCGCGAAATCCGGTCTCGGCCTATCCGGCGCCGCCATGCTTTTCGTCGCCCCCGCGCTCTTCGCCTCAAACATGGTTGCGGCCCGCTGGGCGCACGACGCCAACCTCCCCCCCGTCTTTCTCGCCTTCGGCCGGTGGCTGATCGCCCTGCTGATCCTGTTGCCCTTTGCCGCCCCCGCCTTGCGCGCCCATCGCCGGGCCTTGTGGCGCGGCCTGCCGGCGCTGTTGCCGCTGGCCGTGCTGGGCATGGGCGTGGCGGTGGCGCCGCAGTACATCGGTGCGCAGACCACCAGCGCCACCAACATTGCGCTGATCTTTTCGTGCAGCCCGCTGCTGGTGACGCTGCTGGAAGCGGTGTTCTGGCGCAAGCCGCTGTCAGCGCCCCGCGCGGCCGGCCTGGCGCTGGCGTTGACCGGCGTGCTGGTGGTGCTGACGCGCGGCGATGCCCACGCGCTGGCGCGGCTGGCGTTCGGACAAGGAGATCTGTGGGTGCTGCTGGCCGCCACCGGCTGGGCGTTGTACACGGTGCTGCAAAAGCGCCTGACCCTGCCCGCGGTGCCCGACCGCGCGCGGCTCGCGACGATGATGCTGGGCGGCGCGCTGGCGCTGGCGCCATTTGCCGGCATTGAAGCGGCAGCCGGCATGGCGCCAGCTTGGACGGATCCACGCCTGGCGGCGGTGCTGCTGTTCCTGGCGGTGGTGCCGAGCCTGGGCGCCTATTACGTCTATGGCCGGCTCATCAGCGTGGCCGGGCCCGCAACCGCGGGCCTGTCGATGTTTCTGGTGCCGGTCTACGCGGCGCTGCTGGCCTGGCCGCTGCTGGGCGAGGCGCCGCAGCTCTTTCATGCCTACGGCTTTGCCATGATCCTGCTGGGCGTGAAGCTGGCCTCGTCGCGGCTGCGCCCGGCGGCGGCCGCAGCCGCCGCCTGAGGGCACGGCACGACGGTCAGCGGCCCGCGCCCTGCGCCGCCATGACTTCCTGCGCCACCTGGCGCGGCGCTTCGGCGTAGTGCTTGAACTCCATCGTATAAGTCGCGCGGCCCTGCGTCAGCGAACGCAGCGACGTGGAGTAGCCAAACATCTCGGCCAGAGGCACCTCGGCGCGCACGACCTTGCCGCCGCCGCCCGCGATGTCTTCCATGCCCTGCACCATGCCGCGGCGCGACGACAGATCGCCCATGACGTTGCCGGTGAAGTCCTCGGGCGTCTCGACCTCGACCTGCATCATGGGTTCCAGCAGCACGGGATCGGCGCGCCGCATGCCTTCCTTGAACGCCATCGAGCCGGCCATCTTGAACGCGTTTTCGTTCGAGTCGACGTCGTGGTACGACCCGAAGAACAGCGTCACCTTCACGTCCACAACCGGATACCCGGCCAGCACGCCGGCGTTAAGGGCCTCGCGAATGCCCTTGTCCACCGCCGGGATGAACTCGCGCGGCACCACGCCGCCCTTGATCGCGTCGACGAATTCGTAGCCCTTGCCGGCCTCTTGCGGCTCGAGCTTGAGCACGACATGCCCGTACTGGCCGCGGCCGCCAGACTGCTTGACGAACTTGCCTTCGACCTCGTTGCAAGCCTTGCGGATGGTCTCGCGGTACGCCACCTGCGGCTTGCCCACCGTGGCTTCCACGTTGAATTCGCGCTTCATGCGATCGACCAGGATTTCCAGGTGCAGCTCGCCCATGCCGGAAATGATGGTCTGCCCGGATTCTTCGTCGGTGCGCACGCGGAATGACGGATCTTCCTGCGCCAGGCGGCCCAGCGCGATGCCCATCTTTTCCTGGTCGGCCTTGGTCTTGGGTTCCACGGCCTGCGAAATGACGGGCTCGGGGAACACCATGCGTTCGAGGATGATGATGTGCGAGGGATCGGTCAGCGTGTCGCCGGTGGTGACGTCCTTGATGCCGACGGCCGCGGCGATGTCGCCCGCATAGACTTCGGTGATCTCGCGCCGTTCGTTGGCGTGCATCTGCAGAATGCGGCCCAGGCGCTCTTTCTTTTCCTTGATGGGGTTGTAGACCGAGTCGCCCGACTTCACCACGCCCGAATAGACGCGGAAGAACACGAGCTGCCCGACGAAGGGATCGGTCATGATCTTGAAGGCAAGCGCGGAGAACGGCTCGTTGTCGGTCGGATGACGCTCGATTTCGTGGTCGCGCTGGTCATGGCCCTTGATGGCGGGCACATCCACCGGCGAGGGCATGTAGTCGATGACCGCATCCAGCATCGCTTGCACGCCCTTGTTCTTGAAGGCGCTGCCGCACAGCATCGGCACGATCTCGTTGGCGATCGTGCGGGCGCGCAGCCCTTCCTTGATTTCCGCTTCGGTCAGCGGCTCGCCGGACAGGTATTTTTCGAGCAGGGTTTCGTTGGCCTCGGCGGCCTTTTCCACCATTTTTTCGTGCCATTCCTGCGCCTGGTCCTGCATCGCCGCGGGGATGTCCACGTACTGGAACTTCACGCCCTGGCTGGCGTCGTCCCAGATGATGGCCTTCATCTTGACCAGATCGATCACGCCCTCGAAGTGGTCTTCGGCGCCCACCGGCAACTGGATGGGCACGGCGTCGCCCTTCAGGCGCTCGGCGATCTGGCGCTGCACGCGCAGGAAGTCCGCGCCGACGCGATCCATCTTGTTGACGAAGGCCAGCCGCGGCACCTTGTATTTGTTGGCCTGGCGCCAGACGGTCTCGGACTGCGGCTGCACGCCGCCCACGGCGTCATAGACCATGACGGCGCCGTCCAGCACGCGCATGGAGCGTTCAACTTCGATGGTGAAGTCGACGTGGCCCGGCGTGTCGATGATGTTGATGCGGTGCTCGGGATAGTTGCCCGCCATGCCCTTCCAGAAGGCGGTGGTGGCGGCCGACGTGATGGTGATGCCACGTTCCTGCTCCTGCTCCATCCAGTCCATCACCGCCGCGCCGTCGTGGACCTCGCCGATCTTGTGGGTGATGCCGGTGTAGAAGAGGATGCGCTCGGTGGTCGTCGTTTTGCCTGCGTCAATATGGGCGCTGATGCCGATATTGCGATAAAGCTCGATGCGCGTCTTGCGGGTCATGGCCTCTTCCTACGGTTGGATGAAGATGCGTAAATATTACGCGCCGTGCGGCAAGATACAAGCCTGAATCGGCCCGCTGACGCGAGTTTGGCGGGTCCATGAGTTTGGCCCCGCCATACCAACGTATAAGCGCATGCGCCGGGCATGAAAAAGCCCCTCTGACAGAGGGGCCTTGGCGCATGCGGTGGCGCGCTACGCGCACCAAGTTGGCGCGCGATTACTTCTTGTCTTCCTTGACGCGATAGACCAGCACGGCAGTGGTGGCCAGCGAGAGCACCTTGGCGGTGACGCTGCCCAGCAGCAGGCGCGACAGGCCGCTGCGGCCGTGGCTGCCGATGAAGATCAGATCGCAGCCGGCGTCGGTGGCGGCCTGAACGATGCCGTCGGCCACGTTGAAGTTGGACACGGCGCGCGCTTCGACCTTGACGCCTGCGGTATCGGCACGGTCGCTGATCTGCTTGAGGTACTTGTCGGCTTGCTCGGCGGAGGCCTTTTCGTAGTCTTCGTCGGTGATGGCGTAGGCCGCGGCCATGCCGTCAAAACCGATGGTGGCCGCGAAGGGCTGCGTCACGTAGAGGGCGACGACTTCGGCGCCGACTTCGCGCGCGAAGCAGATACCTGCGTTGGCGGCTTGCGCCGAGAGCGGGGAACCGTCGGTGGGAATCAGGATCTTCTTGAACATCTTGCCTGCTCCTGTGTTGGAGGAATCTTTATGCTACCGGAAAGCCGCCGGGCCGACATCAGCCGAACCGGCGGCCTTGACGAGGGTCAAGGCGGGGTTTATCCCAACTGCTGGGCAGCCGCGAACAGGTTGGTGCAGCGGGTGCCGGTGCGGCAGTATGCCAGGACCGGGCCCGGCAAGGTGCGCAGCAGTTCCGCAAAGCGGGCGACATCGGCGGCGGTCATGGCGCTGCCCACGACGGGCTGATATTCGATCTGCAGGCCGGCTTCCTGCGCGGCGCGCGACACGTCGGCGGCGGTGGGCTGGTCCGGACCGCCCTCGAAATCGGGGCGGTTGATGATGACGCTCTTGTACCCGGCCGCGGCCACGTCGGCCATGTCGTCGGGGCCCAGTTGCGGGGCGACGGCAAAGTTCTGGGTAAGGGGCTTGATGGGTGCGGACATGACGGTTCCTTCGGTGACTGGGCGATCTGGCTCGGAATTATTGATTGTAGGACCCGTTTTGCGCGAAAAGTTTTTCCAGTTCGGCCCAGATGCCCCGGTGGTCGGCAATCGATACCGAAAAGCGCAGCATGGTCGACGGCGCCTGCGTCGGCGAGAACAGGGTGCCCGGCGCGAGCAGCATGCCGCGGTCCGCGGCCTCGCGCGCCAGCACCTCGGAATCCCGGCCGCAGTCGGCCCAGACGAACATGCCCGCGTGCGCCTCGTGCGGAATGGTCAGACCCAGTTTCAGCAAGCCCTTCATGCAGCGCTGGCGCGCGTCGTCGACCCGCTGTCGCACGCGTTCGATATGGCGCCGGTACTGCCCTTCCATGAGGACGCGGTGCACGACGCGCTCGCCCAGTTCGGGTGAAGTCAGACCCGCCAGCATCTTCAGGTCGGCCAGCTTCTGCAGCAGTTCGGCATTGGCCGCCACATAGCCCACGCGCAGGCTGGCCGCCAGCATCTTGGAGTATCCGCCCACGAAGATGACGCGGTTCAGCCGGTCCAGGGCCGCGAGCTTGATGGCGCCGCCCGGATGCAGCTCGCCGTAGGTGTCGTCTTCGACGACCATGAAATCGTGGCGTTCGGCGATGCGCAGGATGCCGTAGGCAGCCCCGGCGGACAGCGTGTGGCCGGTGGGGTTGTGAACCGATCCGTTGATGATGAAAAGCTTGGGCTTGTGCTGCGCGGCCAGTTGCTCAAGCAGGTCGAGGTCCGGGCCGTCGGGGCCGCGCGGCACGCCGATCAGGCGGGCACCGAAGGCGGCAAGGCGGCCGAAGATCACGAACCAGGCCGGGTCCTCGACCAGGACGGTATCGCCCGGCTTGACCAGATGGCGCGCGATGAGATCCAGCCCGTGGGTGACGCCGTTGGTCGTGAGCAGGTTGTGCTCGGGATGGGCGGGCACGCCCTCATTCTGCAGCACCGCGGCGATCTGCTGGCGCAGCGGCGCAAAACCTTGCGGACTGCCGTAGCTGACGAGGTTGGCCCGCACCGAGCGGCCCACCGCCCGCACGGCGCCTGCCACCATGTCGGGATCCAGCCAATCGGCCGGCAGGAGGCCCGCCCCGCCCGGCATGCCCGGCGCGTTGGATTCCCGGAACATGCTGCGCAACAGCCAGGCGATGTCCACCCGCGCGGGCGGCGCAAGCGTGCTGGGTGCGGCCGCGGCCACCGCCGTCAGCGGGCCGCTGCGGGCCTTTACGAAAAACCCCGCGCCCCGGCGCGATTGCACCAGCCCGCGGGCCACGAGGCGGTCGTAGGCCTCGACCACGGTGAAACGGCTGACGCCCGACTGTTCGGCCATCTTGCGGATGGACGGCAGGCGCGTGCCGGGCCGCAAGCCTTGCTCGTCGATGCGGCGGGCCAGGCCATCGGCCAGTTGCGCCACCAGGGTGGCATCGGCCTGGCGCACGGGCTGCCAGGGCATGGAAGGGGAGGACGGAGCAACTGTCATGGAGATTTGACCAGGCCAGTGATTAAAGTGACACGCCATTGTGTACCGGTACTGTACTGATGGCTGTGCGTAGAGTGACAGCAATGCCGAAAGCCTGCAACCGCAGACCCGGCCATTGAGACATTTTTCCGGTGCTGTCATGACCCGTCCCGCGCTCTTGCCGTCGCCTTCGGCCACTTCCGCCGCCCCGTCATCCCTATGGGAGGGATACGGCTACGGTTTCCTGGGCGTGCTGGTGTTTTCGCTGACGCTGCCCATGACCCGCGTGGCGGTGGCCGAACTGGCGCCGCTGCTGGTGGGATTGGGCCGCGCGCTGATCGCCGCGCTGCCCGCGGTCGCCCTGTTATGGCTGACCCGCAGCCGCCGGCCCAATCGCGCGGAATGGCCGGGCGTGATCCTGGCGGCGCTGGGCATCGTCGTGGGCTGGCCGCTGGCCTCGTCGATCGCGATGCAGACGGTGCCTTCGTCGCAAGGCGCGGTATTCAACGGCCTGCTGCCGCTGTCCACCGCCGCCTTTGCCGCGCTGCGCAGCGGTGAAAGGCCTTCCGCCGCCTTCTGGGGCTGGGCCGTCGCGGGCGCCGCGCTGGTTACCGCTTATGCGCTGCGCCAGGGCGAAGGCACGCTGACCGCCGGCTACCTGTGGCTGCTGGTGGCCGTGGTGCTGGGCGGCATGGGCTACGCCGAGGGCGCGCGCGCCTCGCGCACGCTGGGCGGTTGGCGCACAATATGTTGGGCGCTGGCCATCAGCGCGCCCGTGGTGGCCCTGCCGGTCGGCTGGATGGCGGCGCAGCAGCCCCACTGGCCCAGCTCGGACGTGATCGCTGCCTGCGCCTACCTGGCCTTCGGCTCGATGTTCCTGGGATTTTTCGCCTGGTACCGCGGCCTGGCCGCCGGCGGAATTGCCCGGGTCGGACAAGTGCAATTGCTGCAACCCTTCCTTACCGTCGTGGCCGCTGCTTTGCTGTTTGGCGAAACCGTGGAGGCGACGACGTTCGTGTTTGCCGCCGCCGTGATCGCCGTTATTGCCGGCGGACGCCGCGCCATCGTAAGGACCCCGAAATGAACCTGCTTCCTGCCAATTGGGCCGACGTCCCGCTGGCCTCACTTTCCCTGCTGGGTCCACTGGCGCTGTTTGCGCTGGTCAGCTCGATCACGCCCGGCCCCAATAACGTGATGCTGGCCTCGTCGGGCCTGAACTTCGGATTCCGGCGCAGCGTGCCGCATTTGCTGGGCGTGAACCTGGGTTTCACGCTGATGATCTTTCTGGTGGGCGTCGGCCTGGGTTCGGTCTTCCAGCAGACGCCCGCCCTCTATACCGTCCTGAAGTACGCCGGCGCTGCCTATTTGCTGTATCTGGCGTGGAAGATCGCCAACTCCGGCCCGCTGGACGAGGGCGAGGCGCGCGGCAAGCCGTTCACGTTCCTGCAGGCCGCCGCCTTCCAGTGGGTCAATCCCAAGGCCTGGGTGATGGCGGTGGGCGTGGTGGCGACCTACACGCCGCAGAACGGCTTCTTCGCCAACCTGGTGATCGCGACGCTGGTCTGCGGCATCGTCAACCTGCCCAGCATCGGCATCTGGGTAACCTTCGGCACGGCCCTGCGCCGCGTGCTGCACCGGCCCGCAGCCATCCGCGCCTTCAATGTGGGCATGGCCCTGCTGCTGGTCGCCTCGCTGTATCCCGTCGCCCTGGAACTGCTCTACTGACCCGCCGTTCAGGCCAGCAGCCCCACCACCACGGCCGGCGTGACCAGCACGTTGAACAGGCCCGCCATCACCATCACCAGGCCCGCGACCGCGCCCTCTTCGGCGGCCAGCTCACGGGCCTTGGCCGTGCCCGCCCCGTGCGCCCCCATGCCGAATAACGCGCCGCGCGCCAATGCCGAGCGCAGCGGCAGCCACCGGCACATGAGCTGTCCGATGGCCGCGCCAAACACGCCCGTCACGATGACAAAGACGGCCGTCAGGTCAGGCACGCCGCCCACATGGGACGACACCGCCACGGCAAACGGCGTGGCGACCGAACGCGGCAGCAGGCTAAGCCGCAGGTCCGGCGGCAAATCCAGCAGGCTGCCCAGCAGCCATGCGCTGGCGCCCGCGATGCCGCTGCCCACCGCCACCCCGGCGGCCAGCACCGGCCAGTAACGCCGGATCAGCGCGCGCTGCTGATACAGCGGCAAGGCGAATGCCACGATGACCGGGCCGAGCATGGCCATCAGCCAGTGCGAGCCGGACATGTATTCGCGATAGCCGGTATGCAGCAGGATGGCCAGCGTCAGCAGGAGCGCGGGCGCAACGACCAGCGTGGACGTCCACCAGTAGGCATAGCGGCGGTAGAACAGACGCGCGCAGACGTAGGCGGCGACCGTCGCGGCCGGCCAGAAAAGCAGGTTGAAGTCAGGCGGCATGGCGGTTCATCCAGCGATAGCAAAGATCGATGGTCAGCGCCGTGCCTGCCATGACGAGCGCCGTGCCCAGCAGGATTACCGCCAGCAGCTTGACG
The DNA here is from genome assembly GCF_902859725.1 of Achromobacter mucicolens. GTDB lineage: Bacteria > Pseudomonadota > Gammaproteobacteria > Burkholderiales > Burkholderiaceae_B > Achromobacter > Achromobacter mucicolens. Next base: position 101,846 of record NZ_CADIJP010000016.1, on the reverse strand, counting down.
CCCAGCAGCCCCAGGAATTCACGGTGGTCCAGCAGCGACATGACCGCCGGTACGAAGAAGAGCAGCATTTCGCCCAGCAGCCAGCTTGCGCCGCGCTGCACATTGCGCACACGCAACCGGCGCGTCGCCAGCAGAAGCAGCACCAGCGCCATCCCGATGACGCCGCCGGGCACCGGCAGGCCAGAGGCCTGCGCCACCGCCTGACCCGCCAGGGAAAAAAGAACGATCAATGCAATCTGGAGCAGACGGCTGCGGCGCAGCGCGCTGCGCAAAAGGATGGAATGGCGAAAGCGGGTCATGAGACGAAATCCAGCGGCAAGGTTCCGTTGTACGCCTGCGGCAGGCATAGATAAAATGAATTCGATGAATCCCATCTATTCCAATCAGGCATAGCCATGGAACTGCGTACGCTACGCGCCCTGGTCGAAGTCGTCCGGCAAGGCGGTTTTTCCCAGGCGGCGAAGGTCGTCCATGCCACCCAACCCACAGTCAGCAAAGCCGTGCGGCAACTGGAGGATGAACTGGGCATGCCGCTCCTGGACCGGCAGGCGCAGCCGTTAAGGCTGACGGCGGCCGGCGAGATCGTGTACCGGCGCGCCATCGCCATGTTGGCCGAGCGCGACGACCTGCGGGCCGAGTTGGACGATCTGAAAGGCTTGAAGCGCGGCGTGCTGCGCCTGGGCCTGCCGCCGCTGGGCAGCAGTTCCCTGTTCGCGCCGATGTTCGCGCGCTTTCGCAGCCGTTATCCCAGCATCGAGATCAGTCTGGTGGAGCATGGCAGCCGCCGCCTCGAAGAGATGGTAATGGCTGGCGAAATCGAGCTCGCCGGGTCGCTCAAGCCGGTGCCCGGCCATTTCGAATGGCAGCCGGTGGCACGCGAACCGCTGGTCGCCCTGATGCCCGCCGACCATCCGCAGGCGCATGCGCCCTCTGTGGGACTGCACGACCTGCGCGACTCGCCCTTCATCTTGTTCGAGAGCGGCTTCGCCTTGAACCGCATCATCCACGACGCGTGTCAGCGGGCGGGCTTCGTGCCGGCCATCGCCGCGCGCAGCGGCCAGATCGATTTCATCGTGGCGCTGGTGGCCGCGGGGCTGGGCGTCGCATTCCTGCCGCGCATCACGGCAGACGTGGCGCTGCACGCAGGCGTGGCGCGCGCGCCTTTGCGCGATACGGGGACGGACTGGGAAATGGTGCTGTTGTGGCGCCGCGGCGGCTATTTATCCTACGCCGCGCAGGCGTGGCTGGCGTTGACGCGCGAGGTGCATCCCGGCACCCCGTGACGGCGCCGGGCCGGCCGCGCCGGAGTATGCTGATGCCGGAACCCAACCCGACTTGCCGGGTCAGACCCTTCATGCCCGCCCTGCCCCGCTTCTCTGCCCGCCGACTATTCGCCGCCGCCGTGCTCACCGCCGCCGGCGTGGTCGGTTGCACGCAACTGGATTCCTGGCAACGCCAGACCATTTTTTCGCCGCAGTCCGAGCCGCAATCCTGGTGGCGCGACCCGGCCGCCGGGACGCAGGTCTATGACCTGACCCTGGAAAACGGCGACAAGGTGCGCGCCTGGTATCTGGCAAGCCCCAAGCCGGGCGCCCCCACCGTCCTGTATCTGCACGGCGCGCGCTGGAACCTGAACGGCAGCGCGTTCCGTATCGACGGCTGGAGCCGGATGGGATTTTCCATGCTGGCGATCGACTATCGCGGCTTTGGCGCGTCCACACCGCGTCTTCCGTCCGAAGAAAGCGCCCTGCAGGACGCCATGGCGGGCCTGAAGGAACTGGCGCGGCTGCAACCCGATCCGGCGCGGCGCTTCGTCTACGGACACAGCCTGGGCGGCGCAATCGCCATCGACCTGGCCTCGCGTCCCGAGCAGCCGGACTTTGCCGGCCTGATCGTGGAATCCAGCTTCACCAGCATCGGCGCGATGCTGGCCACGCTGCGTTGGGGCAACGTGCCCGGCGCCAGCCTGCTGGTCACGCAGCCCTTCGCCTCCGTGGACAAACTGGCCCAGCTGCACACGCCGATGCTGTTCATGCACGGCACCGCGGACCGCGTGGTGCCGCACACCATGAGCGACGAGCTTTTTGCGGCCGCCCGCAACGTGGCGCCGGATTTGAAGCGGCTGGTCAAGATTGAAGGCGCCTCGCATTCGGGCGCCTTTCGCAGCGGCACGCAGTACGAAACCGCCGTCAAGACCTTCATGCAGGACGCCCGCCAGGCCTACCAGCGCAAGAAGGGTTGAGCCTTTATGCCCCGGCGGCGGCAGCGCCGCGGCGCGACAGCCAGGCGATCACGCGGGGACGCGCGCGGTCGTAGGCCAGGTTGTAGAAGAAGGCATAGGGCAGATAGAACAGCACCAGCGCAATATCCAGCACGAAGGCTTCCCACAAGCTGATGCTGAGCCACCAGGCCGCCAGCGGGATCACGATGAGAATCAGGCCGAACTCAAAGCCGAATGCATGCACCACGCGCACCCGAAAAGTACGCGTCCAGCCAAAACGGTTTTCGATGCGGTCAAAGCCCGCGTTGTAGATCATGTTCCATACCAGCGCGATCCAGGCGATCACCGCGGTCAGCACGCCCATTTCAAACAGGGATTTGCCCATGGCCCAGGCCGCCACGGGGGCACACAGGCCGATAGCGATGATTTCGAACAGGAAGGCGTGGAGGAATCGTTCTTTGAGGGTTTTCTTGGCTTGCGTCATGACCCACCTGCGGTCGGTTTGCTTCGGAGTGACGGCATTTTCCACGCCTATTCCGTTACGATAAAGATCATATCCATCGGAAAATCCGATACTCGGACCCGTCACCGCCATGCGTCATTCCCTTGAATCCCTGGCCGCCTTCGCCCAGGTAGCCGCCGAAGGTTCTTTCTCGGCCGCGGCCCGCAAGCTGGGCAAAAGCCAATCCACCGTCAGCGAAACCATCGCCAACCTGGAGGTGGATCTGAACGTCACGCTGTTCGATCGCAGCCAGCGCCAGCCCGCCCTGACCGCTGCCGGCAAGGTGCTGCTGGGACAGGCCATGCAGGTGCTGGCCGCCAACGACCGGCTGAACCGCAGCGCCAGCCAGTTGTCCGAAGGCCTGGAACCCCGGCTTACGGTCGTGCTGTCCGACACATTCCAGTCGCGCACGTTCGAAACCATGCTGAGCCAGATCGACAAGCGCTACCCGGCCCTGCGCTTCGAATGCCTGATCGCGGAATACGAGGACGTGGTGGCGCTGGTGCAGCAGGGCCGCGCCCACGTCGGACTGATGGCCGCGCAGGAAACCTACCCGCCGGACGTGGCGCATGCGTGCCTGGCCGAAGGCTCGGAAATCGTCCTGTGCGTGGGGCGTTCGCATCCGTTGGCCAGCCTGCCGTCGGTCACGTCCGACCACCTGAAGACCGAGCGCGAACTGCGCCTGAGCACGTACGAGCTGGATGACAAGGACGCCACGCCCGCGCATGCGACGTGGTCGGCGCCCGGCTACCTGATGCTGCTGGAAATGGCCAGCCTGGGATTCGGCTGGACCGAACTGCCGCGCTGGACGATCCAGCGCTTTGGCGGCGATCAGCTCGTGGAACTGAAGGTGCCGGGATGGCCGCGCCGGATCCATGTCGACGCGGTCTGGTCGACGCGGCGCGCGCTGGGGCCGGCGGGCGCATGGCTGCTGGAAAGCCTTACGCGGGGATAGCGCGCCCCACTACCGGCAATTCGTGATCGGCGCGTGTCAACGCCAGGCGCGTGATGCGCACGCCGTTGGCGTCCAGCCAGTCACCCAGCTTGGGGCTGGCCAGCACGTCGAATTCGGCACGGCGCTGGCGCGCCATCGCGCTGTCCTGCTCGTTGCTTCTAGCAAAACCCAATGCCGGATGGCACATGACGAGGTCGCCCTCGCGCGCATTGAACAGCCAGGTCTGCAAGAGCTGCGCGTAGCGGCGCTGGCCGCCGTCGAACGCATACACGCCCAACAGGCGCCGGTTGGTCCGCAACCCGCTTGAACGGGCCTCACGCGCCAGCGCTGACGCGCCCAACGCGCCGATCACGTGCGCCTTGAACGATTCCTTCAGCGGAATGCCGCATTGCATGCCGGGCGCCGTCTGGCGCAACCAGGGCCGTTGCGTTCCATAACGCTGCACGAGCCGCGCCAGGACGCGCTTGCGGATGCCGGGCAATTGATGCACGTGCTGATGCCCGTCGACATAGTCCGGCGAGCGGCCGAACGCGGCTTCGAATGCGTCGAACTGTTCATCAAGCCGCGCATCGATCCAGGCGGCATCGAGCCGGCCCGCATAGGCCTTCAGGATCAACGCGCCGAGCGAAGGCAGCGGTTCGGCATCCGCGCCCAGCGTTTCCGAGAAGTTCAGATGCAGACCGATGTCCACATCGTTCGCCGCCAGCCTGGGGGCATTGGCGGCGAACGTGGGGCCCAACGAGAGGCAGCTGACCGCGCTGACCCGCCGCATGCCGGCCAGCGCAATCATGCCCTCATCGACGTCCGCATTCATGCCAAAATCATCACCGCACACCACGACGCGCTTGCTCATCAACGTCTCTCCATTCAGCTCTTCGACACATTCCCCATGCGCACCCTCATCCGGCAGATCAGTCTTTTCGTCGCCGTCGGCTGCGCTGCCGCCGCAACGCATTGGGCAGTTGCCGTGGGCTGCGTCGAAGCGTTCGGCGCACCGCCGCTGGCGGCCAACCTGATCGGCTGGCTGAGCGCCTTCGTGGTGTCCTTCAGCGGCCATTACCGGCTCACGTTTCGACATTCGCCCATACCCTGGACCGTAGCGGCCCGTCGTTTCTTTTTTATTTCAGCGATCGGCTTTGCGATCAACGAATCTGCCTATGCCTGGTTGCTGCACGCCACCGACGTACCCTACGACACGTTGCTGGCGCTGATCCTCATCGGCCTGGCGTTCGGCACCTTCATCGCTAGCCGGCTGTGGGCGTTCCGGCACAAACCCGCTGCCTGAGCGCCGCGCCCGCATCCACGCGCCACATCGCATGCCGGGCGCTCGTCACGACGGGCGCCAGCCCTTGCAGCGGCAGGTAGATGGCGCCATCGCCATGCCCGCCCCACACCCAGAACCGCGCACCGTCCGGCGCCGCGCACAGCGTGGCGTTGAACTGCTCGGCGCTGATCAGCACCTGTTTGCCGGTGACCGGATCGAACTTCGCGGCGTCGTACAGCTCCTTGCGCCAGTTGTCGCGCACCGGCACCTCGGGATTGAGCCAGTCGTCCACGACCCAGGTAGGCCGCGGGGCGCGCGCGTAGAGCGCCAGGTCGAAGGGATAGGCGTGCAGCGACACGAAGGTATCGTCCGGACGCGCTTCCTGCCGCACGACCTGGGCCAGCGGCGCGGCGCTGCCCTTCGCATTGAATGCGGCGATGCCCACGGCGACGACGCAGATGCCGGCGGCGACCACCGCGCTGATGCGCACCAGCCGCGGCGTCGTCACACCGTTCTCGCTGCGCCACGCCGCCAGGATGACCTCTGCCAGCAGAAACGCGAGCGGCGCCAGCGCAGGCAGCACATAGCCGATCAGCTTGGAATGCGGCAACGAAAAGAACACCACCACTACGGCGAACCACACCGCGGCCAGGCGCCGCAGGCTGCGCGCCGGCCCCGCGAGCCAGAACGCGCGACGCAGGATGCCGCCGCCCCACAGCGACCACGGCAGGCTCAAGCCGGCCAGCACGGGCAGGTAGAACCAGAACGGCTGGGCATTGTTGAAACCGCCGGCCGCGAAGCGCTGGAAATGCTGATAGACGAAGAAGTAGTCGTAAAAGCCCGGAAACCGCATCTGCATCAGGACGAACCACGGCGCCGCCACCGCCAGGAACACCAGCAGCGCCGGCGGCCAGACCAGCGCCCTAAGCCCGCGCCAGCGCCGCTCCCAGACCAGCCACAGCAACAGGATGGCGCCGGGCAGCACCAGGCCGATCAGCCCCTTGGCCAGCACCGCCAGCGCGGCCAGCGCCCCAGCCGCCACGGACATCGCGCGCCACCGTTCGCCACGCTCGACGCGCAACACGGTTTCCGCGGCAGCCAGCACGCACAGCGTGATGAGGCCCGCGACCAGCATGTCCAGGTTGGCAAACTGCGCGCCGCCGTAGAAGAACGGCACGGTGCAAAGGACCAGCACCGTCAGCGAGGCGGCCGCCGCGTCGCGATGCCTGCGCACGAATACGTACAAACCGGCGGCCGCGCTCCACGCGGCCAGCCACGAAGGCAAGCGCGCCGCCCACGGATGCACGCCGAACACCGAAAACGATAATTCGGTCAGCCAGTAATACAGCGGCGGCTTGTGAAAGTACGGCATGCCGTCCAGCAGCGGGACGGCGTGCGAGCCGCTGCGCAGCATGTCCCAGGCGACGCCGGCGTAGCGCCCCTCGTCGGGCAGCGTCAGCGGACGCATCCACGCCAACCAGGCAAGCCAGATTCCCGCGGCCAGCAGCAGCCATCCTGCCGGCGGGGTCCATTCGGAGCGCGCCGGCTTGTTAAGGTTGGCCATCATCAGCCCTGCGCCTTGCCGGCGGGACCGCCTCGGGTGCGTCGCACGACAAACAGCGGACGGCCCTTCACTTCGTCGAAGATGCGGGCGACATATTCGCCCACGACGCCCAGCGAGATCAGGTTGACGCCCGCAAAGAACAGCACTGCCGTAACGATGGTCGTCCATCCGGACACGGCGTTGCCGGACGTCAGGTAGGCCACCACCAGGAATGTCGCATAGGCCAGCGCCAGGACGGCAAACGCCACGCCCACCAGACTGACCATGCGCAGCGGCCAGGTCGTAAAGGCAGTCAATCCGTCCAGCGCCAGGCGGAAAAGGCGCAGACCGCTGTAGGTGCTGGTGCCGTGCATGCGCTCGTCGGGCGTGTACGGCAGCGCCTCGCCCTTGAATCCGACCCAGGCATACAGGCCTTTCATGAAGCGGGTGCGCTCGGGCAGCGCGATCAGCGCGTCAACCACGCTTCGATCCATCAACCGGAAGTCGCCGGCGTGCGCCGGCACCTGCACGCCGCGCGCATTGCTGAGCAGCTGGTAGAACCAGCGCGCGCCCGAGCGCTTGAGCCAGGATTCGTCGGCGCGGTCGCGCCGCACGGCGTACACCATTTCGGCGCCGGCCGACCAGCGCGCGAGCATCAGCTCGATCAACGCGGGCGGATGCTGCAGGTCGGCGTCCAGGCAGATCACCACGTTGCCGGTGGAGGCCTCCAGGCCCGCGCTCAGCGCGGCTTCCTTGCCGAAATTGCGCGACAGCTGCACGTGGCGAAAGCCCTCGTGTTCGGTCCATTCCGACATCAGCGCGTCGGTGCCGTCAGTGCTGCCGTCGTCGGCCACGATGATTTCCCAGCTGGTGCACAACGCCGACAGCCGGTTGCGCAAGAGCGGCAGCAGCACGCGCAGGTTCTCGCACTCGTTCAGGCACGGAATGACGCAAGTGACACGGATGTCATACGGCACGTCCGCGGTCTGCGGCGGCCACACGGAACGCAGGGGCAGAGGCTTACCCAACACCTGCGGCGCTGGGGGGTCGGACCGGAACTGGATGTGCATGAGACTTTGATTGGACGGAATGCGGGGCACGATGCGGTGCAGTATGCGCAGGGCCTCGTCGAATTTTCATGAAATGCCGGCGCGCCCCCGATCGTTACAATGGCGGGCAGTTTTCAGGCTTCGACACGTCATGCAATATCAAGTCCGTCCCATGCTGGCCAGCGATGTGGACGCCATCCTCCAGGCCCAAGCCCTCGCCTATCCGCGGTTCCTGCTGGAGGGCGCCGGCTTTTTCCTGAACCGCCTCGCGCTTGCGCCGCACTATTGCTGGGTTGCCCAGCCGGATGCGCCAAGCGAATCCGGCGCGCTGCTGGGCTATCTGATTTCCTATCCCTGGGACGCGGGCCTGCCGCCCGCCCTGGATGTGCCGCTTTCCGCGCTGCCGCCGCAGGCCGATCACTGGTTCCTGCATGACTGCGCAGTCGTGCCGGCGGCGCAGGGCTTGGGCGTGGGCCAGGCGCTGGTGGGCGCCGCCGCCGCGCGCGCCGTGGAAAACGGCCTGACGCGCGCCAGCCTGGTATCCCTGGCGTCTGCGGCGAGCTACTGGCTGCGGCATGGGTATGCGCCGCTTGCCCCGCAGCCTCCCGGCCTGGCCGAGAAACTCGCCGGCTATGGCGCAGGCGCCAGTTACATGTCGCGCGCCTTTCCCTTCCCGGCCTCACCCCCCTTGCGCGCCTGATCGAGCCGTCTTTCAAAACGTGTACAGCCACGCTTTGCCGGACGTAAGATAGGTCCGCAGTCCGCACACGATGCGGCGGCAGAACGGTCTGAAAACGCGGTTTGATTACGGCTTGAAATCGGTTTGAACAGTCTGGCTTGCTGCGCCCCGGCGGGGCGCGAAGGTTCATATGATCTCCCTTTCGCCCGTCCAATCCCTTCTCGCCTGCTGCCTCGTGCTCGTCATCGGACGCGTCATGACCACGCGCATCGGCGTCCTGGCGCGCTACAGCATTCCGGACCCCATCGTGGGCGGGCTATTGTTCGCCGTGCTGGCCTACCTGCTGTCCACCTGGGGCGGCGTCGCCGTTTCGCTGGAAACCAGCATCAAGCCCACGCTGCTGCTGCTGTTCTTTGGCTGCATCGGGCTGACCGCCAACTTGAAGCTGCTGGCCCGGGGCGGGCCCCGTCTCATTGCCTTTCTGCTGGCGCTGATCCCCTTTCTGGTTCTGCAGAATGCCGTGGGCCTGGGCATGGCCTGGCTGCTGGACATGCACCCGCTCATGGGACTGTTGGGCGGCACGATCACCCTGGTGGGCGGACACGGCACGGGCGCGGCTTACGCGACACGCTTTGCCGACTTCAACAACATCCAGGACGTCATGCCACTGGCCATGACGGCCGCGACGCTGGGCCTGGTGCTGGGCGGCATCGTGGGCGGGCCCGTGGCGGAATGGATCATGCGCCGCCACAAGGTGTCGGGCAGCCTTGACCATACCGCGGCTCAAGGCGACCAGCCCGCCGACCTGAACGAAGACCAGCAGCCGCCCACGGCCGGGACGTTCATCCTGTCCATGACCGCGGCGTTCGTGTGCCTGGTGGTCGGCGGCGTCCTGGCGGCGCTGGTTGAAGACGCGCCCGTCAGCCTGCCCAACTTCCTGTGGTGCCTGGCCACCGGCGTGCTCATCCGCAATGCGGGTCCGCTGGTCGGCATCCGGCTCGACGACCGGGCCACCGAGATCATCGGCACGATCTCGCTGTCGCTGTTCCTGGGCATGACGATGATGACGCTGGACCTGTCCAGCGTCGCGAGGCTGGCCGGCCCGCTGGCGCTGATGCTGGCCGTCCAGACGCTGGTGTGCGCGCTCTACGCCGCGTGGGTGGTGTTCCGGCTGCTCAAGCGCGACTACGAGGCGGCCATCATGTCCGCCGCCTTCTGCGGCTTCGCGATGGGCGCCACGGCCACCGCCATCGCCAACATGCAGGCCCTCACGCGCCGCCACGGCCCGGCGCCGGAAGCGTTCATCGTGGTCCCCGTCACCGGGGCCTTCCTGGTGGACATCCTGAACGTGATCGTCCTGAGCTCGCTGATTTCCTTGCCATTCGTGGGAGGAATGTAGCCATGTTCAAGAAACTTTTGATGGTATTGCTGTGCGCGATGCTGGCCGCCTGCGGCCGCGCACCCGATGCTGACGCCTTGCGCGCCGACGTCACGCGCAGCCTGGAAGCCACCTATGGGCAGGACCTGTTTCGCATCGCCAATCTCAAGCGAATGGGATCGGCCACGGACAGCACCGCGCCAGCCGGCGAAACCCGCCGCGTGGTGTATTACGACGTCGACCTGGAACTGACCCGCGACATTTCGCTGGGCGCGTGGGACCAGCCCGGCGCGGCGTCGCTGGTGACGCTGCTGGGCGCGGGCCCGCGCAGCATCAGCGGCGTGAAGTCCGGCGGCAACAAGGCCGGAGATCGCATCATCGCCCATGCCAGCGCCATCTACCGCGAAGACGGCGGGGCGTGGAAGCTGGTGACGCCGGCAGGCTTCAAGGCGGCCGAAGCGCCGTCGCTGGACACCGGCGCGCCGCCCCCGGTCACGCGCCAGTTGCTGGACACGTTGGACCAGATCACGCATTCGGTGACCTACAGCGCCTCCAGCACCGCCCAGCACGTCGTGCAGCAGGAGCTGGAACGCTCGGTGGCGCGCATCAACGGCCGCCTGTCCCGGCTGCAGCAGGGTTACCCGCTGGCCGGCGGCCCGGACCGCGGCGAATACCTGGCGTTTGCGCGCGCCCTGAGCGACGTCGCCCGAAAACGCCAGATCCGGGTGTCGCCGCTTATCACCGGCGGCGGGGCCGACAACATTGCGCTCCTGCGCAGCGGCGACGCCGTGGTCGGCCTGGCCCAGGCGGACACGGCGCGGCTGGCCTATGAAGGCGCGGGCCCCTTTGCGGGGCAAGGCCCCTTCCCCGGTCTGCGTGCCCTGGGCAGCCTGTACCCGGAACTGGTCCATATCGTCGTGCGCGACGACCCCGCGCTGCGCGGCGTGCGGGACCTGAAGGGCAAGACGATCGCGCTGGGGCCGGAAGGATCGGCCGTGCGCGAGACGCTGCAAACCGTGCTGGCGGCGCATGGTCTGCAGGCGGGCCGCGATTACAAGGTGTCGGACTCGCCTTTCGTCGCCGCCCTGCCGCTCCTGCATGCTGGCACGGTCGACGCCGCGGCCCAGGTGATCGGCGTACCGGCCACGCCGCTGCGCGATGCGCTGATTCCCGCGCAGCTCAAGCTGCTGCCGCTGGACCCGGACGCCATCAAGACGCTCACTTCCGGGGATAGCGTGCTGATGCCGCTGGACATCGCGGCCGGCACCTACCCCAATCAGGCGCAGCGCATTCCGACGGTGGGGGTGGCGGCGCTGATGCTGACCACCACCGACCTCACGCGCGACGAAGCGCTTGTCGTGGTGCGTGCCGTCTACCAGGCCGGGCAGGACCTGCTGGCGGCCGGTTCGACACAGGGTTCGCAGGTGTCTGCGGCCACCGCCCGGCTTGGCCTGAGCGTGCCGCTGCACGACGGCGCAGAGGAAGGCATCGCCCAACTGGAGCACGCCAAACCGCGCTGAGCCGGGTTGCGTCTATGATGGCGCTCCCTATCAGGAAATCCGATGAACAAATTCGACCTCCAAAAGAACCAGGCCCTGAAGCTGGCCGGCCAACTCAAGCAATCGGCCACGCCGGACCGCTTCGGCACCGCCTCCCAGGTGCCCGACCGCCGCGAACAGCGCAAGCTGGATCAGGCCGCCGGCCTGGTCCCCTTCCCCCTGAAGTTGTCGCAGGCGCAGGCTGACAAGCTGCGCGCCGCCGCCGCCGAACGCGGCGTGTCGACCAATGACCTCGTGGCCGAGGCGCTTGAGAAAGCGCTGGGCGCGTAAGCGCGATGCATATCTGGGTCGACGCGGACGCCTGTCCCGCCGTCATCAAGGACATCCTCTTTCGCGCCGCGCAGCGCTGGCAGATGCCGCTGACGCTGGTGGCCAATCAGCCGCTCTACACCCCGCCATCGCCGCTGATCCGTGCCGTGCAGGTGCCGCGCGGCTTTGACGTGGCCGACGCGCACATCGTGGAGCGCGCGGAACAAGGCGATCTCGTCATCACCGGCGACATACCGCTGGCCGCGCAGGTGCTTGAGAAAGGCGCCATGGCGATCAATCCCCGCGGCGAGCGCTATTCGACGGAGACCATCCGCGAACGGCTGGCGCTGCGGGACATGATGGAGGAACTGCGCGCCAGCGGCGTGGACACGGGCGGCCCGTCGTCCTTCAGCCAGTCCGACCGCAAGGCGTTTGCAAACCAGCTGGACACGCTGCTTGCGCGCGTGGCCCGGCAGCAGGCGCAAAAAAGCTGAAGCCGCCTGCGGCGGCGTCAAGAAAAGGTGATGTAGGCCTTGTAGATGATCGCGCCGATGGCGGTGACCAGGCCAAGGCCCATCAGGGTCATGCCGAGATTACGGTCACGAAACCCGAAGCCGATCAACATGAGCGCCACGCCCGTGCAAATGATGATGAGCATGGTATTGGTGTGCGGACTCATGGCCTTCTCCTGTTTGCTTGGCAGTCAATCGCCGATTTATTGATGATAGACAGGCGTGGAACAGGCTTGGCGCAACCGGGGTACTGCCGGGTTGCGCCAGATCAGAGAAAGAGTAATGAATCAAAAACAAAAAAGCCAACCGATGAAGGTTGGCTTTTTGCTTGCTGCCCGAAGAACAAGACCTGCATCGCGAAAAACCTGCTGCGAACTGGCCATTGTCTTTTGGGGCACTTCAAAGGCTTGAGCGCCTTGGAAGGTCTTTGGTGGGTAGTACTGGGTTCGAACCAGTGACCCCTGCCGTGTGAAGGCAGTGCTCTACCACTGAGCTAACCACCCCGAAAGAGGCGAAATAATAGCACGAATTTTTAAACGTGTGCAAGTCGCCTCTGATAACTTCTTAGGCGGCTGCCGCGACAGGCGCATCGACCTTGCGCCACACGCATTCGCCGCCCACGCTCTTGTCCAGCGCGGCAAGGTAAGCCTCGTGTTCGGCAAGCTCTTCGGCGCTGGCCGTGATGACCGGCAGACCCGAGGCATCGAACCGGGCAAGCACCATGCCGCCGCCGCTGGCGCCGGCGCTGTCGTCCACATCGATGAGCAGCGCATCCTGGCCACGCGTCATCGCCAGCCAGACTTCAGCCAGAAGCTGCGAGTCCAGCAATGCGCCGTGCAGCGTGCGGTGCGCGTTCGAGATGCCGAAGCGGTCGCACAGCGCATCCAGGGAATTGCGCTTGCCCGGGAACAGCGACCGGGCGTGCAGCAGCGAGTCGGTGACGGTCTCGCAGAATTCGGTGATGGGACCGCGGCCGATCTTTGCGAGTTCGGCGTTGAAGAACTTCACGTCGAACGCGGCGTTGTGCGCGATCAGTTCGGCGCCCTGGATGAACTTGACGAATTCGTCCGCGACTTCGGCAAAGCGCGGCTTGTCCGACAGGAACTCGGTGGTCAGCCCGTGCACCGCCAGCGCCTCGGGATCGCTGTCGCGGTCCGGGTTCAGGTAGATGTGCAGGTTGTTGCCGGTCGGCGTGCGATTGACGATTTCAACGCAGCCGATTTCGACGATGCGATGACCCTGTGCTGGGTCCAGTCCGGTGGTTTCCGTGTCAAAGATGATCTGGCGCATAACTATTCCGACGCTTGGGGCTGCGAGGCGGGCGGCGTGGGCGCGGAATGCGCCTGGCTGCCGGAGGTGCCTGCCTTCTTGCGTGCGGTGGCAATCAGCGTGTAGGCCACCGGCACGACGAACAAGGTCAGTAGTGTACCCAGCAACAGCCCGCCCACCAGAACCCAGCCGATCTGCTGGCGCGATTCCGCCCCCGCGCCCGTGGACAGCGCAAGGGGGACGGTGCCCAGCACCATGGCGCCGGTCGTCATCAGAATTGGGCGCAGCCGCAGCACGCTGGCTTCGACCACGGCCTCGAACAGTTCCCTGCCCTCGTCGCGCAGCTGGTTCGTGAATTCCACGATCAGGATGCCGTGCTTGGTGATCAGGCCGACCAGCGTGATGAGCCCGATCTGGCTGTAGATGGACAGCGTGCCGCCCGTCAGCCACAGGGCAAGCAAGGCGCCCGTCATGGACAGCGGCACCGACAGCATGATGATGAACGGGTTGCGCCAGCTTTCGAACTGCGCCGCGAGCACCAGGTAGATGAAGGCCAGCGCCATCGCAAAGACCAGGTAGATGCTGCCCGACGAATCGCGGAATTCGCGCGACTGGCCGTCCAGGTCCGTGATGATCGTGTTGGGCAGGACCTCGCGCGCCACCTGGTGCATGTGGTCCAGCACCTCGCCCAGCGCATAGCCGGGCGCCACCGCCGCGTCGATCTTCACGGCCCGCAGGCGGTTGAAGTGGTTCAGCGACTGCGGCGACACGCCTTCGTGCACGCCCAGCAGGTTGTCCAGCTGGACCATGCTGCCGTCGCGCGCGCGCACATAGATGCCCGAGATGTCTGTGGGATTGGCGCGGTCGCGCGGCGTCACCTGCACGATTACGTCGTACTGCTCGCCCTCGTCCTTGTAGCGGGTGACCTGGCGGCCGCCCAGCATCGATTCGAGCGTGCGGCCCACCACGTCCACGTTGGCGCCCACGTCGGCCATCTTGTCGCGGTCCACGCGCACGCGCAGCTCCGGCGTGTTCAGGCGCAGGTCGGTGTCCAGGTTCAGCAGGCCCGGATACTTGCGCAGCTCGGCCAGGAAGATCTCGGTCAGCCGCGACAGCTCCTGGTACGAGGCCTGGCTCATGATGATGAATTCCACCGGCTTGGAACGGGCCGACTGGCCCAGCGACGGCGGATTGGTCGGGAAGGCGCGCACGCCCGGCAGCGAGGCGAACTGCGGCTGCAATTGCTGGGTGATGGCCTGCTGCTTGCGCTCGCGCTCTTCCCAGGGCTTCAGGCGCAGGATCGCGGTGCCGTCAGTGACCGTGGGAAAGCCCACCGTGACCTGGCTGCCGCTGGCTTCCGGGATGTCGGCATAGAACTTTTCAATGCCCAGCATGCTGTCCAGGGTGTAATTCAGCGTGGCGCCTTCGGGCGAGCTGACGAGGCCGAAGACCACGCCGCGGTCCTCGACCGGCGCCAGTTCACTCTTGACCACCTTGAACAGCACGCCGCTGCCTGCCGCCACGGCCAGCCCGATCACGACGACGATCCAGCGATGCCGCAGCGAGGCGCCCAGCATGCGGCGATAGCCGTTGCTCAGGCCGTTCAGCCAGCCTTCAATCAGGTTGTACCAGCGGTTGTGGCTGGTCTGGTGGCGCAGCAGCACCGAACACATCATGGGCGTGAGGGTCAGCGCCACGAAGCCCGACACCAGCACCGCGCCCGCCAGCGCCAGGGCGAACTCGATGAACAGCCGCCCGGTGCGCCCGGTGGCGAACGCCAGCGGCGCATACACGGTGACCAGCGTCATGGTCATGGCGACCACCGCGAAGCCGATCTCCTTCGAGCCGCGCAGCGCGGCTTCCTTGCGCGGCATGCCGTCCTCGATGTGCCGGTAGATGTTCTCCAGGACCACGATGGCGTCGTCCACCACCAGCCCGATCGCCAGCACCATGGCAAGCAGCGTCAGCGTGTTGATCGAAAAGCCGAACAGATACATCAGCGCGCAGGCGCCCACCAGCGACACCGGGATGGTGACGATGGGAATGATGCTGGCGCGCAGGTTGCGCAGGAAGAAGAAGATCACCAGCACCACCAGCACGATGGCTTCGATGATGGTGTGGAACACGGAATCGATGGAGCGCTCGATGAACACCGACGAGTCGTAC
Organism: Achromobacter mucicolens; assembly: GCF_902859725.1. Lineage (GTDB taxonomy): Bacteria > Pseudomonadota > Gammaproteobacteria > Burkholderiales > Burkholderiaceae_B > Achromobacter > Achromobacter mucicolens. Next base: position 86,500 of record NZ_CADIJP010000016.1, on the reverse strand, counting down.
GCGATGTTCAGCTTCATGCCGGCCGGCAGGGTCTCGTTCAGCCGCTCGACCTCCTGGCGGGCGGCCTTGGACAATTCCAGGGGGTTGGCGGTGGATTGGCGCGTGATGCCGATGTTGATGGCGGGCTTGCCGTTGAAGCGGGACAGGATCCGGTCGTTGGCGGCCGCGATCTCGACCTTGGCGACGTCGCGCATCCGCACCGGATAGCCCTTCACGTTGGCAACGATCACGTCCTCGAACTGGGCGGGCGTCTGCAGGTCGGTGGCCGACACCACCGAGAACTCCCGTGCCCGCGACTCGATGCGGCCCGCCGGAATTTCGACGTTCTGGCTGCGCAGCGCGGCTTCCACGTCCTGCACCGTCAATCCGTACGCCGCCAGCTTGTCGCGATCGACGTAGATGCGCATGGACGGCAGGCGCTCGCCAAAGACGCGCACTTCGGCCGCCCCGGGCAGCACCGACAGGCGGGTCTTGATGTAGCGGTTGATGTAGTCGGAGGTCTGGATCGCCGAGAACGATCCCGACTCCACGGCGATGTAGATAATGGGCTGGGAATCGGCCTCGACCTTGCCGATGATCGGCTCGTCGATCTCGTCGGGCAGGAAGCGCCGCGCGCGCGAGACCTTGTCGCGCACTTCGGCCGCCGCCGCGTCGGGGTCGCGCGAGAGGTTGAACTTGATGTTGATGAGGCTGCGCTCGGAGCGGCTGCGCGAGGTCATCACGTTGACCCCTTCGATGCCGGCCAGCTGGTCTTCCAGCGGCTTGGTCACCTGCGACTCGATCACCTCCGGCGAGGCGCCCTTGTACGTGGTGTCCACCGACACGATCGGCTCGTCGATCTTCGGGTACTCGCGCACCGTCAGGCGCGAATACGAGATCAGGCCGATCAGCACGATGATGAGCGACAGGACCGACGCGAACACCGGGCGCTTGATACAGGTTTCCGAGATACGCATGGCGCTATCGCTGAAAGGGTGAAGGGCCGGCTATGGGCCGTTGCTCACGATGGTCACGCGCGCGCCGTCCGTCACGCGCTGCAGGCCCGAGACCACCAGCATGTCGTTCAGGGCGACGCCGGTCAGGATCTCGACGCGGCCCTCGCGGCGTTCGCCGATGGTCACTTCGCGCCGATGCGCCACGCCGTTCTCGACCCGGTAAACGTACTGCGTTTCGCCCGACGGCGATAGCGCGGCCTCTGGCGCGACCAGCGCCTTGTCTTCGTTAAAGAGCAGTTGCACGCGGGCGAACATGCCGGGGCGCAGCACGCCGTCCTGATTGGCAACCGTGGCGCGCAGCAGGATGGACCGGCCGCCCGCGTCGACCAGCGGGCTGACCGCGTAGACCAGTCCGCGGCGCTCCTGGCCGGGCAGCGCATCCATGCGCAGCGTCAGTTGCTGTCCGACGCGCACCTTGCTCAGGTACATCTCGGGCACGCGGAAATCCACCTTGAGCGGATCGATGGCCTCAAGGGGCGCCAGGTCCTGCCCCTGGTTGACGTAATCGCCCACCGACACGCTACGCAGTCCGACAATGCCGGCAAAGGGCGCGGAAATGGTCATCTTGTCCAGCCTGGCCTGCGCCAGCGCCACGGCGGCCTCCTGCACCTTTAGCGTGCTGGCCGACTCGTCGCGCGCCTGCTGGCTGACGAAGCCCTTGCCCTGCAGTTCGACGGCGCGGCGGTAATGGCTTTGCGCCAGCGTCAGGTTGGCGCGCGCCTGCGCCAATTCAGCGCGCGGCACGGAGTCGTCCAGGCGGATGAGAAGCTGGCCCTGCTTGACGGGCTGGCCTTCCTTGAAATCAATGGCCTGGATGCGTCCGGCCACTTCGGGGCGCAGGACGACGGACTCATCGGAGCGCAGGCTGCCGACGGCCGACAGACCGCGCGCGAAAGGCACTTCCTGGACGGCGGCCACGGCGACACGGGCAGGCGCGGCGGGAGCGGATTGAGGTTTGGCGGAAGCCTGGGCAGGGGGTGCGGCCGGCGCCAGCCAGCGCGGCACAAATACGCCGAGCGCGGCCCCAGCGGCCAACCCTGCCGCGACGGCGGCCAGCAGTACAGCTTTTTTCATGCGCGAAAGTGGCGGTGTTGCGGCGCGGACCGGGCATGCCCCACTCGGACGTCGCCGCAGGAACTGGAGGAAGGGTTGGCACTTTAGCACCCGGATTTACATACTGGAACAATCCTGAAGCGCGATGAAAGAACTAAATCTGCCCTGGCCGGCGAATTCGAGGGTATATCCGGATGCCGTGGAGCGGCTGGACCAGGCGCAGGGCAGGTGTTCGGGGTCCTGCCGCGACGTGCCCGACCCGGACAGCCGCCCAATGGGCGGAGCCTGCCGCGTCAAGCGCGGCGCGCGACGTCCACGCCCATGTTGGCCAGCTGGTCGGCGCGCTCGTTGCCGGGGTCGCCCGCGTGCCCGCGGACCCAGCGCCAGGACACCGTGTGGCGCTGGACCTGTTCATCCAGCGCCTGCCAGAGCTCGGCGTTCTTGACAGGCTTTTTCTCGGCGGTGATCCAGCCGCGCCGTTTCCAGTTGGCCAGCCACTCGGTCATGCCCTTCATGACATATTGCGAGTCGGTGTGGATCGTGACGACGCACGGGCGCTTGAGGGCGCGCAGGCCTTCGATGACCGCCAGCAGTTCCATCCGGTTATTCGTGGTCTGGAGCTCGCCGCCATGCAGCGTCTTTTCGTGCGCGCCGGCGCGCATCAGCACGCCCCAGCCGCCGGGCCCTGGATTGCCCTTGCAGGCGCCGTCGGTCCACATTTCCACTTTCTGGTCGTTCGTTTTGTTGTCCTGCATGGTGCTGCGTGCGTGTCCTTGTGCTTGCAATGTGAGGCGGGCCCGGCGGCTCAGGAGGGGTCAAAGCCATCGTCCGCCTGGCGGTTGACCACCACCGAGGCAGCGCGGGCGCGCTTGGGTTTGGTCTTCCAGGCAGGCCCGATGATACGCATGCCGGTCACGCGCTTGACCGCCGAGACCATGTAGACGGCGCCGCCCAGGCTCCACCAGCGGGCGCCGGCCGATTCCAGGAAGCTCCAGCGCTCCAGCCATTTTTCGCTGCGGCAGGCCGGCGCGTAGCAACCGAACTGGCTTTCATCGACCTCCAGCGACAGCAGCTTGAACCAGTCCTTGAGCCGCGCCAGCGACACCTGCGACGACGGCGGCTGCGGCAGCCAGGGCTCCATGCCCGGCATGCGGGTGCGCGCGCCCCACATGCTCCAGGGGTTGAACCCCGAAATGACGACACGGCCCTCGGGGACGAGGACGCGCTCGACCTCGCGCAGCACGTTGTGGGGGTCGGGCGTGAGTTCAAAGGTGTGCGGCAGGATCAAAAGGTCCACGCTCTGGGATTCGAACGGCAGGGCCTCCGGCTGCGCGACGACCACGCGCGACTGCCAGCCCGGCAGGCTTTCCGGCGCCGGGGTCTCGGTGCCCACGTAGCCCTTGAACGGCATCCGGTTGGCCCCTAACAGGTTCAGGTCGGCAAGGCCGACCTGCCAGGCGTAATATCCGAAGACATCCGCGACGGCCGCGTCGAACTGGGCGCGCTCCCAGGCCAGCACGTACTGGCCCGGCGGCGTCTGGAACCATTCGGCCAGTTCTACAATCGGCGGAGTTTCTTCTGCCACGTTTTTTCCTTCGAATCCCATGCAAGCCTTGACCGCCCCCGCAGGCGGCCGCGATCGCAACGCCGCGGTCTTGCCTTTGCCAGCCTTTTCCGACAACTACATCTGGGCGATCGTCCGCGACGGCCAGGTGGCGGTCGTGGACCCCGGCGAAGCCGGACCCGTCTTGCGGTTTCTGGATCAGCAAGGCTTGAAGCTGCGCGCCATTCTACTCACGCACCACCACGGCGACCATGTGGGAGGCGTGCTGGAATTGTCCCGCATCGAGGGCATCACCGTATATGGTCCGGCGCGCGAAAAGCTGCCGCGATGTGATGTCCGGCTGGCCGAAGGCGACCGCGTGACGCTGCCGGAACTGGATCTGGACCTGTCGGTGCTGGACGTTCCGGGCCATACGGCGGGCCACATTGCCTACGCGGGCCGCGCGGCCGGCGTCGACCACGCGCTGTTCTGTGGCGACACGCTTTTCGCGGGGGGCTGTGGCCGGCTTTTCGAGGGCACACCCGCGCAAATGTTTGATTCCTTGGAAAAATTTTCCTCTTTACCGCCAGATACAAAAGTTTTTTGCGCACACGAGTACACTCTAGCGAACCTTCGCTGGGCATTGGCCGTCGAACCGGCCAACCGCGACCTGCAAACGTGGCATCTGCGGGCCCAGCAATTACGCGCGGAAGGACACCCCACGCTTCCTTCGACCATCGGTCAGGAACGCGCGACCAATCCGTTCTTGCGCACACAGCAGCCCGACGTCGTCCAGTCCGCAGCAAGTTGGGCCGGACGCAGCCAGACTACGCCGGTAGAGGTCTTTGCCTCCCTTCGTGAATGGAAGAACGATTTCAAGTGACCACCTGATGAATCTATCCCGACTCCTTCTGCCGCTCATGCTGGCAGTCCTCGCCGGTTGCGCAGGAACCAAAGCCCCCGATAGCAAGAACCTCACCACCAATTCCCAAGGCCGATACATTGCCCGGGACACGTCCCGCACGATCGACCTGACCAACCCGCCGGCTGACGCGTGGGACCGCATCCGCCGCGGTTTCGCCATCCCCAACCTGAACACCGACCTCTCCAAGCAGTGGACCGACTACTACGCGTCCCACCCCGAGGCGGTGCAGCGCATGGCCGAGCGCGCCGGCAAATATCTGTACTTCATCGTTGACGAGATCAACCGCCGCGGCCTGCCAACCGAGCTGGCGCTGCTGCCCTTCGTGGAAAGCGCGTACAACCCGACCGCGCTGTCGCGCGCGCAGGCCTCGGGCCTGTGGCAGTTCGTGCCGGCCACGGGCCAGCACTTCAACCTCAAGCAGGACTGGTGGCGCGACGAACGCCGCGATCCCATCGCCTCGACCAACGCGGCGCTGGACTACCTGGAAAAGCTGTTTGAAATGCAGGGCGACTGGTACCTCGCCCTGGCCTCGTACAACTGGGGCGAAGGCTCGGTGCAGCGCGCCATGGCCAAGAACGAGGCCGCCGGCCAGAACACCGACTACCTGTCGCTGAACATGCCGGACGAGACCCGCAACTACGTGCCCAAGCTGCAGGCCATCAAGAACATCATTGCCGATCCGCAGCGCTATGCGGTGGCGCTGCCGCCCGTCGGCAACACGCCGTACTTCGTGACGGTGCAAAAGAACAGCGACATCGACCTGGAAATCGCCGCCAAGCTGGCCGAAATGCCGCTGGACGAGTTCAAGGCCCTGAACCCCTCGTTCAACCGCCCGGTCATCCGCGGCGACCACGGCCCCACCCTGCTGCTGCCGGCCGACCGCGTCGAGATCTTCAACGCGAATCTCACCAACTACAAGGGCGACCTGTCCGCCTGGAAGGTCTACCACTCGCGCCGCGGCGAATCCTACGCGTCCATCGCCAAGCGGTTTGGCGTGTCCGAAGCCACCCTGCGCGAAACCAACGACATCAGCCGCCGCCAGAAGGCCGCTAACGGCCAGGCGCTGCTGGTACCGGGCGACCCCGGCACGGGCGGCGTGCAGATCGCGTCGCTGGCGCCCCCGGTGGGCGCGCTGGACTCGGCCCCGCAAGACAACAAGGCCGCCGCGCCGCGTGGCCGCGCCGCGCAGGCGCCCGCCGTGCGCGTCTCCAGCGCCCGCCCCAACGTGCGCAGCCACAAGGTCCGCCAGGGCGACACCCTGTTCTCGCTGGCCAAACAGTACGGCACCACCGTCGACGCGCTGCGCGCGCTCAACAACATCAAGGGCAGCGCCCTGAAGATCGGCACGCAGCTGCGCGTGCCTGGCACGAACGCGCGCGGCTGACACCCGCCACGTACGGCGCGGCGCCCCGGCACGGGGGCCGCGCCGCTCGCCCGCTGGTCCGCCAAATTCCCTAAAATAGGCGGTCTCCAGAAGGGAAAAAATCAAAGGACACATCTATGGGCTTTCTTGCCGGCAAACGCATCCTGGTCACCGGGGTGCTTTCCAACCGTTCCATCGCCTACGGCATCGCGCGCGCCTGTCATCAGCAAGGCGCCGAACTGGCGTTCACTTACGTCGGCGACCGCTTCAAGGACCGCGTGAGCGAGTTTGCCGCCGAATTCAACAGCAACATCGTGCTGCCCTGCGACGTGGCCGAAGACAGCCAGATCGACGGCGCATTTGCTGAACTGGCCAAGCACTGGGACGGCCTGGACGGCCTGGTCCATTCGATCGGTTTTGCGCCGCGCGAAGCCATCGCCGGCAATTTCCTGGATGGCCTGTCGCGCGAAGGCTTTCGCATCGCCCACGACATCTCGGCCTACAGCTTCGCCGCCATGGCCAAGGCCGCCCTGCCCCTGATGGAAGGCCGCAACGGCTCGGTGCTGACGCTGACCTACCTGGGCGCCGAGCGCGTGGTCCCGAACTACAACACGATGGGCCTGGCCAAGGCGTCGCTCGAAGCCAGCGTGCGCTACCTGGCCTCCGCGCTGGGCCCGCGCGGCATCCGTGCCAACGGTATCTCCGCCGGCCCGATCAAGACCCTGGCAGCCAGCGGCATCAAGGACTTCTCGGCCATCCTGAAGTTCGTCGAGAACCAGGCGCCGCTGCGCCGCAATATCACCATCGAAGACGTCGGCAATGTCGCGGCCTTCATGCTGTCGGATCTGGCCGCCGGCGTGACCGGCGAGATCACCCACGTGGACGGCGGTTTCTCGACCATCGTCCCGGGCATGGAAGAGTAAGACTTCCTTAGGCGGGGCGCTGCGCCCCGCCTTGCACAGGCGGCCCCGCCGCCTGCTCCGGCCTTCCTCAGTCCGGCCGCACGATCAGGGTGGACACCTGCACGTCCACCGCCGTCATCAGCTTGTGGATCGGGCACTTCTCGGCCACCGCCAGCAATTCGTCGATCTGGGCATCGGACAGCTCGCCGTGCAGCGTCAGCTTGGCGGTCAGCCGGTAGATGCCGCGACGTTCCTCGCTGGCATCGCGCACCACTTCCACTCCCACCGATTCCAGCGGCAGCCCCTTGCGCTGCGCGTAGACCATCAGGGTCATCGCCTTGCAACCGCCCAGCGCCGTATCGAAGTAATCATGCGGATCCGGCCCCTCCCCCTGCGGCTTGGGCATGTCCAGCGGCAGGTCGTGACCTTCGGCCGTCGCGGTGAACTGCAGGGACTGGGGCGCATTCTGGCGCACGCGGATGCTCATGAGTTGATTCTCCTGGTTGGGATTGCCGGGGACTGCCGAATGGCCGGCTTCAGGACGGTTTTAGCACTTGCTGAACTCTTGCGGGGCCGGATGGCGCGGCTGACGGAAAGCTGAACTTCCTGCCGCGGCCACGGTCCGATATCCCTGACCGTCAGATTCACAGGAGGCCGCATGAGCGCCCGGCAATTACTCGATCAACTGTTGCAGTCCGGACAAGGGCTGCTTTCCGACACCACGAACCGCGTGCAGAACGCCACCGGCGGCAAGGGCTCGTCCCTGCTTTCGGGCCTTGGCGGCGGCGCCCTGGGGGCAGGCGCCCTCGGCCTCTTGATGGGCAGCAAGAAGGCCCGCAAGATCGGCGGCAAGGTCGCCATGTACGGCGGCATGGCCGCGCTGGGCGCGCTGGCCTATCGCGCCTACGGCGACTGGCAGCGCAAGCAGGCCGGCGCGCCTACCGCGCCGCCGCAGACGCTGGACCGCCTGCCGGCTCCGGAAGCCGAACAGCACAGCAATGCGGTCCTCACCGCCATGATCGGCGCGGCCAAGGCCGACGGCCACATCGGCCCAGAGGAAAAATCCCTGCTGGAAACGGAACTGGCCAAGCTGTCGTCCGACGCCCAGGACCGCCGCTGGCTGGAGGCCGAACTGTCGCGCCCCCTGGATCCCAGCCTGATCGCCCAGTCGGCCAAGACGCCCGAAATGGCGGCCGAGATGTATCTGGCCAGCCTGCTCATCGTGGACGAGGAAAGCTTCATGGAGCGTGCCTACCTGGACGAACTGGCGCGCCAGCTCAAGCTGGAGCCGGGCCTGAAGGAACAGCTGGAGCAGCACGCCAAGGCGGCCGCCTGACCGCCGCCGCCGGCTTTGTAGCCGGCGTTGCAGCTCAATCCGCCCGTAGCCCGATCGCCTCGGTCAGCGCCGTGTAGCGGTCGATATCCGCGCCGATCATCCGCTGGAATTCATCCGGCGTGCTGCTCGCAGGCGTGAAACCCTGCTCGCGCAGCGCGGCCTGCACGTCCGGCCGCCGCACGATCTTCGCCACTGCGGCATTCAGCTTGTCGACCACTGCGGGCGGCGTGGCCGCCGGGGTCAAGAGGCCATGCCACTGATCCAGCGCGTAGCCGGACACGCCCTGCTCGGCCACCGTCGGCACCGTGGGCATCAGCGGCGAACGCGCCGGCGACGTCACGGCCAGCGCGCGCAGCTTGCCGGCCGCAATGAGCGGCGCCGCGCTGGATGCCGTCACCACCCCGAGGCCCACCTGGCCCGCCGTCACGTCCGTCAGCGCCGGGCCGCAGCCCTTGTACGGCACCTGCTGCATCACCGCGCCCGTCTTGCGAGAGAGCAGCTCGCCCGCCAGATGTTGGGGCGTGCCGTTGCCGCATGTGGCAAAGGGCAGCGGCTTGTCCGGCACGGCGGCAGCGACCACGTCGTCCAGGTTGCGCAGGGGCGAGGCGGCCGGCACGACGAACACCGAAGGCACGAAGGCCACGTTGATGACCGCCGCAAAATCCCGCTTCGGCGAGAAGCCCAGGTTGCGGTAGACGCCGGGGTTGATCGCAAACGAACTATTCACCATCAGCAGCGTGTAGCCGTCGGGCGGCGCTTCGGCCACGATGCGCGCGCCAATGTTGCCGCTTGCGCCCGGCCGGTTTTCCACCACGACCGGCTGCCCCAGCGACTCCTGCAGGCTGGCGCCGAGGCGGCGCGCAAGCAGGTCGGTGCCGCCGCCTGGCGGAAACGTCACGACGATCGTGATCGGATGCGATGGGTACGATGCGTCTGCCGGCGCTTCACCCGACGGCGGGTTGCCGCAGGCAGTCAGAGTCAGGGTAAGCAGCGAGAGCGACGAAAGCAGCAGGCGTTTCATTTTGCAGGCCGATAAATGTTCAGGCGTCCAGACCGATGTCGAGCACCTTGGCGCTGTGCGTCAGCCAGCCCACGGCGATCTGGTCCACGCCGGTGGCGGCCACGGCCGCCGCGGTGTCGGGCGTGATGCGGCCCGAGGCCTCGGTGATGGCACGGCCCCGTGCCATGGCGACAGCGCGGCGCAGGTCGTCCAGACTCATGTTGTCCAGCAGCACCACGTCCACGCCCAGCGCCAGCGCAACCTCAAGCTGCTCCAGCGTGTCGACCTCCAGTTCGATCTTGACCATGTGGCCGACGCCGGCCCGTGCGCGCTCGACGGCCGTCGCCACGCTTCCGGCCAGCGCGATGTGGTTGTCCTTGATCAGCACCGCATCGTCCAGACCGTGACGGTGATTGCTGCCGCCCCCCACGCGCACGGCGTACTTCTGCACCGCCCGCAGTCCCGGCATGGTCTTGCGCGTGCACGTGACGCGCGCGCCGTAACCCGCAATCGCACGCGCAATCGACGCCGTGGCGGTCGCCACGCCGCTCAGGTGGCACAGGAAATTGAGCGCGACCCGCTCCGCGCTGAGCATCGCGCGGGCATTGCCCTGAATGCGTGCGATCTCCATCCCCGGCGCCAGATCAGTGCCGTCGCGGTGAGACACTGTGAACGCAAGACTGGGATCCATCAGCCGGAACGCCAGTCGGGCCAGATCCAGCCCCGCCAGCACCCCCTCCTGCCGCGCCACCAGCCGCGTTTCGGCGGTGGCGTCGGCCGGCACGATGGCGTCGGTGGTCAGGTCGCCAGCGCGGCCCAGGTCTTCCAGCAGCGCCGCGCGCACAAGCGGCTCCAGCATGACGTCCGGCAAGGGCGGAACGGGCAGGCGATCAGCGGCGGCGGGCACAGCGGCTTTAATGCTCATTTTGAGTATTTGTAGCGTAAAAAAAGTCGCGCGAGATTTGCGCAACATTTATGCTAAATATGAGTATAAGCCTTGTCAAGCGTCAAACGACACGCGAGACGGGCAGCTTGCTGCCTGCAATGGCGCGCTCCAGCAGGACATCCCGGCGGAACCGGAAAAGCTTGGCGGGCCGTCCGGCCGTCCCGGTCGCCATCGCGCCGGTCTCTTCCACCAAGTCCTGCTGCTCGATGAAGCGGCGAAAGTTCTGCTTGTGCAGACCCCGCCCCGCCAGCGCCTCAACCGCCATCTGCAACTGCAACAGCGTGAACTCGTCCGGCATCAGCTCGAACACCACTGGACGGTACTTGATCTTGGCGCGCAAGCGCGCGATACCGGTGGCCAGGATGCGCCGGTGGTCGTGACGCATCGGCTGCCCCGGCGCCGCGGCCTGGCCGCCCGTGCGCCGCGCCGCCTCGGGCACCAGCCCGGCTTCGAACAGCAGTTCGTAGCGTTGCAGCACCATGTCTTCGTTCCACGCGGCGCCGTCCAGGCCGAACGTAATGCCTGCGCGTTGATGGCGGCGCGCGCGGACCGAGGCGTCCGCACTGTCTTCGCACCAGGCCGACAGGCGCGGCACGATTACCTCGTCCACCAGCGCGGGGGTGCCGGCACGCCGGTCCTCCCACGGAAAATAGCGATACCAGTCCTGCCATCCGACCTGCGCGACGCCCGTTTCGCCCGCCTCGCGCGTCAGGCCCAGATAGCTGACCGAGATGACGCGCCCGCCCGACTCATCGGAGCGGTCGCCGTCCGCGAACGTATAAAGCTGTTCGACATAGCCCAGCGGATGGTGCGTCTGCGCTTCCACCCAGTCGCGCAAACCGGCCTGCAGCGAGCGATGCGACAGCTCGAACGGTCCGGCCGGCAACGCGCGCGCATCGTCCGTGGTCAGCACGCGCGGCTCGCCGTTGGTGACGGCCACCAGCACGGCAACGAGTTCAGCATGAACGGAGCGTTCGACGGATTCGGTCAAGGCAGGCGAGGAAAAGGAAGTGTGAGTGTCGGCGCGCGCAAGGCGGCGGGAAGGTGAGGATTATAAGGATGCAGTGTGGCAAGTTTGGGGGCCGTTGTCCTGCAACAGCCCCTTGCAATCGTGACATCCAGAACGCAGCCTGCCCGCGGCGGCGGTTCTAAGATAGGTTCATGTCCAGGCGCATCGCCATCCTGGCATGCGCGCAGCCGGAGCAATCGCCATGTTGAAAACCTCTCCCGATCCGAACGCCGCGTCCAAGGCTGCTGACGAACCGAAGCCCCCCGTCAATCCGCGCAAGGGCACCGAAACCCTGCCCATGCCCGACGAAAGCAAGGTCGTCGCAGGCATGCCCCGCCGCGGCCGCGCCATTGCCGAACCCGGCGAGCCCGGCGTCATCACGCCGGAAGACGACGTGCTGGATACGTCGTACGACACGCCCAAACCTTGAGGCGTCGTCCGCCTTCAGACGCCCGGGGGTCCACCTTGGGCCACCCGGAGCCATTCCCATCAATCCAGCTTGACTTTCGCCCCCTCGATCACAGGCTTCCACTTCTGGTAGTCCTGCTTGATGGTCGCCGAGAACTGCTCCGGCGTCGTGGGCATGGCCTGCGCGCCCTGAGCAGCCAAGGCCTCCTGCATCGCCGGCAAAGCCAGCACCTTGTTGAGCTCCGTGTTCAGCGTCTGGATGATGGGCTTGGGCGTCTTGGCCGGCGCCAGCAAGCCATACCAGACCCGCACGTCGAAGTTCGGATACCCCAGTTCCGCCACCGTCGGCACGTCGGGCAGAACCGGGCTGCGCTGCGGCGAGGTCACGGCCAGCGCGACGGCGCTGCCGGCCTTGAGCTGCGGCGCTGCCGACGGGATCGACGTGAAGATCACCGGCACCTGTCCGCCCAGCAGGTCGGCCATGGCCGGCCCCGACCCCTTGTACGGCACATGCACCAGCTTGATGTCGGCCCGCTGCTGAAGCAGTTCGGCAGCCAGATGCGTGATGGTGCCGGCGCCGGGCGACCCGTAGTTGACTGCGCCGGGCGCCTTGCGGGCCGCTTCGATCAGCGCCTGCAAGGTCTGATAGGGGCTGGACTTGCCGGCCACGATGACCAGCGGCGCTTCGCCCACGATGCCGATCGGCTCAAAGTCCTTGACCGGGTCGTACGAAAGCTTGCTGTAGATGGAAGGCGCCACCGCCAGGTTGTCGACCTGCCCCATGACGATCTCGTAGCCGTCCGGCTTGGCGCGCGCGGCCGCGCCGATGCCGATGGTGCCGCCAGCGCCCGGCCGGTTCTCGGCCACCACGTTCCATTTGGTGGTCTCGCCCAGCTTGGCGGCCACCGTGCGGGACAGGAAGTCCGTGCCGCCGCCCGGGGTGAACGGCACGATGATGCGGATGGGCTGATTCGGGTAGGACTCCTGGGCGTGGGCGCCTGCCGCGACGCCCAGCACGCAAGCTGAAAGCAGAAGGTTGCGTAGCATGTGATGTGTCTCCGTCGTTATTGCTTTATAGGCAGGCGGTGTCGCCTTGGTGGTCCTGCCGCGGCGCGTTCAGATGACGCCGCGTTCCTGCAATCCAACAATGTCGTCCTGCGCAAATCCGAACTCCAGCAGCACATCGCGGGTATCGGCGCCCAGTGCGGGCGCCGGTTGCACGGGCCGGGCTTCGGCCTGCGCAAACTTGATCGGGAAACCCAGCATGCGCACATCGCCGTGGCCGCCATGCGGAACGTCGATCGCCATGCGCTGATCCTGCACCTGGGGATCCTCGAACACTTCCTGCAGGTTCAGCACCTGGCCGCACGGCACGCCGAACCGGTTCAGCCGTTCGATCCAGTGGGCGCTGGTGTGCTGACGCGTGCGCGTCTGGATGGCCTCGGTGATCGCCGCACGGTTGCGCATGCGATCGGCGTTCGTCGCAAAGCGCGGGTCGGCGCGCAGCTCGGACAGCTCCAGCGCGTCCAGCAGCTTGTGATAGACGACGTCGTTGCTGGGCGCGATGGCTACCTGCCCGTCGGCCGTCTCGAACAGCCCGTAGGGCGACGCGATGCCGTGATCGTTGCCCGTACGCGCCGGCAGCCGGCCGTCGGCAAAATAGTTCGACGCCTGAAAGCTCAAGAGGCCGATCATGCTGCCCAGGAGGCTCACGCTGACGCTGTCGCCCTGGCCGGTGCGCTCGCGGCGCAGCAGCGCCGCCACGATGCCAAGCGCGCCATTCATGCCGGCCACCAGATCGCTGATGGGCGGACCCGCGCGCATGGGCGGCTGGTTTTCCGCGCCATTCAGGCTCATGAACCCGCTCATCGCCTGCGCGATGAAATCGAAGGCCGGCCGGTCGCGATAAGGCCCCGTCGTGCCAAAGCCGTTGATGCTGCAATGAATGATGTCGGGCTTGAGCGCCTTGAGCGCCTCGTCTCCCAGGCCCATCTTCTGCATGACGCCCGGGCGGTAGTTCTCGACGATCACATCGCATTCGGCGATCAGGCGCCGCAGCACGGCCTTGCCCTCCTCGCTGTACAGGTCGAGCGTGACGGATTTCTTGTTGCGGTTGTAGTTGGCGAAGTACCAGCTCAGGCCGTCGCGTATCACGCCCTGGGCGCGCACCGGGTCGCCTTCGCCCGGCGTCTCGATCTTGATGACCTCTGCGCCCATGTCGGCGAGCAGTGACGTGCAGAACGGGCCCGAGATGATGCGGGTCAGGTCCAGAATGCGGAATCCGGATAAAGGCATGGGTTATTTTGAATCTAGGATTTCTGAAATCAGCCGACGGCGGCCACGGCGCCGTCGTAATCGTGCAAGGCAAGACGCGGCCCGGCCTTCATCACCTGGCCGGACAACGGGCGCTTCATCACCGCTTCAAGATGCCGCGACGCCTGGATCAGCGCCGCCAGGTCAATGCCTGTCTCGATGTCCATCTCGTGCAGCAGATTGACCGTATCTTCGGTGCAGACATTTCCCGTCGCCCCCGGCGCAAACGGGCAGCCGCCCAAGCCGCCCAGCGATGATTCAAAGGACGTGATGCCCGCGTGCAGGCCCTCGACCACATTCACCAGCCCGAGGCCGCGCGTGTTGTGAAAGTGCAGGGAAAAATCCATGGCCGGAAACGCGGCGCGCAGCGCGTCGACCGTCTTGCGCACGAGCCGCGGCGTCGCCATGCCCGTCGTGTCGCCCAGCGTGACGGCGTCGAAATCCAGGCGGGCAAACTCGGCCACGATGGTCTTTAACGTGGCGATATCGATATCGCCTTCGAATGGACAACCGAAGGCCACCGCGATGGCGCCCTTGCGCCGCATCGGTTGGCCCTTTAACAGCGCCGCCACGTCCTCGATGTCGCGCAGCGATTGCTCGACGGACCGGTTCAGGTTCTTTCTGTTGTGGCTTTCGCTGGCCGACAGGAACACCACGACTTCATCGGCACGCGATGCCAGCGCGCGTTCAACGCCGCGCGGGTTCGGCGCCAGCGCGCTCAACACCACGCCAGGCCGCTTGTCCGCCAGCGCCAGCAGTTCCGCGGCGTCGCGCATCTGCGGCACGGCACGGGGCGACACGAACGAGGTCGCCTCGATGTGCCGCACGCCGGCGGCAATCAATTCGTTCAGGATGGCAGCCTTGGTGTCGGTGGGCACGAACTCGGGCTCGCTTTGCAGTCCGTCCCGCAGTCCCACCTCCACGATCTGCACTCGGCTTGGAAGGCTCACTTCTGTCTCCTCGCGCCCGCGCGGCGGGCGGTCCATGGGCTTGATGAGTCATCTTCCGAGGTCATCCGCCCCGGCACAAATCGCGAATCTTCATCGGGGCATCGCCATTCGCGATGGCTGCGCGCGGCGGCGCCTGTGTTGGCCGTCCGGATTTTGCTGCGCAACATCCGGGTCCTAATCCGGAAAGACCTGCCTCAATTGCCAGAGGCGGCGGCCTCTTGCAGCAGGTGCTCCATCAGCAGGCGGGCAGCGCCGGACAGGGGTTCATTGCTGCGCACGCACAATTTGAGCTGGCGACGCGCCCACGCGTCCGTCAAAGGGATAATCCTAAGATCGCCGCAATCGAAGAGGGACAGCGCCTCCACGGGCACGATGCCGATGCCCAGTTCCCGGCGCACCATCGACACCAGCGCATCGTACGAGGTGACCTGGAATCGCAGCCGCACCGTCCGATTGATGGCCGCCGCCTCGCGCGTGAACAGGTAGTTCGCGGCGCTGCCCCGGTGCATGCCGACATGGTCGTATTCCAACGTGTCGGCAAACGCCACGCGCTCGCGCGCGGCGAGCGGATGAGACCGGTTGACCACCAGCGTCATCACATCGCGCCGGTACGGAAAACTCTGCAGCCCGCTGTCGTCATCGGTCTGGGTATAGATGCCGATATCGCTCACGTTTTCCTGCACCGCGCGCGTCACCGCCGAACTGACGTTTTCCTCAAGATCGATCTGCACCCCAGGATGCAGAGCCAGAAAGCGCTGCAGATCTTCCGGCAGAAACTGCGTGATGGACGACAGGTTGGCCGCAATGCGCACGTGCCCGCGCACGCCCGACGAAAAATCCCGGATCTCGTCCGTGAGGCCGCGTGCCTGATGCAGCAGCGCCCGCGCATGCCGCGCCAACGCGTGACCCGCGCCCGTCGCTTCCACCCCGCGAGCATGCCGCGTGATCAGCGCCACATCCAGGATGCGTTCCAATTCAGACAACCGCTTGCTCAGCGCCGAAGGCGCAATGTGCTCACGCGTGGCGGCCGCGGCAATGCTGCCTTCTTCGACCACGGCCACAAAGACCTGCAGGCTGTAGAGATCCAGGCGAGGCGCGGATGATCGAATCGGCGGGTCGAAAGTCATGGCACGAGCGTACCGTAACGATTCCCGGAAATGCAAAAAGCCCCGATCTTTGGGAGATCGGGGCTTTTATTGGCTGGCCGGTGAGGCCTTGCCGGTATTCGTGGCGGACAGAGGGGGATTCGAACCCCCGATACGCTTTTGACGTATACACGCTTTCCAGGCGTGCGCCTTCAACCGCTCGGCCACCTGTCCTACTGCATCTTCAGGGGCCTTTTGGTGCTGCTAAAAGGCGCTGCTGAAAATGCGAATCCGCGATTCTAGCAGAATGCGCGGCTACACAGCAAGCGGCCAAACAAAAAGGGACGCACTACGCGCGTCCCTTCCCCTGCCCACGGCTTTACTTCGACGCCGGCGGGTCCTGCTCCCGGTAGGAGCTGATCGTGCCGTCGGGTTCGGTCTCTTCGAGCCGGACGCGGAATCCCCACAGGCGGGCCAGGTGCTTCATGACCTGTTCGGCGTCTTCGCCCGCCAGCGGCCGGCCGCGGCTTTTCAGGTGGCGCAGCACGAGCGAGCGGTCGGTGTCGCGATTGAAGCGGATGACCTGGATATCGGGCACCTGGTTGTCGCGGTTGTGCTGCGCGGCAAGCAGGCGGCGGATGTCGCGGTAGCCCTCGTCGTCGTGAATCGCGGCCACTTCCAGCTTGGGGTTGGCCTGATGGTCCGAGATGGCGAAGAAGCGGAACTCGCGGATCAGCCGCGGGGACAGGTATTGCGAGATGAAGGATTCGTCCTTGAAGTTGCGCATGGCGAAGTCCAGCGTCTTCAGCCAGTCGCCGCCCGCAATGTCGGGGAACCAGCGGCGGTCTTCGGGGGTGGGCGCCTCGCAGATGCGGCGGATGTCCGACATCATCGCAAAGCCCAGCGCATAGGGGTTGATGCCGCCATAGCCGCGCTCGTCAAAGCCGCGCTGGCTGACGACGTTGGTGTGGCTTTGCAGGAACTCCATCATGAAGCCATCGTTCACCAACCCCTTGTCATGCAGGCGGTTCAGGATGGTGTAGTGCCAGAATGTGGCCCAGCCTTCGTTCATGACCTTGGTCTGGGTCTGCGGATAGAAATACTGCGCGACCTTGCGCACGATGCGCACCAGTTCCTTCTGCCACGGCGCCAGCTTGGGCGAGTACTTCTCGATGAAGTACAGCAGGTTTTCCTCGGGCTCGGGCGGAAACACGGCTGCCGCAACGCGGGTGTCCTTGTCCGCCTCGATCCGGGGCAGCGTGCGCCACAGGTCGTTGTACTGCAGGCGCGCGTGCTCTTCGCGCTCGGCCTGGCGGGTCGCCTCTTCCTTGTACGAGACCGGCGTCGGCCGCTTGTAGCGGTCCACCCCGTGGTGCGACAGCGCATGGCAGGAGTCCAGCAGCGACTCCACGGCGTCGATGCCGTAGCGGTCCTCGCAGTCCATCACGTACTTGCGCGCGAAGACCAGGTAGTCCAGCACGCCATCGGCGTCCGTCCATTGCCGGAACAGGTAGTTGCCCTTGAAGAAGGAATTGTGCCCGTAGCAGGCGTGCGCAATCACGAGCGCCTGCATCGGCATGGAATTCTCTTCCATGAGATAGGAGATGCAGGGGTTGGAATTGATGACGATTTCGTACGCCAGCCCTTGCATGCCGCGGCGGTAGAACTGCTCGTTGCGGATGAATTCCTTGCCGTAGGACCAGTGGGGATAGCCAATGGGCAAGCCCGCCGATGCGTAGGCATCCAGCATCTGTTCCGAGGTGATGACCTCGATCTGGTTCGGATAGGTATCCAGACCGTATTCGCGGGCGATCTGCGAGATCGCGTCGTCATAGGTCTGGATCAGTTCGAACGTCCATTCGGAACCCTGCGAGATCGGCACGGCGGCGCCGCCCGATCCCGGCTCCGCGAGAGCACCCATGTTGGCGTTCATGCGGTCTCCTTCTTGAACAGGTCGTGGAACACGGGAAAGATCTCGCCGCGGTCGCAGATGCGCCGCATGACGAAATGCGGTTCCAGTTTCTGTTCGTACTCGGCCCACAGGCTGCTCTTGCGAGCCTCTTGCGAGTCGGGAATTTCAATGTAGGCGAAGTAGCGTGTCGAGGGCAGCAGATGCTCGGCCAGGAATCGCGCGCTCTTGCCCGCGTCGGCGCCAAACGAGTCGCCGTCGCTGGCCTGCGCCGCATAGACGTTCCATGCGGCCGGCGGGTAGCGCTTTTCCAGGATCTCGCGCATCAGCTCCAGCGCCGACAGCACGATCGTGCCGCCGCTCTTGGGGTCATAGAAGAAGGTATGTTCGTCGACTTCCTCGGCGTTGTCGGTATGGCGGATGAAAACCAGGTCGACGTGTTCGTACTTGCGCGACAGGAAGAGATAAAGCAGCGTGAAGAAGCGCTTGGCGAGATCCTTCTTGCCCTCGTCCATGGAGCCGGACACGTCCATCAGGCAGAACATGACGGCGCGCGCCATGGGGATGGCGACCGACACGCGATTGCGATAGCGCAGGTCCAGGTCGTCCAGGAACGGCACACGCGCCAAGCGCTCACGGCAGTCCTCGACGTTCTGTTCCAGCTCGCGCACGCGCGCCGCGGGCACGCCCGCCGCCTTGGCCTCTTCCAACGCCTTTTCCGCGTCTTCGAGGTCGGCGCGCGCCTTCACACCGAGCGACACGCGCCGCGCCAGCGACGACTTCAGCGTACGGCTGATGCTGAGCGTGCTGGGCGAGCCCGTGGTCGTGTAGCCCGCGCGTTGCCACTTCTTCTGGCTGACTTCGCCAAGCTGGTTGCGCGCCAGGTGCGGCAATTCCAGATCCTCGAAAAAGAGGTTCAGGAATTCGGCGCGCGACAGGCTGAAGGTGAACTGGTCCACCGACTCGCCTTCACCCGGCTCGGACCCGCCTTCACCCTGCCCGCCCTGCGGCCGGTCGAAGGTGTCGCCCTTGGCGAATTCGCGATTGCCCGGATGCACCATCTCGCGGTCGCCGCCCGCGCCGTGCCGGAACGTCGGCTCGGAAATATCGCGGGCGGGCAGGTTGATCTCACCGCCTTGATCCATATCCTGGATCGAGCGGTCACGGATCATCCCGTGCACCGCCTTGCGGATCTGATCCTTGTAACGCCGAAGAAAGCGCTCCCGGTTAACGGCGCTCTTGTTGCGACCGTTAAGACGGCGATCGATCAGTGAATTCATGATTCACCTCGCTCAGGAAGACTTCCTCACACGGAGATACCACTCGCACAGCAGCCTGACCTGCTTTTCCGTGTAGCCCTTCTCCACCATCCGGTCGACGAAGCTCTGGTGTTTCGACTTGTCCTCGGCCGAGGCCTTGGCGTTGAACGAAATCACAGGCAGCAGGTCTTCCGTGTTCGAGAACATCTTCTTCTCGATCACTTCGCGCAGCTTTTCATAGCTGGTCCAGTTCGGATTGCGGCCGCTGTTGTTGGCGCGCGCCCGCAGCACGAAGTTCACGATCTCGTTGCGGAAGTCCTTCGGATTGGCAATGCCCGCCGGCTTCTCGATCTTTTCCAGCTCATCGTTCAGCGCGCTGCGGTCGAAGCTTTCGCCGGTTTCAGGATCGCGGAATTCCTCGTCCTGGATCCAGCAGTCGGCAAACGTCACGTAGCGGTCGAAGATGTTCTGGCCGTACTCGGAGTAGGACTCCAGGTAGGCGGTCTGGATCTCCTTGCCGATGAACTCCGCATAGCGCGGCGCGAGAAAGCCCTTGATGAACTCCAGGTAGCGCCGGCGGATCTCGTCGGGATAGTCTTCGCGGCCGATGCGTTGCTCCAGCACGTACATCAGGTGCACCGGATTGGCGGCCACTTCGGTCTGGTCGTAGTTGAAGACGCTGGACAGGATCTTGTACGCGAAACGCGTGGAGACCCCGGTCATGCCTTCGTCGGTGCCCGCGTAGTCCTTGTATTCCTGCAGCGCCTTGGCCTTGGGATCGACATCCTTCAGGCTTTCGCCGTCGTAGACCCGCAGCTTGGAATAGATGCTGGAATTCTCGGGCTCCTTCAGGCGCGTCAGCACCGAGAACTGCGCCATCATGTCCAGCGTTCCGGGCGCGCACGGCGCTTCGGACAGCGAGCTGTGATGCAGCAGCTTCTCGTAGATGCGGACCTCTTCGGAAACCTGCAGGCAGTAAGGCACCTTGACGATATAGATACGGTCAAGGAACGCCTCGTTGTGCTTGTTGTTGCGGAAGGTCTGCCACTCGGATTCGTTCGAGTGCGCCAGGATCGTGCCGTTGAACGGGATGGCCGAGAAGCCTTCCGTGCCCTTGAAGTTGCCTTCCTGGGTGGCCGTCAACAGCGGATGCAGCATCTTGATCGGCGCCTTGAACATTTCCACGAACTCGAGCAGCCCCTGGTTCGCCAGGCACAAGCCGCCCGAGTAGCTGTAGGCGTCCGGGTCGTCCTGCGAATGGCGATCGAGTTTGCGGATATCCACCTTGCCCACCAGCGACGAAATGTCCTGGTTGTTCTCGTCGCCCGGCTCGGTCTTGGCGATGGCGATCTGGCGCAGCACCGAAGGGTTCAGGCGCACAACGCGGAACTTCGAGATGTCGCCGTCGAATTCCTTCAGGCGCTTGACTGCCCACGGCGACATGATGCCGGTCAGGTAGCGCTTCGGAATGCCGTATTCCTTTTCGAGCATGTCGCCGAACCGTTCGGGATGAAACAACCCGAGCGGCGATTCGTTGACCGGCGATCCCTTCAGGGCGTAGATCGGAAAACTTTCCATCAACGCCTTGAGCCGTTCGGCGATGGACGACTTGCCGCCGCCCACCGGCCCGAGCAGATAGAGGATTTGCTTGCGCTCCTCCAGTCCCTGCGCGGCGTGCTTGAAGAACGCGACGATCTGTCCGATCACGTCCTCCATGCCGTAGAACTCCTGGAACGCCGGATAGCGTCGGATGGTCCGGTTGGAAAACAAACGGGAAAGACGTGGGTCGTTGCGCGTATCCACGATCTCGGGTTCGCCGATCGCGGCCAACATGCGCTCAGCGGGGCTGGCGTAGGCCATGGGATCGCGCTTGGCGAGGTTCAGATACTCCTCGAGCGAGAGCTCCGATTCCTGCTCTCTTGCATACTGCGACTTGAAGCCTTCGACGATGTTTTGCACGGAAACCTCCTACAACACGCGAAAAATTCAATACGTCCCTACATGCCCATTGTGCATCAGCGCCTGCGAATTACTAAACAACTTCGCTGTCGGCGTTTTCGGCAGGTCGTTATGTTGCTTTCGCCACACATCAACCATAAGCACGATCGGACCCTTTCTGTTTAGGCTGCACCCCTCGGAAACAAGTTCCATCAGGGTTGCAACGCTGGTGAGCAAATTCGCACAGTCGTTTTCAGCATAGAGCCGCATATAGCGTGCCTGACGCAGCCGCACATGAAATGCTCGGCAATGAATTGACGGAATGAGCGATATCCAATGGATTCTTATGAGCCGGGGATAAACCCGAAGCGTCCGCCATGCGATCGCAGCGAACGTGCTGAACGGCGCTTTGCGTCTTCGTTCAGTGTCGTGCCGGTCGGTGTTGAACTGCGCCGATTCGCGGCACGGGAATCCGTGGTGACGAGGGCGCGCGGCGGCTGTGCGGGGGGTCCGTGAGCGCGTAGCGCCAAGTCATGCGTCTTATGCTAAGCCTGTGACCGCCTCGTGGCAATTCATTTTGTGCGAATTGCGCGTGCTCGTAATCACGCGAAACACGATTGACGCCGCGCGTGCCGATGCCGGTCAGCCAATACGGCACGTCGCATCGGCAGCGCCGCGCCGCCAAGACGCAGGCAGCGCGCGGCTCTACGTGGATTGGCAGCCGAACGCCCGGAGTGCTAGCAGCGGTTTTGCTAGGACAGCGCGGGCAGCGCCACGCTTTCCATCAATTGGCGCCACGTGCCGGCCACACGCGCGCGAACGCATAGATCTGCACCCACGCGCACGGCATCGGTGAATTCATAACGCCGCGCGGCGTCCAGATGTTCCAGCATTGGCAGGCGCACCATGCCGGCCGCGTCGCCCAGCAGCACCGGCGCCAGATACAGCAGCAGTTCGTCGACGCAGCCAGCGGAAACCAGCGCGCCGCTCAGTCCCGCGCCGGCCTCGACGTGGACCTCGTTGAACTGCTCGGCAGCCATCCAGCGCATCATTGCGGGCAGATCGACGCGCCCCGGTTCCGTCCCGGGCAAGCACACGACACTCGCGTTCTTGTCCGCCAGGCGCGCGGCCTTTGCGGCGTCCTCGCGCGCGGTGAACACGATGACTTGCGCCCCGTCGAAAAGCCGCGCGGTTTCGGGGATCTGGAAAAGGCCGTCCACGACGGCCTTGCGCGGCTGGCGCGGCGTCTGGACGTCGCGCACGTTCAGTTGGGGATCGTCCTTCTGCACCGTGCCCATGCCCGTCAGGACGACACAACTGCGCGCGCGCCAGCGGTGCCCGTCAGCGCGCGCCTCGGGGCCGGTGATCCATTGCGACATGCCGTTATGCAGCGCGCTGCGGCCGTCCAGCGACGCCGCCATCTTCATCCACACCCACGGCAGGCCGCGGCTCATGCGCGAGATGAAGCCGGCGTTCACCGCCAGCGCCTCTTCGCGGCATACGCCCGTCGTCACCGCGATGCCGGCGTCGCGCAGGCGCGCCAGCCCCTGCCCGTTCACCAGCGGATTGGGATCGCCCATCGCGACCACCACGCGCGCCGGCCGCGCCGCCAGCACCGCATCCACGCAAGGCGGCGTGCGGCCGAAATGGCTGCAGGGCTCCAGCGTGACGTACAACGTGGAACCTGCCACCGACTCGCCACGCGACTGCGCGTCGCGCAGCGCGCAGATTTCGGCATGCGGGCCGCCTGGCGGCTGCGTCGCGCCCTCGCCCAGCACGCGGCCGTCACGCACGATGACGCAGCCGACCCGGGGGTTGGGCGCGGTGGTCGTCATGACGGTCTGCGCCAGCGCCAGCGCGCGTCGCATCCAGAAGAGGTCGTCGGAGTCACGGGAAATGTCCATGCCGGCGATTGTATGTCCGCCGGCGCCGTCCCGCCCGGCTTTGCCCCCATGCCGCCGCGCAGAGATACGGATGTCCGTTTTGGGCCGCCCGCCGTCTCGGATCGCGCTCGCCGCCGAGCCGGTTCGGAGTAAAAATAGCGCCGTACCCCTAGAATCCATGGCCAGGAGGCCCGGAAATGAAACAGGCACTTATCGTTATCGACGTACAAGACTCTTTCCGCCAACGTCCGTTTTGGGACGAATCGGAGTATCCGGCGTTCATTTCGCAGATTCAGGCCCTGATCGATGGCGCCCAGGCCAAGGACATTCCAGTGCTGCAGGTGTTTCACACCAGCCCGTCCGATGATCCCGCGAACCCCTTTTCGCTCGCCTCCGGACACGTCAAGACATTGAAGGAACTGCGCATCGCTCCGACCGCGGTGTTCCACAAGACGGTCCATTCGTCGCTCTACGCGAAGGATGAAACCGGCGCCTCGTTGCACGACTGGCTGCTCAAGCATGGCATCGAAGGCATCATCGTGGCTGGTATCCGCACCGAACAATGCTGTGAAACCACGTCGCGCCATGCCAGCGATGCCGGCTTCAAGGTGGTCTTTCCGACTGACGCCACGCTGACCTTCGCGATGCAAAGCCCGTCGGGCAGGACCTACACGCCGGCCGAGATCCGCGACCGGACCGAACTGGTCCTGCAAGGCCGTTTTGCCCGTATCGTCCGCGCCGCCGACGCGCTGGCCGTGTAACGCGCGGGCGGGAGGCGCAGATGGTTCCGGTCTACTTCGTGGTGCCGCGCGGCATCGTCCTCCTGGACCTCGCCGGTCCGGCGGAGGCCTTCCGTGTGGCCAACAAGCTGTGTCCGGGCACGTTCAGCCAGCATTTCTGCAGCCCCTCCCGCGACGTCGAAAGCGGCATTCCTGGTCTGCACCTGGCGCACTTGCAGCCACTGCCGGCCGTGCTGCCGGCAAATGCGCTGGTCATCGTCTCGGGCGTGGTGGGCAAACACACGCGCCTGGACGATGAGGAGGCGCGCGCCATCGTGGCGTGGCTGGCTGCCCGGCATCCGGCCGACGGCTTCACCTTGATGACGGTCTGCGCGGGCGCGCTGTTCGCGGCTGCAGCGGGGCTGACGCGGCAGCGCGAATGCACCACCCACCACACCTGCCTGGATCAGCTCGCTGCCCTTGATCCCACCGCCCGGCTGCTGGACAACCGCATCTTCGTCGAGGACGGAAACCTCGTCAGCAGCGCGGGCATCACGGCGGGGATCGATCTGGCGCTGCACATGGTGGCGCGCCATTGCGGCCCGCGCGTGGCCAGCGAGGCGGCGCGCGACATGGTGGTCTACCAGCGCCGCGCCGGCTCGGACTCGGCCTTGTCGCCGTGGCTGGACCATCGCAGCCATATGCATCCGGGCGTGCACCGGGTGCAGGATGCCGTCATCCGCGATCCCGCCGCCCCCTGGTCGGCCCAGTCGCTGGCGGACCAGGCGCACACCAGTGCGCGGCACCTGACGCGCCTGTTCCGCGAGCACGCGGGGTGCACGCCGATGGATTACCTGTATCAGATCCGCGTGGCGCTGGCTCGCGACCTGCTGCGCGACACCCGGCTGGACCTGGAACGCGTGGCGGAGAAGTCGGGATTTGGATCGGCGCAGCACATGCGCCGCGTGTGGCGCAAATTCCAGCCGCTGACGCCAAGTCTGATGCGCGGGACGCCCGGCAATGAAGCGTTCGGCAGCGGCGCGCCCATGCAATAAACGGCGCCCGGGGCGCCGTTCAGGGGTCCTGGCCGCGTCGGGCCGCGCTAGTCCTTGCGCAGCTTGCCCGGCAGCAGCGGCCCCTGCATCTCGCGGATGGCTTCGACGAATTCGCCGATGTCCTCAAAGCTTTTGTAGACCGAGGCGAAACGCACGTACGCCACCTTATCCAGCTTGCGCAGCTCGTTCATGACGAGCTCGCCGATATGTTCGGACGGCACCTCGCGCTGGCCGCTGGCCAGTAACTGCTCTTCGATCCGGGCAACGGCGGCATCCACGTCCTCCGTGCTGACGGGGCGTTTGCGCAGCGCAAGGCTCAGGCTTGCGCGCAATTTGACAGGATCGTATTCGCTGCGGCTGCCATTGCGCTTGACGATCGACGGCATGGCAAGCTCCACCCGCTCATAGGTCGTGAACCGCTTGTCACAGGACAGGCAGCGGCGGCGACGGCGAATGGCGTCGCCCTCTTCGGAGACCCGGCTGTCGACAACCTGCGTTTCGGCATTGCCGCAAAATGGACACCGCATGTGTGATCCCTAAAGACACTGGTGGCAATAATTGAGCATATTGTAACGACGGGCATCATGCAAAGCGTCAATTCGGACGACTGTCCCGCCGCGGCCGCCTGGCCGATTGCCAGCCAGGGCGCCGCCTGCATGCCCAAAAAGAACAAGGGACGGCGTCTCGCGAAACCGTCCCTTTGCCCGATTCCCGTTCGCGGCGTGGCCGCGCCCGGGTCGCCTGCTTACTTCTTGCCGTAAACCGGCAGGCGCGAGGTCAATTCATTGACCTTGGCGCGCACGGCGGCGATGTTGGCTTCGTCGCGCGGATTGTCCAGCACGTCGGCGATCAGGTTGGCCGTCAGCTCGGCGTCGGCTTCGGTGAAGCCTCGAGTCGTCATGGCCGGCGTGCCCAGGCGGATGCCGCTGGTCACGAAGGGCTTTTCCGGATCGTTCGGGATGGCGTTCTTGTTGACCGTGATGTGGGCCTGACCCAGCACCGCTTCGGCTTCCTTGCCCGTGATGCCCTTGGAACGCAGGTCCACCAGCATGACGTGGCTCTCGGTACGGCCCGAGACGATACGCAGGCCACGCTTGACCAGCGTGTCGGCCAGCACCTTGGCGTTCTTGACGACTTGCTGGGCGTAGTCCTTGAATCCGGGTTCCAGCGCTTCCTTGAAGGCCACGGCCTTGCCGGCGATGACATGCATCAGCGGACCGCCCTGGATGCCGGGGAAAATCGCCGAGTTGATGATCTTCTCGTGCTCGGCCTTCATCATGATGACGCCGCCGCGCGGGCCGCGCAGCGACTTGTGCGTGGTCGAGGTGACGAAGTCGGCGTGCGGGACCGGGTTGGGGTAGGCGCCGCCAGCAACCAGGCCGGCGTAGTGGGCGATGTCGACCATGAACAGCGCGCCGTTTTCACGGGCGATGCGGGCCATGCGTTCGAAATCGATGTGCAGGGCGTAGGCCGACGCGCCAGCCACGATCAGCTTGGGCTTGTGTTCCTTGGCCAACTGCTCGACCTGGTCGTAGTTCAGGACTTCGTTTTCGTCCAGGCCATAGGAGATGAAGTTGTACAGCTTGCCCGAGGCGTTGACCGACGCGCCGTGCGTCAGGTGGCCGCCTTCGGCCAGGCTCATGCCCAGCACGGTGTCGCCCGGCTTGAGGACCGCCATGTACACGCCCTGGTTTGCCTGCGAACCCGAGTTGGGCTGCACGTTGGCGGCTTCGGCGCCAAAGATCTGCTTCAGGCGGTCGATGGCCAGCTGTTCGACCACGTCCACGTATTCGCAACCACCGTAGTAGCGCTTGCCCGGGTAGCCTTCGGCGTACTTGTTCGTGAGCTGCGTGCCCTGCGCTTCCATGACGGCGGGGCTGGCGTAGTTCTCAGAAGCGATCAGCTCGATGTGCTGCTCTTGGCGCTGGTCTTCCTTCTGGATGGCGGCCCAAACGTCCGGGTCAGCCTTGGACAAGGTGAGGTTGCGGTCAAACATGACGGGGGTTTCCTGAGGCAGGTAATGGAAAAGAAACGGCAGATAAGAAAACGGCGTCGGGCGGGTAAACCCGGAGAATGCTGAGTAGTTTACCCCGTCGCGCGGGATCATTTGCGCTTAAAACCACCGGAACCGCGCCAAATTCCGGCGCACGGGCGCGAAAACCACGGCTTGACCACGCGGCCGGAAACGGCACTCATGCCGACTTGAGAAAGTTTCATGCAAGGGTGTTCACGGCACAGCCGACGGTGTGACCGGCCGTACCGCCGCCTTGCCGCCATGAAAAAGGGCCGCACTAGGCGGCCCTGCGTACACCTGGCTGAACGTCAGGTCGAGGTGGCCCCGATTTGCTTGGGCGCGAGCCTCGGATTCAGCGTATAGGTCCCGGTCAGCGACGCCTTCGCTAGCACGTGCTTCTGGATTGCCCGCAGCGCGTCTTCGCCGGTGAAAGAGCCCTGCAGGTTCAGGCTGGGCACGTCCAACGCATACAGGGTGAAGATGTAGCGATGCACGAGGGCATCGTTCCAGGGCGGGCACGGACCGTCGTAGCCGAAGTACTCGCCGCTCATGTCGTGGTCATTGGCGAACCACGACGAGTAGGAATTGATGCCCTGGCGGGCGTCCATTGGCGCCAGCGGGCCACCCTTGCCGCGCGGCGTGATGCCGTTGGAGAACGCGCCTTCGTCGATCTCGCGCAGGTCGGCCGGCAGGTCCACCAACACCCAGTGGAAGAAATCCACGCGGTCCAGGTCGGCGGGCACTTCGCGGCCTTCCTGGTTGACGTCGTCTGGGCGCGAGGGCACATCCGGATCGTGGCAGATCAGTGCAAACGACTGTGTGCCCGCGGGGACGTCGTCCCAGGAAAACTGCGGGTTGAAGTTATCTGCCAGCGCGACGTGCGATTGCGCATCGATCTTGCCGAAAGCGTAGCGCTCGGGAATCGACTCGTGATCGGAAAATGACAAACTCGAAAGTTCCATGTCGTGCTCCTGTAAATGCCGCAAAGGCGCTCTGCCCCTGTCTGTACCCTCAGCGTATCAAAACTTCGCAATTACGGGTTCAAGTTAACACGGGCGAACTTTCGCTTGCCCACCTGAACGACGTAAGTCCCGGCCGGCAATTGCAACGATTTGTCTTCCACGCGATCGCCGTTGACGCGCACCCCGCCCTGCTCGACGTTACGCTGCGCTTCCGAGCCGGAGGCGACCAGGCCCGCTTCGCGCAGCAGCTTCAGAATGCCCACCGGCGCGCCGCCGATATTGACCTCGGGCATGTCCTCGGGAATCGCGCCGTCGCGGAAACGCGCCTCGAACGAAGCCAGCGCATCGTCGGCGGCCTTGGCGGAATGGAACCGCGCGATGATTTCCTGCGCCAGCATGACCTTGGCATCGCGCGGATTGCGCCCGCCATCGATCTCTTGCTTGAGCGCCGCGATCTCCTCCAGCGAGCGGAAGGACAGCAGTTCGAAGTAGCGCCACATCAGCGTGTCGGAGATCGACATCAGCTTGCCGAACATGGAATCGGGCGACTCTGAAATGCCGATGTAGTTGCCCTTGGACTTGGACATCTTCTCTACGCCGTCCGTCCCGACCAGCAGCGGCATCGTCAGGATGCACTGCGGCTCCTGTCCATACTCTTTTTGCAGTTCGCGCCCGACCAGCAGGTTGAACTTCTGATCGGTGCCCCCCAGCTCCAGATCTGACTTCAGCGCGACCGAGTCGTAGCCCTGCATCAGCGGATACAGGAATTCATGGACCGAGATCGGGATACCGCCCTTGAAGCGCTTGGTGAAGTCCTCGCGCTCCATCATGCGCGCCACCGTGTAACGCGACGCGAGCTGGATCATGCCGCGGGCGCCGAGCGGGTCGCACCATTCGGAGTTGTAGCGGATCTCGGTGCGGGCGGGATCCAGCACCAGGCTAGCCTGCGCGTAATAGGTCTTGGCGTTGGCCTCGATCTGCTCGCGCGTGAGCGGCGGGCGGGTGCTGTTGCGGCCGCTGGGGTCGCCGATGGTGGAGGTGAAGTCGCCGATGAGGAAGATGACGTTGTGCCCCAGGTCCTGGAGCTGGCGCATCTTGTTCAGCACCACCGTGTGGCCCAGATGGATGTCCGGTGCGGTCGGATCCAGGCCAAGCTTGATGCGCAGCGGCACGCCGGTGGCGCGGCTCTTGGCCAGCTTGCGGGCGAATTCGGACTCGACCAGCAGCTCATCGCAGCCGCGCTTGGCTATACGCAGATCGGCTTCGACTTCAGGTGTGATGGGGGCTTCGGTGGGTGACATGACAGGGGGGCCAATGCGGCTTCAGCCGACAAAAAGGTGTAAAAAGTGACGAAAACTATCGTAAATTCTAGCCGAATCAGCTAGGATACCGGCCTAATCATACGCAACTGCCATATGTACGCAGTTGCGTTCGCTCTACCATCCCTTGTTCACAAGATGCGCCCCGCGCCAGCCCTTGCCCCGGAAACGGTGCGCGCGAGGGCCGTTCGTGTACCGCACCCTGCGAGTTCAAGCCACCTGAGAGGGTTTTTTCACGATGAATCGTGGCCTCCACGAACTGGCGAGTGGCCTCAAGCGCAAAGTCGCTGCCGTATTTGCGCCCGTTGAGCCCAAGCCCCATCGCTCGGGACTTTTCCGCCGCACGCTTCTCGTCACCGCAATTGGTCTGTTCGCAGGCGCCGCCGCTCTCGGCATGGTGCAGCAACCCGACCGCACCGAACTCCCCCCCTCGCGCGTCATCCAGAGCATTCTGCCGCTGACCGCCGAGCAAGTCGAAGTCAGCACGCCCAGCGCCGCCCCCTACATCAGCGAAACCCGGATCCGTCCGGGCGACACGCTGTCGGCGGTGTTGCAGCGCCTGGAACTCGACGCCCCCAACCTCCAGTCCTTCCTGACCCACGACGCCAGCGCCCGCAGCATCTACAAGCTGTACCCGGGCCGCTCGGTGCAAGCCGCCACGGACGAAGCGGGCAACCTGGTGTGGCTGCGCTACATCCACACGCCCGGCAACGAGACCGACGGCCAGGTCGTGACGCGCATGCTGCACGTCGCCCCGTCCGGCGACGGTTACAAGGCCGAGGAAGTCACCGAAAGCACGGAACGCCAGACCCGCGTCGCGGTCGGCACCATCAAGTCCTCGCTCTTCGGCGCCACGGACTCGGCCGGCATTCCCGACTCGGTCACCATGCAGATGGCCGACATCCTCAGCGCCAAGATCGACTTCCTGCGCGACCTGCGCCAGGGCGATCAATTCCGCGTGGTCTACGAAGTGCGCTCGCACGACGGCCGCTACGCCGGCGCCGGCCGCGTGCTGGCCCTGGAATTCATCAACGGCGGCAAGACCTACAACGCCGTCTGGTTCAGCCCCGACGAAAAGACCGGCTCCTATTACGACTTCGACGGCACCAGCCTGCGCGGCGCCTTCCTGCGCACCGCCCTGAAGTTCAGCCGCATCAGCTCGACCTTCGGCATGCGCATGCACCCCATCCACAAGACCTGGACGGGACACAAGGGCGTGGACTACGCCGCGCCGTCGGGCACGCCGATCCACTCCACCGCGGACGGCACGGTCGAATTCTCGGGCTGGCAGAACGGCTACGGCAACGTGGTCATCGTCAAGCACCACGGCAAGTACTCGACCCTGTACGCGCACCAGAGCCGCATCGCCGAAGGCGTCACCAAGGGCTCGAAGGTGTCGCAGGGCCAACTGCTGGGCTATGTCGGTTCCACCGGCTGGGCCACCGGTCCGCACCTGCACTACGAATTCCGCGTCGACAACCAGCCCATCGACCCGCTGTCGGTGGACCTGCCCGTGGCCCGCGCGCTCGAACCCGCGGAAGTCCGCGCGTTCAACCAGGCGGTTGGCCCCTACAAGCAGCAGATCCAATTGCTGACGCAATTCCAGCAGACGCTGCCCGACGCGCTGACCAACGTGGCCAGCCGCTAAGGCAGGTCCGAAAAAACTGGCCCGCGCGCAGCGGGTGCGGCGGCGGGGCATCAAGCCCCAGCCGCCTTTTTCTTTGGAGGCGCCCGTGAATGCCACCCAGCCCATCCAGCAGGACCGCCGCACACTCTACATTGGCCTGATGTCCGGCACCAGCGTCGACGGCGTCGACGGCGTGC
Source organism: Achromobacter mucicolens (assembly GCF_902859725.1). Taxonomy (GTDB): domain Bacteria; phylum Pseudomonadota; class Gammaproteobacteria; order Burkholderiales; family Burkholderiaceae_B; genus Achromobacter; species Achromobacter mucicolens. The sequence goes on along the minus strand of NZ_CADIJP010000016.1, from coordinate 55,790 downwards.
TGACCTGTCTGGACGAGGGCCAGGCGCCTCAGGTGCTGGCCAACGCCAGCCTCCCCATGCCAGAGAATCTGCGGCACGAGCTGCTGTCGCTGAACGAATCGGGCGGCGACGAACTTGCCCGCGCTGCGCTCGCGGCCAATGCGTTGGCGCGTGTCTATGCCCAAGCCGTGTCGGCATTGCTTGCGGATGCGGGCGTGGCCGCCAGCGACGTCAGCGCCATCGGCGCGCACGGCCAGACCGTGCGTCACCGCCCTGACCTTGGGTACACCCTGCAACTGAACGCACCCGCCCTGCTGGCGGAACTGACGGGCATTGCCGTCGTGGCCGACTTCCGTTCGCGCGACGTTGCCGCTGGCGGCCAGGGTGCACCGCTGGTGCCGCCGTTTCACGCCGCCATCTTCGGCGCCAGCCACGGGCGCGCCGTGCTGAACCTGGGCGGCATCGCCAACGTGACGCTGCTCGTGCCCGGGCAGCCGGCGCGCGGCTTCGACACCGGCCCGGCCAACGTGCTGCTGGACGGTTGGTGCCAACGGCATCTGGGCCGCCCTTACGACGCCGGGGGCCGCTGGGCGGCCTCGGGACAGGTGCTGGCGCCCTTGCTTGAACAACTCATCGGCAGCGAGCCGTGGTTCGGCCTGCCGCCGCCCAAATCCACGGGCCGCGACCTTTTCAACATGCAATGGCTCGACGCCCGCCTGGCGGAGTTCGACGGCGCCGCACCCGCGCCGGAGGATGTTCAGGCCACGCTGCAGCGGCTGACGGCCAGAACCGTGGCGGACGCCATCGACCGGGCGGCCGCGGGCACGCAAGAAGTCTTTGTCTGCGGCGGCGGCGCCCACAACGCCGGCCTGATGCAGGAACTGGCGTATTGCCTGCAACGCCCCGTCCGCGCGACCGACGCCCTTGGCGTGCCTGCGCAACAGGTGGAGGCCCTGGCTTTCGCCTGGCTGGCGCACGCGTTCATGACCGGCAAGCCGGCCGGCCTGCCCAGCGTGACGGGCGCGCGCGGCGCGAGGATTCTTGGAGCGCTGTATCCGGCCTGAGCGCGACCCATCACGCGCCCATGCAAAAAGCCCTTCGGCAAACCGAAGGGCTTTTTATCTTTCCTGCCTGGGTGATTACACCGAGAACGAGGAGCCGCAGCCGCAGGTGGTGCTGGCGTTGGGATTGCGGATGACGAACTGCGCGCCTTCCAGGTCTTCCTTGTAGTCGATCTCGGCACCGACCAGATACTGGAAGCTCATCGGATCGACGAGCAATTGCACGCCGGCCTTGTCCAGCACGGTGTCGTCTTCGTTGACGACTTCATCAAACGTGAAACCGTACTGGAAGCCGGAACAGCCGCCGCCCTGCACGAAAACGCGCAGTTTCAGTTCGGGGTTGCCTTCTTCGGCCAACAGGTCTTTCACTTTGGCGGCAGCCGAGTCGGTGAACACCAGGGGAACAGGCGGGGGGGCCTGAAGGTCGACGGTTTCGGTCACTGCATTCATGGTTCACTCCTGGCCGGTACGGCCAAAATTCAGTGAGCGGCGTCGCCGCTCGTATGGTGTCACTATAGCGCAGGGCTTGACCAGACTCAAAGTTCAAGCTTGACACTGCGCGAAGCGCGGACGGTTTCTCCCTCGAGGACGCTGACGGTCACGTTTTCGGGGACAAATCCGTCAGGCACGGCCAGGATGCCCTGACTGCGCTGATACTGGTCGAACTGCAGGGCGAGGGACGCGGCGGTCAGGTTTTCTCCGGTGGCCGTGACGGGGCCGGTCTCAGCCTTGAGCTGCATGGGCGCCAGATCCACCGTGACGGTTTCGCCCTTGAGCACGCCGGTGGCCTGAAAGCGCAGCGCGCCCGCAAAGGGCGTACCGCCATTGCGGCCACTGCGCATCAGCAGGACCTTGTACCGCAAACCGCCGCCCTCGCGGTCGATCTGCATGCTGCGAATGTCCACGGAGCCCTCAGGGCCGGGCGGCAGCAGCTGTTCATAGAAGGCAAGCTGGTCACGCACGCGGCCGAGTTCGGCTTGGGCGGCGTGAAGCTGGGTTTCGAGTTCTTGGCGGGCCGATCGCTCGATGACGAGTTCGCCATCGGCCTTATCGAGCTGGCCGCGAATGTAGCGCAGTTGCGTGGCCTGCTGACGCATGGCCTCGTCCTGCGCCTCGGCCTGCTGGACGCTGATGACCACGGCGTCCTGCGGACGATAGAGCTGGCGCGCGTGGAAGAACCCGGCGATCCCGCCCACCAGCACGCCCAGCAGCAGCATCGCGCACAGGCGCACGACTGCGCCGTGACTTCGCGATGGGGAACGGGCGGCGGGATCTGCGGGCATAAAGAGCAATATTGGCGGCCCGACAAACGGGCCGCCTTGGCGTTACGGCAGGATGGCGACCTGGTCCAGGCCCATCGTTTCGGGGATGCCGAACATGAGGTTCATGTTCTGCACGGCCTGACCGGCGGCGCCCTTGACCAGATTGTCCTGCACCACCATGACGATCAGCAGGTCGCCGTTGCCCGGGCGGCTGAGCGCAATGCGCAGGTTGTTGGACCCGCGCACCGAGCGCGTTTCGGGATGGCTGCCGGCAGGCATGACGTCGACGAAGGGTTCATCGGCGTAGCGCGCTTCGAACAGGGCCTGAAAGTCAGTGTCGCGCGCCTCGGGTTGGATGCGGGCGTAAATGGTGGAGAACATGCCGCGGATCATCGGCACCAGATGCGGCACGAACGTCAGGCCGACCTTGCCGCCGGCCAGCTTTTCCAGCTGGGCGGTGATTTCGGGGTGGTGGCGATGCCCGGCCACGCCGTAGGCCTTGAAGTTGTCGGACGCTTCCGAGAACAGCGAGCCCACCTCCGCCTTGCGGCCGGCGCCGGACACACCCGACTTGCAGTCGGCGATCAGCGTTTGCGTATCGACCAGCGCCTTGCCGCCTTCAAGCAGCGGCGCCAGGCCCAGCAGGACCGTGGTGGGGTAGCAGCCGGGGTTGCCGATGACGCGCGCCTTGGAGATGGCTTCGCGGTTCAGTTCGACCAGGCCGTATTGCGACTCGGCCAGGATGTCCGGGCAGGTATGGGGAATCTTGTACCAGCGTTCGAACGTGGGGATGTCCTGCAGGCGGAAATCGGCGGCCAGGTCGATGACGCGGGTGCCGGCGGCGATGAGCTCTTGCGCCTGCGCCATGGCCACGCCGTGGGGCGTGGCGAAGAAGACGACGTCGCAGTCAGTCAGCGAAGCCTTTTCCGGGGCCGAGAATGCAAGCTTCACACGGCCGCGCAGGTTCGGGTACATGTCGGCGACGGGCAGGCCGTCTTCCTTGCGGGACGTGATGGCAGTCAATTCCACGTTGGGATGCTGCGACAGCAAGCGCAGCAGTTCGACACCGGTGTATCCGGTGCCGCCGACGATACCAACCTTGATGCGGGTGTTCGATGCTTGGGCCATGATGAATGCTCTTCGGAGAACGAATAACGATTGTATCGCTCGGGAATCCCGGTAATGCGGCAGCCGTGCTGGAATTGCCACTGCAAACCTTTTTCCGACCGAACGCGTGGCGCGGAGTTCCGCGCGGGGCGGGCGATGACACGGCAGTGCCGGCCCAAAAACAAAAAGCCCGCCGAAGCGGGCTTTTTGCAGGGCATTAACGCTTGCTGAACTGCTTGCGACGACGCGCCTTGCGGAAGCCGACCTTCTTACGTTCGACTTCACGGGCATCGCGGGTCACGAAGCCAGCTTGCGACAGCGAGGGCTTCAGCGTGGCGTCGTAATCGATCAGGGCACGCGTGATGCCGTGACGGATGGCGCCGGCTTGGCCGGTTTCGCCGCCGCCGTGCACGTTGACCTTGATGTCAAACGATTCCAGGTGGCCGGTCAGTTCCAGCGGCTGGCGCACGACCATGCGGCCGGTTTCACGAGCGAAGAACTCGTCGACGGGCTTGCCGTTGACGACGATCTTGCCAGTGCCCTTCTTGATGAAAACGCGAGCCACCGAAGTTTTGCGACGGCCGGTTCCGTAATTCCAGTTACCGATCATGGCGTTTCCTTAGATATCCAGCGTCTTGGGCTGCTGGGCGGTGTGCGGGTGCTCGGCACCAGCATAGACCTTCAGCTTCTTGATCATGGCGTAGCCCAGAGGACCCTTGGGCAGCATGCCCTTGACGGCCTTCTGAATGGCACGGCCGGGAAAACGCTCTTGCATTTTCTCGAAGTTCGTTTCACGGATACCGCCCGGGTACGTCGTGTGGCGGAAGTACTTCTTGTCTTTCGCCTTGGCGCCGGTAACAACGATATCGGACGCGTTGATGATGACGATGTAGTCACCGGTATCAACGTGAGGCGTGAATTCAGGTTTGTGCTTGCCACGCAGACGACGTGCGACTTCGCTGGCCACACGACCGAGGACTTTGCCCTTGGCGTCGATCACAAACCAGTCACGTTGGACTTCATGCGGCTTGGCCACAAAGGTCTTCATGATGGTTCCTAAGAATAAAAATTTGCTCTGGCCGGAACATCCAGCCAGTGTTCTTTCCCAGACTAGGCCAAAATTTGCAGCCCTTCGGGTTGCAGCCCTTCAGGTACAAATTCCAGCCCATATCGCCCCCCGCCTAAGCGTTATGAATCCGCCCGTGCAAAGGTCAAAATGAGGGAAAGCCTGAAATTCTAACACGGCTGCTCAAAAAATGGGCAAGCGGACAGAATTCGGGCGATTCGCAGCGGCCATCCCTGGACAGCCGCCGCAAAATTCATCTGGGGACACATGCTGCCCCCCCCCCCTGCCCGTCAGGCGCCCAGGTAGGCTTCCAGGACGCGCGGGTGGCCGAGCAGTTCGCGGCCGGTGCCCGTCAGCGCCATGGCGCCGTTTTCAAGCACGTAGCCTTGCTGGGCAATCTTGAGCGCCTGGCGCACGTTCTGTTCGACCAGGAACAGCGTGAGGCCATCGGCGTTGATGGCGCGCAGCGACCGGAAAATTTCCTGCACGACGATCGGCGCCAGACCCATTGAAGGTTCGTCCAGCAAGAGCAGGCGCGGTTTGGCCATCAGGGCGCGGCCGATGGCCAGCATCTGCTGCTCGCCGCCGGACAGGTTGCCGGCCATGCCGCTGATCCGCTCTTTCAGGCGCGGGAACAGGTTGAACACGTATTCCAGATCGGACGCGACGTTCTTCAGGCCGCGGCGATAGGCGCCGAGTTCCAGGTTTTCCAGCACCGTCATGGTGGTCAGGATGGCCCGGCCTTCGGGCACCTGCACGATGCCGCGCGCAACCAGCTGGTTCGGCGCGAGGTTGGTGACGTCTTCGCCCTCGAAGAGGATGCGGCCGCGCGCCTTGGGCAGCAGGCCCGAGAGCGCAAGCAGCGTCGTCGACTTGCCGGCGCCGTTGGCGCCGACCAGGGCGGTGATTTCATTGGCGTTCAGGTCCAGGTCGATGCCGCGCACGGCTTCGATGTGGCCGTAGTTGACCTCGAGCCCGCGGACTTCCAGCATGGCGCTCATTTGGCGGCCTCCGCTTGTTCGGTGTCTTCGTCGTCTTCGCGGCCCAGGTAGGCCTCGATGACCTGTTCGTTGTTGCGGATGTCCTCGGGACCGCCGCACGCGATGATCTTGCCGAAGTTCAGCACCGCGATGCGTTCGCACAAGCCCATGACGAAGCGCATGTCGTGTTCGATCATGAGGATGGTGTAGCCGCGGTCGCGAATGGCCAGGATCTCGCGCATCAGTTCGGCGCGTTCGCCGGTGTTCATGCCGGCGACTGGCTCGTCCAGGAGCAGCAGCTTGGGCTCGGTGGCCAGCGCGCGCGCCAGCTCCAGGCGGCGCTGCTCGCCGTAGGACAGGTTGTCGGCCAGATCGTTGGCCTTGTGGTCCAGGCGCATCCAAGTCAGCAGCTCGTGCGCACGTTCGCGGGCGCGCTGCTCGTGTTCGCGGTAACCCGGCAGGCCCAGCAGCAGGCTGGGGAAACCGTAGTTCATGTGGCGGTAGGCGCCCACGACGACGTTTTCCAGCAGCGTCATCTCCTTGAAGAGACGGATGTTCTGGAACGTGCGGGCGATGCCCATGCGGGTGATGCTGTGCGGCTTCTTGCGCAGCACGCTCTCGCCCTGGAAGGTGATGGAGCCGCCGCTCGGCGGGAGCAGTCCGGTGATCAGGTTGAACACCGTGGTCTTGCCGGCGCCGTTCGGGCCGATCAGGCCGAAGATGGCGCCTTCGGGCACCGACAGGCTGACGTCATGCAGCACATGCAGGCCGCCAAAGCTCTTGGAGACGGAGGAGAGCTCAAGCATGGCGCTTTCCTCCCTGGCGGCTTTGACGCATCCAGCGCTTGAAGCGCGCCGGATCCCAGATGCCTTGCGGCAGGAACAACACAATCACCACCAGGATCACTCCATTCGCGATCAGGCGCAGATCCGCAAATCCGCGCAGCAATTCGGGCAGCGTCGTAATGATGAAGCTGCCCAGCACGGGGCCGGCCAGGCCGCCGATGCCGCCCAGGATCGCCATCGTCAGGATTTCGACGCCGCGGTCGAAGCCGTATTCGTTGGGACCGATGAAGAACGTCAGGTGCGCGTTCAACGCGCCGGCAAGACCGGCGATCACCGCGCCGGCCACGAAGGCCAGCATCTTGTTGGCGCGCACGTCGATGCCCATCATGCCGGCGGCGGTCTCGTCGCCGCGGATGGCGTCGAAGGAACGGCCGATCTTGGAGGCCCGCACGCGCCACAGCACGAACAGCACAATGATCACGGCCAGCAGCACATGCCACCACTGCGTGAGCTGGGGAATCCCGTTCAGGCCCAGTGCGCCGCCGGTGATGGACTCGGTGTTCAGGATGGTCACGCGGACCACTTCACCGAAGCCCAGCGTGGCCATCGCCAGATAGACCCCCGACAACCGCAGCGTCGGCAGGCCGATCAGGGCCGCGACCAGCGCCGGGGCGGCCATGCCGCCCGCCAGGGCGACCGCGAACGGCGCGTCGTAATTCATGGTGAGCAGCGCGGCCGTGTAGGCCCCGATGCCCATGAAGGCGGCGTTGGCCATGGCAAGCATGCCGCAGGCCAGCGTCAGCCAGATGGAGAGGGCCAGGAGTGCATTGGTGCCAAGCGTCAGCACCAGGTTGCCGTAGATGGCCCAGAAATTTTCGAATCCGCTCATACCTTAAGCCTTGCGTTGAACCACTTTGCCGAACAGACCTTGCGGGCGGACCAGCAGGATCAGGAACAGCAGGCCGAAAGCCACCGCGTCGCGCATGGTGGAGCCGATGTAAGCGACGGACAGCACCTCGGCGAAGCCCAGGAAGAGACCGCCCAGCATGGCGCCGCGGATGTCTCCCATGCCGCCCAGGATGATGACCGCGATGCCCTTGTGCAGCATCGGCTGGCCCATCAGCGGGAACAGCGCGTTCGAGTACAGGCCGATCAGCACGCCGGCCACGCCGCCCAGGGCGGCCGCGGCGAACGAGGTGGTGATGAACAGCTTTTCGACGTTGATGCCCAGCAGCCAGGCGGCCTTGGGCGATTCGGCGATGGCGCGCAGCGCGCGGCCGAACTGCGTGCGGCGCATCACGAACATCAGCACGGCCATCAGCGCGAACGACAGGAAGATGATCCCCAGTTCGATGACGGTCAGGTGCAGGCCGGCGACTTCGATGACTTCCTCGGGCACGGTGCCGTGCGGGAAGCGCAGATTGCTGGCGCCAAAGATGCTTTGGGCGCCGTTGTTCAGGATGATGCCGACACCGATGGTGGCGATCATGGGAATCAGGTGGGGTGCGTTGCGCTTGCGCAGCGGCTTGAGCACCAGGTAGTCGATGATGACCCCGGTAAAGCCGGCGACGAAGAACGCAACCATCAGCGCGGCCCACAAGGGCAGGCTGAATTGCTCGACCACGACCAGTGCTGCGTAGGCGCCAACCATGAAGACGGCGCCATGCGCCAGGTTGATCACCCCGAGCACGCCGAAGATCAGCGTGAAGCCCAGCGCGAACAGTGCATACACACAGCCCAGCGACAAGGCATTGACGAATTGTTGTTCGAACATGATGGGACTTTCCAAATCTGATAGGGCCGCCTCGCCGTGCCCACAGCGAGGTCTGGTGTGCTTCCGGGGAAGCTTTCTACTTGGTGAGGCCCTGCGATAAAAAGCGCCTTGCAGACGGCCGGGAGGCCATCCGCAAGGCGCATCCCCCCGCGCGGGGATGCGTACTGCTTACTTCTCGATGACGTACTTGCCGTCCTTGGTCACGCTGACGATCGGCGCCTGGTCGGCGTCGTAACCGGCCGGCTTGCCGGCGCGATCATTGGCCTGACGGAACTTGAACGGGCCGGTGGCGCCGGTCCAGGTCACGGACGGCAGGGCGTCGCGCAGGGCAGCGCGATCCTTGGGCAGTTCGCCGGTGAGCTTGGTGTTCTTCAGGGCCTGGGCGACGATGTACATGGCGTCATACGACTGCGCCGCGAACTGGTCGGGGGCATTCGTGAACTTGGCCTTGTAGGCGTCGATGAACTTGGTGTTCTCGGGGGACTTGTTTTCGATCGACCACGGGCTGCCGATCCACAGATTGTTCGACGCGCCGCCGGGGGCCAGGTCGAAAATCTTGACCGAGTTCATGCCGTTGCCGCCGATGACGGGCACGTTCAGGCCGAGCTGGCGGGCCTGGACCATGATCGGGGCGCCTTCGGCCAGCAGTGCGGACAGCACGATGGCGTCGGGGTTGGTGCCCTTGATCTTGGTGAGCTGGGCCTTGAAGTCCACGTCGCCCTTGGCGAACGTTTCGGTCGTCGTGACCGGGATCTTCTGGTCTTCCAGGGCCTTCTTGAAGTTGTCGTAGCCGCTCTTGGTGAAGACGTCGTCGTTGCCGTAGAGCACCGCCACGTTCTTCAGGCCGGTCTTGGCCTTGACGGTGGAGATGGTGGCGGGCAGCACGTCGGCTTCGGTGACCGAGTTGCGGAACACGTAGTTGCCGATGGAGGTGATGCCGTCGGCGGTGTTGGAGGTGCCGAAGACGACCGTCTTGGCGGCCTGGGCGACCGGGTCGGCGGCCTGGGCGGAGTTCGACAGGGTGGGACCGAAGACCATCAGGACGTTGTCCTTGAAGATCAGCTTCTTGAAGACGTTGATGGCTTCTTCTTTCTTGCCTTGCTCGTCTTCGATCACCAGCACGATCTTGTTGCCGTTGATGCCACCGGCCGCGTTGATTTGGTCAGCCGCGAGCTGGAAACCGTTTCGGATCGACACGCCGTACTGGGCGGCGCCGCCGGACAGGGCTTCAGCCACGCCCAGCTTGATGTCGGCTGCGTGGGCGGCCGGGACGATACCGGCGGCGATCAGCGCGGCCAGCAGCTTTTTGGTCTTGGATTGCATGGTTGTTACCACCTTAAAGTCTGTCTCGGAATATTGGTAATCCGGGCTGATGTAATCCTGCCGGATTGACGTCGATGCCGCCTAAAGGCCGCATGTATGCGCGTCAAGACCCGGGATATTACTCCTTTGTATCAGGCCGAAACTCGAATGCCGTTCAACAAAAGCCTCAAAACCGCCCATTTTTTTGTAAAAAACGTGTGGTTACTAGCACAAACCCTGAAACTCGCCGAATGCCATTCGGCACCGGCTTCCCTCCTAACTCCTGCCCGACAACGCGACGCCCAGATACTGGCCGAACGCGCCCTCGGTCAGGCGAAACCACGGCATCTCGCTGTCGCGAAAGCCCATGTAACTGTCGTGCAATGCCTTGAATCTGGGGTCTTTGGCGCTTAAGTCCTTGTAGACCTGTTGCGAGGCCTCGAACGCGGCGTCCATGATGGACCGGGGAAAAGCCCGCACTTGCGCGCCGTTGGCCGTCAGCTGAGCCAGCGCCTGCGGATTGAGCGCGTCATAACGCGCCGTGGCGGCGGTGTGTGCGGCCAGGGCCGCGGACTGCACCACCGATTGATAATGCTTGGGCAACTGGTTCCAGGCCTCGTCGTTGATGTAGAGCGAGAGCTGTTCGCCGCCCGCCCACCAGCCGGGTGCGTAGTAATACTTAGCTACTTTATTCAATCCGAGCTTGGCGTCCTCGTAGGCGCCCGCCCCGGCCACCGCCTGCAGCCCCTCTTTTTCGAAGGCCTGCGCCAAGGCGGCGAGCTCAACTTGCTGGGGCGCCACGCCAAGCCGGGACAGCACGTCCCCCGCCAAGCCGTCTACCCGCATCTTCAGGTCTTTCAGATCGCCTTCGCGCTTGATTTCCTTGATGTACCAGCCGCCCATCTGGGCGCCGGTATTGCCCAGGGGAAAGTTGATGATCTTTTCGGGCTTGAAGAGTTCGCGCGTCAGGCGCAGGCCATCGCCCTCGCTCATCCAGGCGTTCATCTGGCGCGCGTTCAGGCCGAACGGCACTGCCGCGTCGAAGCTGAACGCGGGATTCCTGGCGTGGTAGCTGCGCGAGGACACGTGGCCGCATTCCACCTTCTTGGTGGAGACCGCTTCCATCAGGTCGGCGGCGGCAACGACTTCGCCGTCCGGGAAGTGGCGGATGTTGAACTTGCCCGCGGTGGATTCGGCGACGAACTTGCAGAAGCTCTCGGCCGCGCCGACGCGCAGGTCCAGCGCGCTGGGAAAGCCCGAGGAAAGGCGCCAGCTGATCGAGGGCATGTCCTGGGCGAACGCGGGCGAGCTGACGGCGGCGCCGGCGACGGCGCCCAGACTGGCGCGCTTCAGGAATGAACGTCGTTGCATCACTTTGCTCCTATACAGCAACACCCGGGACTTCGAGCAATACCCGCCGGATATTACACGCAGGCGAACACAGGAACGGCTAGAGGAAATCCCGGAAAGGCAAGGGATTGCAAAGCGGGCAAAACAGGGTCCGGCGGCGCGCGGCGCGCCGCCGGCGGGCGGGATCAGGTGCCGGCGATGGCCATCTGCTCGATGAGGATGGAGCCGGTGGTCTTGGTGCCGCGCGAGATCGTGTCGGCGCCCACCGCGACGATCTGCTGGAACATGTCGGCCAGGTTGCCGGCGATGGTGACTTCCTGAACCGCGTGCTGGATCTGGCCGTTTTCGACCCAATAGCCGAAAGCGCCGCGCGAGTAATCGCCCGTCACGTAGTTGACGCCCTGCCCGATCAGCTCGGTGACGAGAAAGCCCGTGCCCAGCTTCTTGAGCATGGCTTCGAAATCGTCGCCGCGCTGGGTCTGCGTGGAGCTGAAGACCAGGTTGTGCGAACCGCCGGCGTTGCCGGTGGTGGTCATGCCCAGCTTGCGCGCGGTGTAGGACGACAGGAAATAGCCTTCCAGCACGCCGGCCGAGACCACGTTGCGGCGGCGCGTGCGCACGCCTTCGTCGTCGAACGGCGAGCTGCCCATGGCGCCGCGGATGTGCGGATCCTCGACCAGGTTGATGTGCTTGGGAAAGAGCGGCTTGCCCAGCGAATCGACCAGGAAGCTCGCCTTGCGGTACAGCGCCCCGCCGTTGACGGCCTGCGTCAGCGCGCCGACCAGGCCCAGCGCCAGCGGCGCCTCGAACAGGACCGGGAACTTGCCGGTGCGCACGCGGCGGGCCGACAGGCGAGACAGCGTGCGTTCGGCGGCGTAGCGGCCGATGGCCTCGGGCGAGGCAAGCTTGGCCGGATCGCGTTCGGAGGAGTACCAGTAGTCGCGCTGCATGCCGTTGCCGCGACCCGCGATGGGCGCCACGGACAGGCTGTGGCGCGAATACGGGTAGCCGCCCAGAAAGCCGCGCGTGTTGCCCATGACGAACTGGCCTTCGTACGTGCCGACGGTGGCGCCGTCGGTATTGGTGATGCGCGCATCGACCTCGCGGGCGGCGCGCTCGGCGCGCAGCGCCAGTTCGGCCGCTTCCTCGGTGGAAACGGTCCAGGCGCGATGCAGGTCCAGGTCGGGGAATTCGGTGGCCAGCTGGTCGGCGTCGGGCAGGCCGGCGGCCGGGTCGGCGGCGGTGTGGCGAGCGATGTGCCAGGCGGCTTCGACCGTCTGGCGCAGCGCGGCCTCGGAAAAGTCGGACGTCGAGGCCGAACCGCGGCTCTGGCCGGCGTAGACCGTCAGGTCCAGCGCCCGGTCGCGGGTTTGCTCAACAGTTTCGATGTCGTTCTTGCGCACCGAGACGGACAGTCCCAGGCTTTCCGAGACTTCCGCGGCGGCGTCGGAAGCGCCGATCTGGCGCGCGTAGGCCAGAGTTTGCTCGACAAGTTCGGAAAAACGCGCGTGATTCGCCGCCAGCGGCAAGGATGAGGAGGTTTTAACCATTGCAGTCCAATTTGCAGAGACGGTTATCATAGCCAAGTCTGTCATTGCGCAGTTTTCCATGAATTCCCATCCCCAAGAAGATTCCGTCGACGACGGTTACGACGAGAACGGCTACGACCGTCCCAGCAAGTCCCAGGTCAAGCGTGAAATGCACGCCCTGTTGGACCTGGGCAAGCAATTGATCGCGCTGTCGCCCGAACGTCTGAAGCAACTGCCGCTCGAAGAGCGCCTGTACGAAGCGATCCGTATGGCGCAGCGCACCACCGGCCGCGAAGGCCTGCGGCGCCAGGTCCACTTCGTCGGCAAGCTGATGCGCGACGCGCCGGCCGACGTCATTCGCAAGCAGCTCGACGTCTGGGAGAACGGCTCCCGCGAGGAAACGGCCGCCATGCACCGGCTGGAAACGCTACGCGACCGGCTGCTCGATGACGACGACGCGTTCACGCGCCTGCTGAACAACAATCCGCAGGCCGACGTGCAGCAACTGCGCACGCTGATCCGGGCCGCCCGCAAGGAAAAGCTGGCCAACGCCTCGCTGCTGCAGGGCCAGGAGCCGCAAAAGAAACACTACCGCGCGCTGTTCCAGGCCCTCAAGACGCTCACCCTTTAATTGCCTACCGCCCATCCATGACCGCAACCGACCTGCTCGACTGCATCGAGATCGAAACCGCCCCCAATCCCACGCACGCCGTGATCTGGCTGCACGGACTGGGCGCCGACGGCAACGATTTCGCGCCCATCGTGCCGGAGCTGCAGTTGCCCGCCGGACTCGGCGTGCGCTTTGTGTTCCCGAACGCGCCCGTGCAGCGCGTGACGATCAACAACGGCATGGCGATGCGGTCCTGGTACGACATTCTGGTGATGGACCTGGTGCGGGTGGAAGACGGCCGCGGCATCCGCGCCTCGGAAGCGGCCATCCACAAGCTGATCAAGCGCGAAAACGCGCGTGGCATTCCCACGTCCAACATCGTGCTGGCGGGTTTTTCACAGGGCAGCGCCATGACGCTGCACACCGGCCTGCGGCTGCACGAAAAGCTGGCGGGCATGATGGTGTTGTCGGGTTATCTGCCGCTGGTGGACAGCGTCGAGGCCGAGCGTCAGCCCGCCAACGACGCCACGCCCATCTTCATGGCCCACGGCCAGTACGACCCGGTCGTGTCGCTGGCGCGTGCCGAAGCGTCTTTGGCCGAACTCAAGCGGCTGGGTTACGACGTGCGCTGGCACACGTACCCGATGCCGCACTCGGTTTGCGCCGAGGAAGTGGCCGACATTTCGACCTTCCTGAACGAAGTCCTGGTGTGATGCGACACTCAGCCTAGGGACGATGACGGGCGGCGCCGCGCGCGGCCCGTGTCCCAGGCCGATGGGCGCCAATCGCTTCCCCGCCTACGATGGAATGAGCCCGCCTCAGCGGTTCGAAATCTAATTTTGTATACCAACTGGTATTCCAGCCTCGAATTTTCGGGGCAGCGGCGACGCACGTCCATAGAGAAAAACGCCAATCGCAAAAAGCTTGTCGCCCGCTTGTCTTGAATATAGTATTCGATCCAAGCCTCACCGGCCCGGGCGTGCACTGTTCGGGCTTCCCTGTTGTTGCAGTCGATCCATCCCATTGGCCGTGTTGCGCCGATTGTCGGCGTGGCATTCAAGACGCAGGAGAAAGTCCCGTGAAGACCTCGCCCTTGCCCCGCCTGGCAGGCGCGGCGCTGCTCGCGCTGCTTGCCCCTTTGGCCGCTCAGGCCGAAGCCCTGAATCCCCCCGTGAAGGTGCGATACGAAGAGGTGGTGCGATCCATCCTGTACGTGCCCAAGTACGTCGCGCTGTCGCAGGGCTACTTCAAGGACGCCGGCCTGGACGTGTCCATGAAGACGTCGCAAGGCACCGACAAGGGCATGACCGCCCTGTTGTCGGGCAGCGCGGACATCGTGCTGATCGGGCCAGAAGCGTCCATCTATGTGCAGAACAGCGAATCGCCGGTCAAACCGAAGATCTTCGCCGGCCTGACCGCCACCGACGGCTTCTTCCTGCTGGCGCGCAAGCCGATCGACAAGTTCGACTGGTCCATGCTCAAGGGCAAGGAGGTCATCGGCTTTCGCCCCGGATCGAATCCCATCGTGTTCCTGGAAACCGCGCTGCGCAAACATGGCCTGGATCCGCAGAAGGACGTGGAGCTGCTCAACAACATCGGCATCCCCGCGCGCGCCGGCGCCTGGATGGCGGGCCAGGGCGAATACGGCATTTTCCTGGAGCCCGAGGCGGGCGAGCTGGTGCGCAACGGCAAGGGGCACATCGTCGCGTCTGTGGGACATGAAGTGGGCCAGGTGGACTACACGGTGTTCACCGCCACCGATAAATACATCCGCGACAACCCCAAGGTCATCCAGGCCTGGACCGACGTGGTGGCGCGCGCCGAGAAGTATGTGAAGGACACGCCCGCGGCCACGCTGGCCCCGCAGATCATGACCTTCTTTCCCGGCATGGATCAGGCGGCGGTGACTGAGGCGATCGAGCGCTACAAGCAATATCAGATCTGGAAGACCACGCCGCTCGTGACGGCGCAGGCGATGACGCAGCTTCAGGACATGCTGATCGCCAGCGCGGTCATGAAGGACAGCGCACGCGTGAAGTACGAGGACGTGGTGATCGCCGACTTTGCCAAGAAGGCCCAATGATGGGAGCCGCCATCCACAACCTCAAGCCGGCGCCCGCCACGGCCAAGATCGAACTGCGCGACGTCTGTCTGTCGTACTTCACGCCGGAAGGCGAGACCGAAGCGCTGTCCAACGTGTCGTTCAGCCTGGCGCCGGGCGAGTTCGTCAGCCTGATCGGCCAAAGCGGCTGTGGCAAGAGCACCCTGCTGTCGCTGATCGCGGGCCTGATTCCCCCGACCTCGGGCGCGGTGCTGGTCGACGGACAGGCGGTGACCAAGCCGAACGCCCGCATCGGCTACATGCTGCAGCAGGACTACCTGTTCGAGTGGCGCACCATCCTGGACAACGTGATGCTGGGCGCCGAGATTCAGGGGCGGCGCGATGCGCGCAGCGAGGCGCGCGCGGTGCATCTGCTTGAAAAATGCGGGCTGGGCGCGTTCCTGTCGCACACGCCGCGGCAGCTCTCGGGCGGGATGCGCCAGCGCGCGGCGCTGGCGCGCACGCTGGTCACCGAGCCCGACGTGATTCTCTTGGACGAGCCGTTCTCGGCGCTGGACTCGCAGACCCGGCTGGCCATCTCCGACGAGGTCGTGGACATCCTGCGCCGCGAAGGCAAGACCGTGGTGCTGGTGACGCACGACATCGGCGAAGCCATCGCCATGACCGATCGCGTGATCGTGCTGTCGCGCCGGCCCGGGCGGCTCAAGAGCCAGTACCGCATCCATTACGGCGACGGCCAGGTCCGCCCCACCCCGTTCCAGGCGCGCTCGCGGCCGGAATTCAACACCTACTTCAAACAGCTCTGGGACGAGCTGGACGTCCATGTGGAGGGCTGAACCATGAACGCGCCGATTGCCAATACCGTCCCGCTGCGCGCCGTGCCCGGCCCCAGCGAAAAGTACCTGAACTACCTGCGCCGCGACCGCGCGCGCCGCCGAAACATCCGTGTGGCCCAGGCGCTGCTCCTGGTCGTTTTCTTATGCGCATGGGAAATCCTGCCGCGCATGCACATCGTGAATCCGCTGCTCACCAGCTATCCCAGCGCGCTGTGGCCCACCTTCATCGAACTGTGGAACCACGGCAGCCTGGGCAAGCACATCATGACGACGCTGTCGGCCACGCTGGTGGGCTTTGTGCTGAGCATGGTCATCGGGATCGTGGTGGCGGCCGCGCTGTGGTGGTCCGAGTTTCTCTACAAGGTGCTCGACCCCTTCCTGGTGGTGGCAAACGCCATGCCCAAGATCGCGTTCGTGCCCATCTTCTACCTGTGGCTGGGGTCAGACTATGCGGTGTACGGCATGGCGGTCGCCATTGCGGTGTTCGTGACCATCATGGTGGTGTATGCGGGGTTCCGCGGCATCGACCTGAACAAGGTCAAACTTGCCCACACCTTTGGCGCCAGCCGCTGGCAGGTGCTGACCAAGGTCGTGCTGCCGGGCAGCGTGCCGACGCTGATCGCGGCGGTGAAGATGAACATCGGTCTTGCGCTGGTGGGTGTCATCGTGGGCGAATTCCAGTCGGCGGATTCGGGGCTGGGCTTTCTCATCATGAACGGCAGCCAGGTGTTCAAGCTGAACATCGTCATGACCGCCATCGTGATGCTGGCGCTGATCTCCAGCGTCATGTACCTCATCATCTACCGTGTCGAGTCCGCCGTGGCGCGGCGCTACGGCTAAGGAGGCAGCATGCAATTCCCCCAATGGGTGAAGGATCGCGTCGTGGCCCGCCAGGGCTGCCTGCATCCGTATGACGAGCTGCCGGCCGCGCGCACGGCGGTGGTCGTGATCGACATGCAGCAGTATTTCCTGCTGCCCGGCTACCAGGGCGAATGCGCCCCGGCGCGGGAAATCATCGGCCCCATCAACCGCCTTTGCAGTGCGGTGCGCGACGCGGGCGGCGTGGTGGTGTGGGTGCAGACGGCCTCGGACAACGCGGATGTGTTCTGGTCGCATCACCACGGCGTGATGCTGACGCCCGAGCGCAGCGCCCGCCGCCTGGAGACGCTGCGCCGCGACTCGCCCGGCTTTGCGCTGCATCCGGACCTGCATGCGCAGGCCAGCGACCTGCGGGTCGTCAAGCGCTTCTATAGTGCGATGGCCCCGGGCTCGTCGGAGCTGGAGCCGCTGCTGCGCGGCCTGGGCGTGGACACGCTGCTGATCGCCGGCACGGTCACCAACGTGTGCTGCGAATCCACCGCGCGCGACGCGATGATGCGGGACTTCCGGACCATCATGGTGGACGACGCGCTGGCCGCCGTGACGCCGGCCGAGCACGAGAACGCCCTGCACGGGTGGATGCTGTTCTTTGGCGACGTGCTGTCTGTGGACGAGGCGGCCGCGCGGTTGACGCCCGCGCAGCCGTCCCGCAAGACCGCCTGAACCGTTCCTGCGGCGCCGGGCCTCAGGCCAGATTCAGCCAGACCCGGCGCATGGTCGGGTCTTCGGGGTCGGGATCGTTGGTAAAGCCCAGGCTGGTCATCAGCGCCAGCATGGGCCGGTTCGTCGACAGCACCAGGCCGTCGATGTATTCCAGCCCCTGCTCGCGCGCGGCGTCGATCAGCGCCGTCATGAGCTGACGCCCCAACCCGCGCCGCTGCCAGTCGTCGCCGATCACCAGCGCGTATTCCGCGCCCCGGCCATCGGGATTGCGCAGGTAATGCGCAAAGCCCACCAGCACCTCGCGCGGATGGCCGCGATTGGCGGGATTGGGCACCTGCGTTGCCGCCACCAGCGCCAGTTCGCGGTGATAGTCCACCTGGGTGTAGCGCGACACCATGCGCGGCGTGAGTTCGCGCATCATCGACACGAACCGCATGTAGCGCGAGCGCTCCGACAGGCCGCGGATGAATTCCTGCAACGCCTCGCCGTCTTCGGGGCGAATCGGGCGCAGCACCCACGGAATGCCGTCGGCAAAACGGCGCACCTGCACCAGCCGGGCTGGATACGGGTGGATCGCCATGTGCGGATAGCCGGTGGTCTGCGGCGACGCGCAGCCGGGCGTCTCGGTCAGCGTCATGCGCAGGCCGCCCGCGCGCAGGTGGGTTTCGCCTGCGTAGAGCGGATCGATGTCGAGCGTTTCGATATCGGGAAGCTCCGACACCAGCTCGGACACCAGCACCAGCGCCTGCTGCAGCGCCTCGGCGGCCATGTGGCCGACCCGCGGCGCCAGCACGCGGCGCCACAGCCGGCTGCGCTCGATGAGCTGGCGCGCCAGGTAGCCGTTGAGCGGCGGCAGGTCCATGCCGCGATCGGCCAGCGACAGCACCGCGTCCGGCCCGCCCGCGCCAAACCGGATGACGGGGCCGAACTTCGGATCGCGCCGCACCCGGATCGCCATCGGGCGGGATTCCGCTTCGCCGCGCGCCGCATCGGCAGAGAATTCGCTGAGCGGCACGTAGAAGAGCGCCAGCAGTGTGCGGATTTCGGACGTGTTCAGCTCGCGCCGGCATTCGGCGCGCACCCGCGCAAGGATCTCGCGGGCGGCCGTCAGGTCGGGCACGTGGCTCGCGGGTTCGGGCGGCTGCGTCTGCAGCAGCAGCTGCTGGTTGTAGTGGTGCGAGGCCAGCACGCCGAAGGCATCGGCGGCCGATTCAGGCGTACGGAATGCCGACGTGCCAGCATCGTCCAGCATGCGCCGCAGGGGCCGC
Source organism: Achromobacter mucicolens (assembly GCF_902859725.1). Taxonomy (GTDB): domain Bacteria; phylum Pseudomonadota; class Gammaproteobacteria; order Burkholderiales; family Burkholderiaceae_B; genus Achromobacter; species Achromobacter mucicolens. Next base: position 37,277 of record NZ_CADIJP010000016.1, on the reverse strand, counting down.
ATGCCCGCATCGCCCATGAAACAGGTCACCACCGGCTTCTTGGCCGACGGGGCAATCTGCGCCAGCTCGCGCGCGACGGCGGGCATGTCGGCCAGGGCGTCGGGCGCCAGCAGCACCAGCACGCCGTCGACGCCGGTGTCGTCCAGGACAACGTCGAGCATGGCGCGAATGCGCTCGGGCGTCATGGGCAGGTAGGTGATGACGGGGTTGGCGATGGCGGCATCCGGCTCCAGCATGTCGGCCAGCGCGCGCTGCGTGGCGGGCGCGAGGTCCGCGCGCAGCACGGCGGCATCCGGGCCGATGAGGTCCATGGCAAGCTGCGGAGGCCCGCTGCCGTTGGAGATCAGTGCAACGCGGCGGCCCTTGGGGCGGCGCGTGTAGCCCAGCACCTTCACGGCCGAGAACAGCTGCACGAAGTAGCGCACGCGCACGGCGCCGGCCCGGCGCAGGGCCGCGTCGAAGATGGCATCGCTGCTGTCGGCATCCGAGCGCCCTGCCTTGAGCACGATGACCGGCTTGATGCTGGCCGCGGCCCGCAACGTGCTCATGAATTCGCGCGCGGGTCCGACGTCTTCAAGATAGAGGACGATGCTGTCCGTGCGCGGATCGCTGGCCAGGTAGTCCAGCAGCTTGGGCAGGCCCACGACGGCCTCGTCGCCCAGCGACACGGCGGTGGAAAAGCCGATGTGCACGTCCTCGGCCCAATCCATGACGGCGGCCATGATCGAGCGCGACTGCGCCACCAGCGCCACGCGGCCGGCGCGGGCCAGCACCGGATGCTGGCTGAAATTCAGGCCCGCGTGCGGCCGCTGCGCGCCGAAAGACCGCGGCCCGAGGAGTTCGCAGTGGTTTTCCTCGGCCCAGGCGCGGCACAGCGCCAGCGTGCCGCGCGGGTACGGGTCGGGCAGTTCGTGGGGCAGCAGGATGACCGCGAGGGGCGACAGCGGCGCCAGCCGGCGCAAGGTTTCCGGCAGCACGGCGGGCGAAACGCAAACCAGGGCCAGATCAGGGCGGTCGCCCGCAGCCAGGCCTTCCAGCCTGTCCGGCAGGGCGGGCGCCGCGCCGGGCTCGACCGCGACGACCGTGGTCTTCGCCTTCAGGGCGGGAGACAGGGAACTTGCCGCGGGTAGCGGCCGGTCGGCCACGATCACCAGCGAGCCGGGTTCGAACATGGGCGCAAGAGCGTGTCTCAACATGGGGAGGTCGGGCCAGGGCCTGTTCACACTAATCTAAAATAGCGTTCATCGTATCAAGACAAGCCCGCTGTCCGCTTGATGAGGACACTGCCCGACGCCGCTTTGTGGCGCCGCAGCCGCTAACACTGCCACCTATGACTTCCAACGCCTCTACTCCCATTCGCACCCGCTTCGCGCCTTCGCCCACCGGTTTCCTGCATTTGGGCGGCGCGCGCACCGCGCTGTTCTCCTGGGCCTTCGCGCGCCATCACAAGGGCACTTTCGTGCTGCGCATCGAGGACACGGACGTCGAGCGGTCCACGCCGGAAGCCGTGCAGGCCATCCTGGACAGCATGGAATGGCTGGGCATGCAGCCGGACGAGGGCCCGTTCTACCAGATGCAGCGCATGGACCGGTACCGCGAAGTCGTGGCCCAGATGCTGGCCGCCGGCACTGCCTACCACTGCTACAGCTCGCCCGAGGAAGTCGAAGCCATGCGCGAGGCCGCCCGGGCCCGCGGCGACAAGCCGCGCTATGACGGCACCTGGCGCCCGGAACCCGGCAAGACGCTGCCCGCCATCCCCGAAGGCCGCAAGCCGGTGGTGCGCTTCAAGAATCCCCAGGACGGCGCGACGTCCTGGAACGACATGGTCAAGGGCACGATCAGCTTCGACAACACCGAGCTCGACGACCTGATCATCGCGCGTCCCGACGGCACGCCCACCTACAACTTCTGCGTCGTGGTCGACGACTGGGACATGGGCATCACGCACGTGCTGCGCGGCGATGACCACGTCAACAACACGCCCCGCCAGATCAACATCCTGCGCGCGCTGGGCGCCACGCTGCCCGAATACGGCCACGTGCCGATGATCCTGGGCCCGGACGGCGAAAAGCTGTCCAAGCGCCACGGCGCGGTCAACGTCATGGAGTACGACAACGAGGGCTACCTGCCCGAGGCCATGATCAACTACCTGGCCCGCCTGGGCTGGAGCCACGGCGACGACGAACTCTTCTCGCGCGACCAGCTGGTGTCCTGGTTCGACACCAAGCACCTGTCCAAGTCCGCGTCGCAGTGGGATCCCAAGAAGCTGAACTGGGTCAACGCCCACTACATCAAGCAGATGGACAACGCCGAACTGGCCGAGCGCGTGGCCACGCGCGTCGCGGCCCGCGGCGGCTACCCCGAAAAAATCGATCTGCCGGGCGTCATGGCTCTCTTGAAGGACCGCGCCGAAACGCTGGAGCAGCTGGCCGACGGCGCCATGCTGTTCTGCGGCGAATTCAAGGGCGCGCCGGCCGACCTGGCCGAGCAGCACCTGACCGCCCCCGCCCGCGAAGCGCTGGCCGATTTCGCGCAGCGCGCTCAGGATGCGGAATGGACGCGCGAAGCGCTGTCCGCGCTCATCAAGGGCGTGCTGGCCGACCGAGGCCTGAAGATGCCGCAACTGGCCATCCCGCTGCGCGTGGCCGTCACCGGCCAGACGCAGACGCCCGCGGTGGATGCGGTGCTGGCGCTGCTGGGCAAGGAAACGGTGCTCAAGCGGCTGTCTGCGATTTAAACCCGGGTGTCTGACACCTGCATAAGAAGGGCCTTTTCCTCCAATGATGAAAAGGCCCTTGTGTTTTCAGTCCAGCGTGACGCCAACGCCGTTCACGCCCGCTGCATCGCGGCCCTCGCCTTCAGCGCCCGGGCAAAGAACGCCCCAAGCAACGGCAGCAGCACGGCCGAACCGCCGAACAGCGCGGCCGCGCCGATCTCGTCCACCACGGCCCCTGCCAGCGCCACGCCCGCCGCCTGCCCCATGAAGAGGCACGAGGCAAACCACGCCACCGCCGTGCCGCGCGCGGACGGCACCATCTGCGTTGCGTTCGTCTGCAGCGTCGCGTGCAGCAGGTAATAGCCGAAGCCCGCCAGCACGCTGGCCGCCAGGCTCCATATCCAGACCGGTCCCAGCCAGTACGACAGAAACGCCACGCCCAGCACCAGCCCGCCCGCGACGGCCAGGCCGCGCTCGCCGAGCCGCTTGAGGATGCGGCCCGCGACAACCGTATAGATCAGTCCGCCCACCGCATACACGGCCACCAGCGCGCCGGCGGCGGTCAGCGAAATATCGAAGCGTTCGTGCAGGTACGAGGGTGCGAAGGCAAGTGCGCCGAATACCAGCAGCCCTTCGATGAACACCGTCGCCAGCACCACGCGCGCCCACGGCGCGCCCAGCACCAGCCTCGCTTGCGCGACGAAGCCCTGGCGCGCCGCGCCCGGATCGACCTGCGCAAAGCCGGCCGCGCGCTGGCGCCGCACTTCCAGATGCAGCAGCACGCCCACGATCAGGTAGCCCACCACCAGCGCCATGAAGGCCCAGCGCCAGCCGACGGTATCGGCAAAGAGCCCGCCCGCAAGCTGGCCGGCCGACATGCCGAGGATGGTGCCGGTCAGAAAGCGCGCCAGCGTCGCCTGCCGGCGTTCATAGGGAACGTTGTCGCCGATCCAGGCCATGGACAGGGGCACGATGCCCGCACCGGCCGCGCCGGACAAGGCGCGGCAAAAGACCAGCATGTCGAGCGATCCGGCCATGACGGCGCCGGCGCTGCCCAGCGCGCACGCCACGGTCGCCACGCTGACGACACGGTACTTGCCATAGCGGTCGCCCACCGGACCGAAGAACATCTGCAGCACGCCATAGGCCACGGCAAAGGCCGTGACGGCGCGCGCGGCCTGGCCGGTGGTGGTGCCGAATTCCGCCGCCAGTTGCGGCAGCATGGGATCACAGATTCGGAAAGCGCTGGCGCTGACGAAGGCGGCCAACGCGAGCAGCGCGATCGCGCGTGCTTCGGAGGACAGGGCGGGCATGGGAAACCGGCTGCGGGGCGAAAGTCGAAGCCCGCACCTTACCGCAGCCCGGCCCGCTTGGGCTGACCGCCGGGCGAAATGTCCGCCCGGCGCAACGGTCAGTAGGCCAGACGGTAGCCCGCGGGCATGCGGCGCGCGGTCAGCAGCATGCCGCCCGACTTCAGTTCGCGCAGCGACAGCTTGGACTGCTCGACCTTCTCGACGCGGTAGCGGTTCAGATAGATCGGATCGGTGGGATCCACCGGCTCGCCCGCCGACTTCGTGGTGCGCATCGTGTAGACGCCGTCCGCCACGCTCCAGCAGCCCGTCTCGCGCAGGGCGGGGCGAGTCTTGCGGCCGATCTTGAGCACGGATTCGTAGGACATGGTGCCGTCGGCGGACAGCACAATCAGCGACTGCATGTCGCCCGCCACATCGCGCGGACGGGTATTGGACAACCAGGTGCCGATCATCGGGTCGCCGGTCTTGGCGGGCGTGCAGGCCACCGGCTTGGGCGGTTCAGCGGGTTGGGCCTCGGTGATGGCGGCTGGCTTCCTGGCGGCGCAACCGGCCAGGATCACGATGGCGCAGGCAATGCCTGCCGTACGCAAAAACACACTGCTCATGACTTCCTCAAGACGTCCGCCGACGCGCCGCGCCGATCACACCGGCCCGTCCCAGGCGCAGCGGACTTCACGCACTCTAAATAGGCGTCAGGGAAGAATCAACGACGATCCGCGCCGTGTGCAAATGCGCAACAGTGCGGGCGTGGACGCGCCCGGAATCCGCGCGGAAACCGCAAAAATGCGTTGGTTTCTAGCGACAGCGGCTCACCCACGACGCGCCTTCGCGCGCAGCATTTCCTCCATGCGCGCGGCGGCCGGAGACAGGCTTCTCCCGGCCAGACGGGCAATGCCCAGCTCGCGTTCGATGCGTGGCCGCGACAAGGGCACAAACGCCAGTCCCGGCGAATCCGGCGGCACGCCCAGGCGGGCCAGCACCGTCACGCCCACGCCGCGCTCCAGCATGGCCAGCAGCGACATCATGTTGGAGACGAACACCTGCCGGTCCAGCATGAACGCCGCTTGCGGATGACCGGCAAGCTGGCGGTGCGCAATGGTGCCCACCAAAGGCAGGTCGGCGATCTCGCGCCACGTCACGGACTTGCGGCCAGCCAGCGGATGGCCGCGATGGCAGACGAGGCCAAAGGCGTCGCGCATCAGCGGTTCGAACGACAGGCGGCGGTCGCGCGACACGGTGCTGCACACGCCCAATTCCACCTCGCCCGCCAGCACCATGCGCTCGACCCCCTCGGAGTTGTCGTCGAACAGGCGCAGCGACACCGCGGGATACTGCGCCCGGTAGGCGGCCACCAGTTCGGGCAGCCAGTGCGTCGCCGCGGACGCGACGGACGCCATCGTCAAGCTGCCGGCGCCATTGTTGGCAAGCCCCGACAATGCGCCGGCGACCCGGTCGTGGTGGTCAACCAGTTCACGCGCCAGCGGCAGGCAGTCTTGCCCGAAGCGCGTCAGCGTGCCGCGGTTGCCGGGCTCGAACAGCGGCTGGCCCAGGCGTTGTTCCATTTCCCGGATCGACAGGGACAACGCAGGTTGGGATCGGAAAGCCCGGACGGCTGCGGCGCGAAAGCTGCCCAGCTCGGCGACCAGCAAAAAATGCCGGTAATGGGAAATGGAGAGATCGGGAAGCGGGCGCATGGAGAGGCGGATTAGTAGAACTTATCAATCCATATGAAAAATAAAGTTTTCTGATCATAGGCCGGCTCTTAAGATGGCCGCAATATGCCTACCGCCAACCTTATCTCTCCCCCCGCCACGGACCCGCTGGACTTTGGCGTGGCCGATCGGCTGCCCGTCCGCGATGCGGGGCATGGCCGCCTGCGCATCGGCGCCGCCTCACAAGACGGCCGGCCCGGCCTGTTGTTTGTGCCGGGCGCCTACCACGGCGCCTGGTGCTACGCGCACTATCTGGATTACTTCGCGGCCGCCGGTCTGGCGTGCGCGGCGCTGGACATGCGCGGCCACGGCGACCTGCCGCAAGACGCCGGATTTCCGAACGTCACCATTGAGGACCTGGGCCAGGACGTCGTCAGCGCACTGGATGCGCTGGATGCGCCGACCGTTGTCGTGGGCCACAGCATGGGCGCGTTGCCGGCGCTGCTGGCCGCCAGCCAGCGGCCCGTGGCCGGCGTCGTGCTGCTGGCGCCCTCGCCGCCAGGCGATCTGCCCGGTGCACATGCCTTGCCTGCCGTGCCCGAGGACGCGCCGCGCGCCGCCCCCGGCGAGGCGGAAATCCGCTCACGTTTTCTGGCGACCACGCCGGACCGGGACGTTCGCGCGGTGGCGCGGCGCCTGTGCGCGGAAAGCCCCCAGGTCCTGAACGACCGATACCTGCTGCGCGTGGCCGTCGGCACGGCATCGATCCGCGCGCCCGGCCTCTGCCTGGAAGCAGGCCTGGACACGCATGACCGGCATCCACCGGGGCAGGACCAAGCCATTGCGCGCCGCTACGGCTTTTCGCATGCCCTGCTTGCCGGACAACCGCACTGCATGATGTACGCAGACCATTGGCAGATCAGCGCCGGCGCCATCCTGGACTGGCATCGCAAGCAATTTGGCTGAGCCCCCGCAAGACAACGACGACCAAAACGATAACGACGCGCCCAGGCGCACTCAGGAGACAGAGACATGACCATTTTCCGCTTGCTGCGTCCGGCGCTCGCCGGCGCCTGCGTGCTGTGGGCCGCGGCCTCGCACGCCGCCGGCTGGCCCGATAAACCCGTGACGATCATCGTGCCCTCTGCGGCGGGCGGCGCGGCCGACCTGACCGCCCGCACCTTCGCCCAGTACTTGGGCGAGAAGACCGGGCAGACAGTGATCGTGGAGGATCGCCCCGGCGCCGGCGGCATCGTGGGCACCAACGCCAGCAAAAGCGCCGCGCCCGACGGCTACACGTTCCTCTTGTCCACGAACTCCACGCATTCGGCCAACCAGTTCCTGTACAAGACGCTGCCGTACGACGCGCAAAAGGATTTCGTGCAGGTCGGCATGCTGGGCACGTTCGGCACGGTGGGCGTCGTCTCGCCGGACAGCCCGTACCGGACCGTGCCCGAATTGGTCGAGTACGCCAAGAAACATCCGGGCGACGTCTTCTTCGGCTATTACAGTTCGTCCTCCCAGGTGCCGTCCGAACTCTTCAAGCAGCGGGCCGGCATCAACATCACCGGGGCGGCGTACAAGAACATCACGCAGATCATCACCGACCTGCGCGGCAAGCAGATCGGCTTCGCGTTCGTGGATTACCTGACCGCCATGGGCCAAATCGACGGCAAGGGCCTCGTCCCCATCGCCGTGACCGGCGCCCGGCAGCATGATGCCTGGCCCAGCGTGCCGACCATGGCCACCTACTATCCCGACTTCGTCGTGGCGGGTTGGCTGGGCCTGTCGGCGCACGCCCGCACGCCGCCGGAGATTGTCGCCAAAATGAACGCCTACCTGCAGGCCGCGGTGCAGGACGACGCGACGGCGCGCAAGCTGCGCGCCTTGGGATTGACGCCGGAAGCGATGGACGTGGCGCGCTTTGACGCGTTCGTGAAGGAAGACACGGCCCGCTGGAAGGAATGGATCCGGATCGCGGGCATCCAGCCCCAATAAACCCTCCCCTCCCGCACGATGGCGTGCCCTTTCTCTATATCTATATAGAGAAGGCGCGCCTTTCTACAGCGGCAGCCGCTGCTCGTGCTTGATTTCACGCAGCGCCACAATGGTGCGCGTCTGCCGGATGCCCGGCATGTTGAACAGGAACCGGTGCAGGAAGCGGTCGTAGGCTTCCGGGCTTTCCACCAGGATCTTCAACAGGAAGTCCGAATCGCCGGTCACGGCATAACACTCCAGGATTTCCGGGGCGTCGCGCACCGACCGCTCGAAGTTCTCGACCGTGTTGGCCGAATGCCGCTCCAGGCTGATCTGCGCAAACATGCAGCCCAGCCCCACCTTGCTGCGGTCGACCTGGGCGCTGTAGCCCTGGATCACCCCGCTCGCCTCCATCGCCTTCACGCGCCGCCATACAGGCGCGGCGGACAGCCCTACCTTCTCGGAAAGCTGCTGCGCAGAGGCCCGGCCGTCTTCCTGCAGCGCCTTGAGGATGCCGATATCGGTCTTGTCCATTCGTTTGTCTCCTGGTTTTCTTGGAATACGAAATGTTCATTGCGAATTATAGGGATAGCACGATCCAAAAACGCAATAAACCTGATCCCTCGCGAACCTATCATGGTGCCAAATACCAGGAGCATTGACTATGGACGGTACCCCCGCCGCCGCACCCGAGCTGGACCTTGATTACCAGCTTGCCGACAACCTGACCCGCGAGTCCGGACGCATCTTCCTGACCGGGACGCAGGCCCTGGTGCGCCTGATGCTCACGCAGCGCCGGGTGGACCGCGAACGCGGCCTGAACACCGCCGGCTTCGTATCGGGGTACCGCGGATCGCCGCTGGGCGGCGTGGACATGGCCATGTGGAAGGCGCAGAAGGCGCTGGACGCCAACCAGATCACCTTCCTGCCGGGCATCAACGAAGACATGGCCGCCACGGCGGTCATGGGCACGCAGCAGGCCGGCGTGCGCGCTGACCGCAATGTCGATGGCGTGTTCGCCATGTGGTACGGCAAGGGTCCCGGCGTGGACCGCGCCGGAGACGCGCTGCATCACGGCAATGCCGCGGGCGCCTCGCGCCACGGCGGCGTGCTGGTAGTGGTGGGCGACGACCACACCGCCGTGTCGTCCTCGATCCCGCACGCCAGCGAAGCGTCGCTGATCGGCTGGCAGATGCCCATCGTGCATCCGACGTCCATCGACGAATACGAGACCTTCGCGCTCTGGGGCTGGGCGCTCTCGCGTTATGCGGGCACGTGGGTCGCCTTCAAGGCCGTGTCCGAAACCATCGAAAGCGGCCATTCGTTCACGCCAGCCGCCATCCAGACCTACGACATGCCCGAGGATCCGGACATGCCGGCCGGGTCGCTGGAGTACTCCGCGCGCGACTTCCTGTCGCTGGCGGTCGAAACGCGCATGAACCAGCGCATGAAGGCCGTCGCCGCCTTCGCGCGCCGGCACAGCATCGACAAGCTGACCTGTCCCGCTCCCAAGGCGACGGTGGGCATCGTCACGGTCGGCAAGGCGCACCTGGACACCATGGAAGCGTTGGCGCGCCTGGGCGTGGACACGGTCACGGCGAATGCGCCCGTGCGGATCTACAAGCCCGGCCTGACCTGGCCGATGGACGAGGGCCGGTTGCTCGACTTCGCGCGCGGCCTGTCGCACATCCTCGTCATCGAGGAAAAAGGCGCGGTGGTCGAAAGCCAGATCAAGGACATGCTGTTCAACCTGCCCGAGCGGCCGACGGTCGTGGGCAAGAAGGGACTGGACGGCGAGCCGATGGTGCCGTCGGCCGGCCAGCTGCGCCCGTCGCTGCTGGCCGCGCCGCTGTCCGGTTGGCTGTCGCGCACCGCAGGGCTACCCGTGAACCGCGACCTGTCGGCCTTCGAATGCCAGGCGCCGCTATCCAACGACGCGGACGGCATGCGCCGCCGCCCTTACTTCTGTTCGGGCTGTCCGCATAGCACGTCGACCAAGGTGCCCGAGGGCAGCCAGGCGCTGTCAGGCGTGGGCTGCCACTACATGGCCGCGTGGATGGACCGCGACACCGGCGGCCTCACGCAGATGGGCGGCGAAGGCGTCGACTGGATCGGCCTGTCCCGCTATACGAAGATGCCGCATATCTTCCAGAACATGGGCGAAGGCACGTATTACCACTCGGGCTATCTGGCCATCCGCCAGGCCGTCGCGGCGCGCGCCAACATCACCTACAAGATCCTGTTCAACGACGCCGTCGCCATGACCGGCGGGCAACCGGTGGACGGTCCGATCTCGGTGCCCCAGATCTGCCAGCAGTTGCGCGGCGAAAACGTGGCGCGCATCGTCGTCACCACCGATGAGCCCGAGAAATACCAGGGCGTGGACCTGGGCCCCGGCATCAAGGTCCACCACCGCCGCGAGCTGGACGCGCTGCAGCGCGAGCTGCGCGAGATCCCCGGCGTGACGGTCCTGATCCATGACCAGACCTGCGCGGCCGAAAAGCGCCGCCGCCGCAAGAAGAACCAGTTCCCGGACCCGGCGCGCCGCATGCTGATCAACAGCGCCGTGTGCGAAGGCTGCGGCGACTGCGGCGTGAAGTCGAACTGCCTGTCGGTCGTTCCGCTGGAAACGCCGTACGGCCGCAAGCGCGCGATCGACCAGTCCAGCTGCAACAAGGATTACTCGTGCGCGGAAGGCTTCTGCCCGAGCTTCGTGTCCGTCATGGGCGGCAAGCCCAGAAAGAGCGCGGCGCCCAAGGCCGACCAGGAACGCCTGCAGGGCATGATTGCCGGCCTGCCGCAGCCCGCCCTTCCTGCCTTGGACCATCCCTATCGTCTGCTGGTCGCCGGCATGGGCGGCACCGGCGTCATCACCATTGGCGCCATCGTGTCGATGGCCGCGCACCTGGAAGGCCTGTCGGCCGCGGTGCTGGACCTGACCGGGCTGGCGCAGAAAGGCGGCACCGTCGTGAGCCACATTCGCCTTGCCCCGGCGGGTTCGGCCGCTGGCCCCGTGCGGCTGGACTGGCAGCAGGCCGACGCGGCCATCCTGTGCGATCCGGTTGCCGCTGTCGCGCCGGATTCGCTGGGCGCCTTGCGCCACGGCCACACTCAGGTCACGGTGAACACGTACGTGGCGCCCGTGTCCGAATTCACCCGCAATCCCGACGCCGCGATGCGCCCCGAGGCGCTGCTGGCCAAGATCCGTCACGCGGCGGGCGACGCGCACACGGCCGCGATCGACGCGCATGAAGCGGCGCTGGCGCTGTTTGGCGACAGCATCCTGTCGAACATGTTCATGCTGGGCTACGCCTGGCAGCGCGGCGGCGTGCCGCTTTCGCAGGCCGCCATCTATCGCGCGATCGAACTGAACGGCGTGGCGGTGGCGGCCAACCGCGCCGCCTTCGATAGCGGCCGGCTCGCCGCGCATCGCCCCGACGCCCTGGAAGGCGCGCTGCGCCCGCGGGCCCAGGTCGTGCAACTGCACATCCCCGAAACCTTCGAGCGCGCCGTGGCGCGCCGTGTCGAAGACCTGACGGCCTATCAGGATGCAGCATACGCGCAGGCGTACCGGAACGTCGTCGACGCCGTCGCGGCCCGCGAGCGGGCCCTGGCGCCCGATGCCAAGACGCCCCGTCTGGCGATGGCCGTGGCACGCGGCCTGTACAAGCTCATGGCGTACAAGGACGAATACGAAGTGGCGCGCCTCTATACCGGCGAGACGTTCAAGGCGCAGCTGGAAGGTCAGTTCGAGGGCGACTACAGCCTGCGCTTTCACATGGCCCCGCCCATCTTCGCCCGCAAGGATCCGCGCACCGGCGTGCCGCGCAAGATGACGCTGGGTCCGCGCACGATGTCGGCACTGAAATTGCTTACGCGCCTCAAGGGCCTGCGCGGCACCTGGTTCGATCCCTTCGGCCATACCGCCGAGCGCAAGATGGAACGGGCGCTGGTCACGGAGTACCGCCAGACCATTGATCAACTGCTTGCAGGGCTGACTGCGGACAACCTCGCGCAAGCGGCTACAATCGCCGCCCTGGCTGAAAACATTCGCGGCTTTGGCCACGTAAAGGCCGCCAATGTCGAGAAGTACCGGACCGATCTGGCCCGGCTCATGCAGAGCTATACAGCACCGGCCCCGCACGCCAGCGCCTTGCGGAAAACCGCATAAACAGCCGGTCTGAGTGGTCACTGACCTGGGCGCGCCTTGCGGGGCGCGCCTAGTGCATTTGGTTACAATCTTTTGTGGGATTCGTCTTATCTTCTTCTTGTCCCTGTAAACCTCGATCACTAGAATTAGTGGCCAACGAGGGGTGCTACACTACATCTTGTGGTCGCCTAAGCGCTGATTCCCGCCGGCCACGCCTTACGGACTAGCCTGTCCGGACGTTGCGACCCCCATTACAAGATCCAATTTTGACCAGACATGACGTCGTCATGTCTTCATCTACGCGCTTTTTCGCACAGGAGCTTCCATGCAGACTACGATCGCCTCTGTGACCCGGCCTTCGGCCGTGCCGCCCTCCCAAACCGACTCCCCCGCCGACGCCAACACCGGCAAATGGGCCAGCTACAACATCATCCGCCGCAATGGCTCGGTGGTTGGCTTTGAGCCCAGCAAGATCGCCATCGCCATGACCAAGGCCTTCCTGGCCGTCAATGGCGGACAAGGCGCCGCGTCCGCGCGTGTGCGCGAACTGGTCGAAACGCTGACCGGCCAGGCCGTCAACGCCCTGGTTCGCAACCGCCCCAACGGCGGCACCTTCCATATTGAAGACATCCAGGACCAGGTCGAACTGGCGCTGATGCGCTCGGGCGAGCATGACGTCGCGCGCGCCTATGTGCTGTACCGCGAAAAGCGCACGCAGGAACGCGCCGCCGCCGCTGCCGCCGAAGGCCAGCAGAAGGCTGACGCCGCGCCGCAGGAACACGTGCTGAACGTCACCGATGCCGGCGTGCGCCGCCCGCTGGACGTGGCCGAACTGCGCGCCACCATCGTCGCCGCCGGCGAAGGCCTGTCCGAGTTCATCGACGCCGAAGCCATCCTGAAGGAAACGGTCAAGAACCTGTACGACGGCATCCCCGTCGACGAAGTGTTCAAGTCCGCCATCCTGTCCGCGCGCGCGCTGGTCGAAAAGGATCCGGCCTACAGCCAGGTCACCGCCCGTCTGCTGCTGCACACGATCCGCAAGGAAGTGCTGGGCGAGGAAGTCTCGCAAGACGGCATGGCCACGCGCTACGCTGAATACTTCCCCACGTTCATCGCCCGCGGCATCGAAGGCGGCCTGCTGTCGCCCGAACTGGCCAGCTATGACCTGACCAAGCTGGGCAAGGCACTGAACGCCAAGCGCGATCTGCAATTCGGCTACCTCGGCCTGCAGACCCTGTACGACCGCTACTTCCTGCACATCCGCGGCACCCGCATCGAACTGCCGCAGGTCTTCTTCATGCGCGTGGCCATGGGCCTGGCGCTGCGCGAGACCGACCGCGAAACGCGCGCCATCGAGTTCTACGAGATCCTGTCCTCGTTCGACTTCATGAGCTCCACGCCCACGCTGTTCAACTCGGGCACGCTGCACTCGCAACTGTCGTCGTGCTACCTGACCACGGTCTCGGACGACCTGGAAGGCATCTACGATGCCATCAAGGAAAACGCGCTGCTGGCCAAGTACGCCGGCGGCCTGGGCAACGACTGGACCCCGGTCCGCGCGCTGCGCAGCCACATCAAGGGCACCAACGGCGAAAGCCAGGGCGTCGTTCCGTTCCTGAAGGTCGTGAACGACACGGCCGTCGCCGTGAACCAGGGCGGCAAGCGCAAGGGTGCGGTCTGCACGTACCTCGAAACGTGGCACCTGGACATCGAAGAATTCCTGGAACTGCGCAAGAACACCGGCGACGAGCGCCGCCGCACGCACGACATGAACACGGCGAACTGGATTCCCGACCTGTTCATGAAGCGCGTCATGGAAGGCGGTGAATGGACGCTGTTCTCGCCGTCCGACTGCCCCGACCTGCACGACAAGTATGGCCGCGCGTTCGAAGAAGCCTACGTGGGCTACGAAGCGCGCGTCGCCAGCGGCGAACTGAAGCTCTTCAAGAAGATGCCGGCGCTGACGCTGTGGCGCAAGATGCTGTCGATGCTGTTCGAAACCGGCCACCCGTGGATCACGTTCAAGGATCCGTGCAACATCCGTTCGCCGCAGCAGCACGTGGGCGTCGTCCACAGCTCGAACCTGTGCACCGAGATCACGCTGAACACCAACGAATCCGAAATCGCAGTTTGCAATCTGGGTTCCGTGAACCTGGTCGCACACATGAAGCCGGCTGCCGGCGGCGGTTTCGAACTGGACCACGACAAGATCAAGCGCACCGTCAGCATCGCGATGCGCATGCTCGACAACGTGATCGACATCAACTACTACGCCGTCGACAAGGCCCGCAATTCCAACGCGCGCCATCGTCCGGTGGGCATGGGCATCATGGGCTTCCAGGATTGCCTGCAGATGATGCGCGTGCCGTACGCATCGCAAGCCGCTGTTGAATTCGCGGATCGTTCGATGGAAGCGGTGTGCTATCACGCCTACTTCGCGTCGAGCCTGCTCGCCGAAGAACGTGGCCGCTATCAATCGTATGAAGGTTCGCTGTGGTCGCGTGGCATCTTGCCGCAAGACACGTTGAAGATGCTGCGTGATGAACGTGGTGGTCACGTTGACGTTGATGAATCGAGCACGCTCGATTGGGATACGTTGCGTACGCGCATCAAAGAACACGGCATGCGCAACTCCAATTGCATCGCAATCGCCCCAACCGCCACTATTTCCAATATCATTGGCGTATCTGCGTGCATCGAACCCACTTTCCAGAACTTGTACGTCAAATCGAATCTCTCCGGCGAGTTCACGGTCGTTAACGATTACCTCGTGCGTGACCTGAAGAAACTCGGTCTCTGGGACGAAGTCATGGTCGCCGACCTCAAGTACTTCGACGGCAGCCTGTCCCGCATCGATCGCGTACCTTCCGAACTCCGCGAACTCTACGCCACCGCGTTCGAAGTCGAACCGCGCTGGCTGGTTGAATGCGCGTCGCGCCGCCAGAAGTGGATCGATCAAGCCCAGTCGTTGAACATCTACATGGCTGGCGCATCGGGCAAGAAACTGGACGACACCTACAAGCTGGCATGGACGCGTGGCCTGAAGACCACGTACTACCTGCGCACCCTTGGCGCCACCAGCGCCGAGAAGTCCACGGGACGCGGCGGCGAACTGAACGCCGTCAGCGCGGGCAATCCGTCCACCGCCAACGCCGTTGCCGCAGCACCTGTTTTGCCGGAACCCGAAGTTCTCGGGGCGGTTTGCACCATGCGGCCGGGCGACCCCGGCTTCGAAGAGTGCGAAGCCTGCCAATAACCGCCTCCGGAGAATGAATCATGATTAATTGGGACGACGACACCACCGCCACGCAACCTGCACAACCTGCCGCGCCCGCGGCGGGCGGTCAGGCTGCCCCGGAAGTCCGGGCGGCGACGGGTGTGTTCGGCGACACCGCCATGCCCACGCCGGCCGCGCCTCAGCACGCAGCCGGCCTGGCAGCCAGCGGCGCGGCAACCTCGCAGCGCGTCAAGGTTGCCGACAAGCGCATCATCAACGGTCAGACCGACGTCAACCAGCTTGTGCCTTTCAAGTACAAGTGGGCGTGGGAAAAGTACCTGGCCACTTGCGCCAACCATTGGATGCCGCAAGAGATCAACATGTCGCGCGACATCGCCCTCTGGAAGAACCCGAACGGGCTCACCGAGGACGAGCGCCGCATCGTCAAGCGCAACCTCGGCTTCTTCGTGACCGCCGACTCGCTGGCCGCCAACAACATCGTGCTGGGCACCTACCGCCACATCACGGCCCCCGAATGCCGCCAGTTCCTGCTGCGCCAGGCATTCGAGGAAGCCATTCACACGCACGCCTATCAATACATCGTCGAAAGCCTGGACCTGGACGAAGCCGAGATCTTCAACGCTTACAACGAAGTGCCGTCCATCCGGGCCAAAGACGAGTTCCTGATCCCGTTCATCGACGCGATCGCTGATCCCAACTTCAAGACGGGCACGCCCGAAGCCGACCAGACGCTGCTCAAGTCCCTGATCGTCTTCGCTTGCCTCATGGAAGGCCTGTTCTTCTACGTTGGCTTCACGCAGATCCTGGCGCTTGGCCGCCAGAACAAGATGACCGGCGCTGCCGAGCAGTACATGTACATCCTTCGCGATGAATCCATGCACTGCAACTTCGGCATCGATCTGATCAACACCGTCAAACTGGAAAATCCGCATCTCTGGACGCCGGAATTCCGCGAAGAAATTCGAGAACTCTTCCGCAAAGCGGTCGAACTCGAATACGCTTACGCCGAAGACACGATGCCGCGCGGCGTGCTGGGCTTGAACGCACCCATGTTCAAATCCTACCTGCGCTTCATCGCCAACCGTCGTTGCCAGCAGATCGGTATCGAACCTCTGTACCCTCAGGAAGAAAACCCCTTCCCGTGGATGGCGGAAATGATCGACCTTAAGAAGGAACGCAACTTTTTTGAAACTCGCGTGATCGAATACCAAACCGGTGGCACGCTGAGCTGGGAGTAACGCAGTACGCCATCGAGCCCGGCGCGGGCACGCCCTTCTCTTTCAGATGGGCGTCGCGTTCGCGACAGGCTTGATGGCAAGCTCCTTGGTCAGGGTGTCTTCGAACACGTAGAACAAGCGGTCGGCGGCCTGTGATCAGGCCGCCTGCCGGCGCCATTTGAAATGGCTCGCGCCAAAAGGGGCGGGGGCCATATCAAATGGCTGTGCCGAATTCATTAGCGCAAACCGTAGTAGCTGTTGCTCGCACAGAACAGCGGCATGCGCCGATGAATAGCCCGGGCACGGTCCGCCGATTGGCGGGTCGGGGCACGGGTTTAAGTTCTGGGACCCCTGAACCTAAGGAGCATGACCATGGCAACAGCCAAGAAAGCCGTCAAGAAAGCAGCGGTGAAAAAACCCGCCGCCAAGAAGGCAGCAGCAAAGAAGGCCGCTCCGGCCAAGAAAGCTGCCGTCAAGAAAGTTGCAGTGAAGAAAGTCGCGGCCGCCAAGAAGCCGGCCGTGAAGAAGGTTGCCGCCAAGAAGGCTCCCGCCGCCAAGAAAGCGGTTGCCAAGAAGGCCGTAGCCAAGAAGGCCGTCGCGAAGAAGGCTCCGGCCGCCAAGAAGGCTGTCGCTAAGAAGGCTGTCGCCAAGAAGGCCGTTGCCAAGAAGGCAGTCGCCAAGAAGGCCGTCGCCAAGAAAGCCGTCGCCAAGAAAGCCGTAGCCAAGAAGGCTGTCGCCAAGAAGGCAGTCGCCAAGAAGGCCGTAGCCAAGAAGGCTCCCGCCGCCAAGAAGGCTGTTGCCAAGAAGGCTGCCGCCAAGAAGGCCCCGGCCGCCAAAAAGGCTGTTGCCAAGAAGGCCGTAGCCAAGAAGGCCCCGGCTGCCAAGAAGGCGCCCGCCGCCAAGAAGGCTCCCGCTTCCAAGCCGGCTGTTGCCGCCAAGAAGCCTGCCGCTGCGAAGAAGCCCGCTGCGAAGAAAGCCGCTCCGAAGAAGCCCGCCACGCCGCCCACCACGGCTGCTGCCCCGGGCGCGAAGACCGCGCTGAACCCCGCCGCGTCGTGGCCCTTCCCGACGGGTGGCCGTCCTTAATCCGGACGCGCCGAAGCGTTAGCTTCATCAGAGCCGCCTGGTTTGCACCGGGCGGCTTTTTTAATGTCTGCGCGTCATGCCATCCAAATGGCTGACCCCTGCACCGGGCCCGATGCACTAGGACCGTACGCAATTTTTACGTCTGGCCGTGCGACAATTGATTCCTCTTTTTTGGGGTGATCGCGTCCATGCTCGGTGAAATCTTCCGCTTCCTTCTCGAAATCGTGTTCACGCTGTTTGGCGCGGCGCTGATTGCCCGCGCCTGGATGCACGCGATACGGCTGCACCCGTTCAACCCGTTGGCGCGCGCGATCTACGGAGCCACCAACTGGCTGGTGCTGCCGCTGCGCAAGATCATTCCCGCAGGCAACAAGATCGATTGGACCAGCCTGGTGTGCGCGTGGCTGTCGGCGCTGGTCTATCTGGTCCTGTTGTGGCTGGTGGCCATCGGCGCGCTGATCCCCGCCGCGCTGCTGCCCGCCGCGATGGGCTCGGCCCTTATCATGACGGCAAAGTGGGCGCTGAACCTGGTGGTCTGGCTGACGCTGATCCAGGCCGTGCTGTCGTGGGTCAACCCGATGGCGCCGATGATGCCGCTGCTGCAATCGCTGACCGCGCCGCTGCTTGATCCCATCCGCCGCATCCTGCCGCGCACCTCGATCGACTTCTCGCCGCTGATCCTCTTGATCGCGGCCCAGATCCTGCTGATGGTCCTGGCTCGCCTGAGCTACGGCATGATGGGCGTGTGATCGCCTACACGGGAATCGCGCTGTAGATCTCGATCAGCTTCTTGCGGTCGATCTTGTGGTTGTTCGACATGGGCAGCGCCGGGCAGGCGACCAGTTCGGACGGCACCATGTAGGGCGGCAGGCGCTCGGCCAGCCGCTCCTTCCAGCCGGACAGGGCCTGAGGCGCCAGCAGCGCGGCTTGCTCGCCCGCTGCTTCCGAGCCCGTCACGAAACCAATCAGCCGCACCGCCGTGCCATCGGGACGGCGCAGGACGGCGCAAGCGCTAGCCTCCACGCCCGGTAGCCCATGCAGGGCTTCGTCGATTTCCGCCAGCTCGATGCGGTAGCCGTTGAGCTTGATCTGGTCGTCCATGCGGCCGCGGCAGAACAGCAGCCCGCCCTCTTCCATCAGCCCCAGGTCGCCGGTGCGGAACGCGCGGCGGCCGTCGTCGTAGGTGTAGAGCTTGGCCGCGTTCAGGTCGGCGCGGTTCAGGTAGCCGCGCATCACGTGGTCGCCCACGATGCAGATCTCGCCCTCGTCCACCAGCAGCACGCTGTCCGGTTTGGCGTGGCCTACCGGCAGCGGATCATGCGCGGCCAGCACGGCGTCAGTGACTTCGATCCAGGTGGTGGCCACCGTGGCTTCGGTCGGACCGTAGGTGTTCAGGATGGACGCATCCGGAAAGCGCTGCCGCAGCTTTTTCGCCAGCGCCGCCGGCAGGGGCTCGCCGCAGAATAGGAACGTGCGCAGCGTGGGCAGCGTCGCCGGAGAGAAGTCGCGGTTGGCCAGCTGCTGATGCGCGAACGACGGCGTGGACACCCACACCGTGATGCCGTGGGCGGCCAGCCGGGCCATCCACGGACCGGGCGCGGCAATCTGGTCGCGGGCGTTGAGCACGCAGCTTCCGCCCGACGCCAGGGTGGCAAAGACCTCGTACATGGACAGGTCGAAACTGAAGGGCGCCTGGTTCATGAACACGGGCGCCTCGCCCAGGCCAAAGCTGCCGAGCATCCAGTCGCCAAGCAGGCCGACGCTTTCGCGGCCGATCTGCACGCCCTTGGGGTCGCCCGTGCTGCCCGAGGTGAACATCACGTAGGCCAGGCCGCGTTCTTCCAGCATGGCGCCCTCGCCCGCCGTGAAGCTGCCGGCCGCGGCGTCGAACACGGCGGCCGCTTGCACGATCTCCACGATGCGGCGCAGGCGCTCAGGCGGATAGATGGTGTCCACCGGCACGAACGGCGCGCCGATCAGCAGCGCGCCGACCATGGCGACAAAAAAGGCGGCTTCCTTGTGGCCGTAGATCGCCACCGGCACATCGGGCGCCACGCCGTGCTTGCGCGCGGCGTCGGCCCAGGCGTGCGCCTCGGTGCGCAACTGGGCCCACGTCAGGCTGCGGTCGGCGGCAGCAACCGCCAGCGCGTCGGGCGCGCGCCCTTCGTCGGCGAACTGGAAGGACTTCAGATCGAAACGCATGCCGTGACTCCCGGCGTCAGATAGGGCTGCGGCCGCTGAACACGTACAGCGCCAGCGCGGCCAGAATCAGGGTGAGCACGCGCCCTAGAAAGCGCATGACGGGCTTGGCCAGCGCAGCCTGCAATGCAGGCCGGGTGCGCGCCGCATTGATCAGCAGGTTGTGCCCCACCGAATACAGGCCGAACATCAAACCGCTGACGATGTAATGCAGCGACAGTCCGTTCCACACGCCCATCGCCAGCAGGGTCGCGAAAATGCCGATGTTCTGCGCCGCCAGGCGATGACGGCCAAAGAAGCTGGTCTTGCTCAGCGCCTTGTAGATCGGCATGAACACGACATCGCGCAGCCATTCGGACAGGCTGATGTGCCAGCGCCGCCAGAAATCCTGCGGGTTGAGCGTGGCCAGGGGATTGCGGAAGTTGATCGGCAGCGTGAAGCCGAACAGCATCCCGATTCCGATCGCCATCGTCGAATAGCCGGCAAAGTCGAAGAACAGGTAGGCGCTGTAGAGCGAGGCATTGAGCGCCACGCCGGTGAACGAATAGTCGTGCGCGTCGAGCGTGGCCAGACCGTAGCGCCAGATCAGCTCGGCCAGGCCGAATTTCTGAATGACGCCCACCATGATGAGTTCCAGACCGATCAGCCACGTGTTCAGGTTGACCCCTTCGTATCCGCGCTTCAGATCGGCCTGGAAGGCGCGCCAGCGGTACATGGGTCCTGCCAGCAGCGTCAGCGGGAAGAACAGGTAGATGAAATAGTCGAGCGGCGAGACGCGTTCGTTGCGCGGCGCGAACAGCAGCACGTCGATGGCGCGGAACGTGGCAAAGGACAGCCCGAGCATCGCGCCCAGGTGCGAGACCCCGGTCTTGACCAGCAGCAACGGCGTCATCGTGATGATGACGGCGAGCCAGGTGGGGATGTAGTTGCGGCGCATTGCCCACAGCGCGCCGCCGGAAATGGCCAAGAGCGCAATGGGTTGATAGGGCCGCGCCCAGAACACCGCCATCCAGACGCCCAGGCAGATGACGCCGATGATATGGCGGTACCCGATGCGCAGCGGCATGCCGGACGAGCGGTACGCGACGAGACCAAGGCCGCCGAACAGCGCGCCGCCAAAGAAGCTCAAGCTAGCGAAGAGTTCCATGGCGCGCTCAGAACTGCTGGTATTGGAATTCGACCTTGATCGGTCCGCCGCTGCCCGTCGTGGGCTGCGCCTGCAGCACGAACACGAGGATCACGCCCACGTACAGGCACAGATGCCAGAAGAAGCGGCGCGCCCAGGGCGCGCCCGCATTGCGGGCTTCGTCTTTACGAAAGAATTTCATCGGGAAAAATACTCCGCAATTCCTTGATCGGCCATGGCCCAGCCGAGTTCGGCCAGGTGCATGTCGTCGCGCAGCATCCCCGGCTCGAAGGGAATGCTGTAGAGATCCAGGCACCCCATCTGATAGCGGGTGCACATGCCGGTGATGGCGGCCACGACGGGGTCGAACCGTTCGACGTCCAGGATGAGCTTGGGATTGAACGGCTGGATGACGAAGTACGCCTTGACCTTGCGCTTTTGCAGCAGGGCCATCACGCGCGACAGGTCGCCCAGCTCGGTGCGCGTGATCGGATCGACATCCGCGAACTCGTTGCGCGCCGGCGAGTACAGGGGCGCCAGATATTGCTGGTAGTAGTCGTCGCGCACATCGTAGGGGTTGTTGCCGCCCAGGGTGTGTTCGACTTCGCGCGCTTCGTGCGTAATCCGGGACCACTGCCCGGCATTCAGGCGGGCGGACATCGGCCACGACACGTACCGGTGCGCGGGCACCGACAACTTGCTGCGCGGCTTGTCGGGCGCCGGTTCCTTGCGGGCTTGCCACCACAACGCCAGCTTGTCCTTCAGCTCGGACACCTGGCCGTTGGCGATGAGCCACAGCAGCCCCCAGTTCGCGTTGTCGCTGATCCAGTTCTGCATCTGCTCGCGCGTGCTGGGCTGGTCCCACAGTCGATCCCAGACCGGCCCGGTGACGTGTTCAGCGAACGCGCTGCGCGGCAATTGGCCGCCGGAGGCGAACCACGCCGGCGACAGCATGATGACCAGCCGCGTGTTGGGCGTAAGCGAATCGGACACCGATTCCAGCACGCTGACGATGCCATACGACTGGAACATCGCATGGCCGTACGCGAGTGTCGGCACCTTCAGCTCTTCCGGGAAAAAGCGGTAGGGGACGAAACGCAGGTCGTGGCTGGAGAGCTCCGAGGATCCCAGCACCACCAGCGTGCCGTCGCTCAAGGCATTGCCCAGTCGGTTCAGGTTGACGTGCTGGGTGCCCCAGTCGGGGCCCAGGTTGGGCAGGTAATTGCTTTTGTTTGCCGCCAGCGCCGAGGGCGAGGACGCCGGGTTGACGACGCGGCTGAGCAGGTCATCCGCGCCGCAATACGTGCCTACCGCCAACGCCACCGCCGTCGCTGCCGCCGCGACGTGCGACAGGAACCGGGTATTACGAAGTATGGGCAGCGACATAGCCGGCAAGCACGCGGACCGACTGAAGGTGCTCTGCGATTTCGGGAGCCGGAATGCTGCAGCCGTACTCGGACTCGACCGCGAGCGTGATGTCCACGGCGGCGAGCGAATCGACCAGGCCGGTGGCAATCAGTTGCGTGTCGGGGGTGACTTTCTTCATGACGATCGACTCGACGATCTCGCCGATCTTGGTGTGGAGTTCTTGCTCGGTGTGCATAGATCTTGCAGCGTAACGTTGCCTGTTCGGCAAACCATCCCCCGCCCCGGGATTTCAGGCGCTGAGGATACAGAAAACAGCTGAAACCAAACTGAAAAATTCCAGCCAGCCAGAACGGCCGCCGGATGCACGTGGTTACATTAAATCCGGACTGCCGCGCCGTCGCAATCATTGCACTTCGGCCGTCGAATCGCCATGAAACTTATGGTGGAAATGGCGAGAAAAGGCTGGGAAAGGTAACGTTCGCGGGTAAATCCGGGGGGCCGCGTTGTGGCCGAGCGACATATTTTTACGTGTCGGCCTCCTGCTGCATTTGACCCTGATTCAAGGCGGCGGCCGCCGGGAGGAAAAAAAGCCCGCTTGCGCGGGCTTTTTCGTACAGCGAGCTTTCCAAACGGTCGGCGCGGATTACATCGGCGTGACGCGGGTCGGACCGGCGCCGCTGATGACCTGGACACGCTGGCCCACGCTGACGGGCACGTCGGCTTCCTGGGCGACGACACGCGTTTCGCCGTTGTCCAGGCGCACCGTGATCTCCAGGCCGGAGTTCGTCTGCGCGCGGTTTTCGACGGCGTTGCCGGCCAGTGCGCCGAGGATGACGCCGCCCACCGTGGCGATCGTGCGGCCCGTGCCGCCACCGATTGCGTTACCGGCCACACCGCCCAGCGCGCCGCCGGCCACCATGCCGACGCCGCTGGACTTGTCGTTCTGAATAACGATCGGACGCACGCCAGTGACTGTACCGGTGCGGACGATCTGTTCGCGCTGCGCTTGATCGTAGCTATAGACACCGCTGGAGGCGCTGCGATTGGCGCAACCGCCAAGCACTGCCATCGACGTCACCACGGCCGCGACAGCCAGCCAGCGGCCAGTGCGCGGCGTCACCAGGGAAATGGACTTTATATGATTCATTTGGACTCCTCATTCGGGCACGGCCGACGGTAACTGATGATACTCCGAGCGCAACGCCCGGCAAGTGCGCCAGCAACAGACTGAAACCCTCCGCCAGAAGCTGCAAAACGGCCCGGGAAACAACGGGCTACAGCCCGTTGCCATTGCGCATGGATTGCCCTTCGACTCGTGCTGCGCGCGGCGGTTCCCGGGAGTCCTTTTCCGGTCAGGCGGGCAGATGGATGCCGTACGTGGCGTGCAGCACGGCGTCGATCTCGGCACGCGTGGGCGCATGGTTTTGCGGGCCGCGCGAGGCAATCTTGATGGCGCCCATCACGTTGCCCAGGCGGCAGCTATCTTCCCAGTTCCAGCCGCTGGTCAGGCCATACAGCAGGCCGCCGCGCTGCGCGTCGCCGCAGCCCGTGGGATCGACCACCTGCGACGCGCGCACCGGTTCGATCCGGATGGTCTTGCCTTCGGTGTGCAGGGTGGCGCCCTCGGCGCCGCGCGTCACGACGACGGCCTGCAGGGAACGCGCGATGTCCGCGACGCTGCGGCCGGTGCGCTGCTCGACCACGCCGGCTTCATAGTCGTTGACCGTGAGCGCCTGGGTCAGCTTGAGCATGCGCTCCAGGTCCGCACCGTCAAAGAGCGGCATGGCCTGGCCCAGGTCGAAGATGAAGGGGATGCCGCGCTTGTTCAGGCGCTCGGCATGGGCGAACATGCCTTCCTTCGCATCCGGCGCGACGATGGCCCAGGCGGCGTCGGCGTCGCTCAGGTCGTTCTGCGCGGCAAAGGACATGGCGCCCGGGTGGAACGCGGTGATCTGGTTGTCGTCCAGGTCGGTCGTGATGAAGCACTGCGCGGTGAAGGTGTCGGGGATGACCTTGACGCGGCTGACGTCGACGCCCAGGTCCGACAGGCGCTGCATGTACTCGCCGGCGTCTTCGCCAACGGTGGCGACCGGCACGGGTTTGCCGCCCAGCAGGTTCATGTTGTAGGCGATGTTGCCCGAGCAGCCGCCGAACTCCTTGCGCATGCTGGGCACCAGGAACGACACGCTCAGCGACTGAATGCGGTCCGCAAGAATGTGTTCCTTGAAGCGTCCTTCGAACACCGCGATGGTGTCGAACGCCATCGAACCGCAGACCAGAACAGGGGTTGCCATGCTTGTCATCCTTTACGGAAAAAACTTGTCGAGTTGGTAGCCATTGACCTGAACGCCGGTCACTTCAATGGGGACGGAAATCTTCAGGGCGCCTTGCGGGCCGAACGGGCCGGCCAGCTGCTGCGGCGTGAGGTAGTCTTCGGGCATCAGCACCTTGCGCACGACCACCGTGTCCGACAGATCGTTCAGTTCCAGCACCAGCGCCGGCCAATATTGTGGTTTGTCGTAGCGGTTGTGCAGCATCACGGTCAGCACCAGGCGGGTACGGCCATCGTCGATGGCGGCGGCGCCCGTTGGCGGCTGCAGCG
Organism: Achromobacter mucicolens; assembly: GCF_902859725.1. GTDB lineage: Bacteria > Pseudomonadota > Gammaproteobacteria > Burkholderiales > Burkholderiaceae_B > Achromobacter > Achromobacter mucicolens. The sequence continues at coordinate 12,633 of NZ_CADIJP010000016.1, read as the reverse complement.
ACGACGAGGAAATGCTGATGAGATCGCGCCGGCGCGCGTAGCCGACGGTGCAGTCCAGCGGCTTGCAGACGGTTTCCAGGACCGGGCGCAGCGCCGGCACGGAGTTGGCGATGTCGGTGCGATACGCGTACAGCAGTTGCAGCGCCAGTGCGATCAGGCCCACGAGGCAGGCGTAGCCCCACAGCTTGCGCACCAGGCCGCTGCGCTCGATGCGGTCCTGGTCCAGGAATTCGGGCGGCGCCCGGCCCACGTCCGTGGCGCTGGAGTAACGCGTGCGGGTGTCGCCCAGCACCGGCTCGTGCGCGTCGGCGTCCCGGTCGTCGTCGTGATCGTATTCGTCGTCGCGCTCGAGGTCCCGCACGTCGTCGTACGCGTCAGCGTAAGTGTCGTCGTGCTGGTCGTCGTGCTGGTCGTCGTGCTGGTCGTCGCGCAGATTTTCGCGCGGATCGTTGTACGGGTTGTCGCGCTCGCCGGTGCGCGCGCGGCCGGAGCGCCAATCCAACGTCGGCTCGTCCGATCGGCGGGCAACGATGGGTTCTTGGCGATACGCCGGGGCCTGATGCGAGGGCGCGGCACGGGGTGGCTCGGGCGCGCGCAGGAACGGCTCGCCGTCGTCGTCGACGTAATCGTCGTCTTCGATGTCGTCGTAGGCAGCGGCGGCTTGCGGCTCGGTGCGCTTGCGAATGTCATCACGGCCACGCAGCACCGCGGGCGGAACCGCCGGTGCGGACGGAATCGTGGGTGCGGACCGGACCATGGGCGCGGGCGGCGCCTCGGGTTCGTCTTCCCAAGGCAGGACGATACGTGGCTCTTGGGGCTGGGGCGGCTTGGGCGGCGCGACCGGCGCGACTACTGGCGCGGGCGGCTGGGGCGGCGCGACTGCTGGCGCCCGCACAGGGATGGCGGGCGGCGCATAGGCGGGCTCAGGAATCGGGGCGGCGGGCGGGTGCGGCTCGGGCGCGGCCAGGACCGGCGCGGCGACGGCCGCGGCGGAAGACGGCAACGGCGCACTGGCCGGCGCTGTCGCTACAACGGGCGCGCCCGGCGCGGACACCAGGCAGGCGCGGCCGTCGAACACGGTGGAGCAGGCGCCGCAACGCACCAACCCATTGCGGACCCGAAGCTGGTCGGGCACCACCTTGAAAGACGTGCCGCACTGCGGGCAGCGGGTGGTCAGAGCCATGAGGCGTGCTCCTGCTGCCGCAGCTTAAGGCTTGCGGCCGTGCAGGCACACCCAGCCGTCGCGCGCGCGCCAGACCGACATGGCAAGCCACGGCGCGTAAGCGGCGGCGACTTCCTCGGCTTGACGTTCGAGCACGCCCGACAACACCAGATGGCCGCCCGCGGCGACCCGGCCGGCCAACATGGGCGCCAGCACCTTCAACGGATTGGACAGGATGTTGGCGACAACCACTTCGAACGTGCCGTCGGCCAGCGCATCGGGCAGCATCGCCTGCAGTTCGACCTTGTTGACCTCGGCGTTGAACACCGTGCTTTGCACCGCCTGCGCGTCAATGTCGACCGCCTGCGTGGGGCCAGCGCCCAGCTTGCGCGCGGCAATGGCCAGAATGCCCGATCCGCAGCCATAGTCCAGCACGGTAGCGCCGGCAGGCAGCTCGGCTTCCAGCCAGGCCAGGCACAGGTGCGTGGTCGGATGGCTGCCGGTGCCAAAAGCCAGACCCGGGTCCAGTTCGATATGGATGGCGCCGTCCTGGTCGGGCGCGGCCGCGGCGTCCAGGCCGGGCACGTCGGGATTGTCGCGATGCCAGCTGGGTACGATCCAGAGCCGTTCGGCGATGTGGATCGGGCCGAACTGCGATTGCGTCAGGCGCACCCAGTCGGCGTCCGGCACGTCGCGCAGGCTCCAGCCGTCAAAGACCGACGCTTCGAGCTCTCCGGATTGCGCGGCCTCTTCCATGATCTGCGCGGGATCTGCTCCGTCCGGCAGCAAGGCGACGACGCGGTTGCGGTCCCAGGCCTGGACGTCGGGCTCGGTGCCGGGCTCGCCGAACAGGGGACGCTCGACGTCGGTGCCGAAGTCGGCGTCTTCGACTGAGACCGACAGCACGCCGGCTTCGAGCAACGCATCCGACAACGCTTCGGCCTGCGCCTCCGAGCAATGGAGCACGAGTTCACGCATGATTATTTCTCTTCCATCTGGTCAACGGGCCGCGGCATGCGCCGCGGCCCGATCAACCTTAAAACATCTACAAGGCAAAACGCAAAAGGGGCCGTGAGGCCCCAAAGTCGGTCAGGGACGCTGCGCCAACTTGTGTTCCAAATAATGGATGCTGGTGCCGCCTTCGATGAAGCGGGCGTCCTGCAGCATTTCGCGATGCAGCGGGATGTTGGTGGAAATGCCTTCCACCACCATTTCCGACAGCGCGATGCGCATGCGGGCCAGCGCCTGGTCACGCGTGTCGCCGTAAGTAATGACCTTGGCGATCATCGAATCGTAGTTCGGCGGCACGAAGTAGCCGTTGAACGCGTGCGAATCGATGCGAACGCCAGGACCGCCCGGCGTGTGCCAGTTCGTGATGCGGCCGGGGCTGGGCACGAAACGGAACGGATCTTCCGCGTTGATGCGGCATTCGATCGCATGGCCCTTGAACGCGATGTCGCGCTGGCGCAGCGTGAACTTTTCGCCAGCGGCGATCAGGATCTGCTGCTGCACCAGGTCGATACCGGTGATCAGTTCGGTGACCGGGTGTTCCACCTGGATGCGGGTGTTCATTTCGATGAAATAGAACTCGCCGTTTTCATACAGGAATTCGAACGTGCCCGCGCCGCGATAGCCCATCTTGCGGCAGGCGTCGGCACAGCGATCGCCAATGCGCTCGATCAGGCGGCGGGCAATGCCGGGGGCCGGCGCTTCTTCGATCACTTTCTGGTGGCGGCGCTGCATGGAGCAGTCGCGCTCGCCCAGCCAGACCGCGTTGCGGCCGCCGTCGGCCAGCACCTGGATTTCGATATGGCGCGGGTTCTCGAGGAACTTCTCCATATAGACTTCCGGGTTGTTGAACGCGGCGCCTGCCTCGGAACGCGTCATCGTGACGGCGTTGAGCAGCGCGGCCTCGGTATACACCACGCGCATGCCGCGGCCACCGCCGCCGCCTGCTGCCTTGATGATGACCGGATATCCGACTTCGCGCGCAGTGCGCAGGATTTCCTGCGGATCTTCGGGCAACGCGCCTTCCGAACCAGGCACCACCGGCACGCCGGCTTCGATCATGGCGCGCTTGGCGCTGACCTTGTCGCCCATCAGGCGGATCGTGTCCGGACGCGGGCCGATGAACACGAAACCGCTCTTCTCGACGCGATCGGCGAAGTCGGCATTTTCGGACAAGAACCCGTAACCCGGGTGGATTGCCTCGGAATCCGTGACTTCGGCGGCCGAGATGATGGCCGGCATGTTCAGGTAGCTTTCACGCGACGGCGCGGGCCCGATGCACACGGATTCATCGGCAAGGCGCACGTACTTGGCTTCGCGGTCGGCCTCGGAGTGGACGACCACGGTCTTGATGCCCAGCTCGCGGCAGGCGCGCTGAATGCGCAGGGCGATTTCGCCCCGATTGGCGATCAGGATTTTTTCGAACATGTTCAGCTATCAGCCAATGACGAAGAGGGGTTGACCGTACTCGACGGGCTCACCGTTTTCGACCAGGATTTCTTTGATGACGCCGGCCTTGTCGGCTTCGATTTCATTGAGCAGCTTCATGGCTTCAATGATGCACAGCGGGTCGCCTTCCTTGACGGTGGCGCCGACGTCGACGAACGGGGCGGCGCCCGGGTTCGGCGAGCGGTAGAACGTGCCGACCATCGGGGCCTTCACGACATGGCCTTGAATGACCGGGGCTGCGGGCGCGGCCGGTGCGGCGGCGGGCGCGGCGGCAGCCACGGGCGCGGCGGGCACGCCGGCTTCGGGCTGGTGGTAGGCCACCGGCTGCAGCGTCTGCGAGAACTTGACGATTCTGACCTTGCCTTCGCCTTCGGTGATTTCCAGCTCGGCAATGCCCGATTCAGCCACCAGGTCGATCAGGGTTTTGAGTTTTCGAAGATCCATAGAAGCTGCTTCCCGAGATAGTGTCGGCGTCGCCCCAGCGTCGGGTTCGCGCCGTATAAGATGTAAAAGCGTTGAATTTGATGCGAGATCAGTGCCGCACTGCGTATCGCAACGCGGCCTCGTAGCCGTCCGCGCCCAGGCCGCTGATCAGGCCCTGCGCCAAGTCGGACAGATAAGAGTGATGCCTGAACGGCTCTCGCTTATACAGATTGGACAAATGTACTTCAATAAATGGGATCGCGACCCCAGCCAGCGCATCGCGAATTGCGACGCTGGTGTGCGTGTATGCCGCTGCGTTGATGATGATGAAGTCCGTGCCGTCCTGCCGTGCCGCCTGAATGCGGTCAACCAGCGCACCTTCGTGATTGCTTTGCCACGCAGTCAGCGTGGCGCCCAATTCGCCCGCGAGCAACTCGAGACGCTCATTGATCTGGGCCAGGGTAAGACTGCCGTAGATATGAGGTTCCCGGGTGCCAAGCAGGTTCAGGTTCGGGCCATGCAATACCAGTATGTTTTGCGCCATGCGCGTGCCAAATTGTGGATTGCCAATTGTTGGCAAAACAGCCGATAAACCAGCTTTTTACGCCAATTCCTACTATTTGTCCAACAGACTTACGCCTTCAAACCCGCCAGCGTGCGATCCAGGTCATCGGGCTGGACTTCGCCCAATATCTTCCGGTTAATGCTGCCATCTGCGTTGAAAACGATAGTAAAAGGCAGGCCCCCGCTGGGATTTCCCAATTTACGCAGGGTATCGATGGCGCCTGCGCCAATCACCCATAGCGGGTACGAAACCTGTACTTTCTCGACAAATTTTTGCATGTTGGCTGCAGTATCGACACCGAAGCCGACAAAGCGCACATTCGGGTATTTTTTCTGCAAGGCGTCCAGCGCGGGCATTTCCTTTACGCACGGCGCGCACCATGTTGCCCAGAAATTGACCACGATGGGCTGCCCCTTCCAGCCGTCCAGCGAATGCGAAGCGCCGGCGAGATCGGGCAGCTTCATCTGCTTCAAGGCGGCCACCGGATCGCCGGCGTCGGCTGGCGCCGCGGCGTCCTGGGACTTGCGTCCCATCAGCGTGTAGCCGCCCGCGACAGTCGCGGCCACGGCCACCGCGGCGGAAAGAAGTAGGCGTCGATTCATGGCGCGATGATAACCGTTGCGGCCGTTTTACGCCGCACCGGCGCGGCGCCGGCTTGTCGCGGCGCTATATATACAATGCAGGGCAGGAGATTTATCAATGCACCTGCACATTCTTGGCATCTGCGGCACCTTCATGGGCGGGCTGGCGCTGATCGCGCGCGCCGCCGGCCACAAAGTCACGGGTTGCGACGCGGGCGTGTACCCGCCGATGAGCACCCAGCTTTCCGAACAGGGGATCGAACTGATCGAAGGCTTCGGCGCGGAACAATTGGCGCTCAAGCCGGACCTGTACGTCATCGGCAACGTGGTCAGCCGCGGCAATCCGCTGATGGAAGCCATTCTGGAATCCGGGGCGCGCTACGTGTCCGGTCCGCAATGGCTGGGCGACAACATCCTGCCGGGCGCGCATGTGCTGGCCGTCGCCGGCACGCATGGCAAGACCACCACCAGCTCGATGCTGGCCTGGGTGCTGGAAGCCGCGGGCCTGGCGCCCAACTTCCTGATCGGCGGCGTGGCGCAGGACCTGCACGTTTCCGCCCGCTACGATCCGGCGCGCCGCCCCTTCGTGATCGAAGCTGACGAATACGACACGGCATTCTTCGACAAGCGGTCCAAGTTCGTCCACTACCGCCCCCGGACCGCCATCCTGAACAACCTGGAATACGATCACGCCGACATCTTCCCCGATCTGGCTGCCATCGAAACCCAGTTCCACCACCTGGTGCGCACGATCCCCGGGTCGGGCCGCATCGTCCGGCCAACGCACTCGGACGCCCTGGACCGCGTGATTGCGCGAGGATGCTGGTCCGATACCGTCACGTTCGGGGCGGACGGCCATTGGCAGGCCTCGCCGCCCGATGCGGACGGCGCCTTTGAAGTCACCCGCGCCGGCGAGCGTGCCGGCACGGTGCGCTGGTCGTTGACGGGCGAACATAACCGCATGAACGCGCTGGCCGCCCTGGCCGCCGCCGAACACGTCGGCGTGCCGGCCGAACAGGGCATCGACGCCCTCACCCGCTTCGGCGGGGTCAAGCGCCGCATGGAACTGCGCGGGACGGTCAACGGCATCAAGGTCTATGACGACTTTGCCCACCACCCCACCGCCATCGCCACCACCCTCGAAGGTTTGCGCCGCCAGATTGGCGCCGCGCGCATCCTGGCCGTGCTGGAGCCGCGTTCCAACACCATGAAGCTGGGCACCATGGCCGCCCGTCTGCCCGAGGCCCTGGCAGATGCCGATCTGGTGTTCTGCTTTGGCGCCAACGAGGGCAAGCATGCGCTCGGCTGGAACCCGGACGAGGTGCTTGCGCCCCTGGGCGGCCGGGCTTCCAGTTACGATGACATCGGCGCACTCGTGGCGGCGGTCGCCGGCGCAGCCCGCCCCGGCGACCAGGTGCTGGTCATGAGCAATGGCGGCTTTGGCGGCATTCATGGCAAGCTGCTGGACGCGCTGCAGGCGCGCGGCTGAATCCGCCCGGCCGACCGCAAGCCGGGCCCAGCCGGACACGGCCACCCGCCAGTCCGGCTACAAGACCGGCCCCCGGCGGCCTCCCGCAACGCAGACGGAAACAGCAAGCAATGATTCTCTATCTACACGGTTTCCGGTCGTCGCCTGATTCTTTCAAGGCGAGCATGATGGCGGGCGCCATGGCCGAGCGCGGCCTGAACGAGGCCTGGGCCTGCCCGCAACTGCCCGCCAGCCCGCGCGAGGCGATCGACCTGGCGATGGGCATGGCGCGCGACCGGCTGGCCAGCGCCGCCTCGCCGCGCGAATTGACCGTCATCGGCTCGTCGCTGGGCGGTTTTTACGCCACCTGGATCGCCGAACAGCTGGGCTGCAAGGCCGTGCTGCTGAACCCCGCCGTCAACGCCGCGCGCGACCTTGCCACCCAGGTCGGCGAGCACCACATGTATCATTCCGGCGCGCCGTTCGTTTTTTTGCCCGAGTATGTGGCTGAACTGGCCGCCATCCATGCGCCGCGCATCACGCAGCCCGACCGGTATTTCCTGGTCGCCGCAACCGGCGACGAAGTGCTGGACTGGCGCGAAATGCGCGACCGGTACGCGGGCTGCCGCCAGCGTATCGTGCAAGGCAGCGACCACGGCCTGTCCGATTTCGCGGACTGGATGCCGGAAGTGCTTGAGTTCGCCCTAGGCGGCAAGCCGGTACGCCCTTGATAATCAATCTCGACTTTCAACACCCCTAAAGCTGCGCAAGGCGGCGCGAGGCCGCCGCCCAGGACGATCCCCACCATGTATGTGTTTTACGAAGACGACGGCAGCTTCAAGGCCGGCCATATCCTGTCCGAGACCGACGCCAGCCTGCAGGTGGAGTCGGAATCGGGCAAGCGCAGCAAAATCAAGCGCGCCAACACCCTGTTCAACTTCGCCTCGCCGGACCCGGCGACCCTGATGAGCCAGGCGGCCGCTACGGCTGAGACGCTGGACCTGCAATTCCTGTGGGAATGCGCGCCTCAGGAAGAATTCGACTCGCCCGCCCTGGCCGCCGATTACTTCGGCCACGCCCCCACGCCCGTCGAACAGGCCGCGCTGCTGATGCGCCTGCACGGCGCGCCGGCTTACTTCCATCGCCGCGGCAAGGGCCGCTACCGCCCTGCCCCGCCCGACATCCTGGCCGCCGCGCTGGCCGCGCTCGAAAAGAAGCAGCGTCAGGCCGAGCAGCAACAGGAATGGGTCGACGAAATGGCAGCCGGCCGTCTGCCCGAGCCGATCGCGCAGGCGGCCGAATCGCTGCTGATCCGCCCGGACAAGAACTCGCAGCAATGGAAGGCGCTGGACGCGGCATGCGCCAGGCTGGGCAAGACCCCGGACCGCCTGCTGCTCGAACTGGGCGCCTGGCCGCACGCGCTCGCGCTGCACAAGCGCCGCTTCCTGGCCGTCAACTTCCCGCGCGGACTGGCCTTCCCCGACGTGGAACTGCCCCCCATCGACCGCGAACTGCCGCTGGCCGATGCCGAGATCTACTCCGTGGACGACGTCACCACCACGGAAATCGACGATGCGCTGTCGGTCTCGACCCTGCCGGACGGCCGCGTGCGCGTCGGCATCCACGTCGCCGCGCCGGGCCTGTCCGTCACCCGCGACAGCGAACTGGACAAGCTGGCCCGCGCCCGCCTGTCCACCGTCTACATGCCCGGCGACAAGATCCCGATGCAGCCGGACAGCGTCATCCAGGCGTTCTCCCTGGACGCCGGCCGCGAAGTGCCCGCGTTGTCGCTGTACGTCATCGCCAATTCCGAAACCGGCGAAGTCATCGAATCGGAAACCCGCCTGGAACGCATCGTCGTGCGCGAAAACCTGCGCCACAACATGCTGGACACCCAGGTCACCGAGGCAAGCCTCGCGGACCCCGCAGCCGATCTGCCCTATGGCCACTGGCTGCGCCCGCTCTGGAAGCTGGCCCAGGCCTTGTCGGCGCAACGCGAAAATGTGCGCGGCAAGCCGGAAAACAACTCCCGGGTCGAATACAGCTTCTATCTGGACGGCAACCCCGACGATCCCGACACGCCCGTGCGTCTGGTCCCGCGCCAGCGCAACGCGCCGCTGGACCGCATGGTGGCCGAGTACATGATCCTGGCCAACAACCTGTGGGGCGGCCTGCTGAACCAGCACGGCGTGCCCGGCATCTACCGCTCGCAACAAGCGGGCCGCGTGCGCATGAGCACGCAGGCGCTGCCGCACGAAGCCATCGGCGTCCCGCAATACGCGTGGAGTACGTCGCCGCTGCGCCGCTATGTCGACCTGGTCAACCAGTGGCAGCTGATCGCCGCGGTGGAACACGGCGTGTCCGCCCGCCTGATCGCCCCCTTCAAGCCGCGCGACGCGGACCTGTTCGCCATCATCGGCGCCTTCGACGCGCAATACGCCGCCTGGGCCGAGTTCCAGAGCGCGATGGAGCGCTACTGGTGCCTGCGCTGGCTGAAACAGAACGGCGTGACGCGGACGGTGGCGCATGTGCTGCGCGAGGATCTCGTGCGGTTTGCGAATGCGCCGCTGGTGACTCGGGTCGGTGGGATGCCTGAGTTTGAGCGGGGGACGGCTGTTGAAGTGGATATCCTGGGGATGGATGAATTGTCTCTGGAGTTGGATTGTCGGTTTGTGGGCGAAGTTAAGGGGGAGTCTGCGTAGGTCGCGGTTGGTTTTCGTTGGTCGCGTAACGTCTTCGTAGGTCGCCCGACGCCGCGGTCACCGTGGGCACGATCGCCCACGATTGCGGTCCGGAGCCTTCGCTCCGGACTTGCCTAGGCGGCCCCCCCCGTCGTCATCTTCGTCCGCCTTCGGCTCCCTTCAGATTCCCTCGGGCGCATCGACGGCGCTCGCACCCACGGTGCCCGCGACGCCGTGCTGCCAGGGTCTTTGGTTTGCGCGCTACAAGACCTGTGGACAGGGCAGGAGATCTGCGGGGCCGCCGAATTGCTGCCGCCCGGGCGGCGGCAATCGGCATCGGGTCGGTCGGACGTCGTGGCGGTGTGCGCTTGCGCGCTGGCGGTGACTAGTTTGCTAATGGTCCGCCTCACGTTGGGGGTGGGCGGTGATGGGCGGCGCGGCGACGGGTCGCTACAGCTTGCCGATCGGTTCGCGCCGCCCATCGGGCACTTGAGTTCAAGGGACGATTAGCGGCGACTGGGGTTGTTATCGCGCGAGTGCTGCCATCCTTGAAACGCGCGTCAAGCTTGCGGTTCATCTAATCAGGTGTCTGCAGCCCTGGAAAAGAATCATCATTAAACCAAGCGTCAGCGCGTATGCCGCAAAGGTGTCTGGCACCCCTGAAGCGCTGCTTCAAGCTTCAAGACCATCTACACGGGTGTCAGACACCTGGTGAGACGCACGCACCTACGCGCGAAGCGTCATCATCCAAACGCTAGACGCCGCGTAAGTCTCCGGAGGCCGCCCGCGCGGCCGAACGGGGACGGGCAACGCAAGATGCTTCTAGCCCGAGATACTCTGCGCTAAAACGCCAAGCACGCCGACCACCCCGCCGGCCGTCAGATTTCTATTGCTCGAGTCCGGTGCGGTGGCGGCCCGGGGTGCGCGGGGCGTCGATAAGCCCGAGGGAATCTGAAGGGAGCCGAAGGCGGACGAAGATGACGAAGGGGGGGGCCGCCTAGGCGAGTCCGGAGCGAAGGCTCCGGACCGCAATCGTGGCCCCGCGCGCCCCGGGCCGCCGCCGTGCCGGACGCCTCAAGAACGCCAAAAACCCACCCAAGCAAACGCCCCTCCCAATCAGCCGGTAACCTGAAGAGCACCACCAACACCCCCGCGCATCAACGCCCCCCGTTAAACTCCCCAGAAAAAAGCACAACAAAGGAGGAGCAAACATGCGCATTCTGCTGGTCGAGGACAATCTCGATCTTGGCGATGCCGTTGAGAGCAAGCTGCGTTCGGCGGGTCATAGTGTGCAGTGGGTGCGTGATGGCGTGCAGGCGTTGCGTTGGGGGTTGGATGAGACCTGGGACGCACTCGTGCTGGATATCAATTTGCCCGGCAAGGATGGATTCACGCTTATCCGGGAGTTGCGGGCGGCGGGTCTTGAGGCGCCTGTGCTCGTCATGACCGCGCGCGCCGAGATCGAAGACAAGATCGACATGCTGGATCTGGGCGCTGATGACTATCTGGTCAAACCGTTCGATCTGCGCGAACTGGAGGCCCGGTTGCGCGCCTTGTTGCGGCGGCCCGCGGGGCAGACCACCAGTGTGGCGCATTACGGCAATCTCAGTCTGGATCTGGCGAATCGGCATGTCGAACTGGCCGGCACGCCCCTGGAGCTGGGGCGGCGGGAATTCCGGTTGCTTGAGATCCTGGTCGGCAAGCTGGGCCAGACCGTTGCCAAGGAACGCCTCATGAACCAGATCTTCGACCTGGACGACGGCTCACTCAATGCGCTTGAGCTGCTTATCTCGCGGCTTCGCAAAAAGCTTGCGGGCGCGTCCGTGGATATTGTCACCGTGCGGGGCGTCGGGTATCAGGCCCGCAGCCATGAACATCCCTGAAAGCTTTTCCATCCGGCAGCGCGTCTTCACCCTGGGCGCCGTGCTGCTCGCCTGCGCGCTCATCGGGCTCGTGTTCTTTTTGCGCGGTTATGCCCAGCGCGCCGCCGAGCAGGCGTTTGACCGGCTGCTCGCGGCCTCGGCGCTGACCATTGCCGGGTCCGTCCAGATCGAAGACAACGAAGTCACCGTCGAGCCGCCCGTGTCCTCGCTGGCCATGCTGTCCGGCGGCGAGCGTGTGTTCTATGAAGCGCGCACTTCAAACGGCAGGCTCATCACCGGGTACGGCGACCTTGCGCCCGGCCTGCCCCTCGCGCAGTCGGCCACGCCCGTTTTCACCTATCTGAGCTATCACGACGAACCCATCCGGGTCGCGACCGTTGGCCGCCTGGTATCGGCCAGCCAGCACGCCGGCTGGGTCACCTTGCGTGTCGCCGAGACGCTGGGCTCGCGCGAGGCGCTGGCGGGCGAGATTCTTGGGCGCAGCGTGCTGCCGCTCGTCGTCGTGTCCCTGGTCGCGCTGGGCCTGTTGTGGTTTGGCGTGCAGCGCGCCTTCGCGCCGCTTGCCGTCGTCGAACGCGAACTGCGGCGGCGCGCGCCGGATGACCTGGAGCCGCTTGTCAAACCCGTCCCGCGCGAAGTGCGGAGGTTGATCGAAGCGCTCAACGGCTTCATGCAGCGGTTGTCTGGCGCCATGGACACGCTTAACACCCTGGTCGCCGATGCCGCGCACCAGGTCCGCACGCCCCTTGCCTCGCTGCGGGCGCAAGCCGAGGTAGCGCTGGACGAGACCGATCCGCAGCGCCTGCACGCCCGGCTCGAACGCATCCATCTGAACGCCACCCACGCCAGCCAGCTCATCAACCAGCTGCTCATGGACGCCACCATCACCCACCGGCTCGGCAAGGGCGCCCGCGCGTTGGTCGGCGTGGCTGAAACCGTCAACGAAACGCGCCGCCGCATTGGTCCGTTGGAGGCGCAGCGGCTGCGCATCGCCATTGCGCCCGAAGTGCGCCGCGCGCGCATCGCCGGCGATCGCATCGCGCTGCGCGAAATGCTGCGCAACCTGGCCGACAATGCCCTGCGCTACGCGCCGGACGGGCCGGTTGAGATCCAGGCCACGCCCGTTGCCGGCTATCGCGTCGCGCTCACCGTCTCGGACCGCGGCCCCGGCGTGGCCGACGACGAGAAGGAATCCGTGCAGCAACGTTTCTCGCGCGGCCGCGCCGGGGAAACGCTGCCCGGATCCGGACTGGGACTGGCGATCGTGCGGTCCGTCGCTGTCGCCCACGGCGGGTCGCTGTGGCTGCTGGACCGACCCGGCGGCGGCCTGACGGCCCGCGTCGTCCTGCCGCTGGCGCGTGCCGGCGCCAACCGCGCGCTGATGGCGGCCGCCGCGGTCTGCGCCGCCTGCCT
>NZ_CADIJP010000015.1 GCF_902859725.1 Achromobacter mucicolens | reverse complement strand
CGTGTAGATGCGCCCGAGGGAATCTGAAGGGAAGGCCGAAGGCCTGGACGAAGATGACGAAGGGGGAGTCCGGAGCGAAGGCTCCGGACCGCAATCGTAGCCCCGCGCGCCCCAGGCCGACGACGCGCCGGGCGTCTTAAGAACGGCACCGAGGCATCATGAAGGTGTCAGACACCCGGCCACGACCGCCGTGCAATGACGACTGTCTCCTGCGGGTGTCAGACACCTGCCGAACAAGACACCCGACAATCATGAGAGTGCCAGAAAACCACTTCAGCAAACCCGCCAAAAAAACCAAACAAAACGCAGCCATAAGCACCAAAGGCCCGCCGCTCCAGCCCCCCGGTGCCGGCCGGGCAGCAAAAGCGGCGAACCTTCGGTACACCGTCAAACCGAATAACGAGTTACTGCGCAGGCACCACCGCAGTCACTTCAATCTCGACCTTCGCGCGATCCTCCACCAGATCGGCAACCTCCACCGCCGTCATCGCCGGGAAATGCCGGCCGATCAGCTCACGGTAGTGCTTGCCGATGCCCGGATAAGCCGCCACGTATTCATCCTTGTCCGTCACATACCACGTCATCCGCACGATATGTTCCGGCTTCGCCCCGCCCTCGGCCAGGATCTGCACGATGTTCAGCAGCGCCTGGCGCACCTGGTCCGCGAAGTCATCGGACTCGAACTGCTGCTGCCCGTTCCAGCCCACCTGTCCGCCTACGAACACCAGCTTGCTGCCCACCTGCATCTCGGTCAGCACACCATTCGAATAGCCCCGGGGCGCCATCCAATCCGGCGGTTGCAGAATCTTCATAACGTCTCATCCTATTGATCAAATAAACAAACCACAGGGTGGCGCCCGCTTATGCCGCGGTTGCCAGATAATCCTGCATGCGTTCCCGCAGATCCGCGGGCAGCGGCATCGACTTCATCGTCCGCAGATCCACCGTCACGATCGTCAGCGTCGCCGACAACCGCAACTGCCCGTCAGGCCCTTCAAAGCGCACCAGCGCCTTGAACGACGCCCCGCCGATACGTTGCACCGAAAGCGTCTGGCGCAGCTTCTCGTGCCAGCGGCTTGGCGCGCTGAAATCGCACGTCACAGATGCCATCGGCGTGCCGATGTGCCGCTCCACGTGCAGCGCATGAAATGGCAGCCCCATTCCCTTGTCGAACCACTCCTCGACGAAATCATTGATCATCTCGAAATAGCGCGGATAGAACACGATGCCCGCCGGGTCGCAATGCCGGAAGCGGACTTCTACCTGACTCACGAAGGGTGCTGCCATGATGTTTCCTTGTTGCCGATTGCCTGCTTATGCCATCTTGCGCAGCGCAAAGCGCTGCAGCTTGCCGGTTTCCGTGCGCGGCAACGCGTCCACGAACTCGATCGCGCGCGGATACTTGTAGGGCGCAATGTTCGCCTTCACGAACGTCTGCATCGCCGTCACCAGTTCCGCGCTTGGCGCAAAACCCGGCTTGAGCACCACAAACGCCTTCACCACCTGCCCGCGCTCGTCATCCATCGCGCCCACCACCCCGCATTCCGCCACCGCCTCGTGGCGCAGCAGCGCGTCCTCGACTTCCGGGCCCGCGATGTTGTAGCCTGCCGACACGATCATGTCGTCGTTGCGCGCCTGATAGAACAGATAGCCGTCGTCGTCCTGCACGAACGTATCGCCCGGCAGATTCCAGCCGTTCTGCACAAAGCGGCGCTGGCGGTCATCCGCCAGATAACGGCAGCCCGTCGGCCCCTTGATCGCCAGGCGGCCCACCGTGCCATTGGGCACCGGCTTCATCTCGTCGTCCACGATCTGCGCCACATAGCCTGGCACCACGCGGCCGATTGCGCCACGGCGCACCGACTCCGGCGGGCTCGACACGAACACGTGGATCATCTCCGTGCCCCCGATCCCGTCGATCATCTCGATCCCCGTTGCATCCTTCCAGAGCTGGCGCGTCGCATCCGGCAGCGCCTCGCCCGCCGACACACTCTTCTTCAGCGACGACAGATCGAATTTTCCCACCAGCGCCGCCATCTGCCGGTAGAAGGTCGGCGCCGTGAACACGATCGTCGCGCGGAATTCCTGGATCAGTTCCAGAAGGCTCTCCGGCGACAGCTTCTCGGCCAGCACCGTGCTGGCGCCCACCCGCAGCGGAAAGCACAACAGCCCGCCCAGGCCGAACGTGAACGCCAGCGGCGGCGTGCCGCAGAAAATGTCGTCCGGCCCCGGCTTGATCACATGCTTGGGGAACAGGTCGCACATCGCCAGCACGTCGCGATGAAAATGCATGCAGCCCTTGGGCGCGCCCGTCGTGCCGCTGGTGAACGCAATCAGGCACACATCGTCGGCCGCCGTATCGCAGGCCTCGAACGTATCCGGCTTGCCGGCGGCCAGCGTATCCAGCGCATCGGCTGCCGTGTCATTGAAATACATGACCTGCGCCAGACCCGGGCAATGGTTCTCGTGGTCCGGCTGCGCGCAGAACTGCGCCTCGTCCTTCAGGCGCACGTCGCACAGCACCGCCTGGATCTGCGCCTTCTCGATGATCTGCTTCAGTTCCTTCGAACGCAGCAGCGGCATCGTCGGCACCGTCACCAGGCCCGCCTTGATCGCGGCCAGCCACGACGCCGCCATCATCGGATTGTTCGGCCCGCGCAACAGCAGGCGATTGCCCGGCACCAGCTTCATGTCCTCGGTCAGTACATGCGCGATGCGGTTGGTCAGCGCCGCCAGTTCCCGATAGGTCATCGACGCCTGCTTGCCGTCCTGGCGCCAGCGCAAGGCCACGCGGTCGCCGTGGCCGCGCCCGACCATGGCGTCCACCAGTTCCACCGCGCAATTGAAACGCTTCGGATAGGCCACGTCGGGGCCGTCCAGCAGGAACTCAGGCCATTGTTCGCCCGGGGGCAGGTTGTCCCGGGCGAAGGTGTCGATGTGGGCGGATACTTCCATGAAAATTCCCCTTGGCTAGTGCGATGCGGTTTACGTTGCAAAAGGCAGGCGCTCGATGGCCCCTTTACGCCTTCAGCAGTTCACGGGCGATGATCAACTTTTGAACTTCCGTGGCGCCTTCGTAGATACGCAGCGCTCTGATTTCCCTGTAAAGCTTCTCCACCGGCATCCCCGACACCACGCCCGCGCCACCGAACATCTGCAAGGCCCGGTCAATCACGGTCTGCGCCGACTCGGTGGCCGTCATCTTGGCCATCGCGGCTTCGCGCGTGGTGCGCAGCTTCTGCACGTCGCGCATCCACGCGGCGCGGTACGTCAGCAGCGCCGAGGCATCGATGGCGGTCGCCATGTCGCCCAGCGCGGCTTGCGTCAGTTGCAGGTCGGCCAGCGTCTGGCCGAACATGCGGCGCGTCTTGGCGCGCGCCAATCCTTCATCCAGCGCCCGGCGCGCAAACCCCAGCGCCGCCGCCGCCACCGATGCGCGGAAGATGTCCAGCGTCATCATGGCCAGCTTGAATCCCTGCCCCGCGTCGCCCAGCCGGTGCGTGGCCGGCACGCGGCAGTTGTCGAACGTGATTGTCGCCAGCGGGTGCGGCGCGATCAGGTCGATGCGCTCCGAAACCTCGAACCCCGGCGTATCCGCATCCACCACGAACGCGCTGATGCCGCGCGCCCCCGGCGCTTCGCCCGTGCGCGCAAAGACGCAATAGAAGTCCGCGATGCCGCCGTTGGAGATCCACGTCTTGGCGCCGTTCAGCACGTAATGGTCGCCGTCAAGCTTGGCCTCGCACGCCAGCGCCGCCACGTCCGAGCCCGCATCGGGTTCGGACAGCGCGAAGGCCGCAATCGCCTCGCCGCGCGCCACGCGCGGCAAGTAATGCTGGCGCAGCGCATCCGAGCCCATCAGCGAAATCGCGCCGCTGCCCAGCCCCTGCATCGCAAACGCAAAGTCCGCCAGCCCTTCATGGCGGGCAAACGTCTCGCGCAGGATGCACACCGCGCGGGAATCGACCTCGGGCAGCGCGCCGCCCCAGGCCCCGCCCGGGCCGCCCGCCACCGCATACCGCAGCCAGCCGGCCTGGCCCATGGCCTTGACCAGCTTCCTGCACGCCGCGTCCGCATCGTGATGGTCCACGTCGCCCAGCGATTGCTCGCACCAGGCGTCGACCTCATGCGCCAGCTTGCGATGCGCGTCGTCAAAAAAGGGCCAGTCCAGCCAGCTTGCGTCGCGCATCGTCAATTCCCCTCGAAGACAGGCTTTTGCTTGGCCACGAAGGCCTCGTAGGCGCGATGGAAATCGCGCGTCTGCATGCAGATGGCCTGCGCCTCGGCTTCGGCCTCGATGGCTTCGTCCACGCCCATGTTCCATTCCTGATGCAGCAGCTTCTTGGTCACGCCGTGCGCGAAGGTCGGACCCGCAGCCAACTGCGCCGCCAGCGCCTGCGCCGCTTCCAGCAGCTTGCCGGACTCGTGCAGCGCATTGAAAAAGCCCCAGCTCGCGCCCTCGTCCGCCGTCATCGCGCGGCCCGTGTACAGCAGCTCGGAAGCGCGACCCTGGCCGATCATGCGCGGCAGCAGCGTGCACGCGCCCATGTCGGCGCCCGCCAGACCCACACGGGTGAAGAGGAACGCGGTGCGCGCCGCCGGCGTGCCCAACCGCATGTCCGAGGCCAGCGCCACCATCGCGCCCGCGCCGGCGCACACGCCGTCCACCGCCGCCACGATGGGCTGCGGGCACGCCCGCATTGCCTTGACCAGATCACCCGTCATGCGCGTGAAGTCCAGGAGTTCCGGCATGCTCATCTTCGTGAGCGGGCCGATGATCTCGTGCACATCACCGCCCGAGCAGAAATTGCCGCCCGCGCCCGTCACCACCACCACCTTGATGTCGGTGGCATACACCAGCGACCGGAAGAAATCGCGCAGCTCCGCGTACGAATCGAACGTCAGCGGGTTCTTGCGCTCGGGACGGTTCAGCGTGATGGTGCCGACCTTGCCGTCGTCCGACACCTGCCACAGGAACGTCTTCGCCTGGTAACCGGCGATGGGACGCTTGTGATGCTTCATGGTGTGTTCTTCGGGCTGGGTGCTCATGGTGTCTCCGTTCGTGAATGCTGGGTGGTTGGGGCGCCGGGCTCAGCCGGTCATCACTTCGCCGCCGTCGACGGCGATCGCCTGGCCGTTGATGGAAGCGGAGGCCGGCAGCGCCAGCCACGCGACCGTCTCGGCCACTTCCTCGGGCTGCACCAGGCGGCCCTGCGGGTTGCGCTCGGCCAGCTTCAGGCGAGCGGCGTCCGGCGTCATGCCGGTCTTCTCAACGATGTTGGCCACCGCACCGCGCACGATGTCGGTCTCGGTGTAGCCGGGGCAGACGGCATTGACCGTCACGCCCTTTTGCGCCGTTTCCAGCGCTAGCGACCGGGTCAGCCCGATCACACCGTGCTTGGCGGCGCAGTAGGCACTTACATACCCATAGCCGATCAGGCCCGCGGTGCTGGCCACGTTGATGACGCGGCCCCACTTTTCCTGCAGCATTCCCGGCAGCGCGGCCTGGATGCAGTGGAACGTGCCGGTCAGGTTGACGGCCAGCATCTGGTTCCACAGCGCCGCGTCCGTGCGGTCGAACCGCTGGCTGACCGCCTGGCCCGCATTGTTCACCAGCACCAGCACCGGACCGAACTCGGTCTCGGCCTGCGCGAAGGCCGCGCGCACCGACGCCTCGTCGGCGATGTCGGCACTGACCGCCTGCACCTGACCCAGCCGGGCCAGTTCGTCGGTCGCGGCGTCCAGCGCGCCGCCGTCGCGGCCCAGCAGCGTGACGCGGGCGCCGCGCTGCAGCAGCGACCGTGCGCTGGCCAGGCCGATACCGCGCGCGCCGCCCGTCACCAGCGCGTGACGCCCGGCAAGCGGTAACGGTTGTGCATTCATTTGATGTCCAGTTGCGCCATGGCGGCGGCGCGTTCGAAGTTGGTTTCCAGCTGGCGCTTGCCCGCAAAATACTGGCTCGGCCACGACACATCAACATAGCCCACCCGCGCCGCTTCGCGCAGCGTCCAGGAGGCGTCAGCCAAATGGGGACGCGCCAGCGCGCACAGGTCCGCGCGGCCCGAGGCGATGATGCCGTTGGCGTGGTCGGCCTCGAAGATGGCGCCCACTGCAATCGTGGGAATGCCCGCTTCGTTGCGGACGCGGTCGGCAAACGGCGTCTGGAACATGCGGCCGTACACCGGCTTTTCTTCCTTGCTGACCTGACCGGACGAACAATCGATCATGTCGGCGCCCGCCGCCTTGAAGTGACGCGCGATCTCGACCGCGTCGTCCGCGGTGATGCCGCCTTCCACCCAATCGCTGGCCGAGATCCGCACCGACATCGGCTTGTCTTCGGGCCACACCGCGCGCACCGCATGGAAGACCTCCAGCGGGAAGCGCAGGCGGTTCTCCAGGCTGCCGCCGTACTCGTCTTCGCGCTGGTTCGTCAGCGGCGAAATGAAACTGGACAACAGGTAACCGTGCGCGCAGTGCAGCTCCAGCCAGTCAAAGCCGGCCGCCGCCGCGCGGCGCGCGGCCGCCACGAAGTTGTCGCGCACCTGATCCATGTCCTCGCGCGTCATGGCGCGCGGCGTCTGCGACACGCCTTCGATGTACGGCAGCGCCGACGCCGAGACCAGCGGCCAGTTGCCTTCGGCCAGCGGATGATCGATCTTCTGCCAGCCCAGCTGCGTCGACCCCTTGCGGCCCGCGTGACCCAGCTGCATGCCGATGCGCGCATCGCTGTTGCCGTGCACGAAATTCACGATGCGGGCAAACGCCTGCTGCTGCTCGTCGTTCCACAGGCCCGGGCACCCCGGGGTGATGCGGCCGTCCGGCGACACGCAGGTCATTTCCACCATCACCAGCCCCGCCCCGCCCATGGCGCGCGCGCCCAGGTGAACCAGGTGGAAGTCGCCCGGCACCCCGTCCGTGCACGAGTACATGGCCATCGGCGACACCAGGATCCGGTTCTTCAGCCGCACGCCGCGCACCTGATACGGCGTCAACATCGGAATGGCCGGACGCCGGCCCTCGGGCGTGGCGGCGCCGGCGCGTTCGGCGATCCAGCGCTCAAAACCTTCCAGCCAGGCCGGGTCGCGCAGACGCAGGTTCTCGTGCGAGATACGCTGCGAACGGGTCAGCAGCGAATAGGCGAATTGCTCGGGTTCCAGCTCGGCGTAACGCTCGACGTTCTCAAACCATTCGGTGGAATTGCGGGCCGCGTTCTGGATCTTCAACACCTCGACGCTGCGCACTTCCTCGTAGTGATGCAGGCCCGCCTCCACGCTGCCTTCCGCGCCGCTCAGGCAGCGCGCCAGCTCAATCGCGTCTTCCAGCGCCAGCTTGGTGCCGGAGCCGATGGAAAAGTGCGCGGTGTGCGCCGCATCGCCCATCAGCACGACCGGCACCCGGCGCGTGCCGCGCGCGGTTTCCAGATCGTTCCAATGGACCCACGTATTGCAGATGACCCGCGGGAAGCGGATCCAGATCGCCGAGCCGCGCAAGTGCGAGGCGTTGCTGATGAGCTTGTTGCCATCCAGCCAGGGCGCGAACAGCTTCTCGCAGTACGCGATGCCCTCTTCCTGGCTCATCTGCTCGATGCCGGCGGCCTGCCAGGTTTCCTCGGGTGTTTCCACGATGAACGTGGACATCCCGTCTTCGTAGCGGTATGCGTGCGCCTGGAACCAGCCGTGCTCGGTCTGCACGAAGGCAAAGGTGAACGCGTCGAACACCTTTTTCGTGCCCAGCCACACGAAGCGGCAGCGGCGCTGATCGATATCGGGATGGAACGTGTCCGCGTAGCGGGTGCGGATCTGGCTGTTGATGCCGTCCGAGGCAATGACGAGGTCGGCATCGTACTCGCGGGCGATGGCCTGATCATCCTGAACGAAGTTCTCGAACACAAGCTTGACGCCAACATCCTCGCAACGCGCCTGCAGGATGTTCAGGAGCTTCTTGCGGCCAATGCCGATGAAGCCGTGACCGCTGGTGCGGATGCTGCGTCCCTTGAAATGGATGTCGATGTCATCCCAATGGTTGAACGCATCGCCAATGGTTTGCGCCGAGACCGGATCGGCCTCACGCAGGTTCTGCATGGTGGCGTCGGAGAACACCACGCCCCAGCCAAAAGTGTCATACGGACGGTTGCGTTCGATGACGGTGACTTCGTTGGCGGGATTCTGCAGTTTCATGAGCAGACCGAAATACAGGCCGGCGGGACCGCCGCCGATGCAGACTATCTTCATTGCCGTATACGCTCCAAGTACGCGACAGTCGCTCTTGGTGCTGGAGCGGAAGCCGCAGATATTTAGGTCTGGATAGTTTAGGCTTGAAATATATACCTGAAGTTGTGGGTGTGCAAATGAGGGAAAGTATTTAGGGATGCTGGATGGGGAGGGAAATGGGGACGGCTGGAGGGGGGATGCAGCGGCGGGGGATGGGGCGACGGGGATGGGGACTTGAGCTGGGATTGACGTTGGCTCTGGTTTGGCGGTGGGTCGAAGTTCGCGGGTTGGCGTTCTGCTCCCGCCCCTCGGCGCGGTCGGCAGGGGCACGATCGCCCACGATTGCGGTCCGGAGCCTTCGCTCCGGACTTCCCCCTCGTCATCTTCGTCCGCCTTCGGCTCCCTTCAGATTCCCTCGGGCGCATCGACGGCGCTCGCGCCCCTGCCGCCCGCACCGAGGAGCTGCGCTGTGCCGGGTTGGGGCGCTGCTAGAGCTGTGGTCAGGGGCGAGTCTTGCGGGGCCCGCCGAGTCGCGGCCGCGCGGGCGGCCACGATCGGCATACGCGGTGTGAGGCGTCGAGGCGGTGGTCGCTTGCGCGCCGGCGGCGATGGGGGTGCTAAGGCTCCAGCATCACGGGGGGGAGGCGGTGATGGGCGGCGCGGGGCGACGGGCTGCTACAGCTTGACGGTCGGCACGCGCGCCGCCCATCGGAGACTTGAGTTCACTTGGTGATTAGTGACGGACCGCTTGGTGGTGTGTGAGACCCGAGTCCGTCTTACGAATTCGCCGGAATCTGCCAACTGCTCAGAACGAGCGCCTTCGCCAGGATGGGTGTCTGACACCCAAGAAGCACCCTTCAAGCTTGTAGCCCATCTATGTGGGTGTCAGACACCTGGTGAGACGCGCACACCTATGCGCGAAGCGTCATCATCCAAACGCACGACACTGTGTAAGTCTCCGGAGGCCGCCCGCGCGGCCGAACGGAGACGGGCAACGCAAGATGTTTCTAGCCCGAAAGTCTCTGCGCAAAAATGCCAAGCACACCGACCGCCCCAACGACCATCAGATTTCAATTGCCAGAGTCCGGTGCGGTGGCGGCCCGGGGTGCGCGGGGCGTCGATAAGCCCGAGGGAATCTGAAGGGAGCCGAAGGCGGACGAAGATGACGAAGGGGAAGTCCGGAGCGAAGGCTCCGGACCGCAATCGTGGCCCCGCGCACCCCGGGACGGCACCGTGCCGGACGTCTTAAGAACCGAACCCGCGAAACCAAGAGACCAAGCTAGCCTCCAGCCCCAGATCAACTGCAGGTAACCATCCGATCACCCCCGAGCCCGCAACCACTCCTCAAGATCCCCCGCAGGCAACGGCGGTGAAAACAGAAACCCCTGCCCCGCCGCACACCCCTGCTCGATCAGGAAGCGCCGCTGCTCCTCGTTCTCGACACCCTCAGCCACCACCGGCAGGCTCAGGCTTTCCCCGATCCGGATCACCGCGCTGGTCAGCGCCCGCGCTGCGTCGTCGCTCTCCAGTCCCTGAACGAAACTGCGGTCCAGCTTCAGTTCGTCGACGATCAGCCGGCGCAAGTGGCCCAAGCTGGAATACCCCGTCCCGAAGTCGTCCATCGAAAGCCGCACGCCCAGGCGATGCAGTTCGGCAATCGTACGCAGCGTGCCTGCCGTCGCATCCAGCACCACGCCTTCCGTGATCTCCAGCATCAGATCCGCCGGCGCCAGCCCGAATTCCGCCAGCGTCGCCGCGATCATGCGCGGCAGGTTCAGGTTGTGGAAATTGGTTGCCGACAGGTTCACCGACACCGACGGCACGCGCAGGCCGTTGTGGCGCCAGATCGACAGTTGTGAGCAGGCTTCTCGGAGCGCCCAGTCGCCCAGGTCACCGATCAGCCCGCACTCCTCGGCCAGCGGCACAAAGCGTGCCGGAGAGATATCGCCCAGCGTCGGGTGACGCCAGCGGGCCAGCGCCTCCACCCCGTACAGGCTGCCGTTCTTCAAGCCCACCTGCGGCTGGTAATGCAAGCGCAATGCCTTGGCTTCCAGCGCGTCTCGCAACGCCGCTTCCAGCGCCAGCCTTTCCTGCGCCTGGCGGTTCATTTCCGCGCTGAAGAATGAAATGCGGTTGCGGCCCGCCGTCTTGGCCTGGTACATCGCCATGTCCGCATGGCGCAGCAGCGTATCCATGTCGCGGCCGTTTTCCGGGAACACGCTGATGCCGATGCTCACCGACGGGTTCAGCGTAATACCGCCCACCGAGAACGGCTGCGCCAGCGCCACCAGGATGTGTTCCGCGGCGGCGGTCAGGCGACCGTGTTCGAACTCCGGCATCAGCATCACGAACTCGTCGCCCGACAGGCGGCCCACGATGTCCGTCGCGCGCGCCAGGCGGCGCAGGCGCTGCGCCACATCGCGCAGCAGCGCATCGCCGATCGGGTGGCCCAGCGTGTCGTTCACCTGCTTGAAGCGGTCCAGGTCCAGGAACAGCACCGCCACCCGTTTGCGTTCCGGCTCGGCGCGCGCGATCGCCTGTTCGGCCTGGGCCAGCAGCAGATTGCGGTTCGGCAGGCCCGTCAGCTCATCGTAGAACGCCAGCTGGCGGATGCGCGCGCGGGCTTCCTCGCGTTCCAGGGCCAGCGCGCACAGGTACACGCACACGTCCACCAGACGGTGATGGAAATCGTCCGGCAGGCGGCGTTCGCGGAAATAGAAGCCGAACGTGCCGATCACCCGGCCGTCGCTCGACTTGATCGGCGACGACCAGCAGGCCTTGTATTCCTCGGGCAGCGGCAGATGGCGGTAATCGTCCCACAGCGGGTCCGTGGCAATGTCCGGCACGATGACCGGCCGGCCCAGAAATGCCGCCGTGCCGCAGGCGCCCACCTGCGGACCGATCGGCACGCCTTCCAGCGCGTCCGAATAGCCCTGCGGCAGGCTCGGCGCGGCCAGCGGGCGCAGCAGGCCCGCATCGTCCACCCGCACCACCGAGGCCGCCACTTCCGGCGCCAGGCGCTCGACCTCGCGGCACACCATGTTCATGACCTCGACCACCGAGGCCTCATTCACCATCGCCTGCAGCACCCGGCGCTGCAGCACCTCGTGCACCTTCGTCGGCGTGATGTCCGTCAGCACGTCCACGATGTTGACCAGCGTCCCACGCTCGTCGAACACCGAATTGGCCATCACCGACACCCACAACGGCTTGCCGCCCCGGTCGTAGACCAGCACGTCCTTGTGATAGCCCTCGCGGCAGGCGATGCGGCGATGCAGCTCCTCGCGCGTGCCGCCGTCGGCACGGCCGCCTGAAAGCAGTTCGCCCAGGTCCTGGTTGACCGCGTCGCCGCGCGAAAAGCCCAGCATGCGCTGAAAGCCGTCGTTCACGTAGACGATGCGCCCATCACAGCCCGACACCGCCACCGCATTGCCGGTCTCGTTGATGCCCAGCATCAGGAGGCGGATTTCCTCCTGGCGTTCGGCGTCCGCGATCGACTTGCGCGAGATGACCGCCACGCGGCCGACTTCGCCCGCTTCATTCAGCTGCGGCAGGTAGGTCGCTTCGATCCACAGCGACGCGCCTGCCTTGGTGCGGTAGCGGCAGGTGCCCGAAAAATGCTGGCCGCGGCGCAGCCGGGCCCACACCTGCTCGCCGCTACCGGTACCCTTGCCTTCGTCCATGCTGTCGCACAGCACGTCGTGGCGCAGCGTCAGGGCCTCTTCGCGCGTGTAACCCACCGCGGCCAGGAAATTGGGATTGCCGTTCAACAAGGAGCCGCTGGCGTCGAAATCGAACAGCAGCAAAGCGCGGTCCATCGACGTCAGATAAGTGCCCACATGCCAAGCGGCGCCTTGGGGGTTCGTCTCCGAACCGCCAAGATGAGAATCAAGCATAAGGGGCTCCAACCCGGATAACAGCTGTTCCGGTTTCATTCAGCGCCTCGGAAAACCAAGGGCGACGCGATCGCGTCCGTCCTGCTTGGCCAGATACAACGCCTGATCCGCCCGGCTGAGCGTCTCTGAGAACGTTTCGCCCAACTGGTGATGCGCCATGCCGATACTGACCGTCAGCCGCAGGACTTCGTCCCCGGCCGCCATCGCCATCGCCCGCACGTCGCCCACCAGGCGGTCCATGACCGCCTGCGCCGCTTCCGGCTGCGTCTGCGGCAGCAGCACGAGGAATTCTTCCCCGCCCCAGCGGCCGCAGAGATCGTATTCGCGCAGGCTTTCAACCAGCACGCCGGCCAGCTCGACCAGGGCCCGGTCGCCCGTTTCGTGGCCGAAACGGTCGTTCACGGCCTTGAAGTGATCCACGTCCAGCATCGCCACGACGAAGCTGTCGCCCGTGCGCGCGGCGCGCTGGACTTCCTGCTTGATCGTCTCCATTAGCGCGCGGCGGTTCAAGAGGCCGGTCAGGGGATCGCGGCTGGACGTTTCCTCGAGCGCGCGGTTCAGGTCGCGCATCATGTTCTGGTAGTGATCCGAGATCCGCGCAATGCGGGTCAACCGGCGCAACTGCCGATCGAACTGGTCGCACAGGCCCAGTTCACGTTCGTGCGCCATGCTTTGGTAGGCGTCCGAAAGCTGGGTCACGCGCTGGATGCGCGTCATCTGTTCCTCGGTGTGCCGCCAAAGCGCTTCTAGCGCGTCGCGCAGCGGATGGCCGGCATGGGCCGGATCCGCCAGCAGTGCGGCGATGCGCTTATCCAGTTCGGCGGCGCCCGGCTTCATTGGCGGCCGACCACCGAGAATGGGAACGTGCAGTCTTCCTTGAACTCTTCGGCCAGTTCGCCCACGCGCTCGTTGCGCATGTCGTAAAACCAGGTCACGCCGACCTCGCGGCCCTTGCGGTGCGCGGCCTCGAGCACATCGAAGATGTCCATCACGGACTTGATGCTGCTGGTGTTCAGGTACAGCAGTTCCAGCTCAAGCTTGAGCGGCGCGTCGCGATCCTGCAGGTACGTCTCGACCCATTCAATGACCGGGCCGAACAGTTCGAAGGAATTCTCGGGATAGGAGTCGCCGCGCATCGCCAGCACGCCGGCGGCAGCGTCGGCGGCGATGGCGGGCGTGGACTGGGTCCCGGGAATGTTCAGGTCTTTCATCAAATACTCCGAAAATAATCCTTTGAACGCGCGTTCTCAGACCACCACGCTCAGGCTGAAGAAGGCCTTGCCCGGCTGTGCGGCGGGGGTCAGGCTGGCTTCCAGCGGAGCGCCGGCGCGGCGCGCGATGTCGATGAGGCCCAGGCCCGCGCCCGACGCCACGCCCTGCGTGCGCGGCTTGTGCAGCTGTGCCTTGTATTCGGCCTTCAGGGCCGCCTTGTCCAGCGCGGCCAGTTCCTGGATGCGGGCGACCAGGCTGTGGCCGTCCTCTGCGTTGACCAGATTGCCCGCCGACACCACGTAGCGGCTTTCGTCGCGGCGGCCGATGACCACCGTGGCCGAGGCGTCCGCGTCGCCGTTCTGCGCGGCGTATTGGCGGATGTTCTGGATCATTTCGATGTAGACCGAGAACACATCCATCGCTTCGGCGGGGCGGACGTGCTCGGCGTTCAGGTAGTTCTTCAGCGCATTGCCGATTTCCTCGATCAGGCTGCGCGAGATCGGCCCGTTAAAGCACAGCAGCGTGCGGTTCTGGTCGAAGCGCGCGCCCAACGCGTATAGATCGGAGGCATTCATGAGGGTACCGCCTTGATAACGATTATTCGAAACGGAAAGACAGCAAGGTAATGTCGTCGCGCTGGGGCCGGCCACCTTGGTATTCGGCAAGCGCCTGGCTGAAAGCCGCCGCCTGTTCGGTTAACGGCCGGCGGGCGTGCGTCTTGAGCATTTCCGCGAACCGCGTGTTGCCAAAGCCGAAACCATGCTCGCCGCCCGCCTGGTCAAGGAACCCGTCGGTAGCCAGGTAGTACGTCCAGCCCGGCTCCATCTGCAGCACGATGTTCTCGTAAACCCCCATACGCTTGTCACCCAGTGCGCGCCGGGCGCCGGGCACTTCGCGCAGGGTTTCACCGTCGCTTGCGTACA
Source organism: Achromobacter mucicolens (assembly GCF_902859725.1). Taxonomy (GTDB): domain Bacteria; phylum Pseudomonadota; class Gammaproteobacteria; order Burkholderiales; family Burkholderiaceae_B; genus Achromobacter; species Achromobacter mucicolens. The sequence continues at coordinate 132,857 of NZ_CADIJP010000015.1, read as the reverse complement.
GGCTGATCTTGGCGCCTGCGTACAGCAACCTGCCGGATTGCCGGTCAATATATACCAGCCCCGCATCGGTGTTGGTGGCCAGGGCCCGCGGTAATTGCGCGTCGGCCAGCATCGCCCGGATGGCGTTGTCGGTGCGCGTCAGAATGCCGGCGGGATCGCCCGGGCCGACCTCGGTGATCGCCAAATCGATGGCGGCGCGCGCCAGCATCGTCATCAGCGCGCCGGGCACGCCGTGGCCCGCGCAGTCCATGATGCCCAGCAGGCAGTTGGCGCCGTCCGAGCGGAACACGTAGAAATCGCCGCCGACCACGTCGCGCGGCTTCCACAGCACGAAATGGTGGGCGCCCAGCGACTGGGTCAGCTGGCGGTCCGGCAGGATCGCGCGCTGGATCAGGCTTGCGTAGTCGATCGAGTCGCCGATCTTCTTGTGCGCCGCGGCCATGGCCCGGTTGGCGTCTTCCAGTTCCGAGGTGCGTTCTCGCACCTTGGTTTCCAGTTCGGCCGTGTGCTTGCGCACCTTGTCGGCCATCACGCCGAAGGCCCGGCTCAGGTCGCCGATCTCGTCCTGGCCGCCCGGCGGCAGGCGCACGTCGTAGCTGCCGTCGGCGATTGCCCGGGCGGACTGCTGCAGGCGGCGCAAGGGGCGCAGCATCAGGCGTTCGATGGCATAGCCAAAGCACAGCAGCATCGCCGCAAACAGCACCACCAGGCCGATCGCGGCCGGCCACAGCCAGCCCGTGTCCAGGACGCGGGCCGCGCCCAGGTCGACCACGGTCAGCACGTGCCAGTGCAGCTCGGGCATGTACGCCACCGACACCAGCTGGCGCACGCCGTCCATCTTGACCCAGGCCGATTGCACGGACTGCGGGTCCGCCTGGGCCGCGTGCATGGCGGACAGCAGCTCGGCGCGGCCCTGGCCCTCGTCCAGCAGGCTGAAGACCATGCCTTCGCCGTTGGCCCCGCCCGCGCCCGAGTTGTAGGCGATCAGCGCGGGGTTCATGTGTGCCTGGATCGCGCCTTCCTCGTCCACGATGATGGGCGTGACGCCCGGCTGGCCGCTGTTCACGAATTCCTTCAGGAACCCGCCCACGTCCAGCCCGGCGCCCGTCAGGCCCATGACCTTCTCGCCGTCGCGGATCTGAACGTTGATCCAGACCTTGGTCGTCTGCAGCTTCAGGTCCGGATTGACGTTGATGTTGTAGCGGGCGGAAGACTTGATCGTGGCGTAGAACCAGCCGTCGTCGGCCGCGCTGGGGCTGAGCGTGTAGCGCGGCGTCTCGGACAGCGGCTTGTCGTCGTTGAAGTAGTAATTGCCCGAGGCGGCGCTGGCGATGAAATAGGCGCCGCCCAGCAGGTCTCGACGGTAGCCATCGGCCTCGCGGAAGAACAACTCGCGCGCGGCGGGATCGTTTTCATTGCGAAGCCAGCGGCGCGTGACCTCGCTGTCGGCCAGGCGCTGCGACAGCGCGAGTTCGCGCGACACCGGGGCCAGGATCCGTTGGCGGTTCAGCTGCGTGAAGTTGTCGGCAAAGGCGCGGCCGAAGTGCTCGCGCACGCCGTCCAGCACCTGCCAGCCGATCAGCGCCGCCGGCGCCAAGGCGACCAGACACGCCAACAGCAGCGCCATTAGTGATTTCCTGCGCAATCCCCATTTCGCCATGCGAAGTCTTCCTGACAGCCTGATGCGATGTCACGCGCGAAAACGGGGATGCAGGTCGGGTGCTTAGGCCGTACGAGGCGCCCTGCCATGCTGATGCCCCGCCTTTTGAGCCATGAGCCTGAACGCCGGCGCCCCATGCGGGCGAACCGGCGCGGCTAGTGTAGATGGCGGTGGGGTTTATTGATACAGGTGCAAACGTCTGGATGCGTTCGAGACACCCTAAGTTTCACGCGAGCAATATATATCTTGATTTATTGCGTTTTATATCAGCGGCTGTTACCACTCGCCGTCCCGATTTGCAGCTTTATTGCGACAGGCCGGCTACACGCCGAGATAGCGTTCCCATAGGCCTCGGTCCGAATCCAGGGCTTGGGAATCGCCCGTCCAGACCACTTTGCCGCGTTCCAAGATGACATGCCGGTCGGCAAGACTAAGTAACCTTTCGACATATTTGTCGATCACCAGAATGGTCTGCCCGGCTTGCCGCAGGCGCGCCAGACAGTTCCAGATTTCCTCGCGGATCTTTGGCGCCAGCCCTTCGGTGGCCTCGTCCAGGATAAGGAGCCGCGGATTGGTGACCAGCGCTCGGCCGATGGCCAGCATCTGCTGCTCGCCGCCCGACAGCTGGTTGCCCATGTTGCGGGCGCGCTCGGCCAGCCGGGGAAACAGTTCGAACACGCGATCGGGCGTCCAGGGCTCGCCGATGTCCGGGTTGCGCCCCGCGACGAATGCCGTCAGATGCTCGCGCACGGTCAGGTTGGGAAAACACTGGCGGCCTTCCGGGACAATTGCCACCCCGGCCCGCGCGATGCGATCCGGGCTCCAGCCGCTGATGTCCTGCCCCGCGAAATGGATCTTGCCGCCGCGCAGCGGCAGCTGCCCGAACAGGGTTCGCAGCAGCGTGGTCTTGCCCATGCCGTTGCGGCCCAGCAGGGTCACGACCTGACCCGCGCCGATTTCCAGGTCCACGCCGAACAGCACCTGGCTGGCGCCGTATCCGCTCTTTACCGATTCGATGGCCAGCATCACACGGTCTCCTCGTCGCCCAGGTAGGCCTGACGCACTTCCGGGTTGGCGCGGATCTCGTCCGGCGTGCCCGAGGCGATGACCCGGCCGTACACCAGCACGGACAGGCGGTCGGCAAGACGGAAGACCGCCTGCATGTCATGTTCAACCAGCAGCATCGCGGCGCGTCCCCGCATGGATTCGATCAGTTCGGTCAGCCGGACGGTCTCGTCCGGCCCCATGCCCGCCATGGGCTCGTCCAGCAGCAGCACCTTGGGCCGGGCGGCCAGCGCCAGCGCAAACTCCACCTTGCGCTGTTCGCCGTGCGGCAGCGTGCCCGCGGCGCGGCCAAGCAGGCTGGCGTCGATGGCGCATTCGCGCGCCAGTTCCCGCGCCTGTTCATACAGCGCCGACTCCGCGGCGCGCGGCTTCCAGAAGCGGAAGCTGCTGCCGGCGTGGGCCTGCACGGCGAGCACCAGGTTATCCAGCACGCTGGACTGCTTGAAGATGTTGGTGATCTGGTAGGACCGCGACAGCCCCGCCGCCACGCGCTGGTGCGCGTTCATCGCGGTGACGTCGCGGCCGTCCACCTCCAGCGTGCCGGCATCGGCGGACAGCGTGCCCGACAGCAGGTGGATCAGCGTGGACTTGCCGGCGCCGTTGGGGCCGATCAGGGCGTGGATCTCGCCCGGCTCCAGCGACAGCGACACGTTGTCGGTGGCCACCAGGGCGCCAAAGCGGCGGATCAGTCCGCGCGCCTGCAGCGCGTGCGTGCCAGCGGCGCGGGTCGTGGGATTCATCGGAGTGTTCATGAGCCCACCTTGCCGGATTGCGGGGCAGCGCGCCCGCTGAACAGCGGCCCGAACAGGCCGACCAGGCCGCGCGGCGCGCCAAACACCACGCAGAGCAGCAGCACGCCCAGCGGGAGGTGCCAGTATTCGGTCCACAGGCGCAGCACTTCTTCCAGCGTCAGCATCACGACCGCGCCGGCCACGCCGCCGTAGCGCAGGCCGATGCCGCCCACCAGGACCATGATCAGCAGGTTCGCCGACTGGGTCCAGTGCATGAGGCTGGGCGAAATGAACAGGTTGTGGTTGGCCAGCAGCGCGCCCGCCAGCCCGGCGGCCGCGCCGCTCAGCGTGAAGGCCACGAGCTTGATGCGGTAGACGGGGTAACCCATGGATTCCATGCGCGATTCGTTTTCGCGGATGCCCTGCAGCGCCATGCCGAAGCGCGAGGCGACCACGCGGCCGAAGGCCCACATCAGCAGCGCGAACAGCACCAGCACCAGGTAGTAGAAGCTGACGTCGTGGGCGAGGTCGATGCCCGGCAGGGTGGAATAGCCCGGCAGGTTCAACCCGTCTTCACCGCCGTACTGGCGCAGCGAGATGAAGATGTAGAACAGCATCTGCGCGAACGCGAGCGTGATCATGATGAAGTACACGCCGCGCGTGCGCAGCGAGATCGCGCCCGTGATGCAGGCCAGCACGCCCGCCAGCAGCATCGCCACCGGCCAGGACACCAGCGCGGACGTGACGCCCGACATGGCCAGGATACCGACCGCGTAGGCGCCCGCGCCGAAGAACGCGGCGTGGCCCAGCGCCACCATGCCGCCGTACCCCAGGATGAGGTTCAGGCTGGTCGCCGCCAACGCGTAGATCAGCACGCGCCGCACGAAGGAAATGTAGAAGTCCAGGCCCAGCATGGGCGCCACCAGCGGAAACACCGCCAGCGCAGCCAGCAGGACCACGGTCCAGATCTTGGTTTTCATGGTCAGCCCCGCGCCGGAAAGAGGCCAGAGGGCCGGAACACCAGCACTGCCGCCATCAATACATAAATGGCGATGGCCGCGAGCGTCGGACCGACGCTGGAGGCCACGGCCGGAGAAAACACCTGGCGCAGCAGCATCGGCAGGAATGCCCGGCCGGCGGTGTCGACCATTCCGACCAGCAGCGCGCCCACGAAGGCGCCCCGGATCGAGCCGATGCCGCCGATGACGATGCACACCAGCACCAGGATAAGGATCTCTTCGCCCATGCCCACCTGCACCGAGGTGATCGGGCCCAGCAGCGCGCCCGCTACCGCGGCCAGCATGGCGCCCAGCACGAACACGCCCAGGAACAGCAGCGGCACGCGCACGCCCATCAGGGTGGCCATCTGGCGGTTGGAAGCGCCGGCCCGGACCAGCACGCCGGCGCGGGTCCGCGTCACAAACCAGTACAGCCCGGCAGCCGCCGCCACGCCGAAGACGATGATCATCAGGCGGTAGGCGGGATACATCAGGTCGGGCAAGAGGCGCACGGGACCGGACAGCATCGCGGGCATGTTCAGCATGACCGGCGCCGGGCCCCAGATCATCTTGACCAGGTCATTGGCGATGAGGATGACGGCGTAGGTGCCCAGCACCTGCGCAAGGTGGTCGCGCAGCGCCAGGCGGCGGATGAGCGACAGTTCCAGCACGATGCCGACGATGCCGGTGGCGACCGCCGCCACGAGGACCGCGGCGGTGAACGAGCCGGTGCGTTGCATGGTTTCGGCGGCGACATAGGCGCCAGCCATGTAGAGCGAGCCGTGAGCCAGATTCATGATGTCCATGATCCCGAACACCAGGGTCAGCCCGGCCGCAATCAGAAACAACATCAACCCAAACTGCAGACCGTTCAGCAATTGCTCGACGATCAGCGTAAACGTCATGAAAACTTCCCCCTTGCCGCGCGCCGCCGAAGGCAAGCGCCGACACAATCACCAAAACCAACTGAGAACGCGTCAGCGGCGCATCAGCGACGCATCACCCCCGCGCACGCCTCCGCCCCCAAGCAGGGTCGCGCGGATCCGGCTTTGCCGGTCCGCTGCGACGCCCCCTGGGGGGAAGCGCGCAGCGCTTCGGGGGGGGCTCTCCTACATTTTGCAGTCGCCAACGTAGACGTCCTGGTACTTGTCGAACACCTTGCCCACCAGCTTGTTGGTGATGCGGCCGCTGCCGTCCTTGTCGACGACGCGCAGGTAGTACGCCTGGATCGGGTAGTGGTTCTTGCCGTAGGTGAAGCTGCCGCGCACCGAGGGGTAGTCGGCCTTTTCCAGCGCCTTCACGATGGCTTCCCGGTCGGTGGCCTTGCCGCCGGACTGCTTGACGGCGGCGTCCATGGCCATGATGACGTCATACGCCTGGGCGGCGTAGACCGAGGGATAGCGGCCGTTGTATTCCTTGCGGAAGGCGTCGACGAATGCCTTGTTCTGCGGCACGTCCAGGTCATGCGCCCATTGCGCCGTGTTGTACATGCCCAGCATGGGGTCGCCCACCGCCTGGATCACGTCCTCGTCGGCCGAAAAGCCCGGGCCGATCAGCTTGACGTTCTGCGACAGGCCAGCCGAGACGAACTGCTTGACGAAGTTGATGCCCATGCCGCCCGGCAGGAAGATGTAGACGGCGTCCGGCTTGGCGGCGCGAATCTGCGCGATCTCGGCGGCGTAGTCGATCTGGCCGAGCTTGGTGTAGACCTCGTCGCCCGGGGCGGTCTTGTAGCCGCGCTTGAAACCGGTCAGCGCATCCTTGCCGGCCGGGTAGTCCGGGGCCATGATGAACATCTTCTTGAAGCCGCGGTCGGCCGCGACCTTGCCGGCCGCTTCGTGGAACGCGTCGTTCTGGTACGACGTGCCGAACCAGTAGTTGTTGCACTGCGCGCCGGCGAACTGGCTGGGGCCGGGGTTGTTGGACAGGTAGGGGATCTTGGCGGCAAACAGCGCGGGGCCGACGGCCAGCGCCACGTTCGAGCCGATGGGACCGGTGAAGAAGTCGACCTTTTCGCGCTGGATGTAGCGCGTGACGAGCTGGCGGGCCTGGTCCGGATTGCCGCCCATGTCGGTTTGCAGGAATTCCGCGGGCTGTCCGCCCAACTTGCCGCCCAGTTGCTTGATGGCCAGATTGAAGCCGTCGCGGGCCTCGGCGCCCAGCGCCGAGAACGGGCCCGAGATGTCGTTGGCGATGCCGACCTTGACGGTGTCGGCGTAGGCCATGGCGGGGACCAGGGCGGCGGCAGCCAGGAAGGAAGTGATCAAACGCATGGTGGTGTGCTCCGTGCGCGAGCCCGCGCAGAGGGTGTTCTTTTTGAAGGTGCGATGCGAAAGACTTCTGTGCCCGGCCCGCCGGCGCGATGGTCGCCGCCGTCAGGCCGTGCCGGCAGGAGGTATGCCTGCCACGCCGCAATCCCCTCAAGCAGCACAGGGAAAACTGGCGTGGTTCATAGTTTAGGTTTAAAGTATTCGGCAAAACAAGTCTAGGGTTTTTACCACCTGCCGCCATGGACACCCTCTACCGCAACTACGATCGCGCTCAGCTGGACGTCCAGTACAACGCTCGCGCGACAGTACCCGACATCCAGCCGATACTCAAGAAATACGCCGAGGACAGCGCCACTGCCCGGCGCACGCTGGATTGCGCGCTGGACGTGCCTTTTGGCGACCATCCCGACGAATTGCTGGACATATTTCCAGCCGCCGGCGCCGCGCCCGGCAAACCCGGCGCGCCCGTCTTCGTGTTCATCCACGGCGGCTACTGGCGCCTGTTGTCCAAGAACGAGTCCAGCAACATGGCGCCGGCGTTCACCCAGGCGGGCGCGGTGGTGGTGGCCGTGAACTATTCGCTGGCCCCGGCCGTCACGCTGGACCGCATCGTCGACCAGAACCGGCGCGCGCTGGCCTGGATCCATCGCCATATCGCCGAGTACGGCGGCGATCCGGCGCGCATCCACATTTGCGGCAGTTCCGCGGGCGGCCACCTGGTCGGCGCCCTGCTGGCCAGCGGCTGGCACGCCAGTTACGACGTGCCGCCCAGCGTGGTCCGGGGCGCCGCGCCCCTGTCGGGCCTGTTCGACCTGCGCCCGCTGGTGCACACGCACATCAACGAATGGATGCGCATGAGCGAGGCCGACGCCATCCGCAACAGCCCCGCATTGCAGCTGCCGCAGGCGGGCTGCCCGCTGCTGGTCAGCTACGGCGAATCCGAAACCGACGAATTCAAGCGCCAGAGCAATGATTATCTGGCCGCCTGGCGCGAACGCGGGTTTCCGGGCAGGTATGTCCCGATGCCGGGCACCAATCACTTTGATATCGTCCTGACGCTCAACGATCCGAACAGCCCGCTGACCCAAGCCATCTTCGAACAGATGGGTCTGGCGCCCTCATCACCACCGCATTCCCGGTAATCTTCCGAGCCATGACCGACACTCCCGACCTGGAATCCCGCGCCGCGCCCGACGATCATCACGCGCTGCGCCTGTGGCTGCGCATGCTGACCTGCGCCAATCTCATCGAAGGAGAGATCCGCAGCCGCCTGCGCAACGAATTCGACACCACCCTGCCCCGCTTCGACCTGATGGCGCAATTGCAGCGCGCGCCCAAGGGCATGAAGATGGGCGAACTCTCGCGTCACATGATGGTGACCAACGGCAATATCACGGGCATCACCGACCAGCTCGAAAAGGAAGGCCTGGTGGTGCGGACCAAGGTTGAATCCGACCGCCGCAGCTCGCTCATCAAGCTGACCCCGCAGGGCAAGAAGAGCTTCTCGCGCATGGCGCGGGCCCACGAAAACTGGGTCAAATCCATGTTCGCCGACCTGCCCGAATCCAGCCGCAACGCGTTGTTCCAGGCGCTGGGCGAACTGAAGCTGCAGGTGGTGGCCACCCGCTCGGCGGCCAACCGCGATTAAGCGTCCTTGCGCGCCGGATCCGGGGGCCGGATTGGCGCATAATTGCCGCCATGATTCCGGTATCTCTTCCTGGCGGTAATTTCTACGTGTTGATGGCGGCCTCGCTGGCCTGCCTGTCCACGTTGCTGACCTGGCTCGCCGTCCTGGCCACCTCGCGCGGCGCCCGCGAATGGCTGGCCGTCCACCGGCGCGCCGGCACCGTGCTCATGACCTTGCTGGGGGTCGTCGGCGCCATCTTTCCGTACCAGCAGTTCAGCCAGTGGTTCGTGGCCCAGCGCGATGCGCAGGCCGACAACGCGCGCAAGACTGTGCTGGCCCAGCCCACGCAGCTGGCCGGGGTGCAGATGCCCGCCGGCACCACGCTGCGCCTGGCCACGCCGGGCGACCTGGCCTCGTTCGACCGCGCCACCTTTCCCGAAGCCCATCCCGCCGAGATCCAGGGCGTGGCGGCGACCCAGCTGTTCCGCTACCCCGCGACCAGCAAGCAACCCGAAACGCTCTCCGCCGAAATCGCACGCGATCAGGCGCTGGAGGGCTGGCTGTGCGCCCACGGCCACCGCATCGAGTTCGTCGTGCATGGCGGGCATCCGCAGTTCTCGAGCTGCCACCTGGCCATCGGCAACACGCTGAACCAGCAGCCCGTGCCCGCCGGCGCCTGGCTCAAGGTCGAGCCCGCCCTGCGCGGCACGCCGCTGGACAAGAGCGGGTCCGGCCCGCGCTGGCTGCTGCGCACCGAGGGCAGCGATTCCCTGACCGTGGCCAACATTCCCTTGCTGAAGGTGGACCTGCAACTGGACGCGCAGCGCCGGATGCTGGGCTTCGAGGGCCTGGCGGCGCGCGACACCGTGCTGGGCGACATGACCTATCCGCCAGGCACGCGCGTGCTGGCCGCCAACCCGCGCCTGCAGGGCGCGCAGCCGGGCGACCTGCTGTTCTCGCCCTCGCGCGGGCGCTCGGCGCGCCGGGCCGGCGGCGAAGACGTCCCCGCGGGCAAGTCGGTACTGCAGGCGCCCGACGGCACCGTGCGCAGCGTGCTGAGCAACCGCGAAGCCGGCGTGCTGGACGTGGCCGCCATGCGCATCGGTCCCTGACGCGAACGGCCGCCCCTCGGGTTGCCGAGGGGGCCGGACACCGCCCCCGGATCCGGTGGGATAATACGAAGCTTTCCCGCACGCCGCCGTGCCTGGCGGCGGTTCCGTCCCGCTCACTCCAAGAGACGAAGTCATGGCCGTTAATCTGCAGATCCCCTCCGAGTCCGAAATTTTCCCTGTTGCCGGCGTAGAAATCGGCGTCACCGAGGCTGGCATCCGCAAGGCCAACCGGCGCGACCTGACGGTGTTCCGTCTGGCCGAAGGCACCAGCGTGGCGGGCGTCTTCACCCGCAACCGCTTTTGCGCCGCCCCGGTGCAGGTCTGCCAGGCCCACCTGGCCGCCGGCGGCCCGATCAGCGCCCTGGTCATCAATACGGGCAACGCCAACGCCGGCACCGGCGAAGAAGGCCTGAAAAAAGCCAAGGACACCTGCGACGCGCTGGGCAAGCTGCTGGGCGTGCCCGCCTCGCAGATCCTGCCGTTCTCCACCGGCGTCATCCTGGAACCTCTGCCCCTGGACCGCCTGGTCGCCGGGCTGCCCGCCGCCATCGCCGACCTGGCCGCCGACCACTGGTCCAGCGCCGCCCACGGCATCATGACCACGGACACCCTGCCCAAGATTTCGTCCGCCAAGGTGCAGATCGACGGCAAGACGGTCACCTTCACCGGCATCAGCAAGGGCGCCGGCATGATCCGTCCCAACATGGCCACCATGCTCAGCTTCCTGGCCACCGACGCCGGCATCGCCCAGCCGCTCCTGCGCAAGCTGGCCGTGGAAATCGCCGACGCCTCGTTCAACCGCATCACGGTCGACGGCGACACCTCCACCAATGACTCCTTCATCATCGCCGCCACCGGCAAGTCGGGCGTCAACGTCGATAGCGAGTCCGACGCCGCCTACGCCGCCGTGCGCGAGGCCCTGACCGCCGCCGCCCTTGATCTGGCCACCAAGATCGTGCGCGACGCCGAAGGCGCCACCAAGTTCATGACGATCCGCGTGGAAGAAGCCGGCACCACCGAGGAAGCCCTGAAGGTCGCCTACGCCGTGGCGCATTCGCCGCTGGTCAAGACCGCGTTCTTCGCGTCGGACCCCAACCTGGGCCGCATCCTGGCCGCCGTCGGCTACGCCGGCATCGATGACCTGGATGTCTCCAACATCCGCCTGTGGCTGGACGACGTGCTGGTTGCCAAGAACGGCGGCCGCAATCCCGACTACCAGGAAGCCGACGGCCAACGCGTCATGAAGCAGGCCGAAATCTCGGTGCGCATCGCGTTGGGCCGCGGCCAGGTCAGCGACACCGTCTACACCTGCGACTTCTCGCACGAGTACGTGTCGATCAACGCCGACTACCGCTCCTGATCGACCATGACGGCAAACGAGTTCACCACCCTGATCCAGCGCGCCGAACGCGTGCTGGCGCAACTGGAGGCCTTCCTGCCCCCGGCCCCGCCCGAGATCGACTGGTCGGCCCACGCGTTCCGCTGGCGCAAGCGCGGCGCGCGCGGCTGGCTGGACGCCGTGCGCCACGTGGCGCGCATAGACATGCAGGACCTTCAGCACATCGAGCGCCAGAAGGCCACCATCGACCGCAACACGCTGCAGTTCCTTGAAAAGAAGCCCGCCAACAACGTGCTCATGACCGGCGCGCGCGGCACCGGCAAGAGCTCGCTGGTCAAGGCCATGCTGGCCGCCTACGGCGACCGCGGCCTGCGGCTGATCGAAGTCGACAAGTCCGACCTCGGCGACCTGGCCGATATCGTCGAACTGGTGGCGGCGCGTCCCGAACGCTTCATCGTGTTCTGCGACGACCTGTCCTTCGAGGAAGGCGAAGCCGGCTACAAGGCGCTGAAATCGGTGCTGGACGGCTCGGTGTCGGCCTCGGGCGACAACGTGCTGATCTACGCCACGTCCAACCGGCGCCACCTGATGCCGGAATACATGAGCGAGAACCTGCAGGCCAAGCACCAGCCCGACGGCGAAATCCACCCCGGCGAAACCGTCGAGGAAAAGATTTCGCTGTCCGAGCGCTTCGGGCTGTGGCTGTCGTTCTACCCGTTCAAGCAGGACGACTACCTGGACATCGTGTATCACTGGCTGCGCGAACTGGGCTGCCCGGAGGCGCACATCGAACCGTCGCGCACCGAGGCCCTGCAATGGACCATCGAGCGCGGCTCGCGTTCGGGCCGCGTGGCCTATCAGTTCGCGCGCGACTGGGCGGCCCGCCATGTCTGAAAAGATCGTCGACGTCGCCGCCGGCCTGATCCTGCGTCCGGACGGCAAGCTGCTTCTGGGCCAGCGCCCCGAGGGCAAGCCGTGGTCGGGCTGGTGGGAACTGCCCGGCGGCAAGCTCGAACCCGGCGAGACCGTGCTGCAGGCGCTGGCGCGCGAACTGCAAGAAGAAATCGGCATCCGTGTCACGCAGTCGCGCCCGTGGGTCACCTATGTGCACGCCTATCCACACACCACAGTGCGCCTGGCGTTCTGCCACGTCACCGGCTGGGAAGGCGAACCGCAAAGCCTTGAAAACCAACGCCTGGAATGGGTGGATCCGGCCAACGCGGCCGCGGTGGGAGACCTGCTGCCCGCCACCCTGCCGCCGCTGCGCTGGCTGCAGCTGCCCACCACCTATGGCATCAGCGGCATCGGCTCGCGCGCGGGCATAGCGCCGTTCCTCGGCCGGCTGGACGCGGCGCTGGCGCGCGGCGTGAAGCTGGTGCAATTCCGCGAACCGCAGTGGCCCGACGGCGTGGGCGCCAGTTCGCTGCACGAGGTGCTGCAACAGGTGGTCAAGCGTTGCCGCGCAGCCGGTGCGCGCGTGCTGGTCAACAGCATCCATCCCGTTGCCTGGTGGAAGGAAGCCGACGGCGTGCACCTGCGCACGGCCGATGCGCTGCGCCTGACCGCTCGTCCGGAATTGCCTCGCAACGCGCTGGTCGGCGTGTCCGCGCATGACAACGCGCAGGTGGTCCACGCCCGCGAACTGGGCGCGGACTTTGCCGTGCTGGGTCCCGTGCTGGACACGCCCAGCCATCCCGGCGCGCAGACGCTGGGCTGGGAAGGGTTCGTGCAAGGCAACCGCGACGCGGGCATTCCGGTGTTTGCGTTGGGCGGACAATCCACCCAGACGGTCTCGCATGCCTTGCGGCACGGCGCGCACGGCATCGCCGGCATTCGCGGCATTCTCTGACCGCGCATTGACCGCTCGCGCCTGCGGCGCCACGCGCGCAACCCAAACGGCCCATGCCTTTCGCATGGGCCGTTTTGCATTCCGCCCGGGCGGGAAAGCGCGCATAGACCAAACGTGCGCGCCGTTGCACGCTACATCCCGAGGCCGGGCCGCAGCACGCGGCCCGGCAGGCAATCGGCATTACATCGAGGAACGCATGTCTGAAATCGCATTTGCCACGATGAGCGATCTGGCGGACGGCCTGGCGAAGGGCCGCTACAGTGCCGTGGAAGTGACGCGCCACTTCCTGGACCGGATCGACCGGGCCGACCCGACGCTGGGCGCATTCGTTAGCGTGGATAGCGCCGGCGCGCTGCGGCTTGCCGAGGCATCCGATGCGCGCAGGCGCGCCGGCTATGGGATGCTCAGCGCCCTGGACGGCATCCCCGTGGCCGTCAAGGACCTGTGCGACATCCAGGGGCAGATCACCACGGCGGGCTCCGAGGCCTGGCGCGAACGGCGCAGCGGCGTCACCGCCACCGCGGTGGCACGGCTGCTGAACGCGGGCATGGTGCTGCTGGGCAAGACGCACATGGTCGAATTTGCCTTTGGCGGCTGGGGCACCAATCCGGTGATGGGAACGCCCCGCAATCCTTGGGATCTGAATCGCGCACGGGTGCCCGGCGGCTCGTCCAGCGGGTCCGGGGTCGCTGTCGCGGCCGGGCTGGCGCCCGCGGCGCTGGGGTCGGACACGGGCGGCTCGGTCCGGATTCCGGCGGCGCTGAACGGCATCACCGGCCTGAAGACCACGCGCGGTCTGATCAGCCTGCACGGCGCGGTGGCGCTGTCGCCCACGCTGGACACATTGGGCCCGCTGACTCGCGACGCCCGCGACGCAATGCTGCTGACCGCGCTGATGGCTGGGTCCGATACCCATGACCCCCTGACGTTCGGCATTCCCGCCTTCGAATACCGCGAGCCCTACTCCGGCCCGCAACCGCTGCGCGGCAAGCGGATCGCGTTGATGCCGGTTGCACAGCACCCCATTGCCGTGGAAGCCGATGCGCTGTCAGCCCTGGACGACGCGCGCCGCGTGCTGGCCGCGCTGGGCGCCGACGTGCAGGAAACGCCCCTGCCCTTCGATTTTCACGAGATGATGCAGCGCAACGGCCAGATCATCGCCGCGGAAGCCTACGCGCTGCACCGCGGCCACATCGAGGACACGGCGCAGCCCATCGGCCAGCACGTGCGCGCCCGCGTCCTGTCGGGCAAGGGGATCTCGGCGGCGGACTACATCGGCGCGTTGCAGGCGCATGCGCAGGCGCGCCGCGATTGGCTGGACTGGATGCAGGAGTTCGATGCGGTGCTGACGCCTTGCGTCCCGTTCGGCGCGCGGCAGCTGGCCGACGTCGATGAAACGGCCACGCCGCTTGCGTCGTTTACCCGCGCCGGCAACTACGTCAACGCCGCAGGACTGGCGCTGCCCGCGGGCTTTACCAGCGATGGCCTGCCGCTGGGCGTGCAGTTGCTGGGCAAGCCGAACGCGGAGGCCGTGCTGTGCCGGATTGGCATCGCGTTCCAGGCGGTCACCGACTGGCATCGCCAGCGGCCGAATCTGAAGGCCGTGGGTTTATAGGGCGGCTTGCCCGCGACTAGCGCGCCGGCGAGGTCGCGGCGTCCGCCCGCGCCGTTTCCACGGGCGGCAGACCTTCCCAGCCGCCGCCCAGCGCGACGATCAGGTTGACGCTGGCCACGAGCCGGTTGCCAAGCAGGCTCAGGGCATTGCGCTCGCTGTTGAGCGCGGTGGCGTCGACCACGGCCACGCTCAGGTAATCGACAAGGCCCGCCTTGTACTGGTTCTGGATGAGGCGCAGCGATTCCCGCGCGGATTCCAGCGCGCGCCGCTGCACGATCTGCTCCTGCTCCAACACCCGCAGCTGGATCAGGTAATCCTCGACCTCGCGCAGCCCGGTCAACGCCGCCTGCCGGTAGGCCGCGGCCTGCGAGTCATAGGACGCGCGGGCCTGCTCGACCTGGGCCTCGCGCGCGCCGCCGTCGAAGATCGTCAGCGCCAGCGCCGGCCCCAGCGACCAGAAGCGCGCGGGCGCCGTCAGCAGCTCGGCAAACTCGCCATTGCGAAAACCGCCGTCGGCCGACAGGGTCAGGCTGGGGAACCACGCTGCCTGCGCCACGCCGATCTGCGCGTTGGCGGCGGCGGCGCGGCGTTCGGCGGCCGCCACGTCGGGACGGCGTTCGAGCAGTTCGGACGGCAGGCCCACGGGAATCTGCGGCAGCCGCAACGCGAAGACGGCGGGCGGCAGGCTGAATTGGGACGGTGCCAGGCCCATCAGGACGGCGATCGCGTGCTCGTACTGGCCGCGCTGCCAGTCCAGGTCGATGGACTGCGCGCGCGTGCTTTCCAGCTGCGTGCGCGCCACCGCCACGTCGGCTTGGCCGGCCACGCCGACCTCATAGCGGTTCTGCGTGAGCTGCAGGGATTTTTCATAAGCGGCCACGGTGGCGTCGAGCAGACGCTTCTGCTCGTCCAGCACGCGCAATTGCAGATAGGTCTGCACCAACGCGGCCTGCGCGCTCAGCCGGGTCGCGCCCAGGTCGGCCAGGCTGGCGGCGGCGCTGGCTTCCGAGGACTCGACGCTGCGGCGCACGCGCCCCCACACGTCCAACTCCCAACTGACGCTGCCGGTCAGCGAATACTGGTTGGATACGTTGCCGCCGGAACCGGTGGACGAACCGCTTTGCCCGCCGTTGCCGCTGCGGCTCATGCCTGCCCCCGCGCCCACGGTCGGAAAAAAGCCCGAGCGCGCGCCGCGCACCAGGCCAAGCGCCTGGCGGTAGTTGGCCTCGGCCTGCGCAATGGTCTGGTTCGAGGTGTTCAGCCGGTCCACCAGGCCGTTCAGCGTGGTGTCGTCGTAAACCGTCCACCACGCGCCGCGATCGGCCTCGTCGCGCGGTTGCGCGGGCTTCCAGCCGGGCACCTCGACCTGGCCCTCCTTGTAGGCGGCGCCCACGTCGAGCGCCGGACGCTGGTAGTCGGGCCCGACCGCGCACGCGCCCAGCAGCGCGCACAGCGCAAGCGTGACCGCGGCGCGGGGAAATGAGGCGAAAGCAGACGGCGTGGTACGGATCATGTGTGTTTGATGGAAGCGGAATCGCTGGCCCGCCCCGCGCGCCGGCGTGCGGCCCACAGGCGGAAGCGATCCAGATAAAGATAGACCACCGGGGTGGTGTACAGCGTGAGGATCTGGCTCAGCACCAGGCCGCCCACGATCGTAATGCCCAGCGGCTGGCGCATCTCGACGCCGGCGCCCGTGGCCAGCACCAGCGGCAGCGCGCCAAAGATGGCCGCCATCGTGGTCATCATGATGGGCCGGAAACGCGTCAGGCAGGCCTGGAAGATGGCGTCGCGCGGCGTCATGCCGTGGTGGCGCTCGGCGTCCAGCGCAAAGTCCACCATCATGATGGCGTTCTTCTTGACGATGCCGATGAGCAGGAACACCCCGATCAACGCGATCAATGTGAAGTCATGGCGCACCAGCAGCAGCGCAAGCAGCGCACCCAGGCCCGCCGACGGCAGCGTGGACAGGATGGTAAGCGGGTGGACGAAGCTTTCGTACAGGATGCCCAGCACGATGTACATGGTGACCAGCGCGGCCAGGATCAGCCAGGGCTGTTGCGACAGCGTCTGCTGCAACGCGGCGGCGGTGCCCTGAAAGCCGGCCTGGATCTGGTCGGACGGCAGGCCGATGCGGGCCACCGCGTTGTCGATCGCGGTGGTCGCCTGCCCCAGCGACACGCCGGGCGCAAGGCTGAACGAGATGGTGTCCGCCACGAACAGCCCCTGGTGACTCACGCTGAGCGGCGCATTGGCGTTTTCAAGCTTGGTGAACGCCGACAGCGGCACACGCGCGCCGTCCGCGGTGATGACTTCGACCTGGCGCAGCGACTCGATGTCCTGCGCGAACTTCGGGTCCACGCCCAGCACCACGTGATACTGGTTGAGCGGCCCGTACATGACCGACACCTGGCGCTGGCTGAACGAATTGTTCAGCACCGTGGAGATGGTGGCCATGCTGATGCCCAGCCGCGTCGCGGCTTCCCGGTCGATAACCAGGTTGATCTCGCGGCCGCGGTCCTCGACGTCCGCGTCCACGTCGGTGATCTCCGGAATCTTGGCCATCGCCTGCTGCACCTTGGGCATCCAGGTGCGCAGCAGCTGCAGGTCACCGGACATCAGGGTGTAGTCGTACGAACCCTGGCTTTGGCGACCGCCAATGCGGATATCCTGCTGCGACACCAGGAACATGCGCGCCCCCGGCATGTTCTGCAGCTTGGCGCGAAGGCGGTTGATCACCACGTCGGCAGAGACCTTGCGCTCGTCCAGCGGCTTTAACTGGATCTGCATGAAGCTGCTGTTGCTGCCGCCGCGCCCGCCGGCGTAGCCGGTCATGCTTTGCACGGCCGGATCGGCCAGAACCACCTTGCGCAGCGCCTCGAGCTTGGGCAGCGTGGCCTGGAACGACGTGCCCTGGTCCACCCGGAAAAAGCCCAGCAGCTGGCCCGTGTCCTGCTGCGGAAAAAACCCCTTGGGCACCACCGTATACAGATAGACGTTCAGGCCCACGGCGATCGCCAGCGTCAGCATCATCAACCGGCCGTGCGCCAGCGCCCAGCCGAGCGACACGCGATAGCCGTTCTGCATCGATTCGAAGGCGCGTTCGGACCAGCGGGCCAGCCGGCCCGGCGGCTTCTGTTCCTTGGGTTCGGGCCGCAGCAGGCGCGCGCACATCATGGGCGTGAGCGTCAGCGACACGACAAGCGACACCAGGATCGATGCCGACAAGGTGACCGCGAACTCGCGGAACAGACGCCCGACCACGCCGCCCATCAGCAGGATCGGGATGAACACCGCCACCAGCGACAGGCTCATCGACAGCACCGTGAAGCCGACTTCGCGCGAGCCGCGCAGCGCGGCGCGCATCGGCGACATGCCGCGTTCGACGTGACGCATGATGTTCTCGAGCACCACGATCGCGTCGTCCACGACGAAGCCTGTCGCGACGATCAACGCCATCAGCGAAATGGTGTTCAGCGTGTAGCCGCACAGGTACATGATGCAGAACGTGCCGATCAGCGACACCGGCACCGCCACGCTGGGAATGATCGCCGCCCGCCAGCGCCGCAGGAACAGCAGCACCACCAGCACCACCAGGCCCACCGCGATGATGAGCGTCAGCTCGGCCTCATGCAGCGACGCCCGGATGCTGGGCGTGCGGTCCTGCGCAACCCTCATGTTGACGTCGGCGGGCATCAGCGCCTGCAACACGGGAAGCTGGGCGCGCACGGCGTCCACGGCTTCGATGATGTTGGCGTCGGCCTGCCGGCGCACGATCATCAGGATGGCGTTGCGGTCGTTGTAGAAGCCGGTCTGATAAAGGTCTTCGACGGAGTCCTCCACGCGGGCCACGTCGGACACACGCACCGGCCGGCCATCGCGCCAGGCCACGATCAGCGGCCGGTATTCTTCGGCGCGGCTGAGCTGGTCGCTGACCATGATCTGCCAGTGGTAGCGGTCGTTTTCCAGCACGCCCTTGGGCCGGTTGGCGTTGGCGTTGGCCAACGTGGCGCGCAGTTCGTCCAGCGACACGCCCTGATTGGCCAGCGCCCCGGGCAGCACGGTCACGCGCACGGCCGGCAGCGAGCTGCCGCCCACCGTGACCTCGCCCACCCCGTCCACCTGCGACAGTTTCTGCGCCACGATGGTGGACGCCAGATCGTAGAGCTGGCCCTGGCTGAGCGTATCGGAAGTCAGCGCCAGCGTCAGGATGGGCGCGTCCGACGGATTGGACTTGTGATACGTGGGATTGCTGCGCAGCCCGGTGGGCAGCAATGAACGCGCCGCGTTGATGGCGGCCTGCACGTCGCGCGCGGCGCCGTTGATGTCGCGCGACAGGTCGAACTGCAACGTGATGCGGGTAGAGCCCTGCGAGCTGCGCGAGGTCATTTCGGTGACTCCCGCGATGCTGCCCAGCGACCGCTCCAGCGGCGTGGCGACGCTGGAGGCCATGGTCTCGGGGCTGGCGCCGGGCAGGCTGGCCGACACCGAAATGGTGGGAATGTCCACCTGCGGCAGCGGCGCCACCGGCAAGAGGAAGAACGCAAGCATGCCGGCCAGCACGACCGCCAGGCTCAGCAGCGTGGTCGCCACCGGCCGGACGATGAAGGGCGCCGACAGGATCATCGGGCGGCTCCGGCCGATTGCGCGCCCGCCCCGCGCCAGCGGCGCGACATGCGGTCGAACATCAGGTAGATGACGGGCGTGGTGAACAGCGTCAGCACCTGCGACAGCAGCAGGCCCCCGACCATGACCAGACCCAGCGGCTGGCGCAGTTCAGCGCCCGTGCCGGTCGACAGCATCAGCGGCAAGGCGCCGAACAGCGCCGCCAGCGTGGTCATCAGGATGGGCCGAAAGCGCAGCAGCGCGGCCTCGTGGATGGCCTCGCGCGGCGCCAGCCCGCGCTTGCGTTCGGCGTCCAGCGCGAAGTCGATCATCATGATCGCGTTCTTCTTGACGATGCCGATCAGCAGGATGATCCCGATGATGCCGATCATGTCCAGCTCGGTGCCGCTGATGAGCAGCGCCAGCAGCGCCCCCACGCCCGCCGACGGCAGCGTGGACAGGATGGTGATGGGATGGATGTAGCTTTCGTACAGGACGCCGAGCACGATGTACATCGTGACCACGGCCGCCAGGATCAGCCACAACGTGCTGGACAGCGAATTCTGGAACGCCAGCGCCGCGCCCTGGAAGCGGGTCTCGACGCCGGCGGGCATGCCGATCTCGGCTTCGGCCGCCTTGATGTTCTCGACCGCGTCGGACAGCGAGGCGCCCGGGGCCAGGTTGAACGACACCGTCACCATCGGGAACTGGTCGAGCCGGTTCACAGCCAGCACCGTCCTGCCTTCGCTGATGTGCGCGACCGACGACAGCGGCACCTGCGCGCCCGAGGACGTGGGTACGTGAATCTGCCCGAGCGCGCTGGGCGACATCTGGAACTGCGGCAGCACCTCGAGCACCACGCGGTACTGGTTGGACTGCGTGAAGATCGTGGAGATCAGCCGCTGGCCAAAGGCGTTGTACAGCGCCTCGTCGATGATGGCGGCGGTGATGCCCAGGCGCGAGGCCGCGTCGCGGTCGATTTCCACCCAGGTCTGCAGGCCATCGTCCTGCAGGTCGTCGGCCACGTCCATCAGGCCGGGCACGGCGCGCAGGCGGTCGACCAGCTTGGGCGTCCATTCGCTCAGCACCTTCAGGTCGGGATTGGACAGCGTCATCTGATACTGCGTGCGGCTGACGCGGTCTTCGATGGTCAGGTCCTGCACCGGCTGCATGTAGACGGTCAGGCCGTCCTGCTTGTTCAGGTTTTCCTGCAGGCGCGCCATCACCGCGCGCAGATCGCCGGTGCGCTCGGCCTGGGGTTTGAGCGAAATCTGCATGCGGCCGGCGCTGAGCGTGGCGTTGCTGCCATCCACGCCGATGAAGGACGACACGGCGGCCACGTCGGGATCCTGCAGCACCAGGCGGGCGGCGGCCTGCTGGCGCTCGGACATGGCGGCAAACGAAATGGACTGCGGCGCCTGCGTGATGGCCTGGATGAGGCCGGTGTCCTGCTGCGGGAAGAACCCCTTGGGCACCACCATGTACAGCAGCACGGTCAGCGCAAAAGTGGCTACCGCCACCACCAGCGTCAGTGTCTGGTGGCGCAGCACCACCTGCAGCATGCGGTCGTACGCGGCGATGACGCGGTCGATGAATGCGCCCGTGGCCCGATGAAAGCGCCCATGCTTCGTTTCGGATTCCGAGCGCAAGAGGCGCGCGCACATCATGGGCGTGAGCGTCAGCGACACCAACAGCGAAATCAGGATGGCCACCGCCAGCGTGATCGCGAATTCCCGGAACAGCCGGCCCACGACTTCGGTCATGAAGAGCAGCGGGATCAGCACGGCGATCAGCGACAGGGTCAGCGAGATCAGCGTGAAGCCGATCTGCGACGCGCCTTTCAGCGCGGCCTGCATCGGCTTTTCACCTTCCTCGATGTGGCGGGCGATGTTCTCGATCATCACGATCGCGTCGTCCACCACGAAGCCCGTGGCGATAGTCAGCGCCATCAGCGTCAGGTTGTTGATGGAGAACCCGGACAGATACATGATGCCGAACGTGCCCACCAGCGACAGGGGCACGACGACGCTGGGAATCAGCGTGGCCGTCAGGCTGCGCAGGAACACGAACGTGACCATGACCACCAGCCCCACGGCCAGCAGCATTTCAAACTGCACGTCGGCGACCGAGTCGCGGATGGTCTGCGTGCGGTCCGACACCACCGTCACGTCCAGCGTGGCGGGCAGCGCGGCGCGCAGTTGCGGCATCAGCGCCTGGATGCGGTCGACCACGTCGATCACGTTGGCGCCGGGCTGGCGCTGGATGTTCAGCAGGATGGCGGGCTTGTCGCCGGCCCAGGCGGCCTGGCGCGTGTCTTCGGCCCCTTCGACCGCGCGCGCCACGTCGGCCAGCCGCAGCGGCGCGCCGTTCTTGTACGCGATGATCAGGCTGTTGTAGTCGGTGGGCGACTTGAGCTGGTCGTTGGCGTTGATGGTGGTGGAGCGCTGCGGGCCGTCCAGGTTGCCCTTTGGCTGATTGACGTTGGCCCCGACGATCGCGGTGCGCAGGTCGGACAGCGACAGGCCATTGGCCGCCAGCGCCTGCGGATTCACCTGGACGCGCACCGCGGGCCGCTGCCCGCCCGCCACGCTGACCAGGCCCACGCCGGGGATCTGCGACAGCTTCTGCGCCACGCGCGTATCGACCAGGTCGCGCACCTGCGGCAGCGGCATGGTGGGAGACGTGATCGCCAGCGTCAGCACGGCCGCGTCCGCGGGATTGACCTTGTTGTAGGTGGGCGGTACCGGCAGGTCGGACGGCAGCAGGTTCGAGGCGGCATTGATGGCCGCCTGCACCTGCTGCTCGGCCACGTCCAGCGGCAGCGTCAGATTGAATTGCAGCGTGATGACCGAGGCGCCGCCCGAACTGGTGGACGACATCTGGTTCAGCCCGGGCATCTGGCCGAACTGCCGCTCCAGCGGCGAGGTGACCAGCGAGGTCATGACGTCGGGGCTGGCCCCGGGGTACAGCGTCACGACCTGGATCGTGGGGTAGTCGACCTCGGGCAGCGCCGAGACGGGCAGGAAACGGTAGGCGATGAGGCCCGCGATCAGGATGGCCACCATCGACAGGGTGGTGGCCACGGGGCGCAGGATGAATAGGCGCGACGGGCTCACGGCGTTCTCTGCTTACTTGGCCGCGGGCGTGGTGCCGGCCGGCGCGCCCGCGCCGAGCGACTTGTCGCGGGCAGCGGGAATGACTTCGGCGCCACCCACGATTTCCACCTTGGCGCCGGCGCGCAGGCGGTCGGTGCCTTCGGTGACGACCCGATCCCCGGGGTTGAGACCTTCGTTGACGGCGACCATGCCGGCGTTGATGGCGCCCAGCTTCACCGGGCGCACCGCGATCGTGTTGTCGTCCTGCACCAGGAAGACGAACGCGCCGGCCGAACCCTGCTGGACCGCGGCCGTCGGAATGGCCGTCACGTCCTTGCGGGTCAGCACGTGCAGCCGCACGTTGACGAACTGGTTGGGGAAAAGCGCATCGTCGGTGTTGTCGAAGCGGGCCTTGAGCTTGAGCGTGCCCGTCGCCACGTCGATCTGGTTGTCCAGCGTCTCGAGCGTGCCCGAGGCGATGCGGCGGGTGTCGGCGCGGTCATAGGCGTCGACGGTCAGCGTCTTGCCGGCCGCCAATTCGGCGCGCACTTCCGGCAGTTGCGTTTCGGGCAGGGTGAAGACGACGGATATGGGCTGGGTCTGGGTGATGACGACCAGCCCGTTGGTGTCAGAGCTGGACACCAGATTGCCGCGGTCGACCTGGCGCAGGCCCAGGCGGCCGCTGATCGGCGCGGTGATGCGCGCGTAATCCAGTTGCAGCTTGGCATTGTCGACATTGGCCTGGTCGCTCTTGACCGTGCCTTCGTACTGGCGCACCAGCGCGGCCTGCGTGTCGACCTGCTGGCGGGCGATGGAGTCCTGCTTGAAAAGGGCCTGGTAGCGTTGCAGGTCGCGGCGGGCGTTTTCCAGCTGCGCGAGGTTCTGCATCTGCGTGCCGCGCGCCTGGTCAAGCGCGACCTGGAACGCGCGCGGGTCCACCTGGGCGAGCAGGTCGCCTGCCTTGACCTGCTGGCCTTCCTGGAAGGCGACGTCGACGAGTTCGCCGCTGACGCGGCTTCGGACAGTGACGGTGTTGTAAGCGGTGACGGTGCCCAGCGAGCGCAGGAAGATGTCGATGTCCTGCTGCGCGGCGGTGGCGATACGGACCGGGACGGGCATGTTGGCCATGGCGGCCGCGGGCGGCCTGCCGCCCGTTCGAGCCCCCGGGCCCGCCTGCTTGGCCGACGGCCGCAGCACCACCCAGGCGATCGCCGCGACGGCAAGCAGCAGCAAGACCAGACCGACGACGCGGCGGCGGCTCCAGCGGGAGGGTGGGGATACGGGACGGCTATCGGACATGGACTCGGTTCCGGCACACTCGGAAGGAAAGCCGTATTGTCTACTAGACCGTCCCGGTTTCGGCCCTGGTCGCCGTCAGCCTGAAACTACCCGCAACAGGAATCCGGGCCGCGAAACCGTACGTAACTTGCGCCTAGGAACTGCACAAGGTCATCTGGAACGCCACGTCGCGGGCCACCTGCTGAGGCTTGAACTCCCCGTCCTGCGTGGAAAAACGTATCCAGATCATGTACTTATTAGCGCTGATCTCGGGAAAGACGCCCTGGGCGGGATCCACCCAGACGCGCAGAAGCTGAAACTGCTTGCCGCCCAGCATCTGCTGATAGGCGCCCTGCTCGGCCACGATGTCGGTCTTGCGGCCGGACTCGCGCAACAGGCGCAGCGCCAGCGTCAGACCGTCGTAGAGGGGAATGAAGGGCGACACCCAGGCCTGCAGGTCCGCGCAGCGCGCGGCTTCGGGCTTGTTCTGCCAGGCATAGTAGGACGGCATGTCGACCTGCGTGGCGCTGCCGGGCATCGACAAGCGGCCGCGCAGGCTGGTCAGCCATTCGTTCTCGCGCAGCGACTGGCCGGTCTTGCCGGGTGCAGCCAGCGCACTGGCCACCTTTTCCATTTCGCGCAGCATGCTTTCCAGCGCGTCCTGAGCAACGCCAGGATGGTCGCGCAGTCCGACCAGCGCCAGGCGCTGGCGTTCAAGGTCCTGGAGAATCGCCCCCTTTACGTCGGTGCGTTCGCAGGCATCGAGCAGATCGAACAATGACGTGACGGCAACCTGATGCTGTCGTGAGTCGCCCTCGCGAGCAAAGAAGAAGAGCCTGTCGAACAGGTATTCCAGCCGCAGATAAGCACGGATGCGCTCATTGAAGGGGTATTCGTAAACGATCACGCTTTTTTACAGGCCCTATCAGTGGTTGGCCGGCGGGCCAAGAATTTTCAGGGGTGCCGGCAGCCGCTGGCTTACCGGCCCGTGGTGGTCGCCAGCGCCAGCCAGCGGTCATGCAGGGTCAACGCCCGCGCGCGCAATTGATCCGGCGTGGTCGTTGCGTCGTTGAGTATGACGTCGTCCGCGACCTCCAACCGGCGTGCCCGCGCAGCCTGTGCCGCCATGATACGCCTGATGTCCTGCTCCGTCAGCCCGCTGCGCTGCTGCACGCGGGCCACCTGCGTCTCGGGGTCGCAGTCCACCACGCAGATACGATCCACGCGATCGCGCCAACGGTCCAGGGACTCGACCAATAGGGGCACCACAAAGACCAGATACGATCCTTGGGCGGTCGCCGCCTGACGTTCCGTTTCGCGGCCGATGACCGGATGCAGCACGGCCTCCAGCCGCAGGCGGACCTGCGGATCGGCGAATGCCTGCGCGCGCATCCATGCGCGGTCCAGCGCGCCGTCGGGCGTCAAGGCCTCGCGGCCGAATTCGCGTTCGATCGCCGGCATGGCGGCGGCGCCCGCGGCGGTCAGCGCGCGCGCGATCTCGTCGGTGTCGACCAGGGCCGCGCCCCACTCGGCCAGCATGTCCGCCACGCGGGACTTGCCCGAACCGATGCCGCCCGTCAGACCAATCTTGAACATGCGCCTTTCCTCATGTGCTCATGAATTGCAATACGCCATGCTCGCCGCCCAACAGCAACATGACCAGCCCGGCCAGCGCCAGATAGGGTCCGAAGGGCAAGGGCTGGCCGCGGCGGGCGCGGCCGGTCAGCGTCAATGCGCCGCCAATCAGCACGCCCACCAGCGATGCGCTCAAGAGCAGCATCGGCAAGGCCTCGATGCCGAACCACGCGCCCAGCGCGGCCAGCAGCTTGAAGTCGCCCTGCCCCATGCCTTCGCGCCCGGTCAGCAGGCGGAACACATGAAAGATAACCCACAGGAACAGGTATCCCGCCACCGCCCCGACCACCGCCATCTGCACGCTGGCGAACGCATCGAAGAGGTTCACCAGCAGACCCGCCCACACCAGCGGCTGGGTCAGCACATCGGGCAGCAGCGTCGTTTCGAAATCGATCCAGGCCAGCGCCACCAGCGTGGCCGACAGGCCCATGGCGGCAAGCGCGATGGGCGTCGCGCCAAAGCGCAGCGCGCAGCCGGCAAAGAGCGCGCAGGTCAGCAGTTCGATAACCGGATAGCGCCAGCCGATGGGCGCATGGCAGGCGGCGCACCGGCCGCGCAGCAACAGCCAGCCGAGCAGGGGAATTCGCGCCATGCGGTCCAGGGGCGCCTCGCAGGCGGGGCAATGCGAAGCCGGCGACCACAGGCCATAGTGGCCCGGCGGCCGCGGCTTGCCGGCCGCGTCCATGCACTGCGCCTGCCACTCGCGCTCCATCATGCGCGGCAGCCGATGGGTCAGCACCGTCAGCCAGTTGCCCACGAACAAGCCGGCCAGCGCCGCCGCGCCAATGAAGACGCCCAGCGGCAGATCAAGGATTTGCCACATCGCCGTCACCGCCCTGCGTGGCCCGGACACGGCTGCCCATCCGACAGGCCGGCGATGGCGCAAGGGATGAGGGGCCGCGCGCGGCCATGTCGTAATTTGTGCATAAAGTGCGGCAGATGCCCGGGAACGGCTAAGGGGAACGTATCGAATCTTCGCATAAGTGCGTAAAATCGGAGACAGACTCAATTCACGGATAAGCTGCCATGGCCGCGCGCGTCGATATCGTTTCCCGCTCCCCCAAACTCGGCGTCATGGGGCTGCTGTTAGCGGGCGCCGTGATAGGCGCTACCGGCTGCGCCAAGCAGAAGGCCGAAGGCTACTACGACCTGCCGGCGGAAAGCACCGTGACCGACGCGCAGTATCAGGGCTCGGGCGCCGGCTACCGCAACATCATCCGTGCCCCGTCGCAAGTGCAGATCGAGCTCAAGCCCGACGCGCGCCGCCAGCAGAACCAGAACCAGCAGGCCGTTGCCGCGGGCCAGACCACCGAAGACGGCCAGCCCGTGCCCGAAGGCGCCGAAGGCGGCTCGGGCGGATCGGGCGGATCGGCGCCTGCCCCCGCCGCGGCGCCTGCCGCCGCGCCCAGCGGCATCACCCACAGCCTGGTGCCGCAGCCTCAGACCTACATGGGCACGCTGCCGTGTTTCTCGCCCGCCATGCAATGCACGGCCCAGCGCGTGACGCTGACGCTGGCCCCCAATGGCCGTTGGCGCGGCCGCACCGCCTACCTGGACAACGATCCCAAGAAGGGTCCGCCCGTGTCCGAGCAAGGCTGCTGGGACGCCACCGACGAACGTCCGCCGCGCGTCATCCTGATGGACGGCCAGGGCAACGTCCGGGTGGAATTCCTGGTTGCGGCCAACAATGTGCTGCGCGTGCGCTCGATTGGCGGCCAGACCCCCAACCTGAACTACAACCTGACCCGCCAACCGGATCTGGACCCCATCGACGAGCTGGCAAGCGCCGCCGCACCCAAGTGCCCCTGATCGCAAGGCTGTCCGCCTGCGGCGCCTGAACGCCGCCGGACACCATGCCGCCGCCCCCTTTCCGGGCCTGACGAACGCCCTGTTCGTCAGGCCCGAATTCATTGGGCGACGGCATTGGGGCAGCGCGGCAAGCGCCGCAGGCCCGACAGGCGCGACAGGCGTGGCGGCAACGTCAGGGAGGCACCGGTTTTGATGGGCATGCGCCGTAGGCGCCGGCGGGTTCGTGCAGCACCTGGGCCGGCGCGCTGGCACCGCCCGGAGGCGGCATCGGGTTGGGGCGCCACTGCGCGCCCGGGACGGGCGAGGCGCCTGACCGCCCATGCGCACACAACCGGCACGCAAGCTGCATGGCGTTGCGGGCGCCCAGTTTGGCGAAGATGCGGGCGCGATGGGCCTCGACCGTGCGCAGGGAGATGCCCAGGTCGATGGCGATGACCTTGTTGGCCCGGCCGGCCGCCACGTAATCGACGATCTGGCGTTCGCGGGCGGTCAGGGAGGACAGGACGCCGTCGAGTTCGGGGTGAGGAAAAGACATGGGGCAGCTCGCTTGCAATGTAGGATTGCAAACAGTCTGCCCCGGTGTCACAGCCGGCGTAAGCTGACAATTCTGATAGGGGGGTGACCAAAACACCCCGCATCATGCGCCCGCGGCTAGCCCGCCTTCTGCCTGCCTCAGGCGGTGTAGTCCAGTTCCAGGTTGTCGATCAGCCGCGTGGCGCCCAGCTTGGCGGCAGCCAGCACCACGACGGGTTCGCCGGCTTGCAGGTCCGCGGCCTCGGGTCGCTTCAAATCGCGCTGGCGCCGCAGGGCCACGTAATCCACCTTCCAGCCGCGCTGCGTCAGACGCTGAACGGCGTCGTTCTCCAGGGCGGCGGCGTCGCGCTCACCCCGGGCCAGGCGCCGGCCGATCTCTTGCAGTTCGGCGTACAGCGCCGGCGCTTCGGCACGTTCGGCCTCGCTCAGGTAGCGGTTGCGCGAGGACAGCGCCAGCCCGTCGTCCGCGCGCACGGTTTCATGCGCCAGCACTTCGACGGGCAGCTGGAATTGGCGGCACATGTTGCGCACCACCATCAGCTGCTGGTAGTCCTTCTTGCCGAACACGGCCACGCGCGGCTGCACGCACGAGAACAGCTTGAGCACGACCGTGCTGACCCCGGCGAAAAACCCCGGACGGAACTCGCCCTCCAGGATGTCGCCCAGGTCGTCGGGCGGCTGGATGCGGAAATTCTGCGGTTCGGGGTACATCTCGCGCTCGTTCGGCGCGAACAGCACGTAGACGTCGCGCGCCGCTTCAAGCTTTTCGATGTCGGCGGCCAGGGTGCGCGGATATTGATCGAAGTCCTCGTTCGGGCCGAATTGCAGGCGGTTCACGAAGATGCTGGCCACGACGGGATCACCGTGCTGGCGCGCCAGCTTCATGAGCGCGAGGTGGCCTTCGTGCAGGTTGCCCATGGTGGGCACGAACGATACGCGGTTCTGTCCGCGCAGGTGATCGCGCAATTCCTGGATGGTGTGTACGACTTTCAAGGGAAATCTCCGGGGGAGTGGCGCCCGGTCAGGATCAGGCCGCGACCGCTGCCACGCTGGTGTACGCCAGGCGCACGTAGATGGGAGCATAAGGCTCCGCCTGCGTGATCTCCAGCAGCGATTCGCGCGCCAGCTCGAGCATGGCGATGAAATGCACGACAACGACCGCGGCGGGCGCGCCCTCGCGGACGCGCTCCATGAACAGGTCGCCGAATTCCATGAAACGCACGTCGTTCAGGCGGCGCAGGATGTGCGTCATGTGATCGCGCACCGACAACTGCTCGCGCGTGATGTGGTGGTGCTGGTTCAGCTTGGCCCGCTTCATGATGTCGGCCCACGCCGCGCGCAAGTCGTCCACGCTGACGTCCGGCAGCGCGCGCTCGACGCTCAGGTCGGCCACGGCCTGGCTGCTGACGAAATCGCGGCCCAGTTGCGGCAGCTTGTCCAGCTTCTGGGCGGCCAGCTTCATCTGCTCGTATTCGAGCAGGCGGCGCACCAACTCGGCGCGGGGATCCTCGGGCTCTTCGCCGGTGTCGGTCTTTTTGACCGGCAGCAGCATGCGCGACTTGATCTCGATGAGCATGGCCGCCATCAAGAGATATTCGGCGGCCAGTTCGAGGTTGGTGATGCGGATCTGATCCACGTACGACAGATACTGCCGCGTGACATCCGCCATGGGGATGTCCAGAACGTTGAAGTTCTGCTTGCGGATCAGGTAAAGCAACAGGTCCAGCGGCCCTTCGAAGGCTTCAAGAAAGACTTCCAGCGCATCGGGCGGAATGTACAGATCCGTCGGCATCTGGAACAGCGGCTCGCCGTACAGACGCGCAAACGCCACGCTATCGATGGTGTCGGGCGTGCTGTCGACGGACGGTTCCACTAGCTTGGCCAGGGCGTCGCCCGGCACCGAGGGGTTCTGGACCATGTGTGCCGCAAAAGTATCAGTCGGCCTGATACACGTACGGCTTTTGCGCCACGCGGGCCGCGCGGAAGCCTTCAAGCAGTTCCTGGTCCTGCGGCTTGTCCCAGAGACGGGCGCGTCCCTCGCGCTGGCGCTCTTCCGTGCCAGGGTGGGATTTCTTGTAGTCCTTCAGGAACTGGGTGATCTCGGATTCGTAGTTGGTCGCCATGGCACCAATTTCATTAGGTTGCAGATGTCGCGAGTTTACTTCACGGCGGCCGGATCCCCGGCGTTACAATCGTCAGGCTCTCATTGCAGCCTTCCGACATGTCCGCAGAATCCGCAGCCGCAGCCAATCCCGCTCCGCCCTCAACCCCGGACGCGGTGCGCGCGGCGCGCATGATCCCCTTCATCGTGGGGTGCGCGCTCTTCATGCAGATGCTGGACGCCACCGTCGTGGCGACCGCCCTGCCCGCCATGGCCCGGGCCCTGGGGTCCACCCCCGTGCGGCTCAACGTGGCCATCACCTCCTACCTGCTGGCCGTCGCCGTCTTCGTGCCCATCAGCGGCTGGGCGGCCGACCGCTACGGCGCCCGGCGCGTCTTCATCACCGCGATCGGCCTGTTCACGCTCAGTTCCGTCGCCTGCGCCCTGTCGCAGGATCTGCAACAGCTCGTGCTGGCGCGGATCGTGCAGGGCATGGCGGGCGCCATGATGGTGCCCGTGGGGCGGATCATCCTCTTGCGCACCGTGCCCAAGCAGGATCTGCTCAAGGCCATGTCCTTCCTGTCCATTCCGGCGCTGCTGGGGCCGGTGATCGGACCGCCGCTGGGCGGGTTCATGGTCACGTACATGTCGTGGCACTGGATCTTCCTGATCAACATCCCGATCGGCATCCTGGGCATCTTCCTGGTCCTGCGTTTTGTCGCGGAAATCCGCGAAACCGGCACGCCCCGCCTGGACTGGGTCGGCTTCCTGCTCAGCTCGGTGTGCCTGGCCACGCTGGTCAGCGGCTTCGAGGCCATCGGCCGCGACGTCATGCCGCTGCCCATCCTGCTCAGCCTCATCGGGGTGGGCATCGTCTGCGGCCTGCTGTACGGCGTGCATGCGCGGCGCACCGAACATCCCATCATCGACCTGTCTTTGATGCGGATTCCCACCTTCGCCATCTCCACGCTGGGCGGCAACCTGTGCCGCTTCGCCGTCGGCGCCACGCCTTTCCTCCTGGCCATGCTGCTGCAGGTGGGCTTTGGGCTGTCGCCGTTCTCGGCCGGCCTCATCACCTTCGCCAGCGCCGCCGGCGCGCTGCTGATGAAATTCGTCGCCACGCCCATCGTGCAGCGCTTCGGCTTTCGTCGCGTGCTGACCCTGAACGCCATCCTGACCGGCGGCTTCATCATCGTCTGCGGCGCCTTCAACCCGGCCACGCCCGTCTGGCTGATGATCGCCATCCTGCTGGTGGGCGGCTTCTTCCGGTCGTTGCAGTTCACCGGGGTAAATACGCTAACCTATGCCGACATCCCGCCCTCCAAGATGAGCCGCGCCAGCAGCTTCTCGGCCATGGCGCAGCAACTGGGCATCACGCTGGGCGTCGGGGTGGCCGCGGTCACGCTGAACATCAGCATGTCGCTGCGCGGCGCCGAAACGCTGGCCATCAGCGACGTGGTCGCCGGCTTCGTCGTCATCGGCCTGCTGTGCATGGCATCGACCTTCTCCTTTAGACGCCTCGACCCGCTGGCCGGGGCACACCTGAACGGCGTGAAAAACAGTGACGACGAATGAATTTGTCCTAGCCCTGGACCAGGGCACGACCAGCTCCCGAGCCATCGTCTTTGACCGCGAAGGCGTCGTGCGCGGCGTTGGCCAACGCGAATTCCGCCAGCACTATCCACGCCCGGGCTGGGTCGAGCACGATGCCAACGAGATCTGGCACAGCCAGCTCGACGTCGCCCGCGAAGCCCTGCGCAACGCCGGCGCGGCCGCCGCCGACATCGCCGCCATCGGCATCACCAACCAGCGCGAAACCACCCTCATCTGGGAACGCGCCACCGGCCGTCCGCTTGCCCGCGCCATCGTCTGGCAAGACCGCCGCACCGCGCCCCTGTGCGACAAGCTCCGCCAGGACGGTCATGGCGACTTCCTGCAGGCGCGCACCGGCCTGGTCGTCGACGCCTACTTCTCCGGCACCAAGCTAGCCTGGCTGCTGGACCACGTGCCCGGGGCGCGCAGCATGGCCGAACGCGGCGAACTGGCTTTCGGCACTGTCGACACCTGGCTCATCTGGCAACTGACCGGCGGCGCCGTCCACAGCACAGACCCCAGCAACGCCTCGCGCACCATGCTGTTCGATCTGCACACGCAGGACTGGAACGACGACATCCTGGCGCTGCTCAACATCCCGCGCAGCGTGCTGCCCCAGATCGCGCCCAGCAGCGCCATCGTCGGCGACGCCCTGCCCGAATGGCTGGGCGGCTCCGTGCCCATCGCCGGCGTCGCGGGCGACCAGCAGGCCGCCACCTTCGGCCAGGCCTGCTTCACACCCGGCATGGCCAAGAACACCTACGGCACCGGCTGCTTCATGCTCATGAACGTCGGCGACAAACCCGTCGAATCGCGCAACAACCTCTTGTCCACCGTCGGCTGGGGCCTGCCCCAACCCGGCCATGACAAATGGAAGCCCACCTACATGCTCGAAGGCGGCGTCTTCGTGGCCGGCGCAGCCGTCCAATGGCTGCGCGACGGCCTGGGCATCATCCAGCGCTCCGAAGACATCGAATCCCTGGCCGCCAGCGTCTCCGACACCGACGACGTCTTCATGGTCCCCGCCTTCGCCGGCCTGGGCGCCCCCCACTGGGACCCCTACGCCCGCGGCACCCTGGTCGGCCTGACCCGCGGCACCACCCGAGCCCACATCGCCCGCGCCACGCTGGAATCCATCGCCCTGCAAAGCGCGGAACTACTCACCTGCATGAACGCCGACAGCGGCATCGCCCTGACGGAACTGCGCGTCGACGGCGGCGCTGCACGCAACGACCTGCTGATGCAGATGCAGGCTGACATCCTGGGCGTTCCGGTCGTGCGTCCGCGCGTTCCGGAGTCCACTGCGTTGGGCGCGGCAGGCCTTGCTGGTTTGGCTGTTGGTTTCTGGTCGAGCCAGGATGAATTTGCATCGAAGTGGCAGGCCGAACGCACGTTCAGCCCGGCGTGGCCGGAATCTGTCCGGGAAGCGCGGATGAAGCGGTGGCGGCAGGCGGTGGAATTGTCTAAAGGCTGGTCGGCTGGGGCGGGCAAGTAAGGGCGCATTGGAGAACCGGTGTCAGACACCCAGCGACACCGCGGCAAGTTGGGCCGTCATTTCAAGGGTGTCAGACACCTACGCAGAGACACCTACGCAGACACCTACGCTGCGGCAAGAACTCAAAAACCAAGCCGCCACACGCGAAGCGTCATCGCCACGACGCAAGACACCGCGTAAGTCACCGGAGGCCGCCCGCGCGGCCGAACGGTGACGGGCAGCGCAAACTGCTTCAAAACCACGCTGCCGTCGAAAAGCACCTCAAGAACTCCGCCCGACCCAGCGCCCACCAAGCTCTGGCCACTCGAGCCCGGTGCGGCGTCGGCCTGGGGTGCGCGGGGCGTGTAGATGCGCCCGAGGGAATCTGAAGGAAGCGCCGAAGGCGCTGACGAAGATGACAACGGGGCAGTCCGGAGCGAAGGCTCCGGACCGCAATCGTAGCCCCGCGCGCCCCAGGCCGACGCCGCGCCGGGCGTCTAAAGAACCTTTCCCACCGCCGGCAGCCATCAGCCGTCAGCCAGCAACCATCACGATTCAAGCCGCCCGAACCCCAATCGCCACCACCCTCGCGGTAAACCCCTTCAACAACTCCTCCCGCGTCGCCTCAGCCCGCGCCATCGACGCCTCCTTCACATGCCCGTACCCGCGAATCTCCTCGGGCACGCTAGCCAGCGCCACCGCCTTATCCAGATTCCCGCGATTCAACTTCCCCAAGATCGCCGTCATCGTCTCCCGATACTCCTGGATCAACGCCCGCTCCGCCCGCCGCTCCTTCGTATACCCGAACGGATCGAACCGCGACCCCCGCAGGAACCGCATCCGCGCCAGCACGCCAAACACCTTCAGCATCCCCGGCCCGTAAGCCCGCTTCATCAGATGCCCGTCCTTGTCCCGCCGCGCAAACACCGGAGGCGCCAGGTGAAAGCGCAGCTTCCAATCCCCCTCGAACTGCTCACCCACCCGCTTCACAAACTCCCCGTCCGAGTACAGCCGCGCGACTTCGTACTCGTCCTTGTAGGCCATCAGCTTGAAGTAATAGCGCGCCACCGCCAGTGCCAATCGGTTCGTGCCCGTCGCCTCCCGCTCCGCCAGCGTCACCTTGTTCACCAGATCCGTGTACTGCTTTGCATACGCCGCGTCCTGGTACTGCGTCAGGAACGCCTCGCGCACCGCCACCATCCGCGCCAGTTCGCCCGCCGGCTGCTTCAAGTCCGCCACTGGCGTCGGCGCTCGCGGCCGCGTGATCTCGATGATGTCATCCGGCTGCGCGGGCGACACGCCGCCGTTGGCCATCAGACGCGCCACCGCCGCCGGCTCGTGCGCCGCGCGGCGCCCCCATGCGAATGCCGCAAGATTGTTCGCCACCTGCTGGCCGTTCAGTTCGATCGCCCGCAACAGCGCCTCGCGCGACAGCGGTATCCAGCCCTTCTGAAATGCGTAGCCCATCATCAGCGGATTTGAGTAGATCGCATCGCCCAACAGCACCACCGCCATCGCGGCTGCGTCCACCGCGGCCAGGTTGTCCTTGCCGCACGCGCTTTGCAGATCCGAAGTCAGGCTCGCGCCCGGCAGCGTCCACGAAGGGTTCGACACGAACGCCGCCGTCGGCGCCGTATCGCTATTGAGCAACACATGCGTGCGGCCTGGCGTCACCCGGGCCATCGCCTCCGGACTCGTCGCCACCACCAGATCGCCCGCCAGCAGCAGGTCTGCCTCGCCCATCGCCACCCGCGTATTCAGCAGATGGTCCGGCGACCCCGCCAGCACCACGTGGGAAAACACCGCGCCGCCCTTCTGCGCCAGCCCCGCCATGTCCAGCACCGAACAGCCCTTGCCCTCCAGGTGCGCCGCCATGCCCAGCAACTGGCCGATCGTCACCACGCCCGTGCCGCCCACCCCCGCGATGAACACGCCGTAAGGCACGTCCAGGCCGTGCGGGCGCGGCAGGGGCACACCCTCGTCCGGCGCGCCGCCCGATTGCGCCAGCGCCTGCGGCCTTCTCAGCTTGCCGCCTTCCACCGTCACCAGGCTTGGGCAAAAGCCCTTCAGACAGGAAAAGTCCTTGTTGCAGCTTGACTGATTGATCTTGCGCTTGCGCCCGAACTCGGTCTCCAGCGGCTCCACCGACAGACAGTTCGACTTCGCCGAGCAGTCGCCACACCCCTCGCACACCCGGTCATTGATGACCGCGCGGCGCGCCGGATCCGGATAGGCATTGCGCTTGCGGCGGCGGCGCTTTTCCGTGGCGCAGGTCTGGTCGTAGATCAGTACCGACACGCCCGGATGCTCGCGCAGCTCGCGCATCACCGCGTCCAGTTCGTCGCGATGTCGCACCGGCACACCCGGCGCCAGGTCCGACACCTCCACGTACTTGCCGGGGTCGTCCGTCACCACCACGATCTTCTCGATGCCCTCGGCCGCCACTTGGCGCGTGATCATCGGCACGCTGATCGGGCCGTCCACCGGCTGCCCGCCCGTCATCGCGACCGCGTCGTTGAAGAGGATCTTGTACGTGATTGGCGCCTTGGCCGCCACCGCTGCCCGAATCGCCAGCAGCCCCGAATGGAAGTAGGTGCCATCGCCCAGGTTCGCAAACACGTGCTTTTCCTCGGTAAAGGGCGCCTGCCCCAGCCACGGCACGCCCTCGCCGCCCATCTGCGTGAAAACGTCCGTGCCGCGGTCCATCCATCGCACCATGTAGTGGCAACCGATGCCCGCCATGCCGCGAGACCCCTCCGGCAGGCGCGTCGACGTGTTGTGCGGACAGCCCGAACAGAACCAGGGCTTGCGCTCCTCGACCACGCGCGGACGCGCCAGCGCCGCTTCGCGCGCACGGATGAATTCCACCCGCGCCTCGATGCCCGCGCGCACGTCGTCCGGCAACGCGAAACGCAATAGGCGCGCCGCGATCGCCTTGGCAACCATCGCGGGCGAAAACTCGTAATGCGCCGGCAGCAGCCAGTTGCCCTGCGGCACCGACCATTCGCCGCCGTCCTTGTCGTCGAACTTGCCCACCACCCGCGGAATCTTCTTGCCGCTGCCAATCCAGCTGAACAGCTCCTCCTTCAGCTGATACTCCAGCACCTGACGCTTTTCCTCGACGACCAGGATCTCGTCCAGTCCTTCCGCGAACCGCTGTGTGCCCGCGGACTCCAGCGGCCACACCATGCCCACCTTGAACAGCCGCACGCCAATACGCCGGCACACGTCTTCGGACAGCCCCAGGTCCGACAGCGCCTGGCGCGTGTCCAGATAGGCCTTGCCCGAGGTCATGATGCCAAAGCGCGCCGCCTGCTGCGGCACCTCCCAGAGCTCCCGGTTCAACCCGTTGGCGCGCGCATAGGCCAGCGCCGCGTACAGTTTGTAGTCCAAGAGCCGCGCTTCCTGCTGCAACGGCGTGTCCGGCAGCCGGATGTTCAGGCCGTCCGGCGGCAGCTGGAAATCCTCGGGCAGCACGATGCGCACCCGGTGCGGATCCACGTCCACCGACGCCGATACCTCCACGATGTCGGTGATGCACTTCATGCCGACCCACACCCCCGCGTACCGGCTCATCGCCCAGCCGTGCAGGCCGTAGTCCAGCACCTCCTGCACGCTGGACGGGAACAGCACTGGGATCATGCAAGCCTTCAGGATGTGGTCGCTCTGATGCGGCAGGGTCGACGACTTGGCGGGGTGGTCATCGCCCGCCACCACCAGCACGCCGCCGTGGCGCGCCGTGCCCGCCGCGTTGGCATGCTTGAAGACGTCGCCGCAGCGGTCCACCCCCGGCCCCTTGCCGTACCACATGCCGAACACGCCGTCGTACTTTGCGCCGGGAAAAAGGTTCACCTGCTGCGTGCCCCACACCGCCGTCGCGGCCAGGTCCTCATTGATGCCCGGCTGGAACTCGACGTGGTGCGCCTTCAGATGCGCGGCGGCCTTCCACATGTTCTGGTCGACGCCGCCCAGCGGCGAGCCCCGGTACCCCGACACGAATCCCGCCGTATTCAACCCTGCTTGCGCATCGCGCACGCGCTGCATCATGGGCAGACGCACCAGCGCGTGGATGCCACTCATCCAGGCGCGGCCGGACTGCAGGGTGTATTTGTCGTCGAGCTGAACAGATTCGAGCGCCGCGCGGACGGCGGGCGTGAGGGGGGCATTCATGTCTACTCCAACATCGGATGCCCCAACAAGCGGCGCGCAGCTCCACAGAACGCACGCGGGCCAGCAAGGGCCGTGAAAGTGAAGTCCTGATGCGTTCACGCCTTCTGCGGGCCGAATCGCGCTTGCCGCGCCGGCCGGCCAAAAAAATAGGGCCAGCTGACGCTAGTCCTTTCGGTTGTACCCCCTGGCCCACGGGCGGGCAATAGGGCGATGCGATAATTGCCGGCATGGACTTCGCCCCTCGCATCGTCGCCTGGCAGCGCCAGCACGGCCGCCACGATCTCCCCTGGCAGAACACCCGGGATCCCTACCGGATCTGGCTATCCGAAATCATGCTGCAGCAGACCCAGGTAGCCACCGTCATCCCCTACTACGAGCGCTTTCTGCAACGCTTTCCGGACGTCGCGGCGCTGGCCGCCGCGTCTCAGGAAGACGTGATGCCGTACTGGGCCGGCCTGGGCTATTACGCCCGCGCCCGCAACCTGCACCGCTGCGCGCAAGAAATCGTGCGCGACTGGGACGGCCGCTTTCCGCCCACCGCCGAGGCCATCGCCACGCTGCCGGGTATCGGCCGGTCGACCGCCGCGGCCATTGCCGCGTTTTCGAACGGCGAGCGTTCGCCCATCATGGACGGCAACGTCAAGCGCGTGTTCACACGCCACTTCGGCATCGCGGGCGACCCGGCCAAGCGCGAGGTCGAGCAGCGTCTCTGGACGCTGGCGC
This sequence comes from Achromobacter mucicolens, assembly GCF_902859725.1. Classification (GTDB taxonomy): domain Bacteria; phylum Pseudomonadota; class Gammaproteobacteria; order Burkholderiales; family Burkholderiaceae_B; genus Achromobacter; species Achromobacter mucicolens. The sequence goes on along the minus strand of NZ_CADIJP010000015.1, from coordinate 95,577 downwards.
ATGCGCAGGTGGACGCCGCGCCCGGGCTGGACATGGCGGCGTACACGCAGGGGCTGATGGACCTGGGCGCCACGCTCTGCACACGCGGCAAGCCCGCCTGCGACAGATGCCCCGTGGCAGAGACCTGCGTCGCCCGCCGCGAGGGGCGTCAGGCAGAGCTGCCCACGCCCAAGGTGCGCAAGGCGATTCCCGAGCGCGAGACCTGTATGTTGGTGCTGCGGCACAAGGGCGCTTTCCTGCTGCAGCAGCGTCCCGAACCCGGTATCTGGGGCGGGCTGTGGAGCCTGCCCGAATTCGACGCGGCAGGCGACCCCGACAGCGCATCACGCGCTTTGGGGCTGGAGCCGGAGCAGCGCTTCGAACTTGCCGCTTTCGCCCACACGTTCACGCATTACCGCCTGCACATCCGTCCGTGGCTCGTGCCCGTGCGCGCGGTCGCCCTGCGCGAACCGGCGCTCCCGGAGCGCTGGGTGCCGGCGGACAAGCTGGGGACGATGGCGCTGCCCGCGCCGGTCAAGAAGCTGCTGCAAGGGCTGGTGGATGCCGGGATGCAGGACAGCCTGTTTGACGAGGAAAACGCGGCCTAGAGACCGGGCGGGTTGGCCGGTGTGGGCTTGACCGGAATCAGACACCCGCCCCGCTCAGCAGCATCACCAGTTTCAGATCCGGGTGCGTCGCCAGGCGGAAGGTGATCTGCTGATACGCCAGCTTGCCGCGGCGCGGGTGCTGGAATTCGCGCAGGCCGCCTTCGCGTTCGACCACCGCGTGGCGGGTCCACCAGTGTGAGAAGACCACGCTTTGCCGGCTCAGGCTGTCCAGCAGCGCCAGCACAGCCGGTTCGTCCAGGTGCGCGCCCGCGTCGGCGCGAAATTCGGCCACCACGCGGCGGGCGCGCTGGTCCCAGTCGACCACCAGCTCGCGCGCGGCGGAGTCCAGGAAGATGTATCGCAGCAGGTTCGGGGCGGGGTCGCGTTCGGGCCAGTGGTCGAACAGGTCGACCAGCGGCGCATTGCACGCCAGCACGTTCCAGGCGCGGTCCAGCACATACGCCGGCGCATTGATCGCGTTCACGCATTCCTGCAGCGGGCCCGGCGCGCCGCCGGCGTCGTCGCGGGCGTGCTGCGGGTCGGCGCAATCGGCCAGGTCAAAGAGATAGGCGCGTTCCGCCCGCGCCAGTTGCAGCACGCCGGCGATGCGCGACCACACCGACGGCGACACCGACACCTCGCGCCCCTGCTCGATCCACGTGTACCAGGTGACGCTGATGCCGCAAAGCTGCGCCACCTCTTCGCGCCGCAACCCCGGCGTTCGCCGCCGGGATCCCTCGGGCAGGCCGGCCATCTGCGGCGTGATGCGCGACCGGGCGCTGCGCACGAACTCGCCCAGCGCATGGCGGCGCAGATGAGAGCCTTCGTGGCCGGGCGTGACGGGCTGGGGGGAAGTATTCATACCAGGATGAGCAATGGGCTTGTACGTGTATACGGGCCCGCCTATCTTAGCGCCTGCACCCTTTTCGCGTTCCCGACACAAGGACCCCTCATGACCGCCAGCACCCACGACGCCGCCGTCGACCGCCAATTCAGCCCCCGCGCCGCCGCCTACCTGACCAGCGCCGTGCACGCGCAAGGCGAAGACCTGGTTCAGATGGCCGCCATTGCCGGCCAGCACCCCGCCGCGCGCGTCTTGGATCTGGGCTGTGGCGGCGGCCACGTGAGCTTTCACGTGGCCCCGCAAGTCGCGCAAGTGACCGCCTACGACCTGTCGCAGCAGATGCTGGACGTCGTCGCCGCCGAAGCCGTCAAACGTGGCCTGGCCAATCTGGTCACCCGTCAGGGCAAGGCCGAGTACCTGCCCTTTGGCGACGGCGAGTTCGACCTGGTGATGTCGCGCTATTCCACCCACCACTGGCAGGACGCCGGGCGCGGCCTGCGCGAGGCCTTCCGCGTGCTCAAGCCGGGCGGCATCGCCGTGTTCGCCGACGTGGTGTCGCCGGGCGAGCCGCTGCTGGACACCTGGCTGCAAACCATCGAGGTGCTGCGCGACACCTCGCACGTGCGCGACTACTCGGTGGCCGAATGGACCCGCATGCTTACCGAGGCCGGCTTCACGCTGCAGGAACTGGCGCCGCGCCGCCTGCCGCTGGAATTCCAGTCGTGGGTGACGCGCATGCGCACGCCCGACACGCTGGTCGCAGCGCTGCGCCACATGTTCGGCCTCGCGCCGGACGTCGTGCGCGCGCACTTCGACGTGCGCGACGATGCCTCGTTCACCAGCGACACGGCGACGATCGTGGTGCGCAAGCCGGGCTGAACGGCAAGCCTGAGTCGGCCCGCAGGCGCCGGCGCCGTCAACCCGCCGACGCGCGATGCATCGCGGACAAGGCGCCCGCGACACCCAGGCTGCGCAGCAACTGCGCAGCCGCGCCTACCGCCCTCACGAATCGCGGTTCCTGTCCCAGGTCTCCGAACACCGGTTCAAAGCCGGTCATCACGTCCGCCCAGGCCAGCATCGCCGCCGGCCCCTCGCCCGCCTGCCGCGCCGCCTGCTCGGCCAGCTCACGCCGCTGCGCCAGCGCTTGGGCCATCGGATCCTGGATCTCGTAGACGCGCCCCGCCTCATCCGCCCCGCGCAGGAACTGCAGCCATCCCGCCACCGCCAGCGCCAACCCGGGGATCGGCGCATCTACCGCCAGCCGGTCGCGCACGGTGCCGAGCAGCCGCTGCGGCAATTTCTGCGAACCGTCCATCGCGATCTGCCGCGTCTGGTGCCTGAGCGCCGGATTGGCAAACCGATGCAGCAGCCCTTCCCCGTACGCTGCCAGATCCAGCCCCGGCAGCGGCGGCAGCGTCGGCTCGATCTCCTGGCCCATCAGCGCGCGCAGAAAGCGCCGCATGCCCGGCTGCGCCATCGCCTCGTCCACGGTGGCCCACCCCGCCATCACCGACAGATACGCCAACGCCGAATGCGCACCGTTGACCATGCGCAGCTTCAGCGTTTCGAACGGCGCCGCGTCCGCCACGAAGCGCGCGCCGCCCGCGGTCCAGTCCGGCCGGCCTGCCACAAACCGGTCTTCGACGACCCATTCCAGATAAGGCTCGGCCACTACCGGCCAGGCGTCTCGCACGCCCAGCGCCGCAGCGATCTCCTGGCGGTCCGCGTCCGTCGTGCGCGGCACGATGCGGTCGACCATCGAGCACGGAAACGTGCACGCCGACGCGATCCACTCGGCCAACCCGGCGTCCAGGCGCGCCGCAAACGTAAGCACCAGCGCGCGCAGCAGGTGGCCATTGGCGGGCAGGTTATCCAGCGACATCACCGTGACCGGTGCCAGGCCCGCGGCGCGGCGCCGTTGCAGGCCGTGCGCAAGGAACCCGATGACGCCGCGCGGCGATGCAGGGTGCGCAAGGTCGTGAACGATGTCGGGATGGTCCGGATTCAAACGGCCGCTGGCCGGATCGTGGCAATAGCCCTTCTCGGTGACCGTGATGCTGACGATGCGTGTGCCGGGCGCCGCAATGCGGTCCAGCACGGCTTGCGGATCCTCGGGCGCGACCAGCGTCTCGCGCAGGCAGCCGATCACGCCAAGGCGTTGCCGGGGCGCACCGCTGGCGCCGGCATCGCGCAGCGCCAGCGCATAAAGGCCGTCCTGCGGCGCCAATGCGTCGCGCGTATCGGTCTGGCGCAGCGACACGCCGCAGATGCCCCAATCCGTACTCGCGCCCGCGCGCAGCGCGGCGTCGTTCACGGCAGCCAGATGCGCCCGCGCAAAGGCGCCCAGGCCCAAATGCACGATGCCGATGCCAAGCGCGGCCCGGTCAAAACCGGGACGCGCCACGTGCGCGGGCAAGCCGTCCAGCGTCCCCGCGTTCAGCCGGCCGCCTGCCCCTACCAGTTCCATAGCGTGCCGTCGTGCTGCAACCGGTTCACGGGCAGGTACGCGCGCTGATAGGGGTACCGCGCCGCCAGCTTCTCGTCGATATCGACGCCGTGGCCCGGGGCCTCGCCCGGATACAGCATGCCCTGCTCGAACGTGTAGGCGTGCGGGAAGACGGCATCCGTTTCGTCGGTATGCCGCATGTACTCCTGGATGCCGAAATTCGGCACCCACAGATCAAAGTGCAACGCCGCGCCCATGCAGACCGGCGACAGGTCCGTGGCGCCGTGGCAGCCGGTGCGCACCTGGTAGAGCGAGGCCATGTCGGCAATGCGGCGCAGATGCGTGATGCCGCCCGCGTGGACGACCGTGGTGCGGATATAGTCGATAAGCTGGTTCTGCACCAGATCCTTGCAGTCCCAGATCGTGTTGAAAACTTCGCCCACCGCCAGCGGCGTGGTGGTGTGCTGGCGGATCAGCCGGAACGCCTCCTGGTTTTCAGCGGGCGTGGCGTCTTCCATCCAGAACAGGCTGTAAGGTTCCAGCGACTTGCCCAGGCGCGCGGCCTCGATGGGGGTCAGCCGGTGATGCACGTCGTGCAGCAGATGGTGCTCGAAACCCAGCTTCTCGCGGATGCGTTCGAACAGCTGCGGCGCGTGGCGCAGATACTTTTCGGTGGACCAGTCATGCTCGCTGGGCAGGTCCGCGTCGGCGGGCTCGTAGAACAACGTGCCCCGGCCCACGCCGTACACCTTCTCCAACCCCGGCACGCCGCTCTGCGCGCGGATGGCGCGATAACCCATGTCGGCGTAGCGCAGCACTTCGTCCACGGTGTGCTCGATGTCCGAACCGTTGGCGTGGCCGTAGACCATCACGCCGCTGCGGCTCTTGCCGCCCAGAAGCTGGTACAGCGGCATGCCGGCAGCCTTGGCCTTCAGGTCCCACAGCGCCGTGTCCACGCCCGCGATGGCGGTCATGGTGACCGGCCCGCGCCGCCAATACGCGCCCTTGTACAGGTACTGCCAGATGTCCTCGATCTGATGCGCGTCGCGCCCGATCAGGCACGGGATGACATGCTCGGTCAGGTAGGCCGCCACCGCCAGCTCGCGCCCGTTCAGCGTCGCGTCGCCGATGCCGGTCAGGCCCTGGTCGGTTTCGATCTTCAGGGTCACGAAGTTGCGGCCCGGACAACAGACAATCACGCGTGCATTCGTAATCTTCATCGTGGCTTCCGGCTACAGGAGAGAGGGACGGCCGCGCGGGGCGGCCGCGGGATCAGAACATCACCATCACTTTCATCGCCTGGTTGCGGTCGCCCGCCAGCGCGAAGGCGTCGTGCACGCGCGCAACCGGCACGGCCGCCGTCAGCAGCGGCGACACATCGATCAGGCCGCGCGCCAGGCAATCCACGGCCATCGCGTATTCGTTCACAAATCGGAAGCTGCCGACGCACGTCAGGCTCTTGACCATGATCTGGTTCAAGGGGCACGCCTCGCTGCTGCCGGACAGCGTGCCCACCGTGACGACAACGCCGCGCGGACGCGCCGCGCGCAGGCAGCTTGCCAGTCCCGCGTAGCTGCCCGACGCCTCGAAGCACACGTCCACCGATCCCTTGCCCGCCGCCAGCGCGTCCAGCGCGCCCGGGTCCGTGGCAGCGTTGATGGTTTGCGACGCGCCCACGCGCGCGCACGCTGCCAGCGTCTGGTCCACGATGTCCACCACGATGACCCGGCTGGCGCCTGCCAGCCGCGCCGCCATCAGAATCAGCGCGCCGATGGGGCCCGCCCCCACCACCATGGCCGTCTTGCCCAGCAGCGAACCCGCGCTGCGCACCGCGTGCAACGCCACTGCCAGCGGTTCGCCAAACGCGGCCAGTTCGAAGGACAGCGAATCCGGCACCGGCACGCATTGCCCCTCTTGCACCACCACCTCTTCGCGCATCGCGCCCTGCATGTGCGGATAGCGGCTGGCGCTGCCGAAGAAATGCACGGCCTCGCAATGATTGGAATCGCCCTGCCGGCAATAGCGGCACACGCCGCACGTGCGTGCCGGATCCAGGGCGACGCGGTCGCCCGGCTTGACGGCCGTCACGTCCGCACCCACCTCCAGCACCTGCCCGGACGCCTCGTGCCCCGGCGTCAGCGGTTCACAGATGACAAAATCCCCCACCCGGCCGTGCCGGAAGTAATGCAGGTCCGACCCGCAGATGCCGACGGCCTTGACGCCGACACGCACCTGCGACGGCCCCAAGGGCTGCGAATCGGAGGTGTCCAGGCGCAGGTCTTGCGCCCCGTGGATCATGCAATTGAGCATCAGCGCCACCCTTGTGCAAATTCGCCAATCACCCGTTCCAGGTGATCGTGCATCGCCTGCCGCGCCTGCCGCGCGTCGCGGGCCACCAGCGCGCCGAAGATGCGCTGGTGATCGGCCTGGGACGCCTGGCGCAACGCCTGCGTATGGAAATGCTGTTCCATCTTTTCCCAGACCGGGCCGCGCGCCTGGTCCCACATCGAAGTCACCGTCGCCAGCAGCACGCTGTTGCCCGTGGATTGGGCGATGCCCAGGTGAAAGCGGCGGTCGGCCTCGGCGTTGGCGTCCTTGTCCGTCATCCGGTCGCGCATGGCCGTCAGCGCCTCGAAAATGCGGTCCAGGTCCCCGTCAGTACGGGTGGTGGCCGCCAGCGCGGCGATCTCGGATTCGATCAGGCAGCGCGCGCGCAGCAGTTCGAAGGGGCCGGCGCCCGCCTCCGGCATCGTGGGCGGCCGGCTCGCATCCGGCTCGCAGACGTAGATGCCCGAACCGCCCCGCACCTCCACCACGCCCTGCAGTTCCAACGCAATGATGGCCTCGCGCACGGACGTGCGGCTGACGTCAAAGCGCTCGGCCAGCGCGCGTTCAGCCGGCAGCCGCTGGCCGGCGGCAAATTCGCCCTGCGCCACCAGCGCATGGATCTGCGCGGCCAGCCGCAGGTAACCGCGGTCGGGCGCGGAGCGGCTGGAGGCAACCTCGGGTTTGGCTAGCGAGTACAACGGCATGGCGTCCTGAATTGGTCTGACCAAATCGTATTTGGTCCACCAATTTTCGCCATCGTGGTTTTCCACTACGCGCGGCGCGGCAGACCTCTCGACAGCCCCCGCGCCACCCCTGTATAGATACGGATCGACCGACAGCCAAGGAATAAGCGCCATGCCCAGCCCGACCGACCAGCCCTTGCCCGCCGACCTGGCGGACCTGACCGTCACCGAGGCGGCAACCCGCATCCGCGAGGGCCGCCTCACCAGCGTTGCGCTGACCGAGGCCTGCCTGGACCGCATCGACGCCCGCCAGGACCTGAACGCATTCATCACCGTCGACCGCGACGGCGCCCTGGCGCAGGCGCGCGCCTACGATGCGGCGCCCGGCAACGGCCCGCTGGGCGGCGTGCCCATCGCCATCAAGGACAACATCCACGTCGCCGGGCTGCCGAACACGGCCGGCACGCCCGCGCTCAAGGACTTCCGTCCCGCCGAGGACGCGCCCGTCGTGCAGCGGTTGCGCGAAGCCGGCGCCGTCATCCTGGGCAAGACCAACATGCATGAACTGGCGTTCGGGGTGTCCGGCTACAACACCGCCTTTCCGGGACCGGATGGCGAGGGCACGCGCAACGCCTATGACGCGCGCCTGATCGCCGGCGGCTCGTCGTCGGGCAGCGGTGCGGCGGTGGGCGCGCGGCTGGCGCCAGCCGCGCTGGGCACCGATACCGGCGCCTCGGTGCGCCTGCCCGCCTCAGTGAATGGATCGGCAGGCTTTCGTCCCTCCGTGGGCCGCTACGACGGCGCGGGCATCACGCCCATTTCGCACACGCGTGACACGCCCGGGCCCATCGCCAACGGCATGGCCGACATCGTCGTGCTGGATGCGGTGCTCACGGGCCAGACCGAGCCGCTGACACCCCTGCCCCCCGCAAACATCCGCCTGGGGTTGGCCGGCTATTTCTGGGCCGACCTGGACCCCGAAGTCCGGACGGTGGCCGAAGCCGCATTGGACCGGCTGCGCGGGGCCGGCGTGACGCTGGTGGATTTGGAGATGCCGGACCTTCCGGCTGCCAACGCCGCGGTGGGCATGCCACTATGCCTGTTTGAGCAGAAGCCCGACCTGACGGCCTATCTGGCGCGGTATCACGTGGGCGTGAGCTTTGACGAGGTGGTCGCGCAGATTTCCAGCCCGGATGTGAAAGGCATCTTTGACAACCTGATCGTGCCGGGCGTGCTGCCCACGCCGGACGGCCAGGTGCTGCCACTGCAACCGCTCTACGAACATGCCATCGCAAGCGGCCGGCGCGAACTCATCGACGTCTATCGCCGCGCTTTCAAGGAACACGCGCTGGACGGCCTGCTGTTTCCGACCGTGCCCGTCCCGCCGCCCGCGGCCACGCCCGAGGCCAGCGGCTTCGAAACCTTCGCGCGCCTGGCGCGCAACGTGGATCCGGGCAGCAACGCGGGCCTGCCCGGCCTGAGCGTGCCGGCCGGGCTGTCGGCGCAGGGTCTGCCGGTGGGATTGGAGATCGATGGCCTGCCGGGCGAGGACCGCAAGGTGCTCGCGATCGGCGTGGCCGTCGAAAAGATTCTGGGGCGCATCGCGGCGCCCCAGTTCCAGCCTTAGCCCCAGCCAGCTCCCGCCTCGGACTCAGCGGTAGACCGGCGCGTCAGCCCAGGTTGGGCGCCAGCGTGCGCTTCAGGTCTTCGATGCTGCGGCCGCTGCGGCGGGCGTAGTCCAGAAGCTGGTCTTCGCCAATAACGCCCACGTTGAAGTATTGCGACTGCGGGTGGCTGAAGTAAAAGCCCGACACGCTGGAGGCCGGGTACATCGCATAGCTGTCCGTCAGCATCATGCCGATGTCCTCGCCGTCCAGCACGCGGAACATATCCGTCTTGACCACGTGTTCCGGGCAGGCGGGATAGCCCGGCGCGGGACGGATGCCCACGTACTTCTCGGCAATCATGTCCTCGTTGGACAGGGCCTCGTCGGGCGCGTAGCCCCACAGGTCCTGGCGCACGCGCGCGTGCAGGCATTCGGCAAAGGCTTCGGCCAGGCGGTCGGCCAGCGACTTGAGCATGATGCTGGAGTAGTCGTCCAGCGCCTTCTCGAATTCCGCTTCCTTCTTCTCGATGCCCAGACCGGCCGTGACGGCGAACATACCGATGTAGTCGAGCTTGCCGCTGGACTTGGGCGCAATGAAGTCCGACAGCGACTTGTTGCTGACCCCTTCGCGCTTGGCGCCTTGCTGGCGCAGGTTTCGGTACGTGAACAGCACCTCGCTGCGGGTCTCGTCCTTGTAGACCTCGATGTCTTCATCGTTGACGCTGTTGGCCGGATAGAAGCCCACGACGCCGTTGGCGGTCAGCCAGCGGCCCTCGACGATGCGCTTCATCATGGCCTGGCCGTCGGCAAAGACCTTGCGCGCCTGCTCGCCCACCACCTTGTCCTGCAGGATGGCGGGGTACGGGCCGAACAGGCTCCACGTCTGGAAGAACGGGCCCCAGTCCACGTACTTCGCGATTTCGGCGAGGTCGTAGCTCTTGAAGGTGCGCCGGCCGATGAACTTGGGGCGCGGCGGCGTGTAGTTGTCCCAGTCGATGGCCGGACGCGAGGCGCGCGCCTCGGCCAGCGGCAGGATCGGCGTCGCCTTGCGGTTGGCGTGGCGGCGGCGCACGTCTTCGTATTCCTCGGCCAACTCCGTCAGATAGGCTTCCGACTGGTCCGACATCAGGTTGGTGGCCACGCCCACCGACCGGCTGGCGTCCGGCACATAGATGACCGGGCCTTCGTAGTTCGGGGCAATCTTGACGGCGGTGTGCACGCGGCTGGTGGTGGCGCCGCCGATCATCAGCGGCACCTTGCGGCTGCGGAAGTATTCGTCGCGCTGCATCTCGGACGCCACGTACGCCATCTCTTCCAGGCTGGGCGTGATCAGGCCGGACAGGCCGACGATGTCGGCGTTCTCTTCCTTGGCTTTTTCAAGGATCTGCGCGCAGGGCACCATCACGCCCATGTTCACGACCTCGAAGTTGTTGCACTGCAGGACCACCGACACGATGTTCTTGCCGATGTCGTGCACGTCGCCCTTGACGGTGGCGATGACGATCTTGCCCTTGGCGCGCACGTCGCCGCCCGCAGCCGCGATCTGGCGCTTTTCTTCCTCGATGAACGGAATCAGGTGCGCCACCGCCTGCTTCATCACGCGCGCGGATTTCACGACCTGCGGCAGGAACATCTTGCCTTCGCCGAACAGGTCGCCGACGACGTTCATGCCGTCCATCAGCGGGCCTTCGATCACTTCGATGGGGCGGCCGCCGCGCGCGGCGATCTTCTGGCGCACCTCTTCGGTGTCTTCCACGATGAAGGCGGTGATGCCGTGCACCAGCGCGTGCGACAGGCGCTGCTCGACCTCGGCATTGCGCCAGGCCAGGTCTTCTTCCTTCTTGGCGCCCGAACCCTTCACGGTGTCGGCAAACTGCACCAGGCGTTCGGTGGGCGTGCGCTCGTCGGCGGGGTCGGTCTTGCCCACGGGCTCGGGGCGGTCCAAAACCACGTCTTCCACCAGGTCGCGCAGCGTGGCGTCCAGATCGGCGTACACGCCCAACTGGCCGGCGTTGACGATGCCCATCGTCATGCCTTCCTTGACCGCGTAGTACAGGAACACAGTGTGGATGGCCTCGCGCATCGGCTCATTGCCGCGGAACGAGAAGCTGACGTTGGACACGCCGCCCGAGATCCGGGCATGCGGCAGGTTCTCGCGGATCCAGCGCGTGCCTTCGATGAAGTCCACGGCGTAGTGGTTGTGCTCGTCGATGCCGGTGGCGACCGCGAAAACGTTCGGGTCAAAGATGATGTCTTCCGGCGGAAAGCCTTCTTCCTCGACCAGGATCTTGTAGGCGCGGCCGCAGATTTCCTTGCGGCGCTCCAGCGTGTCGGCCTGGCCAAGTTCATCGAACGCCATCACCACCACGGCGGCGCCGTAGCGGCGGCACAGTCGCGCATGGTGGCGGAAGGGCTCCAGCCCTTCCTTCATGGAGATCGAGTTCACCACGGCCTTGCCCTGCACGCACTTCAGGCCGGTCTCGATGACTTCCCACTTCGAGCTGTCGATCATGACCGGCACGCGCGCAATGTCAGGCTCGGAGGCGATCAGGTTCAGGAAGCGGTGCATGCAGGCCACCGAATCCAGCATGGCCTCGTCCATGTTGATGTCGATGATCTGCGCGCCGTTCTCGACCTGCTGGCGGGCCACGGCCAGCGCCTCGTCGTATTTCTCTTCGCGGATCAGGCGGGCGAACATCTTGCTGCCCGTCACGTTGGTGCGTTCGCCCACGTTGACGAACAGCGTGTCCTCGTCGATGTTCAAGGGTTCCAGGCCTGACAGTCGGGTCTTGACCGGCACCTCGGGCACGACCCGCGGCGTCAGCGCCGTGACCTTGTCGGCGATCGCGCGGATGTGATCCGGCGTGGTGCCGCAACAGCCGCCCGACATGTTCACCAGGCCCGCGCGCGCAAATTCCTCCAGCAGCGCCGAGGTGTCGGCGGGCGTCTCGTCAAAGCCGGTCTCGGCCATGGGGTTGGGCAGGCCGGCGTTGGGATACACGCAGACGTAGGTGTCGCAGATCTTGGACAGTTCGGCCACGTAGGGGCGCATCAGCGCCGCGCCCAGCGCGCAGTTCAGGCCGATGGTGACGGGACGCGCGTGACGCACCGAGTTCCAGAAGGCCTCGACCGTCTGGCCCGACAGGATGCGGCCGGACGCGTCGGTCACCGTGCCGGAGATCATCACCGGCAGGCGGATGCCGCGTTCCTCGAAGACTTCCTCGGTGGCGAAGATGGCCGCCTTGGCGTTCAGCGTGTCGAAGATGGTTTCGATCAGGACGATGTCGATGCCGCCATCGAGCAGGCCATTGAGCTGCTCGATGTACGCGACGCGCAGCTCGTCGAACGTGACGTTGCGCGCGCCCGGATCGTTCACGTCCGGCGAGATGGATGCCGTCTTGGGCTGCGGCCCCAGCGCGCCGGCCACGAAGCGCGGCTTGTCCGGCGTGCTGAACGCGTCACAGGCCTCGCGCGCCAGCTGCGCCGACACCAGGTTCAGCTCGTAGGCCAATTCCGGCAGGTCGTAATCGCCTTGCGCGATCGTGGTGGCGCCGAAGGTGTTGGTCTCGATGACGTCGGCGCCCGCTTCCAGGTACTGCCGGTGGATTTCCGAGATGACGTCGGGGCGCACCAGCGACAGCAGCTCGTTGTTGCCCTTGACGTCCTTGCCGTGATCGGCAAAGCGCTCGCCGCGAAAATCCGCTTCGCCCAGCTTGTAGCGCTGGATCATGGTGCCCATGGCGCCGTCCAGGATCAGGATGCGCTTGCCCAGCAGGCGGGCAAAGTCGCCGCCGCGGGTATAGGCTTCGGGGGGGTACGGCAGGCGGGGATACGACACGATCAGGTCCAAATTGAGTTGGCCACGGCAGCGCGGTTGTGGCTAAAAAGCGAAAAACGCTGAAAAAACAAGCCCTGATCGTAACAAAATGGGCCTTCCCGCGCCTCGCGGTGATACAGTTTCGGCCCCGAACCGGTGCTTTCGGCGCAACAGGGTGGGCAAGGACGCAACACTTGCCCGCCGCGTGCGAAAGGTAAACGGGAAACAGGAAGACGCCGCCAACGGGCGCCGCGCCGCCCACAAGGCCGCCGCAGCTGCCCCCGCCAAGTCCAGCCTGTGCTGCCCCCGCAACGGTCCCCATGCGCGCATCCGCGCCCATGGCAGCCCGATACCGGCCTGTTCGCTCGCCAGGATGCCTGTTCCCCGCCCCGCGGCCTTTCGGCCCGCCCGGCGCGCGGGCATTCTCCCCATCGTGAATGGCCTGCGGGGTCGCGGGTCGCTTCGAGGTTATGTAGATGAAAGCCCGCTCCATCCGGCGCTACGCCGGCGCCTTGCTCTGTACCGCTCCGGCCATTGCCGCCGCCCAGCAGACCGCTTCCCCCGCCCCCGAACTGGACAGCATCACCGTCACCGCGCAACGCGTGCCCACCGACGGCCGCACGCTGCCGGTGTCGATCTCGGTCATCACCGCCGAGGACATCGCGGCCAGCAGCGCCCGCACCATGCAGGACCTGCTGTCCACGCAGTCCGGCATCAACCTGATCAACACCACCAGCTCCAGCGACAACGCCATCGTGGACCTGCGCGGCTTCGGCATCACCGGCGCAAGCAACACGCTGATCCTGATCGACGGCGTCAAGCAGAACACCAACGACCTGTCGGCGCCCAGCCTGGGCGTGGTGCCGCTGGACCAGGTCGACCGCATCGAAATCGTGCGCGGCAGCGGCTCCGTGCAATACGGCGGCGGCACGACCGGCGGCGTGATCAACATCATCACCAAGTCCGATTTCACGAAGGAACCGGTGACCGCCCGCGCCACCGCCACCTTCGGCAGCTACGGCCTGCGCCAGTACGACGCCGCCGTCTCGATGAACAACGAGAAGGTGGGCGTGGACGCCTACATGCAGTCGCTGCACAGCGACGGCTACCGCGACAACAGCGGCGAGCGCCGCGAGGGCGGCGGCGGCGGCATCACGTTCCGCCACGACGACGGCTCGATCCGCCTGTACGGCCGCACCACCACGCAGAAGCTGGAACTGCCCGGCCCGCGCACCATCAACCCGTTCACCGGCGTGAACGAGTTCCAGGACGATCCGCGTGGCGCCAAGAACGACGTCGACTACGTCAAGACCACCACCACCACGTTCGGCCTGCAGCTCGAACAGGCCATCGGCGCCGGTGTCCTGTACTCGGACCTGTCGACCCGCGAAAAGAAGCTCAGCGGCCTGACCTATGACGGTTTCGGCGACACGCTGCGCGACCAGAAGCTCGAAGAGAACATCGCCAGCGTGCGCTACCGCCTGCCGATCAACGGCGGCCACAGCGTCGTCTTCGGCGCGGACGCGCAGGAAGCCAAGACCACCGCCGACCAGAATGCCTACTACGACTTCGAGCCCTCGAAGTGGCAATCGCGCCAGCACCAGTACGGCCTCTTTGCCGAAGGCCAGATCCGCGCCACCGACAGCACCTACATCACGGCGGGCGTGCGCCGCCAGTACGCATCCGACGACCTGGAAGTGATTTCGGGTTCCGGCACGGCGTCCGACCGCAGCAACCACCTGACCGCCTGGCAGTTGGGCGTGCGCCAGGATCTGGCCAGCGGCTTCGGCGTGTATGGCAAGATCGGCCGCAGCTTCCGCCTGCCGAACGCCGACGAACTGCTGTCGGTCCAGTCGCCGCTGGCGCCGCAGACCTCCACCGACAAGGAAATCGGCGTCACGTGGCAGTCGGCATCCAGCAGCGCGCGCCTGTCGTACTTCCGCTATGACCTGACCAACGAGATCCAGTACAACCCGCTGGCCGATGGTCTGTGGGGCCCGGGCACCGGCGCCAACACCAACCTGGATCCGACCCGCCGCCAAGGCGTCGAACTGGAAGGCCACACCGCCCTGTCCAGCAGCGTGAGCCTGGACGCCAACGTGACGTGGATGCAGGCGCAGTTCCGCTCCGGCACCTACGCCGGCGTGGACCTGGCCGGCAAGACCGTGCCGCTCGCCCCGAAGTGGCTGGCCAACGCCGCCGTCACCTGGCGCCCCACCGACGCATTCCTGTGGAACGTGTCGGCGCAATACGTGGGCAAGTCGCGCATGGACAACGACCAGGCCAACCAGTTCGACAAGCAGCTAGATGCGTACGTGCTCTTTAACACCAAGCTCGCGTACAAGTTCACCCGCAACATCGAAGGCGCCGTGGGCGTGAACAACATCTTCGACCGCCAGTACGCCACGTACGGCATCCGTGGCGGCAACGCTTCGTTCGAAATGCTGGGTCCCGTCGCCAACTACAGCCTGTACCCCGCTCCCGGCCGCAACTTCTACGCGTCGCTCACGCTACGCTACTGATTGCCGCCTGGCGGACAGGGCCTGCCGGCATGCGCCTTTCCGCCAGGCTCAGATCCCGCGCAGGCCCTGTCCCGCGTTTATGCCCACCCGACGGAGCCGCCGCATGACCTCGACCCGCGTCCTGACGACCGCCGGACTGGCGCAGAAGTTGGTACAGAAACTTGCGCCGAAGCGGGGTGCGAAGCCGGCCTGGATGTTGGCGCTGGTGTTGTCGCCAACGTTGGCGCTGTCTGCGCTGCCCGCCCTCGGCGCGCCAGCCATCCAGGTGCAGGACGACCGAGGCCGCGCCGTCGCGCTGCAGGCGCCCGCCCGGCGCGCCGTCACGCTGGCGCCCCATGCCACCGAACTCGTCTACGCCGCGGGCGCCGGCGGATTCATCGCGGGCACGGTGCTGGGCAGCGACTACCCGCCCGCCGCCCGCGCGCTGCCCATCATCGGCGACGGCACGCAGCCCGATGCCGAGCGCGTGGCCGCCGCCCGGCCGGACCTCCTGATCGCCTGGCAACCGTCTGCCGCCGAACCGCTGGCGCGCGTGATGGACAAGCTTGGCGTGCCCGTGTTCTACAGCGATCCGCTGACGCTGGACGCCATCCCCGGCGCGGTCGAGCGCATGGGCAGGCTGTTCGGCACCGAGCCCGTGGCGAACGCCGCTGCCGCGGACATGCGCGCGCGGCTGGCGGCCCTGCAGGCCCGCTATGCCGGCCGGCGCCCGGTGCGGGTCTTCGTGCAGGCGGGCCTGGACCCGATCTACACCCTGAACAACACCAGCATCGTCAGCGATGCGCTGCGGCTGTGCGGCGGCGTCAACGTCTTCGGCCAGGCGCCCATCGTGGCGCCGCAGGTCACGCTGGAAGGCGTGCTGGCGGCCCGGCCCGAGGCCGTGCTGGCCGGCATCTCGCGCCCCGAGGACACGCAGGCAAACCTGGCCGCCTGGCAGGCGATGGGCCTGCCGGCCGCGCGCCAGGGCCACGTCTACGGCGTCGACGCCGACGCGCTGTACCGGCCCGGCCCGCGGCTGATCGACGCGGCCGAGGCCCTCTGCGCCGACCTGGACCGGGTGCGCTGACGCGCGCGATCCGCAATTAGTGGAACGCGCCGGCCAGCGTCCCCGCCCTGCCATCCTGCGTCCTGCTTTATCATTCGGCATCAGTCAGCCAGTCCCCGCGGGCCTCGCATCGTGCGCGCCCGCCCTTTGAAGCACCGCCATGACCACACAAGACACGCTCACCATCGCCGGCCGCGCCTATTCGTCGCGCCTGCTCGTCGGAACCGGCAAGTACAAGGACTTCGAACAGACCCGCGCGGCGCTGGACGCCAGCGGCACGGAAATCGTCACCGTCGCCATCCGCCGCACCAACATCGGCCAGAACGCCGGTGAACCGAACCTGCTGGACTACGTCCCCACCTCCAAGTTCACGCTGCTGCCCAACACCGCCGGCTGCTACACCGCCGACGACGCCGTGCGCACGCTGCGCCTGGCGCGCGAACTGCTGGACGGCCACGACCTCGTGAAGCTCGAAGTGCTGGGCGACCCGCACACCCTGTTCCCCAACATGCCCGAAACGCTCAAGGCCACCAAGACGCTGGTCGACGAGGGCTTCAAGGTCATGGTCTATTGCACGGACGATCCCATCCAGTGCCGCATGCTGGAAGACATGGGCGCCGTGGCCGTCATGCCGCTCGCCTCGCTGATCGGCTCGGGCATGGGCATCCTGAATCCCTGGAACCTGCGCCTCATCATCGACCAGGCCCGCGTGCCGGTCGTGGTCGACGCCGGCGTGGGCACCGCGTCCGACGCCGCCATCGCCATGGAACTGGGCTGCGACGCCGTGCTGATGAACACCGCCATCGCCGCCGCGCGCGACCCCGTCCTGATGGCCAGCGCCATGAAAAAGGGCGTGGAAAGCGGCCGCGAAGCCTTCCTGGCCGGCCGCATGCCCAAAAAGCTGTACAGCGGCGCGCCCAGCTCGCCCACCGAAGGCCTGATCACCGGCGGTCCCGCCAAATGAACGCGCGCCAGCCGGCCGCCAGCGGCCGTCCCATCCCCAACGCGCTGACCATCGCGGGCGTCGACCCGTCCGGCGGCGCCGGCATCCTGGCCGACGTCAAGGCCATGAGCGCGCTGGGCGCGTATGGCTGCGCCATCATCGCCGCGCTCACCGCGCAGAACACGCAGGGCGTCACGGGCATCTCGCCGGTGCCGCCCGCCTTCGTCGGCCTGCAGATCGACACCCTGTTCAGCGACGTGCGCATCGACGCGGTCAAGATCGGCATGCTGGGCCAGCGCCCGGTCATCGAGGTCGTGGCGGAAAAGCTCGCCAAATGGACGCCGGCGCACATCGTGCTGGATCCGGTCATGGTCGCCAAGAGCGGCGACCTGCTGCTGGAGAACGACGCTGTCGGCGCCATGCGCGAAGCCATGCTGCCCCTGACCACCCTGCTCACGCCCAACCTTCCAGAGGCCGGCGTGCTGCTCGAAGAGCGCCCCGTCGAGACCGTCAAGGAAATGCGGCGCGTGGCCGAGCGCCTGCGCAACAAGCTGGCGCATTCGGGCGAGCGCTGGGTGCTGGTCAAGGGCGGCCACCTGCCCGGCAGCGAAACCATCGATCTGCTGCACGACGGCGACCGCATGATCGAACTGCCCGGCCATCGCATCGACACCGCCAACACCCACGGCACCGGCTGCACGCTGTCGGCCGCGCTGGCGGCGCTGCTGCCCCAAATCGGGGACGTACCAGAGTCGGCCAAGCGCGCCAAGGCCTATCTGACTGAGGCCATCCGCCACGCCGAGCGCCTGTCGGTCGGCTCGGGCCACGGTCCGGTCCACCACTTCCACGGCTGGTGGTAGGCACGCCTGCCCCGCGCAAAGACGGCGCCCCGCAGGGCGCCGTCTGCTTTTCCGGGGTACGGGCTGCGCCTGAAACATCTGCCGCCCGGGCACGCCGTCACAGGACGCTACGAATCGGTACAATGGTCCGTTGATTCCTCTGTTTTTTCTGACCGTCATGAACGCTTCGACCCTGCCCGACGTAGAACAAGCCCGCTTCAACATGGTGGAACAGCAGATCCGCCCGTGGGACGTCCTGGACGCCAACGTGCTGCAAGCGCTGTTCGATGTGCGCCGCGAACAATTCGTTCCGCCGGCCCTGCGCGGCCTGGCGTTTTCCGACCTGGAGCTGCCGCTCGAGATCAACGCGGTCAACACCCGCGAGAACATGCTCGCCCCCAAGGTCGAAGCACGCCTCGCCCAAGAACTGCTGCTGACCAAGTCCGACTGCGTGCTGGAAATCGGCACCGGCTCCGGCTACCAGGCCGCCCTCTTGGGCTACCTGGCGCAACAGGTCACTTCCGTCGAAATCGACAGCCGCCTGGTGACCTTCGCGCAGCAGAACCTGCAGATGAACAACGTCACCAACGTCAAGGTCGAAACCGGCGACGCCCGCAATGGCTGGGGCTCCACCGAATACGACGCCATCCTGGTCACCGGTTCCGTGCCGGTCGTGCCGGACGCGCTGAAGTACCAGTTGCGCGTGGGCGGCCGCCTTGTCGTGGTCGTGGGCCAGGCGCCCATCATGACCGCCTGTCGCATCACCCGCACCACCGCCGCCAGCTTCGAAACCGTCAAACTCTTCGAAACGGTCATCAAGCCGTTGCGCGGCGTCACGGTGTCGCAGTTCAAGTTCTAATCCCGCAACCCCGCCGCCTGCCGCCCGGCCCCCTTGGGGCCGGCGTCACGTCCGGCGGCCCGGCGTATCGTTGAAAAATCATGCGCGTCCGATCACTGACGGCTTTACTGGTTTTCACCTGCGCCGCAAGTGCCGGCCCGCTGACTGCGTCCGCCCAGAACCTCGTCCAGGTCTGGCAGGCCGCGCTGGGCAATGACCCCACCTATGCCGCAGCCCGCGCCAACTACCGCGCCGGCCTTGAAAAAGAACCCCAGGCCCGCGCCCTGCTGCTGCCCCTGATCACCGCCGAAGCCGGCGGCGCCTACCAGGAAACCCGCAGCACCCGCGGCCTGTCCTACGCCTACAGCGGCGGTCGCGGCGTCTGGGACCTGGCGCTCACCCAGCCGCTCTTTGACTGGGGCCGCTGGCAGAACTTCGAACAGTCCAAGCTCATCGTCGCCGACGTCGAAGTCCAGCTGCAGCAGGCCTACCAGGACCTGCTGCTACGCGTCGCCGACGCCTACTTCAACGTCCTGTACGCCCAGGACACCCTGACCGCCACCGAGGCCGAAAAAGCTGCCGTCGCCGGCCAACTGGAATCGGCCAAGCGCAACTTCGAACTCGGCAACGCCACCATCACCGACACGTACGAAGCGCAATCGCGCTACGACCTCGTCGTCGCCCAGGAGCTGCGCCTGCAGAACGACCTGGAAGTGCGCCGCGACGAACTGGCCAAGATCATCGGCACGCAGCCCGGCGCCCTGTCCGAACTGCCCTACGGCGTGCAACTGCCCGCCCCCCAGCCCGCCCGCATCGCCGACTGGAGCAACCAGGCCGCAACCTCCAGCCTCGAAGTCCTGCGCGCGCAACTCCTGACCCGCATCGCCGGCCGCGAAATCCAGATCGCCAAGAGCGGCCACTACCCCACCCTGAACCTGCGCGCCACCAGCGGCAGCGCCAGCGACGCCGTCATGCGCAACGCCGCCCCCGGCAAACCCATCGACAACACCATCGGCGTGGTCCTGTCCATCCCGCTGTACTCCGGCGGCGGCGTGTCCTCGCAAGTCACGGAAAAGGTCGAACTGGAACAAAAAGCCCGCTACGACTACGAAACCGCCCGCCGCCAAGCCGTCCAAGCCACCCGCCAGTACTACACCGGCGTCACCAGCGGCCTGGCCCGCATCCAGGCCCTGGAAGCCGGCGAAAAATCCAGCCGCTCCGCCGTCGAAGCCAACCGCACCGGCTACGAGGTCGGCGTCCGCATCAACCTGGACGTCCTGAACGCCCAGCAACAGCTCTACGCCACCCAACGCGACCTGGCCCTCGCCCGCTACAGCACGGTGCTCTCCGGCCTGCGCCTGAAGGCCACCAGCGGCATCCTGGCGGAATCGGACCTGGAAGCCATCAACCGCCTGCTGCGCACGCCGCGCTGAGCGAGCAAGTGGCAGCACGGGCGAACACCCGCGCCCCGGGGTCACGCCAAGATCGCGCCACCGGTGTCTGACTGAGCTAACCCGCGCCACCGATGGCGCCACCGGTGTCTGACACCCTTGAAGCACTGTCTCCAACCCAAGATCATCTCCGCGGGTGTCAGACACCTTGTATCTTGGCCACTGTAGTGATTAGCTATCGCTACAAGCGGACCGATGAGCGTGTTCAGACACCTAGAGCCTGGACTTTGTGGTTCAGATTACGCCTCGGTTCCGCACCTCTGAGCCGGCTGGACACTGGACGGTAGCCTAGGGCTTTGGACCCTGTATGTACAAGGCAAGTGGGCGCAGCGGGCTTCTTTGGTATTGGCAAGGGAGCTTAGGTTTATGTTTTTTCTCGGAATTGACGTTTCTAAGGCGAAGCTGGATTGCGCGTTGCTTGGCAGCGATGCCAACAAACGCAAGACCAAGGTCGTACCCAACTCGATAGCGGGCGTGCAGACGCTGCTGCAGTGGTGCGCCAAGCAGGGAGCCGAGCCGGCGCAGTTGCATGCCGTGCTCGAGCCCACAGGGCAATATCACGAGCAGGCCGCCACGGCCCTGCATGACGCTTCGGTCAGTGTCTCGTTGGTCAACCCTGCCCAGGTGCGCGACTTCGCCGGGGCGCTGGCGGTGCGCTCCAAAACCGATGGGATCGATAGCTACGTGCTGGCCCGCTACGGTCAGGCGCTCAAGCCTGGGCTGTGGCGCCCCGCACCGCTGCATGTCCGTCAACTACGGGCCTTGTTGGCTCGGCGCGACGCGCTGGCCAAGGATCTGCAGCGCGAACTCAATCGCCAGGAGAAGACGCAGTTCAGTGATCCACCCGTGCTGGTCGAGGGATCCATCGCCAAAACGATCGCGTTCCTGCGCGAAGAGATCAAACGCCTGGATCATGCGATCAATGACCACATCGACCGCCACCCGGACCTGAAGGAGGATCGGGAACTGCTGACCAGCATCCCTGGCATCGGGGATCGAGCGGGGAACTCGATCCTGTCGATCATGCATAACCGGCACATCGAGTCAGCCGAGGGCTTGGCCTCCTACCTGGGGGTGGTACCGGTGCAACGCCAGTCCGGCACCAGTCTGAACAGCCGGCCGCGGCTATCTAAAACGGGTCCCAGCACGGTACGTGCCACCCTCTACATGGCCGCTATCGTCAGCAAGCGCTTCAACCCACACGTTGGTGCGCTTTATGCGCGACTCTTAGCAGCTAGAAAGAGCAAAATGGCCGCGCTAGGCGCGGCCATGAGAAAGCTGGTGCATCTATGCTTCGGCGTGCTTAAAACTCGGACACCCTATCGGCCCGACTACGCCTGAACGCTTGACGGTCAAGACGGTATCTAATCACCAACCCCCCCACCAGCGCGCAAGCGCACACCGCCACGACGCCCCACCGCCCCGATGCCGATTGCCGCCGCCCGGGCGGCAGCAATTCGGCGGCCCCGCAGATCTTCTGCCCTGACCACAGGTCTTACAGCGCCACATACCAAAGACCCTCGCAGCACGGCGTCGCGGTCACCGTGGGTGCGAGCGCCGTCGATGCGCCCGAGGGAATCTGAAGGGAAGGCCGAAGGCCTGGACGAAGATGACGAAGGGGAAGTCCGGAGCGAAGGCTCCGGACCGCAATCGTGGGCGATCGTGCCCACGGTGACCGCGGCGCCGGGCGACCTACGAAGATCGGCAGCACCACCTACGAAGATCGGCATCACCGACCTAAAAAGCCCGGCATCACCGGTCTACGAAGCCCGCAGCACCAACCTACCAAGCCCAAAGCACAAAAGAAAAGGCGGCCACCCAGGCCGCCTCACATTCATCCAGCACCTCAAATTCAAAGCCTTCAACCGCCCTGAATCTTCTTCACCAGCGCCGTCGTAGACCGCTCGAACTCAAAGGGAATCGCAACCGCACGCCCCCCCCAAGTCTTCACCAACGCCGTCTCCGGCAACGTCTCCATGTCGTAATCGCCACCCTTGACGATCAGATCCGGTCTCAGCTCCCCGATCAACGCCTCAGGCGTATCCTCGGAAAACGACGTCACCGCCGACACAAACCCCAACGCCGCCAGCAACGCCGCCCGATCTTCCATGCGATTGAGCGGGCGTTCCGCACCCTTGCCAAGCCGCCGCACCGACTCATCGGTATTCACGGCGACAATCAGCGTTGCGCCCAACTGCGCCGCCTGGTCCAGATACGTCGCATGCCCCCGATGCAGGATGTCGAACACCCCGTTCGTGAACACCAGCGGCCGCGGAAAGCGGCCAGCGGCGACGGCGGCGACGAGTTCGTCGCGGGACAGGACCTTGGATTCGAAACGGGCGGCAGGCATGCGGCGATTATAGGAGGGATCAGCTGCCCGCCAGGATGATCTCTTTGTCCTTCGGAACGATCAGCGCCGTCATTTCCTTGCGATAGCGGTTCAGATCCTTCACCGTCTCAAAGCTGCGATCCATCAGCTTGGACAGGATGTGCAAGATGCGGCTGGCCACCTTCTGTTCCCACACGCCGTCAAAGCGGATCTGCGTGTCCAGCCAGTGTTCCAGCCAGCCCGGCTCCGGCAGGCGCGACTGCACCGTGTCGTTCGGGAACAGATCCTTGTTCACGTGCAGATTCGTCGGATGCAGCGCCTGCTGCGTGCGTCCCGCCGAAGCCATCAGCACCCCGATCTTCGAAAACGCCAGACGGGCTTGCTCGCTCGTTTCCTGCCCGCGGTCGTGCAGCGCACGGCGCATGTATTGCAGGTAGGCGCCCGCGTGACGGGCCTCGTCCTGCGCCACCGTCTTGTAGATCGCCTTGATGACCGGCTCCGTGTGCCAGTCGGCCGCGCGGCGGTACCAGTGGTTCAGGCGGATCTCGCCGCAGAAATGCAGCATCAGCGTTTCGAGTTCCGGGGCCTGATCGAATTCAAAGCGCACGTTGTGCAGCTCTTCTTCGGTGGGCACCAGATCCGGCCGGAAGCGGCGCAGATACTCGATCAGCACCAGGGAATGCTTTTGTTCTTCAAAGAACCAGACCGACATGAACGCGCAGAAATCACTGTCGCCGCGGTTGTCGCGCAGGAACATCTCGGTGGCCGGCAGCGCCGCCCACTCCGTGATGGCGTTCATCTTGATCGTGTGGGCCTGCTCGTCCGAGAGCTTGCTGCGGTCGAAATCGCCCCAGGGAATATCGTGCGCCATGTTCCAGCGCACAGCTTCCATGGTCTTGAAGAGTTCAGGATAAAGCATGTTCTGCCCTTGTATTCGTCCCGCTAGTGGGGCTATGAAAATTGATGAATGGCGCGCGCGTTCTTATAGGCGTCGGCGCTGCATGCCACTTCTCGCAGCGCTATTTTTCGCCGTCTCCCGCGAAGCTATGATGACCGTTTCATGAATGAAACATGACAGTAAGGTCTAGATCATCGCGCCGCCTATCGGGTCAGCGCCCATATCGCGACCCCCACCGCCAGCGCCAGCACGCCAACCAGCGCTGCAACCAGCCGGTTGTTCTGCTCTTGTGCGCGACGTAGCTGCATCATCTCGGCCAGCATCGCCGACGAGACATTGGGGCGGCTCAGATGGTCATGGACCAGCCTGGGCAGGGCGGGCAGCATCTGCGACCACTGCGCTGCCTCTTTTTCCAGGCTTTGCCGCAGACCCTTGAATCCGACACGCTGGCGCATCCAGCGTTCCAGATAGGGCTTGGCGGTCTTCCAGAGATCGAGGTTGGGATCGAGCTGACGCCCCAGTCCCTCGACGTTCAGCAGGGTCTTCTGCAACAGGACCAGCTGCGGCTGGATCTCGACGTTGAAACGGCGCGAGGTCTGGAAGAGCCGCAGCAGCACCTGCCCCAGCGAGATCTCCGACAACGGCCGGTCAAAATAGGGTTCGCAGACGGCGCGCACCGCGCCTTCCAGTTCTTCCTCGCGCGTATCGGGCGGCACCCAGCCCGATTCGATGTGCAGTTGCGCCACGCGGCGGTAGTCGCGGTGAAAGAACGCCAGGAAATTCTGCGCCAGGTAATTCTTGTCGAACTCGGACAGCGAGCCCACGATGCCGAAGTCCAGCGCGATGTAGCTGCCCAGCGTATCCGGGCGGTCCGACACGTAGATGTTGCCCGGGTGCATGTCGGCGTGGAAAAAGCCGTCGGTAAAGACCTGCGTGAAGAAGATCTCGACGCCCGTGCGCGCCAGCGTCGGAATGTCGATGCCGGCCTCGCGCATGCGCTCGACCTGGCCCACCGGCATGCCGTACATGCGCTGCATCGTGAACACGGTGGAAGCCGTGTATTCCCAGATCACCTCGGGCACGATCAGCATGTCGCCACGCCCCGATTCCGGACCGAAGTTGCGGCGCAGCTGGCTGCAATTGGAGGCCTCGCGCACCAGGTCCAGCTCGTCGTGCAGGTACTTGTCGAATTCGGCCACGACCTCGCGCGGCTTCAGGCGGCGGCCGTCCGGGCCCAGGCGCTCGATGATGCGCGCCACCACCTTCAGCAGCGACATGTCTTTTTCGATGATGCTGAGCATGCCCGGACGCAGCACCTTCACGGCGACTTCACGGCCGTCGTGCAGCACCGCGAAGTGCACCTGCGCGATCGACGCCGACGCCACCGGGTCCACATCGAACTGCGCAAACAGCTTTTCAGGCGGCGCGCCCAGCGCCGCCTCGATGCAGGCCGCTGCCTGCGCCGACGGGAACGGCGGAACGCGGTCTTGCAGCAGCGCCAGTTCGTTGGCGATGTCGGCGGGGATCAGGTCACGGCGGGTGGACAGCACCTGCCCGAACTTCACGAAGATCGGGCCCAGCGATTCCAGGGCGAGTCGCAGCCGTTGCCCGCGCGGCGAACGCGGGCGCGTACCCAGGCGCATGACGCGCAGCAGGCAGGTGGCCAGCGGATGATTCAGGCTGGACAGCACAAGCTCATCCAGGCCGTAGCGCAGCGAGACGACGATGATGCGAAACAGGCGCAGCAAGGGGAACATGGATCAGGCGCCCCGCTTTGCGCCGGCCGTGGCCAGGCGGGTTTGCAGCGCAGCCGCGGAACGCGCCAGCGCGTCGGCGCGGGTGTTCAGGTCGGCCAGGTCCAGGCGCCATTGCTCAAGGGCCGGACGGCCCGCCAGCACACCGCTTTCCTCGGACAGGTATTCGGACACGTTTTCGGCCAGGCGCTTGCCCGCCGTGCGCGCGCCATCCGACACCGCACGCGCGCCGCCCACGATGCGCAGCGCGGCGATGTCGCCCACCACGCGGGCCAACGCATCCTCCGGATCCCAGCGCAACTGCTTGGACAAGTCGGCAACCACCTGGGCCAGCGCCGCGTCGCCTGAAATGTGCGTGGCCTCGGCAAAATCCGGCTTTTCCTGCCCGGCGCCCAGGCGCGGCAGCGGCAGCTTCTCGGGCGACACCGTCAGCGTCACGTCGGGCACCACGGCCGGATCAGCCTGATCGGCCAGCCCTTCGCTATCGATGGACAGGCCCAGCGTGAAGCCGCCCATGGCAAACCGGACGGTCTTGCCGGCATGCCGAGCCAGGCGTTCGCGCGCCCAGTCCTCGCGCCGCAGCAAGGCATTGAGGGCGCTGATGGCCAGACGCTTCGGTGTGGGCAGGAACGAAAAAGGCAGCATGGCGGTTGCAAGGACCCCGGGAGGGCTTGCCGAAGTTGATGGGTAAATCGGGAGTGTAACGGGTTAGATGGGAGCCTGTTTTGCGTAGGCACATTGAAAAACCGGCCCTTTGGGGGCCGGTTCAGGCGGACGCCTTACGGCGCCCGCGGCAGATGGCCGGTCGAGCCGGACCGCCAGGCTTAGCTGGCGTGTTCCACCGGGATCTGCTGGATGCCGGCTAGCAACCAGCCGCCATTGGCCGGCTTGAACAGGTTCCAGACTTCCTCGAAGCGGAAAGCTTCGGCGCCCGGCGCCTCGCGCAGCATGCCCGAGAAGCGCACGCTGGCCAGGTGGCCGTCGGAGACGGTCTCGATGCCCAGCATTTCGGCGTTCAGCAGGACCACTTCGGTCTTGTTGGGCGCCGCGCCGCGCTCCGCCAGCTGGGGCTTGAGCTCGGTGATCAGGTCATCGGTCAGGAATTCGCGCAGACCGTCGGTGCTGCCGCTGTCCCAGACCGCCTGGATGCGAACGAACTGTTCCTTGGCTTGCTTCAGGAAGTTCGGCGTGTCGAAATCGCCCGGCACGAACCAGTTGTTGTCGTCGCCCGCCTTGGGCAGGACGGCCGGCGGCTCGACCGGCGCGGCTGCCACCGGAGCGGCAGCGGCGGCAGGCGCGGCGGCGCCCGGCTTCAGCGATTCACGCCACATGGGCTGCTGTTGCTGGCCCGAGGCGTTGTTGGCCCCGCCGAACGCACCCTGCGTGGCAGTACGCGGACCGGCGCCGCGCAGGCGGCGGATGATGAACATGACGGCGAAGACCACGGCGGCGATCAGCAGCGCGGACGACAGGAACTCCAGGAATGCGCCGGACAGGCCCATGCTGGAGAGCAGCGCCGCGATACCAAGGCCGGCGGCGATGCCGGCGATGGGACCCAGCCAACGCGAGGCGCCGCTCTTGGCGGCGGCGCCTGCCGCGCCGGCCGTGGCAGCGCCGGCGGCTGCCGGTGCGGCGGTGGCGCCCGCGGTGTTGTTGGCGGCAGCCGGCGGCGTGGTGGCCTGGCGCTGCGTCGTGACGTTGGAGGACTGACGGCCGACACTGGAGCCGCCGCCCGCGCGGCGAGCTTCGGCGTCAAACGACGCCGTCACCAGGGCCGCGCCCGAAACGGCGATGAGCGCCGCGGCGACAAAGCGCGAAAGACTGAATT
This sequence comes from Achromobacter mucicolens, assembly GCF_902859725.1. Lineage (GTDB taxonomy): Bacteria > Pseudomonadota > Gammaproteobacteria > Burkholderiales > Burkholderiaceae_B > Achromobacter > Achromobacter mucicolens. The sequence goes on along the minus strand of NZ_CADIJP010000015.1, from coordinate 68,819 downwards.
TAGACATGAGTTTGCTCCCTCGTACTCGCGCCCCCGCTGCCCCGAGCAACGGGAGGGCCCCGCAATGCGCGGGGCCATCTGCGCGACTTTTCTTACAGTAATCTGAATGGCGTAAGAATAACGGACAAGCTGCCGCCCCACAAGTTCCCTGCGGGGTGGCGGAATCCGCCTTGGACGCCGGGTGTCAGCCCAGGCGCACGCCTTCGTGCAACGCGGCGATGCCGGCCGTCAGGTTGAAGTACTGCACCCGCTCCAGGCCGGCGGTGCGCAGCATGTCGGCCAGGGTTTCCTGGTCCGGGTGCATGCGGATGGATTCGGCCAGGTAACGATAGCTGGCCTCGTCCTTGGCGATCTTCTTGCCCAGCCACGGCAGCACGTTGAAGGAATACCAGTCGTATGCCGGGGACAGAGGCTTGGCGATGCGCGAGAACTCCAGGACGAGCAGCTTGCCGCCCGGCTTGAGCACACGGGTCATTTCGGCCAGCGCGCGATCCTTGTGGGTCATGTTGCGCAGGCCGAAGGCCACGCTGACGCGGTCGAAGTAACCGGTGGGGAACGGCAGGCGCTCGGCGTCGCACACGGCGGTGGGCACCAGCAGGCCGGCATCGGTCAGCCGGTCTCGGCCCACGCGCAGCATGGAATCATTGATGTCGGTCAGCCAGACCTCGCCCGTGGGGCCGGCGCGCTTGGCGAAAGCCCGCGCCAGGTCGCCCGTGCCGCCGGCAATGTCCAGCACCTTCATGCCGGGGCGGATGGCCGCGCGGCCGATCGTGAACGCCTTCCAGACGCGGTGCAGGCCCGCCGACATGAAATCGTTCATGACGTCGTAGCGCTGGGCGACCGAATGGAACACTTCGGCAACCTTGCGGGCCTTTTCGCTTTCGGGGACCGATTGGAAGCCGAAGTGCGTGGAGGTCGAGCCGGCGCCGGCGGATTGTTGCGATTCGGAGGGGTTTTGCATGGTGTATTCCCGATATATCGTTCAATGGTAGCCTATCGGGCGCGCGCCTGCGGCGGGCGAGCCCGCCAGATGGCGCGCCGCGGTCACATACCTGAAATATTGCGGCCATACTATCGCAATGTTCGCGCCGCGCCGGCGCTCCGAAGTGTGCCCAATTCGATATGTCCAGCACCATCCTCGTCGTCGAAGACGAACCCGCCATCCAGGAATTGATCGCCGTCAACCTGTCCTTCGCCGGCCACAAGGTGCTGCGCGCCTTCGACGCCGACCAGGCCCAGACGCTGATCCGTGCCGAGCTTCCCGACCTGATCCTGCTGGACTGGATGCTGCCCGGCACCTCTGGCCTGGCCATGGCGCGCAAGCTGCGCAACGACGAGCGCACCCGCGCCGTCCCGGTCATCATGCTGACCGCCAAGGGCTCCGAGCAGGACAAGGTCGACGGCCTGGAAGCCGGCGCTGACGACTACATCACCAAGCCCTTCTCGCCGAAGGAGCTGATGGCCCGCATCAAGGCCGTGCTGCGCCGCCGCGCCCCCCAGCTCACGGACGACGTCATCGACGTCGGCGGCCTGAAGCTGGATCCGGTGACGCATCGCCTGTCGGGCAACAGCCAGTCCCTGCAGATCGGCCCCACCGAATTCCGCCTGCTCCACTTCTTCATGACGCACCCCGAGCGCGTGTTCTCCCGTTCGCAGCTCCTGGACCAGGTGTGGGGCGACCACGTCTTTGTCGAAGAGCGCACGGTCGACGTGCACATCCGCCGCCTGCGCAAGGCCCTGGAACCCAGCGGCCATGACGCGCACGTCGAAACGGTCCGCGGCAGCGGCTATCGGTTTACGGCACAGCTCCCGACGCGGTAAAACGTGCGCACGATGATCTGGCTGCGCACCCTTATTCTGGTCGTCCTGTGGGCGGCATTTGCCTTGTTGGCGCAATGGCTCATTGGAGACCCCGCGGGCTGGATCGTGTTTTCGGTGTCGCTGACCGCCATGCTGCTCTGGCGCAGCTGGCGCCTGTCGCTGGTGTCCAAATGGGCCAATCACCCGGATTCCGCCCCGCCGGCCTCCGTGGGCCCCTGGGACGACATTCTTGCCCCGCTCTATCGTTACACCCGCGCCCGCGCGCGCGAGCTGGCTGAAACCCGCGACACCATGCAAGGGATGCTGGCGGCTGCCCAGGCCCTGCCCGACGGCGCCGTCACGCTGAACGAGGATTTCCAGATCGACTGGTGCAACCGGATGGCGCGCCAGCATCTGGGCCTGCGCCTGCCGGCCGACCGCGGCCACAACCTGCTGAACCTGCTGCGGGCCCCGGAATTCGTGGAATACGCGCATCGTCCGTCCTGGCCCGAGCCCATTCTGGTCCGGCTGGGTCAGCAAGGCCAGGAACGGCTGATGATGATGCAGCTCACGGCCTATGCCAGCAATCAGCGCCTGCTCATCACCCGCGACGTCACCCAGATCGAACGCCTGGAAACCACGCGCCGCGACTTCGTCGCCAACGTGTCGCACGAATTGCGCACGCCGCTGACGGTGCTGGCGGGTTTTCTGGAAACGCTGCGCGACATGCCCGACGAGGCGCTGCCCAAAGAGCAGCGTGAACAATACATCGACATGATGTACGAGCAGGCCCACCGCATGCAGGCCATCGTGGAAGACCTGCTGACGCTGTCCACATTGGAATCGTCGCCGGGCAGCGATCCGCGCGCCGTCAACATGGGCGCGCTGCTGCAAAAGGCGCGCCAGCAGATCGAGGCCTTGTCAGGCGGCCGGCACCAGCTGGTCTGGCACATCGATGAAACCCTGGACGTGCTGGGCGCTGAAAACGAACTGACCTCGGCGCTTTCCAACCTGCTGACCAACGCCGTGCGCTACACGCCGGACGGCGGCACCATCACCGTCCGCTGGGAGCGCGACCCCGAAGGCGGCGCATGCTACAGCGTAAAGGACACCGGCATCGGCATTCCGGCGCGCCACCTGCCGCGCCTGACCGAACGCTTTTACCGCGTGGACCGGGGCCGCTCGCGCGCCGTCGGCGGCACCGGCCTGGGGCTGGCGATCACCAAGCACATCGCCATGCGGCACGACGCCGAACTGCTGATCACCAGCGAACCCGGCAAGGGCAGCGTCTTCTCGCTGCGCTTTCCCGCCGACCGCATCGCCATCGCCGAAACGGCGTGATTCCGCCCGCCTGCCCGCCTGACGGCGGCGCGCGGGTGGTAAATTTTTGGCCATGCGCATCCTGGTCATCGAAGACGAACCCAAACTGGCCGACTACCTGAAGAAGGGACTGTCGGAGCAAAGCCACGTCGTGGACGTGGCGCGCGACGGCGTGGACGGCCGCCACCTCGCGCTCGAAGGCGCATACGACCTCATCGTGCTGGACGTGATGCTGCCCGGCGTGGACGGCTTCGAGATCCTGGCCTCGGTGCGCGCGCACAAGGACACCCCCATCCTGATGCTGACGGCCCGCGACGCGGTGGAAGACCGGGTCCGCGGCCTTGAGGGCGGCGCCGACGACTACCTGGTCAAACCCTTCGCGTTCTCGGAACTCCTGGCGCGGGTGCATGCGCTGCTGCGCCGCGGCCGCTCGCAGGAGCCCACGCTACTGCGGCTGGCGGACCTGGAGCTGGATCTGGCGCGCAGGCGCGCCCAGCGCGGCGGCCAGCGGCTGGACCTGACCGCCAAGGAATTCAGCCTGCTGGCGCTTCTGTTGCGCCGCCAGGGGCAGGTGCTGTCGCGCACCACCCTGGCCGAACAGGTCTGGGACATGAACTTCGACAGCGACACCAACGTCATCGACGTCGCGGTGCGGCGCCTGCGCGGCAAGCTGGACGATCCCTACGCCACGAAACTGCTGCATACCGTGCGCGGCATGGGATACGTGCTGGAATCGCGTCCCGCGGGGGACCGCCCGGCGGGGGGCCGCCCTGCTGACGGCCACACCGGATGAGCCGCCCCCGCGTGCGCTCCATGCAGGCGCGGCTGACGCTGCTGCTGGGCGCCATCGCGCTATTTGTTTCCAGCGTGGCGGGCGCCACCCTTTTCTGGGCGCTCAAGCGCGAAGTCGAGCGCCAGGAGATCACCGAGGTCAGCGGCAAGCTCGAGCTCATCGACCACTTGATCGACATGCAGAACAGCGCGAGCGGCCTGCACGATCTGGCGGCCACCTTCGACGAGATGCGCGCGGGCCAGGGGCAGCTGGGCATCTGGATCGTGGACGCGCAGGGCCAGGCCGTCTATGGCGGCGCCGCGCCCGAAACGCTGGAAACCACGGATGGCCGGCAGGTCCTCTTGCAGACGCCGGATGGCGGGCGCATGCGCGGCCTGCGCGTTGCCATGAACGATCGCATCCTGCCCGGCGCGCAGCTGACCGTGGCGGTCAGCACGCGCACCAGCGCGCAATTCCTCTATGCCTACGGCACGGCGCTGGCGCTGATCTGCGCGTTGTGGGTGGGCGCGACGGTCGTCCTGGCCGCGTGGGCCGTGCGGCGCAGCATGGCGCCCGCGCGGCGGCTGTCCGGGCAGGCCGCGGCCATCCAGCCCGACAACCTGGCGCGCCGCCTGCCGCTGCAAGACACCGACCGCGAACTGCATGAACTGGTGCGGTCCTTCAACCGCACACTGGACCGGCTGCAGGCCGCCTACCAGCAGATGGAGGGCTTTAACGCCGATGTGGCGCACGAACTGCGCACGCCGCTGGCGACCCTCATCAACGGCACGCAGGTCATGCTGTCGTCGCCGCGCGATGCGGCCGAGCTGCGAGACGCGCTGGAATCCAACCTGGAAGAACTGGAAGACCTGAAGACGCTGGTCAACGACATGCTGTTCCTGGCGCGCGCCGACCGCGGCGAGCGCGCCGCGGACCTGGCGCCCATGTCACTGGCCGCCGAAGCCCGGCGCGTCGCCGAATATTACGAGGCCACGCTGGAAGAACACGCCGTGCGCCTGCGCTGCGTGGGCGACGCCACCGTGGCCGCCAACCGGGGGCTGGCGCGCCGCGCGCTGGCCAACCTGATCTCCAACGCCATCAAGGCGACGCCCCCAGGTGGCGAGATCGTGCTGACGTGCACCCCCACCGCGCGCGGGGCGCGGGTCACGGTCCACAACCCCGGCACGCCTATCCCGCCAGCGGACCTGCCCCGGATCTTTGACCGCTTTTTCCGCTCCGGCCAGACGCGCGCGCCACGCAGCGAAGGCCACGGCCTGGGCCTGGCCATCGTTCGCGCCATTGCCCGCATGCATGGCGGCGACGTGGATGCGGCGTCCGGCGCCGCCGGCACCGTGGTCGGCATCACCTTCAACAACCCGGGGCCGGCCGCGAACATTACAAAAACGTAATCTGCGCGACAGGATCGGGTCACCCCGGTCTTCCTACAGTGTCATCACGCCCATTCCCATTGCAAGGATTCCCGTGAAAGGCACCCAGTTACGCACTTGCGCCGCCGCCTTGGCGCTGATGATGTCCGGCGCCGCGTTCGCCGCAGGCGACCATGCGCACGGCGGCCACGCGCCGTCCGCGGCGGCCGCGCCCATCGGCGCGCCGGGCGATCCCGCCCGCGTCACGCGCACCATTGACGTCGACATGACCGACGCCATGCGCTTCACGCCCGCCAGCATCGACGTCAAGGCCGGCGAAACCGTGCGGCTGAACGTGCGCAATTCCGGGAAGATCCGGCACGAACTCGTGCTGGGCACCGACGCCGACCTGAAAGCGCATTACGCCATGATGATGAAGGACCCCGGCATGCGTCACGATGAACCCAACGCGGTGTCGCTGGACGCCGGCAAAAGCGGCCAGATCGTCTGGCGCTTCGGCAAGGCCGGCACGGTGTCCTTCGGCTGCCTGGAGCCGGGCCATTACGGCGCCGGCATGAAGGGCGCCGTCTCGGTGCTGTGACATGACGGCGCACACGCTCACGACCCGCCGCCGCTTCGTGCAGGGCCTGGCCGCCGGCGGCGCGCTGGCCGCCCTGGGCGGCTGGCGCCATGCATCGGCCCAGTCCGGCGCAGCCGCGGCCGCCGAACTGCGCGGCACCGAGTTTCACCTGGAGATCGGCGAGACGCCCGTGAACTTCACGGGCGCCGCGCGCGTGGCCACCACGGTCAACGGCCGCCTGCCCGCGCCGCTGCTGCGCTGGCGCGAGGGCGATACGGTGACGCTGCACGTCACCAACCGGTTGCGCGAGCAGACCTCCATCCATTGGCACGGCATCCTGCTGCCCACCGGCATGGATGGCGTGCCCGGCCTGAGCTTTGCCGGCATCGACCCCGGCCAAACGTTCACGTACCGCTTCGACGTTCGCCAAAGCGGCACCTACTGGTATCACAGCCACTCGGGATTCCAGGAACAGACGGGCTTGTATGGCGCCATCGTCATCGACCCGCGCCACCGCGATCCCATCGCCTCCGACCGCGACTACACGGTGCTGCTGTCGGACTGGACGGACGAAGACCCGATGCGCGTGTTCGACAAGCTGAAGGTGATGCCGGATTACTACAACCGCATCCAGCCCAGCATGCAAAGCCTGGCGGACAACGCCGGGGACAACGGATGGCGCGCGGCGCTTGCGGATCGGCTGATGTGGGAACGCATGCGCATGAATCCGACGGATCTGGCCGACGTGTCCGGCGCAACCTACACCTACCTCACCAACGGCGCCACGCCCGCTGCCAACTGGACGGGCCTTTTCAAGCCGGGCGAGCGGGTGCGGCTGCGGTTCATCAACGGCTCGGCCATGACGTACTTCGACGTCCGGATACCGGGCCTGACGATGACGGTCGTGGCCGCCGACGGCCAGGATGTCCGGCCCGTGGATGTCGAGGAATTTCGCATTGGCGTCGCTGAAACGTATGACGTGATCGTCACGCCCGCGCAGGACCGCGCCTATACGATCTTCTCGCAAGCCATGGATAGATCGGGCTATGCGCGTGCCACGCTCGCGCCCCGCGCCGGCATGCAGGCAAGCGTGCCCGAGATGGACCGTGTGCAGGTGCTGGGCATGATGGACATGGGCATGGCCCACGACATGAGCGGGTCGCAGCCGATGCCGGCCGGACACGCCGGGCACGGCGCGGGCACGGGCGCGGACCCGGGCCAGGGCGGCATGGTCGAGGTCAGGCACCCCTATCCCGCCGAGCGCGGCGTGGGCAATTCCATGCTGCCTGACGTGGTGTCGACGCGCCTGGACGATCCCGGCCCCGGACTGCGCGACAACGGCCGCCGCGTGCTGACGTATGCGGACTTGCGGTCGGTGCGGGAGCCCGACGACAACCGCGCACCCTCGCGCGAGATCGAGCTGCACCTGACGGGCAACATGGAGCGCTACATGTGGTCGTTCAACGGCGTGAAGTTCTCGGACGCGCGGCCCATCGTGCTGCGCCACGGCGAGCGCGTGCGCTTCGTGCTGGTCAACGACACGATGATGACGCATCCCATCCATCTGCACGGCCTGTGGAGCGACCTGGAGTCCCCGGATGGCGCGTTCCAGGTCCGCAAGCACACGATCTCGTTGAACCCGGCGCAGCGCATCAGCTATCGCGTCAGCGCCGACACGCGTGGGAACTGGGCCTACCACTGCCATCTGCTGTATCACATGGAGGCCGGCATGTTCAGGGCGGTCGTGGTGGAGTAAACGATGAAGCCGATCAGTTTCCAGAAACACGCGCCGGCCCTTTGCGCCATCGTATTTGCACTGGCGCCCTCCCTGGCCGCGGCTCAAGCGGCGCAAATGGATCATGCCGGCATGACCGGGATGGACCACGGCTCGATGGACCACGGCCAGGCGCCGTCACCGGAAAGCCCGGAAAGCCACCAGGGAATGGACCATGCAGAAGTGAACCATGACGCGCCCGCCGCTGGCGCCCCGCCCGTCGGCAGCCTGCCCGCAAGCGATGGCGAAGGCCCGCGCGGCTACGACAGCTACGGCATCCATCCGCACATGATGGACAACGCGCCCACGTGGCAGGTGCTGTTCGACAAATTCGGCGCATCGCGCAATCGGGACGGGCAAAACGCGCTCGAGTGGGATGGCCGCTTCTGGTTCGGCACTGCCACGGACCGCCTGCTCATCAAGAGCGAGGGCGAGCGCGAAAGCGGCGGCGGATCGGACGGCAAGGTCGAGGCCTTCTGGAGCCACGCCATCTCGCCCTTCTGGGATCTGCAACTGGGTGCGCGCCGGGACATCGGCGCAGGCCCCAAGCGCAACTGGGCCGCGGTCGGCTTCGAGGGCTTGCTGCCCTACAACATCGAACTGACGGCCACCGCCTATGCAGGCCCGTCAGGCCGCAGCGCCCTGGCGCTGAAGGCCGAGTACGATCTGCTGCTGACCCAGCGCCTGATATTCACGCCCGAACTGCAAGCCAGCGTCTACGGCAAGAACGACCCGCAACGCGGCATCGGCTCCGGTCTGTCGCAGGGATCCCTGTCCCTGCGCCTGCGTTACGAGGTCACGCGCGAATTCGCCCCCTACGTTGGCGTATCCTTTGAACGGAAGTTCGGCCAGACGGCGAGCTATGCCTCGGACGCCGGCGAAAGCCGATCGCAGGCAGCCGTCATCGCGGGCGTGCGGTTCTGGTTCTGACCGGCCCGCGCCTGAACATCCCTCTTTATTCCCCGGAGCATCATGAACGTTTCCCGTCTTACGCACCGCCTCGTCCTTGCCGCGGCCCTCAGCATCCCCGCGATTGCCGCCGCGCAGGCGCCCGTGAAAGTCGAGGTCTGGAAGACGCCCACCTGCGGTTGCTGCGAGGATTGGGTCAAGCACATGCGCGACAACGGCTTTGCCGTGACCACGCATGACGTCGAGGACACCGGGCCCATCCGCCGCAACGCCGGCATGTCCAACTACGGTTCCTGCCACACCGCGATGGTCGATGGCTATGCGGTCGAAGGCCACGTGCCCGCCAGCGACGTGCGCCGCCTGTTGCTGGAAAAGCCCGACGCCGCGGGTCTGGCCGCCCCCGGCATGCCACTGGGATCACCCGGCATGGACGGGCCGGAATACGGCGGACGCAAGACGCCGCACGACGTGGTGCTGGTCGACAAACGTGGCGGCGCCCAGGTTTTTCAGGCCTATCGCTAAACCTGGCATGAAACAATTCATCCACAACGCTTCAATGGCTACTCCTTGCACCGCAGCAAAAATGGTCCACAATAAATAAAAGCGTTTCTCACCCACCCCTTGGCAGTCATGGCACAAATCGTCCTGTTCGAGAACATCCACCCGAGCGCCCGCGCCGTCTTCGAGGCCGCCGGCTACACCGATATCGTCACGCATGCCGCGGCCCTGCCGCCGGCGCAATTGCACGACGCCCTGCGCGGCGTGCAAGTGGCGGGGATCCGTTCTCGCACGCACCTGGATGCCGCCCTGCTGTCCGGCAACCCCGACCTGCGCGTGGTGGGATGCTTTTGCATCGGCACCAACCAGGTCGACCTGGACACCGCCATGCAGCGCGGCATTCCGGTCTTCAATGCGCCGTTCTCGAACACGCGCTCGGTGGCCGAACTGGTATTGGGCGAGGCCATCCTGCTGCTGCGCCGGATACCCGAAAAGAATGCCCGCGTCCATCTGGGCCACTGGGATAAAAGCGCCGCGGGCGCTTTTGAGACCCGCGGCAAGACGCTAGGCATCGTCGGCTACGGCAACATCGGCTCGCAGATCAGCACCCTGGCCGAAAGCCTGGGCATGCGCGTCATCTATCACGACGTGGAAGCCAAGCTGCCGCTGGGCAACGCCCGGCCGGCCGGCACGCTGAACGAACTGCTGGAGCAGGCCGACGTGGTGACATTGCACGTGCCCGGCGGCAAGTCCACCGAAAACATCATGAACGCCGAGACCATCGGCCGCATGCGCCGTGGCGCGATCCTGATCAACGCTTCGCGCGGCACCGTGGTGGATATCGCCGCGCTGCACGCGGCGCTGAAATCCGGTCATCTGGCCGGCGCCGCGCTGGACGTGTTCCCCACCGAGCCCAAGAGCGCGGACGAGCCGCTGGCCAGCCCGCTGATCGGCATGCCCAACGTCATCCTGACGCCGCACATCGGCGGCAGCACGCAGGAGTCCCAGGAGAACATCGGCCGCGAAGTCGCCGAAAAACTCGTGCGCTTCCTGCAGGCCGGCACCACCAAGGGCGCCGTCAACTTCCCCGAACTGCCTTTCCTGGAGCAGGCCGGCGGCACGCGCATCCTGCACGTGCACCGCAACGCGCCGGGCGCGCTGGGCACGCTGGACAACCTGATGGCGCAGCACGGCCTGAACATCGTCAGCCAGACCTTGCAGACACGCGGCCAGATCGGCTACGTGATCACCGACGTGGAAGGCCAGGTCGACGACATCGTCATGACCGCCTTGCGCGATCACCCCATCACGGTCCGCTGCGACCGGCTGTAAAGCAGCAAGCGCCAAGCAGCAAGGGCCCCTTCGGGGGCTTTTTTATTGCCCGGCAGTTGCCTGGAACGGTGTCAGACACCGGCCCAATCCACTTGGATCACGCCCCATCCGGCTCAGCCGCCGCGCGGTGCAGGCACTGCGCGATCTTCTCGCGCACGCTGCCCGCGTCGAACGGCAGCCGGCCGATGATGCCGATTTCGCGATGAAACGCGTGTTCGCCCAGCGGCAGCAGCCGCAGACCCGTCATGTCCAGCCGCCGCAGACGCGGCAGCAGCGCCACGCCAAGGCCATGCCGCACCATGCCCGCGATCGCCTCGATCTCGTCGAGCTCCACAGCCTCGTTCACGGTGATGCGGTGTTTTTTCAGGAACACGTCGACCACGCGGCCGCCGAATGAGGCGCGGTCGTAGCGGATGAAGGGCTGGGTCGCCAGTAGCTCCCGCCACGGGGCGACCGGCATGGATTCGGGCATGGCCAGCATGACGGGCTCGGTCATCAGCGGCTGCCAGCCCAGTTCGGGCGGCAGGGCGAAGGGCGGGCGGATCAGCACGGCCAGGTCCACTTCGCCGGCGTCCACCTGGCCCAGCAGCGACAGCGAGACGCCGGGCACGATGCGCACGCGCACATCGGGATAGACAGCGCGGAACTCGCCCACGGCATGGACCAGCAGATCCTGCTGCACGGAGGCGATAGCCCCGATGCGGAGCAGCCCGCTGACGTGCGCGGCGCCAGCCGAGGCCGCCATGCGCTCGGCCATGGCGACCAGCTCCTCGGCCTGGGGCAGCATGTCCCGCCCGTGGGCGTTGAGCGCCGCCGCGCGCGGACCTCGGTCGAACAGCTCGACGCCCAGGTATTCCTCCAGCCGCCGGATCTGGGCGCTGACCGCGGACTGCGTCAGGCCAAGCTGGACCCCGGCCCCGGTAAAGGTTCCGTCCCGCGCCACGGCGATGAAGGTCTTGAATTCCTTGAGCACAATCAATTTTTTCGATGCTAAGACTCGAAAAATATCGTTTTGCTATAAAAAAAACAATACCTAAACTATGCCCTGGTGATAACGCCGACACATTGCGGCGTTCGCTGAACTGAATAACCCTCTTTTGCCTGACCCGGAGCCTTGCATGTCCGCTCAAACCAACCTGCCGCCGTTCCACCTGGCCTTCCCCGTGCGGGACCTGGCCGAAGCCCGCGCCTTCTATGGCGAAAAGCTGGGCTGTCCGGAGGGCCGCAGCTCGTCCGAATGGATCGACTTCAATTTCTACGGCCACCAGATCGTGGCGCACCTGGCGCCCAGCGAATGCGGCCACAAGGCAACCAGCGCGGTCGATTCGCACAATGTGCCCGTGCGCCATTTCGGCGCCGTGCTTTCCATGGAACAATGGGAAGCCATGGCCAAGCGACTGACCGACGCCGGCACCGAGTTCGTCATCGAGCCCTATATCCGTTTCAAGGGCGAAGTTGGCGAGCAGGCCACCATGTTCTTCCTGGATCCGTCGGGCAATGCGCTTGAATTCAAGGCGTTCAAGAACATGGATTCGTTGTTCGCCAAGTAACCCGTCACTACAGGTTTCGTGCCGTTGAACGTCAATTCCAATTCGCTTTCTCCGGCCGAAACCCGCTGGCGCATCCTGCCCCAGGGTGACCGCTGCCTGATCGTCTCCTTCGGCGAGCGCATCGATGCCGCCATTGGCCGGACCTGTCTGGCGGCGGCCCGCAAGCTGCGCGACGCGCGGCTGCCGGGCGTCACCGACGTGGTGCCCTCCTTCGTCGCCGTGGCCGTGCACTACCGGCCGGGCGGACATGGCGAAGGGCCCACGTACGCGGCGCTCTCCGAGCACATCCAGGCCCTGCTTGCCGACGGCATCCCAACCGCCGACGCGGGGGGACGCGAGGTCGACATCCCCGTCTGCTATGGCGGCGAACACGGCCCCGACCTGGAAGAGGTCGCGCGCGCCGCGCGCATCAAACCCGAAGACGTCATCCGGTTGCACAGCGAACCGCGCAGCATGGTGTTCATGCTGGGGTTTGCGCCGGGCCACGCCTATCTCGGCGTGCACGACGAAAAACTGAACATTCCCCGCCGGCCGTCGCCGCGCACCGCCGTGCCCGCCGGCGCGGTGGCCATCGCCAACCGGCAAACCGTGATCTACCCGAACCGGCTGCCGGGCGGCTGGAACATCATCGGCGCCACGCCGCTGGTAATGTTCGACCCCGCGCGCGAACCCGCGGCTCTCTTGCAGCCGGGCGACACGGTGCGGTTCGTGCCGATTACGCCCGACGAATTCGACCGCATCCGGGGGAGCCGGCCATGAGCGTGACCGTGATCAAGCCCGGCATGCTGTCCAGCTTCCAGGACCACGGGCGCGAAGGCTACCAGCATCAGGGCATTCCGGCGGCCGGCGCCATGGACGAGCGAGCCCATCGGCTGGCCAATGCCCTGGCGGGCAACGAAGGCGACCCGGCCACGCTGGAGATCACGCTGACCGGCCCCACGTTGCGCTTTGACGCGCCGGCCTGCTTTGCGCTGGCCGGCGCCGACCTGGGCGCCACGCTGAACGGCCAGGACATTGCCCAGTTGCGCCCGCTGATCGCGCGGCCCGGCGACGTGCTGGCCTTCGGGGCGCGGCCCGCAACGGGCGTGCGCGCGTATCTGGCCGTGCATGGCGGTTTTGCGCTGACGCCCGTCATGGGCAGCGAGACCACGTATCTGCGCAGCGGTTTCGGCGGTTTTCAGGGGCGCGCACTGGCAAAGGGCGACGTCGTTCCCCTGCGCCGCCCGCTGGCGCCGGACTGCGATACCGCCGCCTTGCAGAAGGCGCTGTGGCAGGTGCGCGTGTACCTGCCCGCGGCGCTGGGCAACAAGCAGCGCGAATTCATCCGCTTCCTGCCCGGCGTGCACTGGCCCGAATTCTCGCAATCCAGCCGCCGCGCCTTTTTGGAATCCGAATTTCGCATCAGTCCGCAGTCCGACCGCATGGGCTACCGCCTGCTTGGCCGGCCATTGACCATGAATCAGCCGCGGCAGATGCTGTCGGAGGCCGCCTGCTTTGGCACCGTGCAGGTGCCCTCGGGCGGCGAAGCCATCATTCTCATGGCCGACCGGCAGACCACCGGCGGCTATCCCAAGATCGCGCAGATTGCCACCGTGGACCTGCCCGCGCTGGCGCAGTCCGCGCCCGGTCAGGTGCTGCGTTTCCAGCGGATCGAGCTGGACGAAGCGCAGCGCCTGGACGGCGAACGCGAACGCGCGTTTGCGCAATTGCACGACGCGCTTGCGCCGCTGCGCGCGCTGCTGAACTAGAAGGAAACCGCCATGACCACCCGCATCGACCTGAACTGCGACATGGGCGAAAGCTATGGCGCCTGGACCATGGGCAACGACGCGGCCGTGCTGCAGTACGTCAGCTCGGCCAACATTGCCTGTGGTTTCCATGGCGGCGACCCGGCCACCATGCGCAAGACGGTGGCCGCCGCGCTGGCCCAGGGCGTTGCCCTGGGGGCCCATCCCAGCCTGCAGGACCTGGCCGGTTTCGGCCGCCGCGTCATCCAGATCAGCCCGGACGAGGCCTACGACATCGTCGTCTATCAGATCGGCGCGCTGGCGGGTGTCGCGGCCTCGCAAGGCGCCCGCCTGCATCACGTGAAGGCGCACGGCGCGCTCTACAACATGGCGGCCAAGGATGAGCCGCTGGCAAAGGCGATCTGCCAGGCGGTCAAGGATGTGGACGCGTCGCTGATCCTGTACGGACTGGCCGGCAGCAAGCTGATCGACGCAGCCCGCGCCATCGGCCTGGCGTGCGCCAGCGAAGTCTTCGCGGACCGCTCCTATCAGGACGATGGCTCGCTGACGCCGCGCACACGCGCGGGCGCCATGATCGAGGACGTGGACGTCGCGGTCGCACAGGTCGTGCGCATGGCGCGCGAAGGTCTGGTGCGGTCGGTCGACGGCAAGGATGTGCCGGTGCAGGCCGACACCCTGTGCATCCACGGCGACCAGCCCAATGCGCTGGTCTTTGCCGACGGCATCCGGCGCGCCTTGACGCAGGCCGGCATCGAGGTGCGCACGCCGCCTCGCGCCTGAAGGCGCGCGCGCAGGCCTCTTCCTAAGCGGCGTCCAGCGACGCCTCGCGGTAAGCGCCCAGGATCTCCGGCAGCACTTCCACCACGTATTTGCGGGTCAGTCCGGCCGCACGATCAAAATCCCGGCTGCCGAGCGCCTGGATGATGCCTTCCGTGTAGGACGGGATCGTGTTGGCTTCGAGCGATTGCCGGGCCAGCATGTAGCCCAGCGGTTCGATCTGTTCGTACAGTTTGCTGAGCATGCTGGTCAACGGCGCGTTGCCGGTGTAGCGAGCCGCGGCCAGATAAAAGTCGCGGGAGGCCGAGATGAATCCGCGCGCATCCTGACGGCCCATCGCGGCGACGATGGCCTCGTGCAACGTGCCAAGTTCGGCCACCAGCGGCCCGACATCGGGCATCTCGGCGACCTGCCGGATGCAATACGCCTCCAGCTCCGCACGCAGCATGTACAGATGGCGGATCTGGGTTTCGGTATAGAGCGTGACCCGGAAGCCCTTGCGCTGGATATGCGTGACCAGGCCGCTCAGCTCCAGCAGACGCAGCGCCTCCCGGATGGGGCTGCGGCTGGTGCCGAAGCGCTGCTCCAGTTCCTGTTCCCGTAACGGCTGTCCGGGCCGGATAGTGCCGTTCACTATCAACTCACGAATCTGTTCCTGTAGGAAATACGGAATCGTGGCGGGCGCTTTGACGTCCAATCGGCTCCCCTTTTACTGCGACTACGCATGACATGAGACCGTGACAAGATACTCGAAATCTCTTGAAACACAAGTAGAAATAATGTTTCACACTCAAAAGGCGGCCCTGTCCCCTGCCCGCAAGAGACGGCGTTGTCTGAGGATGCAGGGGATCAGTGCCAGTCGTCGCGGTAGACGAACTTGGGCATTTGCCAGTTGAAGCGCAGGGCCATGAGGCGCATGGTCAGGCCCGCCGCCAGCGCGATGGGCACCGACGCATTGGCCGACAGCCCGAGCGCCATCGAGCCCAGATAGAGCGCGCCGGTCACCAGCGACACGCTGGCGTACAGCTCCTTGCGGAACAGCAGCGGGACCTCGTTGCAGAGCACATCGCGCAACACCCCGCCGGCGCACCCGGTGATCATGCCGCTGATCAGCACCACGGTGATCGGCAGTTGCATCATCTGCGCGACCTGGCAGCCAATCACCGTGAAAGCCACCAGCCCCAGCGCATCGGCCAAGAGGAACACGCTGCGCAGCCGGCGCATGACCGGCGCGATCAGCGCGGTCAGGATCGCCGCGCCGCCCGTCATCCACAGGTATTCGGGATGCACGACCCACGTCAGCGGATAGTGCCCGAGCAGCACGTCGCGCAACGAGCCCCCGCCCAGCGCCGTCACGCACGCGATGATGCAGACGCCCATCCAGTCCATGTCGCGCCGCCCCGCCGAAAGGGCCGCCGTCATGGCTTCGGCGACGATGGCGACCAGGTACAGCGTGTGCAGCAGGGCGGGCGAAAGATCGGTGAACATGGGTTGGGCGGTAGCTTTGGCAGGCCTCATTGTATTGAGCCTTGCCGGCGCGCGCGCCATTGCCTGCGCGCGCATCATCCCGTACCCTCAGAGCTGTGTTGATCGCGATCAAGCCCCATCTCGTTTCGCGGCGAGACAATGGAGACGTGCCCGACCGGGCGCTATTGGGCCAGGCAGCGCGGACGCGGGAGCCGCCTCTCTGGCCATAACCGGGAGATTAGGTATGACACAGCAAGTTGGCCCCATCCTTCTGGCCACCGACCTCAGTGCGCGCGGCGACCGAGCCCTCGACCGCGCGTTGCAGTTGACCAAGGAACTGAACACCAAGCTGATCATGCTGCATGTCATGGAATCCCATGCCACGCCGCTCACCACGCCGGTCTGGCGCCGCCTGTCGCCCGACCACAAGGCCCTCGTCGAACGTGAACTGGCCGAAGACGTGGCCGCCGCCAACGTGCCCGCCGAAGTCGTCGTCACCAAGGGCGAGCCCGTCGCCAGCATCATGGAAACCGCCGACGCCTTCGGCTGCTCGCTGATCGTGGCCGGCATTGCCCGCCAGGAAACGCTGGGCCGGCTGCTGCTGGGCACCACGGTCGAAAAGCTGGCCCGCCAGGCACGCCAACCGGTGCTGGTCGTCAAGAACCGTCCGCGCCGTCCCTATCGCGACGTGCTGGTCGCCACCGATTTCTCGGACGGCTCGCGCCAGGCGCTGCGCGCCGCGCTGCAACTGGTGCCCAATGCCGACATCACCTTGTTCAACGCCTACGAAGTGCCCTTCCAGGGCGTGACCAAGCCTGACGACGCGGTCGTGGACAACCTCTACCGAACCGCCGAACAGTGCGCCGAGCGCTTCATCGCCGAAACGCCCGAACTGCCCAAGGGCCGCCCGACCAAGGTGGTGCTGGAAGCCGGCCAGCCCGAAACCGTGCTGGCCGATTACTCGTTCAACCATCGCTCAGATCTGGTCGTCACGGGCACCCATGGCCGCACCGGCATCCTGCGAACCGCCATCGGCAGCGTGGCTGAACGGTTGCTGGAATCCCTGCCCAGCGACGTGCTGATCGTGCGGCTGAGCGGCGAAGAGTAATCCCGGCCAAGCAAAAGGCGGCGCTTACGCGCCGCCTTTTTTTGGTCTGCCTTCAACTTACGCGCTACGCGTCGCCCTGCTTTTCCATGGTGTCGATCGTGCCGCGCAGGATCTTCAGCAGCACCAGCCCCGGAATGGCGATCACCACCGTCAGCAGGAAGAACCCCGGCCACCCCAGGTGATTGACCAGCGGCGGCGTCAGCGGTCCGGCCAGATAGGTGCGCCCCACGGCTGACAACGCCGAGAGCAGCGCGAATTGCGTGGCCGAGAACCGCTGGCGGCACAGGGCCATCAACAGGCCCACGAAAGACGCCGTGCCCAGCCCGCCGCACAGGTTTTCAATGCCCACGCCGGTGGCCATCAGCCACAGGTTCTTAGGACTGATCGCGATCAGCCAGTACGCCAGGTTCGACACCGCCTGCAAGAGTCCAAAGGCCATCAGCGACCGGTACAGCCCCCACCGCGCCATCAGCGACCCGCCCGCCAGCGCGCCGATGATCGTCGCCGCCAGCCCCAGCACCTTGTTCACCGTACCCACTTCGGTGGGCGTGAAGCCCGCGCCGCGGATGAGGAAGGTGGTGGACAACGCGCCGGCGAACGCGTCGCCCAGCTTGTACAGCACGATCAGCAGCAGCACCGCCAGCGCGCCGCGGCGCGTGAAGAATTCATGCAGGGGTTCGGCGACCGCCTCGCGCAGGCTGCGGGGCGCGCGCGCGACGTGTTCGGGTTCGGGCGCCCACAGCGTGGCAAGCGCGCACAGCAGCATCAGCCCGCCCATCACCATGTAGGTGTTGCCCCACCCGATCCATTGGTCCGCCATGATGAGCGCCAGGCCGCCCGACACGATCATGGCCAGCCGGTAGCCCATGACCTTGATGGCCGCGCCCGCCCCGCGTTCCTCCTTGCGCAGCACGTCCGTGCAATAGGCATCGAAGGCAATGTCCTGCGTGGCGGAAAGAAAGGCGACCAGCACGGCCAAGAGCGCCAGCGGCATCAGCGCCGACGACGGCGACAGCGCGCCCATCGCCAGGATCGCCGCCGCCAGCAGCACCTGCGTGACCAGCATCCAGCCGCGTCGCCGGCCCAGCAGCGGCGGCGCGAAACGGTCGACCAGCGGCGCCCAGAGAAATTTGATGGTGTAGGCCGTGCCTACCAGGGTGAGGAAACCGATTTCCTGCAGCGGCACGCCTTCGACGGTGGCCCAGGCCTGCAATGTGCCGCTGGTCAGGGCCAGCGGCAACCCGCTGGCAAAGCCCAGGACCAGCAAGGGGGCAACGCGCGGGCTGGTGTAGACGTTGGATACAGCGGTGATGACGGTCTCCTGAGACTTGGCCGGCGGCGTCGCAGGTGCTGGCCGCGGGCGTGCCGGCATTTTAGGGCCTGTTGCCCCGCGCCGTCAGGAGGATGCGTGTCGGAATGTCAGGGGGATGCGAAGCGGTACACCGCAAGCGTGCTGCGCCAGCTTGGGAACGCCTTCACTTCCTTGCCTTCGTTGAACGTGGCGCGCTCCAGGATGCGCAGGCCCACTTCACCGGCCAGCTGTTCGAAGTCGCGCAGCGTGCACAGGTGGATGTTGGGCGTGTTGTACCACTGGTAGGGCATCTGCCCCGTCACGGGCATGCGGCCGCGCAGGATGGCCCAGCCATGCGGCCAGTAGCCGAAGTTGGGAAACGACACCACGCCGTAACGCGCCACCCGCGCCATTTCGCGCAGGATGTGTTCGGTGCGGTGCATGGACTGCAACGTCTGCGACAGGACGACGGTGTCGAACTGCTTGTCGTCAAAGAGCGCCAGGCCGTCTTCCAGGTTCTGCTGGATGACCTCGACGCCGCGGCGCACGCAGGCGATCACGCAGGTGTCGTCGAGCTCGACGCCGGCGCCCTTGACCTGGCGATGATCGCGCAGATGCGCCAGGAGGGCGCCGTCGCCACAGCCCAGGTCCAGGACGCGGCTGCCCGGTTCGATCCAGCTGGCGATGCGCGCCAGGTCGGGCCGCAGCGCGCCGTGGGCATAGCGAGGGGTCACGGGAGTCATTCGGAAGATCCTTCGGTCAACTGGGCCTCCAGGCCCAGCTCGCGTGCGATGCGTTCGTAGTAGCCGCGCACGACCGCGTGGTAGCGCGCGTCTTCCAGCAGGAAGGCGTCGTGGCCATGCGGCGCGTCGATCTCGGCGTACGTGACGGGGCTGGCGTTCTTGAGCAGCGCGCGCACGATCTCGCGCGACCGTTCCGGCGGAAAGCGCCAATCGGTCGAGAACGACACCAGCAGGAAGTTGGACTTGGCGGGCGCCAGCGCGCGGGCCAGGTCGCCGCCCGTGGTGCGCGCCGGATCGAAGTAGTCCAGCGCGCGCGTGATCAGCAGATAGGTGTTGGCGTCGAAATAACGCGTGAACTTTTCGCCCTGGTAGCGCAGGTACGACTCCACCTCGAATTCGACGTCGTAGCCGTAGCGGTAGGCGCCGTTTTCGGCGGGCGCGCGTTGGGCGCGGCCGAATTTCTCGGCCATGTCGTCGTCGGACAGGTACGTGATGTGGCCAATCATGCGCGCGACCGACAGGCCGCGGCGCGGCACGGTGTCCTGCGCGTAGTAGTCGCCGCCGTGGAAATCCGGGTCGGTGATGATGGCGCGCCGGGCCACTTCGTTAAAGCCGATGTTCTGCGCCGACAGGCGCGGCGTGCTGGCGATGACGATGCAGTTGGCCACGCGCTCGGGCAAGGTGATCGACCAGCTCAGGGCCTGCATGCCGCCCAGCGATCCGCCCATCACGGCCGCGAAGCGCTCGATGCCGAAGTGGTCCGCCACCCGCGCCTGCGCCCGCACCCAGTCTTCGACCGTCAGCACCGGGAACGCGGCGCCCCAGGGCTTGCCGGTCTCGGGATTGATGCTGGCCGGCCCGGTCGAGCCGAAGCACGAGCCCAGGTTGTTGACCCCGATCACGAAGAAGATATTGGTGTCCACCGGCTTGCCGGGTCCCACCATGTTGTCCCACCAGCCCAGGTCGCTGGGATTGTCGGCGGCCTGCCCCGCCACGTGGTGCGAGGCATTGAGCGCGTGGCAGATGAGCACGGCATTGGTGCGCTGCGCATTGAGCGTGCCGTAGGTTTCGACCGCCAGCTCGTACGACGCAAGCGACTGGCCGCTCAGCAAGGGCAGCGGCTCATCGAAACGGATGAAGGTGGGGGAGACGAGGCCGACCGAACCGGGATCAACGGTATCGGACGTCGTGACGGTTGCGGGAACGAACCCGCTGGCCGAATCACCGGCCAAATTCTGGGCAGGAGTGGTCATACGGACCTCTTTAGCTGGATTTATTGGAAGGCGCCCGCAAGCGGATCAGGCAAATCGGCGCCGAAAATTGGATAGTGCGGCAGGAATTCTAGCACTGCTTGGCGCACGGGCAGCAAGACCCACGGGCCGCGAGAGTTGCGCATTGCCCCCACGCGCAAGACGGCAATCCCCCCGCGGCTGGCTCAGGCGCCGGCCTCCCAGGGTTCCTGTCCCAGGTACTCGTAGCGTTCGGTGTTCACGCGCGACACGCGCCATTCCACGGGCTGGCGGTTATAGGAAAACGCGATGCGGCGGATCTCCAAGAGCGCGCTGCCTTCGGCCACGCCCAGGCAGCGCGCGTGCGTGCGCTCGGCCAGGCAGGTCCGCAGCCGCTCGTCGGTGGCGATGACGTTGACGCCGAACAGGTCCTGGTACAACGCGTAGAGCGTGCTGGGGCGCTCGCGCAGGTGCGCTTCAAGCAGCCCCGGAAAGCGCGATTCGGGCAGGCACACGTCGTCGGCCATCACCACGTCGCCATTGAGCGACAGCACATTCAGGAATTCGAAAACGTACGCGCCTGCGGGCAGCGCCAGCTTTTCGCGCGCCACCGCAGAGGCCTTTACGCGGCGAAAGCGCAGCAGTTCCGTGGTGGGATAGGACTTGCTGCCGTCCTGGCCGACGATGCGGAAAAACTTGAAGAAGTGATGGTTGCGCGTATGCACCGCAACGTAGGTGCCGCGCCCCTGATGCCGCACCAGGATGTTCTCGGCGGCCAGCTCGTCGATGGCCTTGCGCAGCGTGCCGATCGACACGCCGAACCGCTCGGCCAGATGCTTTTCCGGCGGGATCGCCTCGCCCTGCTTCCACTCGCCTTGCGCCAGCGCGGCAAGCACGGCCTGCTTGACCTGTTCGTACAAGGGACTGCCCAAAGGCACAGTCGGTGACAGGCTGGTGTTCATGGGTGCATCGCAAAAATCAAGGACCTCCAGTGTAGCGGCGCAACGGCCGCCCGCTCAAGTCATCTAATTCATATAGATGATTTAGTTGACTTTGAAAAAAGCCGGGCCTAAGATTTCCTGGCCGTTGTGATCCGCGCCGCAAGCAGCACCCGGGCGGCGCCCTGACCCCAGAGAGGAAGACAATGATTCACGCCGTATTGCACGATGCGAAGGACACGGTGGCGGTCGCCGTGGTGGAGGGCCTGACCGCCGGAACGGAGCTGAACGCCTGGATCATGGATGAGGACAAGATCATCCATGTGCGCGCGTCGCAGGACATTCCCATCGGCCACAAGGTCGCGATGAAGGACATGGCCGTGGGCGACACCGTCTTCAAGTACGGCGTCGACATCGGCCGCGTGGTGGCGCCCATCAAGGCCGGCCAGCACGCCCACGTGCACAACATCAAGACCAAGCGCTGGTAAGCGCCCGTCCATCGCACAGGAACCCACCATGTCCATCATCACTGCCCAGACCACCTTCCAAGGCTATCGCCGCGACAATGGCCGCGTCGGCGTGCGCAACCACGTCATCGTCCTGCCCGTGGACGACATCTCCAACGCCGCGGCCGAGGCCGTCGCCAACAATATCAAGGGCACCCTTGCCCTGCCTCATCCTTACGGCCGGCTGCAGTTCGGCGAGGACCTTGAACTGCACTTTCGCACGCTGATCGGCACCGGCTGTAACCCCAACGTGGCCGCCGTGGTCGTGATCGGCATCGAGGAAGGCTGGACCAAGCGCGTCGTCGACGGCATTGCCGCCACCGGCAAGCCGGTCATGGGATTTTCCATCGAACTGCACGGCGACCACGACACCATCATGCGCGCGTCCCGCTGCGCCAAGGAATACGTGCATTACGCCACCGCGCTCACGCGCAGCGAATGCCCCATCTCCGATCTGTGGGTCTCCACCAAGTGCGGCGAGTCCGACACCACGTCCGGCTGCGGCGCCAATCCCACGGTGGGCAATGCGTTCGACAAGCTCTATGAACTGGGCTCCACGCTGGTCTTTGGCGAAACCTCGGAACTGACCGGCGGCGAGCACATCGTCGCCGAGCGCTGCGCGAGCGATGCCGTGCGCGAACGCTTCATGTTCATGTTCGACCGGTACCAGGCCATGATCGACCGCTGGAAGACCAGCGACCTGTCCGAATCCCAGCCCACCAAGGGCAACATCGCCGGGGGCCTGACCACCATCGAGGAAAAGGCGCTGGGCAACATCCAGAAGATCGGCAAGAAATGCCGCGTTGACGGCGTCATCGACAAGGCAGAAATCCCCGACGGCCCCGGCTTGTGGTTCATGGACTCGTCCTCGGCCGCGGCGGAAATGGTCACGCTGTGCGCCGCCTCCGGCTACGCCGTGCACTTCTTCCCCACCGGCCAGGGCAACGTCATCGGCAACCCGATCCTGCCGGTCATCAAGATCTGCGCCAATCCGCGCACGGTGCGAACGATGTCCGAACACATCGACGTGGACACCAGCGGCCTCTTGCAGCGCGAGATCGACCTGAACCAGGCCGGCGACAAGCTGCTGGAGTGCATGCTGGCCACCGCCAATGGCCGGTGGACCGCGGCCGAGGCCCTGGGCCACCGCGAATTCGTCCTCACGCGGATCTTCGAAAGCGCCTAACGCGCATGCGGCCGGCGCGCCAAGGAGAACGCGCCGGCCGTCCCTCGCGGCATCATCGCAACATCAACGACAAGAACCTGCAGACCCGGGCGCAGTCCGCGGCAGCAAAGGCGTACGCATTCCTACCCGGGCGTTATCCCCAAGGAGGAAGACAGATGAGTAGCGAACCGCATTACCCCCTGCAAGATGCGCAGCGCCGTCGCCTGCTGGGCGCCCTGGGCGCCGCCGGCCTCTGTGCGCTGGCCCCGTGGGAACGGGCGCTGGCGCAGAAAGGCGCATGGCCCGAGCGTCCCATCAACTACGTGGTGCCTTTTCCGCCGGGCGGCCTGACCGACGTGGCCGCGCGCCAGGTGGGCAAGGCGCTGGCGGATGCCGAACGCTGGAACGTGGTGATCGAGAACAAGCCGGGCGGCAGCGCCAACATCGGCGCGGCGCATGTGTCGCACGCCGCGCCCGATGGCTACACGTGGCTGGCCATCACCCTGTCGCACGCGGCCAACGCCACGCTGTTCGCAGGCAAGGCCGGCTACGACCTGACCCGCGACCTGACGCCGCTCGCCGGGCTGGCGTCCTCGCCCATCATGGTGGTCGTCAACGCCAAGAGCAACATCAAGTCCATGGACGACCTGGCGCGCGCAGCCAAGGCCAAGGCCCTGTCGGCCGGTTCCAGCGGCAACGGCACGCCGCCGCACCTGACGCTGGCGCTGTATCAGAAGCTCACGGGCGTGCCGCTGATGCACGTGCCCTACAAGGGCGGCGCGCCATCGCTCACGGACCTGATCGGCGGTCACCTGGATGTGGTGTTCTCGAACTATCCCGAGTCGCTGGCGCATGTGAAGAACGGGTCGCTGCGCGCCCTGGCGATCACCACGCGCGAACGCAGCAAGGACCTGCCCGATCTGCCCACCACGGCCGAAGCCGGCCTGCCGGACCTGATCGTCGAGAACTTCACCGGCGTGCTCGCGCCCGCTGGCACCCCGCCGGAACTGGTCCAGCGGATCGGCGACGCCATCGTCAAGCAGGTCTCGCAGCCCGCCATGCAGCAGGCCCTGCTGCAATTGGGTTTCGTGCCGCAGCCGCGCGGCCCCAAGGAGTTCGGCGCGTACCTGAAGTCCGAGGTCGACCGCTGGGCCAAGATCATCCGCGACGCCAACATCCAGGTCGCTTGATGCGGCCGCCCTGCCCACCACAAAGAGGAGTCCGGCAGATGCGAGTATTGATTTCGGAGTTCATGGACGCACCCGCCGTCGATGCCTTGCGGCAGCGGTTCGACGTGCGCTACGCCCCCGAGCTGGTGGAGCAGCGCGCCGCGCTGCTTGAAGCCGCCGCGGATGCCGACGCCCTCATCGTGCGCAACCGCAGCCAGGTGAACGCCGAACTGCTGGCGGCGGCGCCGCGCCTGATTGCGGTGGGCAGGCTGGGCGTGGGGCTGGACAACATCGATCTGGCGGGTTGCGAGGCGCGCGGCATCAAGGTCATACCGGCGACGGGCGCCAACGCCCGCGCCGTGGCCGAATACGTCATCGGCACCATGCTGTCGCTGTTGCGCGGCGCCTATGCGTCCACGGCGGATGTCGCGGCCGGCGCCTGGCCGCGCACCGCGCTGTCGCAGGGGCTGGAGGCGCACGGCCGCACGCTGGGCGTGGTGGGATTCGGGGGCATCGGCCGGCTGGCCGCCCAGCTTGCGCGCGGGCTGGGCATGCGCATCGTGGGCAGCGACGCGGCCCTGCCGTCCGCGCATCCCGCGTGGCAGGAAGCCGGCGCCGAGCCGCTGGCCCTGGACGAGCTGCTGGGCCAGGCGGACGTGGTGACGCTGCATGTGCCGCTCACGCCCGAGACCCGTCACCTGCTGGACGCGGCGCGCATCGAGCGTATGCGCCCCGGCGCCATTCTCATCAACACGTCGCGCGGCGGGATCGTGGACGAAGCCGCGCTGGCGGCCGCGCTGCGCGCCGGGCGGCTGCGCGGCGCCGCGCTGGACGTCTTCGAGCAGGAACCCCTGCCCGCGGGCAGCCCGCTGGCCGACGCGCCGAACCTGATCCTCACGCCGCACATCGCCGGACTCACGCAAGAGGCCAACACGCGCGTTTCCGACATGGTGGCCGCCGGTGTGACAATGGCGCTTGACGCCCGCGCACGCTGACGAGGCGCGGCGCGCCTCACACGACAGGAAGGATATGGCTCACATCTATCTGGACGAACTTCAACACCTGGCCGCGGCGGGTCTTGCCGCCGCCGGCGCCAACCCGGTCATGGCGGACAGCACCGCCCGCGCGCTGGTCTTCGCGGAAAGCCAGGGGCTCAGCTCCCACGGCCTGTCGCGCGTGCCGTTCTACGCCGGCCACCTGCGCACCGGCCGCGCCATCGGCTCGGCCGTGCCGCGCATCCTGAACGAACGCGGCGGCACGGCGCTGATCGATGCCGGCTCGGGCCTGGCCTTCCCCGCTTGCGGCATGGCAGTCGAGCAGGCCACCGTGCGCGCCCGCGACCATGGCGTGGCGTTCGTCGGCGTGGCCAACAGCCATCATTTCGGCGAGGCCGCTTACCACCTGGAAGCCCTGGCCGACGCCGGCATGGTGGGGCTGGCGCTCAGCAATTCGCCCGCCGCCATGCCCGCGTGGGGCGGCAAGCGCCCGCTGTTCGGCACCAACCCCATCGCGGCGATCTTCCCGCGCCGGGGCGGCGCGCGGCTGGTCATCGACCTGTCGCTGTCGCAGGTGGCGCGCGGCAAGCTCATGATCGCGGCGCGCGACAACCAGCCGATCCCGCTGGGCTGGGCGCTGGACGCGGACGGCCAACCGACCACCGATCCGAAGGCGGGCCTTGCCGGCAGCATGCTGCCCGCGGGCGGCGTCAAGGGCGCGATGCTGGCCCTCATCGTGGAACTCATGGCCTGCGCGCTGACCGGCGCGCGCTTCGGCTACGAGAACGAGTCGTTCTTCGTGGACGAAGGCGGCCCGGCGCGGCTGGGACAGGCGTTCATGGCGATCGACCCCAATGCGTTGGCGGGCAACGACGTATACCTGGAACGCGTGGAAACGCTGGTCGATGCGATGCTTGAAGACGAGGACGTGCGCCTGCCGGGCGAGCGCCGCCGCAAGCTGCGCGACGAGGCCGTCAAGCACGGACTGGATTTGCCCGACGCGCTGATGACGCAATTGCGCACGCTGGCCGGCGTGGGCTGACCCGTCGCCGGGGCGCCCTGATGCCCGTGCTTAATGCCCGTGGGTAAACCACAGCATCAGCGGCGCCAGCAGCAGAAACACCACGGTGGACACCAGCACCGCGCCCGCCGCGGTGTCGCCCAGCGGCGTGTAGCGCCGCGCGTACATGTAGCTGACCACCGCGCACGGCATGGCCATCTGCAGCGTCAGCGCGCCGGCCAGCACCGGCTCCAGGTTCAGCGCCCACACCACCGCCAGCCCCGTCGCCAGCCCCACCACCAGCCGGATCGCGGCGACCTTGGCGCCGTCGCGCACGCCGTTCGACGGAATGAGCGCCAGCGCATGGCCCAGGCTCAACAGCATCAGCGGCACGGTCACCGCGCCCAGCATGCGCGCCGTCTCGATGATCCACGCGGGCACCGGAATGTTTAGCAGGCGCAGCGCCACGGCCACCACGGAGGCCAGCAGGATCGGACTCTTCCAGCTTCCCTTGGTGTTCACGCCCGGCAGCATGCGCACCGCGATCGTGTGCATCACAAAGGAATTCACGGCAAAGAACGCCACCGCGACCGACAGCCCCGCATCGCCGAAGGCCAGTTGCGAAATGGGCAGCCCCAGGTTGCCGGCATTGGGCAGGAACGCCGTGGGCAGCAGGCTCAGCACGGGCAGCTTCCAGGCCTTGAGCAGCGCCGCGCTGATCAGCGCGCACAGCAGCAGGGCGATCAGCGTTGCGGCGGCCACGTCGGCCAGCGCCCGGTCGTCCAGATGGGTGGTGACGAAGGTATGAAACACCAGCGCGGGCGTGGTGACGGACGTCACCAGCGTGGTGATGAAGTTGCCGCCGAAGGGAAGATCGCGCTTGCCCCAGAAAAGCCCGATTCCCACGCAGGAAAGCAGGGGCAGCATCAGCACAATGGCTGACAGGTAGAACTGCGCGATGGCCAACATGGACTATTCCGTCAGAGATAAAAAGATTGATGCGTCACGGCATCATTGCTTGCCGCTGCTGGGGTGGCCGCAGCAGCATGGGCGCATTGTTCACAAAAGGGCCACCCCGTCCTCGCCGCCATGTCCGCCACACCGATGCGCAGTCTTGCCCACTCATCGCGTTGCGCCGATCGCAGCCCAGTCCGAAGCGCCGCCTTGCATCTGTCCGACAGGCAGGCCGCCTGCCTGAAATGGTCGGCCGCGGGCAAGACAAGCTGGGAAACCTCCCGCATATTGGGCGTCAGCGAAAGCACGGTGAATTTCCACCTGCGCAACGCGTGCAACCGGCTTGGCGTGCGGGGCCGGCGCGCTGCCGTGGTGGCGGCGCTGCGGCTGGGGCTGCTCGAGTTCAAGGCTTGATGACGACGGACCGCAGGAATTCGCGCGCACGCTCGGCGGGCAGGCTTTCCTCGGTGCCGGCGGCCACGGCCTCGATCAGCATGGTGTCGGTCACCCACACCTTGGCCTGCAGCCATCCGGGCTTGCCCACCGCCTTGCCGCGCACCTCGATCGTCTCGCCGTACGGCGGCCATTCCGAGGGCGGCGGGGCCTGCATGTTGGTGTAGAGCGATCGCATCAGGGCCATGCCCAGCGCCTGCCGGGCGGCGGGGCTGGCCGCGATCTCCGGCGGCAGGGGCGCCGATCCCACGGCGAACACGGCTTCGCCAACGGTCGCGCTGGCCAGCGTGAACTGCAAGGCGTGCGTGTCGAGCTTCAGATCGCGCGTTTCGGTCGAGACCCGGGCAGGAAACGCCGCGCGGACATGGCCATCGGCCACATCCATCTCGCGCCAGTTGTAACTGGGCGAGCAAGCCGTCAACGCCAGCGCCAGCGCCAAAAAAACGCCCGCTTTCTTGAACATGAAACGAAACAGCGATGAAATCGTCATTACCCGAGAACCCACAGGGTCCAGTCATTTCGAGGAATTCAGAAATTGTCGCCGATTTCCATGGCCCCCGCGCCCGACGGCACCCCGCTCGCCAATTATTCCTGGCCCGCCGCCCCCAACGTGCCGCCCCCGATCGCCGGGTTGGAGCACGCCGGGGCCCGCCCCGGGTTGGCCCGCCCCGGGATGGCCCGCCCCAGCATCTACCTGCTGCACGGTTTGAGCGAGCACGCCGGGCGCTACGACCGGCTGGCGCGCTGGCTGACCGCCCGCGGCTGGGACGTGGGCGCGCACGACCACCGCGGGCATGGCCGATCGGGCGGACATGCCGCCACCCTGCGCGACCAGGAAGACCTGGTCACCGATGCCGTCGACCGGCTGCGCGCCTGGACACAGCTCTGCGGGCGCCCGCCCATCCTGCTGGGCCACAGCCTGGGCGCCCTGGTCGCCGTGCGCATCGCGCAGCGCCGCCTGGCCGACCTGGACGGACTGGTGCTCAGTTCGCCGCCCTTTGCCGTCAACGTGCCGCTGTGGGTGCGCCGCACCCTCACATGGATGTCCCTGCACGCCCCCGACCTGCGCGTGCCGCACGGCCTGGCGCCCGCCCGCATCTCGCACGACCGGGCCGTGGTGAAGGCCTACCGCGCCGATCCCCTGGTGCGGCGCCGCATGACCGGCCGCCTGGCGCGCTTTGTCGACGAAGCCGGCCAGCAAGCCCTGCGCGAGGCCAGTCTGCTGCCCTGCCGCACCCTGCTGATGGTGGCGGGCGACGATGCCATCGTGGCGGCCGAAGGCAGCCGCCAATTTGCCCAGCGGGCGCCCGCCGAACTCCTTACCCTGCGCTGGTACGACACGGCCTGGCACGAGATCTTCAACGAAGCCGCCCCCATTGCCGATCCGGTCTATGCTGACCTGGACGAATGGCTGGCGCGCACCGCCCAGACATTGTCCCTGTCCCCAGTACTGGTTCCCGAAGCACAGGAGGCCAGCACCCCGTAAAATCCGGCGACAGCCCCCAACGAGAACAATCCGTGACCGATACTGCCGCCAACCGCCTCGCCCGCCTAGAGGCCAACCGCTCGCTGCTGACCCAGACCCTGCGGGGCATCGAGAAAGAAGGCCTGCGCGTGGACGAACAGGGCATCCTGGCCCGCACGCCGCACCCCGCCGGGCTGGGCTCGGCGCTGACCAACGAACACGTCACCACCGATTATTCCGAATCGCTGCTCGAACTCATCACGGGCACGCACCAGGACGTGGACGCGTTGCTGGCCGAGCTTGCCGATACGCACCGCCACGTCTACGGCGTGCTGGACCACGAGCTGATCTGGAACCAGTCCATGCCGGCCACGCTGCCGCCGGAGCCTGACATCCCCATCGCCTGGTACGGCACGTCCAACACCGGCATGCTCAAGCACGTGTACCGCCGTGGTCTTGCCGAACGCTACGGCAAGACGATGCAGTGCATCGCCGGCGTGCACTACAACTTCTCGCTGCCCGAAGACCTGTGGTCCGTGCTGGACACGCAGCCCGGCTCCGCGCAGGACCGCCGCTCGCGCGGCTACATCGGCCTGATCCGCAACTTCACGCGCTATTCGTGGCTGCTGATGTACCTGTTCGGCTCGGCCCCGGCGCTGGCCAGCGATTTCCTGCAAGGCCAGGACCATCAGCTGGAAAAGCTGGGCGACCACACGCTGTACCTGCCCTACGCCACCAGCCTGCGCATGAGCGACCTGGGTTACCAGAACAAGGCGCAGTCGCAGCTCAAGCTCTGCTACAACGACCTGGACACCTTCCTTGGCCGCCTGTACGGCGCCGTGACGCAGCCCTGGCCCGAATACCAAAAGATCGGCACGCATCGCAACGGTGAATGGATCCAGCTCAACACCAACGTGCTGCAGATCGAAAACGAGTACTACTCCAGCATCCGTCCCAAGCGCTCCACCGGCCGCTGCGAGCGCCCCATCACCGCGCTGGCCGAGCGCGGCGTGCAATACGTCGAAGTGCGCTGCCTGGACATCGACCCGTATTCGCCGGTGGGCATCGACGCGGCCACCGCGCGCTTCGTCGACGCCTTTCTCCTGTTCTGCACCGCCTCCGACAGCCCCTTCTTCCCTGCCAATGGCTACTGTCAGCGCAGCGCCGACAACTTCTCGGTGGTCGTCAAGGAAGGCCGCAAGCCCGGCCTCATGCTGGACCGCGAAGGCCAGTCGATCGGCCTTGCGCAATGGGGCCACGAGCTGCTCGACCAGATCGCGCCGTACGCCGCGCTGTACGACAGCGCGCTGGGCGGCACCGCGTATGCCGACGCGCTGGCCGCGCAACGCGCCAAGCTCGATCAGCCGGACACCACGCCGTCCGCGCGCCTGCTGGCCGACCTGAAGGACAGCGGTCTTTCGTTCCACGATTACTCGCTGGCGCTGAGCCGCAAGCAGGCCGATGCCCTGCGCGCCGAACCGCTGCCGGCCGACGTGGCCGCGGCCTACGAGCAAGCCGCGGCGCAGTCCTCCGCCGAACAGCTAAGGCTGGAGCAGTCGGACACTGAAGATTTCGACACCTACGTCGCGCGCTATCACGCCGCGCTGAAAGCGCCGCGCAAATAAGGCGTATCGTTAGGGCTCGGGTTGCGCCGCGCGCCATACGGCGGCCGGCGCCAGCCTTACCAGTCACATCAGGAGGTTTTCTTCATGCGCCGCACCGCAACATTCCTGCTGGCCCTGGCGGCCAGTGTGGCGGGCATTGCCCACGCCGCGCCGCCCCCCATGCAGACCGTGGAATCCGTAGACCTGAAACGCTACGTCGGGATGTGGTACGAAATTGCCAACTTCCCCATGTTCTTCCAGCGCAATTGCGTGGGAGACACCACGGCGGAATACACCGCGCATCCGGACGGCACGATCGGCGTGAACAACCGCTGCCGCACCAAGGACGGGGATATCGATTCGGCCTCGGGCACGGCCACTGTGGTCGAAGGCAGCAACAACGCCAAGCTCGAAGTCTCGTTCTTCAAGCCGTTCAAGGGCGACTATTGGGTGATCGGCCTGGATCCGGAGTACCGCTGGGCTGTCGTCGGCACGCCCGACCGCAAGTACCTGTGGATCCTGTCGCGCTCGCCGCAACTGCCCAAGGAAGAACTGGACAAGGCGTTGGCCGCCGCCACGGCGCAAGGCTACCAGCTCGACGAGCTGCGCTACACGCCGCAGAAGTAAAGCCCCAGGAAGTAAAGACCGCGGAAGTATGCGGTCCGCTCAGCCCGCGTAATCGCGGGCCAGCCTGACCACCGTCACGCCGGGCTTCAACTGCCGCAGCGACGGCATGATCAGCGTGCAGTTGTCGTAGGGCGTGACAATCGGCTGCTCGTCAGCCCAGCCGATAGGCGATCCGGCCTTCTCGAACGTTTCCAGTCCCGACCAGGGGCCCGCAAAACGCACGTTCATGGACGGCGCCACCACGGCGTCCGTCACCTCCAGCACGCGCTGCTGCGCCGGGTCCGGCAGCAGCCAGCCTTCGGGCAGGTCGGACCGATCCGCCACGCCCGACTCCACCAGCATCCGCGCCACCATG
Source organism: Achromobacter mucicolens (assembly GCF_902859725.1). Lineage (GTDB taxonomy): Bacteria > Pseudomonadota > Gammaproteobacteria > Burkholderiales > Burkholderiaceae_B > Achromobacter > Achromobacter mucicolens. The sequence continues at coordinate 37,323 of NZ_CADIJP010000015.1, read as the reverse complement.
TCGCGCGCCACATCGCGCGAAGACAGGTCGCCATGAAAGCCGCATTCGATCAGCAGCGCGCAGGCGTCTTCCCGGGCCGGATCGCCGAAGTGCTCGAAGTCGCGCATGCGCACGCCGTCCTTGTGGCCAGCATCCACGATCACGTGCTGCGGCGCCTTCAGGCGGCGGGCCAGCGCGATATTGCGCGGCAACACCCCCGTCAACAGCAGCGGCGCTCCCGGCTCGTGCATCGAATGCAGATCCAGCAGCCAGTCGGCGCGCCGCACCCACGGACGCAGCGCCGCGCCGCGCTGGCGGTCGGGCGTGGTGGGATTGTCCAGGCGCTCGGCGCTCCAGACGCGGTTCATGTCTTCCTGCACGAATCGCGAGGCATCGTGATTCGCCGCATCAAAGCGGTCGAACGCATCCAGATTGCAGAAGGCCAGCGTCAGGCTGCCGCGGCGCGGCCGCAGGCCCGACGCCAGCAGGTCCTTCAGCGCCCAGGCGCCGCACAGCTCGTTGCCATGCACCAGCGCGCTCACCATGAGCGCCCGTCCCGGAACGCCCGAATCAAAGTGCCACACGCCGGGCGTGTCGGTATTGCCTGCGCGCTCGGCGGCGATGTCGGGAACGGGAAGCTTGAATTGCATGGTGATATCCGTGTGCTGCGAGGGTCTTTCGATGTCGTGATGTGCCGTGCGGCGTTATTGCGCCTCGATCTTGGCGGCCTTGACCAGCGCGGCGTACTTCTTGGTTTCTTCCGCCTGGAAGGCCACCGGATCCACGCCCGGCTTGGCGACTTCGCCGCCCGCGTCCTGCATCTTGGCGCGGAAGGTGTCGGACTTCAGCGATTCATCCAGGGCAGCGCGCAGCTTGGTCACGACCGGCTCGGGCAGGCCTGCCGGGCCGTACAGCGCAAACCACAGGTTGATGTCGACGGACTCGAAACCCTTGGTGGCGGCCAGCGGCGCGATCTCGGGCGCTGCGGGCGAACGCTTGTTCTCGGTCAGGCCCAGCGCGACGATGTTGCCGCTGCGGACCTGCGGCAGGCCCGAGGACAGCACCAGCATGCCGAAATCCAGCTGGCCGCTCATCAGGTCCGTGACCAGCGGCGACACGCCGCGGTAAGGCACGTGTTCGGCGCGGGTGGCGGTGGCCTGGTTGATCATCTCGCCCGCCAGGTGCAGCGTCGTGCCCACGCCCGAAGAACCGTAATTGAACGTGCCGGGCGCGGCGCCCTTGAGCTTTTCCAGGTATTCGGCGGCGGTCTTCACGCCGGAGTTCTTGCTGGCGGCCAGCAGCATCGGCTGCGAGGCCACGATGCCCAGCGCCGTGAAGTCCTTGGCGCTGTCGTACTTGACCGCGGTGTTGATCATGCGGGCGATCACCATTTCGTTGGTGGAGCCCAAAAAGATGGTGTAGCCGTCCGGCGCGGCGCGGGCCACGCGCTGCGCGCCGATGGTGCCGCCGGCGCCGCCGACGTTCTCGACCACGACCGTCTGGCCCAGGCGCTTGCCCAGTTCTTCGCCCAGCAGGCGCGCGGTCAGGTCCAGGCTGCCGCCTGCGGGATAACCGACGATCAGCGAAATGCTGCGGGCCGGATAGTCGGCCGCGCTGGCGGCGGGTGCCGCGGCAAGGGCCGAGGCGGCGCACAACGAGACTAGCGCTGCGCGCAGCGGATGCAAGATGGACTTCATGAATTTCTCCCTGGGGTGCTGTGGGTGGACGGCGGAGCCGCCTCTTTTGAGTTTCGGGGGCTATTTTCAAGCGCGGCCCAGGGACATACCGTGCCAAAGCGGCACATCGTTGTGCTAATCCGGTTTGAGGCCCAGCAATCAGGCCTTGCGGCTGGCCGTCGCTTCCCAGGCGGCTTCGGCCAGGTCGGTCAGCCGGGCGCGTGGGCGGTACAGGCGGACCTCGAAGGCGATCTCGTCGCTACGCCCGCCCAGCTCGGCCAATGCGCCGCGGCGGCAATCCGCCGCCACCATGGACCAGGGCAGCCACGCCACTCCCACGCCCTTGGCGACGGCGCCATGCGCCGCGTCCAGCGAATCGCTGCGCACGAAGGGCGTCAGCGCGTACGGCGTGGCCTCCAGCCGGTCTCCCACGATGCGCTCCATCGCCAGACCGCCGGTATAGGTGATCAGCGGCACGGGCGCGCCGCCCACCTGCAGCTGATAGCGCGGCCGGCCGCGGGCGTCCATCTGGCTGACCGGCACCAGCTTGTCGGTCGCCAGCGTCATGTAGCGGTAGCGCGACGGGCTGAGCGGCACGGACAGCGCCGGGTGCTCGTAGCAGCACAGGAGGTCCACCTTGCCCTGCTCCAGCCTGACCACCAGGTCCTGTGCCTTGCCGGTGGACAGCTCCACCTGCGTGCCGTCGGTCAGCACACGGGGCGCGCGGTGCCGCAGCCGGGCAATCCAGTCGGCCACCAGCGTGCGCGCCAGGCTACGCCCCGTGGCGATCCGCAGCACGGCCTCGCCGCCCGCGCCGGAACTGCGGATGCGATGGCGGACCAGTCCCATCTGCTCGACCACCTGCGTGGCGGTTTTCAGCAGCGTCTCGCCTTCGGGCGTCAGCGTCACCGGCAGTCGCTGGCGTTCCACCAGCGGGGTGCCAGCCCACGCCTCCAGGGCGCGGATGCGCCGGCCGAAGGCGGGATGCGTGACGTGGCGCAGTTCCGCGGCGCGCACGAAGCTGCCGGTCTGCGCCAGCGCGATCAGGTCTTCCAGGAGTTTCAGGTCTGCCATGGACGACAAGCTTACGGCATCACGACGCTAGGCCGCGGCTTGTCCCTCGGGCAGGGTAAGGATGCGCTCGATGACCTGTGCCGTCTCGCGGTAGTGCGCGGCCAGCAGCGCGGCCGCGCGGCCGGCATCGCGCGCCACCGCGGCATCTAGCAGCGCGCGGTGCTCGTCGTCGACGTCGCGTTCATGGCCGTACGCCACGGCCTGGGCGCGCGCCGGCCGGCGATAGCGTTCCGTCTGCGCGTATAGCTGCGCGGACAGGTCCAGCAGCCAGGGCGAGCGGCAGGCGCCGATGAGCGCCTGATGAAACTCCTGATGCCGGGCCTCCAGCGCGTCCTCGCGATCCGGGTCCAGGCCGGGCGCGGCGTCCGCCCGCCGGGCCGCCAGCGACAGCGCATGAAACGCCCCCACCAGCCGTGCCTCCCAGGCGTCGTCGGCGTTGGCCAGCGACCGCCGCAGCGCATCGCAATCGATCAGGATGCGGGTTTCGCAAGCATCGCGCATTTCTTCCACGGACAGCGGCGCGATCCGAAAGCCGCGCGACGTGGTGGTAAGCACCATGCGCTCGCTGCGCAACCGGTTCAGCGCCTCGCGGATCGGCGAAAAACTGCCGCCGTAGCGCTGGCGCAGCAGTTCCAGCCGCAGCGACTGGCCCGGCGCAAACGCGCCGCGCATGATGTCGCGGCGCAACTGCCGGTAGATGTGTTCGGACAGCGTGATGTCTTCGACCCCGGCGCCGCCGTCGGCGGCCGCATCCTCGCGCGGGGCCTTGATTCTGGGTTTCAAGCGTCGTGCTCCTAGACGGCCACCACCGGATGGCGCAGCGTGCCGATGCCTTCCACGCAGGCCACGACCACGTCGCCCGGCCACAGGAATTCCTGCGGCTTGCGCCCGGCCCCCACGCCCTCCGGCGTGCCGGTGGCGATGATGTCGCCCGGCTCCAACGTGATGCCGGCGCTGATGTCGGAAATCAAGAACGGCACCTTGAACAGCATGTGGCGCGTGTTCGATCCTTGCTTCTTTTCGCCATTGACCGTCAGCCACAAATCCAGCACCTGCGGATCGGGGATTTCGTCGGCGGTGACGATGCACGGGCCGAACGGCGCGTACGTGTCCTGTCCCTTGGAATAGATCCACTGCCCTGCCCGGCGGCAATCGCGCGCGCTCATGTCCAGCATCACGCTGTAGCCAAACACGTAAGACAGCGCGTCGGCCTCGGCCACGCGCGACGCGCGCCGCCCGATGATGACGGCCAGTTCCACTTCCCAGTCCAGTTGCTGCGTGATCCTGGCGTTGTGCTCGATGGCATCGCCCGGCCCAATCACCGTGGTGGGCGGCTTGGAAAAGATCACCGGCTGCTTGGGCAGGTCGGCCGACGTGTCCAGCGTGCGGCTGGATTCGGCCACATGCTCCACATAGTTCAGCCCGATGCCGAAGATGTTCTTGCGCGGACGCGGGATGGGCGCCAGCAGCTTCACGTTCTCCTGCGGCAGGGCCGTGCCCACCGGCCAGTTGCCGCGAAACGTGTCCAACAGGCGCGTCGCCTGCGCGACCGCCACCGGCCCCAGGTCGATGAATTCCAGCATGTCGCCGGGCAGGTCCACCCCGCCTTCCTGGCCCAGCAGGAACAGGTCGACGACATAGCCCTCGACAAGCGCGCCCAGGCGGGCGGCGGCGGTGGGATGAGCGCGAAAGGTCACGAGGCGCATCGGGAACTCCAGAAGGTCAAAGGGTGGTGGAACCGGCCGGTGCGGCGCGGCGTTATGCGTTCAAAACTAGATCAGCTGTTGATGACCGCCGTTGTCCTGCACCGCTTCCTCGCGGTACAGCGCAAGCGCGCGCATGACGGGCAGGTCGTTGAAACAGAAAAGGCACGCGTCATCGTTGAACGACAGGTTCGCGTGTTCGTGAACGGCCCAGGAGGGCACGCAGAAGATGTCTCGTTCGGTCCAGTCGTAACGCTTGCCGTCGATCACGGAAAACCCGCTGCCCTTGGCCACCTGGTAGATAAAGCTGCCGGTGTGCCGGTGCGCCTGGGTGTGTTCGCCCGGGCGCAGCAACTGCATGCTGGCGCCGATGGTGGGCATGACCGCGCCGCCCGTTGCCGGATTCACGTACTCCAGCAGGATGCCATCGTACGGACTGCCCGGCGCGGTGCGCGCATAGCGGCGCAGAGCCTCATACGTAGGCTCCCATTCGTACTTGAAGAGCGGGGAATAGGGCTTGGTCCACCCGGACACCTGCGGCCGCAGCGCCACGCCGCCCCACGCGCCGCTGGTGTCGTCCACCGGGTGCGTCACCGTCTGATTCAGGTCGGGATGCACGGCATAGAAACCAGCTTCCAGCGCATTGACCAGCGGAATGTCCAGGCCGTCCTGCCAGATGCAGGTCGTGCCGTCCTCGGCCACGCCATGCTCGTGCCACGTGCCGTTGGGCGTCAGCACGAAATCGTTCGCGCCCAGCGTCATCTTGTGGCCGTCCACCACCGTGTACGCGCCTTGTCCTTCCATGATGAAGCGCAGCGCCGAATGCGTGTGCGCGTGTGCGCTGGCCAGCTCGCCCGGCTTCATCACCTGCAATCCGGAATACAGCCAGCCCACCGCTGCGGCAACGTCCTGCCGGCCCGGGTTGTTCAGGTAGATCACGCGCCGGCCCGCCTCTTCGGGGGACACCAGCTCGGCGGAGCGCAACACATGGCCGCGCAGGTCCCGGTACCGCCAGACCACGGGCACCGACGCCGACCGCGGCGCCCACGGCTCGATCTTGTTCGCCACCGTCCACAGCGCGCCCGTCTCAAGCCGCGCCAGTTCCTGGTAGTAGGCCACCCGCTCCGGCGAGTCGGCCACATTGGCGCGGCCCGCGGTGTCCTCGCGGTAAGCGTCGTAGCGGTTCGCTTCCATGTCGTGCCCCTGGTTTTATAAAACGCCGAGGATTTTCGAAAATACTAAGCGTGCCATGAAGGGCGGGCAATGGGCAGGCGCTAGGGGTTTTCCTGCAATGTTGGCAAGGCCGGCACGCAGCCCCGTGAAAATATATGGACGACCTGCGCAAAAATACTGTACAAAAACACAGTGCGACGTGATACATTTCGCTCGCCCGAAAAACTGTCGTCCAGGGGAGAATTCCTGTGTCAGAAGCTGCTCATCTCGTTCAGTACATCGTCGTTCCCTATCGCGCCGCCGCCAATGGCGTCGCCCCCGGGGAAATCCGTCCGGCCAGCAGCGAATTCGGAGCCATCCGCATCGCGAATTCCATGGCTTCCAAATTTGCAGGCGTTGCCGCCTACGAAGTGATGATCGACAAGGAAACCGGCGACATGGAATCGCCGCGCATCCTGATGCAGATCGGCACCGTGCCTGCACTGGACGACTAGCCAACGCAAATCGCCCGCCCCGCGTGCATGCGGGGCGGGCGATTCAATGGCTTGGGGCGCCTTGCCAGCGCGCCTCTGTGGGTTCGGTCATCCGCAGAATCCTGATCTGCGAGCGCTAGAACAGATACTTGATCCCCATCGAGCCACCGACCGCGCGCAACCCCGACGCACCGCCCAATCCCTGCTCGGCGTTCAGCTGCACATTGACGAAGGTGTTCTTGCCCGCCCGCCGGTCGTAACCCGCCGACAGCCCCACGCGCGATCCGTCCAGTTTGTTCTCAAACGCAATGTCGCCTTGCGTCAGCGTCTGGTATTCGCTGGACGATTCCCCCAGCGTGTGCCGGTAACTCAGCATCAGCCAGCCGTGGTTCCGCGTGTCGTCCTGCCCGCCCCAGGCCTTCGACAGCTTCAGGCTCACGCGTGTATGCAGCGCATGCGATGCCGGCAATGCCACTTGGCCAATGTCATCATCACCGTCGCGCAGCTTGACGTGCTGAACCATCACCTGCGCCTGCGGCTCGAGTCGAAGCCCGCTGGACGCATCGCCAATATCAAACGCCTTGCCGGCTTCGGCCGAGAGCGCCGCGCCCCACCCCGACGTCTGCATCGACATGCCATCCGCGCCGCTCGATTGGGTTTTCACGCCGTACCGGCTTATCTGCGTGACGAAGTCGGCATACCCGCCATTGCCATCCATGATCGTGTAATACGCGCCCAGGCCATACATCGTCTGGTCGCTGCGGCCGGCATTGATGGTCGAACGCGTGGAGGCCCGGTAATGATCCACGTCGGCGCGCGAAACCAATGCGGTGCCGAACACGCCCAGGCTGTCGCGCCGGATGCCCTTGCTGGTCACCAACAGGTCCGTGCCCACCTGCAGGCCACCCAGCGTCGTGCGGCTTACCACTTGCGACTGCAGGATGCCGCGCGAAGCGCCATCGCGGTCTTCCCAGCCCCCCAGCGTTCTGGCCCAGACGTAGGGGTAGACCTTACGGGCCAGTGTTTCAGTCGCGCCCATGCGTTCGTTGAAGGTGCCCACCGCCAATTCGGACTGCCGCAGGGCTTGGCCGCCCAGCTGCGAATAAAGCGAGACCTCGGGGCGGACCTCGCTGATCAAGTACCAGTTGTTGGCAAGTTCCGGCGAGCCATCCTGCGCGCCATGCGTCAGCACATAGTGAAACGCGCCGGCCCGCGGGGCTTGTCCGGGCGTTTGCTGGAACGCATTGTCCGTGCTGGCGCCGGCCCTGACGACCAGAAAGCCGTTGCCGCTGAAGGGATCGCCAAACCCACTGTCGTTGTTGATCGTCAGGTTGGTCAACCCCGTGGCCCCGGCGTTCAAGGTCAGGTAATCCGCTGCGCCGGTGGCGGTGGCATGCATGTGCAACTGCACTTCACCGCCCCCGCCCACCAGATTGTTGGCGGTGAACGTGCGGCCGATTTCATCGTGGGTCCAGTCCACGGGCGGCGCAAACGCGACGCTGCCCTCAAGCCGAAGTTCGTTGACGGTGCTGAGGTTGTTGGCTTGCGCGGGGTTGGAAGCGGGGTTGGAATCATCGGTCAGGACGTTCCATTTGCTGGTCGCGTCGATGGAAAGATTCGGTCCATCCACCCAGCCGTCGAGCCGTGCGCCGTTGGCCAGTCCGAGGCCGGCATCGCCCGCCCCAACGACCCGGGCAACCGCAAGATCGGCCTGACCCAAGGTCGTGCCATTGATGACCAGCGTGCCATTGTCCACCCGCGTCATGCCGCTATAGGAGAGCGGCCCGGTCAGCGTGGTCGTGCCGCCCAATTGATGCAGCTCCCCCGTGCCCGATATGGCATTGGAGAACCAACCGTCGCGTTGAGATATCGCCAGGACGGCGTTGTTCTCGATCGCGCTCGCGCCCAGGGATCCGCCGTCGTAAAGCCCGCCAATGCCAAGGTGCAGCACGCCCTCTTCAATCACGACGGGACCGGAAAATGCATGGTTGTCTTCGCTGATGAACAGGGTGCCAGCGCCCGTCTTGGTGAGCGTGCCCGAACCCGTGATATTCCCCCTCATATGCAGATCCGGCTGCACCCCGGCAGGCAGATCGGGACCTGCCGTACGGATCGCGCCGTCTCCCGCGAAATGCACGTCGCGATACATCTGCATGTGGCTATCCACTTGCAGCCCGCCGCCGTTGAAGGTGAGCAGGCCTTGCGGGTTGCCCAGGCTTTTATCGTGATCAATCGCGAGCCACCCGCCCGAAAGGGTCCAGGACGTCTGAACCGCCGGGTCGGTCCAGTCTGTCAGCTTCCACGTCCCGGCAGAAGTTTTCTCGAAGGCATTGAAGCCCAGATACTGCGCCGACCCGGTCGCGCTGTTTCCGATCAAACGGACATCAAAGGCGTTGCTCTCGACGTCCAAACGGGAGTCCCAGCCGCCATCCAGGACAAGCGTATTCTTGCCGCCGGATTCCGTGGCATCGACCAGGCCAATGATCTGGCTGTCCGGGTTGTCCCAGCCGCCCTGCCCTTTGAGCACAAGGGTGGAATCGCGGGCGGTCGCGGCATATTTGATGGCGGTGTCCTGGTTCTCCGGCCCGTGCGATATCGTTCCCGTATTGATGATCACGGAGTTGGCGCCCGTGACGTAGACGCCGTGACCGCTCCTGCCGCCGGCGCCGCCCGCCGGGCCGCCCTCGTTGTAGCTGCCAGGCCCGCCGTTGCCGCCCGATCCCCCCGCCGCGCCGCCACCACCGCCGCCGCCGCCGTAACCGTCCAGAACGGCATCTATTTCCTCCCGACTCAACCCCAGCGCCAGCGCTTCGGCCGCTTCAGGGTTGGCGATGCCGCCGTCCACCCCGGGCTCGCCGCCGGCAATGCCGCCCTCGCCGCCCACGCCCGGAACCTGGCTTTCGCGTAACGCCTGGCCCGGCGTTCCTCCATGGGTGTATGTGCCACCGCCTCCGCCGCCGCCCCCTGCAAACTCGCTGGCGCCTGGGCTCTGAAGATTGCCGCCGCCGGGCGAACCATTGACGCCCCCGTGGCCGCCATCTCCCCCAAAACCCGCTCCAATCCCCCCGCCAAAGGTGACGTCCGCGCCGCCGCCGCCCCCGCCGCCCGCGCCGCCGCCCGCGCCCCCCCTTCCGTCACCACCGCGGCCGCCATTACTGGACACGGTCATATGAAACGCGCCGCCGCCACCGCCCCCGCCGCCGCCGCCCTTGCCGCCACTGATCGAGTAGCCGTCGTTATGCAAGACCACGCCGTCGCCCGAGATCACGATGCCGTGCCCGCCATTGCCGCCCGTGCCTCCCGCGCCGCCCACGACGCCGCCGCGTCCACCGCCTCCGCCGCCGCCACCGCCGCCGCCCGGCGCCCCTTCGATGTCGTCATAGGTCGTATAGGACGTCGTGATATCCAGGGCGGTAATACCATCCCCGCCGTCCCCGCCCCTGCCGCCATTGGGAGCCCCGCCCACGCCGCCCGTCCCCGCCTCACCGATGATCAAGGCGTGTGCGGTGGGATGGGACACGCCCAGAGAGATCAAAGACAGGCCAAAACAAAGCTTGAGCGCGATACCGCGCGCTTTGTCGATTCGATTTCGAGTCGAATCCGCATGTCGCAACGCCAAGCAAGAATCCGTGTGCATCGTTGGTTCATCCTGGGTGTGGATTCACGCGCGGCTTCACGAATTCGATTGCGCCTGGCGCGTAGGGCCGTGCCAGGCAAAATCATCTGCTTGAGGTTTCAAGAACGTGGAACACCGGGCTTGCCGGCTGCGCGCTGAATAATCCGATTAATCACATCGCGCGACGTGGACTGCGGGTTTTTGATCGCTTGCTGGAACCCTCTCGTCGGCGCGATCAGTGTTCCGTATGCGCATCGGATTCGCCGAGAGTACGTTTACTCAGTTGGCGCGCACACATCCAAAATCATCCACGGTCCTCGTAGAATCCGACTGATCCTGGAGCGGCCGACGCCGGCACGTCGGCCGCTCCAGGATGGATCGTGCAAGAAGCGGATCCGCTAACGCTAGAACAGGTGCTTGATCCCCAACGATCCTCCCACCGCGCGCAGGCCCGACGCCCCGCCCAATCCCTGCTCGGCGTTCAACTGCACATTGACGAACGTGTTCTTGCCAGCCCGCCGGTCGTAACCCGCCGACAGCCCCACGCGCGATCCGTCCAACTTGTTTTCAAAGGCAATGTCGCCTTGCGTGAGCGTCTGGTATTCGCTGGACGACTCCCCCAGCGTGTGCCGGTAACTCAGCATCAGCCAGCCGTGGTTCCGCGCGTCGTCCTGCTCGCCCCAGGCTTTTGACAGTTTCAGGCTCACGCGCGAATGCAGTGCACGCGATGCCGGCAACGCCACTTGTCCAATGTCGTCATCGCCGTCGCGCAGCTTGACGTGCTGGACCATCACCTGCGCTTGCGGTTCGAGTCGAAGCCCGCTGGACGCATCGCCAATGTCGAACGCCTTGCCGGCTTCGGCCGACAGCGCCGCGCCCCAGCCCGACGTCTGCATCGACATGCCGTCGGCGCCGCTCGATTGGGTCTTCACGCCATAGCGGCTGATCTGCGTGACGACGTCGACGTACCCGCCCTTGCCATCCATGATCGTGTAATACGCGCCCAAGCCATACATCGTCTGGTCGCTGCGGCCGGCATTGATGGTCGAACGCGTGGAGGCCCGGTAATGATCCACGTCGGCGCGCGAAACCAATGCGGTGCCGAACACGCCCAGACTGTTGCGGCGGATGCCCTTGTTGGTCACAAAGAGGTCCGTGCCCACCTGCAGGCCGCCCAACGTCGTGCGGCTTCCCACTTGCGACTGCAGAATGCCGCGCGAAGCGCCATCGCGGTTCTCCCATCCGCCCAGCGTTCTGGCCCACGCATACGGGTACACCTTGCGGGACAGCGTTTCGGTCGCGCCCATGCGCTCGTTGAAGGTGCCCACCGCCAGCTCGGACTGCCGCAGCGCTTGCCCGCCCAGCTGCGAGTAAATGGAGACCTCGGGGCGGACCTCGCTGATCAAGTACCAGTTGTTGGCAAGTGCCGGCGAGCCATCCTGCGCGCCATGCGACAGCACATAGCGGAACGCCCCGCCCCGCGGAGCCTGGCCTGGCGTCAGCTGAAACGCGTTGTCCGTGCCGGCGCCCGCCTTGACCACCAGAAAGCCGTTTCCGTGGAGCGGATCGCCGAAGCCGCTGTCGGTATTGAGCGTCAGATTCGTCAGCCCCGTCGCCCCCGCGTTCAAGGTCAGGTAATCCACGGTGCCGGCCGAGGTTGGAATCATGTGCATCTGCACTTCACCGCCGCCGCCCGCCAGATTGTTGGCGGTGAACGTGCGGCCGATGGCCTCGTGGGTCCACTCGGCGGGCGGCGCAAACGCGACGCTGCCTTCAAGCCGAAGCGCGTTGACGGTGCTGAGGTTGTTGGCTTGCGCGGGGTTGGAAGCGGGGTTGGAAGCATCGGTCAGGATGTTCCATTTGCTGGTCGCGTCGATCGAAAGATTCGGTCCATCCACCCAGCCGTCGAGCCGTGCGCCGTTGGCCAGCCCGAGGTTCGCACCGCCCGCCCCAACGACCCGGGCAACCGCGAGATCGGCCTGACCCAAGGACGTGCCATCGATGACCAGCGTGCCGTTGTCCACCCGCGTGATGCCGGTGTAGGTGAGCGGCCCGGTCAGCGTCGTCGTGCCCGAACCGGCCTGCCACAGCTCGCCAGTACCCGATATGGCATTGGACAGGATGACCGCGTCGGCGCGGTCTATCGCCAGGGCGGCGTTGTTCTCGATCGCGCCCGTCCCCAACGATCCGACGGCCTGGCCCGCGCCCAGTTGCAGCACGCCGTCGTCGATCAGCGTTGCGCCGGCGAAGGCATTGTCGCTGTCGATGATCCACGTGCCCGCACCGGTCTTGGTCAGCATGCCCGATCCGGTGATCGCGCCCTGCATCACAGAGACCGTCCCGTGCACCGTGCGGATCGCGCCGTCACCGACGAACTGCATCTCGCGCTGCGAGGAGACGTTGGCGTCCAGCTGCAATCCGCCGCCGCTGAAAGTGAGGGCCCCGGTCGCGTCGCCCAGGCTGGCGTCATCGGCAACCGCGAGCCACCCGCCCGACAGCGTCCAGGGCATGAGCGCCAGGCTTGGCGTACCCGTCAGCGTCCAGGTTCCTGCCGAGGTCTTTTCGAAGGCATTGAAGCCCAGGTATTGGGCCTGCGCGCCGCTCCCGATCAGACTGACATCAAAGGCCTGCGCCGCGCCGCCATCCAACGTCAGCGTATTCTTGCCGCCGGACTCCGTGGCGTCGATCAGACCGATGATTTCGCTGCCGGCTTGCAAAACCAGCGTGGAATCGCGCGCGGTGGCTGCATACTTGATGGCGATGTTCTGGTTCGCCGGCCCCTGCGAGATCGTGCCCGAATTGATGATCACGGAGTTGGCGCCGGTGACGTGAACACCATGACCGCTATTGCCGCCAGCGCCACCAGAAGGCCCGCCGGCGAATCCAGACCCTCGCCCGCCGTTGCCGCCAGATCCACCGGCCGCGCCGCCGCCTCCGCCGCCCCCACCCCATCCTTCCAATGCCGTTCCTGGATTTGCTCGGCCACCGTCGACGCCGGACTCACCGCCAGCCATACCGCCTGATCCGCCTACACCCGGACTTTGGCTCTGGAACAACCCCTGGCCCGCCGACCCACCGTTGGTGTAGGTGCCGCCACCACCGCCTCCGCCACCGGCATACAAAGAAGTCCCCGGGACGTCGCCGCCACCTGGCGTGCCATTTTCACCCCCATTGCCGCCGTTTCCGCCGTAACCCGTTCCATCGATCCCGCCAGGATTGATATCCGCACCGCCTCCGCCGCCACCGCCCGCCCCGCCGCCTTCTCCTCCGGAGCCATCACCACCGCGACCGCCGTTGCTGACCGCATCCTCACTGTAGCTACCGCCACCCCCGCCCCCGCCGCCACCGCCCTTGCCGCCGCTGATCGAATAGCCGTCGTTATGCAGGACCACGCCGTCGCCAGAGATCACGATGCCGTGCCCACCGTTCCCGCCCGCGCCACCCCCGCCGCCGTCAAAGTTTCCCGGCCCGCCGCCCCCGCCACCGCCGCCTCCGCCGCCCGGCGCGCCTTCAATGTCGTCATAGGTCGTATACGACGTGGTGAGATCCAAGGCGGCAAAACCATCCCCGCCATCGCCGCCGTTGCCCCCATTGGCAGCCCCGCCTACGCCGCCCACCCCCGCCTCGCCGACGATCAAGGCACGCGCCTCGGGATGCGGGGACATGCCGAGAGAGATCAAAGACAGGCCAAAACAGAGCTTCAGCGCCATACCGCGCGCCTTGTCGATTCGATTCGAGATCGAGTCCGCATGTCGCAACGCCAAGCAAGAATCCGTGTGCATCGTTGGTTCATCCTGGGTGTGGATTCACGCGCGGCTTCACGAGTTCGATTGCACCTGGAGCACAGGGGACGCTCCAGGCAGAATCGTGATCTTGATCTCGCAGGAACGTGGAACACCGGGGTCGCCGGTCGCGCGTTTGAGTAATCCGGTTAATCACATCGAGCGACGGCTGCGAGCTGAAAAGCGTTAAAGCCCGTGTCGTCGGTGTGTCAGATTCTCTTCATGCGTCCCGGCTTTACCCAGAGTAGGATTACTCGGAAAGCGCGACAGTCTTCACAAGAATCAGTTGCCGTGGAATATCAGACGATCGCTATGGCGCATGTTCCAAGACCGTGCCAGCGATCCGGCGGGTCTCTTCATGCAAGGTCGCTAGAACAGATACTTCACCCCCACCGAGCCGGCCACAGCCCGCAACCCTGACGTGCTGCCCAGGCCCTGTTCGGCATGCACCTGCACATTGACGAAGGTGTTCCTGCCCGCGCGCCGGTCATAGCCCGCCGCCAGGCCGACGCGCGATCCATCCAGATCGTTGTCGAATGCGATGTCGCCCTGCGTCGCGGAGGGATACGAACTGGAGGACTTTCCCCGCGTGTGCAGATAGCTCAGCATCAGCCAGCCGTGGCTTTGCGTCTGGGGCTGCTCGCCCCAGACTTTCGATAGCTTCAGACTCACACGCGAATGCAGCGCGTGCAGTCCCGGCAGTGCAACGCGGCCCACGCTGTCTTCAGCATCGCGCAACTTGACGTGCTGGACCATCACCTGGGCTTGCGGTTCAACGCGCAGACCGCTGCCATCGCGAACATCGAAGGCCTTTCCGGCTTCGGCGGAGACCGCGGCGCCCCATCCGGATGTCTGCAGGGACGTGCCCAGCGCACCGCGCGATTGCGTCTTCACGCCGTACCGGCTGACCTGTGCGACGAAATCGGCGTAACCGCCCTTGCCGTCCATCAGCGTGTAATAAGCGCCCAGGCCATGCATCGTCTGATCGCTGCGGCCGGCATCCGCCGTCGATCGCGTGGATGCCTGATAGTGCGCCACGTCGTTACGGGAAATCATTGCCGTTGCAAACACGCCCACGCTCTGGCGGCCAACGCCTTTGCTGGCCACGAACAAATCCGTTCCCACCTGCAGCCCGCCCACCCGCGAATCCACGGCGACGTTAGCTTGCCGGATCCCCAGGGGCGCGCCCTTCCGGCGCTCCAGGACGCCTAGCGACCGTGCCCAGGCATAGGGGTAGACCGTTCGCGCCAGCGTTTCGGTGGATCCCATTCGTTCGTTGAACGACCCTACCGCCACCTCGGACTGCCGCAAGGCCTGATTGCCCAACTGCGAGTAGATGGACACCTCGGGGCGGATATCGCTGAACAAATACCAGTTGTTGGCCAGATCCGCTGCGCCGCTTCTCGCGCCTTGCACCAGGCCGTAATTGAACGCGCCCACCTGCGTGGGTTGTTCGGGGGTTTGTTGAAACGCCTGGTCGGTGCTGGCGCCGGCCTTGACCACCAGCCACCCGTCGCCGGCCAACGGATCGCCGAATCCGCCAGGCGTGATGATATTCAGGTAGGTCAATCCCGTGGCGCCCTGGGTCAGCGTCAGGTGATCCGCGGCGCCGGTCGGGTTCACGTGCAGCTGCACCTCGCCGCCGGCGCCCACCAGGTTGTTGGCGGTGAGCGTGCGGCCGGCATGATTGTTAGCCGCATCGGAGGGCGGCGAAAAGGCGATGCTGCCTGCAAGCTGAAGTTCGTTGACCCTGCTGAGGTTGTTGCCCTGCGCGGCAGGCGTGGCATCGGCCAGAACGTTCCATCGGCTCGTCGCATCGATGACGAGGTTCGGCCCGTCCATCTGGCCGTCGAGCCTGGCGCCGTTCGCAAGGCTCAATGTCGCACTGCTGGCGCCGGCGACACTGGCGGCCGCGTGACCGGCCTGACCCAGCGCAGTGCCATGGATGACCAGCGTGCCTTCGTCGACGCGCGTAACGCCGGTATGGGTGAGCGGCCCCGCCGCCGTGGCGTTGGCCGTTTCGGTATTGCTACCCAAGATGATCCATGTGCCGGCTCCTGTCTTGGTGAGGCTGCCCGCGCCGCTGATCGTGCCCTGCATCACGGACACCGTGCCGGCGGCCGTGTGGACCGCGCCATCGCCGCGCAACTGGAAATCGCGCTGCGACGACATGCTGGCGTTCAGTTGCAATCCGCCGCCGTCGAAGACGAGGCCGCCAGCCAAGTCCCCCAGCGCGGCGTCATCCGTGATCGCAAGCCATCCGCCGCGAAGCGTCCAGGGCGTGAGCGCCATGGCGGGCGACCCCGTCAGCGCCCACATGCCGTCAGACGTCTTCTCGAATGCGTTGAAACCCAGATACTGACCCTGCGCGCCATCGCCGATCTGGCCGACGTCAAAGGCCAGCGCGGCCCCGCCATCCAGGACCAGCGTGTTCCTGCCGGCCGATTCGGTGGCGTCGACGAGGCCTTGAATCACGCTGCCCTCACGGAGCATCAGGGTCGCGTTGCTGGCGGACCCTGCATACTTGATGGCGGTGTCCCGGTTGACCGGCCCCGGCATGATGGCGCCCGAGTTGATGATGACGGAATTGGCTCCCGTGACGTAGACGGCGTGATTGCTGCTGCCGGCGCCACCGCCGCCGTTCGTATCGAAGCGCGTGTACTGACCGCCGTCGCCACCCGCGCCGCCCGGCGCACCTCCGCCCCCGCCGCCGGGCGCAAACCCTTCGTACGGCTTGGCATCATCTCCGTTGACGCCGGACGCCCCGCCGGCAATACCACCCGGTCCGCCCACGCCCTCACTCAGCACCGGCCACACGTCCTGACCTGCAGCCCCACCGTTGACGGATGAACCGCCGCCACCGCCACCGCCGCCCGCCCAGGAGACACCGATGGGCCCACCGCCCCCCACAAGGCCATCTTCTCCGCCGTGGCCGCCGTCTCCTCCGAAGCCCGTCCGGATATACGCCCCGCCTCCCCCGCCCCCGCCGGCGGCGCCGCCTGCGCCCGTCGAGCCGTCGCCACCGCGGCCACCGTCGGCCTCCACGGAGAGGTGGAAGGTGGAGCCGCCCCCGCCGCCGCCGCCACCGCCCTTGCCGCCGCGGATCGACCAGCCGTCGTTGTGCAACACCACCGCGTCGCCTGAGATGACGATGCCGACCCCGCCGTTCCCGCCGGCGCCGCCAGCGCCGCCCATGGAATTGCCGTGCCCGCCACCTCCGCCACCCCCACCGCCACCGCCGGCCCCGCCTTCGACGTCGCCGGCCGTGGTGTACGACGTCGTGAGGTCCAAGGCGGCCTGGCCATGTCCACCGTCGCCGCCGCGCCCTCCATTGGATGCGCCTCCCTGGCCGCCAGCCCCCGACACGCCAACGATCCCGCCAGCGGCAACGGCAGGGTGCGACACGTCGACGGAAAGCAGCAGCAGGCCAAAGCAGAGCCTGTACGCGGTTATTCGGGCCTTGAGAAACAGCGTTGACTCGGCACGTTGCAGCGCCGCGCGGGAATCCACGTCCATCGATCGATCATCCTGGGTGTCGGATTCACGCGCGGCTTATTTCCGTTTCGCCTGGAGGGCAGGTGACGCTGCGCGCGCCATTGACCGCTTGCGCGTGAATATCCGTTTGTTCACGTTGAACGACGGTGCCGGGCCGCAGATAGTTGGAGCCCGCTTCGTCTGTGTGATCGATTGTGTTCAGACGCGGCGGATTCACCCAGAGCACTATTACTCCGACGGTGCGACCGCTTTCTCAAACATCAACGGACGCATGAAATCCGACAGATCGCCATTGCGTTCGAATGGGTACCGTGCCAACCATCCGGACAGGTGAATGTCGGCGCAGGACTGGTCGCGGGCAAGGGCGCTTAGGCATAAAGAAGGTGCGTAAACGGATGCACATGGCCGAATGCACATAACCGCATGCTCATCACCGAATGCACATCAGAATGCACATAACCGAACGGCGCAAAAACAAAAGGCCCCTTTGAGGGGCCTGGAAAACGCACAGCTTGTCTGGATTGGCGCGCCCGACAGGAATCGAACCTGTATCAAGAGCTTCGGAAACTCTCATTCTATCCATTGAACTACGGGCGCAGCGCAAGGAGGCGGTATTGTACCCAGTTTTGCGCGATCTGCATGAACTGGATCAAATCTTCCGGCAAACTCATCGAAAACCCGTCCTGACACATTGGACGATCGTCCCTGACACCGTTATATAATCCAGCGTTTGCTTGCAGGCGGGCATGGGTTGCCGCCGACTTGTGCAGTACTGATTTTCTGTTGCCGCCGCCAAGGCGCCCCCGGTACCCGTTAGCAGGATTTGGTCATGAGCAACGAGCAGGAACACATAGAAGAGCACTCCTCCCCCATCAAGACCCCGAAGCAACTGATCGTCACGGTCGTCCTGGCTTTCGTGGTTCCCATCGCCATCATCATCCTTCTGGTGAACATGGTGGTCACAGGCACCAAGACCGGCGCCGGGTCGGACGCCCTGTCCGGCGAAGCGGTCGCCCGGCGGATCGCCCCCGTGGCAGGTTTCGAACTGGTTGATGCCAACGCGCCCAAGGTCTTCAAGACCGGCGAGCAGGTCTTTGCTGCTGTCTGTACGGCCTGTCACACCGCTGGCGTGGCGGGCGCTCCCAAGATGGGCGACAACGCCGCGTGGGCGCCGTTCATCAAGGCAGGCTACGACGAGATGCTGAAGGTCGCGCTGCACGGCAAGGGCGGCATGCCCGCCAAGGGCGGCAACCCGGCCCTGTCCGACTACGAAGTCGCGCGCGCCGTGGTGTACATGGCCAACAAGTCCGGCGCCTCGCTGGAAGAACCCGCAGCCCCCGCTGAAGAAGGCGCCAAGAAGGAAGGCGAGGCCGCAGCCGCGCCCGCCGCCCAAGCCGCTGCACCGGCAGCCGCAGCGCCGGCAGCCGCAGCACCTGCCGCTGCCGCACCTGCTGCCCCGGCCCCCGCCCAACAGGCTGCCGCCGTCAATCCGGCCGGCGAAAAGCTCTACAAGACGGCCTGTTTCGCGTGCCACGCCACGGGCGTCGCCAATGCGCCCAAGTTCGGCGACAAGGCCGCCTGGGAGCCCTACATCAAGACCGGCATGGACGCCATGGTGAAGGTCGCCATGACGGGCAAGGGCGCAATGCCTCCCAAGGGCGGGGCCGCCAACGCCTCCGAAGAAGACATCCGCGCCGCCGTTCAATACATGGTCGACGCCGCCAAGTAATACCCGCCGGCAAGCCAGGCAACAAAAAGCCCCTTGAATCATCAAGGGGCTTTTTTCATGGCCGCAACGTCTTCATACGTTGAAAAGGTGTCTGACACCCGTTGAGACACCGCCGCACATTGACGACCATCTCGCCTGGGTGTCAGACACCTTGCCGCGCAGCGATCAGTCTGCCGTCGACTTCAGCAGCGACATGCCCAGCTGCACGCGGCGTTGCAACCACAGGCTCGGCCGGTAACGGGTGTCGCCCGTGACGCGCTGCATGCTCTTCAAGATTTCCAGGATGCGGTCGGCGCCCAGCTTGTCGCCCAGGGCCAGCGGGCCCACGGGATAGCCCAGGCCCAGCGTCACGGCCAGGTCGATGTCTTCCGGCGTGGCGATCTTTTGCTGCGCGATGTCGCAGGCGATGTTCACGATGTGCGCCACGATGCGCTGTGCGATAAAGCCCGGCGAATCCTCGATCACCGTGACGGGCACGCCGTCCGCAGCCAGCAGCGCATGCGCGGCGTCGCGCCACTTGGCTTCGGTGGCCGGCGACACCATGATCGTGCGGCGCTTGGCGCCGTCGAACGCATACAGCGTGTCCAGGCCGACGGTGCGGCCCGCGTTCAGGCCTTGCGCGGAGACGGTGGTGGACACGTCTTCACCGAAGGGCGTGACCAGAATCAGCGCATCGGCGTCGGGCGTGGATCCCGTGACCAGCGTGCCGCCCAGCTTTTCCACCAGCGCGGACGCGCGGGCGTAGCCTTCGCCATGCTTGGGGCTGACCCAGACCTTCAGGCCCTCGGGCAGCGCGGGCGCGGCCGCTTCGGCCGGCACCTGCTTCTGGCCGTCGGCGTAGACGTAGAAGCCCTCGCCGGCCTTGCGGCCGATCAGGCCACCGGCCAGGCGCACCGTCGTGATGGGCGACGGGCGGAAGCGCGGCTCGTCGAAGAACTGGCGGTAGATGGATTCCATCACCGGATGCGAGACGTCAAGCGCGGTCAGGTCCAGCAGCTCGAACGGGCCCATGCGAAAACCCGCCTGCTCGCGCATGACCGCATCGACCTGGGCAAAGGTGGCCACCGCCTCCTGCGCCACACGCAGGCCTTCGGTATTCATGCCGCGGCCAGCATGGTTGACGATGAAGCCGGGCATGTCCTTGGCGCGCACGGGGGTGTGCCCCATGCGGCGGGCCAGGTCGGCCAGGGCGTCGCCGACTTCCGGCGCGCTACGCAAGCCGTCGATGACCTCGACCACCTTCATCAGGGCGACCGGATTGAAGAAGTGATAGCCCGCCACGCGCTGCGGCCGCTTGCAGGCGGCCGCAATCGCCGTGATGGACAGCGACGAGGTGTTGGACGCCAGGATGCAGTCGTCGGACACCACGCCTTCCAGTGCCGCGAACAGATCGCGCTTGACGTCCAGGCGCTCGACGATGGCCTCGACCACGAGCTGGCAGTTCGCCATGTCGGTCAGCGCGGTGGCCGATTCGACGCGTTCGAGTGCGGCTTGCGCGTCGGCGGCGGTCAGCTTGCCCTTCTGGGCCAGCTTCTCCCAGGTCTGGCGCAAGGACTCACGCGCGGCCGCGATGGCGTCCGCGCTGGTGTCGTACAGGCGCACACGCAAGCCGGCCTGCGCCGCGATCTGCGCGATGCCGCGCCCCATGGCCCCGGCGCCCACGACGCCGATGGTTTGAATGTCCGTCATCAACTATCTCCTGCCTGTATTGGAATGGATCGTGCGCCTGGCGCGGCGCGGCATGCGCAAAAGGCGGCCAGGCCGCCTTCTCGCGCGCGTCAGGCGCGGCTCTGGGCCAGCGCCTGGATTTCTTCGGCCGACAGTCCCAGCTTTTCGGACAGGACCTGCTCGGTGTGCTCGCCCAGCATGGGCGGGGCGCGGCGGTACTCGACCGGGCTGCCCGAGAACTTCAACGGGCTGGCCGCCACGGGCACGGTGCCTGCGGCCGGATGGGGCAGCTCGCGTTTCATGTTGCGGGCCAGCACGTGCGGGTCTTCGTAGACCTGGTCCAGCGTGTTGATGGGACCGGCCGGCACGCCCACGCCCTCCAGCGCGGCGAGCCAGTGGTCGCGCTCGCCAGTAGCCATGCGCTCGGCCAGCAGCGGCACCAGTTCCTCGCGGTTTTTCACGCGCTGCGGGTTGGTGGCAAAACGCGGGTCGGCCGACAGCTCGGGCAGGCCGATGGCGCCGCAATAGTTGCGGAACTGGCTGTCGTTGCCCACCGCCACGATGAGGTGGCCGTCGCTGGCCGCGAACACCTGGTAGGGCACCAGGTTCTGGTGCGCGTTGCCGGCGCGGCGCGGCGCCACGCCGGAGGTCATGAAGTTCAGGTTCTGGTTGGCCAGCATGGCGACCTGGCAGTCCAGCAGCGCCATGTCGATGTGTTGGCCCAGGCCGCTGCGGGCCCGTTCGTGCAGCGCCGCCAGGATGCCCACGGTGGAATACATGCCGGTCATCAGGTCGGCCACGGCCACGCCTGCCTTCTGCGGACCGCCGCCAGGCAGATCGTCGCGCTCGCCGGTGATGCTCATCAGGCCGCCCATGCCCTGGATCATGAAGTCATAGCCCGGACGGCTGGCGTAGGGGCCAGTCTGGCCGAAGCCCGTGATCGAGCAGTAGATCAGGCGCGGATTCAGCTCCTTCAGGCTCTCGTAGTCCAGGCCGTATTTGGAAAGCCCGCCGACCTTGAAGTTTTCCACCAGGATGTCGCTCTGCAAGGCCAGTTCGCGCACGAGTTCGGCGCCACGCGGCGAGGCGATGTCCAGCGCCACCGACATCTTGTTGCGGTTGGCCGACAGGTAATACGCGGCCTCGGTGGTGTCGTGGCCCGCTTCGTCCTTCAGGTAAGGAGGGCCCCAGGCGCGCGTGTCGTCGCCCGAGCCGGGACGTTCGATCTTGATGACCTCTGCGCCAAGGTCAGCGAGGTTCTGGGTGCACCAGGGACCCGCCAGCACGCGGGTCAGATCCAGCACACGTATGCCGGTTAGGGGAGCGGGACGTTGCGACATCGGTAATCTTTTCGCTAGAAGGGAAATGAGAACTTCCCGCCCGCGCCGGGGCGCAAGGCGGACTGGGATTCCGTCATGCCAGAAGGCGGCCCGCCTGGGGCCGCCTTCCGATCAACATTCGTCAGACTGGATATTAGCCTCTCGAACGCGTTGGCCGGACCGCTGGCGGCGGAAAGATCAGGAATGGGCCTTGATGGTCTCGCGCGCAATGACCAGCTGCTGGATCTGCGACGTGCCTTCAAAGATGCGGAACAGGCGCACGTCGCGGTAGAAGCGCTCCACCGCGTACTCGGACATGTAGCCCGCGCCGCCGTGGATCTGGACCGCGCGATCGGCCACGCGGCCCACCATTTCCGTGGAGAAGAGCTTGCAGCAGGCGGCCTGCATGGTGGTGTTCTCGCCGCGGTCGCGCATGCGGGCGGCGTCCAGCACCATGCAGCGGGCCGCGTAGAGTTCTGCCTGGCTGTCGGCGATCATCGCCTGGATGAGCTGGAATTCGGCGATGGGCTGGCCGAACTGCTTGCGCTCGGTGGCGTACTTCACGGCGTCGCGCAGCAGGCGGTCGGCAATGCCCACGCACAACGCGGATATGTGCAGGCGCCCCTTGTCCAGCACGCGCATGGAGGTCCGGAAGCCATTGCCTTCCTCGCCGCCAAGCAAGGCGCTGGCCGGCACGCGGCAGTTGTCGAACACGACGTCGCTGGTCAGCGCGCCGGCCTGGCCCATCTTCTTGTCCGGCTTGCCGATGATGAGGCCCGGCGTGCCGGCCTCGACCAGGAAGCACGAGATGGAGTTGGCCCGGCGCTCGGGCGCCGTACGGGCCATGACCGAAAACAGGCCGGCGATGGGCGCATTGGTGATGTAGCGCTTGGTGCCGTTCAGCACGTAGAAGTCGCCGTCACGCTCGGCGGACACGCGCAGCGACATGGCGTCGGAGCCCGCATCGGGCTCGGTCAGGGCAAACGATCCGATCAGCTCGCCGCTGGCCAGCTTGGGCAGGTATCGGGCGCGCTGCTCGTCGGTGCCGGCCAGCACGATGGCCTGCGAGCCGATGCCGATGTTGGTTCCGGCCAGCGACCGGAACGCGGGCGAAGTCTGGCCCAGTTCGAACACGACGCGGACCTCTTCTTCCATCGTCAGGCCCAGTCCGTCGAAGTCCGGCGAGATGGACAGGCCGAACAGGCCCAGGTCACGCATTTCGTTGACGATGTCCGGCGGCACTTCGCCGCTGGCGGCCAGTTCGTCCTCGGCGGGAATCAGCCGTTCGTGCACGAAGCGGCGGACGGCGTCGATCAACAGGTTCAGGGTTTCGGTGTCCAGGGCCATGAGGAAAGTCTCTTAGAGCGATTGCAGGTCGGGGGTCGGTAGGGCGGCGCGTTCAGGGACGCATGCCGCCCACCAGCAGATCGAAATAGCCGTCGGCGATGGATTCGGCGCTGTCGCCCTGCCCGGGCTTGTACCAGCGCACCATCCAGTTCAGCATCGACAGCACGGCACGGCCAGTGGCCGCCACGTCCAGCGCGCGGAACGCGCCGTCGGCCACGCCTTGCGCGATCACGTCGCGCAACAGCTTTTCGTAGCTGTCTCGCAGGCGGGCGGCGTCTTCGCGTTCGGACAGCGCCATGCCCGAGTAGCCGATCAGCATGGTCACGAATTGGGCGTGGTGCTGCTCGAAATAACGGGCATGCCCCACCATGAACGCGCGCAGGCGGGCCACGCCGCCCACGGCGCCGGCCACATCGCGGCCGACGGTCTGCGTCAGGCCTTCCAGCACCTCAAGGATGATGGCGTCGTAGATGTCCTGCTTGGTGGGGTAATAGTGATAGATGGCCGCCTTGGACACGCCGATGGCGGCGGCCAGGTCGGAAATGGAGCTGCCGTCGTAGCCGCTGCGGGCAAACAGCTTGGCGGCTTCCTCCAGGATGCGTTCGCGCGGGGCGGCCAGCGTGGGCGGCCTGCCGGCGCGGGCGCGTTTCTGTACGGGTGGGGCGGTAAGCGCCATGTCGGCCTTTGACAGGGGCCGCGCGGGGCCGAAAAGGTTCTGGCGAACCTCCATTGACAGCCCTTCCGCGCATGCCGTTAAATAAAGATTAATTAATTACCGGACGGTCGGTAGGTAATTAATATACTCCAAAACCAACAACGAGACGACGCCCCATGCCCCATTCCCTCGTGACTGATTTGTATGGCCAGATGTCCCTGCCGGTCATCAGCGCCCCGATGTTCATCGTCTCCAACCCCAAGCTGGTCATCGCCCAGTGCACGAGCGGCATCGTGGGGTCGTTTCCCGCGCTGAACGCGCGGCCGCAGACGCTCTTGACCGACTGGCTCGACGAAGTCCAGGCGGGGCTGGCGTCGCACCGCGAAGCCCACCCCGGCGACCGCGTCGCGCCGTTTGCCGTCAACCAGATCATCCACCAGTCCAACGACCGGCTGGAGGCGGACCTGGCCGTATGCGCGAGCCACCGCGTGCCGCTCATCATCACCAGCCTGCGCGCCCCGGGCGACCTGGTGAAGGGCGTTCACGATTGGGGCGGCAAGGTTTTCCATGACGTCACCACCATCCGCCACGCCGAAAAGGCGCTGGAAGCGGGAGTGGACGGCCTGATCCTGGTGTGCGCGGGCGCGGGCGGCCACGCCGGCACGCTGAGCCCCTTCGCGCTGATCTCCGAGGTTCGCCGCTTTTACGACGGTCCGCTGATCCTGTCGGGCGCCATCACCTCGGGCGCGCATGTGCTCGCCGCGCAGGCCATGGGCGCGGATTTCGCCTACATGGGCACGCGCTTCATCGCCAGCGAAGAAGCCAACGCCAGCGACGGCTACAAGGCCGCCATCGTCGAGGCCAGCGCGTCGGACATCCTGTACACGCCGTTCTTCACGGGCATCCCGGGCAACTACCTGAAGGCCAGCATTGCCGCCGCCGGCCTGGACCCTGCCAACCTGCCCGCGCCCGATAGCGGCGCGTCCAATTTCGGCTCGACGCGCGTCAAGCCCTGGAAGGACATCTGGGGCGCCGGCCAGGGCGTGGGCGGCATCGCCAGCGTCGAACCGACGCGCAAGATCGTCGACACGCTGCGGCGCGAGTACGCCGAGGCGAAAGCCCGCCTGGCCGCGGCCCCGCACGCATGAGCGCCGGCCTGAAGGTCCAACGCGACGGCGCCGTCCTGACGTTGACGATCGACCGGCAGGACCGCCGCAACGCGCTCGACACCGCCACCTACGCGGCGCTGACGGAGCAGATTTCGCTGGCCAGCGCCGACGTGACGCTGTCCGCGGTCATCCTGACCGGCGCGGGCGATCACTTCACGGCGGGTAACGACTTGCGCGACTTCCAGGCCGAGCGCGGCGCGGGCGACAGCGCGGGACTGACCTTCCTGCGCGCGCTGACCACGGCCGACGTACCGGTCATCGCCGCCGTCGAGGGCTACGCCATCGGCATCGGCGTGACGCTGCTGCAACATTGCGACTTTGTCCACATCGGCGAAGGCGCCACCCTGCGCATGCCGTTCGTCGCCCTAGGCCTGTGCCCGGAAGGCGCATCCAGCCTGCTGATGCCGCGCCTGGCCGGCCGCCGGGCAGCGCAATGGCTGATGCAGGGCAAGGCCTTCACCGCCGACGACGCGGTGCAGGCCGGGCTGGCCACGTCGGCCACGCCCAAAGGCCAGGCGCTGGCCGAGGCCCAGGCCACCGCCGCGGATCTGGCGCGCCAGCCGCCCGCCGCGCTACGGCTCACCAAGGCGATGATGAAGCGGGCGGACCGGCAGGCCATCCAGGAGACGCTGGACTACGAAGCCCAGCAGTTTCGCGCGCGCCTGCAGACCGAAGAAGCGCAGGCGGCATTCGCGAAGTTCTTCAAGAAGTAGGTCAGAACGGCGAATCGGGCCGGAAATTCGGCGCCCGGCGCTCGCGCAGGGAATTGATGCCCTCGCGCACGTCCGGGCCGCCAAAGCCCATGAATTCCAGCGCCAGCGAGGTGTCGAAGGTCGGCCCCGCCATCCGCAGCCAGTTGTTCAGCGAATACTTGGTCCAGCGGATCGCCGTCTGCGACCCGGCCGCCAGCTTGTTGGCCACCTCGAACGCCTTGCCGATCAGCTCGGCCTCGTCCACGCAGAGCGACACCAGACCGATGCGCTCGGCTTCCTCGCCCGACACCGTCTCGCACAGCATCAGGTAATACTTGGCCTTGGCCATGCCGCATAGCAGCGGCCAGACAATGGCGGCGTGGTCGCCCGCCGTCACCCCCAGGCGAGTGTGACCGTCGATGATGCGGGCGTCGCGCGCCGCGATGGAGATGTCGGCCAACAGCCCGGCCACCAGACCCGCCCCCACCGCCGCGCCGTGCATGGCGGACACGATCGGCTTGCTGCAATTGATGATGTTGTAGACCAGATCGCGCGCCTCGCGCCAGACGCGGGTGCGCACGTGGAAGTCGTCGGCCATCTGCTGCACCAGCTCCAGGTCGCCGCCGCCGGAGAACCCCTTGCCTTCGCCGCGGATCACCACTACCCGCGTGTCCGGATCGGTGTCGATGTCGCGCCAGATGTCGGCCAGTTCGCGGTGCATACGGTCGTCGGCCGTGGACAACTTGCCCGGCACGCCGCCCTTGGTCCCCATGATCAATTCCAGCACGCCGCCGGGGTGGCGGCGCAGCTTCAGGGATTCGTAGGCCGAATAGTGTTCCAGCGTAATGTCGGTCATTGTCTGCTCCGGGTCGTCTCTTGGTTGTTCGCGCCCCGCCCCTGGCGGCCGCGTTTTTGCGCACTATAGTGGATACGCCCGACCCGCCATCACGATTTCCCCCCGGAGCCTCACCCCATGAACACCCCCGCCATCCCGATCGACCGCGCCGCCCTGCCTGCCCTGTTCGCCCCCCGCGCGCAGGATACGCACAAGGGCAGCTTCGGCACCGTGGGGGTGGTGGGCGGTGGCGCCGGGATGACGGGCGCAGCGCTGCTTGCCGCCCGCGCCGCCTTGAAGACCGGCGCCGGCAAGGTGCTCGTCGGTTTTGTCCAGGACGCGCTTCCCTTGCCCTGCGACCTCGTGCAACCCGAACTGATGCTGCGCGACTTCCGCTCGCTGCTGGAAGAAGACTGGGGCGTCACCGCCTGGGTCGCTGGCTGCGGAATCGGCACGAGCCAACTGGCCGCAAATGCGTTGTCGGAGTTGTTCGTCCTGCGGCGCGAGGCCCCGCTGGTGCTGGACGCCGACGGCCTGAACCTGCTGGCCCGGGGCGACATCCACCCTAATTGGGGCGCCGGCCCCGTCGTGCTGACCCCCCACCCCGCCGAAGCCGCCCGCCTGTTGGGCATCGGCACGCCCGGGATCCAGCGCGATCGCCCCGCCGCCGCCCGCCAATTGGCGCAGCGCTTCCAGGCCTGGATCGTCCTCAAGGGCGCCGGCACCGTCATATGCGCCCCCGACGGCGCCCTCCACGTCAACACCAGCGGCAACCCTGGCCTGGCCACCGCCGGAACTGGGGACGTATTGGCCGGAATGCTGGGTTCCCTGATCGCCCAAAAACTGCCGTTGGACCAGGCGGTGCAAGGCGCTGTCTGGCTGCACGGCGCCGCCGCCGACGCGCTGGTTGCCCAGGGTGTCGGCCCCATCGGCCTGACGGCCGGAGAGCTCGCGGACGCGGCCCGCGCCCTGCGTAACGGGCGCTAAGTCCATGTCCCACAAACATTTTTACAACATACTAGGGTTTTCCCTTAAAATGACATTGCTATTTGCCTAGGGTTATCCCTATAATGGTTTACCCCATGACGAAACGGACTGGAGCCAAACCATGAGCGAACTGACCCTGAACAACACTGCCCGCCTGACCGACGCGCTGGAGCGTGACCTGCTCCGCGGCGCTCTCGAAAACCAACCGAATTCTCACCCGCTGACCAGCCTGAAAAAGGCTGGCCAATCCGTAGCAGCCGCTGTTGCCGCCGTCTTTGCCTTCATCGACGAAGTGAACGAATCGATGAACAAGGCTCGCGCCGCCAGCTCGCGCTTCTCCGGATCGCAGTGGTAATAACAGCCGCGCCAGGCTGATTCGCGACAGATCTCCCGCGAATCAGCCTGGCGCGCTGACGTTGCAGCGCCCGCCGGGTAAGCCCCGGCGCCCGCCGCAACGCATTGGCGCTGATCCCTCACCGGCGCCATCGCGCCGCGGGCGGCCCCTAGGGCCCCGCGACGCCCTCTTTACCTCCCCCCTCTCGGCGTTTTCCCTAGCGCCTCGATCGCCGCTGCGCATTGACAGCGCGCGAACCCCCTACCGATAATCGGCCCCTTGCCGTCGTGCCCTGGCGACAATTTCCCCGCACGCCCCCGGCCGACGCAGTCGTCCCCAGGCACGCGAGGCCGCCCGCACGATCCGGTTCGTTCCCCATCCGGAGTTGTCACCATGAAGTTGCGCACTACCCTGGCCCTTGTGGCCGCCGCCATCCCCCTGGCAGCC
This sequence comes from Achromobacter mucicolens, assembly GCF_902859725.1. Classification (GTDB taxonomy): domain Bacteria; phylum Pseudomonadota; class Gammaproteobacteria; order Burkholderiales; family Burkholderiaceae_B; genus Achromobacter; species Achromobacter mucicolens. The sequence continues at coordinate 9,170 of NZ_CADIJP010000015.1, read as the reverse complement.
GCCCAAGCCCAGACGCTGAAGATCGGCCTGTCGGCCGAACCCACCTCGGCGGACCCCCACTATCACAAGATGACGCAGAACGACGCGTTCTCCGCGCACGTCTACAACTCGCTGGTGGGCCGCAGCGCCGACATGAAGCTGATTCCCCAGCTTGCGACTTCCTGGAAGAACCTGGACGACCTGACCTGGGAATTCAAGCTGCGCGACGACGTCAAGTTCTCCAACGGCAAGCCGTTCACCTCCGAAGACGTGCTGTTCACGATCTGCCGGACGCTGAACAACGAAACCAACGTGTCGCAGTCCTACATGGACATGACCAAGCGCATCACCGACGTCCAGACGCCGGACGCGCACACCGTCATCATCAAGACGGGTGAACCGTTCCCCCTGATGCCGGCCGAACTGGCCCGCTCGCTGCCGATCATCTGGAACGGCATCGTCGAGCACGGCAAGCTCACGTACGACCCCAAGAAGGGTTGCGGCGTGACGGGCGCCTGGCCCACGGTGGTCGACTTCAACAACGGCAAGGACGCCATCGGCACCGGCCCCTACATGCTGAAGTCCTACGTCAAGGGCACCGGCATCGAGCTCGTGCGCAACGAAAACTACTGGGGCGAGAAGCCGCACTGGAAGGAAGTGAAGTTCGTGCCGGTGCCGTCGGCCGGCCCGCGCCTGACCGGCCTTCTATCCGGCGACTTCGACATGATCGAAAACCCGGCCGCGCGTGACCTGCCGCGCCTGAAGGACAATCCGAAGTTCGGCTTCGTGGCCACGCCGTCCACCCGCCTGGTGTTCTTCCAGCCGGACGTGGGCCGCAACCCGAGCCCGTTCGTCAAGAGCGCCGACGGCAAGAACCCGCTGCAGGACCTGCGCGTGCGTAAGGCCATCAACATGGCCATCGACCGCAAAACCATCACCGCCCGCATCATGGACGGCATGGCCACCCCCGCCTTCCAGTACATGCCCGACGGCATGTTCGGCGCGCTGCCCAAGGCCCCGGAAATCAAGTACGACCCGGAAGGCGCCAAGAAGCTGCTGGCCGAAGCCGGCTATCCGAACGGCTTTGAACTGACGCTGTCGTCCACCAATGACCGTTACGTCAATGACGGCCAGATTGCCCAGGCCGTGGCCCAGTACCTGTCGCGCGTCGGCATCAAGACCAACGTGGACGCGATGACCGCCTCCATCTACTTCCCCAAGCGCGCCAAGCGCGAGTTCAGCTTCTCGATGGGCGGCTGGCCGGCGGAAACGGGTGAGGCCTCGGCGCTGTTCCAGCTGTGGGTAGCCACGCTGGATTCGCCCGTCAGCCTGGGCACCAGCAACTACGGCGGCTTCTCGAATGCGGACTTCGACAAGGTCTACAAGCAGGCCATCGTGACGGTCGATCCCGCCAAGCGTGAAAAGCTGCTGCAGGAATCCACCCAGATCGCCCTGGACAACGTGCCGCTGATCCCGCTGCACTTCGAGAGCAGCATCTGGGCGTACCGCAAGGGCATTTCGTACGAAGGCCGCCGCGACCAGTACACCCTGGCCACGTCGGTCAAGCCCGACGCGAAGTGAGCAGGCAGGGCTGAGTAAAGAAGAAACGGCTGCCTCGTGCAGCCGTTTTGCCTTGGGGCGGCGCAGTTGCCGCACCCGGGCCCGCAGCCCCCCGCCTCATCCCCTATACAATCGTCTGGCTTCATCGGAACTGCCATGCCCACGTCTTTGCCCACGTCTTCGTCCGCGCCCCTGTCTCCCCTGCGTCCTTTCCTGCTGGCCTGTCCGGACCTGTCGGCCGAGCGCGTGGGCAACACCGACACGCCCGGCGTCTGGCATTTCGATTCCGGCGCGCCCGGCAAGCGCGTACTGCTGAGCGCGCTGATCCACGGCAACGAGCTCTGTGGCGCCTGGGCGCTGAAGGACCTGCTTGCCGCCGGCCTGCGCCCGCGCCGCGGCACGCTGACGCTGGCGTTCTGCAATCTGGCCGCGTTCGACCGGTTCGACGCTCGCAACTACGCCCCCGCGCGCTTCGTGGACGAAGACATGAACCGCGTCTGGAGCGACGACAAGCTTTCCGTACCGACCTCGCAGGAGCGCCGCCGCGCCGCGGCCCTGCGCCCGTGGGTGGAACAGGCCGACTGGCTGCTGGACTTTCACTCGATGAGCAATTCCGACGTGCCGCTGCAGCTGACGGGCCTGGAACAGCGCAACATCGATCTGGCCCTCGCCCTGGGCAATCCCGCCACCATCATTGCCGACGCGGGCCACGCCGCCGGCGTGCGCATGCGCGATTTCGGCCGATTCGGCGAAGCCGGCGACAACGGCACGCGGTCCCTTTTGATCGAATGCGGCTTTCACGGCGCCCCCGAGGCGCGCGGCGTGGCCGCCGATCAGATGGCGCGCTTTCTGGTGCAGGCCGGCACGGTCGACCGAGGCGACATCCCCGCCGCCTGGTTCGCCCCCGGCGCGCCGCTGCAGCGCGCGCTGCGCGTCACGCACGCCATCGCCGCCAAGAGCGCCGACTTCCGTTTCGCCGAGCCCTGGAAGGGGCTGGAAACGCTGCCCCGCGCCGGCACCGTCATCGGCTGGTCGGAAGGCGAGCCCGTCACCACGCCCTACGACAACTGCGTGCTCATCATGCCGTCCACCGCCAACCTGCGGCCCGGCGTGACCGTCGTGCGCCTGGCGCAGCCGATCACCTAGCGTGCAGGCTGGCCTGACTTGAATATCCGGGCCCTGTCCGCCAGGCCCGCCCGATAACCCCGGCTTTTCCCCAACCCCGAGCCCACCAAGGAAATCATCACGTGGCCTTGTTCATCCTACGCAGACTGATACAGAGTCTGTTCGTGCTGCTGGCCGTTTCGGTCGTGGTCTTCTTCGCGGTGTATGCCGTGGGCGACCCGATCGAGCTGCTGGTCAGCCCCGAAGCCAGCCAAGCCGCGCGCGAGGCGATGATCGCCCGCCTGGGCCTGGACCTGCCCGTGTGGCAGCAGTACACCGGGTTCCTGTGGCGCGCGCTGCATGGCGACCTGGGCACCTCCTTCGTGCACGGCATTCCCGCGATCGAACTGATCGTTCAGCGCATTCCGGCCACGTTCGAACTGGTGTTCGTCGCGATCATGCTGACCTGTGTGATCGGCATTCCGCTGGGCCTGGTCGCAGGCCTGTACCGCGACGAGTACGTGGGCCGCGGCATCATGGCCTCGTCGGTGCTGGGCTTTTCGCTGCCGAACTTCTGGCAGGGCATGATGCTGATCCTGCTGTTCGCCGTCTGGCTGGGATGGCTGCCCGCCACTGGCCGCGGCGACACGGTCGACGTGCTGGGCGTGCGCCTGTCCATCCTGACCGCCGACGGCTGGTCGCACCTGATCATGCCGGCGATCAACCTGGCGCTGGCCAACATCGCGCTGGTGCTGCGCATGACCGCCTCGGGCGTCGTCGAGGCCCGCAGCCAGGACTACGTGAAATTCGCGCGCGCCAAGGGCGTCAAGCCGGGCCGCATCGTGCGCCGCCACATCCTGCGCAACATCCTGATCCCCGTGGTCACGGTGATCGGCATGGAATTCGGCACGCTCATCGCCTACTCCACCATCACCGAAACCGTGTTCGCGTGGCCCGGCATGGGCAAGCTGCTGATCGACAGCGTCTACCAGCTCGACCGTCCCGTGGTCGTTGCCTACGTGATGCTGGTCACGCTGATCTTCGTCGTCATCAACCTGGTTGTGGACATCCTGTACGCGGCGCTCGACCCGCGCGTGCAGCTCGTGGCCCCCGCTCAATAATCCGCCATGGCTAATACTCCGAATCCTGGCCGCACCCGCACCGTCCAGCCCCTGGCCGAGACGCCGCGGCGCGCCGCCATCCTGAAAAAACTGCACGCGCGCCCGACAGTGCGCGGCTCCGTCATCGCGCTGGCCGTCCTGGTGATCCTGGTGGTCTTCGCGCCGTTCTTCGCGCCGCAGAACCCTTACGATCTTGCCAACCTGTCGCTCATGGACGGCCGGCTTGCGCCGCGCCAGGCGCTGATGGATGGCAGCATCGCCTGGCTGGGCACCGACGACCAGGGCCGCGACATGCTCAGCGCCATCCTGTATGGCCTGCGCATCAGCCTGATGGTGGGCCTGTCCGCCGTCGTGCTGGCCACCGCCATCGGCGGCGCGATCGGCCTGGTTGCCGCCTACGTGGGCGGCTGGGTCGACACCGTGCTGATGCGCATCGTCGACTTCATCCTGGGCTTTCCGACCATTCTGGTGGCGCTGGTGCTGCTGGTGGTGCTGGGCCGCGGGGTCGACAAGGTGATTCTTGCGCTGGTCCTTGTGCAATGGGGACACTACGCGCGCATCATGCGCAGCCGCGCCCTGCAGGAACGCCGCAAGGAATACGTCGAGGCGGCCGCCAACCTGGGCTTTCCGGCCTGGCGCATCATGCTGTATCACCTGTTGCCCAACTGCCTGGGGCCGGTGATGGTGTTCGCCACCATCCAGATCGCCACCGCGATCGCGCTGGAAGCGACGCTGTCGTTCCTGGGCGTAGGCGTGCCGATCACCGAACCGTCGCTGGGCCTGTTGATCTCCAACGGCTTCCAGTACCTGCTGTCGGGCGACTACTGGATCAGCCTGTTCCCGGGCATTGCGCTCCTGGTGCTGATCCTTTCCATCAACATCGTGGGCGACCGCCTGCGTGAAGCCCTGGACCCGCGTCGAGCATGAGCGACATTCTTCTTGATGTGCGCGGCCTGCGCACTGCATTCCATACCGAGGCCGGCGCGTGGCTGGCGGTCGACGGTGTCGACCTGACCGTGCGCCGTGGCGAGATCGTGGGCCTGGTGGGCGAATCCGGTTCCGGCAAGTCCGTGACGGGCTTTTCGCTGCTGGGGCTTATCGACCCGCCGGGCGAAGTCGTCGACGGCGAGGTGAAGTTCAAGGGCACGGACCTGCGCAAGCTGTCCGAAGAGCAGATGCGCCAGTTGCGCGGCAACCGCATCGCCATGATCTTCCAGGACCCGCTGATGACGCTGAACCCGGTGCTGCGCATCGGCGAGCAGATGATGGAGGCGATCCTGACGCACGAGGACGTGCCGCGTGCCCAGGCCGAGGAGCGCTGCCGCGAGGCGCTGGCCATGGTCGGCATCCCCTCGCCGGAAAAGCGCCTGAAGAGCTACCCGCACGAGTTCTCGGGCGGCATGCGCCAGCGCGTGGCGATTGCCATCGCGATGCTGAACAAACCCGACCTCATCATCTGCGACGAGCCCACCACGGCGCTGGACGTGACCATCCAGGGCCAGATCCTCTACCGCATGCAGCAGATCTGCCGCGAGCACAACACGGCGCTGATCTGGATCACCCACGATCTGGGCGTGGTGGCCGAGCTGGCCGACCGCGTGGCCGTGATGTATGCCGGCCGCATCGTCGAAAGCGGCCCGGTCGAGCAGGTGCTGGATGCGCCGCGTCACCCCTACACCCGCGGCCTGTTGGACTCGATGCCCGGCGCCACGCAACCGGGCGCGCGCCTGCATCAGATCAATGGCATGGCGCCCAGCCTTGCCGCCCGTCCGGCGGGCTGTGCGTTCCGGCCGCGCTGCACCCACGCGGTCACGCGCTGCACCGAGCAAGCCCCCTCCGTCACCACCGAAGGTTCGCGCAGCTATCGCTGTTACGTGCCGATCGCCCGCGAGGCACAGTAAGCAATGAGCCAAGCCGATACCCCCGTCATCGAGCTCAAGAACGTCCACAAGCGCTTCGAGCAGCGGCCTGACCTGGCCCAACGCATTCTCGCCCTGACCGGCCGCCCCATCGACCGCCGCACCGTGTACGCGGTCAACGGCGTGGACCTGTCCATCAAGCGCGGCGAAGTCGTGGGCCTGGTGGGCGAGTCCGGTTGCGGCAAGTCCACGCTGGGCCGCGTCGTGGCCGGCCTGCACCGCCAGACCGAAGGCGAGCTGCTGTACCAGGGCATGGACGCAAACCGTCTGCGCGGCGCCGACAAGCTGGCGTACACGCTGGGCGTGCAGATGATCTTCCAGGACCCGCAGGCGTCGCTGAACCCGCGCCAGCGGCTGCGGCAGATCCTGGGCGAATCGCTGAAGGTGCACAAGCTGGCGCCTCCCAACGAGATTCCCGGCCGCATCGACCAGGCGCTGACCGAAGTGGGCCTTGCCACGGAATACCGCGACCGCTTCCCGCATCAGATCTCGGGCGGCCAGCGCCAGCGCATCGGCATCGCCCGCGCGCTGATGGTGGCGCCCAAGTTCCTGGTCTGCGACGAGCCCGTTGCCGCCTTGGACGTGTCGATCCAGGCGCAGGTGATCAACCTGTTCATGGACCTGCGCGAGCAGCACGGTTTCACGTACCTGTTCATCAGTCACGATCTGGGCGTGGTCAAGCACATCTCGGACCGCGTCGCGATCATGTACCTGGGCAAGATCGTCGAGATCTCGACGTCGGCCGAGATCTTCGCCCGCGCCAATCACCCCTACACGCAGGCGTTGATGGCCGAAGTGCCGGACGTGGCGCGCCGCGGCCGCAAGTTCACGCCGATCAAGGGCGAGATTCCGTCGCCGCTGAACCCGCCTTCCGGCTGCACGTTCAATCCCCGTTGTCCCCACGCGATGCCGCGCTGCCGCGAAGTCGCGCCGGCCCTGAAAGAAATCTCGGCGGGCCACTGGTCGGCCTGCCACCTGAACGAAGCGAGCGCCTGATGAAACCTTCCGACATGTCCAATGTGGACCGCATCGCCATCGAAATGGGCCATGCGGGCCGCAACGCCATCCTGTACGTGGATGAGGACCGCAACTACGACCGTCCATTCAAGCTGCAGACCTACCGCCCCTACGGCTACACGCCGGACCGCCCGGTGGTGATCGTGCAGCACGGCGTGCTGCGCAACGGCGACGAATACCGCGACTTCTGGGTCGAAGCCGCCGACAAGCACAAGCTGCTGATCGTGGCGCTGACGTTCTCGAACGAGATCTGGCCGGGCGTTGAAAGCTACAACAACGGCCGCGTGTTTTCCGCGGGCGGCAATCCGCGCCACATCGATGGCTGGACGTATGCGCTGGTGGGCAACGTCATCCGGGACATGATTGCCGGCGAGATCACCGACGGGCAGAACGTCTACCTGTTTGGCCACAGCGCGGGCGGCCAATTCGTCCACCGCCTGATGAGCAGCCAGCCGCATGCGCCCTTCAAGGCGGTCACGGCGGGCAATCCCGGCTGGTACACGCTGCCGACGTTCGACTATCCCTATCCCGAGGGCATGGACGGCGTGGGTCTGACCGAGGACCACCTGGTCAAGCTGCTGGCCTACCCGATGACCATCCTGGCAGGCGACAAGGACATCGAGACCAACGACCCGAACCTGCCGTCCGAACCCGCCGCCATGCGCCAAGGCCCGCATCGCTTCGCGCGCGCGCAGAACTACTTCGAATTCGGCCGCAAGGAAGCCGAGCGCCGCGGCGTGCCGTTCGGCTGGAAGCTGCAGGTGGTGCCCGGCATCGGCCACGACGGCCGCGCGATGTCGGCCGTCTGCGCGAGCCTCTGGTTCGACGGCAAGATGCCCGACGACGCCGAACTCGCCCGCCTGGCCGGCCAGCAGGTCGCCTGAACCCTTTTCCCATCGCTGAAACCCGATATCGCCATGTCCAACACCCAGAGCACTGAACAGATCGTCGCCGGCATCCAGAGCTGGCTGCAATGCGAGTCGCCGTCGAACTTCCCCGAAGGCATTGCCGCGATGGCGCGCATCATCGCCGACTACGCGGCCGCGGCCGGCCTGACAGTGGAGCTGTCGTCGCTGGGCCCCACGACGGGGCCGCTGCTGTACGCGACCAACCGCGCCCCCGGCGACACGCGTCCGGGCATCCTGATCCTGGCGCACATGGACACAGTGCATCCGGTGGGCACGCTGCTGGAAAACCCCGTGCGCATCGACGGCGACCGTCTCTACGGCCCGGGCAGCTATGACATGAAGGCGGGCATCTACCTGGCGCTGACGGCCCTGGCCGGCGTGGCGCGCCCTGGCGCAACGCAACTGCCGGTGGACTTCCTGGTGGTTCCCGACGAAGAAACCGGCAGCCACGCCTCGCGCCCGCACATCGAGCGCTTCGCCGCGAACGCGAAGTACGCGCTGGTCTGCGAACCCGCCCGCCCCAACGGCGGCAAGTGCGTGACGGCGCGCAAGGGCACGGGCATGCTGAACCTGAACGTCAAGGGCCGTCCCGCCCACGCAGGCATGCAGCATGAGAAGGGCCGCAGCGCGATCCGCGAAATGGCCCACCAGGTGCTGGCGCTGGAAGCCATGACCGACTACGACCGCGGCATCACGGTCAGCGTGGGCACGATCGCCGGCGGCACGGTCACCAACACGGTGCCAGCCCTGTGCCGCTGCGTCGTCGACTTCCGCGTGCCCGACATGGGCGCCGCCGAAGACGTGCTGCGCCGCATGCGCGAACTGTGCGCGGTGGGCCCGGACGTTGAACTGGACATCGACGTCGAACTGAACCGGCCCCCGATGGTCAAGACGGAAGAAGCCGCTGCATTGCTGGCATTGGTGCAAGGTTTCGCGGACCGCGCGGGCTTCCTGCTTGAAGACGCGCCGATGACGGGTGGCGGCAGCGACGCCAACTTCACGTCGGCAATGGGTATTCCGACGCTGGACGGTCTCGGCGCGGATGGAGATGGGGCGCATACGCTGAACGAGTATGTGCTGGTGTCTACGTTGGAGCAGCGGTTGAAGTTTTGGGAATTGCTGCTGCGGGATTTGGCTTGAAGGTTTGTTTGTCGGGTTTTTGTTTGCGCGGTGAGTTGAGTTCTTTTGACGCCCGGCGCGGCGTGGGCCTGGGGCGGGCGGGGCTCCGATTGCGGTCCGGAGCCTTCGCTCCGGACTGCCCCGTGCTCAACCTCGTCCGCCTTCGGCTCCCTTCGGTTTCCGCCGGGCGCATCTAAACGCCCCGCCCACCCCAGGCCCACGCCACACCGGGCTCTGCGGTTGAATCTTTACGGGCGGCGGGGCGAGTCGGGTTTTTAACGTTCTTGCACGCAGTCGTTTGGAAGAGAAGCGTCTTGCGGGGCCCGCCCCCGGGCGGCTGTCGTGGTCAAGTTTTAGTGGACACTTAGGTCGGTTGTTTTCGCGGCCGGCGGGCCTCATAGGTGGCCGGAGCCAGATACCCTAACGTAGAGTGCAACCGCCGG
>NZ_CADIJP010000014.1 GCF_902859725.1 Achromobacter mucicolens | reverse complement strand
GGCTTCGGCGTCGCGGGCGATCTGGGCGGCGGCGGCTTGCGCCTGGCCGGCGGTCGCGGCCACCGGCGTCTGCTGCGCGGCCTGCGGCGCCAACGTGTCGGCGGCATTGAGCGCGGCCGTCAGCACGGCGGCGCCCTGGTTCATGGCGGTGACGGCCGCAGCGGCATTGCCGCGGGCAAGCTGCACCTGTTCGGCGGCCTGGGCCGCGATCTCCAGGGCCTGTTGCGGCAGGTCGGACGGGGCCACGGGCAACTGCGCCGCGACGGCCAGAGCGCCGGCTTCGGCCTGGGCGGCGGTCTGCACCGCTTCATTGATGGCGCCGGCGGCGGCGCCTTCGGCCGTGGCGGCCGGATCGCCGGGCTTGCCGTCCTTGGACGGCGTCTTGCTGTTGCCGTTCGCGGGGCGGGCGTCGGCGGCCTGGTTGGGCCGCTGCTGCGCCGGACGCTGTTGCGCCAGGACGTCGGAAAAGGCGGGGCCTTTATCTTTCTTGTTCCCGGCAGCCGGTTTGGCGCCGAGCACGTCGTTGACCGGCGACGGAGAGGCCGGCGCGATCGAAGGCAAGGGCAGGGGAGCGGTCATCTAAAGCTTCCTGTGAGGTATTGCTTAATGCTGCATGCCGCTGGCCTGGCGCTGGACCAGGCGGGCGGAGTATTCGTCGTTGGCGCGCTGTTCACGGCGCGACTCCACCAGCGCCTGGGCGCGCTGCTCGCGCTGCGCCAGGGCATCGTAGGAGTTGAGCTTGCGTTTTTCCTGCTGCCAGTAGAGCTGCCCCTTGGACAGGTTTTCCTCGGCCTGGCGCAGCACGCCCTGCTGCTGGCCGATCGCGTCGTCCAGCGTGCCGATGAAGCGCTGATAGTTGTGGCAGTCGCTGGCGGCCATGCCGGTCGTCATCGCCGTCTGAAGGCGCTCGAGGTAGTCCTGGCGGTAGTCGTGCAGCATGGAAAGCTGGCGTTGCGCATTGCTGCGTTCGGCGGTCAGCCGGCCGAGCAGGCGCGCGGCTTCGTCCGTGCTTTCCTTGGCCAGGTTGATCAGCATGTCCAGAGGCAGTTGGCTAGGCATAAGTGTCCCGTGATTCGAAACTGGCTCGCAATTGGTTGACGGCGTCTTCGTAACCGACGTTCTCGCCGATGTCCTGCTGCAGGAAGGCTTCCAGGCGCGGGTAGCGCGCGATGGCGTCGTCCAGCTGCGGGTCGTTGCCGGCGGCGTAGGCGCCCACGGCGATGAGGTCGCGGTTGCGCTGGTAACGCGACAGGCTTTGCTTGAAGCGGCGCACGATGGAGAACTGCTGCGGCGTGATGAGCGAGGTCATCGCCCGCGAAATCGACGCTTCGATGTCGATGGCGGGGTAGTGGCCCGATTCGGCCAGGTGGCGCGACAGCACGACGTGGCCGTCCAGGATCGCGCGCGCCGAGTCGGCGATCGGATCCTGTTGATCGTCACCCTCGGCCAGCACGGTGTAGAACGCCGTGATGGAGCCGGCCTTGCCGGACGGGCCGGGCGCGCCCATGCCCGCGCGTTCCACCAGCGTGGGCAGCTTGGCAAACACCGACGGCGGATAGCCCTTGGTGGCGGGCGGTTCGCCGATGGCCAGCGCGATTTCCCGTTGCGCCATCGCATAGCGGGTCAGCGAGTCCATGATCAGCAGCACGTCCAGGCCTTGGTCGCGGAAATGCTCGGCCAGGCGAGTGGCGTACGCGGCGCCTTGCAGTCGCAGCAGCGCCGACACGTCGGCCGGCGCGGCCACCACGACCGAGCGTGCCAGGCCTTCCGGGCCCAGGTTGTGCTCGATGAATTCCTTGACTTCACGGCCCCGTTCGCCGATCAGGCCGACCACGATCACGTCGGCCTTGGTATAGCGGGCCATCATGCCCAGCAGCACGGATTTACCGACGCCGGAACCGGCGAACAGGCCCATGCGCTGGCCGCGGCCGACAGTGAGCAGGCCATTGATGGCGCGCACGCCGGTGTCCAGCACCGTATCGATGGGCGCGCGCGACAGCGGGTTGATCGGCTGGGCAGACAGGGGCGCCAGTTCGGCGCCGGTCAGCGGACCCAGGCCGTCGAGCGGACGGCCCGCGCCGTCCAGCACGCGGCCAAGCAGGGCGTTGCCGACTGGCAGGTGGCGGCCAAGCTGGGGCTTGGCATTGCCGTTCAGTTCGGCCTTGCGCGGCAGCGGAATCTGGCGCTGCACGGGCGGTTCGCCGGGCACGACGCGCGCGCCGGGCGGCAGGCCGGAAATGTCGGCCTGCGGCATCAGGTACAGCGTGTGACCGTCAAAGCCCACGACTTCGGCGTCGGCCCAATGGTCGTGTCCGCGCGCGATCTCGATGCGGGCGGCGGCGCCGACGGGCAGGCGCAGGCCGGTGGCGTGCAGCACGAGGCCGGTCGCGCGCGTGATCTTGCCGCTGACCAGCCACGGATCGGTGGACGCCGCGCGGATCGAGCCGATCTCAAGCTGCGTCTGCCAGCGGTCGAGCACCGGCGCGGTGGGCTTGGCCGACGCGGAAACGGCCGGGGCGCCCGCGAGGGGCGCGCCGGCCTGGCCGGGTTGCTCGGAGGCCGGATTGCCGTTCACACCGGCTCCTCCCAGGAGGCGTTGCGGCCGAGCGAGGCGGCCACGCGGCGCCAGCGAGTCTGCAAGGTGGCGTCGATGTCGCCGAAAGGCGTCTCGGCGCGGCAGCCGCCACGCAGGATGGATTCATCGGCCAGCACGCGCCAATGGCCTTCCTTCAATTCGTCGGCCAGGTGCAGGCGGATCAGTTCGATATCGTCCGGATTGGCCCACAGACGCATCTGGCCGCCGGCCGTCGGATTGATGTGCAGCACGTCGCGCACGGCGTTCACCACCGTCTCGGGCTGTTCGGCGAGGGTGGTGCGCACGACTTGCTGGGCAATGTCCAGGGCCAGCGTCAACAGGCTCTGGCCCATCTTTTCTTCCAGCGCGCCGATCGAGACGGCGCAGGCTTCCACCAGCGCATGCAGGCGCTGCGCTTCGGCGGCGCCTTGTTCGCGGCCTTGGGCCAGGCCTTCGGCGTGGCCGGCTTCGCGGCCAGCGGCAAGACCGGCCTCATAGCCCGCCTGCTGGCCAGCTTCGAACCCGGCGGCATGACCGCGCGTCACGCCTTCCTCGTGGCCTTCCGCAATCGCCTGGGCGCGCAACTGCGCCATCACCACGGCGGGATCGGGGCCCGGATCGGGTTCCGGCTCGGGTTCGACTTCGACGGGCGCCGGCTCGTCGAACGACAGCATCTGCCAGCGCCGCCAGGCGGCGCTGCGCGAGATGAGCGTCGCCGCGCCGTTGTCCGCTTCAGACATACGCGTCGTCTCCGGAATTGCCCAGCACGATCTGGCCGCTTTCCGCCAGGCGGCGGGCGATCTGCAGGATCTTCTTCTGTTCGGTCTCGACCTTCGACATGCGGATCGGGCCCTGGGCTTCCAGGTCCTCGCGCAGCATTTCGGCCGCACGGCTGGACATGTTGCGCAGGAACTTGGCGCGCAGCTCTTCCTGGGCGCCCTTGAGCGCGACCATGAGCGTGTCGTTGTCGATTTCCTTGAGAATGAGCTGGATCGCGCGGTCTTCCACGTCGAGCAGGTTGTCGAAGACGAACATCTCGTCGATGATCTTCTGCGCCAGGTCGTTGTCGCGTTCGCGCAGGCTGGCGACCACGGTTTCTTCCTGCGTCGAGTTCATCATGTTCAGGATCTCGGCCGCGGTGCGCACGCCGCCCATCTTGCTTCGCTTGGCGCCCTGGCCGGCCAGGACGGAGTTCAGCACTTCGGTCAGCTCGGACAGCGCGGCCGGCTGCACGCCGCCGAAGGTGGCGATGCGCAGCATGACGTCGTTGCGCAGGCGGTCGGTCAACAGCGCCAGCACGCCGGCGGCGCGGTCGCGCTCCAGGTGCACCAGGATGGTCGCGATGATCTGCGGGTGCTCGTCGCCGATCAGTTCGGCCACGGTGTTCGGATCCAGCCAGTTCAGCGCGTCGATGCCGCTGCCGCCGTCGCCGGCTTCCAGGATGTCCTCGATCAGGCCGGCCGCGCGGTCGCTGCCCAGCGCCTTGGTAAGCACGCTGCGGATGTAGTCGTCCGAGCCCAGCGTCACGGCCATGAACTGGTCGGCTTCCTGGCGGAACTCTTCCAGCACGACGGCGACGTCGTTGCGCGTGACCTGTTTCAGACTCGCCATCGCGGCGCCGACCTGCTGCACTTCACGGGCGCTCAGGTACTTGAACACTTCGGCCGCGGCGTCTTCGCCCAGCGACATCATCAGGACGGCGCTGCGCGTCATGCCGTCCATTGGCAGGGAATCATTTTTCATCTTTGGTCATCCAGGTGCGCAGGACCATCGCGACGGCGCGCGGATCCTTGTTGGCCATGGTGCGAGCGCGTTCAAGGTTGTCCTGATAGCGATCGGTTTCCTTGGCGCGGGCCAGGTCCTGGGCCTCGCGGGCGGCTTCGGCGCGCTCGGCTTCGGCCTGTTCCGGATCCACCGGCGGGTACAGGTACTCGGTGACCGAGCGGCGAATCTTGCGGTACAGCCACAGGGCCAGGACGCCACCGATCAGCCAGAACAGGATCGTCTTGAACAGCGAGATCATTTCCGGATCGCGCCACATCGGCAGCGGCGGCGGGCCATCGTTGAACTGGCTGTTGACCAGGTTCAGCGAGTCGCCGCGGCCTTCGGAATAGCCCATTGCCTCGCGCACCAGGTTGGTGAGCTTGTTCAGTTCCTCGGGCGGCAAGGCTTGCAGTTCGCCATCCTTGTCGCGCACGTAGTTCACGACCACGGCCACCGACATGCGCTTGAGGTTGCCAACGGGCTGTTTGATGTGGCTGATGGTGCGGTCGACTTCGTAGTTCGTCGTTGCGTCGCGGCGTTCGTTCAGGTTGCCGGCGGGGGCCTGCGTGCCGGTCTGCTGCTGTTGCTGTTGCTGCTGCTGTGCATTGGCCTGCGGCGGTTGGCCGGGGCGGGGCGGTTGCTGCTGCGGGGGATTGGTGACGGGCGCCTGCGCGTTGGCGGGCGCCTGGTTCGACAGCGCGCCGGGCACGCCTTGGGCGGGGCCGACGCCACGCTGGGTGGAATCGCTGGTCTGCTGGCTGCGCACGGCGGCCTGACCAGGTTCCTGGTTGGGGCGGTAGACCTCGGACGTTTCCTCGCGGCGCGAGAAGTCGACGTCGGCGGTGGCCTGGGCGTGCACGTTGCCGGGGCCGACCAGGGGATTCAGGATGGTAAGGATGCGCTCGACGGTGCGCTGCTCGATCTCGCGCACGAAGCGAAGCTGGTCGGCGTCCATGCCGCGGCCTTCGCCCAGCGGGGCGGACAGCAGGCGGCCGTTCTGGTCGACGATGGACACGCTTTCGGCGGTCAGCTCCGGCACGCTGGAAGCCACCAGCCAGGAGATCGCGGACACCTGGGCATCGCTCAGGCTGCGGCCCGGGTACAGGTTCAGCAGCACGGAGGCGGTGGGCGCCTGGCGCTCGCGCACGAACAGCGACTGGCGCGGCATGGCCAGGTGGACGCGGGCGTGCTGCACGGTGTTCATGGCTTCGATCGAACGGGCCAGCTCGCCCTCCAGACCGCGCTGGTAGTTGATCTGTTCCGCAAACTGGCTGGCGCCGAAGCGGGCGTTGTCCATCAGTTCGAAGCCGACGGAGCCGCCGCGCGGCAGGCCTTGCGAGGCCAACTGCAGCCGGGCGTCATAGACGCGGTCGGCGGGCACCAGCAGCGCGGTGCCGTTTTCGTTGTATCGGTAGGGCACGTTCATCGTGCCCAGGGCCGTCACGATGGCGCCGCCGTCACGGTCGTCCAGGTTCGAGAACAGAACCTTGTACTTCGGTTCGCTGCTCCACATGACCACGGCGACGATCACCGCGACAAGGGCCGCGGCGGCGCCGAGCAGGACGGGCTTGGGAAGCGCGCGGACCCGTTCCAGCACGGGGAACTTGGCCAGAAGCGACGAGCTCAGGGTAGCCTGCTGATTCATTGACGGCTCCCGCTGGCTTCGCGGAGCAGGGAAAATGACTTCATGTCTGGGTAGGGCCGATTACACATGCAACGTGCTTCTGGTCTGGGGAGAGCGTGGATTATTGCCCCTGAGACACCAATCCCAATCGATGAAAACAGCCGTTTTTTGGCGTTACTTAAGCCCTATGTCGATGACGAGGCGCAAAGCGGGGCCGCATCCCCGGCGGGGGACGTTCGCATTCGTTGAAATGTCAGGTTTTTTGGCGGTTCTTGTCGGCTATGGACAGCCCTGATCGGCGTTACGCTGCGTCTTCAATTTGGCGTAATCCCACCAGCAAGGAATAGGTAATGGCTGTATCAGGCTTGTCCGGCATCGAAGGCATGCTCCAGCAGATGCGCGCGGTCGTGAGCAAGGCGGAGACGGGTAATCTGTCCGCCGGCGAGGGCGTCGCGCAACCCGACGGTTTTGCCGCGGAACTGCAGCGCTCCATCCGTCGCGTGACCTCCGCCCAGAACGCCGCCAGCAACCAGGCCAAGGCCTTCGAGCTGGGCGCGCCCGACATCTCGCTCAACGACGTCATGATCGACCTGCAGAAGGCCAGCCTGGGCTTTCAGACGGCGGTCCAGGTGCGCAACAAGCTGGTTGCGGCCTACAAGGAAATCTCGTCGATGGCCGTGTAAGGCCGGCAAGCAGCTCAAAGGCCTTCCCGCGGGAAGGCCTTTTGCGTTGCAGCGGCGCCATCAGGAGCGCGCCATGCGGCCCGAGGCGCCGTTTCAGTTGCGCTGCGCGCCTTTCTCCAGGCGCCACACCACCTGCTGCAGCCAGTTTTCCTGGCGGGCGTTCAGGTTCATGAAGAGGGCGCCCACATGGCTGACCGGGGGTTCGCCCGTCAGCGACACGTGCTTGGGCGCTTCACCGTCGCTGCCGTCGGCGGCGGCCATCGGCTGGCCCGACACCGGATAGATGTTGCGCACTTCCAGGTCGGCGCTCAGCTTGCCCAGTTCGCCGAAATCCAGTTCCACGTCTTGCATCACCGTGCCGCGCTCGGGCAGCTCGCCCACGGCCAGTCCCACGCGCAGGCCCACGCCGTCCACTGAAATGTCGCGCACGGTGAAACCCACTGGCTTGTCCGCCGGCGCCGCTTGCCATGTGGCGAAGCACCGGTTGGCGCTGGTGATCATCGAGGCGCGGAACATTTTGCGCCGCTGGATGCGGGCCAGGCGATCGGGGAAGGGCGACATCAGCGCCGCGCTGCCGTCATCGAAGTGGATGACTTCAGGACGCTGGACGCGAAAGCGGATCTGCACGCCGCCATAGGCGGTGGCATGGAAGTGGAAGTTCGTGCCGCTCAGGAGGCCCATGCTGTCCGACTGCTCGAAGTCCGCGCCATCGTAGTCGCGCGGGCGCCAGAAGAACTGGCGCGTCTGCTTGTCGGCTCCCAGGATCAGCACGGCAATCTCACGGTCCGCGGCATCGCGCACCAGGATGTGGCTGTCGGGGTGCGTCAGCTCGAAAAGGGCTGAGCGCATGTCTTCCGGCCGGGTCAGCAGGAATTCCGGATCGGCGGCATCCAACACGGTGATCGTCCTTAGGTAGAGATTTCGGGCCGCGCGGCCTGGGGTATGTCGCGCGATTCCAGGCGGTAGAGCCAGGCGAGCAATTCTGCCACCGCGACATAGAGTTGGGGGGGAATATGCGCGTCCAGGTCGACCTGCATGAGCAAGCCCACCAGTTCGCGCGATTCGTGCACGTACAGTCCGTTTTCCTCGGCCGCGCGGACAATCGTGTCCGCCAGCTGGCCGTAGCCCTTGGCCACCACGCGGGGCGCGCCGTCGCTTTCGTCGTACGAGATGGCGACCGCCGCGTTGCGGTTGGCGTTCGGGCCGGCGTCCGCGGGGGAGGAAGGGGTGTTCATCAGAAATCGGTCGGGATGACGGGACGGGGTTCAACCACGCTTACCGTCAGATTGCTCAGGGTCAGGCCGGCAGCCAGCAGGCGCGAGCGTAGCATGTCCGAGGAGTCGTTGATCTCGGAGGCGCTGTGCGGCGCAATGAGCTGCAGCACGATCTGGTCGCCCGCAAGGTTCAGGCGCGCGTCCACCAGGCCCAGGCGCGGCAGATCCAGCTTCACGCGCGTGGCCCAGGTGGGAACCGCCGATTCGCGGTCGGCGCCGTAGGGGTCACGTTCGACTTCCCACTCCATCTGCGTGCCGGGCCAGGCTTCGCCTTGCCAGTTCACCGTCTGATTGGCCAGCACGTCCAGCTGCTGGCGCACCAGCACCGTCAGATCCTGATGGATGCCGCTGATCGGCGCGCCGGGCGTGGACGATGCCGCCGAGCCGCCCGAGGACGCCGGCGCCTCGGCGCCGCCGCCGGACCGGCTGGCGCTGGCCGCTTCGGTGCGGCCGCGGGCCTGGACGTTGGCGTGCGAGGCCGTGTCGCGAGACAGCCGGGCTTGCGGCTCGTTCTCCAGCGTGGACGGATTCTTGCGGCCAAAGACCATGTCGGTCAGATGCGATTCGTAGAACAGGCCGCTGGTCTGCAACGCATTGCGCAAGGCCTGGCCGAGGGCGCGGGCAGACGGGCCGCCCGCGGCAAGCGAGGCATGCGAGACGGCCTCGGCGCCTTTCGCGCCACCGGCTTGTCCAGCTGGATGCGTGGCCGGCTTGGCGTTGGCGGCGTCTGCGGTCGCAGAAAGAGGGGCGCCCGGGGTGGCGGCAGACGTGGCTGCAGACGCGGCGGCGGCCGCGGGCAGTGGGGTTGCCGGTGCGGCGGCGGGCTGGCCAGGCTGGCCAGCCTGCGCGGGTTGGCCGGGTTGGGCCGGGCCGGCCTGGCTGCCCGGGGCGGCGCCGCCGGGTTGCTGTCCGCCCTGTGCATCGGCGCTCCACAAGGGCGCGCGGCCTTGCACGGCCGGTGCGGCTTCGGGGTATTGGGCAAGCAGGGCCAGGATGGTGCGGGCCGTCGTGCCCAGCGTGGTCGGGGCCGAGGCGGTCGTGTCGCTGCTGGTGACCAGGCCGCGCGCGGCCAGTGCCAGCGCGGCGGCGGTTTTGGGGTCGACAACAGTATTCTGGCGGTCGCCTCGGGCGCCGCCAGTTTGTATGCCTTGCCGGGTATCGCGCGCCGAGCCGTCCGAAGGCCCGGCTTTCTCCGGGCTGCCGGGCTGGCTGACCGCGTCAGGCCGTGCGCCCGAAATCTGGTTGGCGTTCGCGGCGGACATCGTCGTGCCAAGCACGGCGTCCAACCGCTGCACCAGGACGTTGCCGAGCGCGGCGGGACCGATGCTCATTCGTCAGGCGCCTGTTTGCCGTAGGCGGACAGCAGGGTCTGCTGGCGCTTCATGCGTCCCAGCAGTTCGCCCAGCCGCGCCAATTGGGGCAACGCCAGGTCGCGCGTCATGGCATCGTTTTCAAGAATGCGCACGAGCAAGTCGTACTTCATGCTGCGCCCGGCTTCGTCCAGCGGGTTGACGGGTTCGGCATGGCGCAGGCGCTCGACCTGCTCGCAGTAGAGCTGGCCGTGCATGAGTGCGGTGTCCCAGTCGCCGGCCTGGGCGGCCGTCAACATCTCGCTCGTTGAGAGCGCGATCTCCTGGTACTGTTCCAGGATGGTGGAGGACTGGGTGAGCGACGTCATAGAAATCTCGGGCGATCGATGGCTGGCAATAGCGGTTATGGGGGCCATCAAAGCGTTGCGCCCGGGGCAGGCCGATCGATGGAAGTCTGCCAGGCGTCGGCCAGGTCCGCCAGCAGGCGGTCCGCAATGTCCAACTGCTCGACGTCGGCTTTCAGGTTTGCCATGAGCAGGGTGCGGACGATGTAGTCGTAAAGCCGGCTCAGGTTGGCGGCGATGTCGCCGCCGGCTTCCATGTTCAGGCCCATCTTCAGGCCTTCGTCGACGATCTTGATGGCCTTGGTGATTGCTGCGCCGCGCTCGGCAACCCGCCCTTCCTGCAGATGCAGGCGAGCCTGTCCGATTGCCGCGCGCGCACCCTGGTAAAGCAGGGTGATCAGCCTTTCCGGTGTGGCGCTCATCACTTGGGTCTCCAGGCCGATATCGGCGTAGGAGCGGACAGAGTATGAGCCTGTGGGGCGGCGCGCGGCGTACGTCATTTAATGCATCTTCTCGGTTATCACTTCGTCGACTTGTTCATGGCCGCGAACTGCTGCGTCAGGTAGTTGGCCGTGACCGACTGCTGCGCAACGAATTTGTCCAACTGGACGAACTGCGCGCGCATCAGCTCCAGCGAAGCTTCGCCAGCGGCCTTGGCGCGCGTGTACTGATCCTTCACGTTGGCGATCGACTTGGCCAGACCGTCGGTCTTGGTCTTGATCGAGCCGGTGTCGCTCAGGATGTCCTTGGTCGCCTTTTCAAAATTGGCGGCCAGGCCGTTTTCGCCCGTCAGCATGCGCGAGACGTCCGCGCCGTTCGTGGACAGCGCCTTGTCCAGCTTGGTCTGGTCCAGCGTCAGCTGGCGCGTCTGCGGGTTGGTCGTGATGCCCAGGTCTGCCAGCGAACGCAGCGTGCCTTCGCCTGTCACGAACTGCAGGGCGCTGGCGAGCGACGACTGGATGGCGCGCGTCGTGCCGTCGCCGGTGAGCGGCTGGTTGGTGGCGGCGGCGGCGTCGAAGGCCGTCAGGTTCTTGATCGTCGTCTGCAGCGTGTTGTAGGCGGTCACGAAGCTCTGGATCGCCTTGCTGGCCACCGAGGGATCGCTTTCCAGCTTCAGCGTGATGGGCTTGCCGGCTTCGGTCTTGGACGACAGGTTGAGCGTGACGCCGTCGATGGCGGTCGAAATGTTGTTCGTGCCGCTCTTGACGGTGATGCCGTTGATGTCGATTTCAGCGTCGACAGCGGCGGTGGCCGTCATCTTCGCGCTGGTGTCGGCAGCGTCGGTGTTGTAGTTCAGGACGTCCTTGAGCGACTGGTCGCCCGTCACCGTGATGGACTTGACCGACGCCTGCACGCCCGTGTTCTTGGCGGTCATCATCAGGTAGCTCTTGCCGTCGCCGTCGGTGATGACGGTGGCGCGCACGCCCAGCGAGTCGTCGGCGTTGACCGCCTTGACGATGCCGTTCAGCGAGGTGTCGTCCTTCAGGTCGACGGTCTTCTTGGTGCCGTCGGCCAGTTCGATTTCAAAGGAACCGGTGGCGCCATTGGACGCCTTGCGGTCGGCGACCGCGCCCGATTGCAGGGTCTGGGAGGTGGCAACGTTCTTCACGTTGATCGTGTACTGGCCAGCCACGGCGCCTTCGGCGGCCACGGTCGCGGTCAGGGCGTCGCCGCCGGTCACGCTGCCTTTCACGGCGCCCAGCGTCTCGGGCTTGCCCAGCGCAGCGGCAGCCTTCTGCACGGCTTCCACGGCGCTCTTGAGCTGGCCGTATGCCGTAACGCGGGTTTCGAAGCTGGTCTGCCGTACGGTGTACTGCTGCAGCTTCTTTTCCTCGGCAGCTTCCAGCTTCGAGAGGATGTCCTCCAGGGGCAAGCCTGAATTCGAACCGAGGTTGGTGATGGTGGCCATGTGAAGTTCCTTCCTAGCGATGCAATTCTGACAAAAATGTGGTCCCGGCTATCGGCCGGGTAAAGGCATAAGGCGGGCCTATTTCGACGGTTCTCGTGCCGGGCCCCGCGTCAATTTTGGCGAACGGCGTTTTAAGTGCCGGATCAGGCCGAGGTCTTGATACCGTTTCCCTGCATGTTCACGATCATTTTGGCGATCTTCAGCACCGCTTCGCTGGGGATGGTGCGCAGGACGTCACCCGACTCGGCGTCGATCACGGACACAACCACCTGGTGCACATTCGGGTCGATCTCGAACTGAAGCTGGGTCGACCAGGCCTTCATCTGTTCGTTGATCTCGTCCAGCGCCTTATCGAGCGGCATCTTCTGCGCATTGGCCTGATCCGACGTGGCGTTGCCGGAGCCGCTGCTGTTGCTGCTGGCGGGTGCGGGCGTGGCGGTGGCGGAAGGGTCGGGCGTGGCGATAACGGTCGAAACCGGTAACGACGCGAACGCTGCGGGGGCTAACGGGGTTACGGCCATGATCACTCCAACGGCGAGGGGGGCGTCTCGGAGAACGCGCTGTTTTCAGGAAATTCTCAGTTACCATAACGGCACCCTCGGGGCGAACTTTAGCCCCGCGCAACTGGATGGTTCACGTGCTAAGAGTCTGGATCGGGCAATGAGTGTCAAGACGGCGTTGCGAGTTATCGAAATCATCGAAACCTACGCCCGCGAGAAACGCGCGCTGCCCCTGTCGGAACTGGCCCGCCTGCTGGATGTGCCGGTGTCCAGCTGCCTGGCGCTGATCCGCACGCTCACCAGCTTGGGTTACCTTTATGAAACCGGACGGCGCCAGGGCTACTACCCGACCGGCCGGCTGCTCGCGATGGCCCAGCGCATCGCGCGGGCCGATCCCGTCCTGGACCGGGTGTATCCCAGCCTGGTCGAACTTCGCGACGCCACGCGCGAAACGGTGGTCTTCGCCAAGCTGTCGGCCGACGGCCGCGTCGTGTACCTGGATGTGCTCGATTCCCCCCATACGATCCGATACGCGCCGGTTGCCGGCGAGTTCAAGGACGTTCACGCCAATTCGCTGGGTAAGGCGTTGCTTTCGCTGCTGGACGACGCGGCGCGCGATGCGCTGTTGGCGGCCATCCCCATGACGCGCTACAACGAGCGCACCCTGGTGACCCGCGAGGCGCTGCTCGCGGATCTGGACGCCTCGCGGCAGCGGGGATGGTTCATGAATAGCGGCGAGTCGATCGCCGACGTGGGCGCGATCGCGTGGCCGGTCACGCTGTCTGGCGAACACTACGCCATTTCGGTGGGCGGCCCGATCTACCGGATCGAGCCGGAGCAGGAATCGTATGCCCGGATCCTGCGGGCGGCCTGCACGGGGCTGGAGCAGCAGGCCTGAATCGCGCCCGCCTGCCGTCGTGGTCCGCCTAGTACGACTTGGGCAGGCCCAGCACCTTTTCCGCAATGAAGCACATGATGAGCTGCGGGCTGACCGGCGCGATGCGGGGGATGAAGCTTTCGCGCAGCAGCCGCTCCACGTGGTACTCCTTCGCGTAGCCCATGCCGCCCAGCGTCATCACCGCCGTCTGGCAGGCGTTGTAGCCCGCTTCGGCCGCCAGGTACTTGGCCGAGTTGGCGGCCGGGCCGCAGGGCTTGCCCGCGTCGTACAGGCTGGCCGCCTTGAACACCATCAGGTCCGCGGCCTCCAACTGCATCCACGCCTGGGCAAGCGGGTGCTGGATGCCCTGGTTCTTGCCGATGGGGCGGCCGAACACGGTGCGTTCGCCGGCGTACTTGACCGCCCGGTCCAGCGCCGCGCGGCCAATCCCGACCGCTTCGGCGGCGATCAGGATGCGCTCGGGATTCAAGCCGTGCAGGATGTATTCGAAGCCGCGGCCTTCCTCGCCAATACGATCGGCCACCGGAATCCGCAGGCCATCGATGAACAGCATGTTCGAATCGACCGCCTTGCGGCCCATTTTTTCGATCTCCCGCACCTCGATCTTTTCGCGGTCCAGGTCGGTGTAGAAGAGCGACAGGCCCTGCGTGGGCTTGTCCACCTCGGACAGCGGCGTGGTGCGCGCCAGCAGCAGCATCTTGCTGGCCACCTGCGCCGTCGAGATCCAGATCTTGCGGCCATGGACGATGTACTCGTCGCCCTGGCGCACGGCGCGGGTGCTCAGTTTGGTCGTGTCCAGCCCCGCGTCGGGCTCGGTGACCGCAAAGCAGGCCTTTTCCCGGCCGGCGATCAGCGGTTCGAGCCACCGGCCGCGCTGTTCATCGCTGCCGAACACCACGACCGGATTCAGCCCGAAGATGTTCATGTGGACGGCCGAGGCGCCGGTAAAGCCCGCACCCGACGCGGCGATGGTCTGCATCATCAGCGCCGCTTCCGTCATGCCCAGGCCCGCGCCGCCGTACTCCTGCGGCATCGCGATGCCCAGCCAGCCGTCGCGCGCCAGGTCCGCGTGCAGGGGTTCCGGAAACCCGCCCTCGCGGTCTCGTTCCAGCCAGTATTCGTCGGGGTAGCGTTCGCAGATGCGGGAAACCGCGTCGCGCAGGGCGAGCTGGTCGGGGGTGAATTCAAAGTCCATCGTTGTTTCCGTCCTGGGTAATGCCACGGGCAAGCATGGCGTCGATCTGTTCCTGGCCGTAGCCCGCCTCGGCCAGCACCTCCCGGCTGTGCTGCCCGAGGCGCGGGGCCGCGCGTCGTATCGACGTCGGCGTGCCTTCGTAGCGGCCCAGCGTTCCGGTGGTGCGAATGCGGCCCTCCGACGGGTGGTCCATTTCCTGGATGAAGCCGGTCGCGGTCAGGTGCTCGTCGTGCAGCAGGCCGTCGATGGTGTAGAGCTGCGAGGCGGGAATGTCGGCGCGCGCCAGTTCCGTCAGCCAGTCCTGGCTTGGGCGGGTGGCGATCACCTCGGCCACGAAGGCGTAGACCTCGCTGATGTGCGCCGCGCGGGCCCCGTGGGTGCAAAAGCGCGGATCCTGCGACAGCTCGGGACGCCCGATCAACGCGAAGAAGTTGCGCCAATGCTTGTCGTTGTAGATCAGCAGGCAGATGTATCCATCCGCGGTGGCGTACGGCCGGCGATGCGGCGCCAAGAGGCGCGCGTAGCCCGTGGGGCCCATCGGCGGCTCAAAGGTCGCGCCGCCCAGGTGGTCGCCCAGCACCAGGTGCGCCATGCCCTCGAACATCGGGATCTCCACCTGCTGGCCGCGGCCGAGCGTGCGGGCGCCCAGCACTGCGGACACCAGCGCGATGCCGACGTGCAGGCCGACCGCCCGGTCCGCCAGCGTCAGCGGCGCATAGCGCGGCACATCGCCGCTCTGCTGCGCGGACAGCGCGGCAATGCCGGTCTGCCCCTGGATCAGGTCGTCGTAGGCGGGGCGGCCGGCATAGGGGCCGGCCTCGCCGAATCCATAAGCGCCGACATAGACAAGTCGCGGGTTGCGCGCGGCCACCGCCTCGTACGACAGCCCCAGCCGCGCCATCGCCTGCGGGCGAATGTTGTAGAGCAGCGCGTCGCAGCTTTCCGCCAGTTTCAGGCAGGCCTCCCGGCCCTCGGGGGTCTTCAGGTCCAGGACGATCGACCGCTTGTTGCGGTTCAGGTGCAGGTAGAGATGCCCCATGCCCGGGTTGCGCATGGGGCCGACGGCCCGCATGTTGTCCCCCGCCGGCGACTCCACCTTGATGACGTCCGCACCCAGGTCCGCCAGGACCTGGGTCGCATACGGCCCCATCACCACCGAGCTCAAGTCCAGGATGCGCACGCCGGCGAGCGGCCCGGCGGCCGGCGTGTCGGACAGGGGCTGGTCGATCATTGCTGCTCGATCCCCGCGTCGCGGATCAGTTTGCCCCACAGGTCGCGCTGTTCACCGACGAACTGGGCGAAGGCCTCGGGGGTGCTGGAGAACGCGTCAAATCCCAGTCCCGCCAGGCGCTTTTTCGTGTCGGGATTGGCGGCGATCTTGTTGATGGCCGCATTCAGCTTGGCCACGATCTCGGGCGGCATGCCGGCCGGGCCGAAGTAGCCATTCCAGGAATTCAGGTCGAAGTCGGGCACGCCCGCCTCGGCCATCGATGGCAGGTCGGGCGCGATGGCGCTTCGCTCGGCCGTGGACACGGCCAGGGCGCGCAATTGCCCCGACTGCACGAACGGCAGGCCCGAGGCCAGATCGGTGAACATGAAGTCCACCTGGCCGCCCACCACGTCGGTCAGGCTCTGCGGCGTGCCTTTGTAGGGCACGTGCAGGATATCGATCTTGGCGCGGTTGGCCAGTGTTGCGCCGGCGACGATGCCCGTGCTGTTGCCGCTGGCATAGGTGATGCGGCCGGGGTTCTTCTTGGCGTCGGCCACCAGGTCAGCCACCGTCTTCCAGGGGCGCTTCGGATTCACCACCAGGAGGAAGGGCAGGTTGCCGCCCCGCGCGATGGGGGTGAAATCCTTCACCGGGTCGTATGGCACGTTCTTCATCAGCCACGGCGCGGCCGAATGGGACGTATTGGTGGTGACGAAGAGCGTGTAGCCGTCCGGCTTGGCGCGCGCCACGTAGTTGGCCGCGATCGTCGCGTTGGCGCCGGGCTTGTTCTCGACCACGACCTGCTGGCCAAGGATGGTCGACAGTTCGGCCCCGAAGATGCGCCCCACGGCGTCCGTGCCGGATCCGGCGGGAAAGGGCACCACGAGGGTGATGGGCTTGGTGGGGTAATCGGCGGCGTGTGCGGGGCCAGCGGCCATCAAGGCGGCGCCGCTCACTAGCGCGGCGCCCAGCAGGCGTAGGGATTGCATGGGTGTGTCTCCTGTTTTTATGGAATGCGGCGCGGCTCTGCGGCCGCTGCCTGGGGCAAGCCGCGTCAAGCGGCTGAGGGTGGCGCCGGAAAATCGCGTATCACGCGGTCGGGGGATTCTTCGTACGGGGGCGTGTAGATGACCAGCAGCCGGGCCGGCTCGTCGCTCGTCACCGTGAAGACGTGGGGGATGTCAGGCGGGAAATAACAGCAGTCGCCCGGGCCCATGTCGGCCCATTCGTCCTGCACCTGGGCGCGGGCGGTGCCCGATATCAGGTAGCAGACCTGTTCAATGCCGGGATGCGCGTGCGGCAGCGCGCCCTTGCCCTTGTCGATCACGCCCAGCAGGACTTCCACGCCGCGGGCGCCCACGGTGTCCGGACTGATCAGCCGGCGGTTGAGGGTGCCGGTGTGGTTGGCCGGGTGGTAACCGGGCACGTCGGCTTCACGCACCAGCCAGCTCGGGGTATCACGCTGCGTCATGTCTCTTCCTTATATTTTTCATACATGAATTTATTTTTACGTATGAGAAAAACATGGGCAAGCACTTTTTGTTCCGGGATACCGGGCCGCGCCCTAGGGGATTAGGGAAAACACCGGGCGCGGACTGCTAAAATCGCAGGCTGATTTCCTTTCGCGAACCCGCCTCATGTCTTCTGTCCGCACGCCTGACGCCGCCGCCAACCTGTCTGATTGGCTGCAGTACCTGGAGTCCATCCACGCAACGGCGATCGACATGGGCCTGGATCGGGTGCGCCAGGTCGCGGACCGCATGGCGCTGTCGCTGCCGGGCATAAAGTTCGTCGTCGGCGGCACCAACGGCAAAGGTTCTACCTGTGCCATGCTCGAGGCCATCCTGCTTGCGGCCGGCTACAAGGTGGGCCTGTACACCTCGCCGCACCTCATCGACTTCAACGAGCGCGCCCGTGTCAATGGGCAGATCGCGTCCGACCAGGACCTGATCACCCAGTTCCAGGCCGTCGAAGCCGCGCGCGGCGACGTGTCGCTGACCTACTTTGAATTCACCACGCTGGCCATTCTGCGCCTGTTCTCGCAGTCGCGGCTCGACGCCGTCGTCCTCGAAGTCGGCTTGGGCGGACGTCTGGATGCCGTGAACATCGTCGACGCCGACTGCGCTATCGTCACCAGCGTCGACTTGGACCACACCGACTGGCTGGGCGACACGCGCGAAAAGATCGGCTTCGAAAAAGCCCATATCTACCGCAGCGGCCGGCCCGCCATCTGCAGTGACCCGGTGCCCCCGCAGTCTCTGCTGGATTACGTCCAGGAGATCGGCGCGGACCTGTGGCTTTTCGGACGCGACTACAACTACTCGGGCGACCGCCAGCAGTGGGCCTACGGCGGGCGCGAGCAGCGCCGCAGCGCGATGGCTTATCCGGCCCTGCGCGGCGCCAACCAATTGCTCAACGCCTCGGCGGCGCTGGCTGCGCTGGAATCCGTGCGCGACCGGTTGCCCGTGCAGCAGCAGGCCGTGCGCCTGGGGCTGCTGCAGGCTTCGCTGCCGGGCCGCTTCCAGATCCTGCCGGGCCAGCCCACGGTCATCCTGGACGTCGCACACAACCCGCACGCCGCCGCCGTGCTGGCGCAGAACCTGGACAACATGGGCTTTCATCCGTACACCCACGCGGTGTTCGGCATGCTGAACGACAAGGACCTCGCCGGCGTGGTGGCCAAGCTCGGTTCCCGCGTCGACTACTGGTATTGCGCGGGCCTGCCCGGACCTCGCGGCACCCCGGGCCAGGCGCTCGCGGACCAGGTCGGCGCGGCGCTCCCGCCGCTGCCCGCCGGCAGCGAAAGCCCCGGCATCCAGGCCTACGCCGATCCCGCCCAGGCCTTTGCGGCAGCGCGCGAACGGGCAGGGGAGAATGATAGAATCGTCGTATTCGGATCGTTTCTCACCGTAGCCTCCGTTTTGCAGGCTCTGGGTCGCAAGGCATAGGCAAATCGGGCCATTCGCGTCATGGCGGCCGTGCCGCCGCAATGCCGCAAGGCGCCGCAAGGAATTCTCTTCCATGGGTTTTTTCAAACGCAAAGATCCTGCCGAGCAGGCGCAGGCCTCCAAACGGGCTGCCGTGCCCAGCGAGGTCCAGGCGGCCGAGTTGCGCGGCCGCGCGCGGCGCAGGCTTGCGGGCGCAGTGGCGCTGGTGCTGGCCGCAGTCATCATCCTGCCCATGGTGCTGGACTCTCAGCCCGCCCCGGTCGATGACAACATCCCCATCAAGGTGCCGGAACGCACGACGCCGTTCCAGCCTCAGGTCTCCGAACCCCAGGTTGCCGCTCCCGCCGACCCCTCGGCGTCCGGGGCCACTGATCCGGCTGCGGTGCCTACGCCTCCCGCCGTGAATTCCGTGCCGCCCGTGGCCGCCGCGTCCGGCACGCCCACCACCACGCCTCACACCACGCAGTCGGCCAACCCGCCCGCGACGCCTGCCGTCCCGCCGGCCACGCAGCCCAAGCCCGAAACCAAGCCCAAGCCCGAGCCCGCCAAGCCGGCCAAGCCTGAAACGCGTTCCGACGACGGTGCGCGCGCGCTGGCGCTGCTCGAGGGCCGCAGTGCGCCGGCATCGGCGGCCAAGCCGGAAGCGGCCAAACCCGCCGCCGCGAAGGGCAATTTCGTGCTGCAGATCGCTGCCTACACGACCTCCGAAGATGCCCAGTCGCGCCGCGGCAAATTGCATCAGGCCGGCGTCACCAACGCCTTTGTCGAGCAGGCCACGATCAATGGCAAGCAGCAGTACCGTCTGCGCGTGGGGCCGTTCCCGTCGCGCGAGGCGGCCCAGGCGGCCCAGGCGCGGTTGCGCACGCTGGGCTATGACAATGGTTTCATTGCCGCCCAATAGTGACCGGCTTCGACTTCGTCGTGCTGGCCATCCTGGTGGTATCGGGTGTGCTGGGCCTGGTGCGCGGCTTGCTCAAAGAGGTGCTGTCGCTGGTCGCCTATCTGCTGGCTTTCGTGGCCGCGATATGGTGGGGGCCCACGGTGTACACCTGGCTGGAGCCCTATATTGAAACGACGCTGCTGCGCATGGGAGTCTCCTACGCGGCGGTGTTCATCATCGTGTTGCTCGGCGTGGGGTTGGTCAATATGACGCTTGCCGCCCTGATCCGCAGCACCGGACTCAGCCCCGCCGATCACGGCCTGGGCGGAATGTTCGGGCTGGCCCGTGGTCTATTGATCGTGCTGGCGCTGGTCGCCGCCGCAGGGTATACGCCGCTGCCGCAAGAGCCGTGGTGGCAGGACGCCATGTTTTCGCATTCGGCCATCGAGGCCATCAAACATATCAAGACGTGGCTGCCGCCAACCCTGGCGACGTGGCTGCCGTATTGATTAGCTTCAAATCAACCAGGAAATCTCACCATGTGTGGAATCGTAGGGGTCATCGGGCGCGGGCCGGTCAACCAGCTGCTCTATGACAGCTTGCTGCTGTTGCAGCATCGCGGGCAGGACGCCGCGGGCATTGCGACGTCGCAAGGCAACCAGTTCAATATGTACAAGGCGCACGGCCTGGTGCGCGACGTTTTTCGCACGCGCAACATGCGCGCGTTGCCCGGCACGTCGGGCGTCGGCCAGGTCCGCTATCCCACCGCCGGTTCCAGCGCCAGCGAGGAAGAGGCCCAGCCGTTCTACGTCAATGCCCCATTCGGCATCATGTTGTCCCACAACGGCAACCTGACCAACTGGCGTGAACTGCGCGAGTCGCTGTATCGCGTCGACCGCCGCCACATCAACACGAACTCCGATTCCGAAGTCCTGCTGAACGTGCTGGCGCACGAGCTGCAATCGGCCGCCAACGGCGTGTCGCTCGACGAGGACGCCATGTTCCGCGCCGTGTCCGCCCTGCACAAGCGCGTGCGCGGCGCCTATGCCGTCGTGGCCCAGATTTCCGGCTACGGCCTGCTGGCCTTCCGTGATCCCAACGGCATCCGCCCGCTGTGCATCGGCCGCCAGGAGACCGAAGAGGGCGTGGAATGGATGGTTGCTTCGGAATCCGTGGCGCTTGAAGGCAGCGGATTCACGTTCGTGCGCGACGTTGAACCCGGCGAAGCCGTCTTCATCGACCTGGACGGCCGCATGGTGGCCCGCCAGTGCGCCGACAACCCCCAATTGGTCCCCTGCATTTTCGAATACGTCTACTTCGCCCGCCCCGATTCGATGATCGACGGCGTGTCGGTGTACGACGCGCGCCTGCGCATGGGTGAGTACCTCGCCGACAAGGTCGCGCGCAACATGCGCCTGGGCGACATCGACGTCGTCATGCCGATTCCCGATTCCTCGCGCCCGGCCGCCATGCAGCTTGCCGCGCGCCTGAACCTGGATTATCGCGAAGGGCTCATCAAGAACCGCTACGTGGGCCGTACGTTCATCATGCCGGGCCAGGCCGTGCGCCGGAAGTCGGTGCGCCAGAAGCTCAATGCGATCGGCATGGAATTCAAGGGCAAGAACGTGCTGCTGGTGGACGACTCCATCGTGCGCGGCACGACCAGCCGCGAAATCGTCGACATGGCTCGCGCCGCCGGCGCCAACAAGGTGTACTTCGCCTCGGCAGCGCCTCCGGTGCGCTTCCCCAACGTGTACGGCATCGACATGCCCACGCAGAGCGAGCTCATCGCCACCGGCCGCACCGACGAGGAAATTGCCCGCGCCATCGGCGCCGACAGCCTGGTCTACCAGGACCTGCACGACATGCAGCAGGCCGTGCGCGACATCAATCCCAAGCTGACGCGCTTCGAGGCCTCGTGCTTCGACGGCCAGTACATCACCGGCGACATCACGCCCGAGTACCTGGCCCGCCTGGGGCAATCGCGCTCCGAGCCCGGCAAGGACGAAGACGCGGGCGGCCTGCGCTTCAACATGGGGCACACCTCCGACGACGCCTGATCGCCTACGGCGTTTCGCGCAGAACAAAATGCCGTCCCTCGGGACGGCATTTTTTTACCCGTTGCAGATGCGATCTAGCCTTTCGCTTCCCACAGCGGCGTGCGCGTGGCCTCCAGGTGCGTCAGGTACAGTCGCAGGTCGAATTCGTACTGATGGTAGTGCGGCTCCATGCGCAGGCACATGTTGTAGAAGGCCTTGTTATGGTCCTTCTCCTTCAGGTGCGCCAGCTCGTGCACGGTGATCATCTTAAGGAATGGCGCGGGCACGTTCTTGAATAACGTCGCCACGCGGATCTCGTGCTTGGCCTTCAGCTTGCCGCCTTGCACCCGCGATATGTAGGTGTGCTGGCCCAGCGCGTGCTGAATCACATGGATCTTGCTGTCGAACGCGACCTTGTTGATCTGGTCGCCATTGCGCATGTGGGCGTTCTTCAGCTCGGTCACGTACTGGTACAACGCCTTGTCGGTGCGCACGTCGTGCACGCCTTCCGGATAGCGCGCCAGGAGGGCCGCACCCAGCTTGTCCTGGTCGAGCAGTTTCTGGGCCTGCGCCAGCAGCGGTTCCGGATAGCCGGCAAGGTATTTCAGTGTCTGCATGTGCACGCCGGGTTCAGGCACGGCCGCGCCTGAACGCCACCGGCAGCGCCATGAAGAACAGGATGACAAAGAGCGCCAGGCTCCACAGGGCGTATTCAACGCCCAGCACCGGCACCTTGGCGTCCATGCAGGTGGCGAAGATGCCGAACAGCGACGGGATGGCGCTTTCCAGCCCGATGCCGGTCATGAAGCGATCGGCAAACGTCTGATCGCACGAAAGCATGTTGGCGGCCACGCTGTACTGGTACCAGGCGGCCGCAACCCCCGACAGCGACAGCAGACCGGCCAGAATGCCGCAGATCCGCGTCAGGGCGCGTCCGCCGCCAAAGCCGCCCACCAGGGCGACGACGCCGATCACCAGGTAGATCAGGCGCTGCAACACGCACCAGGCGCAGGGCGGCATGTCGAAGACATGCTGGGAAACGAGGGCGATGCCTACGGCGCCGAAGGAGAATAGGGCGATCAGGCGGAGCAGGCGTTCTGAGCGAGAGGTCATTGTTGCGTTGGAATGGGTTGGACGAGGCCGGCGCGACGGCCGGCCATGCTTAGGCCTTCGGGACGGGAATTGGTTGCATCACCTGGGTCAGCACGCCCAAAAGGAGTTCCCGGGCGCCCTCCCAGAAGATCTGCACCCCCAGGCACAGCATGATGAAGGCCGACAACCGCATGAAGACAGCGGTGCCATTGTCGCCCAGTCGGTGCAGCATCTGGGCCGCGAAGCGCAGGCAGACATACAGCGTGAGCGAAACGACGATGATGCCAGGAATGGAGCCGGCCAGGCGCACCAGGCTCAATGCGTGATTCTGGTCTCGCAGCGAGACCCCGACCGTGATGGCGGCCGCGATGGAGCCGGGACCGCAGCTGATGGGAAAGGTCAGTGGATAGAACGCGCGGGCCTTTGCCATTTCGGGCGTGAACGATTCGGCCATGCGGGCGACGCGTTCGGTGTCGGCATCTGGCGAGTTCACCAGCCGCCAGGCGCTGGCGATCACCAGCATGCCCCCGCCCACTCGCACGATCGACAGCGAGATGCCAAAGAAGCTGAGGAGCACGTTGCCCGCCACCATGGCCACGATCAGCATCAGGCACACGTTGGTGGCGACCCGCTTGGCCAGCACCACCCGCGTGGCGGACGAGGCGCCTTCGGTCAGCGATAGGAAGATGGGGGCGATCGCGGGTGGGTTCAGAAACGGCAGCAGGGTGGCCAGCGCGAAGAAAAAGCTGCCACCGAAAACGCGCAGATAGTCATTGAGCTGCATGGGAGCAAGCATCGCCTGGCCGAAAACCCGGATTGTATGCGGTCCGGGCGGGGTCTGGCGATGCGGGCTCAGGCGGCGCGCTGCTGGGCCTCGTCGCCGGAAAGCGCGTCCAGGATGTCGCGTTCGAACTGCATCTGGCTGCGGGGGCGCGCCAGCGCGGATCCGTCCACGATGAACACGTCCTCGACGCGGTCGCCGAGCGTCATGATCTTGGCCATGAGCAGGTTGACCTCGTGGCGGGCAAAGACGCGCGCCAAGGCATGCAGCAGGCCCGGCCGGTCGGTCGCCGTGACGGACAGGCGCCACGATGTGCTGCGCTCGTCCGGTTGCAGTTCGGCCTGCGGCATGACTGGAAACACGCGCGATACGCGCGACTGCCGGCCGCGTCCGTACCATCCGCCGCGCCCGGGCTGGGCCTGCGCGGCGGCCTGCGGGTCCTTCAGCCGCTCGGCCAGTTCGTGTTCGACCAGCGTGGCCTGCGCCCGCAGGTCGCTGGCGCCTTCCGGCAGCAGCACGATGAAGCTGTCCAGCGCCCAGCCATGGCGAGTCGTGTGGATGCGCGCGTCCTGAATGGACAAGGACTTGGCGTCAAAATAGCCGCAGATCGCCACGAACAGGTCGGGTGCATCCCGCGTGTAGACCATGATCTGCAGGCCTTCTCCCTGCTCGGTGGGGCGGGCCTTGACCACGGCCCGCGTGGGCTCGACCTGGTGGTACAGATGGCGCGTGTGCCAGGCGATGTCCGAGGCGTCGTGCCGCAGGAAGTACGCCACGTCCAGCTGATTCCAGAAGGCTTCGCGCGCGTCGTCGCGCAGCCCGGCCAGGCGGGTCAGACGCGCCGCTTCTTCCTTGCGTTCGGCCAGCACCGTATGGGCGTCGGCGTGTGCGCCGCCCAGCGCGGCCAGCGTCAGCTTGTACAGGTCTTCCAGCAGCTTGCCCTTCCAGGCATTCCAGACCTTGGGGCTGGTTCCGCGGATGTCGGCCACCGTCAGCAGATACAGCGCGGTCAGATGGCGTTCGTCCTTGACCGTCGCGGCAAATTCCTTCACGACGTCGGGATCGGACAGG
This sequence comes from Achromobacter mucicolens, assembly GCF_902859725.1. Classification (GTDB taxonomy): domain Bacteria; phylum Pseudomonadota; class Gammaproteobacteria; order Burkholderiales; family Burkholderiaceae_B; genus Achromobacter; species Achromobacter mucicolens. Next base: position 127,372 of record NZ_CADIJP010000014.1, on the reverse strand, counting down.
TCACGCTTTTGCGCCACCGCCGACATCAGCAGATGCTGACGCACCAGGAATTCCACCAGTTTGGCGTCTTCGGGATCCATGCCGTGGTCGGCGGCAAACTTGCGCACCTCGCGCGCGCCCAATTCGGAATGGTCGCCGCCGCGGCCCTTGGCGATGTCGTGAAACAGCGCGGCCACGTACAGCAGCCAGTGACGGTCCAGGCCCGCGATCAGCTGGCTGGCCAAAGGATATTCCTGTGCGTGCTCGGGCATGGTGAAACGGCGCAGGTTGCGCACCACCGCAAGCGTGTGCTGGTCCACCGTATAGGCGTGGAAAAGATCGTGCTGCATCTGGCCCACGATGCGGCGGAACACCGGCAGGTAGCGCGGCAGGATGTTCAGCATGGTCATGCGCCGCAATTCGTGGACGATGCCGCGCGGCTGCTGCAGGATCTGCAAAAACAGCTTGCGGTTGACCGGGTTGCGGCGGAACTGCGCGTCGATGCGGTGACGCGAATGCCAGATGGCGCGCAGTGTGCGGGCAGACATGCCCGTCAGCTCGGGGTGCTGCTGCATCACCAGGAAGGCGCGCAGGAGCAGGGTGGGATTGCGCTCGAAGCCGTCGTCCCGAATGATGTCCAGACGGTCACGCAGATTGCGAAAATCGTCGTCGATGTCGCGCGCGTCGCTGTCGGGGCGGGGGAACAGCCGCTCCTCGATGTTCTGCACCAAAATGCCGTTCAGCTGCGTTACAAGCCGCGCCGCCCAGTAGTAGCGCTGCATCAGCAATTCGCTGCCGCGCCGCGTGGCGGTGGCATGGATGCCGTAGACCTCGGCCAGCGCGGGCTGCAGGTCGAACAGCACCCGGTCTTCGCGCCGGTTGGCCAGCAGGTGCAGTTCGATGCGCAGGCGCTTGAAAGCCTGCTCGGCCTTGCGCAGGTCGCGCGCCTCGGACGAGGTCAGCAGACCCGCCTGCGCCACCGAGCGCCAGTTGTTGCCAAATCCGGCGGCCCGGGCCATCCACAGGATGACCTGCAGATCGCGCAGCCCCCCCGGCGATTCCTTGCAATTGGGTTCCAGCGCGTAGGGCGTGTCGTGGTAGCGCCCGTGGCGCTGCTGCATTTCGACGCGCTTGGCCAGAAAGAAAGCTTGCGGATCGAGCCGCGACTTGGTGGCCGCGTCGAACTTGCGCATCAGCACGCGGCTGCCGGCGAGCCAGCGGGATTCCAGCAGGGCGGTTTCCACGGTGATGTCCGCGTCCGCCTCGCGCTCGCAATCCTCGATGGTGCGCACGCTGTGTCCGGGTTCCAGTCCCAGATCCCACAGCGACGCCACCAGCTTCTCGATCGCGCTTTCCTCGTCGGGCGTCGGCGCGTGCGGCAGCAGGATCAGCAGATCGACGTCGGAGTGGGGGTAGAGCTCGCCGCGGCCATAGCCGCCCACGGCCGCCAGCGTGGCGCCGACCGGTAGCGGGCAATGCTTGACCAGATCCCGCAGGGCGGCATCCACGATGCGCCGCAGCTCGGTCAGCAGGATGTCGGGGCGTTCGTGTTCCCGGAACTGGGCCACCGCGGCCCGCCGGGATTCCTGAATGCGTTCGCGCAGCTGAGTAAGGATTTCGGCGGTCATGGATGGCTGCGGTGCTTCAGACGGCGGGGATGACGATGGGTTCGGTGATGAACGCGGGCGGCTGGGGCATGCCGGGCGACAGGGTCAGGACCTCGTAGCCGGTCTCCGTCACGCAGACGGCGTGTTCCCATTGCGCGGACAGGCTGTGGTCGCGCGTGACCACGGTCCAGCCGTCGGCCAGTTGGCGGATCTCGCGGCGCCCGGCGTTGATCATCGGCTCGATCGTGAACAGCATGCCGGTCACCAGCTTCACGCCCGTGCCCGGCTTGCCGTAGTGCAGGACCTGGGGGTCTTCGTGAAAGCGCTGCCCGATGCCGTGGCCGCAGAATTCGCGCACCACCGAAAAGCCGTTGGACTCGGCGTGCTTCTGGATCGCGTTGCCGATGTCGCCCAGGGTGGCGCCGTTCTTGACCTGCTGGATGCCTTTCCACATGCACTCGAACGTGATGTCGGACAGGCGCCGGGACAAAATGGACTGTTCGCCCACCGCGTACATCCGGCTTGTGTCGCCGAACCAGCCATCCTTGATGATCGTGACGTCGATGTTCAATGAGTCCCCATTTTTCAGCACCTTGTCGCCCGGAATGCCGTGGCACACCTGGTGATTCACGGAGGTACAGATGGCGCCGGGGAAGGGCGGGTAGCCGGGGGGCGCGTAGCCGACCGTGGCGGACTTCACCTTCAGTTCGTCGGTCAGGTACTCCAGACAGAGACGGTCGAGTTCGCCCGTGGTAACGCCCGGTTTGACGTGCGGCGTGATGAAATCGAGAACTTTGGCGGCGTCCTGGCAGGCGGCGCGCATCTTGGCCAGGTCGGCCGGATCAGTGATTGTGCCCATGGAAAGCTTGCGATGTGTCGCTTGAATGTCTGCTTGAAAGAATAGTAGAATTATAGGCTTCCCTAAAAATTTGGGGAGCAATCGGGTTACCGGCAAGAAGGGTCTGCACTATCCATGCGTGGCAAGAGCTGGGGCGAAAGCGCTTCGGCAAAAGCCACCGCTAGGGCAGTCTGACCCCCAGCCAAACCCGGCGGGTGCTGGCCTTTGGGTCCAGGGCACACCCGGCAGGATTTTTTCGGTCACGCGCGGTTCTTCCTTGAGATCACGCGGCAGGCCCTGAAGTTTCACCGCAAGCGAAGGTTGTGGAGCGAATTCGGGCAAGCCGCAGGGTGTTGGGAAGCAGTCGGGCGTCAATCGGGATCCGGCCGGATGCGTTCGGGACATGAATGCTGCCGCCAGCTGGGCGCGGCGTGCTTGCAAGCCCGGAAGTGTTTTCGAGCGGCGATGCAGGTTCGGTATGGGCGCTGGATTAAGTTCTTGGAAATGTGCTGAAAAGCGCACCCTGAAAAGGGCATTCCTGAAAAGGACCTTAAGAACTGCCACAGCGGCCTGATGCGCGGGCTGGCCTAGCGGCCAGGTTTGCGAAGAACTGGATTTCGCCGCCAACAAAACAATTCCGGGTGCGTCTCGAAGAAACTTCCAGGAATCTCCTGGAGTGTCGGAAAGACGCAATGCAAGAATCTTGTGGTGGCGGCCGTCTGGGTTTATCGCGGCAGCGTAGTAGAAGTCGTTAAAGGCGAGCCGCTACAGGCAACGCGCCTGGAGCGTCGTAGTTATTGCGGCAGTGATCGGCCGGCCCGGTTAAAATCTTTGTCATCCCGCGTTTTGCGGGAAATCGCGCGCAACACCACCCAGGGTGTCAGCAAGATGCTGATGCAGGTGCGGCGCAAGAAACCAACCCTTGGAGAATTAAATGTCTTTGATGCGCGAAATGCTGGAAGCGGGTGTCCACTTTGGTCACCAGACCCGTTACTGGAACCCCAAGATGGCTCAGTACATCTTCGGTCACCGCAACAAGATTCACATCATCAACCTCGAAAAGACGGTTGATAAGTACCAGGAAGCCACCAAGTTCGTGAAGCAGCTGGCTGCTCGCGGCGGCAACATCCTGTTCGTCGGCACGAAACGCGCCGCTCGCGAGCTGGTCGCCGCTGAAGCCGCCCGTTGCGGCATGCCCTACGTCGACGCCCGCTGGCTCGGCGGCATGCTGACCAACTTCAAGACGGTCAAGACCTCGGTCAAGCGCCTGAAGGACATGGAAGCCGTGGTCGCCGAAGGCGGCGCCGAGCGCATGATCAAGAAGGAAGGCCTGCTGTTCCAACGCGAACTGGACAAGCTGAACAAGTCGATCGGCGGCATCAAGGACATGAACGGCCTGCCCGATGCCATGTTCGTGATCGACGTCGGCTACCACAAGATCGCCATCGCCGAAGCCAAGACCCTGGGCATCCCCGTGGTCGCCGTGGTTGACACCAACCACTCGCCCGAAGGCATCGACTACGTGATCCCCGGCAACGACGACTCGGCCAAGGCCATCGCGCTGTACGCCAAGGGCATCGCCGACGCCGTCCTGGAAGGCCGCGAGCAAAATCTGAACGGTCTGGTCGAAGAGCTGGGCGAAGGTCAGGAAGAGTTCGTCGAAGTGCAAGACAACCAGGCCTAAGCCTGTTGTCATGTCCGGCGGGTAAGGTCTGGAAGCGGCGCCGAATCTGGTCCGCTTTCGCCCCGCCGGCGCTGCGAAGCTGGGCTCCCATCTTCCAGGCCCGCCACGTGCGGGCGTCTCATCGAATCAAATCACAGCCCCGGCCCGCCGGGGCGTGTCTTAGCAAAATTTGGAGCAAACATGGCTGAAATTACCGCTGCCCTGGTCAAGGAACTGCGCGAAAAGACTGACGCGCCCATGATGGAATGCAAGAAGGCCCTGACGGAAGCCGAAGGCGACCTGGCCCGCGCCGAGGAAATCCTGCGCGTCAAGCTGGGCAACAAGGCCAGCAAGGCCGCCGCCCGCGTCACCGCCGAAGGCCTGATCGGTCTGTTCATCTCCGCCGACGCCAAGAAGGGCGCCGTCATCGAAATCAACTGCGAAACCGACTTCGTCGCCAAGAACGACGACTTCGTCGGCTTCGTGAACAAGCTGGCCGAGCTGGTCGCCACGCAGAACCCGGCCGACGTCGCCGCGCTGTCGGCGCTGCCCTTCGGTGAAGGCACCGTCGAAACCACCCGTACCGCCCTGATCGGCAAGATCGGCGAAAACATCTCGATCCGCCGCTTCGAGCGCATCGAGACCGCCAACTCGCTGGCCAGCTACGTGCACGGCGGCAAGATCGGCGTGCTGGTGGAATACACCGGCGCCGAGGAAGTGGGCAAGGACCTGGCGATGCACATCGCCGCCACCAAGCCCAAGGCCCTGAATGCCGACGGCGTGAACCCCGCCGACATCGCCGCCGAGCGCTCGGTTGCCGAGCAGAAGGCCGCCGAATCCGGCAAGCCGGCCGACATCGTCGCCAAGATGGTCGAAGGCTCGGTCGTGAAGTTCCTGAAGGAAGTGACGCTGCTGTCGCAGCCGTTCGTCAAGAGCGACAAGCACACGGTCGAACAGCACCTGAAGGAAAAGGGTGCGTCGATCAGCAAGTTCGTGCTGTTCGTCGTCGGCGAAGGTATCGAGAAGAAGACCAGCGACTTTGCCGCTGAGGTTGCCGCCGCCGCCGCTGGCGCCGCCTGACCTCTAGGTAGTGCTTAAAGGCCGGCGCTAGATTAAATTCTAGTCCGGCCTTTTTCGCCGCATGGGTCCCCAAAGGCTGACGCCGATGGGGCAGCCAACCCGCCAGGCGGGCGCGGTGCTGGGGGTCAACCCCATTCTTGTCTTACACTTTCGTCGGATTGTTCTTCGGGATATCACCTATGAGCAGCAGGGCATACAAACGGGTTCTTCTCAAACTTTCCGGCGAGGCGCTGATGGGCGACGATGCATTTGGCATCAATCGCTCCACCATCGTCCGTATGACCGATGAGATCGCTGAAGTCGCCGCCGCAGGCGTCGAATTGGCCATCGTCATCGGCGGAGGCAACATCTTCCGTGGCGTCGCCCCGGGTGCGCAGGGCATGGACCGCGCCACCGCCGACTACATGGGAATGATGGCCACCATCATGAACGCGCTTGCGCTGCAAGACGCGCTCAAGCACAAGGGTATCGACACCCGGGTACAATCCGCGCTGAATATCGATCAGGTCGTCGAGCCCTACATCCGGCCGAAGGCCTTGCGTTACCTCGAAGAGGGCAAGGTCGTGATCTTCGCCGCGGGTACCGGCAATCCCTTCTTCACCACCGACACGGCTGCGGCTCTGCGCGGCGCCGAGATCGGCGCGGAGATCGTGCTGAAGGCCACCAAGGTGGACGGCATCTACAGTGCGGATCCCAACAAGGATCCCACTGCGACGCGTTACGCGCGCATCAGCTTCGACGAGGCGATCGTTCGCCGCCTTGAAGTCATGGACGCCACCGCCTTCGCGTTGTGCCGCGACCAGAAATTGCCGATCAAGGTGTTTTCGATCAATAAGTCCGGCGCGCTCAAGCGAGTCGTGAGCGGCGAGGACGAAGGCACGTTGGTACACGTTTAAAGAAAAGGAAATTCCATGAGCGCAGCAGAAATCCGCAAATCCGCCGAAGCCAGGATGGCCAAGTCGCTTGATACGCTCAAGACCAACCTGGCCAAGATCCGCACGGGCCGCGCCCACACCGGCATCCTGGACCACGTGCAGGTCGAATACTACGGCTCGCCCGTGCCGGTCGGCCAGGTCGCCAACGTGAACCTGGTCGATGCCCGCACCATCAGCCTGCAGCCGTACGAAAAGCACATGGCCGGCCCGATCGAAAAGGCCATCCGTGAGTCGGACCTGGGCCTGAACCCCATCTCGATGGGCGACACGATCCGCGTTCCGATGCCCGCGCTGACCGAAGAACGCCGCCGCGACCTGACCAAGGTCGTGCGCAGCGAAGGCGAAGACGCCAAGATCGCGGTGCGCAACCTGCGCCGTGAGGCCAACGAAGCGCTCAAGAAGCTGGTCAAGGACAAGGAAATCTCCGAGGACGACGAACGCCGTTCGCAGGACGACGTCCAGAAGCTGACGGATCGTGCCGTCGCCGACATCGACAAGATGGTCGTCCAGAAAGAAGCCGAAATCATGACCGTATAATCCCAACACGCCACGCGGCGCCGCTTTGTCGGCCCGCGTGGCGTCAGGATTTCGTTGCACATGCGCCGTCCTGTCCATTGCCTCGCGGTACTTCCTCGTAGCGATGGAAACGACGGCGCAGGTTTTTTCCCGTATTCGTGTCTTTCGCCGGTCCGCCGCGCGCAGCCCCCAAACTAATGGCAACAAGTTCGACTCAGGCGGTTCCCGATATCCGCGACATCCCCGAGCACGTGGCTATCATCATGGATGGCAACGGCCGCTGGGCGACGCGGCGTCTGCTGCCTCGCACGGCCGGGCATGCCAAGGGCGTGCAGGCCGTCCGCCGCGTGGTCGAGGCCTGCGGTCGCGCGGGTGTGCGCTACCTGACGCTGTTTGCGTTCAGTTCCGAGAACTGGCGCCGTCCGGCCGAAGAAGTCTCGCTCTTGATGCGCCTGTTCGTGCAGGCGCTCGAGCGTGAGGTCGGCAAGCTGCAAGAGCAGGGCGTGCGCCTGCACGTCATCGGCGACCTGAGCGCCTTCGAGCCGCGCCTGCGCGAGCTGATCGCCGCCGCGCAAGAGCGCACCGCACACAACGACCGGCTGCACCTGACCGTCGCCGCCAACTATGGCGGCCGTTGGGACATCCTGCAAGCCACCCGCGCCATGCTGGCGGCCGAGCCCGACCTCGCCGCGCACCCCGAGCGGGTGGACGAGGAGCGCCTTTCCAGGCACCTTTCCATGGCATGGGCCCCCGAGCCCGACCTGTTCATCCGCACCGGCGGTGAGCAGCGCATTTCCAATTTCCTGATCTGGCAGATGGCGTACGCGGAGTTCTACTTCACGGACCGCTACTGGCCGGATTTCGGCGCCAATGAACTCATGGCCGCCTTTGATTGGTACCGCACGCGCGAGCGCCGCTTCGGCCGCACCAGCGCACAAGTCAGCGAAGCGGCTGCAAAGTAAGCTGAACGCGACGCGCGCGTCTTTCCAGGCTGCACAAGAGGAGACCGTCACATGCTGGGCCAGCGTATCGTTACCGCCGTCGTTTTGTTGGCCATTCTGGCCGCCGCCATGGCGAGCGCCAATCCCTGGTGGTTCGTCGCGCTGCTGGCCCTCGCGGCCGCTTGCGCCAACTGGGAGTGGTTGCGCCTGACGCTGCCGCAACCGCCGTCCCCCCTGATCTCCGTCGGTGTCGCCGTCCTGCTGTTCGCTGGCATGCTGGTGCTGACGTCCGCCTGGCTGGCGGGTGACCGGACGGGCGCTGGCGATCCCGGCTGGGTGCTGCGCTACCTAGTGCCGGCCGTGTCGGCCGTCTGGCTGTTTGCGGGCGTGGCCGCCGTGGTGCGCGGGCGCGCCGACGCGCCGCCGGCCAGTCTGGCGTGGTCGGTCTTCTCCGTCCCGGCCGCCTTTGCGGCCTGGGCGGTGCTGGCGCAGATGTACGTGGCGCGCGGCGGCGTGTTCGTCGTGTCGCTGCTGGCCCTCGTCTGGGTGGCCGATATTGCCGCTTACTTTGCCGGCCGGGCCTTTGGCAAGCGTAAACTGGCTCCGCGAGTGAGTCCGGGCAAGACCATCGAAGGCGCCATTGCCGGCGTCCTGGGCGCGGTGGTGTGGATCGGGCTGTCCAGCCTGTGGGACGGCACCTTCGGTCACGCCCTGGTGGAACGCTGGACTTTCTGGATCGCCCTGCCGATCGCCGCGGTGCTGGGCGTGCTGTCCATTGTGGGAGACCTGTTCGAGTCGCTGCTCAAGCGCCGCGCGGGCCGCAAGGATTCCAGCACTCTCTTGCCTGGCCATGGCGGCGTCTATGACCGGATCGATGCGATTCTTCCCGTCGCGCCGTTCGCGCTACTTTTGTCTGGAGTCTTGTTTTGACGGCTTTTCAACGTGTCGTCGTGCTGGGATCGACCGGTTCGATTGGTGAAAGCACGCTGGACGTGATTGCCCGCCACCCGCAGCGGATGGCGGTTTACGCGCTTTCGGCCCACAGCCGGATGCAACGGCTGGCCGAGCAGGCGCTCTCCAGCCGGGCCGCGGTCGTCGTGGTGCCCGACACCGCCGCCCGCCAGAAATTCATCGATGCCTGGACGGGCGGGCAAGCCATGCCCGAAATCCGCGTGGGCGCACAGGCGCTGGCCGACACCGCCGCGGATTCGCAGTGCCACACCGTGATGGCCGCCATCGTGGGCGCCGCAGGCCTGCCTTCGGCGCTTGCCGCCGCGCGCGCCGGCAAGCGCGTGCTGCTCGCCAACAAGGAGGCGCTGGTCGCCGCCGGTACGCTTTTCATGCAGGCCATCCGCGACAACGGCGCCGAATTGCTGCCCATCGACAGCGAACATAACGCCATCTTCCAATGCCTGCCGCACCAAGGTCGTGCCGATGCGCCGCAGCAACCGGCCAAGGGCGTGCGCCGTTTGCTGCTGACTGCGTCGGGCGGGCCTTTCCGCGGCCGCGACCTGGAAGACCTGCACGACATCACCCCTGAACAGGCCTGCGCCCATCCCAACTGGAGCATGGGCCGCAAGATCTCCGTCGATTCGGCCACGATGCTGAACAAGGGGCTTGAGGTCATCGAAGCGCACTGGTTGTTCGCGATGCCGGCCGATCGGATCGACGTGGTCGTACACCCGCAGAGCGTCGTGCATTCGATGGTCGAATACGACGACGGCTCGGTGCTTGCGCAGCTGGGCCAGCCCGACATGCGTACGCCCATCGCGTACGGCCTTGGCTTTCCCGACCGCATCGAGAGCGGCGTAAGCCCGCTGGACTTGACCCGGCATGGCCGCTTGGACTTCGAAAAGCCGGATCTGACCCGCTTTCCGTGCCTGGCGCATTCCTTCGCCGCGATGCGGGCGGGGCAGGGCGCCTGCGTGGTGCTCAATGCGGCCAACGAGGTGGCGGTTGACGCATTTCTGGACGGGCGGCTGGCCTACACCTGGATTCCGCGGGTCATCGAGGCTGCGCTCGAGTGGCAGGCGCGGCAAGCATCTGTTACGCTCAGCAGTCTTGACGACGTACTTGCGCTTGACGCCGAGGCGCGCGCCTTTGCGGGCAACCTCGGACTGGCCTGATGGCGGGCCGCGATTGCCTCTGCGTTTGCCTCTGATTTCCTAGATTCCGACCCCATGCTTTTCACCTTGCTGGCCTTTGCGGTAGCGCTCGGCTCACTGATCATTTTCCATGAGCTTGGGCACTATTGGGTTGCCCGCCTTTGCGGTGTGAAGGTCCTGCGTTTCTCGGTGGGCTTTGGCAAGGTCATCCTGCGCCGCACCGACCGGCACGGCACCGAATGGGCGGTATCCGCGCTGCCGCTGGGCGGCTACGTCAAGATGCTGGACGATGCGCCGCCTGGGGCCTCGCCGGAAGTGGCGGCTTCCGCCTTCAATACCAAGCCTGTGGGCCAGCGCATCGCCATCGTGGCAGCCGGCCCCATCTTCAATCTGATCCTTGCGGTGTTCCTGTATGCATGCCTGAACATGGCAGGCACCGAGGAGCCCGTCGCGATCATCGCGCCGCCCGCGGCCGAAACTCCCGCCGCCCGGGCTGGCCTGTTGGCCGGCGACCGCATCCTGGCCATCGATGGCCAGGAAGTCGCGTCGTGGTCCGACGCCCGCTGGCGCCTGATGGACGTCATGTCCACCGGCGGGCGCGCCAGCATCGAGGTCAGCACGCCGTCCGGCGCCGTCCAGCGGCGCGAACTCGATCTTCCCCCCAATACGATGGACCCGGCCGAGGGCGACCCGCTTGCCGCGGCAGGCGTGCGTCTGGCCCAGCCCAAGCCCGCGGTGCGCGCTGTGATCGACGGCGGCGAAGGGCAGGCCGCCGGCCTGCGCGCGGGTGACCTGGTCGTGGCCGTCAATGGCCAGCCGGCGCCCGACACCGGCGCCCTCGTCAAGCAGATCCAGGAAAGCGCCGGCAAGCCGCTCGCCCTGACCGTGGTCCGCGATGGCGCCAACGTCACCCTGAACGTCACGCCCCGCCCTGAAGTCGTCAACGGCCAGGAAATCGGCCGATTGGGCGTGCAACTGGGCGGCAACGTGCCGATGGTGACTGTGCGCTATGGCGTCTTCGACAGCCTCTGGCGCGGCGCCGTCCGCACCTGGGACACCGCCTGGTTTTCGCTGCGCATGATGGGCCGCATGGTGACGGGCGACGTGTCGTGGCGCAATGTGAGCGGTCCGGTCACCATTGCGGATTACGCCGGCCAGACCGCCCGGATCGGTATTGTTGCGTATATCGCCTATATCGCATTGATCAGTATCAGCCTGGGCGTTTTAAATTTGCTTCCCATTCCTATGCTGGATGGTGGCCATCTGCTGTACTATCTCGTCGAAATTGTGCGGGGTAGCCCCCCGCCCGCAAGATGGATCGACATCGGGCAACGCGCCGGCATAGGCATATTGGCAAGCCTGATGGGGCTTGCGCTGTTCAACGATTTCACGCGTTTGTTCACTTGAACGCCATTTAGCATAAAATCCCCCGCCATTTGCACGACCGAGGATACTCAAGGATGTCTTTTCGCCGGATGTTTCAACACAAAAAGGGTGTACTGCCGGGTCTCGTAGCCGCGCTGATGTTGCCGGCCTTGGCCCACGCCTTCGAACCCTTTGTCGTGCGGGATATCCGCGTAGAGGGTATTCAACGAACCGACGCCGGCACCGTCTTTGGTTATCTGCCTGTCAAGGTCGGCGAGAAATTCACCGAAGAAGAAGCCACCGAAGCCATCCGTCGTTTGTATGGCACGGGCTTTTTCACCGACGTTCAGATCCAGACGGACAATAATGTCGTCGTGGTGGTCGTTCAGGAACGTCCCACCATCGCGTCCGTTAACTTCAACGGCATGCGCGAATTCGATTCCAAGGCGATCACCACCTCGCTGGCGCAGGTCGGTTTTGCGGAAGGCCGCATTTTCGACCGCTCCATGCTCGAGCGCGCCGAATACGAATTGAAGCAGCAGTATCTGTCCAAGGGCAAATACGGCGTCGAAGTCACTTCCACCGTCACGCCGCTGCCGCGTAACCGCGTCGGCGTGAGCTTCGACGTGTTCGAAGGCTCGGTTGCCCGCATCCAGGAAATCCGTTTCGTCGGCAACAAGGCCTTCTCCGAAAGCGACCTGCTGGACGAATTCAAGCTGACCACCCCGGGCTGGCTGACCTGGTACACCGATACCGATAAATACTCGCGCGAAAAGCTCGAGGGCGACCTCGAACGCCTGCGCTCGTTCTACCTGGACAAGGGTTACCTTGAGTTCTCGGTCGAGCCGCCGCAGGTCACCATTTCGCCGGATCGCCAGGACATCCGCATCACGATCACCGTCCACGAAGGCGAGCCCTACAAGGTGCGTAGCGTCAAGCTGGCCGGCAACCTGCTGGGCCTGGACAAGGAAATCAACGACCTGGTGCAGATCAAGGCAGGCGAGACCTTCTCGGCCGCCAAGACCAATGATTCCGCCAAGGCGATCACCGACTACCTGGGTGAGCTGGGGTATGCGTTCGCCAACGTCAACCCGAACCCGCAACTGGACCGCGCCAAGCACGAAGCCGACCTGACGTTCTACGTCGATCCGAGCCGCCGCGTCTACGTGCGCCGCATCCAGATCGGCGGCAACACCCGTACCCGCGACGAAGTCGTGCGCCGCGAAATGCGCCAGCAGGAAGCCGCCTGGTACGATGCCGGCGACATCAAGACCTCGCGCGACCGCGTGGACCGTCTGGGCTACTTCAGCGACGTTAACGTCAAGACCGAGCCGGTCCCGGGCTCCCCTGACCAGGTCGACGTCAACGTCGACGTGAAGGAAAAGCCCACCGGCATGATCAACCTGGGCGTGGGCTACGGCTCGTCCGAAAAGGCCATTCTGTCGGCCGGTATCAGCGAAGACAACGTCTTCGGCAGCGGCACCAACCTGACGCTGCAACTGAACACCAGCAAGACGAACCGCGCCGTGGTGCTGTCGCATACCGATCCGTACTGGACCAAGGACGGCATCAGCCGCACCACGTCGGCGTACTACCGCGTGACCGAGCCCTGGAACAACAACGACGGTGATTACCGCGTCAAGGCCTTGGGCCTGGGCATGAACTTCGGTATCCCGATCTCGGAGTACGACCGCATCTTCCTGGGCGGCAACTTCGAACGTAACCAGATCGACCTGTACAACAACTCGCCGGCGGCCTACGAAAGTTTCGTTGACCAGTATGGCGATGCGACGAACTCGGTGATCCTGAGCGCCGGCTGGTCCAAGGACACGCGTGACAGCGCGCTGGCGCCGACCAAGGGTTCGTACACGCGCTTGAAGGCCGACGTGTCGACCATCGATCTGCAATACACGATGCTGACGGCGCAACAGCAGTATTACGTGCCGCTGGGCGGCTCGTACACTCTGGCGCTGAACGGCATGGTCGATTGGGGCCAGAGCTACGGTAGCAAGGATTACCCGGTCATCAAGAACGTCTATGCCGGCGGTATCGGCACCGTCCGCGGCTACGAAGGCTCCTCGCTGGGTCCGCGCGACGTCAAGACGGGCGATTACCTGGGCGGCACGCGCCGCATCGTGGCCAACGCCCAGCTGTACCTGCCGTTCCCGGGCGCCTCGAAGGATCGCACCCTGCGCTGGTTCATCTTCAGCGACGCCGGTCAGGTGTCGGCGGGCAGCGGCCTCTCTTGCACCCGCGGCCGCGACAACACCGAGGTCGAGGATCCTTGCGGCTGGCGTTTCTCGGCCGGTATCGGCCTGTCTTGGCAATCGCCGATGGGCCCGCTGCAGTTGTCGTATGCGCGGCCGCTCAATTCCAAGCCGGGCGACGACAAGCAAAGCTTCCAGTTCCAGATCGGGACCGGATTCTAAGCGAAGCGTTACTCTTGAAAACAAGGGCGCGGCCCCCTGGTCCGGCGTCCTTGCTGTTTAGTGGCACAATACACACTTTGGCTTTGCCTTACTGGAAGGTGAGATTTTCATGATGTCTGATTTCGCACTTAAATCATCGAAGACGCTGGGCGCCAAGCGCCGTGGCAAGCTGGGCGGCTCCATTGCCCTGGTGGGTGCGCTCATTCTCGGTTCGGCTGCCGCGATCCCCGCGCAAGCGCAAGGCACCAAGATCGGTTTCGTCAATACCGAACGCATCCTGCGCGAATCGGGTCCGGCCAAGACTGCCCAAAGCAAGATCGAAGCCGAATTCAAGAAGCGCGACGACGAGCTCCAGCGCCTGAACAACAGCCTGCGCTCGCAAGCCGAGAAGTTCGACAAGGACGCCCCCGTCCTGTCGGAATCCGACCGCGTCAAGCGCCAGCGCGAACTGGCCAACCTGGACACCGACCTGCAGCGCAAGCGCCGCGAGTTCCAGGAAGACTTCAACCGCCGTCGCAACGAAGAATTCTCGGGCATCGTGTCCAAGGCCAATGACGCCATCAAGCGCATTGCCGAACAGGAAAACTACGACCTGATCATCCAGGACGCGGTGACGGTCAACCCGCGCATCGACATCACCGACAAGGTGATCCAGAGCCTGGGCAAGTAAAGCGATACCCGTCTAGTCATGCCGGTTTTACTGGATCTTGCCCGCGCGCCGACACTCGAAGCATTGTTGAGCGCCGCCAATACCCAGGGTATGGACTGGCGTATCAGTGCGGTTCCCGGCGCAGACCCCATGCGGGTCTGCGGCATCGGGACCCTGTCTTCGGCCGGTCCCCAGGAAATCACTTTCCTGTCCAATCCCCGTTACCAAAGCCAGCTTGGCGCAACCGGAGCGGGGGCGGTCATCGTCTCCACCGACGTCGCCGAGGCGCTCGAAGCCCAGGGCAGCGACCGCCCGCCATTCGCGCTGGTCGTCTGCAAGCATCCCTATCTGCTCTACGCGCGCGTCGCGCAGTGGTTCGACACTGCCCGCAGACCCGCCTTGCCCGCTGAAACCCATCCCTCCGCCGTGGTTGCGCCCGACGCGATCATCGAAGAGGGCGTGCGTATTGGCCCGAACTGCGTCGTCGAAGCCGGCGTGCGCATCGGACGGGGCACGGTGCTGGGTCCGGGTTGCGTCATCGGCGCCGGATCGTCCATCGGGCCTGACGGCCGGCTGCATGCCAACGTCACGCTTTATGAAGGCGTCAAGATCGGCGCCCGCGTCATCCTGCACAGCGGTTCGGTGCTGGGGGCCGATGGTTTCGGCTTCGCGCCGGATCCTTCGCTGGGCAAGGGCGCCTGGGGCAAGATCCCGCAGTTCGGCGGCGTTTCGCTGGGCGATGACGTCGAAATCGGCGCCAACACCACCGTCGACCGCGGCGCCCTTGAAGACACCGTCCTGGCGGACGGCGTGAAGCTCGATAACCAGATCATGATCGGCCACAACTGCCGCATCGGCGCACATACCGCGATGGCGGCCTGCGTGGGTGTGGCGGGCTCGACCACCATCGGTGAGCGCTGCACCATCGGCGGCGCCGCGATGCTCTCGGGGCATCTGGTGCTGGGCGACGACGTGCATATCTCGGGCGGCACGGCAGTGACGTCCAACATTTCCAAGCCTGGCCGCTACACCGGGGTCTTCCCGTACGCGGAGCATGGCGAATGGCAGCGCAACGCCGCCGTGATACAACAATTGGCGCAATTGCGCCGCCGCGTGCGCACGCTGGAAAAGGACTAGGGCGCGTTCGCCGCCCTGGCGCGCCCGCGCCGCCACTTTATTTAATTTCGCAGGAACGCATAGAAAAATGGAACTCGACATCAAGGGGATCATGGAGAGGCTGCCGCATCGCTACCCGATGCTGCTGATTGACCGTGTCGTGGAAATGGTGCCTGGCAAGTCGATCGTCGCCATCAAGAACGTCTCGATCAACGAGCCGTTTTTCAACGGTCACTTTCCTCACCATCCGGTGATGCCGGGCGTGCTCATCGTCGAAGCCATGGCCCAGGCCTCGGCGCTGTTCTCGTTCACGGACGAGAACGGCGGCCTCAAGTGCGAAGGCGCCAAGACCGCCTATTACCTGGTCGGCATCGACGGTGCGCGCTTTCGCCGCCCCGTCGTCCCGGGTGACCAGCTGCGCATCGAGGTCGAAGCGGAACGCCTGAGCCGCAGCATCTGTAAGTATCAAGCACGCGCGACGGTCGACGGCCAGGAAGTGGCCTCCGCCAAGCTGATGTGCGCGATTCGCAGCCTGGAAGAGTAAATGGCAGGAAACATCCATCCCACCGCTGTTGTCGATCCGGCGGCAAAAATCGACCCGACCGTGGTCATCGGCCCGTTCGCAGTGGTGGGGCCTGATGTGACCATCGGTGCGGGTACCGAAATCGGCCCGTACTGCATGATCGACGGTGTGACCACCATCGGTCGCGACAACCGCTTCTATCGTTATTGCTCCATCGGCGGCATGCCGCAGGACAAGAAGTACGCGGGCGAGCCGACGCGCCTGACGATCGGCGACCGCAACACGGTGCGCGAATTCGTCACGCTGAATACCGGCACGACGCAGGATGGCGGTGAAACAACGCTGGGCAACGACAACTGGATCATGGCCTATGTTCACGTGGCCCATGACTGCCACATCGGCAGCAACACGATCCTGGCCAATTCGGTGCAGCTTGGCGGCCACGTGCATGTGGGCGACTGGGCCATCATCGGCGGCCTGACCGGCGTGCATCAGTTCTCGCGCGTGGGCGCGCACACCATGACGGGCGGCAACAGCTCCCTCATGCAGGACACCCCGCCTTTTGTGCTGGCGGCCGGCAACCCGTGCCGTCCGGTGGGCATCAACGTCGAAGGCCTGAAACGCCGCGGTTTTTCCGCGGCCTCGATTTCGGTCCTGCGCGAAGCCTACAAGATCATCTACCGCCGGGGCCTGCCCCTGGACGCGGCGCGCGCCGAACTGCGCGAGCGCCAGCAATCCACCCCTGAAGCCGCGGAACATCTGCAGACGCTGCTGGACTTCCTTGACGTCGCCTCCCGCGGCATCATCCGCCCATGAGCACTCGGATCGGCATGGTGGCCGGCGAGCCTTCGGGCGACCTGCTGGCCGGACGCATCATTGCCGGTCTGCAAGCGCGCGACAGCGGCGTGCGCTGCGAGGGCATCGGCGGACCGCAGATGCAGGCGCGAGACTTCGACGCCTGGCATCCGATGCACGCGCTGACCGTGTTTGGCTATGTGGACGCGCTCAAGCGCCTGCCCAGCCTGCTGGCCACCTACCGCGACGTCAAGCGCCGCTGGCTCGCCGAGCCGCCGTCCGTCTTCGTGGGCATCGACGCACCCGACTTCAATCTGCGGCTGGAGCACCAGCTTCGCCAGGCGGGCACGCCGACGGTGCATTTCGTCGGCCCCTCGATCTGGGCCTGGCGCTACGAGCGTATTCACAAGATCCGTGAATCGGTCTCGCATATGTTGGTGCTGTTTCCGTTCGAGGAAGAGATCTACCGCAAGGAACGCATACCGGTGACGTACGTGGGCCATCCGCTGGCCGGCGCCGTGCCGATGCAGCCGGACCGCGCGGCGGCCCGCGAGCGCCTGGGCATCGATCAAGACGCCCGTGTGCTGGCGATCCTGCCCGGCAGCCGGTCTTCCGAGATCCGTCTGCTCGCGCCGCGCTTTCTGCAGGCGGCCCAGCAACTGCTGAAGAAGGATCCGGCCCTGCAGTGCATCGTGCCCATGGTCAATGACCAGCGGCGGGCCGAATTCCTGGAAATCCTGGCCCAGTACCCGGTGCCCGATCTGCGCTGCGTCACCGCGCACGACCTGCACGGCGAGGGCGGCGACCGCAAGGCGCCGGTGGCCTGGTCCGTCATGGAAGCCGCCACGGCCGTCCTGGTCGCCAGCGGCACCGCCACGCTGGAGACGGCGCTGTTCAAACGGCCCATGGTCATCTCCTACGTCCTGTCGCCCTGGATGCGGCGGATCATGGCGTGGAAGTCCGGTCAGCAGCGCCCGTACCTGCCCTGGGTGGGCCTGCCCAACGTGCTGCTTCGCGACTTCGTCGTTCCCGAGCTTTTGCAGGACGACGCGACGCCCGATAAACTGGCCGAAGCGACCTGGCAGGCGTTGACCGACGACGCCCTGATCGCCCGCGTGGAGGCCCGTTTCACCGCCATGCACCAAGACTTGTTGCGCGATACGCCGGCGCTGGCCGCGCAGGCGATCCTGGAGGTGGCCGATGGAGCAGCCTGAGCTTTTCGTGGCGCCGGAGCAGCCCGCGCTGCTGACCGCCGGCGTCGACGAGGCGGGCCGTGGCCCGCTTGCCGGCGAGGTCTACGCGGCGGCGGTCATTCTGGATCCGTCACGCTTCATTGACGGCCTGGCCGACTCCAAGGTCCTCACCGCCGTGCGCCGCGAGGAACTGGCGCTGCAGATCAAGGAACAGGCGCTTGCCTGGTGCATCGCCAGCGCCACGGTCGCGGAAATCGACAGCCTGAACATCCTGCGCGCCACCATGCTGGCGATGCAGCGCGCGGTGCAAGGCCTGACCACCGTGCCGCAACTGGCGCTGGTCGACGGCAATCAGGCGCCCAAACTGCGCTGCACCGTGCAGACCGTCATCAAGGGCGATGCGCTGGTGCCGGCAATTTCGGCCGCCTCCATCCTTGCCAAGACCGCCCGCGACGCCGATCTGCTTCGCCTGCACGCCCTGTATCCGCAATACGCGTTCGACCAGCACAAGGGCTACGGCACGGCGCTGCATCTGCAACGGCTGCGCGAGCACGGTCCGTGCGCTGAACACCGGCGCAGCTTCGCGCCCATCAAGGCCTTCGGCCTGGTTTCATGAAGCACATCAGTTCCCGGGACAACCCGGCGGTCAAGGCGCTGGTCAAGTTGGCCGGCACCGCGGGCAAGCGTGGCGCCCAGGTGCTGCTCGATGGCGTGCACCTTTGCCAGGCATGGTTGCAGCACCACGGCGCGCCGGACAGGGCGATTTTCGACGTGGACCGCCTTTCCCAGCCGGACATCGCGGCGCTCGCCGCGGCCGTGCCGGACAACGTCAGCCTCGCGCTGGACGCGCGCCTGATGCACGCCGTGGCCGCCGTCGAAAGCGGGCAGGGCGTCGCCTTCCTGGTCACGCCGCCGGTGCCCGCGCTGCCTGAACAGGTGGATGAAACCTGCGTGCTGTTCGACCGCATCCAGGACCCTGGCAATGTGGGCACTTTGCTGCGCACGTGCGCCGCGGCCGGCATCAAGCGGGTGTTTCTTGCCACGGGCTCGGCGGCGGCCTGGTCTCCCAAAGTGCTTCGCAGCGGCCAGGGCGCGCATTTTGCCCTGGATATCCACGAGCATGTCGATCTCCAGGCCTTGCTGCCGCGCTTGCGTTTGCCGCTGGTGGCGACGGCGTTGGACGGCTCGCGCGACCTTTATGCGGACCGCCTGCCTGAGCGGTGCGCGTGGGTGTTCGGGCATGAGGGCCAGGGTGTGGCGCCCGCGCTGCTGGCCGCTGCCAGCCTGAAGGTGCGCATTGACCACGACGCCGCCGCCGTCGAGTCGCTGAATGTCGGCGCCGCCGCAGCGATCTGCCTGTTCGAGCAGCGCCGCCAGGCGAGCCTGCGCCATCCCGCCTGAGCCGGCGCGGGATCCCCCCGTTTTTCCACCGATTGATGGGCGAATCTGCCCCCTATACTGCGGCGCTTGTGCAACGTGGGCGGCGCACTGACGCGGCCCGCATTTCGAGCCCGGGGAGGGGACACGTGAAACACTGGATCAAACTGAGCCTGGCCGCGCTGGGCGCCGCAACCGTGCTGGCGGGCTGCGCGGGCCCCCGGTATGGCGACGTGGCGGCCAAGATCTCCGCGCTGGAGCCAGGCGAAGGGCGGATCTATTTCTACCAGCCCAAGACGTCCAACGGCGACAAGGTGCCGCATCCAGCCATCCTGGTCGACAACGCCCGCGTCGGCAAATCCAAGGCAGGCCACTTCTTTTTCGTGGACCGGTCGGCCGGGACGCTCGAAGTGATCACGGCAACGGACCGCAAGGAACGCAAGGACCCGCTGGTCGTGCCGCTAGCGGCAGGGCAGACGCAATACGTCCGGGTGGACGTCGCGGGAGGCAAGCAGGTGCTGCGCCTGGAGCAGTCGCCCGACGCCGCGCAGCAAGCGCTGGCCGACTTGCGATATTGGGGCGCGGGCCGCCGCGAGCGCGAGCCGCTGCGCTATTGAGCGCAGATACGTTTTGTAGATTTCTGATGCACCCCTATACTTACGCACTTCATTTGTCGCCGGGGTATCCATGGTGTCGTCGGTAGTTCCAACAATCGCGGGCGCGGCCCGCCTGAGCAAGTTTGCCGTGTTGGCCGTCGCGGGCATGCTTTCCTTAAGCGCGTGCATGTCCGTGTCGACACAGCGGGCGAACCTGGTGCCCGTGGCGCCGGCGGACCCGGTCAACGTGATCCAGCTGTCGCGCTTGGTCACCGCCCAGCTTCCCAATGACAGCATCGCGAATCTGCCGGCGGCGTCGCAATGGCAGCGCGTGGGCGCCTTGCCGCAAGGCGACGTCTACCGGTCGCTTGGCGGCCTGTTCACAGTCCAGACGCGGCGCCAGGGAGAGGCCTATCTCGTGGCGTCCTCGGGAAAGCTCGTTGGCTTTTACCTGCCTGGTGAAATGGCCTATCTGCCATTGAACCGTCCTGTGACCCTGCCTGTGGAAAAGCGTCAATGAAGATCTGGCTGAAATTGGCGGCGACGGCCGCGACGGTGGTTGCGCTGGCCGGGTGCGCTGGACCGCAGTACCAATCCTTGCAGGGGCGCATGCCGCCAATCGCGCAAGGCGACGGGCGCATCTACTTCTACCAGCCGCAGGCGCAGGCGTCGGCCGCCGCGGTGGCGCAGCAAAAGCTGCGCGTGAACGGCGATGTCGTAGGGCGCAACAAGCCGGGCAGCTTCTTTTTCGTGGACCGCCCGGCAGGCAGTTATGTCGTGACCAACCTGTATTGGACGGGCGACGGCGTGAGTTTCAAGCTTGATCCCGGTCAGACGCGCTATGTGCGCATCAAGGCCGAATCGCTGGGCAGCACGGGCACGGTGGGCAAGCTCTCCATGGAAATGGTCGATCCGCCCGAAGTCGCTGAAACCGAGCTCCTGAAGATGCGCTATTGGGGCGCGGCTTCGCCCGAGCAGGTTCCTGGCTTGCGTTAGACCCAAACCTGAAGAGAAATCCATGCAGAGCAGTTTGAAGTTGATGGCCGCCGCCGCGCTGGGCGCCGCCTTGTTGGCCGGTTGCGGCGGTCCCCGCTACAAGGACGTGGCGGGCACCATTCCCGTCATGGTCCCGGATACGGGCCGCATCTATTTCTACCAGCCGCCGGCGCCGATTGGCGTGGTGTCGAATCAACCGTATCTGCGCGTCAATGGCGTGAAGGTCGGCCGGTCCAAGCCGGGCAGCTTCTTCTACGTGAACCGTCCGGCGGGCAAGTACGAGATCGATACGCTGCGCGATGGCGAGACCCTGACGTTCGACCTGGCGCCGGGCCAGACGCGGTACGTGCGCCTGAGCATCGAGGGCGCAACCGGAAATGCCGCCAGCGTGGGGCGGCAGGACATGCGGCTGGAGGAATCCGAAAAGATTGCCCAAGAGGAGATGTCGCCGCTGAAGTACTGGGGCGCGGGATCGCGTGAGCGCGTCAAGCTGCGTCCCTGAATATTCACAGTGAACATTCGCCGGCTGAAACCGCCGGCCAATCAAGGGCGCGCCTGAACGCGCCCTTTTTCTTTATCCGCGATCCAGTCCGACTTCCTGCAAGACGGTGGTCGCGATCTCTTCGATCGATTTCGTCGTGCTGGACAGCCACGAAATGCCTTCGCGGCGCATCATGCGTTCGGCTTCCGCCACTTCGTAGCGGCATTGCTCAAGTTGCGCGTAGCGGCTGTTGGGGCGGCGCTCGTTGCGCACTTCGGCCAGGCGCTCGGGCTGGATCGACAGGCCGAACAGCTTGCCCCGGTGCGGCGCAATGGTCGAGGGCAGGGTGCCGCGTTCGAAATCGTCGGGCGTGAGCGGGAAATTCGCGGCCTTGATGGCGTACTGCATGGCCAGGTACAGACTGGTGGGCGTCTTGCCGCAGCGCGAGACCCCGACGAGGATCACGTCGGCCTGATCGAGCTGGTTCACGAACTGGCCGTCGTCGTGCGCCAGGCTGAAGTTGATGGCGTCGATTCGGTTCCGGTACTTTTCCGAGTTGGCCTGCATGTGCGAGCGGCCGATGGAGTGGCTGGATTTGAGACCCAGCGCCTGTTCGATGTGGCTGACGAACGTGCCGAACAGATCCAGGAAGATGCCGTTCGCCTGGCGAACACGTGCCAGGATCTCGGGGTTGACCAGGGTGCTGAAAACGATGGGCGGCACGCCCGCGTCCTGGGCGCTGCGATCGATCCGCATGGCGACTTCCGCGGCCTTTTCAAGCGTGTCCACGAAAGGCAGGCGGATGGGCTTGAAATTGACCTCCTCGAACTGCGAAAGTACTGACTGGCTGAAGGTTTCTGCGGTGATGCCGGTACTGTCGGAAACGATGTATACCGTGCGTACGATAGGGGTAGATGTCATGTGTAAAAAATTCCAACCAGGCAGATGGCCGGACGTACTCCACCGAGTACAATCAGGCCCCTATAAGTCACCCCAAGGGCGGTCCAAGGCCAGTTTGGTCAGCGTCTGAAAGCGTGTCTGCACAAGCCGGAAAAAGCGTTTCTCCGGCAGCCAAAACAGCGCATTTCATCCATTGACCAAACTCGCTTTCATTCCATTGTAAAAGGTGACTTCAATGTCGTATGTTGTTTTGTTCGAGCAGCTCCGCATGACGGACGTGGACTCGGTAGGAGGCAAGAACGCATCTCTTGGCGAAATGATCAGCCAGCTGTCTGGCGCGGGTGTCCGCGTGCCGGGCGGCTTTGCCACGACCGCGGATGCCTTCCGCGATTTCCTGAAGGCTTCGGGCCTGGACAAGCGGATCGCTGAACGCCTGACCACGCTGAATCCCGAAGACGTGCGTGAACTGGCCACCGCCGGTGCGCAGATCCGCCAATGGATCGTCGAGGCGCCGTTCTCGCCGGAATTCGAATCGCAGATCCGCGAAGCCTTCGCCAAGCTCGATGCCGATGGCAAGGGCTCGTTCGCCGTGCGCTCGTCCGCCACGGCCGAAGACCTTCCCGACGCCTCGTTCGCCGGCCAGCAGGAAACCTTCCTGAACGTGGTGGGCATCGACGACGTGCTGGACAAGATCCGCCACGTGTTCGCGTCGCTGTACAACGACCGCGCCATTTCCTATCGCGTGCACAAGGGCTACGCCCATGCCGACGTCGCCTTGTCGGCCGGCATCCAGCGCATGGTGCGTTCCGACAAGGGCAGCGCCGGCGTCATGTTCACCATCGACACCGAATCGGGCTTCCAGGATGTGGTGTTCATCACCTCGTCCTACGGCTTGGGCGAAACCGTCGTGCAGGGCGCCGTCAACCCTGACGAGTTCTACGTCTTCAAGCCCACGCTGGAGCAAGGCCACTATCCCATCGTCGGCCGCCGCATCGGCTCCAAGCTCATCAAGATGGAATTCGATCCCGAGCGCCCCGAAGGCCGTGCCGTGCGCACGGTGGACGTGCCCGTGTCCGAGCGCAACCGCTACTCGCTGACCGACGACGAGGTCAACGAACTGGCCCGCTACGCCGTCATCATCGAAAAGCACTACCAGCGTCCTATGGACATCGAGTGGGGCCGCGACGGCGTGGACGGCAAGATCTACATCCTGCAGGCGCGCCCCGAAACGGTGAAGTCGCAGCAGGGCGCCAATGACGTGCAACAGCGCTACCGCCTGAAGGCGACCGGCCAGGTGCTGATCACCGGCCGTGCCATCGGCCAGAAGATCGGTTCGGGCCCGGTGCGCGTCGTGGGCGACATCTCCGACATGGACAAGGTCCAGCCGGGCGACGTGCTGGTCACCGACATGACGGATCCCAACTGGGAACCCGTGATGAAGCGCGCCTCGGCCATCGTGACGAACCGCGGCGGCCGTACGTGCCACGCCGCGATCATCGCGCGTGAACTGGGCATTCCGGCGGTGGTGGGCTGCGGCAACGCGACCGATCTGCTCAAGGAAGGCCAGGCCGTGACCGTGTCCTGCGCCGAAGGCGACGAAGGCCGCATCTATGACGGCCTGATCGAGACCGAAGTCGAGGAAGTGCGCCGTGGCGACATGCCCGCCATCGATCTGAAGATCATGATGAACGTGGGCAACCCGCAACTGGCGTTCGACTTCGCCCAGATCCCGAACGGCGGCGTCGGCCTGGCTCGCCTGGAATTCATCATCAACAACAACATCGGCATCCACCCGAAGGCAGTCCTGGACTACCCGAACGTGGACGGCGAGCTGAAGAAGGCCGTGGAATCGGCCGCTCGCGGCCATGCCAGCCCGCGCGCCTTCTTCGTCGAGAAGATGGCCGAAGGCGTGGCAACGATTGCCGCCGCTTTCTACCCCAAGCCGGTCATCGTGCGCATGTCGGACTTCAAGTCCAACGAGTACCGCAAGCTGGTGGGCGGCTCGCGCTACGAGCCCGAGGAAGAGAACCCCATGTTGGGCTTCCGCGGCGCGTCGCGCTACATCGCCGAAGACTTCGCCGAGTGCTTCCGCATGGAATGCGAAGCCCTCAAGAAGGTGCGCGATGAAATGGGCCTGACGAACGTCGAGATCATGGTGCCGTTCGTGCGCACGCTGGGTCAGGCCGAGAAGGTCGTGAACCTGCTCGCCAAGCACGGCCTGGCGCGCGGCGAAAACGGCCTGAAGCTGATCATGATGTGCGAAGTGCCGTCCAACGCCATCCTGGCCGACGAGTTCCTGCAGTACTTCGACGGCTTCTCCATCGGCTCGAACGACATGACCCAGCTCACGCTGGGCCTGGACCGCGATTCGGGCATGGAGCTTTTGGCCGCCGACTTCGACGAGCGCGACGAAGCCGTCAAGTTCATGCTGCGCCGTGCGATCAAGGCTTGCCTGGCTGCCAACAAGTACGTCGGCATCTGCGGCCAAGGCCCCAGCGACCACCCGGACTTCGCGCAGTGGCTGAAGGACGAAGGCATCCTGTCGATGTCGCTGAATCCGGACACCGTTGTCGATACGTGGCAGCGCCTGGCCAAGAACTGATCGGCCGGTTGAAACGAAAAACCCCGCGTCTTTTGGGACGCGGGGTTTTTTTTATTCGCTCGTGTCTTATTCGACCCGTGCCGGCTCAGGCAGCCTTGGCTTCCCGGGCGATGAGTTCGCGCTTGCGGTCGATGCCCCAACGGTAGCCAGCCAGCGAGCCGTCGGTGCGCACCACGCGATGGCAGGGAATGGCCAGCGCGATGTTGTTGGTGGCGCAGGCGCGGGCGACGGCGCGCACGGCGGTGGGCGCGCCGATGCGCTCGGCCACCTGTGCGTAGGTGGCGGTTTCGCCCAGCGGGATCTCGCAAAGCGCCTCCCAGACCTTGCGCTGGAACGCCGTGCCCCGTACGTCCAGCGGCAGGTCCAGGCCGCGCGCCGGATCTTCGACAAAGCCGACCACGTCCGCAACCCAGCTTTCGAACTGGGGATCGGCGCCGATCAGCCTGGCGGCGCGAAAGCGGTCCTGCAAGTTCTTGACCAGCCGGTCAGGGTCCTCGTCCAGCGCGATTTCGCAGATGCCGGTGCTGCTTGCCGCCACCAGCAGCGCGCCCAATGCGCATTGCGCGACCGCGAACCGGATATCCACGCCTTCGCCGTTCTTGCGGAACGCGGTGGGCGTCATGCCCAGGATGGCGGGGGCGGCCTCGTAGAAGCGTCCGCTGGAATTGAAGCCGGCGTCGTACATGGCGTCGGTGACGCTGGCGCTTTCTTCCAGGCGCTGGCGCGCGCGGCTGGCCCGCAGGGCGTTGGCGTAGGCCTTGGGCGTGATGCCCGTGGCGGCCTTGAAAACGCGGTGGAAATGGAAGCGGCTCATGCCGGCCTGCTCGGCCAGCGTCGACAGATCGGGCGGCTGCTCGGCTTCCAGGGCGCGGCAGGCGCGCTCGACGGCGGCGGCGTGCTGTTTGCTCAGGGGGACGGCGGCGGGGCTCATAAGGGACTCCTGACTGGCGCGTGTTGGCGTAACGCTTGACGCTATCGTCTCAAGACTGGCCGGGCCCGGCACTCCGCTTGTTGCGGCGGAGCCATTGGTGTCCCCCGTGGCGTCCCGGCAAGGCCAGCGGGACGCCTGAGGACATCAGGCGCCGGGTGCGTAGGTCTCCAGGAAGCGCCGCAGCAGGCCTGCCGCCACGGGCGTCGCGCGCACGTTGGCCGACAGATCGGGCATGTCGAGGTTTTCGGCGGCGTAGCGGCGGCCATAACGCTCGAGATGAGCCAGGATGAAATCCGGCCCGAACTCGGGGTGAAACTGGGTGGAAAAGACGTTGCGGCCGATGCGGATCATCTGGTGGTCGTCCAGATCCGATCGCGCCAGCACTGCCGCGCCCGGGGGCGGTTGCAGCACGGTCTGCGCATGCAGCATCTGCGCAGGGAAGGTGGACGGCACGCCGGCCATGAGTTGATCGCCGGAGGCGGTCGGCAGCAATTCCACGGTCTGGGTGCCTACTTCCCGGCCCGAAGGGTTGTAGCCGACTTTGCCGCCCAGCGCGTGCGCCAGCAACTGGTGCCCGTAGCAGACGCCGAACATCGGCAGACCGGCGTCGACGGCCTCGCGCAGCCAGGCGGCGGTGTCTTCGCTCCAGGGTTCCTTGTCGGACACCATCGCGGGGGAACCGGTGATCAGGGCGGCGCGGTAGCAGGAGGGCGCCTGCGGGCGCTGGCCCTCGTATACCGCGACGATCTCGACGTTGCTGGCGGCCAGGCCGGCCGCCGTCATGATTTGTTCGGCATAGCCGCCGAACTGGCTTTTGAGCGTATCGTCCGGATCGCCGGTATGCAGGATCAGGACGGGAAGAGCAGAAGGAGTTGCGGCGGTCATAAATGCATATAGGTGGATGAGGGCGGCGCGTTGGTCCCGCGACTTGGCGCGCCAGCGCACATAGTAATCCAGCGAAAATGTTCCCGTCGGCGCACTGCGGCTCCCGCTCCGTCCCGGAAATACGTACAATCCGCTCAGATACTCATCCTTACAGACGATTCTCAATACTATGTGGATTTGGCTGGGATTGGCCGCGCTGGCGCTCATCGGAGAGCTGGCGACAGGAACCTTCTATTTGCTGCTGGTCGCCTTGGGTCTGGCCGCCGGCGGCATTGCGGCCTGGCTGAACGCGGGCCTGCAATGGGAGCTGGTGGCTTGCGGCGTCGTGCTGCTGCTGGGGCTATTGGTGCTGCGCAAGACCCGGGTGCTGAAAAAGCGTGAGGTCAATTCCGCCCGCAACGCCGACGTCAACCTGGACATCGGCCAGACCGTCGTCGTGGAGGCGTGGTCCGACAGCGGGGCGGCGCGCGTCTGGTACCGGGGCGCGCATTGGCAGGCTGAGCTGGCCAAGGGACATGCCGCCCATCCCGGCGAACACATCATTACCGAATTGCGCGGCTCGATCCTCGTGCTGACTCCCAAGCGCAGCAGATCGGCATAGCAGAACGCACCCGCGCAGCGCCGCGGGCAATCGCCGGAACCCCGGCCAGCATGGCGGGGCAGGCCGGCGCATCCATCCGAAAAGAGGCTTCACATCATGATCGATACTTCAACCGTCGTGCTGCTTGTCATCGTTGCGCTGGCGATCCTTATCGTCGTCAAGGCGATCGCCATCGTGCCGCAGCAGCATGCCTGGGTGGTCGAGCGGCTGGGCAAGTTCGACCGCGTCCTGTCGCCGGGCGCCGGGTTCGTGATTCCGTTCATCGAACGGGTGGCCTACAAGCATTCCTTGAAGGAAATCCCCCTGGATGTGCCCAGCCAGGTCTGCATCACGCGCGACAACACCCAGCTGCAGGTCGACGGCGTGCTTTATTTCCAGGTCACGGACCCGATGCGCGCCTCGTACGGTTCGTCCAACTACATTTCGGCGATCACGCAGCTTGCCCAGACCACCTTGCGTTCGGTCATCGGCAAGATGGAACTGGACCGTACCTTTGAAGAGCGCGACTCCATCAACAGCAACATCGTCTCGTCGCTGGACGAGGCGGCGCTGAACTGGGGCGTGAAGGTGCTGCGCTATGAAATCAAGGATCTGACGCCGCCCAACGAGATCCTGCGTTCGATGCAGGCCCAGATCACGGCGGAACGCGAAAAGCGCGCGCTGATCGCCGCCTCCGAGGGCCGCCGCCAGGAGCAGATCAATATCGCCACCGGCGAACGCGAAGCGGCGATCGCGCGATCCGAAGGCGAGAAGCAGGCGCAGATCAACCAGGCGCAGGGCGAGGCGGCCGCGGTGCTGGCGATTGCCGAAGCCACCGCCAAGGCCATCACGCAGGTTGCCGATGCGGTTCGCCAGCCGGGCGGCATGGAAGCGGTCAACCTGAAGGTTGCCGAGCGCTACGTCGAGGCGTTCGGCAACGTGGCCAAGGAAGGCAACACGCTGATCCTGCCGGCCAATCTGTCCGACGTGGGCGGGATGATCGCCTCCGCCATGACCATCGTGAAGTCCACGCGCAACACCTGATACCGCGCCTCGCGGCGCGCCGCCCATGATCGCTCCCGTTAATTTGCTTCTGATAGCAGCGCTGGCGGGAGTGCTTTCGCTGTGCGTGCTGGGATCCCTGGCGCGCAGCGGCATGGCCGGCATCCGCGAGACCATACGCGCCAACCTGCTCACGCTGTTGGCGTTTTCTACATTTGCGCTGCAGAACACCGAGGCGCCGCTCTGGGCGTCCATCCTGGTGCCGAACGCAGCGATCGCGCTGGCCCTTTGTGCGTATTACGCGGGCGTGCGCCGGTTGCTCGGTCTTGCGGTGCCCCGGCATCTCATGACCCTGGGCTGCCTGGCGGCGCTGTCGGTCGTGGCCACCTACACCTACGTGGACTGGCAGGTGAGTCCGCGCATCGTCGCGATGTCGTTGCTGCAAATGGGCTTCATGCTCGCCGTGGCCATCGTCGTCCAGCGCAACATGCCCAAGCATCGCTCGCGCTACGCCTACCGTTTCGTGTGGGCGGTGACGCTGATCTCCGCCGTGGTTTGCGCGCTTCGCGCCGGGGTCTACCTGGCGGGGCTGGACACGGTGTCCGCCTTTCTTGAACCCACGCTGTGGGGCGTTGCGTTCCTGACGTTGGGCGTGTTGATCATGCCGTGCCTGACGCTGGGAACCATCATGATCATCCACGACCGCATGCTGGCCGACCGCGAACAAGAGGCCAACACCGACTTCCTGACGGGTCTGATGTCTCGCAAGGCGTGGTGGCTGCAGGCCGAACGGTATTGCGCCCAGGCCCTGCGCATGCGCCGTCCGCTGACCTTGCTGCTTTTGGACATCGACCATTTCAAGCGCATCAACGACACGCATGGCCATGCGGCCGGCGATGCGGTGCTGCGCCATTTCGGCTTGCTGGCGACCGCGACACTACGAACCGGCGATCACGTGGGACGGGTGGGGGGCGAGGAATTCTGCGTGCTGTTTGCGGACATGCGCAGCGACGCGGTGCTGGAGGTGGCCGAGCGGCTGCTGGATTCGGTGCGGCGCACGCCTTGCGCGCACGGGGGCAGCACGATTTCGTATACGTTCAGCGCGGGCGTCGAGGACTGGATTCCGGGCGAAAACCTGCAGGTGCTGTTCGAACGGGCCGACCGCAAACTCTATGCGGCCAAATCGGCGGGGCGCAACCGCGTGGTGGGACCCGGCCACGAGGCCGAGCGCCCGGCGCTGCCGGTGGCCGCCTGAATCAGTCGTCCTTGTCGCGGCGCGGTGCGCGGGTGTCGTGCTTCATGATGCGTTCCTTTTCGCGCGCCCAGTCCTTCTCGCGCGCGGTGTCGCGCTTGTCGAACAGCTTCTTGCCGCGGCCCAGCGCGAAATCCAGCTTGATGCGGCCGTTCTTGTAGTGCAGGTTCAGCGGCACGAGCGTATAGCCGCGCTGCTCGACCTTGCCGATGAGCTTGCTGATTTCCTCGGCCTTGAGCAGCAGCTTGCGCGTGCGCATCGCGTCGGGGTGGATGTGCGTGGAGGCCGTGGGCAGGGGGCTGACGTGCATGCCGAGCAGGAACAGTTCGCCATCGCGCACGATGACGTAGCTTTCCTTGAGCTGCACGCGGCCGTCGCGGATCGCCTTGACTTCCCAGCCTTGCAGGACAAGGCCGGCTTCATAGCGGTCTTCGATGAAATAGTCGTGCGTGGCCTTGCGATTGTCGATAATGCTCATAAAGCCTTCTTGCTGGGGGATTCTGCGAATCCGGCGGATTGCGGGTTGTTGCGGGCGGCGATTGCTCGGTATCCTGGCGGCTGTCTTTTGCCGCTGCTTTGTTCACTGCTTTGTTTACTGCGCTGGCCGCTGCACTACTTTGGCCGCAGTTTTGTTCACTGTTTTGGCCTCTGTTTCGGCCCATTCAAGCCCACAAAGCGCTGTGCCGGTAAAATCTTGCCATTCTAGCCATTTGCGATAGTCGATGCACAAAGTACAACGATCCGTCCTGGTGCCTTACAGCGCCGCCCAGATGTTCGACCTGGTTGCCGACGTGGAGAAGTACCCCGAGTTC
Organism: Achromobacter mucicolens; assembly: GCF_902859725.1. GTDB lineage: Bacteria > Pseudomonadota > Gammaproteobacteria > Burkholderiales > Burkholderiaceae_B > Achromobacter > Achromobacter mucicolens. Next base: position 97,224 of record NZ_CADIJP010000014.1, on the reverse strand, counting down.
ATGCCGTGGTGTGGCGGCGCCGAGGTGCAGACCCGCGACGAACACGGCATGCAGGCTTCCATCCTGATTTCCTTCGCGGGGATGAAGCAGCGCTTCACCACCCGCAATACCCACGTCTACCCCGAACGGATCGACCTGGAGCTGGTGGATGGGCCGTTCTCCAGCCTGGTTGGTCATTGGGTGTTCCAGCCGCTGGCCGAAGACGCGTGCAAGGTCCTGTTCACCATGGAGTACGCGTTCTCGAACCGGCCGCTTGAAATGGTCGTGGGTCCGGTCTTCAACCGCATTGCGACCAGCTTCATCGATTCCTTCACCAAGCGCGCGCAGGCCAAGTATGGCGAATGAGGGGTCCGCGGGCGGGCAGATCGGCGTCATCGTCTGCTACGCCTTGCCCGGCCACGCCTGGCAGCGCGACGTGCGCTTGCCGGACGGCGCGACCGTCGAGGACGCGTTGGCGGCCAGCGGTTTTGCACAGGCATTTCCTGTCGTCAAGCCGTGGGAAGCGGGCGTGGGCATCTTCGGCCGCGCCACCGAACCCCACGCGCGCCTGGCCGACGGAGACCGCGTGGAAATCTATCGCGGCCTGACCTTCGACCCGAAGGAGTCGCGCCGCCGCCGCGCCGAGCATCGGCGGGCCAAGACGGCCCGCAACGGGCGCATCCGGCCGGCAGGGCTGCTGTAACGGCGAACTGACGGCCCCCGGCCCAGCGTCCCGTACGCCACCGTCGACATCCGCCGGTGGCGTTTTGCTTTCGGCCGTCCCCGCACATTGTCATCAATAAGACAAAGCGCCCGGCCGCTTCGGGCGTAACATTGAGCCGGATTCCCGCTTACGTTTACGTCAACGTCATGTCAAAATCGACGGGCTGGCGTTCACGAGACGGCAGCAACGCCACGAGACAATACCGACTACAACAGGAGACAGGCTGTGGACTTGGAACTGACCGACGAGCAGCGCGCGTTCGCGCAGGCCGCGCGCGACTACGCTGAGGGCGAACTGGCTCCCCACGCCGCGCGCTGGGACGCCGAGGGCATCTTCCCGCGTGAAGCCTTTGCCCGGGCGGGCGAGATGGGTTTCTGCGCGATCTACGCCAGCGAGGATATCGGCGGCCTGGGCCTGCCGCGCCTGGACGCCACGCTGGTGTTCGAGGAAATGGCGGCGGTGGATCCGTCCACCACGGCGTTCCTGACCATACACAACATGGCGACCTGGATGGTCGGCAAGTGGGGCCAGCCGGCCTTGCGGCAAGCCTGGGGACCCTTGCTCGCCAGCGGTGAAAAGCTGGCCTCTTATTGCCTGACCGAGCCCGGCGCGGGCTCCGACGCGGCGTCGCTGTCCACGCGCGCGCAGCGCGATGGCGACAGCTACATCGTCAACGGCGCCAAAGCCTTCATCTCCGGGGGCGGCGACACCGACCTGCTGGTCGTGATGGCCCGTACCGGCGGCGAGGGGGCCGCGGGCATCAGCGCCTTTGCGATCCCCGCAGACAGCGAAGGCATCGGCTATGGCCGCAAGGAAGAGAAGATGGGCTGGAACAGCCAGTCCACGCGTCCCATCACCTTTGAGAACGTCCGCGTGCCGGCCGCCAACATGCTGGGCGTGGAGGGCGAGGGCTTCAAGATCGCCATGAAGGGCCTGGATGGCGGCCGGATCAACATCGGCACCTGCTCGGTGGGCGCGGCGCAGGGCGCGCTGGACGCCGCCCGCCGCTACATGGACGAGCGCCGCCAGTTCAACCGCAGGCTGGCGGAGTTCCAGGCCCTGCAGTTCAAGCTGGCCGACATGGCGACGCACCTGGTGGCGGCGCGTCAGATGGTGAGGCTGGCCGCCTGCAAGCTGGACGCCGGCGCGCCCGATGCGTCCACCTACTGCGCGATGGCCAAGCGTTTCGCCACCGACATGGGCTTCCAGATATGCCTGGACGCGCAACAGATCCATGGGGGTTATGGTTACCTGAAAGACTATCCCTTGGAGCGTTTGGTGCGCGATACTCGCGTTCATCAGATTCTGGAGGGCACCAACGAGATCATGCGCGTGATCATTGCCCGCCAATTGTTGGAAAAAGGAGCCGACATAAGATGAATGCACCGGTGTTGTTCGAAGAAAGATCCGCCGCCAATGGAATGCGTTTCGGCATTGCGACGCTGAATGCGCCGCAAACGTTGAACGGCCTGTCGCTCGAGATGGTTGACCTGCTGGCGGACCGGCTGGACGCCTGGGCGCGTGATCCCGGTGTTGCGCTGGTGGTGCTGCAGGGCGCGGGCGACAAGGCGTTCTGCGCCGGGGGCGACCTGCATGGCCTGTATCGCAGCATGACCGAGAACGCGGGCAAGCCCAGCTGGAGCAACACCTACGCGCGCACCTTCTTCGAACGTGAGTACCGGCTGGACTATCGCATCCACACGTATCCGAAGCCCGTTCTGTGCTGGGGCCATGGCATCGTCATGGGCGGCGGTATCGGCCTGATGATGGGCGCAAGCCACCGCGTCGTCAGCGAGACCTCGCGCCTGGCCATGCCGGAAGTGTCGATCGGCCTGTTCCCGGACGTGGGCGGCAGCTGGCTGCTGAACCGCATGCCTGGCCGCAGCGGCGTCTTTTTGGCGCTGACGGGCGCGCAACTGAACACATCCGACGCCTTCTTTGCGGGGCTGGCGGATTTCCGCCTGAATAGCGCCGATTGGCCGGCGCTGCTGGCTTCGCTGGAGCAGCAGCCGTGGGCTGGCCAGGCCGCGGATGCGGCCGAGGACGCGATTCCCCCGCGCTCGATCAACGACGGCCTGCTGCGCCGCGCGCTGACCGCGCTGGAACCGCCCACGCCGCTTGAACCCGGGCCGCTGCGCCAGCACTCGTTCGTCGTCAACAACCTGTGCAACGGCAACCGGCTGGACGACATCTACGAAGAGCTGTCCTTTCTGAAGGACCACGAAGACCCCTGGCTCTCGCGCGCGGCCAAGACGATGCTGGCGGGCTCGCCGGGATCGGTGCGCCTGGCGTTTGCCTTGCAGCAGCGTACGCGTCTGCGGTCGCTGGACGACGTGTTTCGCGTCGAGTACATCGCCGCGCTGGCGTGCACGGCGCATGGCGACTTTGCCGAAGGCATCCGTGCGCTGCTGGTCGACAAGGACAAGAACCCGCGCTGGAATCCCGCCGTCATCGACATGGCGACTGACGCCTGGGTGCAGAAATTCTTTGAAGAACCCTGGCCCGAGGGCGAGCCGCATCCGCTTGCCGACCTGGGCCAGGAAGGGCGCTGATCCGCGGCCGGCCCGCCAGCCGGCCGATCCGCCACGCAGGTCACGATGAATCCATACCTACAGCAATAGCAACAGGAGACAAGACATCATGAGCAGCATCGCGTTTATCGGTTTGGGCAACATGGGTGCGCCCATGGCATTGAATCTGGTCAAGGCTGGCCACAGCCTGAAGGTGTTCGATCTGGTGCCGGCGGCCATCAAGCTGCTGACCGATGCCGGCGCGACTGCGGCCGCGTCCGCGTCGGAAGCGGTCCAGGGCGCAGAGGTCGTGATCTCGATGCTGCCGGCCAGCAAGCACGTCGAGGGCCTGTACCTTGACCAGGACCTGCTGGGCAAGATTTCCTCGAGCGCGCTGGTCATCGAATGCAGCACCATTGCGCCGGATTCGGCGCGCAAGGTGGCCCAGGCGGCCGAGGCGCGCGGCATTGCCATGATCGATGCGCCGGTGTCGGGCGGCACGGGCGGCGCGGCCGCGGGCACGCTGACCTTCATCGTGGGCGGCGCGGCCGCCTCGCTGGAGCGCGCGCGGCCCGTGCTGGAAAAGATGGGCAAGAACATCTTTCACGCGGGGCCTGCCGGGGCCGGACAGGTCGCCAAGATCTGCAACAACATGCTGCTGGGCATCCTGATGGCCGGCACGTCCGAGGCCCTGGCGCTGGGCGTGGCGAACGGCCTGGATCCGAAGGTGCTGTCGGACATCATCGCCAAGAGCTCGGGCCGCAACTGGGCGACCGAACTCTACAACCCGTGGCCGGGCGTGATGGAGCATGCGCCGGCCTCCAAGGGCTATGCCGGCGGATTCGGCGTGGACCTGATGCTCAAGGACCTGGGGCTGGCCGCCGAGGCCGCCCTGTCGGCGCGGGCGTCCATTCCGTTGGGCGAACTGGCGCGCAACCTGTATTCGCTGCATAGCGCCGGTGGTTCGGGCAAGCTGGACTTTTCCAGCATCGTCAATCTGGTCAAGCGCGAGCAGGACTGACGTGGCGCACGTCAACGCCTCGGAAGACCCGGCCGCGCGGGTCCAGGCCAGCTTCGATCAGCAGAGCATCATGGCGCTGCTGGGCGCGCGGCTGCATAGCGTCGAGCCGGGCAGGGTGGACATCGTCCTGCCGTACCGGCAGGACCTCTGCCAGCAGAACGGCTTTCTGCACGCGGGCATTTCCACCACCATTGCGGACAGTGCGGGCGGCTATGCGGCCTACACGCTGTTCGGACCGGGCGAGGATGTACTGACGTCCGAATTCAAGATGAACTTCCTGGCGCCCGCCAAAGGCGACCGGTTCGTCGCGACCGGCCGCGTGGTCAAGCCGGGCAAGCGTCTTTCGGTCTGCCAGGTGGAGATGTTTGCGCACGACGGAGAACAAGCCACGCTGTGCGTGATAGGCTTGCTCACCGCGGTGCGCGTGACGCCGCGATGAACGCTGCCGGGCATGCCGGGGCCATCGCCTCGCATGCCCGGCGTCCGTCACGCGTTGCATGGGTTTTCCGGCAATGCCAGCAAAAGAACACCACAGAATTTTCCGCAGCAACTGGCTGCGCGCCGCAGTGCTGGGCGCCAACGACGGTATCGTCTCCACGGCCAGCCTCATCACCGGCGTCGCGGCTGCCCAAGCCTCGCACGGCGCCATTCTCACTTCCGGACTGGCCGGCCTGGTGGCCGGCGCGCTGTCGATGGCGGCGGGCGAGTACGTGTCCGTGCGCACCCAGGCCGACACCGAAGCCGCCGACCTGCGGCTTGAACAGCGCTCGCTCAAGCGCAACTCCGGCGAAGAACTGGCAGAACTGGTCGACATCTACGTCGATCGCGGGCTGACCCGCGACTTGGCCGAGCAGGTGGCGCGCCAGCTCACCAGCCATGATGCGCTGGATGCGCACGCCCGCGACGAGCTGGGCATTTCGCTGCACAACCGCGCGCGGCCGGTCCAGGCGGCATTGGCGTCGGCGGCGTCGTTTGCCGGCGGGGCCGCCGTGCCGCTCGCCGTGGCGGCGGTATCGCCCGGATCGCCCCTGATCGGGTGGGTGATCGGCGCATCGGTCTGTTGTCTGGCGGCGCTGGGCACCATGGCCGCAAAGGCGGGGGGCGCGCCCAAGCTGCCCGCCGCGCTGCGCGTCACGGTGCTGGGCGCGGCGGCCATGGCGGTGACGGCGGGCGTGGGTGCGCTGTTCGGCGTGGCGGTCTGAAGACGAACGCCAGATTCGTGCGCGCCACGATTGGCGCGCACGGGCGCAGCAGGGTCAGGGATTGATGGCGTAGGGCAGCGGGGCGGGCGCGATGCGCGGACCGTCGGCGCTGGCCAGACGCAGATCGCCTTCGGGCAATGCGGCCAGGGTGGTTTCGAACAGCACCGACACCACGCCGGCATCGCTGGCGGCTTGCACCACGCGGCCAATGGCCTCGCCCGGTTGCGTGGCATCGAACACGTCCACCCCCGTCAGCGCCGGGCCCTGCAGGCTGGCGTCGGCAACGGTGCCGAAGGCCATGCGCCGCTTGACGGTGCCCCGGTAGTGGCTGCGCGCCACCACTTCCTGCCCGGGGTAACAGCCCTTGGTGAAGCTGACGCCCTGGATCAGGTCCAGGTTGACCGTCTGCGGAATGAAGACGTCCTGCGTGGCCGCGGCAATCCAGGGGATGCCAGCCGCCAGGTCAGCCGCCTGCCACTGCTGCGCCGAGGCCAGTCCCAGGGCCTGGGTCAGCGTGGCGGACTGTTCCAGCTGCTCGTCAGAGGCAATCCACCACCAGCGCAGACGGTCGTCGGCCGACGGCGCGACGATCCAGGTGCCGGACGGCAGGTCGGCGCGCTGCCACGTGGCGCGCGGCAGGGTGCCCGTCACGGCTTCCAGCGCGGCAGCCTGTTCCGGGGTGGCCTGCACGCCGGCCACGTGCAGGGGCGCGGCGGCCAGCTTGGCCTTGGCCCGCAGGACGAACATGGACAGGCGCTTGATCAGTGCTTGGGACAGGTCCTGGCGGACCATGCCGTAGAACTGGGGGGCGTCGTCGGTATCGCCGGCGCCGCGCCACATGACCATCGTGGCCAGCAGACGGCCCTTGGCGGTGCAATAGCCGGCCAATCGCGCGGCGTCTTGGGGCAGGCCCGTGACGTCCTGCGTGAGCTGGCCGTGCAGGAAGGACAGGGCGTCGGCGCCCGAAGCGGTGAAGACCGCCAGATCTTCCAGCGGAGCGCATTGCGCGCAACCTTCGGCGCGGACTGGAATCGAAGCGTAATAGGCGTGCATGGCGGCGGGAGTTATCGCGTCATCAAAGTGCTGATGATAGCCGTGTTCCCGGGCCGGCCCGGGCATGTCCCCGATGCGCAAAGGGGCGCGCCTCGCGATCCGGCCCCGGTTGTGTCACGGCTGCGGCCCGCGATCCATTAAACTTCCGACACTTATGAAGATGCGACTCCGAAATTTCGTCCTGTGGTTCCTGTTGCTCATCGTCCTGGCCGTGGGCGGCGCGGTGGGCGCCGCCTATACCTGGATGCACCGCCCGATGACGCTGTCGTCCGACAAGATCGACTTTGTGGTGGATCCGGGCAGCAGCCCGCGCACCGTCGCGCGCGCACTCAATGCCGCCGGCGTCCCGATGTGGGAGCCGGGTTTCGTATGGATGGCACGCCTGTCCGAGCGCGACAAGCTGATGAAGGCGGGCGGCTACCAGGCGCTCAATGGCGACACGCCCTGGCTGCTGCTCGAACGCCTGGCCCGCGGCGACATGACGCAGCGCCAGATCACCTTTCTTGAAGGCTGGACCTATCGCCAGATCCGCCAGGCGCTGCGCGAGAACCCCGACGTCAAGCAGACGCTGGGCGATGTCAGCGACGAAGAACTGATGGAGCGGCTGGGATCGACCATCAAACACCCGGAAGGCCTGTTCTTTCCGGATACCTATGTCTTCACGCCCGGCAGCACGGATTTCGACCTGCTGCGCCGCGCCTACCAGGAAGGGCAGCGCATCCTGAACGACACCTGGGACAAGCGCCAATCGGACGTGGCGGTGTCCACGCCCTATGAAGCACTGGTGCTCGCCTCCATCATCGAAAAGGAAACCGGCCATGGTCCGGAGCGCCGGCGCGTGTCGGGCGTGTTCACCAACCGGCTGAAGATCGGGATGCTGCTGCAGACCGATCCGACCGTAATCTACGGCATGGGCGAGGCCTACCAGGGCCGCATCCGCAAGCGCGACCTGCAGACCGACACGCCCTGGAACACCTACACGCGCCCGGGCCTGCCGCCCACGCCGATTGCCGCGCCCGGCCGGGCGGCCTTGCTGGCCGCCGTGCAGCCCGAGCAGCACAAGTTTCTTTATTTCGTGTCCCGGGGCAACGGCACCAGCGAGTTCTCGGCCAACCTGTCCGAACACAACCGCAACGTGGCCCGCTACATTCTTGGTCAGCGGTCCAACCCCACGCCCGCGCCCACCCCCGCGCCGGCGGCCTCGGCAGCGCCCGAACCCGAATCAGCACAAGGACAAGATCAATGACCTCACGCGGACGTTTCATTACGCTGGAGGGCGTGGACGGCGCGGGCAAGAGCACGCACACCGTCTGGATCGCGGATTTCCTGCGCGCGCAGGGCCTTGAGGTCGTGTCCACCCGCGAGCCCGGCGGCACGCCGCTGGGCGAGAAGCTGCGCGCGTTGGTCCTGAACGATCCGATGGGGCTGGATACGGAAACCCTGCTGATGTTCGCAGCCCGTTGCGAGCATTCGCGCCAGGTGATCGAGCCTGCGCTGGCGCGCGGAGCGTGGGTCGTCTGCGACCGTTATACCGACGCCAGTTACGCCTACCAAGGCGGCGGCCGCGGCCTGGGCGCCGAGCGCGTGGCGGTTCTGGAAGCCTGGATGCATGCCGGCCGGCCGGACCGCACCTGGCTCTTTGACGTGCCGCTGGAAGTCGCCCGGGCGCGCCTGGCCGACGCGCGCGAACCGGATCGCTTCGAGCGCGAGGGCGCGGCGTTCTTCGAGCGCACCCGCCAGGCCTACCATGCCCGCGCAAAGGCCGATCCGGACCGTATCCGCGTCGTCGATTCGACGCGCGCCATCCCCGAAATCCGCGCCGACCTGGAAGCCGGCCTGCGCGAGCTGTTGGCCATTCCCGCATGAGCGCGCCCCAGTTTCACCCCTGGCAGATGGACACGGCCCGTGCCTGGCTGGGCAATCGCGACCGCTTTGCGCATGCCTGGCTGGTGCATGGGCTGGCTGGCATCGGCAAGCTCGATTTCGCCATCGCGGCGGCGGCCAGCCTGCTGTGCGAGACGCCTGAAAACGGCCTGGCCTGCGGCCACTGCGCCGCCTGCGCCTGGTTCGCCAGCGGCAACCATCCCGACCTGCGCCGCATCCGCCCCGAGGCGGTGGCCGTGGAAGAGGGCGCCGACGCCGCCGAGCAGGCCGAAGACGCCGAACCGGCGGCCGGCGCCGCCAAGCGCGCGCCGTCCAAGGAAATCCGCATCGACCAGATCCGTTCGCTGGAGTCCTGGTTCAACACCGCCACGCACCGCGGCGGCTGGCGCGTGGCGTTGCTGTACCCGGCCCATGCGCTCAACGTCGTGTCGTCCAACGCCTTGCTCAAGGTGCTGGAAGAACCGCCTCCCCATACGGTATTCCTGCTGGTCGCCGATGCGCCGGACCGGTTGCTGCCCACGCTCGTGTCGCGCTGCCGCCGCTTGCCGCTGCCTGCGCCCGATGCGGATACGGCGTTGCAGTGGCTGCGGGACCAGAACGTCGAGCCCGCGCGCGAGTGGCTGGCCGCGGCGGGGGGCGCGCCGCTGGCGGCGCTGCGCCTGGCGCAGGCCGGTGAATCCGCCTGTCCAGCGTGGCTGGGCCAGCTGGTCAACCCGCTGGCCAAGGGTCAGACGCCCGACGTGGGCACGCTGGCCGAAGCGCTGGAGAAAGTGGCCGCGCCAGAATGGATCGATGCCCTGCAACGGCTGTACACGGACCTGATGCTTGTCAGCGCCGGTGCGCCGGTGCGCTATTTTCCGTCGCTGGCGGCCGGCGTGGCGCAGGTGGCCGCCCGCATGCATCCTGCCCGCGTGGCCGAGGCCGCCCGCTGGCTGACGCGCCAGCGCGCGCTGGCCACCCACCCCTTGAACGCCAAGCTGTTCGCCCACGCCACCCTGCAGCGCGTGGTGCTATCCTGCCAGGCGTAAGTCCTTGATCCGGCGGCGCTTTGCTTCGCTTCGCAAAGCGTCCCGGTTCGCAACACCAGACTCACCATGTACGTCGATTCCCACTGTCATCTGAATTTCCCCGAGCTTGCCAACGATCTGCCGGCCATTCTTGACCGCATGACGGCCAATCAGGTCACGCACGCGCTCGTCGTCAGCGTCAACATGCCGGAATGGCCCGGGCTGATGTCGCTGGTCGAGCCGCAGCCCCGTCTGTGGGCCTCGGTAGGCGTGCACCCCGACTACGAAGACACGCCGGACCCGACGCCCGAGGAACTGGTGCGACTGGCCGAGCATCCCAAGGTCGTGGCCATCGGCGAAACCGGGCTGGACTACTACCGTCTGTCCGAACCGCTGGATTGGCAGCGTGAACGTTTCCGCCGCCATATCCGCGCCGCGCGCGACGCCGGCCTGCCGCTCATCGTGCACACGCGATCGTCCGCCGAGGACACCGTGCGCATGCTGCGCGAGGAAAAGGCGGCCGAGGCGGGCGGCGTGATGCATTGCTTCACCGAGACGTGGGAAGTGGCGCAGGCCGCGCTGGACCAGAACTTCTACATTTCGCTGTCGGGCATCGTGACGTTCAAGAATGCGCAGATCGTGCATGAAGTGGCCGCCAAGGTCCCGCTGGACCGGCTGCTGATCGAAACCGACTCGCCCTACCTGGCCCCGGTGCCGTTTCGCGGCAAGCTCAACGATCCGTCCAAGGTGATCCACGTGGCCGAAAAGATCGCGGACCTGCGCGGCATCACGGCAGCCGAGGTCGCCCGCGCTTCCACCGACAATTTCTTCAAGCTTTTCAGCAAGGTGAAGAAATAGGTCGACCCGATTTTTTGAATCTGCATCCTAGGACAGCCATGGCCATCCGCATTGCCTCCGCCCATAAAGCCCTTCTGACGTGCAGCCGCGCCGGCCTGCTTGCGCTGGCCATCGGTCTGGCCGCGCCGACCGCGCAGGCGGCCAATCCGGGCGACTGGTGGGTCTACGTCGCCAACGATTACCCCGACGACATCCGCGACCTGCTGGCGCAGGGGTCGGATCCCAACGTGCGCTACAAGAATGGCCAGCCGGCCATCATGCGCGCGGTCGTGGACAACGCCTGGAAGGTGTTTGATGTGCTCGCCGCGGACAAGCGCACCGACGTCAACGCCGAGAACCCGGCGGGCGAAACGCCGCTGATGTACCTGGCCATCGCCGGCCAGACCGAGCGCGCCAAGAAGCTGATCGCGCGCGGCGCCCAGGTGAACCGCCTGGGATGGACGCCGCTGCATTACGCCGCCTCCAAGGGGCAGATGGAAATGGCGCGCCTGCTGCTCGCGAACAAGGCGATGGTCAACGCGCCGGCGCCCAATGGCGAGACGCCGCTCATGATGGCGGCGCTGTCTGGCCGCAAACCCATGGTCGAATTGCTGATCCGGGCCGGGGCCGACGTCACCACCCAGGACACGAAGGGGCAGGATGCGGCCGCGTGGGCGGCCACGGGCAAGTCGGAGTCGCTGGCCGCCGAGCTGACGGCCATGGCCCAGAAGGAAGCGGACGCCAAGCGCAAACGCCGCGCGTCGGCGCAAGGGGCGCCGCAGGAGGCGGGCGCCGCTCTCACGGGAGCGGGGCAACCCGTCGAGGCGCCTGCGCCGGTCCCGGCACCCGCGCCGGCCGCCGCCGCGCCGGCGGCTGGCGGCGGTGTGAAGGGCGTCTCCGGCGTCGGGCTGTCGGATTACGAGAAGCCGCCTGCGCCCTGATGCTCGGTCTCTACCTTGCTCTGCCCCGCGGTCTGACCCAACCGCCGCAGACGCCGCCATTGCACCAAACCCGCCTCCCGGCGGGTTTTTTTGCGTCCGGAATTCGGGGTTTTCCCTTGTGATTCTCATTTGGTGGGAAAAAATATAAGTGAAACCGCCACAAATTGATAATCTCGCGTCCATATTGCTGGGAGTTGAGTCGTTATGTCGGAAACATCTGTCGGGGCGGGCGCGGATCGCGTCCTGTATGTGCTGGCCACCTTGGCCCGGCACGACGGCCCGCTCAGCATTGCCGCGCTGGCCGACAAGACGGGCCTGGCGCAAAGCACGCTGTACCGGCAGATTGCGCTCCTCAAGCGCTGGGGTTTTGTCGCCGAACACGACGGCGAGTACGGACCCGGGCCGCTGTGCGTGCAGCTTGCGTGGGGCTTTGACCAGTCATCGTTCCTGATTCATGAAGCGCAGCCCGACATGGCTGCGCTTGCCGCATCGTCCGGCGAAACCATCGGACTGCTCGTCGCCGTGAAGGACCAGGCCGTGTGCCTGGACATGGTGGAAAGCCAGCATCCGCTGCGCTGCTCGTTCACCAAGGGCCGCGGACTGCCGCTGGCGCGGGGCGCGTCGGCCAAGTCGCTGCTGGCTTTCATGCCGCACGCCCGGCTGCAGGCGACGCTGGCCTACCTGGCCAACGAGGCCGCCGTGGATGCCGACCGGCTGGCGAACGAGCTCGAGGCCATTCGCGACCAGGGCTATGCCGTGACCGACAGCGAGGTCGACGCCGGCGTCTGGGGCGTCAGCGTGCCGATCTTCCAGCGGCCGAACCAGGCCGTGGCCTCGATCACGCTGATGGCGCCGTCCACCCGCGCCGCGCAGCATCCCGACGCGCTGATCGACATGACCTTGGCAGCCGCCCGCCGCATCTCCGAACGCCTGAAGGCCGCCTGACGCCGCATTGCACACCCTCTTACCTCACGTCGTACCCACTTCCATAGGACCCACCATGATGAATCGCCGCACTCTGCTGTCCGCCGCTCTGTCCCTGAGCCTCGCCTGCGCCGCTGGCGCCGCGCACGCCCAGGAAACGATCCGCGCCGTCACCGACGCCACCTTCCCGCCGATGGAATTCGTCAAGGACGGCAAGCGCACCGGCTTTGACATCGAACTGGTCGAGGCGCTGGCCGGCGCGATGGGCAAGAAGGTCGAGTGGATCGACATCGACTTCAAGGGCCTGATTCCCGCGCTGCAAGCCGGCCGCGCCGACATCGCGGTGTCCGCCATCTACATCACGCCCGAGCGCAGCAAGGTCGTCGACTTCACCGACCCGTACTACGCGGGCGGTCTGGTGGTCCTGACCAAGGCCGACGGTCCCATCAAGTCGCTCAAGGACCTGGAGGGCCGCAAGGTGTCGGTGCAGGTCGGCACGAAGTCGGTGAACTACCTGAAGGAGCATTTCCCCAAGGTCCAGCGCGTGGAAGTCGAAAAGAACCAGGAGATGTTCAACCTGGTGCAGATCGGCCGCGCCGATGCCGCGGTGACGGGCAAGCCCGCCGCCAAGCTGTTCGCGCAAAGCACCAACGGCCTGACCGTGCTGAACGAGCAGATCACGACCGAGGACTACGGCATCGCCGTGCCCAAGAACAAGCCTGAGCTCACGCGCGACCTGAACGCCGCGCTGCAGAAGCTGAAGGCTGATGGCAGCTACCAGGCCATCGTCAACAAGTGGTTCGAGGCGCCCGCGAAATGAACATGGATTTTTCTCCCGTCTTCGCCGACTTCGACGCGCTCTTGCGGGGCGCGGTGGTCACCATCGAGGTGACCGCCGGCGCCTTGCTGCTGGGCTGCGTGATGGGGCTGCTGGTCGGTATCGGCAGGCTCAACCCGCAGCGCCGCGTCATTTATCACCTGTGCAGCACGTATCTGCTGTTCTTTCGAGGCACGCCGCTGCTGGTGCAGCTTTTCATCTGGTTCTTCGGCCTGCCTCAGTTTGGAGTGACGCTGCCGGCGTTCGCCTGCGGCGTGCTGGGCCTGGGTATGTACTCCGGGGCCTACGTGTCGGAAATCGTGCGGGGCGCGATCCAGTCGGTGGATCGCGGCCAGACGGAGGCGGCGCGTTCGCTGGGCATGTCGTCCGGCCAGGCCATGCGCATCATCATCCTGCCGCAGGCGGTGGTGCGCATGATCCCGCCGCTGGGCAACGAGTTCATCGCGCTGATCAAGAACTCCGCGCTGGTGTCGCTGTTGACCATTCACGATCTGATGCACGAAGGGCAGAAGATCATCAGCGTGTCTTACCGCTCGCTGGAAACCTACCTGGTGGTGGCATTGATCTATCTGGCCCTGACCACGATCGCCATGGTGATTTTGCGCAAGATCGAACATCGCCTGCGCGCTGGAGGAATGGTGCAATGAGCCTCGTCATTGAAGGGCAGGAAATGATCCGCATCCGCGGCCTGCATAAATCCTACGGCGATCACGCCGTCCTGCGCGGCATCGATTTCGATGTGTTGAAGTCGCAAGTGGTCGTGGTCATCGGCCCCAGCGGATCGGGCAAGAGCACCTTGCTGCGTTGCTGCAACGGCCTTGAAGTGGCTCAGCGCGGCACCGTGGACATCTGCGGCCAGACGTTGCAAGACAACGGCGCGCTGTTGCCGGAGGCCGAGCTGAACGCGTTGCGCACGCAGGTGGGCATGGTGTTCCAGGGCTTCAATCTGTTCCCGCACCTGTCGGTGCTGGACAACGTGACAGTCGGCCCGCGCACGCTGCTCGGCATGGGCCGCGAAGAGGCCAATGGGCTGGCCGCGGACCTTCTCAACAAGGTGGGCCTGTCGCAGAAGATGGCGGCCATGCCCGCCAGCCTGTCGGGCGGGCAGAAGCAGCGGGTGGCCATCGCACGCGCGCTCGCCATGCAGCCGCAGGTCATGCTGTTCGACGAGCCGACCTCGGCGCTGGACCCGGAATTGGTGGGCGAAGTGCTGCAGGTCATGAAGCTCTTGGCCCGCGAAGGCATGACCATGATGGTCGTGACACACGAAATGGGCTTTGCCCGCGACGTGGCCGATGTGGTCGCCGTGATGGACGGCGGCGTGATCCTGGAGTCCGGTCCGCCGGACGTGATCTTCACCCAACCACGCGAAGCCCGCACCCGCGAGTTCCTGCAGGCGGTGCTGAGCGCGAGTCCGGGGGCGGCAGCATGAACGCACCGCAACTGGACAAGAGCGTGTGGAAGGCGCGCGACGACAGCGCCGAGCAGGGCGACACGCGCCGGCTGGCGCATATCGTCGAGCCTGAAGCAGGGCAGGGCGAAATGGGCGAAGCCGTGCTGCTGGGCTTTGCCTGCGATGCGGGCGTGGCGCGCAACCAGGGGCGCGTGGGCGCCGCCGCGGGGCCGGCCGGTATCCGCAAGTACCTGGCGGGCCTGCCGGCGCACGGTCTGACGCGCCTGCTGGATGCCGGCGACGTCGAATGCCACGGCGACAAGCTGGAGGACGCACAGGAGCGCCTGGGCTTGCGTCTGGCCGAACTGATGGGCCGGGGCGCCCGGCCGGTCGTGCTGGGCGGCGGGCATGAAATCGCCTGGGGCAGTTTTCAGGGGTTGGCCCGCTGGCTGGATGCGCGCGGCGACGCCGGCGCCGTGCTGGTCCTGAACCTGGACGCGCACTTTGATCTGCGTACGGGCCGTCCCGGCAGCTCGGGCACGCCGTTCGACCAGATTGCGATAGACAGCGAGGCGCGCGGGCGCGACCTGCAATACGCCTGCCTGGGCGTTTCGCGGTTGGCCAATACACCGGCGCTATACGCCCGCGCCGCGGAAATCGGGTCCGTGTGGATTGAAGACCGGGACATGCAGGAGCGTCATCTTGAGGCGCGGCTGGCCGATGTGGATGGGTTGCTGGCCAAGGCGCAGCACGTGTATCTGACGATCGACCTGGACGTGCTGCCCGCGGGCGTGATGCCGGGGGTGTCCGCGCCGGCGCCTTATGGCGTGCCGATGGCGGTGATCGAGGAAATCGTCCTGCGGGTCAAGGCCAGCGGCAAACTCCGGCTGGCCGACCTCGCGGAATTCAATCCCAAGTTCGACGTCGACGGCCATGGCGCGCGCGCGGCGGCGCGGCTGGCCTGGCAGTTGTTGTCGGCGTGATTCAACACGGATGTGGTGTCTGACACCCTTGTTGCGATGGTGCAGGCTGTAGACCGTCTCACCAGAGTGTCAGATACCGGGGCAGATGCAGGGCGGCTCCTCTTTGCGAGGGCCGCCGTTTTTTATCGGCCGTTGGCGTCCCGCGCAGGCTGGACGCGCCCGGTTTCGCGGCTTAGGATAGGTGCAGCTTCCGGCCCCGCCTGCGACCCGTTCGGTATCTGCAACATCTATACGTCCCTATTTAAAAAATTTAGACTTTAAATAGGGACGGTATTAGTTTCGTGGATAAAATGGCGCAACTTTGTCAGGAGAGCATGCTCATGTCTCAAACTCCCACCCATGCCTTGCCGTCGTATCTGAATGCCGAGGACCTCGGCCCCTGGGGTAATTACCTGCAACAAGTCGACCGGGTCACGCCGTACCTCGGTTCCCTGAGCCGGTGGGTCGAGACGCTGAAGCGTCCGAAGCGCTCGCTGATCGTCGATGTGCCGATCGAACTGGACAACGGCACCATCGCCCACTTCGAGGGCTACCGCGTGCAGCACAACGTGTCGCGTGGTCCGGGCAAGGGCGGGGTGCGTTTCCATCAGGACGTCACGCTGTCCGAAGTGATGGCGCTGGCGGCCTGGATGTCGGTCAAGAACGCCGCGGTCAACCTGCCGTACGGCGGCGCCAAGGGCGGCATCCGTGTCGATCCGCGCAAGCTCTCCGCGTCGGAACTCGAACGCATGACCCGCCGCTACACCAGCGAGATCGGCGTCATCATCGGACCGTCCAAGGACATTCCCGCGCCTGACGTGAACACCAACGCCCAGACGATGGCCTGGATGATGGACACGTATTCCATGAACGAAGGCGCCACCGCCACGGGCGTGGTCACGGGCAAGCCGATCGCGCTGGGCGGCAGCCTGGGCCGCGTCGAAGCCACGGGCCGCGGCGTGTTCGTCGTGGCGTGCGAAGCCGCGCGTGACAGGAACATCGATGTGGCCGGCGCACGCGTTGTCGTGCAAGGCTTTGGCAACGTGGGCGGCACCGCCGCCCGCCTGTTCCACGAGGCCGGCGCCAAGGTCATCGCCGCGCAGGATCACACCGGCACCGTGCACAACCCGGCCGGCCTGGACGTGCACAAGCTGCTGTCGCATGTGTCGCAAACCGGCGGCGTGGGCGGCTTCTCGGGTGGCCAGGCGCTGGACAAGAACGAGTTCTGGACGCTGGAAACCGAGTTCCTGATCCCGGCGGCCCTGGAAAGCCAGATCACGGTCGACAACGCCGCCAAGGTGCGCGCCAAGATCGTGGTGGAAGGCGCTAACGGCCCGACGACGCCGGAAGCGGACGACATCCTTGCCGAGAACGGCGTGTACGTGGTGCCCGACGTGCTGGCCAACGCTGGTGGCGTGACGGTCAGCTACTTCGAGTGGGTGCAGGACTTCTCCAGCTTCTTCTGGAGCGAGGAAGAGATCAACCAGCGCCTCGAGCGCCTGATGCGCGAAGCCTACGCGTCGGTGGCGCAGGTGTCGCGCGAGCACAAGGTGACGCTGCGTACCGCCGCGTTCATCGTGGCTTGCACGCGCATCCTGCAGGCCCGCCAGGTGCGCGGCCTGTACCCGTAAAGACTGAATCGGCATGGCGCCTTCGCGGGCGCAATGCCGAGGAGGCAGAGAGAGACAAAAAAGGAATCGCTCCGCAAGGGGCGATTCCTATTGGTGGTTATGAAAAATGCCGGGCAGATGCCCGGCATTTTCACGTCAAGACCCGGGCTGGCCGAGTCTTCACGATGCCGGCAGCAGTTCCGGCTTCAGGATGCCGCGCAGATCGTGGTACGAAATCGTCAGCTCCGGCTCGCCATGCGAATATGGCGCGATCGAGTAGGCGTCGTACTTGACCACGATGCCATCGCGCGTGATCGCGAAATTGTCGCTTTCCTGGAAGGGCCACATCTTGTTGTAGGCCGCAGGGTCGCGCTTGGCATCCGGGTTGCCCGTCAGCCATTTCGCGTGCGCACGCTGCAACGCGGCGACGTACTCGGCGCGGCGTCCCGGGATCAGTGCTTCGTCCAGGCTCATGACGCGGCCGCGGCTGCGCTCCCAGTTCAGGTACTGGGTGGCCGGGATGCCGTGCGCGGCGCCGGTCAGGTACTGTTCCGTGTGCAGTTCGACGGCGACGATGTCGCCCACCGTGTCCTTCACGCTGGCCTTGAAGTAGGTCGCGTCGCGCGGGCGCGCCGTGGACCAGAAATACTGCGTGTATTCCGACAGCGTCTCGTAGGGGCCGCGGCGATTGGCGTCGGTGCCGGTCATGTAGGCAAGCACGTGGTCCACCAGCGCGGTCAGTTTCGGGATGCCCGGAAACGCCACACTGTCGATTTCGATGCGCGGGCAGTCGCCCTCGCAGCCCGGCTTGTTGGCCGCCCATTTGATGCGCTCGGTGGACAGGTCGCCCAACTTTTCCGGCGTGGCCGAAGACGAGGCATCGGGCGTTGCCAGGGTGATGTTCGAGGGGGGCGTGCTGCCGCAGCCGGCCAGGGCCAGCAGGGCGGCGCCCAGGATCAGACCGCGTATCGCGCCAGCCGGCGTGAAGCTGCGATTCATGCAATTACCTCCAGAAAACGCACGGCGCCGTCAGGGCACGACGCCTGTCCACTCGTCGCGGGAGAATTTTTCGTCCGCCTGCGCCTGGGCGCGCGCCAACGTTTCCGTGCCCACGCTACCCGGGGTCAGACGATGCAGCCCGGCAAAAGTTTCCACCATGCGGTCGATGATGACCTCACGCGCCAGCCCGGTCTGCGTGCGCAGCGGATCGACGCGCTTCTTGGCGCTGGTGGTGCCCTTGTCGGAAAGCTTCTCGCGCCCGATGCGCAGGACCTCGACCATCTTGTCGGCGTCGATATCGTAGGACATGGTGACGTGATGCAGCACGGCGCCGGCGCGGCGAGCCTGCGCGGCGCCGCCGATCTTGCCGATGTCGGAGGCGATGTCGTTGAGCGGCTGATACCAGGCCTTGATGCCCAGGCCCTGCAGCGCGGTCAGCACCCAGGCGTCCAGGAAGGCATACGACTCCTGGAAGCTCATGCCGTGGACCAGCGCCTGTGGCGCGCTCAGCGAATACGTAATGGAGTTGCCCGGCTCGATGAACATTGCGCCGCCGCCGCTCACGCGGCGCACCACTTCGATGCCGTGGCGCTTGGCGCCGTCCGGATCGACTTCGTTCTTCAGGGATTGAAAGCGGCCGATCACGACGGCCGGCGCGGACCACTCCCAGATGCGCAGGGTGGGTGGGCGCTGGCCGGCGCCGACTTCGTCGGTGATGACGGCGTCCAGCGCCATGTGCAGCGCGGGCGGCTGCGGGCCTTCGTGGATCAGCTGCCAGTCGTAATCGTTCCAGTCGGTGCGGCTCATGCCAGCGCCCTCCGCAGCACCACGGCGATGGCTTCGGCCGAGAAGCCGAACATTTCGGCGTCGGCCGGCAGGGCCGATTGCACGGCAACCGCCAGTTCCAGTTCGCCGGCGTCCGCGGGCATGCCGTTCAGGCCGCGGTTGATGGCTTCCAGCGCCTCGGGCGGCTCAAGGAAAAAGTCGCCGCTGATGCGCACGTCGGCCAGGCGGCCGTCGCGCACTTCCAGGTCCGCGACGACCAGCTTGCCGCCGGGAACTTTGTATTCGCCATGCAAAGGCATTGGGCGCTCCTTTCAAATCAGAATCAGACGTTACAGGCTGAGCTTCATGCCGTCATGGCTGGCCTTGAAACCCAGGCTTTCATAGAACCGGCGCGCATCGGGGCGCGCGCGGTCGGTGGTGAGCTGGACCAGTTCGCAGCCCTGGATCCGGCATTGTTCGATGGCCCATTCGAACATCGCGTGGCCCAGTCCCGCGCCGCGAAACGCCGAGGCGATGCGCACGCTTTCGATCTGGCCCCGCCACATACCCCGCCGCGACAGGCCGGGTATGAACGATAACTGCAAACAGCCCGCCAGTTGTGAATCCTGCTCAACCACGGCGAGGAATTGGTTGGAATCCTGCTCGATGGCCTCGAAGGCGGCAAGGTAGCGCGGGTTCAGCGGGACCGAGGCGTCCTCGCGGCCTGCGCCCAGATCGTCATCGGCCAGCATGGCCACGATGGCAGGCAGATCGGCCGCGCGTGCGCGGCGAAAAACGCGTTGCGGGGCAGTCATGGCGTGCTCCTTCGCGGTCAACGGGCGACGTTCTGGGCGGTCTGGCCGAACAGGATGCGGCGTGAGGCTTCGTCGCTGACTGACGGGGTGGTGTTGATGGTGTCGGCCAGCGCGTAGGCGCGTTGCGTCGCCGGACGCGCGCCGATGGCTTCGAACCAGCGCTTGAGGTGCGGAAATTCGTTCAGGTCCTGGCTTTGCTTGGCGTGCGGCACGATCCACGGGTAGGCCGCCATGTCCGCGATGGAATAGTCGCCGGCGACGAACTCGCGGTCGGCCAGGCGCTTGTTCAGCACGCCGTACAGGCGATTGGTTTCCTTGACGTAGCGCTCGATCGCGTAGGTGATGCGTTCCTGCGCGTAGCCGGAAAAGTGGTGGTTCTGGCCGGCCATGGGACCCAGGCCGCCCATCTGCCAGAAGAGCCACTGCGACACTTCGGCGCGCCCGCGCACGTCGGCGGGCAGGAACTTGCCGGTCTTCTCGGCCAGGTATTGCAGGATGGCGCCCGACTCGAACAACGAGATCGGCGCACCGCCGTCGGCGGGCGCGTGGTCCACGATGGCGGGGATGCGGTTGTTGGGCGCGATGGCCAGGAATTCGGGCTTGAATTGGTCGCCGCGGCCGATGTTGACCGGGTGGATCTTGTAGGGCAGGCCAGTTTCTTCGAGGAACAGCGTGATCTTGTGGCCGTTGGGGGTCGTCCAGTAATAGAGATCGATCATGAGGGTGTCCTGTGTGTCATGGCGCCGCGGGCAAGCGCCCGCGGATGGAAGGGCCATGATAGCGGCGCACACCGGACGGATGCCTGAATAACCGGGGGCCGGATGCGGGTTTCCGCGCAGGGCCCCGGGCGAACTTGGGGTCAGACCGCGCCCGGACGCGGGCTGCGCGGCAGCCGCCACGTCCAGTTCAGGCTGACTGCGGCGGCGGCCAGGAAGATCAGCGCCACGCCCGCGATCTGCGAGGCGTCCATGCGGTGGCCGTAGACCACGAAGTCGAGCAGGATGGCGACAGCGGGATAGATGAAGCTGAGCGCCGCGGTGGACGTGGTGGGCAGCTTCTGGATGGCCGAGTACATCAGGATGTACATGAGGCACGTGTGGATGAGACCTAGCGCCACCAGGTATCCCCATTGCACAGGCTGGGCGGGCAGGGCATTGAAGTCGGCCATCGGCAGCAGCATCACCGCGCCCAGCGTCACCTGCACCAGCGCCAGCACCTGCGGGGGGACGCCCTTCAGGCGCTTTACGATGATGGCGGTGATGCCGTACAACGCGGCTGCGCCCAGGCCCAGCATCAGACCCGTCAGATAGGCGCCGCCGCCCGCCGCGCCGCCATCGCCCAGACGCAGCACCAGCAGCAGCCCGGCGAACGCCACGAGGGACCACGCCACCTTGCCGCGGGAGGGGCGCTCGCCCAGGAACAGCACGCCCAGCCCGATCAGGAAGAACGGCTGCACGTTGTAGACCGCGGTGGCCAGCGAAATGGACGCCAGCCGATAGGCCGAGAACAGCAGCACCCAGTTCAGCACCAGCGCGGCGCCGGCGGCCAGCGCCAGGGCCAGCGTTTTCGGGGTAAAAAGTCCCGGCTTGAGCAGGCCGCGCGCCCAGCAGTACAGAAACAGCGACAGGGCGCCGAACACGCAGCGAAAGAATACGACGTTCCAGGCGCTTTGCCCGGACTCCAGAACGAAGACGCCGAGCGTGCCCGACAGGGTCATGGCGGCCGCCATCTGCGCGAGGCCCGTGCGTTCGGTCGAGGGGATCATGGTGGTTCTCCAAAGGCCATCTGGCCAGGAATTCGATGGAGAAATTATCCCAGGCGGTTTCATCCGCTTATATGATGTTGCCGTGGCACTTTCGCGATTCAACCTTGCTTTGGGTGGAATTTATGCAGAACGACCTAAAAAATGAAAGTCCGGTTTTGGATGGGATCGACCGCCGTCTCGTGGAGATGCTGTCTGCCAATGCGCGCACCACCACGGCCGACCTGGCGCGGCAGGTGGGCATGTCGGCGCCCAGCGTCGCCGACCGCATGCGGCGGCTCGAGGAATCCGGCGTGATTCGCGCATACACGCTGGACGTGGATCCGGTGGCGCTGGGTTATTCGCTGGAGGCCGTTGTGCGCATCCGGCCGTTGCCCGGGCAGTTGCGCCACGTCGAGGGCCTGATCCAGCAGATTCCGGAATTCGTGGAGTGCGACAAAGTGACGGGCGATGATTGCTTCATCGCCCGCATGGTGCTCCGGTCCATCACGCACCTGGACGGCATCCTGGAACGGGTGACCGAATTTGCCGAAACCAACACCGCCATCGTCAAGTCGCACACGGTGCGCCGGCGACTGCCGCCGCTGCGTTAGACGGGGGCGGACAGGGCCGCGGTGATGTCCTCGCGCAGGCTGGCCGGCGTGTCGGTGGGCGCGTAGCGCTTGATCACGCGGCCGTCGCGCCCGACCAGGAACTTGGTGAAGTTCCACTTGATGCCTTCGGTGCCGAAGACGCCCGGCTTTTCGCCCTTGAGCCATTGGTACAGCGGGTGGGCGTTCGGGCCGTTGACATCGATCTTGACAAAGAGCGGAAAGGTGATGTCGTACTGGGTGCTGCAGAAATTGCGGATCTCGGCCTCGTCGCCGGGCTCCTGGTGGCCGAACTGGTCGCACGGAAAACCCAGCACGGTCAGACCGTCGTCGTGGAACGCGCGGTAGAGCTCTTCCAGGCCGGCATACTGCGGCGTGAACCCGCATTTGGAGGCGACGTTCACCACCAGCAGCACGCGGCCGCGGTATGTCTCTAGGGACTGCTGCGTGCCGTCGATGGCGCGGACGGAGAAATCATGGATTGTGCTCATGCGGGCTCCTGGAATTGGGCGTCGTCCGCGCATCGGCGCGGGCGTTGGGGCAGACTTGGGAGTGTAGCGCCGCAGACGCGCGTGGGGGCTTTGCGGCCCCGCGGCAAGGCCCAGCCTATGATGCGGGTTTACCGAAGACGCTGGCAAGGAGCTGCGGCATGGAAGGAATGATCGAGCGACTGGAGGCGATGCTGGCCAAGGGCACCGACAATCTGCTGCTGCGGTTTTCGCTTGGCAAGGCCT
Organism: Achromobacter mucicolens; assembly: GCF_902859725.1. GTDB lineage: Bacteria > Pseudomonadota > Gammaproteobacteria > Burkholderiales > Burkholderiaceae_B > Achromobacter > Achromobacter mucicolens. Next base: position 74,674 of record NZ_CADIJP010000014.1, on the reverse strand, counting down.
ACGCGGAACAGGAACGCTTTGCCGAGGCCTGCACCCATCTGCGCGCCGCGCTGGCTTTCGATCCCACTTATTCGGTCGCCTGGAAATGGCTGGGCAAGGCCTGCCTCGGGTTGAATGACAAGCCCGGCGCCCGCGCCGCCTGGGAGTCGGGGCTGGCGGCGGCCCAGGCGCGGGGAGATCAGCAGGTCGTCAAGGAATTGCAGGTGTTCATCAAGCGCCTGGACAAGGAAGCGGCCGCGGGCGCCTGAGACTTTCGGGTTTCGCTGGCAGTTCCGCGGCCGGAGCCGGTGCGCTGGCGACGCGGAAGACCTCGATGGCGTGACGCAGGCGGGCGCCATCCGTGCGCAGGTTGGCAACCGCCTTGGCGGCCTGTTCGACGCGCGCGGCGTTGCCCTGCGCGGCGCTGTCGGTTTCCGAGATGCTGCGGCTTACCGTGTCGATGCCCGCATGCTGGTCGGTCGAGGTGGCGGCGATCTCGTTGATGATGCGCGTGACCTTTTGAACGGATTCCACGATATCGCGCATGCTGGCGCCGGCCCGCTCGACGTGCCGCACGCCTTCACCGACGCGCGCGTCCGAGCTTTCGATGAGCGCCTTGATCTCGCGGGCGGCGGTGGCGCTTTTCTGTGCAAGGCTGCGCACTTCGCTGGCCACCACCGCGAATCCCTTGCCGGCCTCGCCGGCGCGCGCGGCTTCGACGGCGGCGTTCAGCGCGAGGATGTTGGTCTGGAAAGCGATGCCGTCGATGATGCCCACGACCTCGGCAATGCGCGATGAGCTTTGGACGATGCCTTGCATGGCGTGCGCGGCCTCGTCGACCACATTGCCGCCACGCCGGGCGAGGTCGCTGGCCTGGTTTGCCATGGCGTCGGCATCCTGCGCGTTGGCGGCATTTTGCTTCACAGTTACGGCCAATTGCTCCATGCTGGCCGCCGCCTGTTCCAGCGACGCTGCCCGGCGCCCGGTGTGGGCCGAGAGGTCTGCGTTGCCTTGTGCGATGTCGGCGGCGGACTGCAGGGCGTTCTCGATGCCGCCGTGCACGTCGCGCGTGATGCTGACCAGGCTTTTGCGCATGACTTCCAGGGAAAACTTCAGTTCGCCGATCTCGTCCCCGGTCAGGGCGCCGGGCAGCGGCGTGCTCAGGTTGCCCGCGGCGATCTGGCGCGTGAAGTCCGTGGCCGCGCCCAGCAGCCCGGCGATGGAGCGGGCAAAGCCCCAGCCCGACGCGAAGATCAGCGCGACGCCGCCCGCGGTCAGCGCGACGGCCGCGGCCAGGGCGCTGATGCTCAGGCGGTCGTGCATGCCGTAGATGGCCGCGCCGGCCGCGCCGATGAACAGCGAGGCGGACAGCACTGCCCACGCCAAGAGGCGCGAACGCACGCCGGTCAGGCGCCAGAGTTTGAGCCGCGCCAGGACGCCGCGCACTCCCGCCGGTTTGACTTGGCCGCCGCAAAGCCGGATGCCGCGCGCCGTGCCCAGACGCAGGCTGGCATAAACGGCTTCGGCCGTTTCGATCTGCTGGCGGGTGGGCTTGACCCGCACCGAGGCATAACAGACGGTGGTGCCGCGTTCCACGATGGGCGTGACGTTGGCCAGCACCCAATAGAAGCCGCCGTCCTTGCGCCGGTTCTTGACCATGCCTGTCCACGACTCACCACGCTGGATGGTGCCCCAGAGGTCTTCGAAGGCGGCCGGCGGCATGTCGGGATGGCGCACGATGTTGTGCGGCGCGCCGACCAGTTCCTCGCGTGAAAAGCCGCTTGCGTGAACAAACGCCGGATTGGCGTAGATGATCCGGCCGCGCGAGTCCGTGCGGGATATCAGGTATTGCTCGTCTCGGAGTACGTATTCCGTGTCGTTGACCGGCTGGTTGTTGCGCATGCGTCGCTCGTCCTGTGATGGGCGAGGGCATCATCGGGGACGGGCGCGGCGGCGGCGTTGATGTACGTCAACGCCGCCACAGGTCGACGCGCTTACGCGGCGGGCAGGTTGCCAAAGGCTTCAAGCGCCCGCAGCCGGCTTTGCGCCAGATCCACGATCGGTTCCGGATAGCCCGCGGCGGCTCGTTCCATGGGATTCGGATCGTGGATGGCCTTGTCGTCCAGATGCGCCAATTCAGGCAGCCATTCGCGCAAAAACACGCCGCGCGGGTCAAATTTGCGGGACTGGGACAGCGGATTGAAGACGCGGAAGTAGGGCACCGCGTCGGCGCCCGTGGAGGCGCTCCATTGCCAGCCGCCGTTGTTGGCGGCCAGGTCGCCGTCCACAAGCTGCGACATGAACCAGGCCTCGCCCAGACGCCAGTCGATGAGCAGGTTCTTGGACAGGAACATCGCCGTCACCATGCGCAGCCGGTTGTGCATCCAGCCCAGCGCCAGCAACTGGCGCATGGCGGCGTCCACGATGGGGATGCCGGTCTTGCCCTGCTGCCAGGCCGCCAGGTCGTCGGGCGCGTCGCGCCAGGGCACGGCCGCCGTCTCCGGCTTCATGGGCTGGTGCATGGACAGGGCGGGGTAGGCCGCCAGCAAGTGCAGGTAGAACTCGCGCCACAGCAGTTCGTTGATCCATGTGGCGGCGCCGGCCTTGCCGCTGTCGATCTCGCCCTGGTTGGCCGCCAGCGCGGCGCGCAGCGCCTGGCCGGGAGACAGGACGCCCGCGGCAAAGTATGGCGACAGGCAACTGGTGGCGGGCAGCGAAGGGAAATCGCGCTCGTCCTTGTAGGCGAAGATCGCCTCGTCGGCAAAGGCGGCCAGCCGGTCGCTGGCGGCAGCTTCACCGGCGGGCCACAGCGCCCGGACGGCGTCGCTGGGCGCGTCGAACCCGTCGAACGATTCCGGCAGCGGATCGGACTTCCAGCGCGGCGGCGTCTGGGCGCTGGGCGCGGGAATGGGCCGCACGGGCGCGCTGCGCAGGCGCTCGCGGCAGGTGCGGGCATAGGGCGTGTAGACGCGATAGCAATCGCCCTTGCCGGTCAGCACGGTGCCGGGACGCAGCAGCGTCGCGCCGTGGTGCACCGTCCACTCGATGCCGATGTCGGACAGCGCGGCTGCGACGGCGTCGTCCCGGCGGCGTTCATTGACGCCCCACTCGGCGTTGACGTGGACCGCTTCGATGGCGTGTTCCTGGCAGAACGCGGCCACGGCCCGCGGTGCGTCGCGCCAGTCGTTAACGGTCAGCAGCTTGAGCGGAATCCCGGCCTGTCCCAGGTCCTGGGACAGCTCGCGCAGGTTGCGCAGCCAGAAATCCACCTTGGCCGGCGCGTCGCCATGCTGGCGCCATTGTCCGGGCGCGGCCAGGAAAAGCGCGGTGACCGTGCCGGCCTCGGCCGCCCCGGCCAGGGCGGCGTTGTCGTGCATGCGCAGGTCGGTGCGCAGCCAGAGCAGCGTGTTCATGGGGAGGCTCCAGGGACTGGGGGCCGGGCGGCGCGCCGGCGAGGCTGCGATTCTATCCCGAGCACGCGCGCGGACCAGGGCGAAAGCGCCTGGAAGACGATGTAAAAACTACGAGGAGATGTGACCGGTGTTGCACTGCAACCCTTTGCGGCCCCTGGTTGGCAGGGGGAGGGGCCAGACGGCCCCCAAACGCCAAAACGCCCCACGTTGGCCGTCAAACCATGAAACACGCTGGCGCGTGGCGTGTATTGACGCACGTGTGAACGCCGCCATGTAATGCAAGTAAACGACTAATGCAGGCAAACGCTATGGGAAATCTGATGGACCTCCGCCCGTCCTTTCTGAAGGGACGCACACCCGCCGGCAAGACGTCCCGCGATGTCTTGCAGAAGCTCTGGCGTTCGGTCGATTTACCGGACGCGTCGCTCGAGCACGTCGTGCTGACAGGCGCAGACCCTGTCGTCCCGTCCTCATTTGCCGTCGGCACGGCCGCGCAGACCAGCATGGCTGCGGCGGCCCTGGCTGCCGCGGAGGTCTGGAACCTGCGTGGCGGCGCCCGGCAGCAGGTCAGCGTGGACATGCTGCATGCGGCGCAGGAGTGCCGCAGCCACTACACCATCAATGGCGTCACGCCCAATCCGTGGGATCCCATCACCGGCGTCTATCGCTGCGGCGATGGCGGCTGGGTGCGCATTCACGCCAACTTCGCGCATCACCGTGACGGGGCGCTGGCCTTGCTGGGCTGCCCGACCGGCGACGGCGCCACCCGCGAAGCCGTGGAACGCGCGCTGAGCCGCTGGAAGGCGCTGGATTTCGAGCAGGTGGCGGCCGATGCCGGCATGGTCGTGTCTGCCATGCGCTCGTTCGAGGAATGGGACCGCCATCCGCAGGGGCAGGCTGTCGCCGCGCAACCGCTGCTGACCATCGAACGCATCGGTGAAGCCGATCCGCGCCCGCTGCCGAAGTACGCGCAGAATGCACGTCCGCTGCAGGACATCCGCGTGCTGGACCTGACGCGCATCATCGCCGGACCGGTGTGCGGCCGCGCGCTGGCCGCCTACGGCGCCGACGTCATGCTGGTCAACAGCCCGCAACTGCCCAATATCGACAACATCATCGATACCAGCCGCGGCAAGCTGTCCGTGCTGGCGGACCTGGACACGGCCGATGGCCGCATCGCGCTCGGCAACCTGCTGCGCAGCGCGCATATTTTCGTGCAGGGCTATCGGCCTGGCGGCATGTCCGCACTGGGATTCGGCCCGCAGGACGCGGCACGCATCCGTCCGGGCATTGTCTATGTGTCTTTGTCCGCGTACGGCACGACGGGCCCGTGGGCGAACCGGCGCGGGTTCGATTCCCTGGTCCAGACGGCCACGGGCTTTAACCACGCGGAAGCGCTGGCTGCCGGTCAGGAGGCGCCCAAGGCGTTGCCGATGCAGATTCTGGACCACGCGTCGGGTTACCTGATGGCGTTCGGCGCGCAGGTGGCGCTGGCGCGCCAGGCAACCGAAGGCGGCAGCTGGCACGTGCGCGTGTCGCTCGCCCAGACGGCGCATTGGCTGCGCGGATTGGGGCGGGTGGACGGCGGGCTGGACTGTCCCATGCCAGGCTTTGACGGCCTGATGGAGACGTCGCCATCAGGTTTTGGCGAGTTGGTCGCGGTGCGCCATGCGGCGCGCTTCTCGGAGACGCCGGCGCGCTGGATCCGGCCGTCCAGTCCGCCCGGCACGCACCCGACGGTCTGGCCGTTCAATTGATCTTCGACAGGCGCGGTACGTAACGTCGAACCGTTCAAGAGCGCGCCTTATTCCGCGCGCCGGTTTCTCATCAAGGCCTTACTGCTTGGCCTTCCATTCCCGCAGTGCGCGCATCGTGTTTGCCACGTGCGACTCGGGGCTCATGTTCGTGTATTCGTACAGGATCTTGCCTTCGGGCGAGATCACGTAGGACACGCGCTGCGCATATTCCGGCCGCTTGTCGTGGACGGCGTCGTACGCCTTCATGACTTTGCCGTCGCCATCGGCCGCGACGGCGAATTTGTTGCGGCACTCGCTGACCGAAAACTTCTTGAGTGTGTCGATGTTGTCGGTCGATACGCCGATGACCGTGGCGCCCAGCGACTTGTATTCGTCCGTGGCCTCGGCGAAGTTGTGGGCTTCGATGGTGCAGCCCTGCGTGAATGCGGCGGGGAAGAAATACAGCACCACCGGACCTTGCTTGAGCGCTTCCTTCAGCTTGAAGGTGTATTCGTTGCCGCCCAGCGAGGCCGGCACGCTGAAGTCCGGAGCGGCGGCGCCCACCGGCAGCGCGGCGAGGGCCGGCGTGCCGGCCATCAGGCCGCATACGAGGAACCAGGGGGCAAGGCGCTTCATGGGTGTCTCCCGTTGGAGCCGCGGAAACGCCGCGGCAAGCTGTCTACTGTAGCGGCGGGGCGCGCAAGGGTCCAGTTCAGCCGCCGTCAGGCCCGCCGCGGCCATTGTTGCCGCGCGGCTGGTCGCGTTGCTGCTGCTGGCGTGACTGCTGCTGTTCCCGCTGCTGCTGCTGCTGTTGGCGGGCCTGCTGCGCCTGCTGGTCGCGCTGTTGCCGTTGCTGCTGTTGTTGCTGCTGCTGTTGTTGCTGCTGCTGACGGACCTGTTGCGCCTGCTGGTCGCGTTGCTGTTGTTGGCGGTTTTGGCGCGCCTGTTGTTCGTGCTCTTGACGGTCACGCGCCATTTGGCGCGCCTGGTCGTCGCGTTCCCGCTGCTGGCGGGCCTGTTGATCCTGTTGCCGGCGTTCGCGCAGGTCCTGCTGGTTCTGCTGATCGCGTTGCTGCTGCTGGCGCGCCTGCTGGTCACGCATCTGCTGCTGGCGCAACTGCTGCTGGGCCTGCGCGTCGTTCTGCTGCCGGTCGCGCAACTGCTGGTCACGGCTTTGCTGTTCGCGAGCCTGCTGTTGGCGCTGCTGATCGTTTCTCAACTGATCGCGCGCCTGCTGGTCGCGGACCTGCTGCTGGCGCTCTTGCTGCTGGCGCTCCTGCTGCCCGGCCGGGTCGCGCGGGCGCGGGCCGGGGCGGCCGTCGCGTCCACGATCGTCGGCGAGCGGCACGGAGGGGTTGTTGCCCTGCGGGCGGGCGTCCCGGCCGGGCCTGCCGTTGTTCGGGTGGTCCACATACGCCTGGGGCGGCTTGCCCTTGTTGTGTTCATAGAACTGGGCGCGGTTGCCGCCCGCTTCGCGCACATAGGCGCGCTGCACGTCGGTGGGGCCCGCGTGGCGGTCATTGCGCGCGGCCAGCTCGCGCGGGTCGGCATTGCGCCGCACGCCTTGCGGCCCGCCGTGGTAGCTGACCCGGCGGTTGTCCACGTTGTTGACGACGATGTTCCGGTTGTAGACGTTCGTCACGCGGGTGACGTTCACGTTCGTGACGGACCGGTTGTAGTAGAAGCGGTCGCGCTTCCAGTAACCGCCCACATAACCCAGGCCCGTATAGCCGAAGCCGTAGTTGATGCCGCCGTAGAAACCCACGTGCGGGCCCCAATAGCCAGGGTTCCAGAGGTAAACGCCATTGGAAAAGCCCCAGTACCCCGGAGTCCAGAGAGCGCCCTGATACGGCGCCAGCACCCATGCGCCGGGCACCCAGAAAAAGCCGTAACGGTTGAGGCTCCAGTAGCCGGGCACCCACAGATAACCGTCAGCCGGAGCGGGCGGCTGCACGTAGACCGGCAGGGGCGGCGGCGGCTCGGGACTGCGGTCAACCAGCGCAAGATTCGCGTTGGCGGGATCGCCCTCGTCGTATGCGGGTTGTTGATACGCAGACGGAACCGGCACCTGCTGCGTGGAGTAGACGTTCTGCGCGGCGGCCAGCGCGGGGGCGGCGGCGGTCACTGCCAGCAGGGCCGCGGTGGCCAGCGGCCGCAAGCGGGCAATCTGGAAGGAAGGGCTCATGAGAATGTCCTTGGCGCAGCAGATCCGATGTTCAATAGCCGCGATAGTAATAATGCGGGGCGGGGTACGCCGGGTAGTAGTAATAATGCGGCGTGGCGTAGACCGGCGCGGGCCGGTAGTAAGCCGGCCGCGCCGGGACGACCACACAGCCGCTCAAGGCGCTTGTCATCGCCACCATCAACAACAAAGTCTTTTTCATCATCCGGCTCCCGCCTGGCGCAAGGCGCGAAATACGCCTTCATTGCGCGCATGCAAATTAGGCCATGCCGGCGGGACCAAGTTCGGGGACTGTAATGGTTCCGAAACAGCTTTCGCGTGACGGATGTTTGCGCCTGCGTGACGGTCGATGACGTTCGTATCAATGTCTGCGCAAACGCGTCATAGTCGTCGCAAAAAGAAAGGGACCGCGAATGCGCGGTCCCTTGTGGTGTTGCCTTGCATGTCCGCCGCGTGGCGCGGCGGACGGGGGCAGCCGGTCAGTTCCAGCGGCCGCCGGCGCCAGCCAGGCTGAAACGGCCAGCGCCCATGAACGCGATCGCCACGGCGGTGAACAGGTACATGCCTTGCAGTTCCAGCGCCCAGCCGCCGTTGTTGGTCATGCTTGCAAGACTGCCGCTGTGGGCGAGCAGGATGGCGACGACCATGTTGATGGCGATGATCAGACCGCCCAGACGGGTGTAGACGCCGATGATCAGCAGGACGGGGGCGACGATTTCGCCAATGTACACGCCGTAGGCCAGGAAGCCGGGCAGGCCGTGCGAGGACAGCATGCCGCTGATGCCGCCGACGCCGCCGCCGGTCAGTTTGAACAGGCCGTGGAGCAGAATCAGAATACCGAGGGTCAGGCGCAGGATCAGCTTGCCGGTGTCATCGGACTTGATCATGGTGAGTTTCTCTTGTGATGGTTAAGGGGGACAGTGGGCAGGTTGGAGCCCACTGCTTGCCTTTGGTTCCGCGCCCGCCGTGCCTTTCGAAAAAACCAGCATACCGGCGTGCAGGCGGCGCCATTATGGCAAAGCCGGTGTGAAACCCACAAGCTTTGCGGCGCGTGCCTGCCGCCAGCCGTGCCGGATCAGAATTCTTCCAGGAACCGCATCCGGAACCGGCGGCCTTTGATGTTGCTATTGGAAATCCGGGAGAACGCCTGCTTGGCGATCTGGCGGTCCAGCGCCACGTACGACGTGAATTCGGTGATGTTGATCTTGCCGACCTGCTCGAACGTCAGGCCGCCGTCGCCGGTCAGCGCGCCCAGCAGGTCGCCGGGGCGCAGCTTGTCCTTCTTGCCGCCCTGGATGCTCAGCGTGATCATGGGCGCGCGCAACGGGCGGTCTGCCTTGGGGCGCAGCGATTTGAGATCGCCCCATTTCAGCGGCGATCCCTGGTATTGCTCGATCAGGGTGGCCCAGCGCATTTCCTCGGGCGAACACAGGCTGAGCGCCAGGCCCTTCTGGTCGCCCCGGCCGCTACGGCCGATGCGGTGAACGTGGACTTCGGTGTCCTTGGTGACGTCCACGTTGATCACGGCGCCCAGGTTCTGGATGTCCAGCCCGCGCGCGGCCACATCGGTGGCCACCAGCACGGCGCAGCTCTGGTTGGCGAACTGGATCAGGATTTCGTCGCGCTCGCGCTGTTCCAGGTCGCCATTGAGCGCCTGGGCGCTGATGCCTTCGGCTTGCAGGCGCTCCACGAGGTCATGGCTGCGGATCTTGGTGTTGCAGAAGGCCAGTGTGGAGGCGGGACGGAAATGCGCCAGCAGCTTGACCACCGCGTCCAGGCGTTCGCCTTCGTCGATCTCGTAGAAGATCTGCTCGATGCGGCTGGCGTCGTGCTGCGCCTGGACCTTGACCTCGGCGGGATTGCGCAGGAAACGCGCGCTGAGCTTGCGGATGTTGTCGGGATAGGTGGCCGAAAACAGCAGCGTCTGGCGCTTGGCGGGGCAGTGCGAGGCAATGGCGACGATGTCGTCATAAAAGCCCATGTCCACCATCCGGTCGGCTTCGTCCAGGACCAGCGTGTTCAGGCCCGACAGATCCAGGCTCCCGCGTTCCAGGTGGTCCTGGATGCGGCCGGGCGTGCCGACCACCAGATGGGTGCCGCGGGCCAGCGACTCTGCCTGCGGCCGCGCCGCGGCGCCGCCGCACAGCGTCAGGATCTTCACGTTGGGAATCAGGCGCGCCAGCCGCCGCAGCTCTTGCGCAACCTGATCGGCCAGTTCGCGGGTGGGGCAGACCACCAGCCCCTGCGGGACCAGGTTGTTCACGTCCAGGTTCTGGAGCACGCCCAGACCGAACGCCGCCGTCTTGCCGCTGCCGGTCTTGGCCTGGGCGATCACGTCGCGCCGGTCCAGGATAAGCGGCAGCGCCTGCGCCTGGATCGGCGTCATCTGTTCGAAACCCAGGGTTTTCAGGTTTTCGAGCAGCGGGGGAAGGAGGGGAAGGGTGGAGAAGGCGGTGTCGGTCACGGGGGGGCGGATCCGGTCAGGGATCGGAGAAAAGCTGAGTTGGGCGTAGTGTAAAGCCTGAGTCGGTATGATCTACCGACGGGTTGGCCGGCTGCGGGGCGGGTCTGTCCCGATCATCAACGCCAACTGACGTCAGGGTGGATCATGTTCGACAAGTTCAAGGCGCTGTCCGAAGGCGCGGCCGTCAAGGCGCGCGCGCTGACCAGCCGCACGGCTGGGGCGCTGGAAAGTTCAAAAGCCCAGCTGGGCGATGCCGCCGCGAATGCGCGGGCCAAGGGCCTGGCGCTGGCGGGCGCCACGGCGGTGAAAGGCCGCGAGCTGGCCGGGGCCACAGCGGAAAAGGGCCGCGAACTGGCGGGCGCCACCGCCGAGAAGGGCAGCGCGCTGGTGGAACAGCATTGGCAGACCATCGAGCGCGTGACGGTCGATGGCTTGCTCAGCGTTTCGGCCGAAAAGCTCAAGGACGACGCCATGGTCAAGGACGTGCTGGAGCGCGCCTACGAGGCGCTGCCGACCGTGGTGCGGCTCGTCCTGCCGCGCGACCGGTATCTGGAAATCGTCATTCAGAAAAAGCAGCCGCTGCTGGCCAAGATCGAAGGCGCGAGAAACCGCCGCCAGGAGCGGGCGCAGGCCGGCGCGGCCAGGAACGACCCGGACGCGTGAATCGTCGGGACTAGGCCGACGCCTCGTACGTTCCTGCCAACGCCCGGGCGGCTTCCTGCATGCGCGGCAGCCACGCCCGCGCGCCGTCGATCGACAACCTTGCCACCGGCGCATGCAGCGCCACCGCCGCAATGGCGCGCGATCCATGCAGGATGGGCACCGCCATGCAGACGATGCCCAGCAGGAATTCCTCGCGGTCGAAGCTGGCGCCTTCTTTCTTGATGGTCCGCAGTTCTTCTTCCAGCGCCGCCGCGTCGCAGAGCGTGTTCGGCGTATAGCGCGGCAACTGGGCCGCCGCCAGCATGCGCTGGCGGGTTTCGCGGCGCATGTACGCCAGGAACAGCTTGCCGCTTGCCGAACAATGCAGCGGCACGCGCGAGCCCGATTGCAGGTTGACGCGCAGCGGCCAGGCGGTTTCCACCCGATCCAGGTAAATGACCTCGTCGCCGTCGAGCATGGTGCAGTTGCAGGTCTCGCCGATTTCGTCGACCAGGCTGTCCAGGATGCGGTGGCGCTCGCCGCGTAGCGGTGAATTGAGCAAGGTGTCGCGCGCCAGCGCCCCAAGACGCGGGCCGCTGACGTAGCTTTTGCCGGCCGGTTCGCGCAGCAGCATGCCGGCGTCGACCAGGCGAGACAGGATGCGCAGGACGGACGGTTTGGGCAGGCCGGTGGCCTCGGTCAGTTCGGCCAGCGAGACCGGCTGGGACGAACGGGCAACCTGTTCCAGCAGCGTCAGCGCCCGCAGGGCGGCGGAGGATTCGTCTTTCATCTTTCAATAATCGAGATTTCAGCGATCGGCTGCCCATCGTCGCACACAAAATGCAGAAAATGGAACGCCCGGGGGTGGGAAGAGAGGGATTTCTGGCGCAGTATCGGATCACACCGGCCAACTAGCAATCGGACGAGCGCCGGCATGCCAGGAGAGAGACCATGAGCAGCAAGCAACACATGACCCCCAGCGAAGCGTTTGTCGAAACGCTGGTCGCGCAGGGCGTCAAGGATGTTTTCGGCATCGTCGGTTCGGCCTTCATGGATGCGCTGGACCTGTTTCCCGCGGCCGGCATCCGCTTCGTGCCGACGGTGCACGAACAGGGCGCTGCGCACATGGCCGACGGCTATTCGCGCGTGACCGGCCGGCACGGCGTGTGCATTGCACAAAACGGCCCCGGCATCACCAACTTCGTGACGGGCGTGGCGGCGGCCTATTGGGCGCACAGCCCGGTGGTGGCGATCACGCCCGAGACCGGCACGTCGGGCATGGGGCTGGGCGGCTTCCAGGAAACCGAGCAGCTGCCGATCTTCTCGCGCATCACGAAATACCAGGCGCACGTGAACCGCCCGGATCGCATGGCCGAATTCACGGCCAAGGCGTTCGACAATGCGATGGCCGAACGCGGCCCCGCGCAGCTGAACATTCCGCGCGACTATTTCTACGGCGAGATCGACGTGGCCATCCCCGAGCCGCGCCGCATCCGGCGCGGGCCGGGCTCCGAAGAGGACCTGGAAGCCGCGGCGCGCCTGCTGGCCGAGGCCAGGTTCCCGGTCATCGTGGCGGGCGGCGGCGTGTTGTTCTCGGACGGGCAGGCGGAATGCGTGGCGCTGGCCGAGCTCTTGGGGGCGCCGGTGGTGACCAGCTATCTGCACAACGACGCGTTCCCGGCCAGCCATCCGCTGTGGTGCGGCCCGCTGGGCTACCAGGGCGCCAAGGCCGGCATGAAGCTCTTGTCGCAGGCGGACGTGGTGCTGGCGCTGGGCACCCGGCTGGGGCCCTTCGGCACGCTACCGCAACACGGGCTGGAATACTGGCCGCAGAATGCCCGCATCATCCAGGTCGACGCCGACCATCGCATGCTGGGACTGGTGCGTCCGGTGTCCGTGGGCATCTGCGGCGACGCCAAGCCGGCCGCCGCCGCGCTGACGGCCAAGCTGCAGGGTCGCGACGTGGCCTGCGTGCGCACCAAGGATCAGCGCGCCAGCGAGATCTCTGCCCAGAAGGCCGAGTGGGAACAGGAATTGGACAGCTGGTCGCACGAGCGCGACGACTGGAGCCTGGACATCATCGAGCAGGGCGGCGGGCGCATGCACCCGCGCCGCATGCTGCGCGAGCTTGAGCGCGCGATGCCCAAGCATGTGATGGTCTCCACCGATATCGGCAACATCTGCTCGGTGTCCAACAGCTATCTGCGTTTCGACGAGCCCAACTCCATGCTGGCGGCCATGAGCTTCGGCAACTGCGGCTACGCGCTGCCGGCGTTGATCGGCGCCAAGCTTGGCCGGCCCGACCGCCCGGCGGTGGCGTATGTGGGCGATGGCGCCTGGTGCATGAGCTTCCAGGAATTGCTGACCTGCGTGCGCGAGCAGATCCCGGTGACCGCGGTGGTGTTCCACAACGGCCAGTGGGGCGCCGAGAAAAAGAACCAGGTCGACTTCTATGGCCGCCGCTTCGTGGGCAGCAACCTGCGCAATCCCAACTTCTCGGAATTGGCGCGCGCCATGGGGGCCGAAGGCATCCGCGTGGAACACGCCGACCAGGTCGGCGCCGCGCTGCAGGCCGCATGCCAGGCGCAGCTTGAGGGCAAGACCACTGTGCTGGAGATGATGGTCAGCCAGGAGCTGGGCGATCCGTTCCGCCGGGATGCGCTCAAGCAGCCGGTGCGGTTCCTGGACAAGTACCGCAAGTACGTGAACCAGCCGTTCCAGGCCGGCGAGGTGCCGCTGTCGATCGAGCCGGTGGGACGCTGACCGGCACGCCCGGCGCGGGCAGGGGCTGGCCGTCACGCCCTGGCCCCGCGCCGGTCAATCACCCGGCCGCCGCACGCGCGGCCGCGGCAGGAGCGAAGACATGGCATTCGACCGTTTGTTCGAGCCGCTGCGCGTTGCCGCGCTGGCGGCGGGGCGGCTGCGCACCGCGGTGGCGTATCCGCTGTGCCCCGTCAGCCTGCGCGCCGCCGTAGAGGCGAGCGAGGCAGGCTACATCGAGCCCGTGCTGGTCGGGCCCGCGGACCGCATGGCCACGCTGATGGCGCAGGAAGGCATACGCGCGGGTTCCATGGAGATCGTCGACACGCCAGACGATGAGCTTGCGGCCGCACGCGCGGCCGCGGCGCTGGCGCGTGACGGCGCGGTTCGCATGCTGATGAAGGGCAGCCTGCACACCGATCACTTCATGTCGGCGGTGGTGACGCGCGAATCGGGCCTGCGCACGGGCCGGCGCATCAGCCACGCCTTCGTGATGGCGGTGGCGGCCTACCCGAAGCTGCTGATCCTGACCGACGCGGCGGTCAACATCGCGCCCACCTTGCAGGAAAAGGCGGACATCGCGCAGAACGCCATTGATCTGGCGCGCGCCCTCGGCGTGGAACGGCCCAAGGTTGCGGTGCTGTGCGCCACCGAATCAGTCAACCCGGCGATGCCGGCCACGCTGGATGCGGCCGCGCTGTCCAAGATGGCTGACCGCCAGCAGATCCGGGGCGGCGACATCGACGGGCCGCTGGCCTTCGACAACGCCATCTCGCGCGAGGCCGCGGACCAGAAAGGCATCGTGTCGCGCGTGGCGGGCGACGCCGACATTCTGCTGGTGCCCGACATCGAGGCCGGCAACATGCTCTACAAGGAGCTCACGTGGCTGGCGGGCGCCGGCGCGGCGGGCCTGGTGCTCGGCACGCGGGTGCCGGTGCTGTTGACGAGCCGGTCAGATTCCATGGAAGCGCGCGTGAACAGTTGCGCCGTCGCGGCGCTGCACGCGCACGCCATGGGCCGGTGACCGCAGGCAAGCCTGGCACCACCAAGTCTGGCGGTTTGGTACTAAGCGTGCATCCGGCGGATGACTACGCTAGACCGCAAGCCATCCATGAATGGTTCATGCCACAACATCAAAGGGGTAGCACATGCGCAGCGCAAGACTAGGCCTGGCCACGATTCTGTCGGTGTTTGCAATGGCGGGGAGCGCCGCGGCGGCGGACACGCCCAAGGCCGGCGGCACGCTGGTCATCGGATCCACGCAGGTGCCACGGCACCTGAACGGCGCGGTCCAATCGGGAACGGCCACCGCGCTGCCCAGCGCGCAGCTCTTTGCCAGCCCCCTGCGCTACGACGCCGACTGGAAGCCGCAACCCTACCTGGCTGAGTCGTGGGAACTGGCGCCGGACGGCAAGTCGCTGACGCTGCACCTGCGTGGTGACGCGGTCTTTCATGACGGCAAACCCGTGACGTCCGAGGACGTGGCGTTCTCGATCATGGCGGTCAAACAGAACCATCCCTTCCAGACGATGTTCGCACCCGTCGAAAGCGTGGACACGCCCGACGCGCGCACCGCCGTGCTGCGCATGAGCAAGCCGCATCCGGCAATCCTGCTGGCGCTGTCGCCGGCGCTGATGCCGGTGCTGCCCAAGCACATCTACGGCGATGGCCAGGACCTGAAAACGCACCCGCGCAACTCGGCGAACGTGGTGGGTTCGGGCCCGTTCATCTTCAAGGAGTTCAAGCCGGGACAGGAGATCGTGCTGGAACGCTTCGACAAATTCTTCTTGAAGGGCAAGCCGCTGCTGGACCGCGTGGTGGTCAAGATCAACCCCGACGCCACCAATCTGCTGATCGGGCTGGAGCGCGGCGACATCGGCGCGCTGCCGTTCATGACCGAGCCGACCATCCTGCGGCGCGCCAAGGACAATCCGTCCATCGTCATGACGAGCAAGGGCTATGAAGGCATCGGCGCGCTCAGCTGGCTGGCGTTCAACACGGCGCGCAAGCCGCTGGACGACGTGCGGGTGCGCCAGGCCATCGCCTACGCGACGGACAAGGGCTTCATCACGAAGGCGCTGAATGCGGGCTTTGCCGCGCCGGCGCATGGTCCGATCGTGGGCACCAGCCCCTTTGCCAGCGACGACGTGAAGAAGTATCCGCTGGACCTCAAGCGCGCCGAACAGCTGCTGGACGAGGCCGGGTTCAAGAAGGATGGCAAGGGCGAGCGCATGACGCTCACGGTGGACTACATGCCGGGCAGCGACGTGCAGGGCAAGAACGTCGCCGAGTACCTGCGCAGCCAGTTGAAGAAGGTGGGCATCAACGTGCAGGTGCGCGCGTCGCCGGACTTTCCGACATGGGCCAAGCGCATCGCCGGCAAGGATTTCGACATGACCACCGACATCGTCTTCAACTGGGGCGATCCGGTCATCGGCGTGCACCGCACATACATGTCGTCCAACATCCGCGACATCATCTGGACCAACACGCAGTCCTACAAGAATCCGAAGGTCGATGCGCTGCTGGAGCAGGCGGGCACCGAGACCGACGCGGACAAGCGCCGCGCGCTGTACGCGGAGTTCCAGCGCTTGGTCACCGAGGACGTGCCCATCGACTTCCTGACCGTCATTCCGTACCACACGCTCTCGTCCAAGAAGGTGCAGGGCCTGCCGTCCGGCATATGGGGACTTCTGTCGCCGCTGGATGAAACCTCCGTGCAGTAGCGGGAGCCGTCATGCTGCGATATCTCTCGCGCCGCCTGGCCTACGCCGCGATCCTGCTGCTGGCCGTGGTGACGCTGAACTTCCTGCTCATCCACATTTCGCCGGGCGACCCCGTGGAGACCATCGCGGGGTCCATGGGCGGCATCAGCGAAGACCTGCGCGCCCAGCTGCGCGCGCAGTACGGGCTGGACAAACCGTTTCTCGCGCAGCTTGGCATCTATCTGGGCCAGGTCGTGCGCGGCGACCTGGGGTATTCCTATTTCTTTAACGTGCCGGTCGCCCAATTGATCTGGGAGCGCGTGCCGGCCACGCTGCTGCTGGTGGTGACGTCGGTGACCGTGGCGTTCCTGACGGGCACGCTGCTGGGCACGTTGGCCGCCAGAAAGCCCAACGGCCTGCTGTCGCAGGGCATCACGCTGCTGTCGGTCGTGGGCTATTCGGCGCCGGTGTTCTGGACCGGCATCATCCTCATCATCCTGTTCGGCTCGGTGCTGCCGATTTTTCCGGTGTCCGACATGCGCACGGCGGGCGGACCGCAGGACGGTTGGGCGGGCGTGCTGGACGTGCTGCATCACCTGGTGCTGCCGGCGTTCACGCTGGCCTTCGTGTACCTGGCGCAATACAGCCGGCTGGCGCGCGCCAGTGTCATGGACGCGCTGTCGGCCGACTACATCCGCACCGCGCGCGCCAAAGGCCTGCCGGAGAACACGGTGCTGTACAAGCACGCGCTGCGCAACGGCGTGCTGCCGGTGGTGACCATGCTGGGGCTGCAGTTCGGCAACGTGCTGGCCGGGGCAATTCTTGTGGAGACCGTCTTCAATTGGCCGGGGCTGGGACGCCTGGCCTTCGATTCCGTGCTGCGCCGCGACTATCCGACGCTGCTGGGCATCCTGCTATTTGCCTCGTTGCTGGTCGTGGTGATGAACCAGCTTACCGATCTGGCGTACCGCCTGATCGATCCCCGGATCAAGACATCATGAGACCCGCACCCATCGCGCTGCCCGGGCAGGCCCGCGCCGACGCCCGTCCCAAACCGCCGCCCCGGCCGTCCTACGAGGCGCTGCGCGTGTTCGCGCGTAACCCCAGCGCGCTGGCTGGCGTGCTGCTGCTGGCGGCGATCCTGGCGGTCACGATCTTCGGTCCGATGATGATGCAGGCCGATCCCTTCGAGATCGCCGCCGCGCCGATGGAACCGCCCGGTGGCGAACTGCTGCTGGGGTCCGACTACCTGGGCCGCGACGTGCTGACCGGCATGATCTACGGCGGCCGTGCAACCCTGCTGGTGGGCGTGGTGGCGGCGGTGCTGTCCATGGCGATCGGCATCACCGTGGGCGCGCTGGCGGGCTATTACGGCGGCTGGGTCGACGAAACCCTCATGCGCATCACGGAATTCTTCCAGGTGCTGCCCACCTTGCTCTTTGCGATGGTGCTGGTGACCCTCTTCAGCCCGTCGCTGGCCACCATCGCGGTCGCGATCGGCGTGGTCAGCTGGACGGGAACCGCGCGGCTGGCCCGCGGCGAGTTCCTGCGGTTAAAGCGCCGCGAATACGTGCTGGCCGAGCGCGTGATCGGCGCGGGCGACGCGCGCATCATCTGGCGCGTCATCCTGCCCAATGCGCTGGCGCCGCTGATCGTGTCGGCCACGCTGGCCATCGGCACGGCGATCCTGTTCGAGGCAGGGTTGTCGTTCCTGGGCCTGGGCGATCCCAACGTGATGAGCTGGGGCCTGATGATCGGCAGCAACCGGCCCTACATCCTGACCGCATGGTGGGCGGTGACCTTGCCGGGCGCGGCCATCTTCCTGACCGTGCTGGCCGTCAGCCTGATCGGCGATGGCTTGAACGACGCGCTCAATCCGACGTCGCGGGGCCGGGCATGAACGCGGCCGACCTGACTCCCGTGCTGCAAGTGGACGGCCTGAGCCTGGAATTTCGCACGCGCGGCCGCGCGGCCGAAGTGCTGAGCGACGTGAGCTTTGACCTGCATCCCGGCGAAACGCTGTGCCTGGTCGGCGAGTCCGGCTGCGGCAAGAGCATGACGGCGCTGGCGATCATGCGCCTCATCCCGCCGCTGGCTCGCATCGGCGCGGGCCACGTGCGCCTGCGCGGCGCGGACCTAGCCTTGCACGACGACGAGGCCATGCGCCGGGTTCGCGGCAACAACATCTCGATGATCTTCCAGGAGCCCATGACCGCGCTCAATCCGGTCTACACCGTGGGCGATCAGATCGGCGAGCCGCTGCGCCAGCACCAGGGCCTTTCCAAGCGCCAGGCGCGCGAGCGCGCCATCGAGATGCTCAAGTCCGTGGGCATCCCGCTGCCCGAGCGCCGCGTGGACGACTATCCGCACCAGCTGTCCGGCGGCATGCGGCAGCGGGTCATGATTGCCATTGCGCTGGCCTGCGACCCGGACGTGCTCATCGCCGACGAGCCCACGACCGCGCTTGACGTGACGGTGCAGGCGCAGATCTTCGACCTGTTGCGCGAGCAGCAGGCGCGCCGCGGCACAGCCGTGCTGCTGATCACGCACGACATGGGCGCGGTGTCTGAAATGGCGGATCGCGTGGTGGTGATGTATGGCGGGCGCGTGGTGGAGCAGGGCAGCGTCGGCCAGATCCTGGCCCAGCCTCGCCATCCGTACACGCAGGGCCTGATTGCCTGCCTGCCGGAACTGGATCGGGAGCCCGGCGACGACCGGCCCGATCTGCCTGAAATTCCTGGCGTGGTGCCCTCGGTCTGGGAGCGGGGCGCCGGCTGCCCCTTCGTTGACCGCTGCAAGCACGCGATGGCGCGGTGCAGCCGCGAGTTTCCGCCCATGATGCTGCTGGACGGCGGCCAGGGCGTGTCCTGTTGGCTTTTTCCGGAGGCATCGCAATGAGCCCGTCGCACGCGTCGTCCCTGCTGTCCGTGCGAGACCTGTCTGTGCATTTTCCGGTGGGCGGGCGCGGGCGCGATGGCAAGCCGGTGGTCGTGCGGGCGGTGGACGGCGTGTCGTTCGAGCTTGAGCGCGGCCGCACGCTGGCCATCGTGGGCGAGTCCGGTTCGGGCAAGACCACCACGGCGCTGTCGGTGCTGCGCCTGGCGGACCCCACGGGCGGCAGCATCCATTTCGACGGCAACGACCTGACCGCGATGCGCGGCGCGGCGCTGCGGCGCATGCGGCGGCGGTTGCAGCTTGTGTTCCAGGATCCGTACTCGTCGCTCAACCCGCGCCAGCGCGCCGAGGACATCGTGCGCACGCCGCTGGACCTGATGGGGATCGAACCGCCGGGCGGGCGCGAGGCGCGTGTGGCGTTGATGTTCGAACTGGTGGGCCTGCGGCCCGAACAGCGCCAGCTGTTTCCGCACCAGTTCTCGGGCGGGCAGCGCCAGCGGCTGAACATCGCGCGGGCGCTGGCCAGTGCGCCGGACCTGATCGTCTGCGACGAGCCCGTGTCCGCGCTGGATATCGCCATCCGCGCGCAGATCCTGAACCTGCTGCGCCGGATCCAGCGCGAGCAGGGGCAATCGTTTCTCTTCATCTCGCACGACATGGCGGTGGTGGAGCACGTGTGCGACGACATCGCCGTCATGTATCTGGGCAAGATCATCGAACGGGCCTCGCGGCGCGCGTTTTTCTCGCGGCCGCTGCATCCGTACAGCGTGGCGCTGATGTCCGCCGTGCCCACCGTGAAGGGCGGGCGCGAGACGGCGGCGCGGCGGGTCAAGCTGTCCGGCGATCCGCCCAGCCCGGTCAACCCGCCGCCGGGCTGCCGCTTCGCGGGCCGCTGTCCAGCCGCGCAGGCGCTGTGCTCGACCCGGGAACCCGCCTTGCGCGAGGTTGCCCCGGCGCATCACGTGGCCTGCCATTTCGTGGAGACGCGCGGCGGCGTGACGGTGTCGCCGTTGCAGGGCTGATGCGCGCGTGCCGATATTTCCCGACTGACAAGGAATCCCGATGAACCAGCCTTCCGGCGCCACGACCTTCTACGTCGCGCGAACCATCCTCACCATGAACCCCGCGCAGCCGCGCGCGACCCACGTGGCCGTGCGCGATGGCCGCATCCTGGGCGTGGGAACGCGGGAGGATCTTGCCGGCTGGGGGCCGGCGCAGGTCGACGACCGGTACGCGGACAGCGTGCTGATGCCGGGCCTGGTCGAAGGCCATTGCCATCTGCCCGAGGGCGGCATGTGGAAGTTCGTCTACGTGGGCTTTTATGACCGGCGCGGCCCTGACGGCAAGCTGTGGCCGGGCCTGAAAAGCTTTGCGGACGTGGCGGCCCGGCTGCGCGATGCCGAGCGGTCGCTCGCACAGGGCGAGACGCTGATCGGCTGGGGCTTCGACCCCATCTTCTTTGGCGGCGACCGCATGAGCATCCATGACCTGGATGCGGTGTCGGCCGAGCGCCCCGTTGTCGTGATGCACGCCAGCATGCACCTGATGAACGTCAATTCGCCCATGTTGGCGCGCGCCGGCATCGACCGCGATACCGATATCGAAGGCGTGACCCGGCTGGCGGACGGGCGGCCCAGCGGCGAACTCTGCGAGTTTGCGGCCATGTTTCCCGTCATGCGGCTGATCGGCAGCCCGTTCCGCACGGTGGGGCTGACCGAAGAAGGGCTGCGGATGTTCGGCAAGGTGGCGCAGTGGGCGGGCGTGACCACCGCGACGGACCTGGTCAACGAGCTGAACGACGAAGGATTGGCGACGTTGGCGCGGG
This sequence comes from Achromobacter mucicolens, assembly GCF_902859725.1. Lineage (GTDB taxonomy): Bacteria > Pseudomonadota > Gammaproteobacteria > Burkholderiales > Burkholderiaceae_B > Achromobacter > Achromobacter mucicolens. The sequence continues at coordinate 54,073 of NZ_CADIJP010000014.1, read as the reverse complement.
TGACGGCGGAATCCGGCTATCCCGTGCGCATCGTGCCCGCAGCGTCGGCGCTGACCTACGCGGGCAACGCGGCCGGCTGCCTGGAAAAGCTGGCGGCGGCCCGTCGCCTGAACCACGCCAAGCTGCATCTGGGCATGGTCAAGCTTGTGGTGGACGGATCCATTCAGGGTTTTACGGCGCGGGTGCGCTGGCCCGGCTATTACAACGGCGCGCCCAACGGCATCTGGGTCATCGCGCCGTCGGAGCTGGACGCGATGGTGCAGACTTATCACGACGCCGGCGCGCAACTGCACATCCACACCAACGGCGACGAGGCCACGCAGCTGGCCATCGAGGCCGTGGACCGCGCGCTTCGTCGCACCCCGCAGCGCGACCACCGCCACACGCTGCAGCACTGCCAGATGGCCGACGCGGCCCAGTTCCGGCAGATGGCCAGCCTGGGCATGTGCGTGAATCTCTTTGCCAACCACATCTACTACTGGGGCGATGCCCACTACGCGCTGACGATGGGCCCGGACCGCGCCAACCGCATGGACGCTTGCGCGTCGGCGGCGCGGGCGGGCGTGCCCTACGCCATCCATTCCGACGCGCCCATCACGCCTCTCGGGCCGCTCTTTACGGCCTGGTGCGCCGTGAACCGGCAGACGGCCTCGGGCCGCGTGCTGGGCGAGTCCGAGCGCATCGGCGTCGACGCGGCCCTGCATGCCATCACGCTGGGCGCGGCGTACACCTTGCACATGGATCATCTGGTCGGTTCCATCGAAGTCGGCAAATACGCGGACTTCTGCGTGCTTGCCGACGACCCGTCCGCCGCCGCGCCGCAGTCGCTGAAGGACCTGAAGGTGCTGGGCACGGTCATCGGCGGGCGTCCGCTGCCGCTGGAGGCGTGACATGGCGCGCATTCCGTTGACGGTGGTCGGCGGCTTCCTGGGCGCGGGAAAGACCACCTTGCTCAATCATGTGCTGACCGCCAGTCCGCGCCGCGCGGCAGTGCTGGTCAACGACTTCGGTCCGGTGGACATCGACGCCAGCCTCGTCGCAGGGCGCGCCGACAACGTCATCCGGCTTTCCAATGGCTGCGTCTGCTGCTCGATGGCAGGCGGACTGGACGATGCGCTCGCCCGTGTGCTGGCGCTTGATCCGTTGCCCGAGTGGATCGTCATCGAGGCGAGCGGCGTGTCCGACCCGGGACGCATTGCGCAGGTCGGCATGGCCGATCCCCTGTTGCAGCTGGAAGCCGTGGTGGTGCTGGCCGATGCAGGCGCGATCCGCGACGTGGCGGCCGATCCGCTGCTGGCCGACACGGTGCTGCGGCAGTTGCGCGCGGCCGATCTGCTGGTGCTGAACAAGACGGACCTGGCGGCGCCGGCTGATCTGGCGGCGGTGCATGACTGGCTGCGCGAGGCGAGCGGCGGGGCGCCTGCGGTGCAGACGCGCGAGGGAAAGTTGGACCTGCGGCTGCTTGGGGGCGGGGATGGCGCGGCGGCGGCCAGGCACGCGGATGACGAGGCCCACGCCTGCGGACACGGCGAGGGGCAGACCGCCACCGCTGATTGCGGCCACGGCGACGCCGTCGGCACCGGACACAACAACCGGCGCGATGCGCCGCCCGATCCCGACCATCCGTTCCACAGCTGGCTGTGGCGCGCACCCGCGCTTGTCGATGCCGACATGCTGGCCGAGCGACTGAAGCAGCTGCCGCGCCACGTGCTGCGGGCCAAGGGGTGGGTGTGCACCGGCCGGCATGGCTGGGTGCTGGTGCAGTTTGCGGGACGGCGCGTGCGCTTTGACACGCAGGCGCGCCTGCCGGCTGGGCAGCGCGAGCCGTCGCTGGTGGTGATCGGCATGCGCGGCGTCACGGACATGCCGGCGATCGCGGCGCGGCTGGACGGGGCGGCGCTGCCTGGCGCCGACGGCGCGCCGGAACCGTCGTGGGCCGAGCCGCTGCGCTAGTTCTGGTGCAAGCGATTCCCCGGGTCTGGTCCTACCCCCGTGCATGGCCCGCACGTACCTTGATGGTTCAGCGTGGACGCATCTCGCGCCGCGCCAGAGAAGGAGGGTAGGCAATGCAAAAGTCCGTCACCGTGGAAATGCTGGCCGAGTTTGCGGCCGCCTGGAACCGGCACGATATCGACGCCTTGATGTCGTTCATGAGCGAAGACTGCGTGTTCGAGACCGTGGGCGGCCCGGAGCAATACGGCAGCCGTCACGCGGGTCCGGAGGCGGTGCGCGCGGCCTTTGCCGCGGCCTGGAAGAACTTTCCGGACGCGCAATGGGAGAACGGACGGCACTGGGTGGCCGGCGACCGCGGCGTGTCCGAGTCCACGTTTTGCGGCACGGCGGCGGACGGCTCGCGGGTGGAGGCCGACATGGTCGACGTGTTCACCTTCAAGGACGGCAAGATCCAGGTGAAGAACGCCTTTCGCAAGCAGCGTCCGGCCTTGCCGGCAAAGGCCTAGATTCCGTCATGGATACGCAAATGTCGGCCGGAATTTCCCGCCCGGCGCCCGCGTTCGGCGCCGCCCTCAACGCCTACAACCCGGCCTACGATCCGTTGGTGTCCCCGCCCGGCCAGGGCCAGGACTATGCGCCGACCTACTGGGTGGCCACGGCCGGCGCCCCGCCCGAGGACGATGGTCCCATCAACGGCGACGTGGACGCCGACGTGGTGATCGTCGGCTCGGGCTTCACAGGACTGTCGGCCGCGCTGGCGCTGGCGCGCGATTTCGGCGTGAAGGCGGTCGTGCTGGAAGCCAACCGCGCGGTCTGGGGCTGCACCAGCCGCAATGGCGGACAGGGCCAGAACGCGTCCGGACGCTTGTACCGCTCGCAGTGGATCGAACGCTGGGGACTGGACACCGCCAAGCGCCTGGATGCCGAGATTCGCGAAGGATTCGAGTACTGGAAGAGCCTGGTGGCGCAGGTGGATTGCGATGCGCAACCCGGCGGGCATCTGTACACGGCGCATCGCCAGAAAAAGATGGCCTTCCTGCAGAACGAAGCGCGCGTGATGCGCGACGTCTTTGGCTACGACACGAAGATGCTTAGCCGCGCCGAATTGCGCGAACGCTACGTGGACGATCGCGAGGCCGTGGGCGCCATGCACGAGCCCGATGGTGTCGGCGTGCACCCGCTCAAGCTTGCTTACGGCTATCTGCGGCAGGCGCGGGCGCTGGGCGTGCGCATCCATCCGTCCAGCCCCGTGCTGGGCTGGCGCGTGGAAAACGGCGTGTACCGGCTGCAGACCCCCGGCGGCACGGTGCGCGCCCGCCGCGTGGCGTTCGCCACCGGCGGCTACACCGCGCAGGGCGTCAACCGGCTGCTGGACAATCGCATCATGCCGGTGCTGTCCAACTCCATGGTCACGCGCGAGCTCTCGCCGGCCGAACGCGAGGCGGCGGGACTGAAGAGCACGGTGTTCATCACCGACACGCGCACGCTGCGCTTTTACTACCGCCTGCTGCCCGACGGCCGCATGCAGATCGGCAGCCGTAGCGCGCTGCGCGGCGCGGACGCCGAGAACCCCCGGCACCTGGCGCTGCTGCGCGAAGGCCTGGCGCGCAAATTCCCTGCGCTGCGCGGCGTGGACGTGGCCTACTCGTGGTGGGGCTGGGTCGACGTCAGCCACGACATGATGCCGCGCGTGACACAACCCGATCCCGCGCAGCAGGTGTATTACGCCTTCGGCTACGGCGGCAATGGCGTGGCCTTCTCGGCCCACGCCGGCAGGCGGCTGGCGCAACGCATGATGGGCAAGGACGGCATTGCCTGGAACCTGCCGATCTACGACACGCCGTTGCCAGGCCACCTGTTCGCGCCGTTCCGCCGCATCGGACAGGGGTTGTTGTACCGGTGGTACTACCTGCGCGACGAACTGCTCTAACGGTGTGAAGGCGTCACACACCGTCAAGCACCACGTCCTGCGCCGCGCGGCGCTGTGCGTCGACCACCTTGGCCAGCCGGGCGATGCCCGGCTCGATGTGTTCGGGACGGATCGACGTGAACCCCACGCGCAGGAAGTTGCGGGGCGCGTTTGCGCCGTCCATGAAGAACACGTCGCCCGGCTCGACCACCACGCCTTCGGCCAGCGCGGCTTCGGACAGCGCCACGGCATTGAGCCACGGAGGTCCCTGCAGCCAGCACGACGACGATCCGGTGATGGGGATGACCGTGAAGTCCGGCAGGTGCCGCGCCAGCGCCTGCGCCAGCTCGGCCCCACGCTTCTGGTAAGCCTGCGACTGGCGCCGCAGCAGCGAATGGTGGTGCCCCAGCGAGATGAACAGCGAGAACGCGCGCTGGATATACGCCGACGGGTGGCGCAGCATCAGGCGGCGCAGCGCGCGCAGCTCGGCCGCCAGCTCGCGCGGCGCGACGATGTAGCCGATGCGCAACCCCGGCGCGAACGATTTGGCAAGGCTTCCCACATAGATCACACGCCCGTCGCGGTCCAGGCTCTTTAACGCGGGGATCGCGCCTTCGCCCCAGCGGCTTTCGCTTTCGAAGTCGTCTTCGATGATGAGGCTGTCGGCCTGCCGCGCCAGCGCCAGGAGGGCCGCGCGACGCTCCATCGACAGCGTGACGGTGGTGGGGCACTGATGGCCGGGCGTGACGAACAGGTAGTCGCATCCCAGTAGCTGCGTGCCGGTGCGCAGACCCTGTTCGTCCACGGGCAGCGGCAGCAGGTGGCGGGTGTGGCTGGCAAAGATATTGCGCGCGTCCGGATAGCCTGGGTCTTCCATGCCGACCACCGTGTCTTCGTTCACCAGCAGGTCGGCAAGCAGATAAAGCGCGTGCTGCGCGCCAACCGTGATGACGATCTCTTCGGCGTCCGCCCACACGCCGCGGCGCGGCAGCACCTGCGTGCGGATCTGTTCGATGAGCGCAGGGTCGTCGTGCGTGATGAGGTCCGGCGCCCAACTACGGATGTCCAGCACCGACAGCGCCTTGATGCAGCACTCGCGCCATTCGGCGGTGGGGAAAAGGTCCTGGTCGAACTGCCCGTAGACAAAAGGATAGGGCTGCTTCTGCCAATCACGCGGCTTGGTGATGTTGCGCTGCCGCGTGGGGCGAAAACGCAGGCGTTCGTCCCAGCGCACGCCGCCGGCATGGGCGGGTTGCGCGGGCGTGGCGTCGGCGGCGGGGCCCGAGTGGCCCTCCATGACGGTATCGCTGACGAAATGGCCGCTGCGTTCGCGCGAGACCAGATAGCCTTCGCACACCAGCTGCTGGTACGCAAACACGACGGTGTTGCGCGCGATGCGCAACTGGTCGGCCAGGTAGCGGCTGGACGGCACGGGCATGCCGGGCGGCAGGTGGCCGCTGAGGATCGCCGACACCAGCATCTGGCGCACGCGCCCCTGCAGGCTGAGGTTGGGCGCGCTGGCTTTTTCGAACAGGCGTTCCCACAACACAGGCTTGAGCATCGAGGCCTGGCTGGACATGGCTGGCTCCTTTTGACTCTCGGCACGGCCGGGCGCGGCGCTGCGGCGCCCGGTGGGTCCGAGTCTCAGAATAAAGGAGCCGGATGGGGGAAGGAATGCGGGATTGCCCTGTCAGATGCGTCCCTTCCACGGGATGGCGAAGCGTTCAAGGTAGCGCACCAGCAGGTCGAATGCGAATGCGAAAAGGCCGATGACGATGATGCCCATGATGACCGTGTCGCTGGCCAGGAACTGCGCGGCGTTCAGCACCATGAAGCCCAGGCCCCGGTCGGCCGCCACCATCTCGGCGGCCACCAGCGTCGTCCAGCCCACCCCGATGCCGATGCGCATGCCGGTAAAGATCTCGGGCATCGCCGCCTTCAGGATCACGTGCCAGACGATCTGGCGGCTGGTCCCGCCCATGGCGTAGGCCGCGTGAATCTGTTCGATGGACACCGAGCGCACACCGGCTCGCGCGGCGATCGCCATGGGCGCGAAGATCGCAAGGTAGATCAAGAGGATCTTCGGAAACTCGCCGATGCCGAACCAGATGATGATGAGCGGCAGGTAAGCCAGCGGCGGCAGCGGTCGGTAGAACTCGATGGGCGGATCGAAGACGCCGCGCGCGTACCGGTTCACGCCCATCAGGATGCCGACCGGGATCGCGGTGACGCAGGCCAGGAAGAACGCGCCGAACACGCGGCACAGGCTGGCGAGCGCATGCTCGGTCAGCGTGGAGTTGGCCACGCCCTCGGTCATGGCAAAGACGAACTTGTCGTACACGGCGATGGGCGAGGGCAGGAACAGCGGCCGCACCCAGCCTGCGCTGGTCACCAGGAACCACAGCGCGAGCAGCGCCAGGCTGGTCAGGAGACTGATGTGCCCGCTGTAGCCTGCGCCCGGCGCCCCGTAGACCTTGCCCGGCGCGGCGGGCGTGTGGCCGGTGCGCCGCTTAGGCATGGAGGGCGTGCGGGGCGGCGGCGCGCTCGTCCCCGTAGATGATGCCGAGGACTTGTTCGCGCATGGCGATGAAGTCGGGACTGGATTTGATGCCACGGCCATCGCGGGTCTCCAGGTAGCGCCGGTTGAACGCCGGCTCGAACGTGTGCGTGATCCGGCCCGGGCGCGGCGACATGACGATCAGCCGCGATCCCAGGAAGAGCGCTTCTTCCACGCTGTGGGTGATGAAGAAAAACATCTTGTTGGTCTGCCGCCAGATGTCCAGCAGCAGTTCCTGGATGGTTTCCCGGGTCAGCGCGTCCAGCGCGGCCATGGGCTCGTCCATCAGCAGCATGGCGGGGTTGCAGGTCAGCGCGCGCGCAATCCCCACGCGCTGCTGCATGCCGCCCGACAGTTGGTAGATCATGTGGCGGTGAAAGTCCTGCAGGCCCACCAGTTCCAGGTTTCGGCGGGCGCGGGCGCGGCGGGTTTCCTTGTCCACGCCTTGCAGCTTCAGGCCAAATTCGGTGTTTTCCAGCACGTTCAGCCAGGGCAGCAGTGCGTGCTTCTGGAACACCACGCCGCGGTCTGCGCCCGGGCCGACGATGGGCTTGCCCCCCAGCGTGATCTCGCCCTCGGTCGGCGACAGGAATCCCGCCAGCAGGCTGAGCAAGGTGGTCTTGCCGCAGCCCGACGCGCCGAGTGCGACGACGAATTCGCCCGGCTGGATGGTCAGGTTGACGTCGTGCAGCGCGATCACCGGGCCGCTGTCGTGCAGGCCGGGGTAGGTGACGCTGACGCCTTCGGCGCACAGGCGCTGCGCGGCGGATGTGGACTGCTGCATGGTCATGCTGCTCCCCCTGGTCGTTGTGGCCGGGCCGGCGGCTGCCGGGTCCGCCCTGTCGCGGCAGCCGGCGCCGGGGTGGCGCCGGCCGGGCGGGGTGATTACTTGGCCGCCGCCTTCGCGTACTGGTCGGTGACGAACGGACTGTAGTCGTCCAGCGCCTTGTCGATCTGCTTCTGGTCCTTCAGGAACTTAGCGCTGGCCGCGAAGGCGCGCGCCGCGCCCGAGTCCTTGCCGCCGCCGAGCCAGGTCTTGGACGCCTGCTCTTCCACGGTCGGGAACACCAGAAGGCCCAGCGCCTCGACGATGTCTTCCGGCTTGCCGCCGATGAGCTTGACGATGCCCTTGACCTGCGGCGAGTCGGCCGTCCACTTGGCGCTGTTGGCACGGTAGTCGGCATACGACTTGGCCAGCACGCCGGTAAAGGCAGCCATGAACTTCGGATTCTTCTGCGCCCAGGCCTTGTCCACGACGATGCCGTCGAACGTCGGCACGCTGGCCGCGCCGATCTGTTCGGAGTCGGCGATGATCTTGCCGGTCTTTGCGATCTCGGTCAGGGCGGGCGGCCACACGTAGGCGGCGTCGATGTCGCCACGCTGCCAGGCGGCCACGATCTGCGGCGGCTGCATGTTCAGGATGCGCACGTCGCGGGGCGGCACCTTCCAGACCTGCTCAAGCCCGACCAGCAGGTGAAAGTGCGACGTCGACACGAACGGCGTGGCGACACGCTTGCCTTTCAGGTCGGCCGTGCTGTTGATACCGGAACCGTTGCGCGCCACCAGCGCTTCGGATTTGCCGATGTTGTCCAGGATCCAGAAGAGCTGCATGTCCACGCCGCGCGTGGCGGCCGAGGTGATGCCCGTGGAACCCAGCACGCCCACCGGCACGTTGCCCGAGGCCAGCGCGGTCGAGATGTCGCCGCCCGAGGTGAACTGGCGCCAGTCCACCTGGTAGCCGGCCTCCTTGAGGGCCTTGTCGAAACTGCCGTCCGCGATCGAGGACAGGAAAGGCCCGACGATGAGCTGATAGCCCACCACGAGTTTGGTCTGCGCGTAGGCGGGCGCAGCCAGTAGCGCGGCGGCCAGGCCGGCCAGGGTGCAGCGGCGAATCAGGCGGTATATCGCGTTCATGGAGATCTCCGGGAGAGAACGGCCGCGCCCCGGCGCGACCGGCTTGCTGGTGCCAGTTTGCCCGGATGGGACCAGAACGCTAGGGCCAGATGTCCGGATCAGTAGGAGCCAAAAGCGGCCGGGCCCGCCGGCTGCGCCGGCAATGCCCGAATGGGCATCGTCGTCGCAGCGGGCGGGCCCGCGATATGCGCCAAAAGGATGAGATCGCCGTTCAGCGAATCAGGCTGAGAAACTCCGCACGCGTGGACGGGTTTTCATGGAACTCGCCCAGCATCACCGAGGTAATCATGGACGAATTCTGCTTTTCGACGCCGCGCATCATCATGCACATGTGCTGGGCCTCGATGACGACGGCCACGCCGGCCGCGCCGGTGACGCTTTGCACGGCTTCAGCCACCTGGCGGCTGAGGTTTTCCTGGATCTGCAGGCGGCGCGCATACATTTCGACGATGCGCGCGACCTTGGACAGGCCCAGGACCTTGCCGGCCGGCAGGTAGGCGACGTGCGCCTTGCCGATGAAGGGCAGCATGTGGTGTTCGCACAGCGAGTACAGCTCGATGTTCTTGACCAGGACGATTTCGCGCGTGTCCGAGGTGAACAAGGCGCCGTTGACGATCTCTTCCAGGTTCTGGTCGTAGCCCCGGCACAGGTGACGCATGGCCTTGGCCGCGCGGGCGGGCGTGTCGGCCAGCCCCTCGCGGGACGGATCTTCCCCTAGTGCTTCGAGAATGGCGGTGTAGTGCTTTTCCAATGACATGGGGACTCCTGGCGGCGCGCCCTCTGGCGCGCGGTGATGCGTGGTTGATGCAGGGCGGCATCGGGGATGCGTTCGTGCCGCAAGTCTACCTCAGCGGCCAAGTCGGAATGCGCACTTGCCCGCGGCGCGTGGGGGTATTTGCGGCATTCAGACGCCTCGGTTTTCCACTGCGTACTTGATGAGTTCGGCCTGGCCGTCGATGCCCAGCTTGCGCTTGATATTCAGGCGGTGCGTTTCGACCGTGCGTACGGACAAGCCCAGCATCAGGGCGATCTGCTTGTTGGCATGGCCGTCCGCGATGTGCCGCAGCACGTCGCGCTCGCGTTGCGTGAGCAGCGTCGCCAGCGCGCTGGCTTGCGACAGCCGCACCGCCGCCGCGGCGCTGAAGTAGCTGCGGCCGGCCATGACGGCATCGATGGCGGCGATGATCTCCTGCGCCGGTTCGTCCTTGAGCAGGTAGCCGCGGGCGCCGGCCTTCACGGCCTGCACCATGTATTCGGGGTTGTCGTGCATGGACAGCACCAGCACCGCAATCTGCGGATAGCGCTCGTGCAGGAACGCCGTCAATTCCAGGCCGCCGACCCCGGGCATGTTCAGGTCCATCAGCGCCAGATGGGGCAGGGTGCCGCCCTGCGGGTCTTCGGCCATGCAGGCGGCCAGGAAGGCCTGGGCGGCGGCGGCGTTGCCCGCTTCGCCCACCACCCGCAGCTGCGGCACGGTTTCCAGGCGCAGGCGCAGGCCGTCTCGCACCAGGGGATGGTCGTCGATCAGCAGCAGGCGGATAGCGTCGGATTTGTCGATCATGCTTGGCGTGGGGTCGAAAGCGGGGAGCCGGCGGGCGGCAGGGGAAGCCAGGCCTGCAAGGTCGTGCCTTGCGCGGTGGAATGAAAGGTCAGGGTGCCGGACAGCGCGCTCATGCGTTCGCGCATGTTGCGCAGGCCGATGCCGCGATGGGGGTCCTGCTGGACGGCGGCATCGTCAAAGCCGCAGCCGTCGTCGCTGATGGTCAGGCGCAGGTCGCGCGCCGAGTACGCCAGCGTCAGGTCCGCGCGCGTGGCTCCCGCGTGCCGTATCACGTTGGTCAGCGCCTCTTGCGTCACGCGAAACAGCGCGGTCGCGTAGGCGTCGGGCAGCTTCACCGGCTGCCCGACGGTATGCAGGTCCACGGTCAGCGGCGGCGCGCCATCCTCGGCGCGGATGGCGAATTCCCGGCCCAGGTGCTCCAGCGCCGCGGGCAGGCCCATGTCGTCCAGCAGGGTGGGGCGCAGGTTGTGCGAGATGCGGCGGACTTCGCCGACCGCCGTGTTCAGCCGGTCCAGCGCGCCGCCCAGCGGCGTGTCGATGTGCGCAAGCACGCGGGGATCGTCCGGGTGCGACTGCCGCAGGCGTTCGCGGGCGGCCTCCAGCGACAGCTTGACCGACACCAGCACCTGGCTGATGCCGTCGTGCAGCTCGCGCGACAGGCGCGCGCGCTCGTCTTCCTGCGAACGCACGATCTGGCGGGCCATCAGGCGCAGCTTGGCGTCGGACTGGCGATGGTCGCTGATGTTGAGCGCCAGGCCGCAAGCCGCCACCCCCAGGATCGACACGGCGGCGATGCCCGCCACCCACGCAAACATGTCCCGGATATTGGCCTGCGCCGCGGCGTCGATCCGCACTAGCGCATGCTGCACGTCATCCAGATAGATGCCCGTGCCCAGCATCCAGCCCCAGCGCTCCAGCACCACGACATAGCCCAGCTTTTCGACGGTCTGGGTGGTGGACGGCTTTTCCCAGAGGTAATGCACCACCTCGCCCTGCTGTCCGCCGCGCCGCGCTGCCGTCAACAGGTTCTGGATGACCGGCTGACCCTGGGTGTCCCGCAGGTTCCAGAGGTCTTGCCCGACCAGTTCCGGCTGCCGCGGATGCATCAGATTCCTGCCGTTCAGGTCGTAGACGAAGAAGTAGCCGTCGTGCCCGAACTCCATCTGCGCCAGGAGTTCAAGCGCGCGCTGGCGCGTGGCGGCGTCGTCGCCCGCGGCCTGCAGCGGCGCGATAGCGCTGTAGGCCAGGTTCACGTAGTGGCGCAGTTCGCCTTCCTTGCTGGCAAGCCAGGCGGTTTCGACCACCTGCTTTTCGCGCTGCGCCAATTGCAGTCCCTGCACGTAGACGGCGACCGTGATGGCGGCGACGGCCACCAGCAGCGGCACTGCCGCGAGCAGCAAGATTTTGAGACGCAGCTTCATAAGGATTTGTATCAGCCCGGCACGGCTTTGTTGCGACGCATCAACCGAGGGGCGCCGAGGCAGGAACGCGGAAAGTTCGGGGGATTTTACGATTTCCACGGAAATTTGCTGCGGCGCATCGCGTAGTAACACGTAGCCCGCTTGCGTAGTTCCGCGCTTGTTGGGCCGCTGGCGGCACGGCAATACTGGCGCCCGCGTCGACCGGACGCAAGCGTGGACGCGTGCGTCCGCCACCCCACAACAATGAGTCTGCCTTCCGCGGGACGAAAAAAGCGTTTCACGCCAAGAGCATGGCGGGAGGCAAGAGGAGCACTTATGCACACCAGCAGTAAGGGACTGGGTCAGCACCTGGTCTGGCTGGCGGTTGCGGTACTGGGCGCGTTTGCGCTGGGCACCGTGGCGCTGGCCAGAGGGGAGACCATCAACGCGCTATGGGTGGTGATCGCCGCCGTCTGCGTCTATCTCATCGCCTACCGTTACTACAGCCGCTTCATCGCGCGCAAGGTCTTCCAGCTTGACCCCACGCGCATGACCCCGGCCTGGAAGTACAACGACGGCCTGGACTACGTGCCCACCAACAAGCACGTGCTGTTCGGCCACCACTTTGCCGCCATCGCCGGCGCGGGTCCCCTGGTCGGACCGGTGCTGGCCGCGCAGATGGGCTATCTGCCCGGCATGCTGTGGATCCTGGCCGGCGTCGTGTTCGCCGGCGCGGTGCAGGACTTCACGATCCTCTTCATCTCCACCCGCCGCGACGGCCGCTCGCTGGGCGACCTGGTCAAGTCCGAATTGGGCAAGATCCCTGGCGTGATCGCGCTGTTCGGCGCGTTCATGATCATGGTCATCATCCTGGCCGTGCTGGCGCTGATCGTCGTGAAGGCGCTGACGCATTCGCCGTGGGGCACCTTCACGGTGGCCGCGACGATTCCCATCGCGCTCTTCATGGGCGTCTACCTGCGCTACATCCGCCCGGGCAAGATCGGCGAGGTGTCCATCATCGGTTTCCTGGGCCTGATGGCGGCCATCACGTTCGGACAGGACGTGGCCGCGCATCCGGTCATCGGCCCGATGTTCGACTTCGACGGCAAGGGCCTGACCTGGATCCTGATCGTCTACGGCTTCATTGCCTCTGTGCTGCCCGTGTGGCTGCTGCTGGCGCCCCGTGACTACCTGTCGACCTTCCTGAAGATCGGCACCATCGTGGGTCTGGCGATCGGCATCGTGGTCGTGGCCCCCGAACTGAAGATGCCCGCGCTGACCCAGTTCGTCGATGGCACCGGTCCGGTGTGGTCGGGCAACCTGTTCCCGTTCCTTTTCATCACCATCGCCTGCGGTGCGGTGTCCGGTTTTCACGCCTTGATCTCCTCGGGCACCACGCCCAAGCTGATCGAAAATGAAACCCAGGCCCGCTACATCGGTTACGGCGGCATGCTGATGGAATCCTTCGTGGCCATCATGGCGCTGGTGGCGGCATGCGTCATCGAACCGGGCATCTACTACGCGATGAACAGTCCGGCGGCCGTGATCGGCACGACGCCGGAGCAGGTCGCGCAGGTGGTGTCGAGCTGGGGCTTCATGATCACGCCGGCCGATCTGGTGCAGACGGCCAAGGACGTGGGCGAAAGCACGATCATCTCGCGCGCCGGCGGCGCCCCGACGCTGGCTGTGGGCATGGCCCATATTCTGCATCAGGCGCTGGGCGGTCCGGGCATGATGGCGTTCTGGTATCACTTCGCCATCCTGTTCGAGGCGCTGTTCATCCTGACCGCCGTGGACGCCGGCACCCGTGCAGGCCGCTTCATGCTGCAGGATCTGCTGGGCACGTTCGCCCCGTCGCTCAAGCGCACGGATTCGCTGCCGGCCAACCTGATCGCCACGGGCCTGTGCGTGGCGGCGTGGGGCTACTTCCTGTATCAGGGCGTGGTCGATCCGCTGGGCGGCATCAACACGCTGTGGCCGCTCTTCGGCATCGCCAACCAGATGCTGGCCGCGATTGCGCTGACGCTGGGTACGGTCGTCCTGTTCAAGATGAAGCGCGACCGCTATGCGTGGGTGACGGTCCTGCCGACGCTCTGGCTGCTGGCTTGCACGCTGACCGCCGGTCTGCAAAAGCTGTTCCACTCGGACCCGCGCGTAAGCTTCCTGGCCCACGCCGACAAGTACAACGCGGCGATCGCCGAAGGCAAGGTGCTGGCACCGGCGAAGTCGCTGGGCGAGATGTCGCGCGTGGTGATGAACGACTACATCAACGCAGGCCTGTGCGCGATCTTCATCTTCGTGGTGGTGAGCATCGTGGTGTTCGGCTTGAAGTCGGTGCAGCGCGCCCGCAATGAAAACAAGCCGACGTCCCGCGAAACGCCGTACGAGGCGCTGCCCGCAGCCGTCGGCGCCGACTGACCGCAACCCAGGAGAAGCCGCATGCTGTTCAGCAACATGACTTCGGCGGCCGGCGCAGCCGGCCGTTACCTGGGGCAAACGCTCCGGCTGATGGTCGGCGTGCCGGATTACGAGACGTATGTCGAGCATATGCGGCGCACGCATCCTGAGCAGGAGCCGATGAGCTACGAGGATTTCTTCCGGGAGCGCCAGGAGGCGCGATACGGGGGGAAGAAGCGGATTGGGTGCTGCTGATTGGGTGGATGGAAGGCCTTGCTGATGCAGGGCCTTTTTTTGTGTGTCTTTGCTGTCTTTGGCTGGGGTGCGTTTTTCTTAGGTGGTCGGTACTTCATAGGCGGCAGGATCTTCGCGGGGGGCACGATCTTCGTAGGTCGCCCGACGCCGCGGTCACCGTGGGCACGATCGCCCACGATTGCGGTCCGGAGCCTTCGCTCCGGACTTGCCTAGGCGGCCCCCCCCTTCGTCATCTTCGTCCGCCTTCGGCTCCCTTCAGATTCCCTCGGGCGCATCGACGGCGCTCGCACCCACGGTGCCCGCGACGCCGTGCTGCGAGGGTCTTTGGTATGTGGCGCTGTAAGACCTGTGGTCAGGGAAGGGGATCTGCGGGGCCGCCGAATTGCTGCCGCCCGGGCGGCGGCAATCGGCATCGGAGCCGTGGGACGTCGTGGCAGTGTGCGCTTGCGCGCTGGCGGAGGGTGGTTTGCTGATGGGCGCTCCAACGCGGGGGGGGCGGTGATGGGCGGCGCGCGTCCACGGACAGTGTCAGCCTGCCGACCTGTACGCGCGCCGCCCATCGGACACTGGAGTTGACCTGACGATTAGTGGCGAGCGGATAGTATGGGCGCTTGATATCTGAACCATAAGCAGCCATGCGCGAAGCGTGATTGCTGATGGTGTCTTGCACGCCTGAATGCAATTGGTATGTCGCGATCTTGCCTGGGTGTCGGCCACCTGAATCAGGCTTACGAATGTGCCAGTAGTCGCTGCCGCCGGTGTCTGACACCCTTGGGAGGTGAACTTGGCATGAAGCGCATCTCACCAGGGTGTCAGACACCTTGAAGAAGAAGCCGCCACACGCGAAGCGTCATCACCTCGACGCAAGACGCCGCGTAAGCCCACGAAGGCCGCCCGCGCGGCCGCCCGGGGGCGGGCCCCGCAAGATCTCTCTCTCCCACCCAACTGTGTGCAAGAACCTCAAGAACCCGAATCCCCCCGCCGCCCGAGAAGATTCAACTGCAAAGCCCGGTGTGGCGTGGGCCTGGGGTGGGCGGGGCGTTTAGATGCGCCCGACGGAATCCGAAGGCAGCCGCCGGAGGCGGCAACGAGGATGAGGATGGGGCAGTCCGGAGCGAAGGCTCCGGACCGCAATCGGAGCCCCGCCCGCCCCAGGCCCACGCCGCGCCGGGCGTCTCAAGAACCCCGCCCGACCACCAGCACCAGCACCAGCACCAGCACCAGCCACCGTTAGTCACCAGCATCAGCCAACCCACAATTCAACGCCCATCTCAGGCACTTTTGCGCTCATCCTCAATCCGGCCCGCATCGCTGCCCTCAAGCGGCAACCCTTCGTCGACCCAGCCGGTGATGCCGCCAGTCATCACCTTCACGGGACGGCCCAACTGCGCCAATCGCAATGCGCCTCGCGTGGCTCCGTTGCAGTGTGGACCCGCGCAGTACGTGACAAAGAGCGTGTCGGCCGGATAGTTGACCAGCTTCGATTCGACGATCTTGCCGTGCGGCAGGTTCAGCGCGCCCGGGACATGGCTTTGGGCGAATAGCGCCGGGCTGCGCACGTCCAGCAGCACGAAGCCCGGGGTGCCCGAGGCGAGGGCGCCTGCCACGTCGGAGCAATCGGTCTCGAATTGCAGCGATGCGTGAAAGTGGGCGAGGGCGGTTGCGCTGTCGGCGGCGGGGATGGCGGTGACGGCGTTGGTCGTGGGCATGGCGGAACTCTGAAAAGGAGGATTCGAGGAAAGAGGCATCTGGAAGCATGATCCAGAAGCCCCATTCTGGCGTCGCGCCGCCTTGCCGATAAGTGGCGTAAATGACATTTACCGGTAACATTACGCCATGAGCAAACACCTCGTTGTCGCGCTGGCTTACGACCGGCTCTGTACCTTCGAATTCGGCTGCGTGACCGAGTTGTTCGCGCTCGAGCGTCCAGAGCTTGATGTCGATTGGTATCGTTTCGCCGTGTGCGCCAGCGAGCCTGGCCCGCTACGCGCCGCAGGCGGCATTACCGTTGCCGCGCCCTACACCCTCAAGTTGCTTGATCGTGCCGACACCATCGTCGTGCCCGGTTGGCGTGATGCCGACGAATTGCCGCCCGCGCCATTGCTCAAGAAGCTTCGCGCGGCGTATCAGCGTGGGGCAAGGCTCTGTTCGATCTGTTCCGGCGTTTTTGTTCTGGCCGCCGCCGGCGTGCTCGACGGGAAAACCGTGACCACGCACTGGCGATACGCTGCCAAGCTGCAGCAGCGTTACCCGCAGGTGCGTGTTCAACCCGATGCGCTGTATGTGGATGACGGACAGATCATCACGTCGGCCGGTTCCGCGGCCGGGCTGGATATGTTGCTTCACCTGGTGCGACGCGACTACGGTGGCGCGGTGGCCAATCGGGTCGCGCAGCGGCTCGTGGTGGCGCCGCACCGCGAAGGAGGGCAGGCGCAGTTCGTGCCGCGGCCCATGCCGTCCGACGAAAGCGGGCGCCTGGCCAAGTTGATGGACTGGATGCGGCAGCATTGCACGTCGCCGCATACGTTGCGCTCGCTCGCGGACCGCGCCGCGATGAGTCCGCGCACGCTGCAACGGCAATTCCAAGAGGCCACCGGCATGGCCCCCTATGAATGGCTGATCCGCGAACGGGTGGCGGCGGCCCGTGAAATGCTTGAATCGCGGGCGCGTCTGTCCGTGGGCCGCATTGCCGAGCTGGCCGGATTTGGCTCCGAGGAGTCCATGCGCCGGCACTTCCGGCGTATCGTGCTGACCAGTCCGGCCGCCTACCGGGAAAAGTTTGGCCATCACGCGGCAGCGTTCAAGCGCGGTTCAGGCGTCAGCGGCGAATCTCGCGATGCTTTGGCCGCCCCGCGCACGCGCTGAACGCCATCGCCCCGTTCAGTTCGCCTCGCGCCGCCGCAGTTTCTCCGAGACCATCACCAATGGTGCGGCCGCGGCCGCACACAGCGCCATCACCAGAAAGCCGCCCGGGGGGTAGCTGCGGTACAGCGCGCCGCCTAGCTGGATGCTGGCGAACATGAACACGCCGCCCGACAGCATGGCGTACAGCGCGATTGCCGAAGTCTTGCAGGCGGCGGGCGCGCGACGCGTGATGTACCACATGATGGCCGCATTGTTGCCGGCCAAGGTGAAGCACTGCAGCAACTGCAAGCCCGCGATCAGCGTGGGGTCGGTGGTGGCGGACAGGCCCGCCCAACGGATTGCCGTCATGACGGCCGAGGCCAGGATCAGCCACTGCGCACCCGTGCGCGCCAGGATGCGTGGCGCCAAAAAGAAGAACAGGACCTCGCTAGCGACGCCCACCACCCACAACAACGAAATCATCGCCGTCGACAGGCCGCTCGCGGTCCAGTACAGCGTCGAATAGGAATACAGGAAGCCGTTGCTCGCCTGCACCAGCGAGGCCGCGGCGATGCACAGCAGCAACGGGCGGTCGCGCAGTACTTCTCGCATCGGCAACCGGACGCGGTCGGCCTGCGCTTCCTGGGGCGCAGGCCGCGCCGCCCGCGGCAGCAGACGCACGCAGGCCAGGCACGCGACGATCAGCAGGATCGACAGCCACATCACCCAATCCGCGTCGAACGTCTTGATCAGATAGCCGCCCGCCACCGTCACCGTGGCAAAACCCAGCGAGCCGCAGGCGCGCATCACCGTATAGGAATTGCCCTGTCCGCGCCCGCTCGCGATGGCCATGCGGTCCATCAGCGGCAGCACGGCTGGGAACACCGCGTTCAGCAACAGCGTGATGGCCAGCAGCCAGGCTGAAGTGTGGCTGAACGGATAGCACACGAAAAGAACCAGGGACGCCGCGAGCGCCGACGCGATCAGTGCGTGAGCCCGGCCCGTCTGATCCGCGATGTGCGCCACGATCGGCGTCGACATGATCTTGGGCAGGAACGATGTGGCGACGATCAGCCCGATCAGGGCCGGGTCCAATCCCCGGCTGGCGAACCACAAGGGCAGGAAGGGAATGCTTACGCCCTGCAGGCCGTAATACAGGAAATAGAACCCGTGCAACGCGATGGCGCCTTGCCTGGCGTCGGGATTGCCGCGCATGGTGGGAAGGGATCAGGGGGATGCGAAGCGGCGTAGCATACTCCTTCGCAGCGCCGGGCATTGGCAAAGCGCATCCGGAGATTTACGCTGTGCCTCGCGGGCGGTTGCAACCGCGCCGCGACCGTGTTTTCCAATTCATCTCCTAAAGGTGCGATTCATGGCCAAGAAACTGAGTGAGAAGACCACCAAGGCACTGAAGGTCCGCCGCAAGGCGCCGCTGGCGACGCCCACCGACCTGGCGGCCGACGCCACCCGCGACATCTCCGCAGTGCTGAATCAGGTGCTCGCCGACGTGTTTGCCTTGTACCTGAAGACCAAGAACTTTCATTGGCACGTCAGTGGGCCCCACTTCCGGGACTACCACCTGTTGCTGGACGAGCAGGGCGACCAGCTGTTCGCCATGACGGACCCCATCGCCGAGCGCATCCGCAAGATTGGAGGCACGACGCTGCGGTCCATCGGCCACATCTCGCGCTCGCAGCGCATCTCGGACAACGACGCCGACTTCGTGCAGCCGCTGGACATGCTGGCCGAGCTGCGGGAAGACAACAAGGTGCTGGCGGCAACGCTGCGCGAAGCGCACAACGTCACCGACGAGCATCGCGACATCGCCAGTTCCAGCCTGATCGAAAACTGGATCGACGAGACCGAGCGGCGCACGTGGTTCTTGTTTGAGGCCAGCCGCCAGGGCGATTCGACCGGGCACTGACCCTGTCGCCCGGGGCGGTGGTTCAGTGGTACCGGTATCGTCGCGTCAATGCCGCCCGCCAGAAAGTGCGGGCGGGTCGGCTATGCGGGATCAGCCGCGGTCGTCCAGCAGCGCG
Source organism: Achromobacter mucicolens (assembly GCF_902859725.1). Taxonomy (GTDB): domain Bacteria; phylum Pseudomonadota; class Gammaproteobacteria; order Burkholderiales; family Burkholderiaceae_B; genus Achromobacter; species Achromobacter mucicolens. The sequence goes on along the minus strand of NZ_CADIJP010000014.1, from coordinate 35,244 downwards.
CTGATTTCGATTTCGGCCCAGCTGCGTCCCGGCAGGCTGGTCACGCCCACTGCACTCCGTGCAGGGCGAGGCATATGCGGGAATGCGGCCTCAAGCACCTGTGATGCGCCGTCCAGCACCGCGCTGTGGTGCTCGAATTCCGCCTCGCTGCGCAGATAACCGCGCAGTTGCACGATGGCGCGTATGCGGTTCAGGTTGCCGCCGCTGGCCTCGCGCAGGGCGCTCAGCGCGCTCAGCGCCGCGTGCGCGCAGGCCGCACGGGCTGCGTCCAGATCGGCGCCCGGCCGGCATATTCCGACGATGGGTGTGCCGTCCCGCCGGCTGGCCTGACCGCTGACGCAGATCAGTGTTGCGCCTGTCAATGCCGCCAGGTGGTAGGGCGCATAGGCGCCGCGCGGAACCGGCGCGGCGGGCAGACGCCAGCCCGCTGCGGCCAGCCGCGATTCGGACGTACAGCAGCGGGTCACCGCATCCAGGGTCACCGCATCCATTGCGTTTCGCCGCTCAGCCAACACCCGGGGGCGTCGCCCCGCCGGCGCAACTGGATTGCCGAGGGCGATCCCATGGCCACGCCCTGGCGGACCGTGTACACCCCGTCCGCCGGCACGCTGCCCGTCTCGTTCAGGTAGCCCCACAGGGCGGCGGCCGCAATGCCGGTGGCCGCATCCTCGGGGTAGCCAGACGCCTTGGGAAATTGCCGCGCGCTGGCGCCGTCCGTCGTTAGCGCATAGGGGTAGAGACCGGTCGAGCCGATGGCCTCGCAGACTTCCCGCATCGCTTCGAAGTCGGGCGTCAAGGCGTTCAGTTGGGCCACGCCCGGCAGCCGTACCAACGTCTTCACGCGGCTGGTGCTGGCATTGATCATGTGCAGGCCGGGCAGGTCGGGATCGATGCGCAGCACCTCAGCGATCGCGCGGCATTGCGCCGGCGTGAGCGCTGAGGTGGCGACGGCAGGCTGCGACACCCAGGCGCGATTGCCAGCGTCGTCCCATTCGATATCCACGCTGCCGCTCAGGGTCTGAACGCGTGCGCGCGGCGTCGTCCAGCGTCCCCACTGCCGCAGGGCCCAAAGCGTGCCCACGGTTGCGTGTCCACACATCTCCATTTCGTGGCCGGGAACGAAGAATCGCAATTGGCATAGATGATCATCGCGATCGGCCGGCACAACGAAGGACGACTCGTGACCGTGGTGCGCGGCCAGGGCCTGCATGTCGCTGGCCGTCATGCCCTGCGCGTCAAGCACCAGCGGCACCGGGTTGCCGCCTTCGCGGGGCTGGGTCGTATCGACGAATACGCGCAGCAGGATCGCCTGGCCGGAGGCCGGCTCGGCGGGCGCGGTAGGGAAGGCGGGCTTAGTCAAACTGGACTCCGGTCTTGGTGATGAGGTCGCCCCAGAAGGCGAGGTCGTGTGAGACGGCTTGCGTCAGTGCTTCGGACGTGCCCGGACGCCCGTCCACGCCCTTGGCGGCCAGGTCCGATGCCACGGCCGGATCGCGCAGCGCCGCGTTGAGCGCAGCATTCATCTTTTGCACGATTGCATCGGGCGTTTGCTTGGGAAAGGCTAGGCCATACCACAGCACCTGCGTATAGGCCGGCATGCCTTGAGACGCAAAGGTCGGCACGCCCCGCAGGATCGGAGTGGGACTTGTGGTGGCCACGGCCACCAGCTTGCCGCTCTGCACGAACGGCGCCAGCCCCACCGGGTTGTCGAACATGATGTCCACCTGCCCGCCGATCAGGTCCGTATACGCGGGGGCCGCGCCGCGATACGGCACGTGCGTGAGGTCCAGCTTCTTGTCCTTCGTGAACATTTCGCCAAGCAGATGCGACACGGTGCCCGCGCCCACCGAGGCGAACGTGCCCGTGCGGCGGGCCTTCAAGACGTCGGTCAGCGTGTCGACCGTGGCCGCCTTCAAGGCCGGTTGCACCGCCAGCACATAGGGCGAGGTGCCGATGAAGCCGATGTAGTCGAAATCCTTTTCCGGGTTGTAGGGCAGCTTCTTGTACAGGCTGGCGCTGAGCGCAGTGGTGCTGGTCGTCACCGCCAGGGCCGTGTAGCCGTCCGGCCGCGCGCGGGCAGCCTGCCCGGATCCCACCGTGCCGCCGGCGCCGCCGGTGTTCTGGATGATGACTGTCTGGCCCAGCTCGCGCGACAACGCGGGCTGCAAGGTGCGCACGACCAGGTCCGTGCCCCCGCCAGGCGGGAAAGGAACGATCAGGGTGATGGGTTTGTCGGGCCATGCGGACTCGGCCAGGGCGCCGGTGGCCGGCAAGGCCAAGACGGCGGCCGATAGCAATGCGGCGGGCAGTGCGCGGATCATCTACTTCCCCTTGTGCTGGTTTGAATGACCCAGATCGTAAGCAAGACGTCCGGACGGCAGCGAACCGCGGTGCGACATGGAATGATCCCGTACGCGACAGGGGCGGGTGTTGGCGCCCCGCCGTGCTTGCGGGAAAGCCGCCACGCGCCGATACTGGCCGAACGCCCCATTCCGCCGTTGCCAGCGTGGCCTGACTCGGCACTTGCCTTGCCCGCCGTCATGATGCGTTCCGTCCCGCTATCTTCCAAACAAGGCCTGATTGCCCAGACCGGCTTCGCGCTCGCGGCCAGCCGGCAGCCGCGCTACGCGTTTCAATGGCATGAACACGATTGCGCCATGTTGCTGTGGCCGCGCGCCGGCGCCCTGGATAGCGCCTGGCGCGACGAGGAGGGCGCGCGCCGCCGCTGCCGGCTCGTGCGCGGACAGGCCTTGCTGCTGCCGTCCCACGTCCAGCACAGCACGCGCGCAGAAAGCGTGACGCAGCAGCATGGCGAGCTCTATCTGGCGCCCGAATTGCTGCGAAGCTGCGGGGCGGACGGTGTGCTGCAACTGGATGGCGCGGCGCAAGCCATGCTTGATGCGCTGTGGATGCCGGCGATGTCGGCGTCAGCGCTGCCGATGCTGGTTCAGGCGCTTATTGCGCAGCTTGACGCCGGCTCCCGTCTGCAGGCCCGCACGCGCGCACCGCAGCCGCCGCTGCCGCTCGCCCGGCAATGGCTGGCGCTGCTGCGCGATCGCCTGGATGCGGGGCTGCCGCTACCTGCGATTGCGGAGTCCGCCAGCATGCTCGGCGCGACCACGCGCAGCTTGCAGCGCGCCTGCATCGAGACCTATGGGCGCTCTCCCATCACGCTGCGCCGCTTCGTGCTGGCGCAGACGGCGCGCCGGCGGCTTGCGCTTGGCGAATCCGTCGCAAGCGTCAGCGCCGACCTGGGATTTTCCAGCAGCGGGCATCTGGGACGGCTGCTGCGCGCCGTGCAAGCCGGCGATGACGACTGGGACGGGGAAGCGGAGCAGGGCTAGCGCCGCCGCCCCGCAATGGCCGGGGCTCAGCCCTCCCGGCCAAACCCGCCCGCTGCCCAGTCCGACGCCCGCTGCACGTTCAGCTTGTACGTCGGCGGCACGCGGATCTGGGCGAGCTGCTCGCCCAGTTCGTCGTAGGCGCTGAGCGTGGCGTAGGGCTCGTCCTCGTCGGGCACGATGTCCAGCTTGACGGTCAGGCGGCCTTCGGCGGCGTCGATCTTCACGCTCTTGTGCAGCGTGGCGTGCAATTGCTGTTCGTGGCGGCGCAGGACTTCGTTGGCCGTCTTGACCAGCGTGTGGAATGCCGGCGCGTCGAGCGGCTTGGGGTTCTTCTTGTCTCGGCCCATGGTCCAGGGCCCGACCAACGCGGGCTCGGCCTGGCCGTCCAGCGTCATTTCGACGGCCCAGCCGTCGTCGTCTTCGTTCTTGATGATGCGCGCGGTCCAGCCGTCGTCGCGCCAGAGCGTGGCTTGCTGCTCTTTGGGCGCGTCGGAAAGGTCGGTGTCCGGCGTGGAGGTGTCATTCACTGCGGTACGGCTCCTGCAAGGGTTGATGCGCAGCTTGTAGGGGGCTGCGGGCCTGGTTGGCGACCCTGCAATGTAGCCTAACGCGGCAGGCGGACCGGGACATCGGGATCCGCTTTCGGCGAAAGTCCGCCAGCGCTAGATCGCGCAGGAGGCGGCCCAGGCCCGGAACTGCGTCAGTTCGGGCGATGGCCGCCGGTAGTCTTCGGGGGGCAGGACAAAATAATAGCTTTGCGCGCCCAGGTCCACGGTCAGGTCGAAGGGCGCCACCAGCCGGCCTTCGTCCAGTTCCTTTTGCACCAGAGGCTTTTGCGCGATGGCCACGCCGTAGCCCTCCAGCGCGGCCTCGTAGGCCAGCGCGGACGATTCATAGCGCAGGCCGCGCGTGACGTCGATCCCGGTCAGGCCGGCGGCCTGCAGCCATATTTCCCAATAGTCGGGGCGCGCCAGCGTGTGCAGCAGGATCTCTCCCTTCAGATCGGCGGGCGTGCGCAGCCGTGCGCATTTGCCGGGCACGCAGACCGGCAGCAATTCATTGACCATCAGCTTGTAGCTCACCAGGCCACGCCAGCGGCCATCGCCCATGCAGATGCCGGCGTCGACTTCCTCGCGTTCGAAGTCCGGCGCGTCCACGGCCGTGTGCAGCTTGACGTCGATGTCGGGATATTGCCGGTGAAACCCCGATAGCCGGGGCAGGAGCCAGCGCATGGCGACGCTATGCGGCGCCTTGATGACGAATTGACGGCGGCGTGAGCGCTCGCCCAGTTCGGACGTGGCGCGCTGCAGCCCGCCAAAGCAGCGCGCGATATCGGCGTGATACGCCGCACCCATGGAGGTGAGCACGATGCGGCGGTGCTGGCGCAGGAACAGCTTGAGCCCCAGGTGTTCCTCCAGCAGACGGATCTGGCGGCTGATGGCGGCGGGCGTCACGCTAAGTTCCTCGGCCGCGCTGGTGATGCTGCCCAGGCGGCCGGCGACCTCGAAACAGCGCAGCGCATTGAGCGGAGGCAGGGCGGTCATCGCGGGGTTCAGTTAACAAAAAGTTAAGTGTGCCATAGATAAAGTCGTTTGAACCCCGCCGTGCGAACGCCCAAGATGGCACGGCCGCCTGACTTTGCGGCCAAGAACAGACATAAGGGGAAATCCATGTTCAGAACGTTGTTTCGACGGATCGGAATGGCCGCCTTCTGCGGCGCTGCGGTGCTGGCCGGGACCGCTTCGGCGGCCGACTACCCGCAGCGCCCCGTCAGCATCGTGGTGCCGACCACGCCGGGCGGCACCGCCGATATTCTTGCCCGGTTGATCGGCCCCCGGCTCGCGCAGCGCTGGGGGCAGGCCGTCGTGGTGGAGAACAAGCCGGGCGCGGGCACGCTCATCGGCGCCGACTACGTGGCCCGGGCCAAGCCCGACGGCTACACGCTGATGCTGACCTTCAATGAGCTGGCCACGCTGCCGGCCCTGAACCCCAATGCCAGGATCGATGTCGAGAATGGCCTCGCGCGCATCGGCAAGATCGGCAGCCTGCCCGTCCTGGTCCTGACCCGTCCGGGCATCGACGATGCCGATCTGTCCGCGCTGATCAAGCGTTTTCGCGCCGAGCCGGGCAAGTACACCTACGCCTCGAACGGCTCGGGATCGTCGCTGCAGCTGTTTACCGAGATCTTCAAGCGCGAGGCCCAGGTGGACGTGATGCACGTGCCGTACCGGGGCGCGCTGGAGGCCTCGATGGCTGCCATCGGCGGCGAGGTCGACCTGCTGGTGCAGTTTGCGTCGGGCAATGTCATCAATCACGTGAAGGGCGGAAAGCTCAAGGCCTATGCCCTGGCGTCGCCGCAGCGCCTGGAGGCGTTGCCCGACGTGCCGACCGCCGCCGAGGCCGGCCTGCCCGGCCTGCGCCTGGAAGCCTGGTACGGACTTTTTGCGCCCGCCGGCCTGCCGGACGATATCAAGCAGAAGATCAACCGCGACCTGAACGAGGTCCTGGCCGAGCCCGCGATCCTGGAGCGCCTGAAGGGCATCAATCTGCAGGTGCAGCCGGGCTCGCCTGCTGAATTCGATACGTTCTTCCGCGCCGAATATGCCCGCTGGAGCGCGCTGATTCGCACCCTTGGCATCAAAAGCAGTGAATAAGATCACCGGAGCCACGCCTTGACCTACGACCCCAGCACCCACGCTGCCCTGACTTTTCATGACGCCCGCGCCGCGTTTGCCGACCGCCGCGACACGCCCCGCGACTACCTGGAACGCTGCCTGGAAGTGATTGCCGCGCGGGAGGGCCAGCTCAAGGGCTGGGTCGTCCTGAACGAGGCGGGCGCCCGGGCCGCCGCCGACGCCAGCGCCCAGCGCTATCGTGACGGCCGGCCGCTTTCCGCCATCGACGGCATGCCCGTCGGCATCAAGGACCTGATCGAAACGCGCGACATGCCCACGCAGATGGGCTGCGCGGCCTTTGACGGCAACTTTCCCAAGAACGACAGCGCCGTGGTCCGTGCGCTGCGCGATGCCGGCGCGATCATCCTGGGCAAGACGGTCACCACCGCTCTGGGGTTTCTGGACCCCGGTCCCACCACCAATCCGTTCGATCCGCGGCGCACGCCGGGCGGATCGTCCAGCGGGTCGGCCGCCGTGGTGGGCGCCAACATGGTGCCCATGGCCATTGGTTCGCAACTGGTGGGGTCGGTATTGCGGCCGGCCAGCTACAACGCCAACTGGGCCCTGAAGCCGACGTTCGGCGCGCTCAATCGCGGCGAGCGGTTGGGGCTGAGCCAGGCGCATATCGGCATCCATGCCAATTCCGTCGAAGACATGTGGACGGCGGCGGCGGAAATTGCCCTGCGGGCGGGCGGCGATCCCGGCCATCCCGGCCTCTATGGCCCGCTGCAGGCGCCGGCCGCACGCAAGCCGGCGCGGCTCGTTGCGTTGGAAACCGAGGGGTGGACGCGCGCCGAGCCGCAGGCCCGCGAGGCGTTTGAGGCCACCCTGGACGCGCTCTCGCGGCAAGGCGTGTCGATCATCCGGCGCGGCGATTCGGCGCTGGTCGATGCGCTGGAGCGCGCCATCTCGCAAGCCGCGCCCCTGTCGTTGCGGCTCATCTCCTGGGAACAGCGCTGGTCGCTGGCCAACCTGGTCGCCAATCACCCCTACACGCTCGGTCCCAGCCTGGTGCGGCAACTGGAAAGCGGGCGCGCCATGACGCTGGCGGACTACCGCGAATGCCTGCTGCTGCGCGAACACGCGCGCCAATGTCTGGCGGCCCTGGCCACGCAATGCGACGCGCTGGTCAGCCTGAATGCATGTGGCGCGGCGCCCATTGCGGCGGACATCCGCGACACCCGATATCCGACGGGCGACGTCTCGTTTGCCTGCGCATCGTCACTGCTGGGCGCGCCCGCGATCAATGTGCCGTTGATGGCCGTCGATGGCCTGCCGCTGGGGCTGCAGGTGATGGGATTGCCGCATGGCGACGCCGCGATCACCGGCATCGGCACATGGATTTGCCAGTCGTTGCGGAATCCCGGCTGACCCGGCGCGCTGGGGCGTTCAGGCGTGCCCGGCGACGGCGCGTTCAACGCGGCCCGCGTCAGGCGCTGTCGCTGCCCGGTGACGCGCCGCGTTGTCCAGGTCTGCAATCGGCGCCAGCAGTCCCCGGTCAAAAGCCTCGTGCGGCTCGCCCGCGCGCAGCCGGGCTGGCCAGTCGGCATGCGTGAGCGCCCCGCGGCCCAGCGACACGAAATCCGCGTCCTGGCCCGCCAGCAGGGCTTCGGCCTGGCGCGGATCGTGCAGGGATCCGTTTGCCAGCACGGGTACCCGGACATGGCGGCGCGCCAATGCCGCAAGGCTCGCGCCGCTGTCGCCAAAGGCGGGACGCCAGGCCTCGAACTCGGTGGTGTGCAAGTAGTCGATGGGCGCCGCGCCCAGGGCGCCGAAGATCCGCGCCGCGTCGTCCTGGCCGCCTTCCCACTTGTGCGTGAAGTCATTCACCTTGCCCTGCGAAGTGCGCACGCCGACCACGAAGCTTCCAGGTGTCGATTGGCGCGCCGCCTGGATCACGTCCACCGTCAGCCGTAGCCGGTTCTCCAGACTGCCGCCGTAGCCGTCCTCGCGCAGATTCGTGTGACGCGTGAGGAACTGGTCCAGCAGGTATCCGTTGGCGCCGTGTATCTCGACGCCGTCGAACCCCGCTTCCTGCGCGCGGCGGGCCGCCTGCGCAAAGCCCTCGACCACCTCGCCGATGTCGTGCAGGGTCATGGCGTGCGGCATCCGGTACGGACCCTGGCCGCGATAGAAGGTCATCTGCTGCCCGGCCGGCAACACGGCCGATGGGCCTTTCGTCCCGGGACGATGCGGATTGCCTTGCGACAGCGCTCCGGCGTGCATGAGCTGGGCGAAGATCCGCCCGCCTTGCGCATGCACGCGGTCCACCACGGGCCGCCACGCATCGCGCTGCGCGTCGTCGGCCAGGCCGGGCTGGAACAGGTATCCCTGCGCATGCGCCTTGTCCGTGTAGATGCCCTCGGTGATGACCAGCCCGAACCCGCCGCGCGCAAACGCTTCGTAGTAGCCCGCCATCTGCGCCGTGGCAAGGCCATCGGCGGTGGCGCTGACCCGAGTCATGGGCGCGACGGCCAGCCGGTTGGGCAGGTCCACGCGGCCCACCCGCAGCGGCGTGAACAGGCCGGCGGGCGCGTCCTGCGCGTCCTGCCGTCGATCGGTAGCGGCGGTCATGTCAGCGGCCCTCCGTGGGGCGGACCGCGGCGATGGCCTCGATCTCGATCATCGCGGCCGGATCGTACAGCGCCTTGATCTCGGCAATTGTGTCGGCCGGGTAGGGCGCCGAAAAGAACTTGCGGCGCAGGGCAACCACGTCGTCGAAATGCCCCATGTCGGTCACGAAGATGGTGACCTTGATGACGTCCTCCAGGCGCGAGCCGCCGGCTTCCAGCGCGCGGCGCAGATTACTGAACGCCTGTTCGCCCTGCGCCAGAAATCCGCCGTCCACGATCTTCCCGTCGTCGGCGGCGCCGGCCTGACCCGAGATGAAAAGCAGGTTGCCGAACTGGATGCCCTGCGACAGCAGGAAGGGCGCGTAGTTGTCGGGCTGGGTGATGACCTGTTTAAGCATGATGCGAATTCCTTCATCTATATCCGGACGGGTGTTGTCGGTTGATGCGCCGTCCGATGGATGAACTTTAGAATTCAGGCCTGGCCGTGACAAAGGTTCGTTTGTCAGCTATAAGACGAGAAAAATTCATCTATGTGAGCCCCGCCCATGCAACGCCGGTCCCTCCCGCTTTCCGCGCTGCGCGCGTTTGAGGCCGCCGCGCGCCTGGGCAGCTTCAAGGCCGCCGCCGAGGAACTTGCCGTCACCCCGACGGCCGTCAGCCATCAGATCCGCGCGCTGGAAGCGGGAACGGGCCTGGCGCTTTTCGACCGCCAGGTGCGCAAGGTGACGCTGACCGACACCGGGGCGCAGCTTTACCCGGTGCTGCGCGACGGCTTCGACAAATTCGAGGCGACACTGGCGCGCCTGACGCAGCAGCGCACGCGCGCGCAGGTCAGCATTTCCGCGACCAATGCCTTCACCGTGAAATGGCTGGTGCCGCGCATGGCCGATTTCCGGCGCCGGCATCCGGATATCGACCTGCAGCTGCAGGCCAGCGACGACCTCGTCGACCTGCGCTCATCCGCCGTCGACATCGCCATCCGCTATGGCCGGGGGCCGTACCCCGGGCTGGTGGTGCAGCCCTTGTTCACCGACCGGTTCGCGCCGGTGGCCAATCCCCGCCTGGGCGTCGTCTCGCCCGACGATCTGGCGCGGGTGCCGCTGATCCGCTTTGACTGGAAGCGCGCGCAAGCCGACAACCCGACGTGGGAGCGCTGGTTTGCGGTCGCCGGGCGTCCGCTACCGCCCGAAGCCGGGCAGTTGCGGTTCTCGGATGAAGGCCATGCGATACAGGCCGCGGTGGCCGGGCACGGGATCGCGTTGGTCAGCTTGTCGCTGGTGGATGATGAGTTGCGGGCGGGGCACCTGGCGCAGCCGTTCGGGCCCGAGATCGACGGGCACACGTATCACCTGGCGATGTTCGCCGGGCGGGAGGCGTCGGGGGCGGTTCAGGCGGTGGCGGGGTGGCTGAAGGAGCGGGCAAATCCCGTCAGCCCATGATCCGGTACCGGCCGGCCCGCTTGGCTTGATAGCGCTTGGCGTCAGCCTCTTGATACATCGCTTCCCAGGAGTCGAAACGATCCGTGTGCGCCACGCCAGCGCTGATCGTGACGGGCGCTTGGCCGCCCGGATCCCGCACGGCGTGCGCCGCCGGGGCGTGTCCGTTCGATTGGAGCGCGCGCAAGCGTGTTTCGAAGCCGCGCCGGCCGCCGCCGTGTATAAAAAACCCGAGAAACCAGCGCGTTGAGCCCCTTGTCGCGGGGCAGGTACAGAACTTGTGAAATCGCTTCGCACGCAAACGTCGCGCAGCCTGCGGCGAGGTGCAGCAGGAAACGTTTGCGATGGAAGAAGAACCAGATGGCGAGGAAGGTAACGCCGAAGATCAATAGCAGCGCGGGTGCGATCAGCGACAGCGTTACTCGGACTTGCGAACCTGCCATCGGGCCCTCGGGTGACGTGGCGGCGCGGCCAGGACGCTCAGGTGGCCAGGAAGCGCGTGACCTCGTCCCAGTCGTTGGTCGACAGGGCGAGGTCCTCGTAGTCGTCAGCTTCCTCGTCGTAGCGCGACACACAGAAGCGCTGGCTCCGGCCGGATTCGCGGTCGGCATAGTTGGCGTAGTCGACGTACACCTTCAGTCCACGCGCCTCGTTCGTGAATGAAGGCGCTGCGTCGATATAGCTCGACGTGTCGGAATACCCTTCGGGAAGGGGCGGCAGGGTGGTGATGTCGAAGTCGGGAAACTCGCGACGCAGGCGATCAAGGTTCATATGAGAAGCATATTGAGGCTGGAAGCCTGACATTTTACGTTGCTCGCTGTCAGGCGGCCTGACGTCCCCAATTTAATGCTTCGCACCCACCAGAACCGGCTTGTCCCGCCACCAATCCGGAAACGTCTTTGCCAGGTTCTCCACCTTGGGCACGTCATTGATCACGATGTACAGGCTGTTCGGATTGCGCACCAGATAATCCTGGTGATAGTCCTCGGCGGGATAGAACGCCTGCAGCGGTTCAATGGTGGTGGCCAGCGCTTTGGGATACACCCCTGTCTTGTTGAGCTGCGCGATGTACGCTTCGGCCACCTTGCGCTGGCTGTCATTGGCGGGGAATACAGCGGATCGGTACTGCGTGCCGAGGTCCGGGCCCTGACGGTTGAGCTGGGTGGGATCGTGCGCGACCGAGAAGTAGATCTGCAACAGCTGGCCGTAGCTGATCTGCCGGGGGTCGTAGGTGATTTCCACGGCTTCCGCGTGGCCGGTGCGGCCGCTGCCGACGGCGTTGTAGTTGGCCGTGCCGGCCTGCCCGCCGGCATATCCCGATACGGCGTTGCTTACGCCCTTCACGTGCTGGAACACGGCCTGCACGCCCCAGAAGCAGCCGCCTGCGATGACGGCTTTTTCCTGCGTGGCGGTTGCCGCCGCACTGGCTGCCTGGTCCGCGGCAGGCGGCGGGATGATGAAGGCCCGTTCGGCGGCTGGCGTGGCGCTTGAAATGAGGAGGCCGCCGGCGGTGGCGAGCGCGGCGCAGAGCCGGCGCAGGGTGGGATGCTTGGACATGATGTCGGGTCCTTTCAGGAATGCTGATCGCGATCAGGCTTGCGGGGCGAAGGTCATCGCCACGCCGTTCATGCAGTAGCGCAGGCCGGTGGGGCGCGGGCCGTCGTCGAACACGTGGCCCAGATGGCCACCGCAGTTGGCGCAGTGGACGGCCGTGCGGACCATGCCGAAGCTGCGGTCGCGCGTTTCGCCGACGGCGCTGGGCAGGGGCTGCCAGAAGCTGGGCCAGCCCGTGCCGCTGTCGAACTTGGTCGAGGAGGAGAACAAGGGGTGTTCGCAGCCGGCGCAGGCGAAGGTGCCCTTGCGATGTTCGTCGTTGAGCGGGCTGGAGTAGGGGCGCTCGGTGCCGTCGCGGCGCAGCACCTGATACTGCTCGCGCGTCAGGCGTTCGCGCCATTGCGCGTCCGTCAGCGTGTAGGGAAACGATGCCGTGGCCGGGGCCGCCTGCGCGCTGCCGCCGCGCGCGGCCAGCAAGGGGGCGAGGCCCGCGGCGGCGGCTGCCGCGCCGCCCAGCCCCAGGAAGTGTCTGCGTTTGAGGTTCATGGCGAATTCCGTGCGGGTTCGTTCAGGCGGGGACCGGTTCACGCGGTCCCCGCGCGGGTTTACTTCTGCATGCCGTCCTTGGACATGCCATCCTTGCCCATCGCGTCCTTGGACATTGAATTCTTGGACATTGAATTCTTGGACATGGAATCCTTCGACATGGAGTCCTTGGACATCGAATCCTTGGACATCGAGCCCTTCGACATGCCGTCGCGGGACATCGAGTCCTTCTTCATGCCGTCCTGAGACGGCGCCTCCTTGGACATGCCGCTCTTGCTCATGCCGTCCTTGCCCATGGTGTCGGCGGCGTGGGCGGCCGTGGCGCCAAAGGCCAGGCACAGGGACAGGGCGGCGGTGGTCAGTTTGCTCATGATGCGTTCCTTTGTTCAGGGGAAAAAAGAAGGGAATTCACCTAGCTTCCGCCGAACCAGTTGTAGCCCTGGTCCTCCCAGTAACCGCCCGGGTAGGTGTTGGTGACGAAAATTGCCTGGATATGCTTGGGGTTCTTGTAGCCAAGCTTGGTAGGCATGCGCAGCTTCATGGGGAAGCCGTACTCGGGGGGCAGCGTCCGGCCGTCGTAGGTCAGGGCCAGGATCGTCTGCGGATGCAGCGCGGTGGGCATGTCGATGCTGGTGTAGTAGTCGTCGGCGCACTTGAAGCCGACATACTTGGCCGACAGGTCGGCGCCGACGCGCTTCAAGAAATCCGCGAACGGCACGCCGCCCCATTTGCCGATGGCGCTCCAGCCTTCGACGCAGATGTGCCGCGTGACCTGGTCCACCTGCGCCATAGCGCGCAACTCGTCCAGCCGCCAGCGGCGCTTGTCGGCCACCAGGCCGGTGACTTCCAGCCGGAACGACGCCTCGTCCACCTGCGGCACCTCGTCGATGCCGTAAAAGGCATTGAAGGGAAACGGCCGGGTGATCATGGATTCCGGATAGGTGGGCGCAAGTTTGGCGGGATCGAAGATCCAGCCTTGCACGCGGTCGTTGAACCGGGAGACGGCCGACAGCGCCTTCTCGACGCTCTCGTCGTCGGACAGCGAGCACCCCGACAGCATGGCCAGGCCGCCCAGTGTCAGGCTGCGGCGCAGGAAGGCGCGGCGGGACGGCTGCTCGACGCGCCTGTCCAGCAGTTTTCCGGCTTCGCGCAGGATGGCCGGGGCGTCCAGGCCCGGCAGAAGGCGTCGTTTATCGGTCATGGCAGGCTCTCCCTATTTGCCGCGGATCATGGTGAGCAGGCTGCGGGGCACCAGCGCCACCATTGCCAGGTGCACGGCGACAAACCCGGCCAAAAGCGCCATTGCAAAAAAGTGCACGCGCCGCGCGGCCTCGTAGCCACCCATCAGTTCGCGCAACAGGTCGAACTGCACGGACTTCCACAGCACCAGGCCGGACAACACCAGCACGACGATGTCCACCATGACAAAGAGGTACGCCAGGCGCTGCACCTGGTTGTAGCGGCGCGGGTCGGCGTGCGACAGCCGGCCCCGCAGCGCGGCCAGCAGGTCGCGGACGACGCCGCCCGGGCTGACGGGCAGGAATTTGCGCCACAGACGGCCGCTGGCGGCGTTCAACGCCAGATAGATGAGGCCATTGGCAACCAGCAGCCACATGCCGGCAAAGTGCCACTGCAAGGCCCCGCCCAGCCAGCCGCCCAACGTGATGCCGTTGGGAAAGGTGAAATCGAAAAAGGGCGCGGCGTTGTAGATGCGCCAGCCGCTCATGGCCATGATGACCACGGCAAGGGCGTTCAGCCAATGCGTCACCCGCAACCAGCGGGGGTGTATGGCCGGCTGAGGTGCGGCCGGCCCCTGATCTATCGCGGGTGGAGCCATCATGGCGGTCTCCGGTGAATGTCGTTGGACGCATTCTTCCCCGGCGCCAATACCGAAGTCCTCACGCAAAGTTAAATTAAATGTGAACTTTGGCCCCCGCCGATTGGCGACAATAGGCGCATCGCTCACGCCCCAGGTTGCCCCATGGATACGCCCCGCCGCGTACTGATAGTTGAAGACGACGCCCACATTGCCGAACTGCTGCGCCTGCACCTGCGCGACGAGGGCTATGCGGTCGAGCATGCGGCCGACGGCAACGAGGGCATGCGCCTGCTTGAAGAAGGCGGCTGGGATGCGCTGGTGCTGGATCTGATGCTGCCGGGCATCGACGGCCTGGAAATCTGCAAGCGGGCACGCGCGATGGCGCGCTACACCCCCATCATCATCACCAGCGCGCGCTCCAGCGAGGTGCACCGCATCCTGGGGCTGGAACTGGGCGCGGACGACTACCTCGCCAAGCCGTTCTCGATGCTGGAACTGGTGGCGCGCGTGCGTGCGCTGTTGCGCCGCAGCGATGCCATCGAACGCAATGCGCGCCAGGAGGCCGGCAGCCTGTCCGTTCATGGCGTGTCGATCGATCCCATCGCCAGGACGGTGGACGTGGACGCGCGCCGGCTGGATCTCACGCCGCGCGAGTTCGACCTGCTGCACTTTTTTGCGCGGCATCCGGACAAGGTGTTCTCGCGCATGGACCTGCTGAACCAGGTGTGGGGCTATCAGCACGAAGGTTACGAGCACACGGTCAACACCCATATCAACCGACTGCGCACCAAGATCGAGGCCGACCCGTCCAACCCGCAGCGCATCCTGACGGTCTGGGGCCGTGGCTACAAGTTCGCGGCCGCGCCGGGGGGACAGCCATGAAACGCTTCACCTTGACCCAGCGCCTGTCGGGCGTGTTTGCGCTGCTCTTGCTTGCCTGCTGCGGCGCGTCCGCCTGGCTGCAGATCGCGGCCAATTCGCGCTATGAACAGGAGGTCGTGCAGCGGCTGTCCAGCGGACTGGCGCAGCATATCGCCGGTTCCACCGAACTGATGGACGCCGGCGGCTGGAAGCCGGGCGCGGTCCGGTCGATGTTCGACATGCTGATGACGGTAAATCCCGCGGTGGAGGTCTACCTGCTGTCCGGCGATGGCCGTATCGTGGGCGACGCCGCGCCGCCCGGGCAGATCAAGCGCGAACGCGTGGACCTCGGCCCGGTCAAGCGTCTGCTGGCAGGGGGGATGCTGCCCATCACGGGAGACGATCCGCGCAGCGCCGATGCCCAAAAGGTGTTCAGCGCCGCGCCCGTGCGCGTGGATGGGCGCGAAGAGGGCTATGTGTACGTGGTGCTGCAGGGCCAGGCGCATGATGCGCTGGCGATGGATGTGTCGCGCAGTTCGGTGCTGCGCACCACGCTCTGGTCGATCGCGCTGGTTGCCCTGCTGGGATTGGTGGCGGGGCTGGCCGCGTTTGCGCTCATCACGCGGCCGCTTCGCGGGCTGACACGCGCGGTGCGCGCGTTCGAGGGCGACGACGGCCAGGCGCTGGCCGCGCTGGAGCAACCGGGCGACGCGTCCGCGCGCAATGGCGACGAGATCGCAGTGCTGCGGCGCACGTTTGCGCAGATGGGACGGCGCATCTCGGAGCAATGGCGGGAACTGACGCGCCAGGACCAGCAGCGCCGGGATCTGGTCGCCAATATTTCGCACGATCTGCGCACGCCGCTGACGTCGCTGCACGGGTATCTGGAAACGCTGCGATTCAAGGACGAGACGCTTGCGCCGGCCGAGCGCCGCCGCTATCTGGACATCGCGCTGGCGCAAAGCCGCAAGGTGGGGCGGCTGGCGCAGGAACTGTTTGAACTGGCGCGGCTGGAGTCCGGACTGGTGCGCCTTGAGCCCGAGACGTTTTCGCTGCCTGAACTGGTGCAGGACGTGATGCAGAAGTTCGAACTGGCCGCCGAGGCGCGCCAGCAGCGGCTGTCCACGGACATTGCGCAAGCGCTGCCGCCGGTGCGTGCGGACCTGGGCCTGATCGAGCGCGTGCTGACGAACCTGTTGGACAACGCGATCCGCCATAGCCCGCCGGGCGGCCGGATCGAGTTGCAGCTGGGGCTGGCGCGCAACCGCGTGCGCGTGCAGGTCAGCGATTCCGGCGCGGGCATTCCGGACGAACTGCGCGCCGGGCTGTTCACGCGCGCCTCGGCGCTGAACCGGGGGCCAGGCGAGGGCGGCGGGTTGGGGCTGGTGATCGTGCAGCGCATCCTGCAACTGCACCAGAGCGAGATCCGGCTGGTCGACGACGCCGAAGGCGGTGCGGTGTTTCAGTTCGAATTGGCGGCGGCAACGCCCGCCTGAATGCCATATCAGCCGGGATCTTCGCCCGTCACGCGGTGGATGATGCCGCGCACCGCGTCCACCTCCAGTACATCGCCGGTGGCGACGTCTTGCAGAATGCCGTGGACGCTGACCACGGCCGGGATGCCAAATTCGCGCGCCACGATGGCGGCGTGCGACAGATAACCGCCGACTTCCATCACCACCGCGCCCGCGCGCAAAAAGAGGGGCGTCCACGCCGGGTCGGAGGACGCCGCGACCAGGATGCCGCCGGCCGGCATCGCCAGGCCCTCGTCGGGCGTGCGCGCCACGAACGCGCGCCCACGCGCGCGGCCCCCGGCCACCGGCGTGCCGCGCCAGGCGTTCGTTGCGCCGGCCGCAGGCGTGCGCGCTTCCTGTTCGAGGGCTGGCGGGCTGGAGCTGGCGTGTTCGGTGATGACATCCAGATCGGGCAGAGCCGACCAGACCTGCAATTGCGCCCGCCGGGCCGTGGCGCGCCGGCCCAACGCCGCCGCGCCGATCCGGCCGTCCGCCAGCGCGAAGATCTCGGCCGCATTCAGGTGGAAGACGTCTTCGGGCGCGGCCAGCCCGTGCGGACCGGCGGTGCGGCGACCCAGTTCCAGCGCGCTTCGGCGGGCCACGGCCAGGTAGGCCACGAGCACGCTGCGCGCCGCCTCGCGCTGGTTGCCTTCCAGGCGGGAGGCGGCCACCAGCTTGGCCGCGAGCGGCCGCTGCCAGAAGGGCAAGGCACGGCGCACGCGGCGCAATGCCACTTGCGCGGCCTCGCGTTGCCGCGCGCGCAGGGCGGCCGGATCGGCGCCGATCAGGTTCAGCGCGCTGTTCAGCAAATAGCCCGGCGCCTCGCGCCAACGCGGGTTGCGCAGGTAGGTTTCGTACACGGCGCGGTGGCCGTAACGGTCCAGAAATTCGGCAAAGGCCGTCTTGAAGGGGTTGCGGTCGGGTAGCGCCTCGGCCCACGCGGCGTCGTCGCGGTCCGGCGCGCGAAGCCAGGCAAGCGCCTGCGCGTCCTCGGCCGCCAGTTGGGCCAGCGTCATCAGGGCGTAGCCTTGCTGCGCGGTGACGCTGGGGTCGCCGCCTGCCATCAGGGCGGCGGTCAGCGCATGGCCTTCGCCCGGCACGGCTTTCTCGACCAGTTCCAGCAGCTTGGAAAGCGCGCCGCCCCCCGAGCCCTGCAAAAAGAACAGTTCATCCGCGGCCAGCACGGTTTCGAACTGCTGGCGCAAGCTGGCGCCCAGCGCGGCGTTGGAAGGCGGCAAGGGCGCCCTGAGCCATTGCTGCGCGCGGGCCAGCAGCCGGGGCAGGTTGGCGGCGGCGTGACGGCGCAGGGGCGCGGCACGGCGCAGATAGCGCACGATGCGCAGGCCGTGCCGCACGCGCTGACCCAGGGACAGCGGCGTCACGTGGATCTCGGGCTGTGCGCCGCCCAGCAGCGCGTTCATGTCGCGGGGCTTGACCCCCAGCGCGTCGTAGCCGACCCACTGGATGACCGAGGCATTGAGATAGGCGCGGCCATGCAGCAACGCGGCCAGCCGCACGCCGGGCAGGGTTTCGTAGCCGCTCAGTTCGAATCCGCAGGTCAGCATGCGCTGGGCCATGACGCGCCCTGCATCCCATTCCATTGCCGACATCACTTGCGGCAACACTTCGCGCGTGTTGCCGCGCGACCAATAATCGGGCTGACCTTGAAGCGCGGGATAGGTGTGGCGCGCCGACGCCGTGACGGGCCGGGCCTGCACAATCCAGAATCTCTCGCCGTCCCAGGCCCACTCGATGTCGTAGCCGGCGCCGCTGTAGTCCAGCGCGCGGGCAGCGTCGCGAGCCATGTCGCCCAACGTTTCGGCCTGGGCATCCGTCAGCACGGCCTGCGCGGCGCGCGCGGCGGACGTGTCGCTGAGCTGCGTCCCTCCGTTCGCGGCCGGCGTCGTGGCGAGGCGCTTGGCGCCGATGCGCCGCCGCGCGACGGGCCACGCCTGGCGCAGGTAATCCTCGCGCAGGTGATAGGCGTCGCCGTCCGCCTCGCCGTTCACCAGCGACTCTCCCAACCCCCAGTTCGCGTGGATGACCATCTCGTCGTGGCGGCCCGTCGCGGGATCGATGGTGAAGGCGATGCCCGAGGCCACCGCGTCGATCATCGGCATCACCACCACCGCCATGCCGTCCGCGCCGTCCGCCGGCAGGTCAAGACGCTGACGGTAAGCCTGCGCCTGGGGCGTAAACAGCGAATCCCAGATGCGCCGCAGCGCCTGTCGAACCGCGTCGGGCCCCCGCACGTTCAGGCAGGACAAGTGGATGCCGGCAAACGAGGCGCGCGCGGAGTCTTCCTGCGGCGCGGACGAGCGCAGCGCCAGGGGACGATCCAGCCACCCGCGTTCGCGCAAGGCCTCATGCAGCACATTCACGATAGCGTCGGGTACGTCCCGGCCCGGCTGATGCGCGCGGCTGGCCTGGGCGGCCAGCACGAAGCCGTCCGGTACCGGCACGCCGAACCGCGCCATGCGGCCCAGCTGCCAACCCTTGCCGCCCGCGGCTTGCGGACCGGATTCGGCCGCCGCCGCCCAGTCCAGCACCAGGGCGCTCATGCCGCGCTCCCGCCGACGCCGTCCACGAAAAGGGCGATGGCGGCGTCAAATTCCTGCTTGAGCGATGCGCCGGGCTGGTCCAGCCACCGCAGCAGCGCGCCCAGGTAAAGAAACTGAAGGTGGTGCGCCAAGAGGTCCGCGTCCAGGTCTGACCGGGCCTGGTTTGCCGCTTGCGCGTCCTGGATCAACGTCGCGAACACACGCTGCAGGCCGCTGCGCGGATGGCGTTCGTCGTCGCGTCCGGTGGTCTGCATGCTGGCGAAGCGGTAGCGCAGGTAAGGGCCGAGATAGGCGCGGTGCGATTCGGACCAGTGTGCCGAGGCATGCAACAGGCGCGTCAGCCGCGCGGCAAGCGTGGGCAGCGCCTTCAGTGCCGGCCACAATTCGGCCAGGGACGCCGCCAGCTCGGCGTGAAAGCGGTGCGCCAAAAGCGCTTCCTTGACGGGAAAGTGGTTGTAGAGCGTGCCTTTGGACACGTCCGCCTGCGCGGCGATCTGCTCCATCGTGATCGCGTCGTACCCTAGTGCCTCGAAGAGCTGCCACGCCGTCTGCGCCAGATGATCCTGCGTCTGCTGGCGCTTGCGTTCGCGGCGGCCGGCGTCGGCAGCGTCGGCGCCGGGCGAAAGATGAGAAGAGAAGGGCATGGCGGATTCAATAATTAGACGACGTTGAAAATTATACGTCGTCTAATTATTTGTGCTGGCGATCGGCAAGAGACGTCAGGCCGCCGCCGCTGCGGGCTCGGGCTTCACGCGTACCGCCCGCAGCACGCCGACCATCAGGCAGCCGATGCCGACAAGCGTCAATGGCGCCGGCATGGCGCCGCGCAAGATGAAGGCGTACGCCAGCGCGGCCAGTGTTTCAAACACGATGAGCTGACCGGCCAGCGCCGTGGGCAGACGTTGGCTGGCTTCGTTCCAGCACAGCGTGCCCAGCCAGGACGCGAACAGCCCGATTGCGATCATGAGCCCCAGAAACACGTCGGGCCGCGGACCCAGGGGCATGTCGAAACGGCTGCCGGCGGCCGACATGCCGATCCACAGCAGCGCGTAGCCCGTCAGCGCCAGCGGCAGCGTGGCAACGCCCTGCGCGGTGGCCCATGTGCGCGGACTGCGGCCAGGGTGGTCGCGTAGCCAGTCGGCGTTGCGCAGCGGATACCACGTCCAGCAGGCGACCGCGCCCAGCGCCAGCACGGCGCCGATCGCGTAGCGCGACAGGTCGGCGTCCGGGGCCTGGCGCAGCGCCTGCAACTCCACCTGATTGACGCAGCCGATGCCGATTGCGATCAGGGCCAGCGACGGCGCCAGCCGCTTCCACGGCAGCCGGCCGTCGCGCCGGGCATTGCGCAGGTTGGCGCTGATGGCGATGACCACGGGCAGCGTGCCGATGATCATGGTCGGGACCGGGCCGCCGGCGCGCTGGATGGCGCTGGCCAGGCACAGGTAATACAGCAGGTTGCCGATGGCGGCGAGCTTGACTGCCTCGATCCAGTCACTGCGGGTCAGGCGGCGCAGGTTGCGCCGGTCCAGCCAGGCGAGCGGAAGGGCGATCAGGCCGAAGGCGAGATAGCGGGCCACGGATTGCAGGGCGGCGGGGTATTCCGGCAGCAGCAGCGGCCCGATGAAGACCAGCCCCCACATCAGGCCCGCGGCCAGGGCGTAAAGGGTTCCAGCCCACATACATTGCTCCAGGTCGTGAATGCGGGCAGTCTAGCCAGCGGCGCCGGGCAGATCTTGTATGAGATTGCGGTGGGGGGCGCCACTAGCCGTGCGTCACTAGCCGTGCGCCACTAACCGTGCGTCACTAGCCGTGCGCCTGCCTCTGATAGCGCGCGGGGGTGACGCCGTAGCGGCGCGAGAACGCGCGGGTCAGATGGGCCTGATCGGTCAGCCCGGCCGCGAGGGCGACCTGGGCTGGCGGCATTCCCGCGGCGAGCAGGCGCTTGGCTTCGTACAGCCGCAGCGCCATCAGCATCTGCTGCGGGGTGGCGTGATGGTGCGCCTGGAAGCTGCGCAGGAAATGGAAGGGGCTCAATCCGGCTTGCGCCGCCAGTTCGTCCAGCGTCAGACGCCGCGACAGGTTCGCGCGCAGGTACTCGATGACGTGGGCGAATCTTGGCGCGCCTTCGGCGGCGGCCGGGCGCGGCACGCGGGCATGGGGCCGGAACTGGGCAAGCAGCGCGTGCAGCGCACTGTCGAACGCCAGCGGCTCGGACGCGTGCCACAGCGTATCCAGCAAAGCCGTCACGCGATGCGCGCCGGCGGCATCGTGTCCGACGGCCGCGTCGAACCACCAGTCCGATTCCCCCGTGACCCGCGCGGCAACGTCCGGGTCGATGTAGACCATGCGGTAGCGCCAGCCGCCTTCCGTTTCGGCGCGGCCGGTGTGCAGTTCGTCCGGGTTCATCAGCACCAGCGAGCCCGACGGCGCCAGATGCTCGGCGCCGCGATAACGGAATCGTTCGACGCCGGATTCGATGGCGCCCAAACCGAAGGCCTCGTGCGTATGCGGTTCGAACGCGTGACGGATGATGTGCGCACGGTAGAGTTCGACGCCGGGCTGGTGGGCCGGCCGGCGGAACTGCGCGCGGTCATTGGGATGGTCGAACGCCGCCGGCACGCCCGTGATGGGGGGCGCGGCCGAACCGGGCGGGGCGGCGTCGAGGGGTTGCATGCCTGGGATTTAAGCACGCCGTCACCGCGGCTTTCCACCCCGTGCCCTAGACCCCGCGCCTCAGTTCGCAGGGCCGCCGTCCGTCTCCTGCGGCATCTCCTGCGCTCGGGCCCTCAGCAACTCGCGTTCGCGCGCGTTGCGCGTCATCCCGGCCGCGCGTTCAAATTCGGCCCGGGCTTCGGCGCCGCGCCCCAGTTTGGCCAGCAGATCGGCGCGTACGCTGGGCAGCCAGTGGTAGTTCGCCAGCGACGGCTCCGAAGCCAGCTGGTCGACGAGATCCAGCGCGGCCTGCGGGCCGAACGCCATGCCGATGGCGACCGCGCGGTTCAGTTCCACCACCGGCGACGGCGCAGCCTGGGCGAGCGCGTCGTACAAGGCCACGATGCGCGGCCAGTCGGTTTCCGCGGGCGTGCGAGCCTGGGCGTGGCAGGCGGCCAGCGCGGCCTGCAGCGCATAGGGACCGCGCGCGCCGCCCAGCGCATCGGCGCGCGCCAGCGCCCCCAGTCCGCGGCGGATCAGCAGCGGATCCCAACGCCGCCGGTCCTGGTCCATCAACAGCACGGGCCGGCCCTGGCCATCGGTGCGCGCGTGCAGGCGAGATGCCTGCAATTCCATCAGCGCGACCAGGCCGTGGACTTCGCCTTCGGCCGGCGTCAGTTCGGCCAGGATGCGCGCCAGGCGCAGCGCTTCGTCGCACAGACCCGGCCGCATCCAGTCGTCGCCCGAGGTCGCGGAATACCCTTCGTTGAAGATCAGGTAGATGACCTCCAGCACGGACGCCAAGCGCGGCGCCCGGTCTGCCGCCGACGGCACCTCGAACGGCACGTTGGCGGCCGACAGGGTGCGTTTGGCGCGCACGATACGCTGCGCAATCGCCGATTCCGATGCCAGGAAGGCTCGCGCAATTTCCGCCGTGGTCAGCCCGCCCAGCAGGCGCAGCGTCAGCGCCACGCGCGCCTCGGTGGACAGCAGAGGATGGCAGGCCGTGAAGACCAGGCGCAGCAGGTCGTCGCCGATGTCGTCCTGGCGCGCCGCGTCCAGCGCGTCGACGAAGTCGGGCTCCACGTCGGCCTGCAACGCCTCGAGTTCATGGCCGATCTGCTCGTGCTTGCGGGTATGCAGCGCATCGAGCCGCAGCCGGTCGCGCGCACGGTTCTTCGCGGTGGTCATCAGCCATGCTCCTGGATTGTCCGGCACGCCCGTCTGGGGCCAGCGTTCCAGCGCGGCCACCAGCGCATCCTGCGCCAGTTCTTCGGCCAGGCCCACGTCGCGCACCAGGCGCGCCACGCCCGCGATGACGCTGGCGGATTCGATCCGCCAGACCGCTTCGATGGCGCGATGCGTGGCCGCGTTCGTCATGCGCCGGCCGCGTCGCCAGGAACCATGTAGACGAGTTCCCAGATATGCCCGTCCAGGTCCTCGAACCCGTGCGCGTACATGAAGCCATGATCCTGCGGCGACCGCGGCGCCGAGCCGCCCGCCGCCACGGCGCGCGCCACCAGGTCGTCGACCTCGGCCCGGCTCTCGCACGACAGGCAGACCAGTACTTCCGTCGTCTGGGTGGCGTCGGCCACCGGCTTGCCGGTAAAGCCCTTGAAGAAGTCCTTCACCAGCAGCATGACGTACAGGTTGTCGCCCACCACCATGCAGGCGCCCTGGTCGTTGGTGAAATCGGGATTGAAGCTGTAGCCCAGTTTCTTGAAGAATTCCTGGGACTTCTGCATGTCGTTGATGGGAAGGTTGACGAAGATCTGCTTGTGCATGGCGTGTCTCGCTGGAATTGTCAGGGGTCGGCTCGTTGGACTCAGAGGCTGGGGGCGGGCATCTGGCGGAAGCGCTCGACTTCCTTGCTGGGTTCGAAGTCATCCAGTTCGAACACCTGGCGCACCTCGATTTCGCAGGGCTGGCCGGGGAAGGGCGACGGAAAGCGCATCGCCCACTGCATCGCCTCTTCGCGCGAGCGCACCTGGATCATCGTGTAGCCGGCGATCAGTTCCTTGGTTTCGGCGAACGGTCCGTCGATCAGCTTGCGTTCGCCGCTGCCGTCATAGCGCACGCGCCAGCCCTTGGAGGTCGGCTGCAATCCGTTGGCATCCAGCAACACGCCCGCCTTGACCAAGGCTTCGTGATAGGTCGCCATCGAGGCGAGCAGGCTGTCGTCCGGCATCATGCCGGCTTCGCTATCGGGCGTGGCCCGGACGATGATCATGAATCGCATCTGAATCTCCTGGAAGGCAAGGCCCGAGGGGGCGCTTGTACAGGTACGACGAACGCGGATGCCCTGGATCGACATCAACTTTGCATAATCAGGGATAACCCCTAGTCGATGGGTCTTCGCTGCCGTCCTAGCACCTGGTTACGAAGGTCCAGCCCTTGTTGCAGGCGCCTCTCATACACTCGCTTCCGTCCCCAACCCTTTGAAGCACAACCATGAAAGTCCTGTTCAGTCTTGCCCTTGTCGCCACCCTGCTGACCGGCTGTGCCGTGTACACGCCGCAAGGTTCGGTGGTCGTCGATCCGCACGATGGCGGCGGCCGTGGCGGCTTCTGTCCGCCCGGACAGGCCAAGAAGGGCAATTGCTGATGCATGCGCCGGCCCGCGCCAGACTGCCGGGCCGGCCCTGCGTTACATGAAGCAGGGCCCCAGTTCCCTGACCTCGACCGTCGCCCACTGGGCGGCCGGGCACTCGGCCGCCAGCGCCAGCGCTTCTTCGCGGGTCTCGCAGGTCAGAAGGAAGAATCCGCCGATCATTTCCTTGGCTTCGGCGTAGGGACCGTCCATCAGCTGGCGGTCGCCGTCGCGGATGCTCAGTCGCACGCCTTCGGCATCGGACTTTAAGGATTCGGCGCGCGTCAGCAGGCCGCGCGACTGCAGGGATTCGGCGTATCGCACCATTTGCGCGTAGGCCTCTCGGCCTTCGTCGGGCGTGCGCTGGGCGCGTTGGCCCACCGGTTCTACGATCAGCAGCAGGTAAGGCATGGGGACTCCCAGAGCAAACTGCAGACGCCGCGAACGGCGGGCCTGCTAGGTTAACGCCGACCCCGCGCGCGCGCCAAGGCGGCGGGGCTCAGTCTTCCTGGAAGATCGATTCGATCGAGGCCTGAAAAACCCGGGCGATGGCGAAGGCGAGCGGCAGGCTCGGATCGTATCGCCCCGTCTCGATGGCGTTGACGGTCTGGCGCGAGACGTCCAGGCGTTCGGCCAGCGCCGCCTGGCTCCAGCCGCGTTCGGCGCGCAATTCGCGGATGCGGTTTTTCATCGATGGCGCAGCGTGTCGACGATGGTGGTGAACGCCCAGACCCCGCCCATCAGCGGCCAGACCACAAACATGCTCAGTTTGGGAAAGCCCGCAATCTCCAGAAAGCCATACGTGAACGTGACCCCCGCCGTGACGGCAGCGGCGATTGCCAGGTGTTCCAGCGTGGTCTTGCGGATGAACTCGTCGGACCGGCGAACGGCGCGCACCACGGCGCGCAGCGCCAGCAGGAACGCCAGCATGGGGGTCAGCAGCACGACGGTGCGCAGCATGCCGGACGGCATGTCCAGACTGAGCCGCAGTGCGCCCGCCAGCAGCACGACGTACAGCGCCAGCGCGATGCCCAGTTCCTTGAAATAGCGGCGCTTGGCCTGGTTTTGATTCATGAAAAGCCCTTGTTGATGTAAAGCGTGCTTGACATTCTGGCTAGGCGCGGACGGGGTGTCAAGCGTCCTTTACATCGCTCGTCCTTTACCTCGTTCGCGCACGGCGACGGGCCAATAAAAAACCGGCTTGCGCCGGTTTCTAAAAAAGGGATCGTAGACGCGATCAAGACTGGGCCGGCGCGGCGGACGCCGGGGCCTTCGCGGCATTCCCGGCGGGCTTTGCGTTCGTGGCCGACGTCTTGCCGCCCGCCGTCTTGGCGACCGGCGTTGCCGCGTTAACCGCGGGCGCGGCGGCCTGGGACGTTTCGGCCGCCTTGCCTGCGGCTGGCGCCTGAGGGGCGGCGGCGGTCTTGGCCTGGGGCGGCGCGATGTCCATGATCAGCTCGACGCGGCGGTTGGCGGCGCGGCCGGCGGCCGTGTCGTTGGACTCGATCGGGCGCGTCTCCGCGTAGCCCACCGCGCGCAGCCGTTGCGGCGCCACGCCGTCGCGCACCAGTTCGCGCAACACGCTGGTCGCGCGGCTGCTGGACAGCTCCCAGTTCGAGGCGAACTGCTTGGTCAGGATGGGCACCGGGTCGCTGTGGCCTTCGACCGACACCTGGTAGTCGTTCTTGTTGAGAATGCCGGCCAGGCGCTTGATCACGTTCAGGCCCTCGTTGCTGAGGGTGGCCTGGCCCGAGGCGAACAGCAGCTCGTTGCTGATGCGAAAGCTGACCGACTGTTCATTGACGATCACATCCACCGAATTGCCCAGATCCGCCAGGCCCAGCGATTCCTTGGACGGGGCGGTCAGCGGCTTGGCGGCCTCGGCCACCACGACCTCGTCATCGGCCGGGGCGGGCGCGGCTGCCGCGGTGGCGGCAGCGGCTGCGGGTGCTTCGGTCCAGCTGGCCGGGATCTGCACGGTTTCAAATTCGGCGTACTCGCCGTCATATTTGGGCAGGCCGCTTGCGGCCAGCGTGCCCACCAGCTCCACGGGCGCTTCGGACTTGGCGTAGCCGCCGCCGTTCAGTGCAACCGCCAGCATCACAACCAGCATCGCCAGCAGCAGCGTGATGAGGTCAAGGTAGCTCAGCAGCCAGTTCTCGGAATCCTGCTCGACGGCATCCTCGACGTGCCAGCGCGCATAGCGGTCCTGGCGATCGCTGTCGCTGGGCCGCCAGCCGCTGGCGGCGGCCGCCTTTTGCGCGCGCAGCTGCGCCTGGCGGGCCTGCTCGATCCGCTGCGCAAGGGAAGGGGAAATCAGGCTCATTGACGCGCGGCAGCGGGACGGGCGATGGACACGGGGGCGGCGGCCGAGGCGCCGGGAGCGGTTGCAGCCGGCTTGACCTGGCCTTCGGTCTTGGCTTTGGCCTTGGGCTTGGCGTCGGCGCCGCCGTCATAGATTTCGTCTTCGACGTGCATGACGAAGGAATTCAGGGTCTCGCGCACCATGGCCGGACCGCGCTTCTCGCACATCATCGAGATGCCTTGCAGCACCATGTTCATGGACTCGACGCGGCGCGCCGTGCGGCGTTCCAGCTTCAGCGCGATCGGCTTGCAGACCAGGTTGGCCAGCAGGATGCCGTAGAACGTGGTCATCAGGCCGATCGCCAGTTGCTGGCCGATGGTCTGCATGCTGCCGTCGCCCAGGACGCCCATCAGGTTGATCAGGCCGACCAGCGTGCCCAGCATGCCGAAGGCCGGGGCAAAGGTGGCCATCACGCGGAACATTTGGGCTTCGGCCTGTTCGCGGGCGCGCAGGCGGGCCACGCGCCACTTCAGGAGTTCGATGATCTGGTCTTCGGGCGTGTTGTCGATGATCAGCTGCACGCCCGTGCGCAGGAAGGGGTTCGACACCTTCTTGAGCTCGTGCTCGACCTTATGCACGTCGGCGTTCATCCAGAGCTGCGCCATCGACACCAGTTCCTCGATGTCGCGCTGCTGGTCGTGCTGGTCGTTGCGGAACACCGTGCGCACCAGCTTGAAGACGCGCACGACTTCCTGCAGCGGGTAGGCGATGAACAGCGCCGCGCAGGTGCCGCCCAGCACGATCGCCAGGCCGGGCAGGTTGAAATACATGCTGGCGTCGTTGGCGGACAGCGCCACGACGATGATGAGCGTGAGCAGGCCGACAACGGCGCCGATGACGGTAGACGGATTCATGGATCTTGC
Organism: Achromobacter mucicolens; assembly: GCF_902859725.1. GTDB lineage: Bacteria > Pseudomonadota > Gammaproteobacteria > Burkholderiales > Burkholderiaceae_B > Achromobacter > Achromobacter mucicolens. The sequence goes on along the minus strand of NZ_CADIJP010000014.1, from coordinate 7,892 downwards.
CCGAGAACATGGCATTCCACGCGCGGAAAGCCGGATTGTCGGGAATTCTAGCCAGCGAACGCGCCGATCAATTGGCCGGAAAGCGGGGCGAAATAGGCGGTAAGCGCCGGCTTAATCCGCCAGTCAGGCGGGCGATTTGCTTGCGGCTGCCCGGCGGCCGCCGGACAAACCGAACGCAGCCGCCGGGCGCAAAACGGGGACGGTCTAAGGCTTGGCCACGGCATCCTGCTGCGCCAGCCATTCATCGCGGGTGATCTCCCAGATCTCGGCCAGATGGCGGCCGCTGACGAAGCCGCGCTCTTCCGTGCCCACCAGCCGCATGCCGCTGCGCGACGAGATCCGCCGCGAGGCGGTGTTGGCGATGGCCTTGGGCGCGCGCAGAACGGGTTTGCCCAGCACGCCGAACCAGTAAGCGGTGACCGCGGCGCTGGCTTCGGTCATGTAACCGCGCCCCTGGTGGGCAGGATCCAGCCAGAAGCCGCGGTTGTTGTCAGGGTCATCGTCCATCAGGCTGACGACGCCGATCAGCTCGTCCGGCTGCGCGCGCGTGCGGATCGACCAATGCCACTGCGATCCGCGGCGCATGGCCGGCAGCGCGGCGTTCACCAGAAACTGGCGCGCCCCGTCGGCCGGGTACGGCCAGGGCACCTTGTCGGCCAGAAAGCGCACGACCTCCCACTGGGCAAACGTGCGCTGGATGGCGTCCGCGTCGTCCAGGGACAGGGGGCGCAGCATCAGGCGGTCAGTCAGGAGTTCAGCGGGCGGCAGGGCGTCTGGCATGGCGGGCAGAGGGGGGCGGACGAGAAGATCAAGCGGATATGTATATCATGGGCGGATTCTGGCGGTCGCCGAGGCCTGGCTTGGCCTGCCGACCGTGGCATTGGAGAGAACATGAACAACCCCAACGAAAACGTCAGCATGGCGCTTTTCTGCGACTTCGAGAACGTGGCGCTGGGTGTGCGCGACACCAAATTCCAGAAGTTCGACATCCGGCCGGTGCTGGAGCGTCTGCTGCTCAAGGGCAGCATCGTCGTCAAGAAGGCCTATTGCGACTGGGAGCGCTACAAGGAATTCAAGGCGCCCATGCACGAAGCCAATTTCGAACTGATCGAAATCCCGCACGTGCGGCAGTCCGGCAAGAACTCGGCTGACATCCGCCTGGTCGTGGACGCGCTGGACTTCTGCTACACCAAGTCCCACGTCAACACCTTCGTCATCATCAGCGGCGACTCCGATTTTTCGCCGCTGGTGTCCAAGCTGCGCGAGAACAACAAGAAGGTCATCGGCGTGGGCGTCAAGCAATCCACCTCGGACCTGCTCATCGCCAACTGCGACGAGTTCATCTTCTACGACGATCTGGCCCGTGAAGGCCAGCGTACCGCCGAGGCACGGCGCGACACCCGGGGCGCCAGCGCCCCGCGCCGCTCGCCCGACGAGGAGCGCCGCCGCAAGGAAGAGCAGGACGCGCGCAAGACGCGCGCCGTCGAGATGGTGGTCGAGACCTTCGAGGCGCTGATGGCCGAACGCGGCGACAGCGGCAAGATCTGGGCCTCGGCCCTGAAAGACGCCTTGAAGCGCCGCAAGCCGGATTTCAATGAGTCCTACTATGGCTTTCGCGCGTTCGGCAACCTGCTGGAAGAAGCGCAGTCACGCGGCTTTCTGGAAGTCGGCCGCGAAGAGAAGTCGGGCACGTACGTGTACCGCGACAGCACGGGCGATGCGCCTTCGATCCGGGGCGGCCAGGCGCACGGCGCCGGGGCGCCCGACGTTGTGACCGATAACGGGGAAGCGCCGGCCGCTGGCGGACGCAATGCCCGCAAGTCGCGCGGCAGCCGCAAGGCCGAGGGTGGGCGCGCGGCCGGTTCGCAGGGCGAGGGCGCCGATCGGGACGAGACCGGGGCAGCGCCCGAGGCGCTTGCCGATGGCACGGATGCCTGGAAGCAGCCCGACGCGCCGCAGCAGACCGAAGGCGGCACGGTGGTGGACGTGTCCGAGGCGCCGGGTCAGGGGGCGGGCGCAGCGCCTCTGGAAGAATCCCCGCGGGCGCGCCATGCCGCACAGAAGGACAGCGCGCGGCAAGGACGTTCGGGCCGCCGGGGGCGCGGCGCAAGAGGCAGCGACGACGCGCGGCAATCGGTTCAGCCCGGGCAGGCCGAAGCCGGGTCGGGGCTGCAGGGTTCGTCCGAAGTGCGTGGGGCATCCGAGGTGACGGAATCATCCGGCGGGCAGGCTGCGCCTGAAAACCAAGCGGCCTCGGAAGGGCAGGCTGCGGGCCAAGGGCAGACTGTGGCGCAAGGGCAGGCTCCCAATCGGAGGCCAGACGCCGATACGGCGCCCCCCTTGATGCGGCCGATGCCCCCGCTGCCGCAATCGGCGCTTGTCTCTGGCCCGCCGCCCGTCGTGAACGTTTCCGAATGGATGTTCGTTGCGCCGCCCGCCAAAACGGAACGCGAACGCCGGGGCGAGGCGCCGGATCCCTTCGCCGGGGCGCGCCGAGGAACCGCCGGGTCCGCGTCCGAAGCCGCTTCGGACGCCGCTTCGGACGCTGCTTCGGACGCGGCGCCCGCCAAGCCCGCAGCGAAATCCGCCCGGGGCGCCCGCAAGACGGCGGCCAAGACGGAGGCGGCCGAGACGCAGGGAACGCCCGAGCGCCCGAACGACTCGGCCCCGGCGCAGTCCGCCCAGCCGGCGCCGTCGTCGACGTCCGCCGCCGACACTGCTGCCCCCGCCAAGCCTGCGCGTAAAACAACTCGCAAGACCGCGCCGCGCAAGGCCGCGAAAAAGGCCGACTCGGCCTGACCGCGAGGACATTCCCAGACCGCCGCCCGCCACGCTTGGCTCCTGTCCCAAATGCAACACGTTCTGGTCAGCTCCTGCCTTCTGGGCAATCCCGTGCGCTACGACGGTCGCGGGGTGCCGCATGGCGGTGCGGTCCTGACCCGCTGGCTGGCAGAAGGGCGTGTCGTGGCGGTCTGTCCCGAAGTAGCCGGCGGCATGCCGATCCCCCGGCCCCCGGCGGAAATCGAGCCGGGCAGGGACGCGGCCTCGGTGCTGGCGGGCCACGCGCAGGTTGTCGCCGTGACGGGCGACGACGTGACGGCGCCTTTCGTGCACGGGGCGCGCGAAGCTTTGGCAGCCGCGCAGGCCCACGGCATCCACATCGCCGTGCTGAAAGAGGGCAGTCCGTCCTGTGGAAGCGGCTACGTCTACGACGGCCACTTTGCAGGCCGCCGGCAGCCCGGCGTGGGCGTGACGGCGCAATTGCTGCGCGGTGCAGGCTTGTACGTCTTCAGTGAACATCAATGGGCTGAGGCGGCGACGTTCCTGGCCGAACTGGAGGCAGGCGATGCTCGCTGAGGCGGGTGACTGGCTGGTGCTGGCCGGGGTAGCCGGATGCGGCTACCTGGCCTGGAAGGGCATCGTTCGCACCCATCGCGGCGTCGCGTTTGCCCGCGTGGCCGCGATGGCAAGCCTGGTCCTGTCCGCCGTCTTCTTTTACGCCTGGTACGCGCAGTATTTGCGGTGGGAGTTCAATGAGTTGGGCCGCTACTACGATCCGATTGAACAGATCGTCTATACGGACTCGGGATTCGTCTGGGTGCTGCCGGCTTGCGTGCTCTTGGCCGTCGGCTTGTTATTTGCCTGGCGCGGTTGGCGCCGCTGAAGCGTGCCGATCGAGCGCGCCGGCCGGTATACCCGACACCGCGCCTGTCAGTTTGCGCGATATCCGCGGCTGGTCATGCAAGAATCCAGCGCGCGGTTGTAGGTGTCCACCATGATCTGGGTGGTCCACTGGGTGATGGTGGCGGGATCGAAACCGCTCTGGTTCATGGCCCAACGCTGGCATTCCGTGGTGGCGTTCGCCTGGGCGGCATTGACCGGGGGCGCGGACTCGTATTGCACCGGCGCGTACTGCGGGACCGGCGTGGAATAGGCAACTGGCGGCGCCTCGTAAACCGGGGTGGTGTAGACCGGCGCGGCTTCATAGACCGACGTGCCATACACGGGTGCGGCATACAGCGGCGGGCTCGTATAGCCGACCCCAGAGGAATAAACCCCGGTCTGCACGTAGGAAGGCCCTGAATTGGCTGCCAGCAGCAGCCCGATCGACGCCAGCGCAAAGGCGCCGCCAATCCACCAGCCGCTGGAACTGCTGCCACCGCCGCCGTGGTGATGGTGGTAGCCGCCACCATGACCGCCGCCGTAGCCACCACCATAACCGCCCCAATTCCCGCCACGCCCGCCAGCCATCGCTGGGGCGCTGGCAACCGCCAGCGCCAATCCCACAACAACCGCCCGGCCCACAAACCGCTTCATGATCTTGCTCCAAGGCCGTCCGGCATGGGCAGATTGCCATCACGCCAGACGATAGGCGTACTGTACTGCGCCGGCGCCCCTGCGGTATGTCCCGAATCGCTACGGGAATTTCAACTGATTTCAGGCGTGTGACGGCGGCAAGACTGCAAGCCGAAACGGCCAGCGCGCGGCCAGTCTGCGTCGCCCTCAGTAGCGGAAAGCAGGGATCGGTAGTACTTTTCCGCGATGATCACGGCACTACCCGATTCGGCACCGCAGGACAAGCGTCTCACCAAGGGTGAACGCACGCGGCGACAACTGTTGACCGTCGCCGCGGCGGAATTCGCCGAGCGGGGATTCCAGCACACCCGCGTCAGCGATATCGTCGCCCGCGCCGGGGTGACCCAGCCCGTGTTCTATCAATACTTCACCAGCAAGCAGGCCGCCTATGACGAGCTGGTGGGCCTGTTTGCCCAACGGCTCCGCCAGGCCATCAGCCAGGCCCGCCTGCCCGGCGACCTCCAAGGCGCGGCACTCGTCGCGCGCATCCGGCAAGGCATCGGCACACTGCTTGCCATCCTGCAGGAAGACCCCAACCTCACTCGAATCGGCTTTTTCCAGGCCGACGCCGCCGAAGCGCTCAAGGACGAACTGGTGGCCCTGATCGCCGACAACGTCCGCTCAGAGCAGCAGGCAGGCCTGTTCCGCCCGGAAATCTCGCCCGAGTGGTTCGGGCAGTTCCTCATGGGCATCATCGAACGCTTCACCCGCCAACTCCCCGACGCCACCACGCAGAAAGCGCTGGCCGAGTTCATGACGGATCTGCTGCTGGACGGGATGCGCAGGCGGTGAGCTTTACAGGCCATTGATAGGTCATGGGCCAGGCGTTTCCGGGGGACTCGCGTCACGGTTCGATTTGTCCGCTGTGAATGCAGATGTCCTTGGTGCGCGCATCTTCGAAGCCGCACAACCGGTCGATCTCCCCAGGGAACTGCGCGTAAGGGACGTTGTATTGAACTAAAGCCTCCACGCTGTCCGGGATAGCGTGGATCAATAGCCCGCAAAGCGAAAGTGGGATAGTAATCGGCGCTTTCAATAGGCCGTAGGGCTTTGCGATTCTGCGGCGCAATCCTGCATACCACTCGCGGTACGGTTGGAGGGCCTCTTGTTTGCGGGTTAGTCGAGGAGGCAGCGGCGCGGGTGCAGGCAAGCCTTCGGGGCCGTGGGCCATAAAGGCTTGAAGATAAGCCCACAGCGCCTTGGCCGACCGGTCACCGACCGCTACCCCAAGGTTTCCACATGCCACACAGATCTCGGTGGGCGGGGTCATGGCCAAATCCACGCCTAACAGGTACAGCGGATGCCTTGACGTATTGATGGTGCCTGAAAATATCGGAATGTAGCCAGCCAGAGCCTCAACGTGAGCCCAGTCGATAACGTGAAGTCGTTTGTTTCTGGGGAAAACGTAGTACAGCTTTTGTGTACACCTATTAATTCGAACATATGCGCCACGAGTTCGATGTCCTCCGCTGGCAAAGTAAATCAGTGTTGTAACTGCAGGCAAAATCGGTGCTACCCAAATAATCGAGAGGTAATCTTCCAAACTCGAATACTCATCGTTCAAAATGGCCGCCTTCAGGAAGATCGCCGCGATAGCTACCACCACACCGAGCCCGATATGTCTGGCGGCCCCACTTTGCGTAAAGTTTGCGTATGTTTCGAGTTCGACACATCGTTCATTGACGCGCCTCACCCCGTCCGGTTGAGGATGCTCTCCCGTGGGTCGGTGGTGGTACAGAGGCGTACCGCCGAACCGGAGGCTTTTTGGCAGGCGTTTGGTGTCAGACATTACTTGGGCTCCGGATTGGCTCGAGTAGCGCTGAACTGATCGGGTCAGACAGCCATCCGCCCGATGAGAACTGCAACGGCGTTGGCGCGTGCGGTTGTCGCAACGCTATGTCAGGGCGCGAATCAGGGTCCGGGAAATACAGATACTCGAGTTCCACCTTGGCATCTTCATGCATCTGGATTGACCAGCCGCATTCGCTTCCTCTAGCTCCCAAGCGTGTAACCAGGCATTCATGGCGATAATCGACGGGGATTGTGCCGGGAGCGTACGCGATCGGCCCTTCTATCGGAGCAAGCCGGCTTCCGTTTAAGTTGAAAGCCAATTTCGTCTGGAATTTCTCTCCCGGGATGTCGTTGGTGTCAGGCAATTGGCAGCTAATGCGAAGCTGGCCCACGGAATAGCCAGATGACTTATCCCATTCCACCGATAATCGCGGTCGGTAGAGCAAACTATGGACTGCGTCCAATTCCTCTTGATTGGAGTAACTTCGGCTGCTGACGCCCCAAGCGCTATGCTTGAGCCATATTTCGACGGGCCCGTGCGTTGTCATATTCACCCCGACCGACAACGCCAAGCCACCAATAAACGCTCCAGCGGCGACAAGTGCCCAACCCCACGGCGTAAGCCCGAGCACCAGAATAGGTGCACCAGCTGCAATGGACGCGACTGTGGCCACCCCCCCTGCCCCCATGGCTAGTGCCAGCGTTCCCCCTGCGAGCGCTGACCAAAGTAAGACCTTTCCTTGTTCCGAATTACTCTCGTCAAACGCCTTAATCGCCCTGACCACGTCTGCAATGGCTGCAAGACCTGCTCCACCAGCGCCAAAAATTGCGACGCCGAATTTGGCCGCGAATATCTTCGCGCCGTTGGCCAAAAGGATATTTCCGCGTCTTTCAAAGAGTATTACCGAAATGGAGGAATGAATCTCGATTCCAGCCCCAACCAGAGTGTAAAACGCGGCGAGCAGCGATATATCACTCGAGATTTCAGAATTTGGCGAGCTTGCCGACTTCAAGGAATCTTTTATGCCCTTGATAGCGAGAAGCCCACCAAGCCCTGTAAATAGATGTCCTGCGGGACCATGAACACGATTCAGCATGTTGATAAATGGATTCCCTACCATCTGAACAGCCCTGGGCAGCGGCAGCGGTGACCCGTTCGCCATTGCTGCATCAATCTCGCGGTACGTGGTTTCATCTACCTTCACCCAGTCATAGACTGATGTCCTCTTGCCCGAATCTGCCTGACTGATCTTCGGGGACGGCATCTTCCACCCACGCAACCCGTCTTCGCCAAGCGTTTGATACCCTTGGAATTCATAAGCGGCTCGCTGCAGGTCGACGATCCCAACGTCGTAACGAACGATGGTGAAACCGGCTCTGACCTCCATCACATGCCGCAGACGTGGAACCAGTACATCCGCCACCTTGGTTTCCGGCAGCGCCTGCAACAACCCGATTAGCGCGTTGGACGCTGTGGTCAGCTGGTGCTGTTCCAACACCTTGTCCATGACGTTGAAAAGATTCTTGGCAATCTCGCCGGAGCTCGTCTTCAGACGAGCAAGAAGCAGTTCACTGCCATTGGCCAGTGCGAGCCAGTAAGGGCTTATGTCAACGGGCAGATTGATCAGGTCGTGCAGTACCTGTATTCCATCTTTCGCGTGCACCAGACCGCCAATGCACTGCAGGACGGCGTCCTCATAGTCATGGGCGTTGTGGATCACGCCGCGATCAAAGCAACGCAGCGT
>NZ_CADIJP010000013.1 GCF_902859725.1 Achromobacter mucicolens | reverse complement strand
GAACTCAGCCGTAAAGGCACGCCGCTTTATCTTGGTCATGACTCACCTCCTAGGTTCAACCTAAATGGGTGTCTACCAAAATTAGACCACTACAGGCCGCGCGGGCGGCCTCCGGGGACTTACGCGGCGTCTTGCGTCGTCGCTTTGACGCTTCGCGTGTGGCTGCGTCTGCCCCAGGTGTCTGACACCCTGGTGAGATTTCCGTCATGCCAAGTGCGTCTCCCTAGGGTGTCAGACACCGGCAGCAGCAGACGCTCTAGGCAGCTTCAGGCAGCGACGCCAATAATCCTCTCAAGGTGTCTGACACCCTGTTGAGATTTCCGTCATGCCGAGTGCGTTTCCCTAGGGTGTCAGACACCGGCAGCGGCAGACGCGCTGGGCACGTTCAGGCAGAGACGCCAATAATCGTCACTTGAACCCCAGTGCCGGATGGGCGGCGCGAACCGATCGGCAAGCTGTGGCGACCCGTCGCCGCGCCGCCCATCACCGCCCCTCCCCCCGTGACGGCGGCCCATTAGCTAACAACTCTCTGCCAGCGCGCAAGCGCGCATCGCCCCGACGACCAGACGCCCGTATGCCGATTGCCGCCGCCCGGGCGGCAGCAATTCGGCGGCCCCGCAAATCCCCTTCCCTGCATACGGGTCTTACAGCGCCCCAAACCAAAGACCCTGGTAGCACGGCGTCGCGGTCACCGTGGGTGCGAGCGCCGTCGATGCGCCCGAGGGAATCTGAAGGGAGCCGAAGGCGGACGAAGATGACGAAGGGGTAGTCCGGAGCGAAGGCTCCGGACCGCAATCGTGGGCGATCGTGCCCACGGTGACCGCGGCGTCGGGCGACCTACGAAGATCCGCGGAAGTGCCCAAACGCGTACGCAAACGCCCCCCAAGTCGCAGCCGAGTCAATTCACCTTCGCCCCAGACACCTCCACCGCCGTCTTCCAAGCCCCTAACTCCCGCTCGATATGCGCCCCAAACTCCCCAGGCGTCGACCCCACCACCTCATACCCGTATCCCGCCAGTTGCTCCTTCAAAGCCGGCACCGTCACCGCCTCGGCAATCCCCTTGCTGACCGCATCGACCACTGCCCCCGGCGTGCCCGCGGGCGCCAATATTCCGTACCAGCCGTTGACGACGAAGTTGGGTACGGTTTCGGCGACAGTCGGGACGTTGGGAAGCAGCGGGGAGCGGTGTTCGCCGGTGACGGCGATGGCCTTGAGCTTGCCGGCTTGCACTTGCGGCAGCGAGGTCGAAATGCTGTCGAACATCAGGGAGACTTCGCCGCCCAGCAGCGCGACGACAGCGGGGCCGCTGCCTTTGTAGGGAACGTGCATCATGTCCGCGCCTGTCTGGTGCTTGAACATCTCGGCGGCCAGGTGGCTGGTGTTGCCGTTGCCGGCGGAAGCGAAGCTCAGTTTGCCGGGGTTGGCCTTGCCGTACGCGATGAGTTCGGCGACGGTGTTGGCGGGGATGGAAAGCGGCGCGGCGACGAGCATTGGCAGCGTGGCGACCAGGGATACCGGCGCGAAGTCCTTGCGCGTGTCGTATGGCAGCGAGGGGTACAGGCTGGGGTTGATGGTGTGCGCGGCCAGCACCATCAGCAGCGTGTAGCCGTCGGGCTTGGCGCGAGCGAGTTGGGCGGATGCGATGGCGCCGCCTGCGCCGGGCTTGTATTCCAGGACCACGGGCTGGCCCCACTTCTTTTGCAGTTCCGCGCCCAGCGGGCGCGCCAGCATGTCGGCGCTGCCGCCCGGCGGATAGGGGATGAGCAAGGTGATGGGCTTGTCGGGATAGGTCTGCGCGGCGAAAGCAGCGCCAGCGGCGCCCAGGCACAGCACACCTGCCGATACGGCGGACAGGATCGAACGGATCATCGGAAGCTCCTTTGCCCGGCGCCGGGCGCAAGACATCATCAGTGAACGTGGGACGAGCGCACCAACACACGCACGGGCCCGTCACGCGTATCGCGGCACGCCCTCACCGTCCAGGACGATCGTGCGCGGCGCTTGCGTGAAGTGCAGCGGCGCGCCGGTGACGGTGCGCAGGAAGGCTTCGCTGACGCCCGCCTTCATGGCGTGCACCTGCAGGCCGATGGGCATGACGTCGATGACGGCCAGGTCGGTGTAGATGCGGGACACGACGCCTTTGCCGGTCAGGGGATAGGTGCATTGCTGCAGGATCTTGGGCGTGCCGTCGCGGCCGCGGTGTTCCATGGTGACGAGCACCTGCTTGGCGCCGACGGCCAGGTCCATCGCGCCGCCGACGGCGGGGATGGCGTCGGCGGCGTCGGTCTTCCAGTTGGCGAGGTCGCCGCGTTCGGAGACCTGGAACGCGCCGAGGACGGCGTAGTCCAGGTGACCGCCGCGCATCATGGCGAACGAGATGGTGTGTTCGGTGATGGATGCGCCTTGCAGCAGGGTGATGGTCTGACGGCTGGCGTTGATGAGGTCGGGATCGGCCTGCGGACCGCTAGCCGCGGGGCCCATGCCGAGGATGCCGTTTTCGCTGTGCAGCAGGATTTCGCGGTCCGCGGGCAGGTAGTCGCCGACGAGGGTCGGCATGCCGATCCCCAGGTTCACGATGGCGCCGTCGGGGATGTCGCTGGCCAGGAGCTGCGCGATCTGCTGGCGGGTCAAGCCGATGATGTCCTGCATGTCAGGCCTCCACGCGCACGACGGATTTCACGAAGATGCCCTGCGTCATGATCTGTTCCGGCGCCAGCGCGCCCAGCGGCACGATCTCGTCGACCTGCGCGATGGCGTGTCCGGCCGCCATGCACATGACGGGATTGAAGTTGCGCGCGGCGTGGCGGTACATGAGGTTGCCCCAGCGGTCGCCCAGATGCGCGCGGATGAGCGCGTAGTCGGCGCGCAGCGGCTGCTCGAGCACGTAGCCGATGCCGTCGATGATCTCCTGGCGCCGCCCCTCGGCCAGTTCGGTGCCGTAGCCCGTGGGCGTGTAGAAGGGGCCAAGCCCGGCGCCCGCGGCGCGCAGCCGCTCGGCCAGGGTGCCTTGCGGCACGCATTCCAGTTCGACCTCGCCGGCGCGGTAGGCGCGGGCAAAAGCTTCGGAATTGGGCGGGCGCGGATGCGAGCAGATGATCTTGCGGACCTGCTTGCGGATCAGCAGCGCGGCGATGCCGCGTTCGAATGTGCCGGCGTTGTTGGAGATGATGGTGAGGTCGCTGCGGCCCAGCTCGGCCAGGCAGTGCAGCAGTTCGTAGGGCACGCCGGCTTCGCCGAAGCCGCCGACCAGCACCGACGCACCGTCCGGAATGACGGCGACGGCCTGCGCCATGGATGCCTGTATCTTGTCGATCACTTATTGCTCCTGCACGAGGCCCGCGGCATCCACGATGGTTTTCCAGCGAGCGCGTTCCTGGTCGATGAAGGCCGCGAACTCCGCGGGCGTGTTGCCGCCCGCCTGACCGCCCATGGCCTTGAAGCGTTCGCTGATCTCGGGGCTGCGCACCACGTCGCGCGTGGCGGCGTAGAGCTTGTCGATGGCGCCCTGCGGCGTGCCCGCGGGCGCGATGAGGCCAAACCACGCGGTGACGACCATGTCCTTCACGCCGGCCTCGGCCATGGTCGGCACGTTGGGCAGTTCGTCCAGGCGCTTGTCGCTGGTGACGGCCAGCGCGCGCAGCTTGCCGGCCTGGATGTACGGCATGGAGCTGGGCAGGTTGTCGATCATGAAGGTGAACTGCTGGCCCAGCAGCGCGGCCACGGCGGGGCCCGCGCCCTTGTAGGCGACGTGCGTGCCTGGAATGCCGGCGCGCTGCTTGAACATTTCGGCGGACAGGTGCGGCGATTGGCCGGCGCCGGAGCTGCCGAAGGACACCTTGGACGGGTCCTGCCTGACCTGCGCCAACAGGTCCGCCACGCTGCGCGCGGGCGAGGCCTCGTTGACGACGAGCACGTTGGGCACCGAGATCACCAGCGTCACCGGCGCGAAGTCGGCGGGCTTGTAGGGCAGCGTCTTGTAGAGCGCGTAATTGATGGCGTTGGGGCCGATGTTGCCCATCAGCAGCGTGTAGCCGTCGGGCTTGGCCCGCGCCAGCGCCTGCGCGCCGATGATGCCGGCGGCGCCGGCCCGGTTCTCCACGATGACCTGCTGCCCCAGCTTGGCCGACAGCTTGTCGGCGATGAGGCGCGCCGAGATGTCGGTGGTGCCGCCGGGCGCGGCCGGGATGATGAGGGTGATGGGCCGTTCAGGCCAGGCCGCCTGCGCCGGATTCGCGATGGCGATGGCCATCGCGCCGGCTGCCAGCCAGCGATGCGCACACATCATGCTTGTCTCCCTGCGTGACCATTGATTGGTCAACTCGTGAGCATGAGTGTGGGCGCGGCGCGGTCAAATGCCTATTCTGGAATCCGGAGGTGTGGGTTCGCCTGGGCTGAAGAGCGCATCGTGGCCCGGGGCCCGTTCACGCCCCCGCGCGCTCCCAGCGCCGCTGGATGGCCTTGGCGGCCACCACGCCGTCGGCCATCGAGGTCACCACGCACGGGTGCATGCGGTGCGCGACTTCGCCTATGGCGTAGATGTCCGGCACGCTGGTCTCGGCGGTGGCGAAGTCGGTGCGGATGTAGCCACGCTCGTCGCGCGCCAGGTGCAGCGTGTCGGCAAACGCGGCCTGCGGTTCCCAGCCGTAGAAGACCAGGATCAGGTCGTACTGCCGGCCGTCCACGCTGCGCGCGGCCGGGTCGACCTGGTAGGGGCCGATGTGCACGCCGTCGGACCCGGCGCGCGTGACCCACTGCTGCTGGGCGCGCACGCTGCGGGCATACAGATGAACCGTTCGCGCACCGCGGTTGCGTACGTAGACGAAGTTTTCGAAGGCGTTGTCGCCCCCGCCCAGCACAGCGACCGTCAAACCCGAATAGTCCTGCGCCACGATGGGCGAGCCGGGGCCGATCAGCACGCCCGGCCAGGACGCGCCCGGCGGATGGCCGGGCAGGCCCTTGGCGCGCACGCCCGAGGCGATGACCAGGGTACGGGCGCGGGCCAGGGTTTCCTTGCCGTCGGGACCAGAGAGCGTGGCCTCGATGCCGCCCTTGCACGGCCGCACGCCGGCGACGCGGGTTTCCAGCCGCAGGGGCACGTTGGCGGCGCGCACGCTGGCGTCGATATTGGCCGCGACCTGCTGGCCGGTGACGCCGGGCAGGACCGCGATCCAGTCGTCGGCAAACGGGTTGTCATTGCCCAGGCCGCCCAGGCGGGCGCTGGCCTCGACCAGCAACGGCGACAGGCCCAGGCGGGCCAGCCAGAGGGCGCAGGAGGCGCCGGCCGGGCCGCCGCCTACAATGACCGAATCGTGCATCTGTTGCATTTCACCCCTTATTGACTGCGCCGGCGCCTCGCGGGCGCCCGGACATGGCCGGATTGTAGCCAGCGCGTCACCCCCATCCGTCGTCGCCTTACAATTCGGGCTATTCCACCCAGGTTTTCATCATGCCCACTCGCCGCATCATTCTTTCCGGGCTTGCGCTCGACGCCCGCATCGGCATCCTCGAGCACGAGCGCCGCGCCACCCAGCCCCTGCATGTCGATGCCGAATTCGACGTCGACATCCAGCGCTCGGTGGACGACCACGATATCCACAGCGTGCTGGACTACCGCCGGCTGCGCGAGGCCATCGTCGAGGAATGCACGCAGGCGCACGTGAACCTGATCGAAACCCTGTCCGAACAGGTCGCGGCGCGCCTGCTTGCTGACTTCCAGGAAATCCGCGCGCTGCGCCTGCGCATCAGCAAGCCCATGGCCTTCTCCGACTGCGCGGCGGTGGGCGTGGAAATCCAGATCACCCGCTGACATGAACGATATCGCTCCCCCCGGCGTGCAATTTCGCACGCCCGCCGACGAAAAAGCCCGGCACGAAGGCAACAAGCTGACCAAGCGGCTGGCGCGCGAGACCACGCGCGCCCTGTCCGACTACAACATGATCGAGGAAGGCGACCGCGTGATGGTCTGCCTGTCCGGCGGCAAGGACTCCTATGCCATGCTGGACATCCTGCTGCAGCTCCAGAAGCGCGCGCCGTTCAAGTTTGAACTGATCGCCGTGAACCTGGACCAGAAGCAGCCGGGCTTTCCCGATCACATCCTGCCGCAGTACCTGAAGGAACTGGGCGTTCCCTTCCACATCGAGACGCAGGATACGTATTCCATCGTCACGCGCGTGCTGGAAGAGGGCAAGACGATGTGCTCGCTCTGTTCGCGGCTGCGCCGCGGCATCCTGTACCGTGTCGCCTCGGAACTGGGCGCCACCAAGATCGCGCTGGGCCATCACCGCGACGACATCCTGGCCACGTTCTTCCTGAACCTGTTCTACGGCGGCAAGGCCAAGGGCATGCCGCCCAAGCTGGTGTCCGACGACGGCCGCCACACGGTGATCCGCCCGCTCGCCTACGTGGTCGAGTCCGACCTGATCGCCTACGCCGAGCTCAAGCAATTCCCCATCATTCCGTGCAATCTCTGCGGTTCGCAAGAGAACCTGAAGCGCAAGGAAGTGGGCCGCATGATCAAGGAATGGGACAAGCAGCACCCAGGCCGGTCGTGGAACGTGTTCAACGCGCTGTCGCGCGTCGTGCCCTCGCACCTGATGGACCGGGACCTGTTCGACTTCGTGGGCTTGAAGCCCACGGGCGTGCCGGACGCCAACGGCGACACGGCGTTCGATACGGTCGACCCCACGGAAGACGCGGACGAAGCGTGCGGCGATACGCCGACGGCGTTGGAGCCGGGCGCGATCATCGAAAAGAAGGTGATGTTCTCGCGCGGTTGATGCGGCGCAGGACAAACAAACAAGGGGCTGCGATTGCAGCCCCTTTTTTTTGCAGCCTTGCGCTTGCGCGGCAGAATCAGGCGTTCAGCACCCGGATCGGCGCGCCCGCCGCCCACGCCTTCACGGCTTCCAGGCAGTTCTGGTAGAACGCCTCGAAGTTTTCGCGGCTGACATAGCCCAGGTGCGGCGTGAGGATCACGTTGTCCAGGTCGCGCACGGTATCGGTGGGCGACAGGGGCTCCTCGGGGAAGACGTCCAGGCCCGCGCCGGCGATGCGGAATTTCACCAGGGCATCCATCAGCGCTTCCTGGTCGACAAGACCCGCGCGCGACGTGTTCACGAGGTAGGCGGTGGGCTTCATGGCGGCCAGCGCGGTGGCGTCGACGATGTGGCGGCTGCGATCAGACAGGATCAGGTGCAGGCTCACGACATCTGACGTGGAAAAGAGCTCGTGCTTGTCCACGCGCGTGACGCCGGCGGCCTGGGCGCGCTCGTCGGTCAGGTTGGGGCTCCAGGCCACGACGTCCATGCCAAAGGCCAGTCCCACCTTGGCGACCGCGGCGCCCAGCTTGCCCAGACCCACCACGCCCAGGCGCTTGCCGGCCAGCGGCTCGGGCATGCCGGTCTGCCACATGCCGCGGCGCATGGCGGCGTCTTCGGCGGGAAGGTGCTTGAAGAGACCCAGGATGTGCGCCCACGCGAGTTCCGCGGTGGCGGTGTTGGCATCGGCGCTGCCGGGCGCGCCGGACACGACGATGCCCTGCTCGGCGCAGGCCTGCATGTCGATGGCGTTGTTGCGCATGCCGGTGGTGACCAGAAGCCGCAGCTTGGGCAGCGCGCGGATGCGCTCGGCGGGGAACGGCGTGCGTTCGCGCATGGCGACGATCACGTCGAAGGGCGCGAGCGCGGTTTCGACCTGGTCGTCGGGGATGAAGTTGTTGAAGATCTGCACCTCGGCGGCGCCGCCCAGCGAGGTCCAATCCGCATAGCGCCGGGCTACGTCGTGGTAATCGTCGAGAATTGCGATTTTCAAGTCTTGTCTCCGGGAGGGATGGCGCTTGCCGCGCCCCCCTTTCCCGGGCCGGCGCGACGCGCGCCGGTCAGTTCAAACGGGCCTTGAGCTGGTCCAGCGGCAGCGCGCCGCTGATGCGCGAGCCGTCGGCAAAGAACAGCGTCGGCGTGCCGCGCACCATCAGTTGCTGGCCAAGCGCCAGCAGCTTGTCTTCGGGCACGTCGCAGTTGGCGGCGGCCGGCGTCTTGCCGCGCAGCATCCAGTCGTCCCAGGTCTTGCCCTGGTCCTTGGCGCACCAGACGTTGCGCACCTTGACCTTGGAGTCGGGCGACAGGATGGGGTAGAGGAAGGTGTAGACGGTCAGGTTGTCCACGTCTTCGAGCGTCTTGCGCAGTTGCTTGCAGTAACCGCAGTTGGGATCCTCGAAGATCGCGACCTTGCGCGAGCCATCGCCCTTGACCTGCTTGATTGCAAGATCCAGCGGCAGTTGGTCGAAGGTGACGGCGCTGAGCTTTTCCTGCGATTCGCGGGTGACGTCGCGGCGCGTCGCGGCATCGATCAGCGGTCCTTCCATGACCCAGGTGACGCCTTCGTCGGTGTAGATCAGGTCCATGCCGAGCTGCACTTCGAACAGGCCATAGGGCGTGCGGCGCACGGTCGTGACATTCATGCCCGAGAAACGCTGCTGAAAGCGTTCCTTGACGGCGGCCGACTGCGGATCGAGTTCGGTGGTGGAAACGCTTTTCTCGCCCTTGGCCGCCTGTCCCACGGCCTGCGTGGAAACGGACTTTGCGCCCTGCGCTTGGGCCGTGGCGGACAAACCGATGCCCGCGGCGAGGAAACAGGCCGCCAACGTGGCGGGAATGCGGAATTTCATCGGTACTCCTGGTCTTGTCAGTCGTGTGTTTTGCCGGAAAGCGTAACCGATCCGGGCGGGACAGCCGCGGCAGGCGGCGGATGTGCGTATCCCTATCAGACGGCCGCCGGCCGCCGCAGGTTCCGCCCGGCGCCGCCGTCGGGCCTGGCCGGCCTAGTTGGCGGACGCCCCCGCGATCAGGCGGCGCTTGATCAGCGGCGCGCGCTCGACCCAATGCATGCCGGCGTTGCGCAGCCAGACAAGCGGCGTCGCCTTCGATCCGAAAAGCTTGTGCAACCCGTCCGTGGCCAGCCGCATGGCCAGCACCGGCTCGGCGCGCGCCCGCTGGTAGCGGTGCAGCACGCGCAGGTCGCCGGCCTGGCGGTAGGGCTCACGCCCCGCGACGATGCGGGCCAACGCCTCGACATCGCCCAGCCCCAGGTTCAGGCCCTGCCCGGCCAGCGGGTGCAGGCGGTGCGCCGCGTCTCCGGCCAACGCGATGCCGGGCGCCACCATCTGGGCGCGCTCCAGCGTCAGCGGAAAACCGTGCAGCTTGCTGCGGACCTTCAGGCGGCCGAGCCGCCCTTCGGCGGCCTCGGCCAGCAAGGCTTCCAGGCGGGCGGTTTGCGCTTCCTGCGGCAGTTCCAGCAATTGCTGCGCCAATTCGCTGCGCATGGACCAGACCATGGACACCTGCGGACCGTCCGCGGTATCGGGCAGCGGCAGCAGCGCCAGCACGCCGTCGTCGCGGAACCATTGGAACGCGGTGCCCTGGTGCGGCAGTTCGGCGTCCAGATGCACGACGAGTCCGGTGTCGTTGTAGGACTGGGCTTCGTGCTTCAGCCCGGCCGCCTCGCGCAGCGGCGAAGCCGCGCCGTCGGCGCCGACGAAGAGCTCGGCCTGAATGCGCGCGCCGCTTTCGGTGTCGACCGCGCCGTTCTGGTAGCCGGTGCAGCGGTCTTCCAGCCAGGCGATGCCGAACATGCGCACGGCCTGGATCAGGACGCGCTCGATCTCGCCGGATTCGACGATCCAGGCCAGCTGCGGCAGCGCCGCCTGCCAGGCGTTCAGATTCACCTGGCCGTCCGCGTCGCCGTGGATCTCCATGGCCTGCACGGGCATCAGGCGGGACGCGGGCATGGCGTCCCACACACCGATGTCGGCCAGAAAGCGCTGGCTGGCGGGCGAGATGGCGTAGACGCGCGGGTGATAGTGGTTGGGATCGGCCGGCGGCACGGCGGCGCGCGGCGCCAGCACGGCCACGCGCTGGCCGCGGCGGGCCAGCGCCAGGGCGGTGGACAGGCCGACGATGCCGGCCCCGCAAACTACGATCTGATGGCTCATCGTGCGGAGGGCTCCCCGGCCTGTTTGGGCCACAGCAGCCACATCTGGCCGCGTTGCTTCATGCGGCCGGCCTGCTGTCCGGCTTCTTCGCCGTAACCCCAGTAGAAGTCGGCGCGCGCCGCGCCACGGATGGCGGTGCCGGTGTCCTGGGCGAATACCAGGCGCTGCAGGGGCCGGTCCGACGCGGGATAGGTGGTGGACAGGAACAGCGGCGTGCCCAGCGGCACGAAGGTGGCGTCCACCGCCACCGAGCGCCGCGGCGCCAGCGGAATGGCGTAGGCGCCCTTGGGGCCTTGCTCGGGGTCGATCACCGCCTCTTCGCGGAAGAACACCACCGCCGGGTTGGCGTTGAGCATTTCAGGCACGCGCTTGGGATTGCGCTGTGCCCAGGCCCGGATGTTCTGCATCGACGCCTGGTCGGCGGTGAGTTCGCCGCGGTCGATCAGCCAGCGGCCGATGGACACATAGGGCTGGCCGTTGTGGTCGGCATAGGCGACGCGGATGGTCTTGCCGGCATCCGGGCCGTCCGTCAGCTGCACGCGGCCGGAGCCCTGGACCTGCAGGAAGAAGTTGTCCACGGGGTCGTCAACCCACACCACGACGGGCGGGCGGCGGCCGGACGACGATTCGATGGCAGCGCGCGTGTCGTAGGGCACGACGCGCTTGCCGTCGAGCTTGCCGCGCACGCGCTTGCCCGCCAGGTCCGGGTAGACCGACCCCAGGTCGATCGTCAGCAGGTCGGCGGGCACCGCATACAGCGGCCACTGGTAGACGCCGCCCTGGCGGCGCGATCCGCGCACCAGCGGCTCGTAGTAACCCGTCACCGTATTGGTGGCGGGCTTGCCGTCGGCGGCGTTCAGGCGCCAGGGTTGCAGGTAGGTCTGCAGAAAGCGGCGCACGCCTTCGCCGTCGCCGGCAGCGGGCGCGCGGGCCGGATCGATGGCGGCGGCGCAGACCGGCTGCCAGGCGCGCGGCGTGGCGCGCGCGGGCGCGGCCAGGTTGCCGCTGGTGGGCCGCATCAGGCCCTTGCAGTTGCGCAGAAAAAGGGGCCAGAACTGGGTCAGGTCGTCGGCGCTCCAGCCGGGCAGCTCGGACCAGTTGGCCGGTTTGAGCTTGCCGGCCAGCGCGCGCGGCGGGGAATCGGGCAGCGAGGCCAGCGGCGGCACCACGAGCGGGCCGTCGGTCACCGCCGGGACGCGCGCGCCGGGAGTGGCGGGCTGGCCGGATTCAGGGGGGATATCCGAGGGGGTGGAACATGCCGCCAGAAGGACCGACAGCACGGACAGGCTAAGAATGCGCTTCATGAGCAAATGGAAAGACGTGCAACGGATGGCCGGACCATGCTCAGTGCAAGGTGCGCGGCATGGCCAGGACGAATTCGGAGATCGGCACTTCGAACGGGATACCGTTCTCGCCGACGCAGTGGTAGATGCCGCGCATCGTGCCCACCGGCGTGGGCAAGGGACAGCCGCTGGTGTACTCGAAGGTCTCGCCCGGAGCCAGGAGGGGCTGCTGCCCCACGATGCCCAGGCCGCGCACTTCCTGCACGCGCTGGTTGCCGTCGGTGATGATCCAGTGGCGGCTGATCACCTGCGCGGGGTGTTCGCCGGTATTGGTGATGCGGACGGTGTAGGCAAACACGAATTGCTGTTCGCCGGGGTCGGACTGTTCGGGCACGAAGCGCGGAGAGACAGAGACGCTCAGGTCGTAAGGTTTCACAGTCCTTCCCTGTGTGGCTGCACGCGGGCGGCGCAACGTCGGCGCCCACGCTTGAAAGACGGAATTTCAGACGCGCCAGACCGGGGCATACCCGCTGCGGCGCCTCAAACTGCAATAATGGCACATTATGCCCTCCCCGACCCCGAACATCATGTCCAAGCAAACGGCCTGCACCCGCATTACTCCCAGCATCCTGTCGGCTGACTTCGCCCGGCTGGGCGAAGAAGTCCGCAACGTCGTCGCCGCCGGCGCCGACTGGATCCACGTGGACGTGATGGACAACCACTATGTCCCCAACCTGACCATCGGCCCGATGGTCTGTGCGGCCATCCGCCCCCATGTCCAGGTGCCGATCGACGTGCACCTCATGGTCGAACCGGTGGACGCGCTGGTGCCGCAATTTGCCAAGGCCGGCGCCGACTACATCAGCTTTCACCCCGACGCGAGCGCCCACGTGGACCGCACGCTGTCGCTGATCCGCGAAAGCGGCTGCAAGGCGGGCCTGGTCTTCAACCCGGCCACGCCGCTGTCCTACATGGACTACGTGATGGACAAGATCGACCTGGTCCTGATCATGTCGGTGAACCCGGGCTTTGGCGGCCAGAGCTTCATTCCGGCGGCGCTGACCAAGCTGCGCGAGGCCCGCGCCCGCATCGACGCCTGGATGCAGGCCGGCGGCCAGGAGATCGTTCTGCAGGTGGACGGCGGCGTCAAGATCGACAACATCGCCGAGATCCGCGCCGCGGGCGCCGACACCTTCGTGGCGGGCTCGGCCATCTTCGGCAAGCCGGATTACGCCGGCATCATCAAGGCCATGCGCGAGCAGATCGCCATCGGCGAAACCACCGCCGTCTAAGGAAATCGACATGACCGCTTTTCGCGCCGCGCTGCTGGACCTGGACGGCACCCTGCTCGACTCCATTCCCGATCTGGCCTTCGCCGCCAACGCCATGCGCGTCGAACTTGGCATGATCGCACTGCGCGAGGACGTGGTGGCCACGTTCGTCGGCAAGGGCGTGGACAACCTGGTGCGGCGCAGCCTGGCCGGTTCGCTCGATGCCGCCGACCCGTCGCCCGACGAATTCCAGCGCGCCCGCGAGGCCTTCTACCGCCATTACCACCTGGTCAACGGCGAGCGCGCGCAGGTCTACCCGGGCGTGATCGAAGGGCTGAAACTCATGCGCGATCAGGGCCTGAAGCTGGCCGTGGTCACCAACAAGCCCACTGAGTTCACCTTGCCGCTCCTGCAGCGCACGGGGCTGGCGGGCTTTTTCGAGGCCGTGGTGTGCGGCGACACCTGCGAGCGCCGCAAGCCCGACCCCGACCAGATCCACCATGCGTGCGACCTGATGGGTGTGGGTGTGAACGAAGCCGTGACGATCGGCGATTCGATCAACGACGCGCAGGCGGGCCGCAGCGCGGGCACGCAGGTGCTGGTGGTGCCGTACGGCTATAACGAAGGACGTGACGTGCGCGAGTTGGATGTCGATGGTATAGTTGACACGCTTGTTGACGCCGCCCAGTGGGTCGCGCTCTGGAATCAGAACCAGAACGCAGCGAAGGTCTCGGCCTGAACTCCCCGCCTGAAGCGCGTCGCAACCCCAGCACGAATTCACTACCGCGTACTCATACCGAACCGCTAAATGAACGTTTCCATCCAGAACCAAATGCTCGGCGCCTCGTGGCGTTGGTGGCGTTTGTCTTCCGGGTGGCGATGATTCCCTTCCCGGCCCTAGACGCGACCTTGCCGCCTAGCGCCGACACTGTGTAAACAGAGCCCAACCCGGAACCAGTCAACTGGACCGGGTTTTTTGTTGCGTGCCCGGTCCGAAAGCAGACACCGCTTACGAGACCCGACATGACCGAAATCGAATTCAAGGCCCTTGCGGCACAAGGCTACAACCGCATTCCGCTGGTGGCCGAGACCTACGCCGACCTGGACACGCCGCTCGGCATCTACCTGAAGCTGGCGCACTCCGGCCCTCTGGCCGGCCGCATGACCTGCCTGATGGAATCCGTGGTGGGCGGCGAGCGCTTTGGCCGCTATTCGTTCATCGGCCTGCCGGCGCGCACCGTGATCCGCGCCAGCGGCACGCGCACGGAAGTGCTGCACGACGGCAAGGTCGCCGAAACCCACGACGGCGACCCGCTGGCTTTCATCGAGCAATACCAGAGCCGCTTCAAGGTCGCGCTGCGCCCCGGCATGCCGCGCTTTTGCGGCGGCCTGGCCGGTTACTTCGGCTACGACACCGTGCGTCACATCGAGCCCTGCCTGGGCCCCGCGGTCAAGCCGTTTCCGGCGGGCATGGAAGGCGGCACGCCCGACCTGATGCTGATGCACGTGGACGAACTGGTCATCGTCGACAACCTGGCCGGGCGCATCTACCTGATGGTCTACGCCGACCCGAGCCAGCCCGAGGCCTACAGCCGCGCGCAGCAGCGCCTGACCGACCTGCGCGCGCGCCTGCGACGCCCCGTGGAAATTCCGTATAGCCACGCCAGCATGCAGACCGAGGAACGGCGCGATTTCAAGAAAGAGGACTACCTGGCGGCCGTCCTGCGCGCCAAGGAACATATCGCCGCCGGCGACCTGATGCAGGTCCAGATCGGCCAGGTCATCGCCAAGCCCTTCCGCGACTCCCCGCTTTCCCTCTACCGCGCCCTGCGGTCGCTCAACCCCTCCCCCTACATGTACTTCTGGAACTTCGGCGACTTCCAGGTCGTGGGCGCGTCGCCCGAGATCCTGGTGCGCCAGGAGCGCACGGTGGAAAACGGCGAGCCGAAGTCGCAGATCACGATTCGTCCGCTGGCGGGCACGCGCAAGCGCGGCGGCACGCCCGAGGAAGACGCGGCGCTGGCGGCCGAACTGCGCGCCGACCCGAAGGAGATCGCCGAACACGTCATGCTGATCGACCTGGCGCGCAACGACGTGGGCCGCGTCGCGCAGGTGGGGTCGGTGAAGGTCAGCGACACGATGGTGATCGAGCGTTACTCGCACGTGATGCACCTGGTGTCCAACGTGACCGGCACCCTGAACCCCGGCATGAGCAGCATGGACGTGCTGCGCGCCTCGTTCCCGGCCGGCACGCTGACCGGCGCGCCGAAGGTCGAGGCCATGAAGATCATCGACGAACTGGAACCCGTGCGCCGCGGCATCTACGGCGGCGCGGCCGGCTACCTGAGCTATGGCGGCGAGATGGACGTGGCGATTGCCATCCGCACCGGCGTCATCAAGGACGGCACGCTGTACGTGCAGGCCGCCGCCGGCATCGTGGCCGATTCGAATCCCGAAGCCGAATGGGCCGAGACCGAAGCCAAGGCCCGCGCCGTGCTGCGCGCCGCCGAGCAGGTGCAGCACGGCCTGGACGAACCCATCTGAGCCCCCCGGCCGAACCGACACCGCCCGGGCCACCTAACGGCCCCGAGGAGAAAAAAATGCTGTTGATGATCGACAACTACGATTCCTTTACCTACAACCTGGTGCAGTACTTTGGCGAACTGGGGGTGGACGTGCGCGTGGCGCGCAACGACCAGATCACGCTGGAAGAGGTTGCCGCGCTGAACCCCGACCAGATCTGCGTGTCGCCCGGCCCCTGTTCGCCGGCCGAAGCGGGTATCTCGGTGCCGCTGATCCAGGCCTATGCCGGCAAGAAGCCCATTCTGGGCGTATGCCTGGGCCACCAGGCCATCGGCGCGGCCTTCGGCGGCAACATCGTGCGCGCGCAGCAGATCATGCACGGCAAGACGATTCAGCTTTCGCACACGGGCACCGACATCTTCCAGGGTCTGCCGACGCCGTACACTGTCATCCGCTACAACTCGCTGACCATTGACCCGGCCACGCTGCCGGACTGCCTGGCTGTCACCGCCACGGCGCCGGACGGCGACATCATGGGCGTGCGGCACAAGACGCTGCCGCTGTACGGGGTACAGTTCCACCCCGAATCCGTACTGAGCGAGCACGGCCACGCCCTGCTGCGCAATTTCCTGAACCTCGCCTAAGAAGGACGCACCGTGACGATTTCCCCCACCGAAGCGCTGACGCGCTGCATCGAACACCGCGAAATTTTCCACGACGAAATGCTGCACCTGATGCGCATGCTGATGCGCGGCGAGATGTCGCCGCAGATCGCCAGTGCGCTCCTGATGGGCCTGCGCGTCAAGAAGGAAACCATTGGCGAGATCACCGCGGCGGCGCAGGTCATGCGCGAATTCGCCACGCCCGTGGTCACGCCCAATCCGAACGACCTGCTGGACATGTGCGGCACGGGTGGCGACGGCAGCCACACGTTCAACATTTCCACGACCGCGATGTTCGTCGCGGCCGCGGCCGGCGTGCCGATTGCCAAGCACGGCAACCGCAGCGCCTCGTCGTCCAGCGGCAGCGCCGACGTGCTGGAAGCCCTGGGCGCCAACCTGGTGCTGACCCCGGAACAGGTGGCCGAATGCATCCAGCAGACCGGCATCGGTTTCATGTTTGCGCCCGCGCACCACGGCGCAATGAAGAACGTGGCCGCCGTCCGCAAGGAACTGGGCGTGCGCACGATCTTCAACATCCTGGGCCCGCTGACCAACCCGGCCGGCGCCGCCAACCAGCTGATGGGCGTGTTCCACCCCGACCTCGTGGGCATCCAGGTCCGCGTGCTGGAACGCCTGGGCTCGCGTCACGTGCTGGTCGTGCACGGCAAGGACGGCATGGACGAGGCCTCGCTGGGCGGAGCCACGATGGTCGGCGAACTGAAAGATGGCGTGGTCCGTGAATACGAGATCCACCCCGAGGACTACGGGCTATCCATGATGTCCAACCGGAGCATCAAGGTGTCCAATCGCGAGCAGTCGCGCGAGCTTGTCATAGAGGCGCTGGAAAATGTCGAGGGCGCGGCCCGCGACATCGTGGCCCTGAACGCCGGGCTCGCCATCTATGCCGGCAACAAAGCCGATTCCATTCCCGAAGCCTTAGCGCTAGCATTTGAACTAATTTCCACCGGCGCGGCGCGAGCCAAGCTGGAAGAATTCTGCGCATACACCCGGACATTCCAGAAATGAACGATATTCTTGCGAAGATCCTCGCCGTCAAGGCCGAGGAAGTCGCCGCCGCCCGCCAGATGCGCAGCGAAGCCGAAGTCCTGCGCGAAGCGCAGGCGCGCCAGGACGTGCGCGGTTTCGCCCAAGCCATCGAAGACAAGATTTCGCAGGGCAAGGCCGGCGTCATCGCTGAAATCAAGAAAGCCTCGCCCTCCAAGGGCGTCATCCGCGAGGGCTTCGCGCCCGCCGAGATCGCGGCCACCTACGCCGTGCACGGCGCGGCCTGCCTGTCCGTGCTGACGGACGTGCAGTTCTTCCAGGGTTCGCACGACCACCTGCGCCAGGCGCGCGCCGCGTGCGCGCTGCCGGTGCTGCGCAAGGACTTCGTGATCGACCCCTACCAGATCGTCGCCGCGCGCGCGATGGGCGCCGACTGCGTGCTGCTGATCGTGGCCGCGCTCACGCCCGCCCAATTGCGCGACTACGAAACGCTGGCCATCGAACTGGGCATGGACGTGCTGGTCGAAGTGCACGACGCCCAGGAACTGGACGTTGCGCTCACGCTCAAGACGCCGCTCCTGGGCATCAACAACCGCAACCTGCGCACGTTCGAGACCAGCCTGCAGACCACGCTGGACCTCTTGCCGCGCATCCCCGCCGGCAAGCGCGTGGTGACCGAAAGCGGCATCCTCAAGCCGGAAGACGTGAAGCTGATGCGCGAGCACAAGGTCGATGCCTTTTTGGTGGGCGAAGCGTTCATGCGCGCCAAGGACCCGGGCGCCGAGCTGGCGCGTCTGATCGGGTAAAGGCAGGGCGCGGGCAGCGGTTATTTCGGCCGCGCCAATCCCAATGCGGCGGCGCGCCGGTACACCGTGCTGCGGTGCACACCCAGCGCGCGCGCCGCGCGGCTGACGCTGCCGCCGTGCGCCTCGAGCGCGCTGCGGATGGCGGCATCGGTCATGGCGTGCAGGTCGGCGGCCGCACCGGCCGGCGCGGGCGTTGACGTTGCGGCGCCCGGCGCGTGTATCTCCCGCATCGCGACGCTCGCTGCACCGCGCAATTCCGCCGGCAGCATGTCGGCATCCACCCTGCCCGCCGGCCCGGCCAGCACATGCAGGGTGCGCAGCACCGACGCCAGCTGACGGTAATTGCCCGGCCACGAATACGCCGCGAGGACGGCTTCGATGGCGGGGGGCAGCGCCGGACCGGCACCCTGCGCCGCCCACAGGTCGCGCAGCAATTCCAGGCGGTCGGCCCGCGCGCGCAAGGGCTCCAGCGTGACGGTGTATTCGGCGATGCGAAAGTACAGGTCGGGCCGCACCGGGGCGTCCGGTCCTTCATGGGCAAGCGGCCGATGCGTCGCGCACACCAGCGTGAAATCCACCGGGATGGACCGCGCCGCGCCCAAGGGCGAGACCTCGCGCGTCTGCAGCACACGCAACAGGCGCGATTGCAACAGGAGCGGCATGTCGCCGATCTCGTCCAGGAACAGCACGCCGCCGTGCGCCTGCCGCAACAGGCCCTTGCTGCCCTGGCGGCGCGCACCGGTGAAGGCGCCTTCTTCGTAGCCGAAGAGTTCCGATTCGATCAGGCTCTCGGGCAGCGCGGCGCAGTTCACCGCCACGAATGGGCCGGCCGCGCGTTGGCCACGCGCGTGGATTTGCCGCGCGAACACTTCCTTGCCCACCCCGGTTTCGCCCTGCAGCAGAATCGACACGCCCGCGTCCGCCAGGTGCACGGCGCGCGCCAGGGCGCCTAGCGTGGCGGCGTCAAAGCTGGGCGCGGGCGTCCTGGCGGCGGCGCCGGGCGCACGCAGCGCTTGGGTGGCGGGGGGTTGCGGCGGGCGCGTGCGCGGCATGCGCAGGCGCGCGTGATAGACCGCGCCAGTCCGCGTGTGCACGCGGCCCGCGGCATCCGGGCCACGTCCGATATCGCCGTCGAACACGTCCGCGTAGCGGTACACGCCCAGCGCGGTGGCCGCCAGCCCCAGCGCATGCAGCGCACGGCGGTTGGCGCCGACCAGCAGGTCGCCCTGGAATGCGAGCAGCGCCTCGCCGGGCTGACCGAGCCCCGCGAGGTCGGCATGCAGGCGCAGCACCGTGCATTGTTCATAGGCGCCTTCGAACAGCTGATGCTCGATGCGGTCCACCGCCACGCGCACCAGCGCCAGCACATCCGGACGCACCTCGCGGGCCTGGCTGGACAGATCCAGCACGCCCACGGTGCGGCCTTCGCTGTCCGTGATGGGCACGGCCGCGCAGGTCAGGATGCGATTGGGTTCGAAATAGTGTTCCGCGCCATGCACGGCAATGGGACGGCCTTCGACGAGCGCGGTGCCGATGGCGTTGGTGCCGGCGGCGGCCTCGTCCCAGGGCGCGCCCGGCATCAAGGCCACGCGCGAGGCGCGATGCGCAAAGCCCGTGTCGCCGTCCGAGTCCAGCACCAGGCCCTGCGCGTCCGACAGGATGACCAGGTTGCCGCTGCCGCCCGCCTGGCGGCGCAGATAGGCGATAGCGGGTTCGGACATGCGGCGCAGCGCTTCGTTTCTCTGCTGCGCTTCGCGCAGTTCGCCCTGCGTCATGAGTTCGGCGCGGCGCACGCCGCGCATGTCAAAGCCCAGGTCGGCGCAGCGGCGCCAGGAACGCAGGATCGGTTCGGCAACCATGCCGCCCGGCACCGCGCCCTGCTGGTTAAAAAGCAGCCGTGCCTGCGTCAGCGTCTGCCGACGGGAGTAAGAGGCCATGTATGTCTCCTGGGAGCGGCGTTCTGCGACGCCTGTGCTGCGACACCTGTTTCGCGACAACGTCGCAGATTGCGACACTGAAGGCGGAAAAACTACTTTCGCACGCGTGGGGCGGGCTGTCCAGCCGGGATGCCCCGACTGGCATGCGTTTTGCTTGATGCAAGACAGGCAGCCCACTGCCGCCATCCCAACGATACGGAGACAAGCATGGACATCGCGACCCGCGTTACCCCGCAGACCTATGGCACCCGCCTGGACCTCAGGACGCAGTACGACAATTTCATCGACGGCAAATGGCAGTCGCCCGCGGATGGCGAATACTTCGACAACGTCACCCCGGTCACGGGCCAGACGCTGACCCGCCACGCGCGCTCGAAAGAGCGCGACATCGAACTGGCGCTGGATGCCGCGCACCGCGCCGCGCCCAAATGGGGTGCGACCCCGGCCGCCGAGCGCGCCCGCATGCTCATGAAGATCGCGGACGTGATGGAAGCCAATCTGGAACGCCTGGCCACGGCGGAAACCTGGGACAACGGCAAGCCCATCCGCGAGGCCCGCGCGGCCGACATTCCCCTGGCCATCGACCACTTCCGCTACTTTGCCTCGTGCATCCGCAGCCAGGAAGGCGGGCTGTCCGAGATCGATCAAGACACGGTGGCGTACCACTTCAACGAACCGCTGGGCGTGGTCGGACAGATCATCCCGTGGAACTTCCCCATCCTGATGGCCGCATGGAAGCTTGCACCCGCGCTGGCGGCGGGCAATTGCGTGGTGTTGAAACCCGCCGAACAGACGCCGCTGGGCATCCTGCTGCTGATGGAGCTGATCGGCGACATCCTGCCTCCGGGCGTCGTGAACGTGGTGACCGGCTTCGGGCTGGAAGCCGGCAAGCCGCTTGCCTCGAGCAAGCGCATCGCCAAGATCGCCTTCACCGGCGAAACCACCACCGGTCGGCTCATCATGCAGTACGCGTCGCAGAACATCATTCCGGTCACGCTGGAACTGGGCGGCAAGTCGCCCAACATCTTCTTTGCCGACGTGGCCGCGCAGGACGACGACTTCCTGGACAAGGCGATCGAGGGCTTTGTCATGTTCGCGCTGAACCAGGGCGAAGTGTGCACGTGCCCCAGCCGCGCGCTGATCCAGGAATCGCTCTACGACAAGTTCATGGAACGCGCACTGAAACGCGTGGCCGAGATCAAGCAGGGCAACCCGCTGGACGCCGACACCATGATCGGCGCGCAGGCCTCCACCGAACAGCTCGAGAAGATCCTTTCGTACCTGGACATCGGCAAGCAGGAAGGCGCGGACGTGCTGGCCGGGGGCTCGCGGGCGCAGATGCAGGGCGCGCTGGAAAGCGGCTATTACGTGCAGCCCACTGTGTTCAAGGGCCACAACAAGATGCGCGTTTTCCAGGAAGAAATCTTCGGGCCGGTCGTGGCAGTCACCACATTCAAGGACGCGGACGACGCGCTGGCGCTGGCGAACGACACGCTCTATGGCCTGGGCGCCGGCGTGTGGTCGCGCGAGGCCAACACGTGCTACCGCATGGGCCGCGCGATCAAGGCGGGCCGGGTGTGGACAAACTGCTATCACGCCTATCCGGCGCACGCGGCATTTGGCGGCTACAAGCAATCGGGCATCGGACGCGAGAACCACAAGATGATGCTCAACCATTACCAGCAGACGAAGAACCTGCTGGTGAGCTATTCGCCCAAGAAGCTGGGGTTCTTCTGATCCGCCAAGCTTGATTCGCCAACCCCGGGCCGCTTGCCGCGGCCTGTCCTGCGCGCCGGGCCTGCCCCGGCGCGCCTGCAAGGAATCCAGCCATGGCAGAGCACACGCCACGCGTGGTGGCGACCGACGAGGCGCGCCACCTGATCGACACCCTGCGGGCCAAGCACGGCCCGCTGATGTTCCACCAGTCCGGCGGCTGCTGCGACGGCAGCTCGCCCATGTGCTATCCGCAAGGCGAATTCATGGTCGGCGGCTCGGACGTCCTGTTGGGCGACCTGGAAGGCTGCCCGTTCTGGATCGGCGAGGACCAGTTCGCGTACTGGGAGCACACGCAGCTGGTCATCGATGCCGTGCCGGGACGTGGCGGCGCCTTTTCGCTGGACAGCGCCGAGGGCAAGCGCTTTCTGTTGCGGTCACGGCTCTATTCCGATGAAGAGTGGGCGAACATCGGACCGGTGACCAAGGGCTAGCGCAGCTTGCCGCGGCCGCTGCCGCTGGGCAGGGTGTCGTCCTGCACCGCGGCCCGGTCGGCCTGTTTCCACTGAAAGGACACACGCCGGATGCGGGCGGCGCGAAATTGCGTGAACGAGCGGCCGCCCGGCATGGGCGCGCCGCGATAGGCGCTGCTTGCGTTTTTCATTGCTGATGAAGCGTTGACGAGAAATCTTGCGGTACGTGGTTGACGGCGGTGGCGGGCACACAGAGCCCGCACTAGCGAGGCGGCCGCGGCGACCAGGCGCTGGCGGGCGCGGTGCGGCGGGTCCATTCCAGCGCGTCTTCCAGTCGGTCGTTGCCCCAGAACATTTCGCCCTCCACGAAGAACGTGGGCGCCCCGAACAGTCCCAGGTTGCGCGCGCGGTCCACGCGCTTGCGCAGCGCCTCCTTGGCGCCCTCGGTCTTGGCGCGGGCGATGAGCGCGTCGGCATCCAGCGACAGGCCGGTGAGCAGGTCGTGAACCACGTCCTCGGCCTGGATATCCAGGTCGTGCTGGAAGTTCGCCCGGAACACCGCCACGCAGAAATCGCGGCCCCACGGCTCGTCCTCGCCCAAGAGCGCGATGCGCGCGGGCAGCACGCTCATGCGCGGGAACATGCGCGGGCGGTTGTAGACCACGCCGTACTTGTCGGCCAGCCGCGCAATGTCGCGCATCATGTACGCGCCCTTGCCGGGGAACAACCGGAACGGCGTGTCGTTCCAGCCCTGCGCCTGAAAGATCGGCCCCAAGAGGAAGGGGCGCAGATCGACCTGCACGCCCGCTTCCTGGGCCAGCGCGTCGATGCGCTCGATCGCCAGATAGCTGTAGGGGCTGGCGAAATCGAACCACATTTCGATCCGGGGCGTATCGGGCAAGGACGCAGTCATCACAGGAACTCCAGTTGGCCTGCATGGCAAGGCGAAGCGGCGGCACACTGCACCTGCCGCCCCCCCAGGGAAAGTAGCGCGACCTGCGCATCCGGCAGGCCGCTGATGACGACGTCGCGGTCGCTATCCACGGTCAGGGTCTGGCCCGCTTGAAGCACGCTGTCGTCGAAGCGGCGGTATTCGGATATCCACAAGGCGCCGGCGTGACACACGATGCGAACGCCCGAGGCGCGCTTGAGCAGCATAGTCGAGCCGCCGGCCAAACGGAATGACATTCCCGCAGTGCAACATAACTGGATCATGGCGAACCTCCTGGCCGCGGCAGCGGCTATCGCGGCGGGCAACCGCGATTTTGTCCCGGTCACCCAACGTCTGAGTCATATTGGACGCCCCGGCGTACTATTGCTCAAGCGACATTTCCGCCCGATACGCATGAGTTTTACGAATGCCATACCCCTTAGCGAAACTGCCTCCGCTTGATCTCGTGCGCGGCTTCGTCGCCGTTGGCCGGCGCATGAGCATCACGCTCGCCGCCCAAGACCTGCACGTCACGCAGTCGGCCGTCAGCCGCCAGATCCGCGCGCTGGAAGCGCACCTGGGCGTGCCGCTGCTGGTGCGGGGGTTTCGCAGCGTCACCTTCACCGCCGAGGGCGCGCAGCTCTTTCGCATGGCGGACGTCTGGCTGAGCCAGCTGGGCGACCTGACCGAGCAACTGCGCGCGCCCGAGCGGCGCACGCCCGTCACGGTCACCACCACCATCGGCGTGGCCTCGTTGTGGCTGCTGCCCCGGCTGGGCGACTTTCAGGCGGCGCATCCGGACATCGATGTGCGCGTGGCCGCTGACAACCGGCTGATCGATATCGACCGCGAAGCCGTCGACATCGCCATCCGCTACAGCGAGCGCAACACGGTGCCCGACGGCGCCCTGTGGCTCTTTGGGGAATCGGTGGTGCCCGTGGCGCATCCTTCGCTCAAGGCCCGCGAACTGGACGCACGCGAACTGGCGCGCCACGTCCTCCTGGAGTTCGACGATCCCACGCGTCCGTGGCTGCAATGGTCGGAATGGCTGAGCGCGCGCGGGCTGGGGCGCGTGCGCGCCAAGGGCATGCTGCGCTTCAATCAATACGATCAGATCGTGCACGCGGCGCTGGCGGGACACGGCATCGCGCTGGGACGGCTGGCGTTGATCGCGCCCATGCTGGCGGACCGGCGGCTGGAGGTTGTGGGCAGCCCGACGGCCTGCGCCACCGAACACGCCTACTGGCTGGTGCGCAACGCACGCCGCAGCACGCCCGACGCGGACCTCGTCACGCAATGGCTGGTGGAACAGGCAGCCGCGACCGCGCGCGATCTACCAGATTGAAATCACGCGCCGCCAGGGCCGCGCGTTGCAGCAAACCAAGCGGGCGCGGCCGCGCGTGGGAGGCGGCCGCGCGATTCGCCGTTCAGTCCACCACGACCTGCGGTTCGCCAGCGGTCATCTCGCCGATCACGGCAGCCTGATCGAAGCCCTGCTCATGGAAGATCTTGAGCACCGCATCGGCCGCGTCCGGTGCGCACGACACCAGCAGCCCACCCGAGGTCTGCGGATCGGTCAGCAACGCCCGCTGCGTGTCCGAAACCCCTGCCCCCAGACGCACCGATTCGCCATACGAAGCCCAGTTCCGGCCCGAGGCGCCCGTGATCACGCCGTCGGCGGCAAATTCCTGCACGCCCGGCAGCCACGGCAGCGCCGCCAGCCGCACGTGGGCCGTCAGCTTGGCGCCGCGCGCCATCTCCAGCGCATGGCCCAACAACCCAAAACCCGTCACGTCGGTGATCGCATGCACACCGTCCAGCGCGGCGAGCGCCGGGCCGGGGCGATTGAGCCGCGTCGTCGTGTCGATCATCACGCGATAGCCGTCCACGTCGAGCCGGTTTTTCTTCAACGCCGCCGACAGGATGCCCACGCCCAGGCCCTTGCCCAGGATCAGCACATCGCCCGCGCGCGCGTCGGCGTTGCGCTTGATCTTGTCCGGGTGCACCAATCCCATCGCGGCCAGGCCATAGATGGGTTCGACCGAATCGATGCTGTGCCCCCCGGCCACCGGAATGCCAGCATCCGCGCACACCGATTCGCCGCCCTTCAGGATTTCAGCGATGACGCTGTGCGGCAGCACGTTGATCGGCATGCCCACGATCGCCAGCGCCATGATCGGCGTGCCGCCCATCGCGTACACATCCGACAGCGCATTGGTGGCGGCGATGCGGCCAAAGTCGAAGGGATCGTCCACGATCGGCATGAAGAAGTCCGTCGTGGCGATAAGCGCCTGCGCATCGTTCAACCGATACACTGCCGCATCGTCGGCGGTTTCGGTACCCACCAGCAGGTTCGGATAACTGGCCGCGGGACCGAACCGCGCCAGCAGCGCCGACAGCACGCCCGGCGCGATCTTGCAGCCACAGCCGCCGCCATGCGACAACGAGGTCAGGCGCGGCACGTTCGAGGACGCAACATCCTGGGTCATCTCTATCTCCGTGGAAACAATCGAAAAAGGATAGCACCGCCCCCGCGATTGGCCCTATGATCGATCGCATGCAGCAACGGACGGCCGCCCGGCCACGGGCGCACCGATAGCCAATCTTCACCGTGCGTGGGGGCTTCATGGATCGCCGACACTTTCTCCGTTTCTCGGGCGCCGCGTGCGCCACCACTGCCGCCACCGCCGTGCTGCCGCACGCCGCGCGCGCCCAGCAGACTCCGGTCGCCACCGCGTGGCGCACCTACGAACTGACCACCGCCGTCAGCATCACCGACCCCGCCGCCCACACCCGAATCTGGCTGCCCGTGCCCTATGCCACCGACACGTCCTACCAGCGCGGCGTGCAGAACACCTGGCAGGCCAGCGGCGGCGGCGTCGCCACGCTGACCCGCGCGCCCGGCTACGACGTCCAGATGCTCGCCGTCCAATGGCCCGACGCGCAGTCGCCCCGCACCATCACGCTGACCAGCCGCTTCCAGACCCGCAACCGCCGCGTCGACCTGACCCAGCCCCCTCGCGCCGACGCCGCGCGCGAAAATGCAGCCGCGCTGCGCGAATACCTGCAACCGACCGCCCTGCTGCCCACCGACGGCATCGTCAAGACCACCGCCGACCGCATCACCCAGGGCCATCAGGGCGACCTGGCGCGCGCCCGCGCCATCTACGACTGGGTGGTCGAAAACACCTGCCGCACTGCGTCCACGCGCGGCTGCGGCACCGGCGACGTGCGCTACATGCTCACCGCCAACGACCTGAACGGCAAATGCGCCGACATCAACGCGCTCTTCGTCGCGCTGGCCCGCGCCGCCGGCATCCCCGCCCGCGACGCCTACGGCCTGCGCGTGGACAACTCGCAACTCGGCTACAAGAGCCTCGGCAAGGCCGGCGACGTCACCCGCGCCCAGCACTGTCGCGCCGAGTTCTACGCCGCCGGCTACGGCTGGATTCCCGTCGACCCGGCCGACGTGCGCAAGGTCATGCTGGAGGAACCGCCCGGCGAACTCCCGCTTACCGACGCCAAGGTCCGCGCCGCGCGCGTCATGCTGTTCGGGGCATGGGAAATGAACTGGGTGGCCTACAACCACGGCCACGACGTCGTCCTGCCCGGCACCGCGCACGGCCCCATCCCGTTCCTCATGTATCCCAACGGCGAAACCGCCGCCGGACGCCTGGACAGCCTCGATCCCGACAGCTTCAGCTACCGCATCACCGCCAGACCCATCGCCATCTGACCGCCACTTCCTTGCGGGAGTCCGCCTTGATCAGCCGCCGCCGTCTCCTGCAAACCAGCCTGTCGCTGGCGGCCCTGCCCGCCTGGGCCCGCGCCGCCAGTGACTCCGCCTTGAAGACCGCCACCGGTCCCGATTGGGCACCGTGGACCGCCCCCACCCCGCCGCTCGTCCTGCCGGACCTGTCGGGCCGCGAACAGAAGCTCTCTTCCTGGCGCGGCAACGTGGTCATCGTCAGCTTCTGGGCCACCTGGTGCGACCCCTGCCGCGACGAGATTCCCGTCATGTCCACCATGGCCAAACGCCACCGCGAAGAAGGCCTGCGCCTCATCGCCGTCAACGTCGGGGAATCCCCGGCAAAAATCACCGCCTTCCTGAAAAAATGGCCCGTCGCCGGCGCGGTCCTGCACGACCGCAACAGCACAGCCTCCAAAAAATGGGACGCGGCCGGCCTGCCCGCCAACTACCTCGTCGACCGCGGCGGCACGATCCGCTACTGGCACCTGGGCGAACTAGACTGGACCTCGCACAGCGTAAGTGGCGTGGTGACGCGCATGCTGCGCAGTTGATGGAGAGTGATGGAGTGTGGGAAGGTGTCAGACACCTGTGAGAACAAGCGAGCGCAGCGACCTCCCGATCACTCACCGACCCAGCACGTGGTGGCGCGGGGTCCGTGTTGCGGGCCGTTTAGATGGCGCCCGGCGGAATCCGAAGGGAGCCGAAGGCGGACGAGGATGAGCACGGGAGAGTCCGGAGCGAAGGCTCCGGACCGCCATCGGAGGCCCGCAACGCGGACCCCGCGACGCCGCGGGCGTCAGAAGAACCACCCCGACGCGGGCAAGAACAAACACGGCAGGTGAATATCCGGGAGTATCAGACACCCGGAGCGGGAAACGTTGGAACCTGCATGCGCAGAAGAACACCAACGCCCCACAAAAAAACTGGCGGAAGGCAGCAGGAGTCGAACCTACCTGGGAACGTCTGACGCCCCCAACCGGGTTTGAAGCCCGGCCGTGCCGCCGGGCACGAATGCCTTCCGTGGCGGACCGCCTATGATACCGGCTCGGCGCGCTGCTGCATGGCTGCATAGGCGCTTTCGCCCCGCAGCATATGCGTATCCCGCACGCGCCGCGTATAGCCTACCCGATTGAAGAACTCCAGGATCTGGATCGCCCGCTTGCGCCCCAGCCCTGTCGCGTCCCGGAACACCGCCGCATTCAGTCCTTGCGGCTGCCCCGCCAGGTCCGCCGCCAGCGCCGCCAGCTTGCGCACCTGCTCGCGGTGATAGAAAAGATCCTTCACCACCTGCGCCACTTCCCCGCGCCGCAACAGCTTGCGCAGCAACTGGCGCACCGTGTCCTCGGATACGTTCTGCATCCGGGCCAGATCGCGCACCCACGGCGGATCGAATGCGCCCTCATCCAGCAGCGGCAACAGCCGCGCCGCCAGCGCCGATTCGGCCTGTCCCAGCGTCGCCGTATGCGATGGCAGATGCAGCCACGGACCATTGCGCGCGATGCGGCCATCGCGTTGCAAGGCATCGAGCAGCGACGTCCACAGCGTTTCAGGCGCCGCCGGCATCGCCATCCGACGCAGCCGGGCGCTGTCCGGACCGGGTTCGTCCGGCGCGCTTTGGTGAAAGGCCGCCAGCGCCTGTTCGGCGCGCTCGCAGAGCGTCGCCCATTGCGGCGCCAGGATCAGCGTGCGCGGCCCCTGCGCATTGCGCGGCTCGATCCACAGCGCGCCCTCGGGCGTCGGAATCTGGCTCACCGGCCGGCCCGTCAGGCGTTGCAGCGCCGTCTCGTCCAGGCCCAGTGGCGCGTGCGCCAGCACCGGTTGCAGACCGCCGCCGTCCAGCATCTGGGAAAGCGCCTGCAACCCCGCCAACCGCGACGCCGCGTGGCGTTTCCTGTCCGGCGCGTTCGGATCCAGCACCCGCCCGCCGCCCACCGTGCGCGTCGCCTGCGCATTGCGCACGATGTAGCGGTCGCCCGGCATTGCGCAGACCGGCTCGTCGAACACCAGTTGCACCCACCCCGACTGCCCGGCCGACAGCGACTCCGCGCTGATCGGCACCACATGCGCCATATGGCGCGCCGCGCCGATATGCACGTGCAGCGGCGCCCAGGCCCGCACCGGCGCATCCGCCGACGGCAGCAGCGTCAGCGCCACATCCACGTGCCTGGACGGCAGGAAGCAGCGCGCATCCGCGATCCAGTCGCCTCGCGCGATCGCGCCCTTGTCGATATTGGCCAGGTTCAGCGCGCACCGCTGCCCCGCCGAGCCCGTCTCGCTGGGCTGGTTCTGCGCGTGGATGCTCCGCACCCGCACGCGCGTGCCGGCTGGCATGAGCCGCAGATCCACGGTGTCGTCGTCCACGCGAACCTGACCGGCATGCGCCGTACCCGTCACCACCGTGCCGTGGCCGGACAGGGTGAACACCCGGTCCACCGCCAGCCGGAAAAGACCGCTGGCCTCGCGCCGCGCCACCGCCTGGGCCTGCGCATGCAGATAATCTTTCAGCGCCGCCACGCCCGGGTCGGTAGCATCCGCCGCCGGGTTCGCCTGGACCGCGCTCGTGCCGAACACCGGCGCGCCTTGCAGGAACGTGCCTTGCACCAACGCTTCGATCTCGCCGCGCACGCGGTCCAGTTGCGCTGCGTCCGCGCGATCCGTCTTGGTCAGCGCCACCGCGCCGCGCCCCACGCCCAGCATCGACAGAATCGCCAGATGCTCGCGCGTCTGCGGCATGACGCCATCGTCCGCCGCCACCACCAGCAGCCCGAAATCGATGCCGCTGGCGCCGGCCGCCATCGTATGCACGAGCTTTTCGTGGCCCGGCACGTCGATGAAACCCAGCACCTCGCCGTTGGCGAGCGGCGTGTAGGCGTAGCCCAGTTCAATGGAAATGCCGCGCGCCTTCTCTTCCTTTAACCGGTCCGTGTCCACGCCCGTCAGCGCCCGTACAAGCGTCGTCTTGCCGTGGTCGATATGCCCCGCGGTGCCGACGATCATGCCAGCGGCTCCGCCAGTTGCGCCGTGAAGGCCGCTTCGTCGCGGTCTTCCAGGCAGCGCAGGTCCAGCCACAACGCGTCATCCGCGATGCGGCCGATGACGGGCACCGGCAGCCGCCGCAGCAGCGTCTCAAGCCGGTCCAGATGCCGCCCGGGACGGCCGCTGCCGGCGTAGCGCACCGCCAGTCCGTAACTGGGAAGCTGGTCGATCGGCAGCGCACCGCTGCCGATCTGGCTGAACATCGGCACGGCTTCCACCGCATAGCTGGGCCCCGCCGCATGCGCCAGCACGCCGCGCAGCCGTTCGGCCTGCGGCTGGATGTCGCGCATGGGGCGGGTCAGAAGACGCAGCGTCGTCAGCCGCTGCGCCAGGAACTCGGGCGCGCGGTACAGCTGCAACACTGGTTCCAGCGCGGCCAGCGTGAGCTTGCTCACGCGCAGCGCGCGCTTGAGCGGGTTTTTCTTGATCTTGCGGATCAGGTCGGCGCGGCCTACCAAGAGGCCCGCCTGCGGCCCGCCCAGCAGCTTGTCGCCACTGAACGTAACCAGATCGGCGCCCGCCGCGATGGTCTCGCGCACGGTGTCTTCCTTGGGCAATCCGAACTGCGTCAGGTCCACCAGCGTGCCGCTGCCCAGGTCCACCGTGGCGGGCAGCCCGCGCGCGTGCGCCAGCGCGGCCACGTCGGCCACGTCCACGCTTTTCGTGAAGCCGGTCACCGCGTAGTTGCTGCAATGCACCTTCATCAGCATCGCGGTCCGCGGGCCGATGGCGTTCTCGTAGTCGGCCGCGTGCGTGCGGTTGGTGGTGCCCACTTCGACCAGCTTGGCGCCCGCGCGCTTCATGATGTCCGGGATGCGAAACGCGCCGCCGATCTCGACCAGTTCGCCGCGCGACACCACCACTTCACGGCGGTCCGCCAGCGCGTTGAGCATCAGCAGCACCGCGGCCGCATTGTTGTTGACCACCGTGGCCGCCTCGGCCCCGGTCAGCTCGCACAGCAGGTCGTCGATGAGGTCGTCGCGATCGCCGCGCCCGCCCGTGTCCAGGTCGAACTCCAGGTTGGCCGGCGTGGTCAGCGCGCGCAGCACCGAGGCCACCGCTTCGTCGGGCAGCAGCGCGCGGCCCAGGTTGGTGTGCAGCACGGTGCCGGTCAGGTTGTAGACCGCGCGCAAGCGCGGGCGCGCGGCCTCGTCCAGCGCCGCCGACGTGCGAGCCGCCACGGCGGCAGCCTCAAGCTCGTGGCGCGGCACGCCGCCGACCAG
Source organism: Achromobacter mucicolens (assembly GCF_902859725.1). Classification (GTDB taxonomy): domain Bacteria; phylum Pseudomonadota; class Gammaproteobacteria; order Burkholderiales; family Burkholderiaceae_B; genus Achromobacter; species Achromobacter mucicolens. Next base: position 148,957 of record NZ_CADIJP010000013.1, on the reverse strand, counting down.
CGCGCGCTTACGCAACGCCTCCAGGTCGCGGCGCAAGGCGGCCACCACCTGCGTGCGGCCGTGGGTTGCCAGCGCCGGACGCAGCGCCTCGGCGTTCAACAGGCGGTCCAGCGAAGGGATGTCGGATGCCGCGGCCAGGCCGGCCCCGGACAGTTGATCTGCCATGCGAGACTCCGTCATCGAGAGGCGCTAGTCCTGCGCGCCATGCCACAGCAGCGGATTGCCGCTGGACCGCGAATACCCCGCCTCGCCCACCAGCACGTCCAGCATCAGGCTGGCAAGGTCGTCGGCCACCGGCTCCACGTACAGGTCCTTGTCCTGATAGAAGATCTTGCGATACGTGTGGCAGTTATCGCAGGTTTCGGCCTTGATGGCGGGCGTGCGGCCCTCGATGGCCTGGTAGGCGACCTTCTCGACGTCCTCGCAATGCGAGCACTTCACGCGCACCATGTGCCATTGCGTGGCGCACAGGCTGCAGCACAGGTAGCGGTAGCCCTCGTACTGGCCGCCCACGCGGACGATGCTGGCCACGGGCAGGCTGGCGCAGACCGGACAGACCCCAAACGGGCTGGCGACAGGCAGCTGCTTGGGATCGAAGCGGTTGGCAAGGTCCGTCCAGTAGACCTGCAACGCGGCCATGACGAAGGGCGCGGCGGCGCTATCCACGCCCTCGTCCTGTTCGGACAACACGGCCTGGGCCAGGTCTTCGAGCGATTCGGGATCGTCATCCAGCGCGCGGCGCAGCGCGGCGCAGACGTCGATGGCCTCGGCAGGCACGCCGGGCGCGCGCGACACGTCGTCCAGCAATTGGCCCAGGATGCGGCGCCACAGCGGGTCGCGGGGCCAGCCCACGGCCTGCAACGGCGGCATGCCGTGCGTCTGCGCGAGCGAAATGCGGTCTTCGGTGGCGGGCGGCGCGGCGCAGTCCTGCAGCGCGCGGTGCTGGGCATCGACCAGATGCGCCATCAGCAACAGGTAGTCGCCCACCGGATTGCCCTCGGCCAACTGGCGCAGTCGCGCGGCCCGCGCGGCAAAGACGGTTTGCCGCTCCGGCAGGGTGATGCGGGGAATGGCGTTATGGTCTAGCGCTTCGATCTCGCCGCGCGGAAGGATTCGCTGCAATTCTCGTCTCCAGAAAAACAAACACGGCTGCCAGCCTGCGAAGAGGATAACAGCCGTGCGATCACGACATGCCGGGCCAAAAAACTATTTCTTCACCTGCTCCCGAAACCAGGCGCGATGGTGTTTCCACGCCCAGCCGGCGGTGACATAGCCGCGCAGCATTGCCGTGAGCGACCCCTTTACCCAGATCGCCGCGTAAATATGCACAATGATCGCGCAAATCAGCACCAGCGCACAAACCGCGTGCAGCACCGATGCGGCGCGGACCACCCAGATCGGGAAGTAGAACGCGAAATATTCGCGCCAGATCACGATGCCGCTGACCATCAGCCCCAGCATGCACAGGATCAGCACGAAGAACAGCAGCTTCTGGCCGGCGTTGTACTTGCCGACCTCGGGCAGCTTTTCCTCGCGGTTCTCGACCACATCGTTGAGCTGCCTGAGCCATTGGCGGTCCGCGCGGGTCAGCAGGTTGTGGCGCCACATGTGTCCAGCGAACACGGCAAAGCACACGAACATCACCACCCCGATGAACGGATGCAGGATGCGCGTCCAGGGCCCGCCCCCGAACAGGTTGGTCAGCCAGTACATCGACGGATGAAAAAGCGCCAGCCCGGACAGCGCGAGCAGGATGAACGTGAGCGCGATGATCCAGTGGTTGGTGCGCTCGCCCGGCGTGTAGCGCTTGATGCGGCGATAGTGGTGTTCTTCACTCATGGCGCACCTCCTCTTCGGCTCGACGTTCGTCTTCCTCGGTCACTTCGTTGCGGCCGACCCGCGCATAGTGGAAGAAGCCCGCCAGCGCGGTCAGCGCCATCGTGGCCAGGCCAAGCGGCTTGGCCAGCCCCTTCCAGAGCGACACCATCGGACTGATCTGCGGATCGGCGGGCAAGCCGTGGTACAGCCCCGGCTGGTCTGCATGATGCAGCACGTACATGACGTGCGTGCCGCCCACGCCTGGCGGATCGTAGACGCCGGCCTGCGCGAAGCCCCGCGATTTCAGGTCCTCGACGCGTTCGGCCGCATGCTGGTGCATGTCGTCCTTGGTGCCGAAGACGATGGCGCCGGTGGGACAGGCCTTGACGCATGCGGGCTCCATGCCGACGGCCACGCGATCGGAACACAGCGTGCACTTGTACGCCTTGTGATCCTTCTTGGAGATGCGCGGCACGTTGAACGGACAGCCGGTGATGCAGTAGCCGCAGCCGATGCAGTTTTCCTCGTGGAAATCCACGATGCCGTTGTTGTACTGAATGATGGCGCCCGGCGAGGGACAGGCTTTCAGGCAGCCCGGATCCTCGCAGTGCATGCAGCCGTCCTTGCGGATCAGCCATTCCAGGTCGCCAGCGGGGTTCTCGAATTCCGAGAAGCGCATGACGGTCCAGGAATGCTCGGTGAGGTCAGCCGGATTGTCGTAGACGCCCACGTTGACACCGATCTCGTCGCGCAGGTCGTTCCACTCCATGCAGGCGCTCTGGCACGCCTTGCAGCCGATGCACTTGGAGACGTCGATCAGCTTGGCGACCGAGCCCGTGACGGGTTCACGGATGCCCGGCGGCGGCGTGGTGGTGGCGGAGCGCCGCTTGATGTCCAGGGATTGCATTGACATGTCGGTTCTCCTATACCTTTTCGACCTTCACCAGGAACGACTTGAACTCCGGTGTCTGGGAGTTGCCGTCGCCCACGAATGGCGTCAGGGTGTTGGTGAGGAAGCCCGGCCTGGCGACGCCGACGAAACCCCAGTGGATCGGAATCCCGACCTGGTGCACCGTCTTGCCCTCGATGACAAGCGGACGGATGCGCTTGGTGACGAGCGCCACCGCCTTGATGTAGCCGCGGTTGGACGACACCTTCACGCGAGAGCCGTTGGGAATGCCCAGCTCCTTGGCCAGCGCCTCGCCGATCTCCACGAACTGCTCGGGCTGGAGAATCGCGTTGATGCGCACGTTCTTGGTCCAGTAGTGGAAGTGTTCCGTCAGCCGGTACGTGGTGGCCACATACGGGAAGTTCTCCACCGTGCCCATCGCCGCCAGGTCATCCTTGAAGATGCGCGCGGCCGGGTTGCTGGTGACGCCCTTGGCCTTCGGATGCAGCGGGTTGTAGCCCAGCGGGTTTTCGAAGGGCTCGTAGTGTTCCGGGAACGGCCCTTCGGCCAGGCCTGCCCGCGCAAAGAAGCGCGCCACGCCTTCCGGGTTCATGATGAACGGCCCCATGCCGCCCGCGGGGTTCTCGTCGCCCTTGAAGTCGGGGATGTCGGCGCCCACCCAGGCGCGGCCGTTCCAGGACACGACGCTGCGCCGCGGATCGAACGGCTTGCCTTGCAGGTCACAGGAGGCGCGGTTGTACAGGATTCGGCGGTTGGCCGGCCACGACCAGGCCCAGTTCAGGGTCTGGCCGATGCCGGTGGGATCGCTGTTGTCGCGGCGGGCCATGAGGTTGCCGCTGGGGCTCCAGGCGCCCGCGAAGATCCAGCAGCCGCTGGCGGTGGAGCCGTCGTCGCGCAGCTCGGCAAAGCCTGCAAGCTGCTCGCCGCCCTTACGCATGATCTTCGCCGGATCCTTGGGATCCGCAAGGTCGACGAGCGCGCGGCCCGTGTATTCCTTGGCCAGTTCCTCGGCCGTCGGGTTCTGCGGATTGGAATACGGCCACGACAGATTGACGATGGGATCGGGATACTTGCCGCCCTCGTCCTGGTACAGCTTGCGCAGGCGCGTAAAGATGAGCGCCATGATCTCGATGTCGCTCTTGGCCTCGCCCGGGGGTTCGGCGCCCTTCCAGTGCCATTGCAGCCAGCGGCCGGAGTTGACCAGCGCGCCGTCTTCCTCGGCAAAACAGGTGGTGGGCAGCCGGAAGACCTCGGTCTGGATCTTGGACGGATCCACGTCGTTGGCCTCGCCGGCGTTGCGCCAGAACTCGGACGTTTCCGTGACCAGCGGGTCCATGATGACCAGGAACTTGAGCTTGGCAAAGCCATCGTTCAGCTTGGCCTTGTTGGGCGCCGCGGCCAGCGGGTTGAAGCCCTGGGCGATGTAGCCGTTCATCTTGCCCTGGACCATCAGCTCGTAGACTTGCAGCATGTCGTACAGCTTGTCCAGCTTGGGCAGGTAGTCGAACGCCCAGTTGTTCTCGGCGGTGGCCGCGCCGCCCCACCAGGCCTTCATGAGGCTGACGTGGAACTTGGAATAGTTCTGCCAGTAGCTCAGCTGGTTGGGACGCAGCGGCTTGAGCGTGCGCGTGTCGATGTACTTGGCGTAGTCCTGCTCGGGCTCGTTGGGCAGCGTCATGTAGCCCGGCAGCAGGTTCGACATCAGGCCCAGGTCGGTCAGGCCCTGGATGTTCGAGTGCCCCCGCAGCGCATTCATGCCGCCGCCGGCGATGCCGATGTTGCCCAGCAGCAGCTGCACCATCGCGCCGGTGCGGATGATCTGCGAGCCGATGGAGTGCTGCGTCCAGCCCAGCGCGTACAGGATCGTGGCGGCCCGGTTGGTGGTGGCCGTGGACGCGAGCATGTCGCACACCGTCAGGAACTTGTCCTTGGGCGTGCCGCAGACCCGCTCGACCATTTCGGGCGTGTAGCGTGAGTAGTGCTTCTTGAGCAGCTGGTACACCGAACGCGGATGCTGCAGCGTGGGATCGGTCTTGACGTAACCGTCATCGCCGCGCTCGTAGTCCCAGCTTTGCTTGTCGTAGGTGCGCTTTTCGGCGTTGTAGCCCGAGTACAGGCCCGCGTCGAACGCGAAGTCCTCGCGCACGATGAACGAAAAGTCGGTGTAGTTGCGCACGTACTCGTGCTGGATCTTGTCGTTATCCAACAGGTACTTGATGACGCCACCCAGGAAGATGATGTCGGTGCCGGTACGTATGGGCGCGTAGAAGTCCGCCACGGATGCCGAACGCGTAAAGCGCGGATCCACGACGATCAACTTGGCCTTGTTGTGGGCCTTGGCTTCAGTGACCCATTTGAACCCGCAAGGGTGGGCCTCGGCGGCATTGCCGCCCATGATCAAAACTATGTCCGCGTTCTTGATGTCGACCCAATGGTTCGTCATCGCTCCACGGCCAAACGTCGGGGCAAGACCTGCCACCGTCGGGCCATGTCAGACACGGGCTTGATTGTCGAACGCCAGCATCCCCATGCTGCGCACAGTCTTGTGCGTGATGTAACCGACCTCGTTGCTGCTTGCCGAGGCGGCCAGCATGCCGGTGGTCAGCCACCGGTTTACCGTCTTGCCGTCCGCGGTCTTCTCGACGAAGTTCGCGTCGCGGTCGGCCTTCATGAGCTTGGTGATGCGGGTCAGGGCTTCGTCCCACGACATCCGGACCCATTTGTCCGAGCCGGGCGCCCGGTATTCCGGGTATTTCAGGCGATTCGGGCTATGGATGAAGTCGATCAGGGCCGCGCCCTTCGGACAGAGGGTGCCGCGATTGACGGGATGGTCGGGGTCGCCTTCGATGTGCATGATGCTGGCGCGGGCGTTCTTCGAGCCATCGCCCAGGCCGTACATCAGCAAACCGCAGGCGACCGAACAGTAGGGACAGGTGTTGCGCGTTTCGGTCATGCGCGCAAGCTTGAACTGGCGCACCTCGGCCATGGCCGTGCCGGGGGCAGCCCCCAGCATGGCCAGGCTGGAGCCCGCCAGCGTCGCACCGGTCACCTTGAAGAACTGGCGGCGATTCATGTTGACCATGAAGCACTCCTCTCCTGGTGAATGAAGGAAGCGAAAACGACTAGGACAAAAAGCCCTACAACTTCCAAGGGAATGTGAGGAAGTATAGGCCTTCAATAAGGGGTACGCCATGCCTGCTGGGGCGTCAGACCGCCGCTCTGGTCTGAATTTGACGGCAAAAGGCGCTTACTTCGCGGATTTTGTCGCAGTGCAGCACTGCTACGATGCCCGGCATTGCATGACTTGGAGCGCCGATGCGACGCCTTGCCCCCGTGGCCCGAACCCTTGCCCTGTCGCTGGCCATCGCGCCCTGCCTGCTGGCGCCGCAGGCGTCCGTCCACGCGGCGCCCGCATCCCAGTCGCCCGCCGCCGCCGCCACCGAGGCGGCGCAGCAGGCGGCGATGGAGGGCTATCTGTATTTCTATCCGCTGGTCGTCATGGACCTGACGCGCCGCCAGTTCACCCATCCGTCGCAAGGGTCGCAAGGCGCTGCGTCCAACACCTTTGCGCACGTGCGCGCCCTGCCCCGAGCGGGCGAGGCCACGCCGTGGTCGAACTTCGATGTGCTGCGCAGCACGGCGTGGCTGGACCTGACCGAGGGACCCGTCGTGCTGTCCGCGCCCGACACGGCGGGCCGGCGCTACACCCTGACGCTGCTGGACATGTGGACCGACGTCTTCGCGACGCTGGGCACGCGCACCACCGGCACGGCGAAGGGCAACACCGCCATCGTGCCGCCCGGCTGGACCGGCACGCTGCCCTCCGGCATGGCCCGTATCGACGCGCCCACCGTTCACGTCTGGGCGAAGGTGCTGATCGACACGCGCGGTGGCCCCGACCAGGCGACGGTCAACGCCTTGCAGGACGGCCTCGCCGTGACGCCGCTGGCGCAATGGAACCTGCCCGCGCAGGCGCCGCGCCCGAAGCCGGACCCGTCCCTCGACCTGAAGATCCCGGCAAGCGAACAGGTGGACGCCATGCCGACCGACGCGTTCTTTACCTATGCGGCCGAGTTGCTGCGCAAGCATCCGCCGCACGCGACGGACCAGCCGGTCCTCGTGCTGCTGCGGCGGGTGGGGCTGGCGCCGGGCCGTCCGTTCGACTTCGACAAGCTCGACCATTCCGCCAAGCAGGGCATGCGCCGCGGCGTGCGCGCGGCGCGCGACCGCATGGCGGCGGCGGCAGGCCACTCGCTGCGCGCCACGAACGGCTGGCTGCAGGAAACCGCCAGCATCGGCGTGTACGGCAACGACTGGTTGCGCCGCGCGCTGGCCGCGCAGGCCCAGCCGGGCAGTGGATTGCCCGAGGACCTGACCGTGCAAGTGCTAGCCACCGACAGCGAAGGCGCGCTGCTGGACGGCGCCCACGCATATACGCTGCACATCGGCAGCGACCAGTTGCCCGACACGGGCGCGTTCTGGTCGCTGGCAGCCTACGACGGCCAGGGCATGCCCGTGCCCAACCCGGTCAACCGTCACGCGCTCGGCAGCCGCGATCCGCTGCGCTACAACGCGGACGGCTCGCTGGACCTGATTTTCAGCAACACCGCGCCGGCGCCCGAGGACCAGTCCAACTGGCTGCCGATCCCCGCGGCCGGTCCGGTCGGCATGCTGCTGCGCGTCTACACCCCGGGTCCGGCGGTGCGCGATGGGCTGTGGACGCCCCCGGCCGTGAGCCGGATCGCAGCGGAAGTTGAGGAAGTTGCGGCCGGCGACCCGGCGGCCGGCGAACCGGGGGCCGGCCATCCGGGGGCCGGCCATCCGCCGCCGAGCGAACCAGGGGCCGGCCATCCGGCGGCAGCCGCAGAGACGCCGCCCGCGCTGCCCCCCAAGAAACCCTGATCCGCCGCGGAAATACGGCGCGATGTCATGCGCCTGCCGCTACCATTAGCCTTTTATTCATGAATGAGCCGCCCGCCATGGACGACGCCTTTAGCCACCAATTGTCGATGACCATCCTGATGACGCCAGACATGGCGAATTTCTCGGGAAACGTACACGGCGGAACCATCCTCAAGTATCTGGACCAGGTGGCCTACGCCTGTGCCAGCCGGTACGCCGGCCAATACGTCGTGACGCTGTCCGTGGACCAGGTGGTGTTCCGGGAACCGATCCACGTGGGCGAGCTGGTGACTTTTCTGGCAGCCGTGAACTACACGGGCCGCACGTCGATGGAGATCGGCATCAAGGTCGTGACCGAGGACATCCGCAAGAAGCTGGTGCGTCACACCAACAGCTGCTATTTCACGATGGTTGCGGTGGACGACAAGGGCGCCCCGACCGCGGTGCCGCCGCTTGAACCCCGCACGCTTGAGGAGAAGCAGCGCTTCAAGGCGGCCGGCCTGCGCCGCGAACTGCGTCAGGAAATGGAACGCCGCCACGGCGAGATCAAGCGCGAAACCACGCACGACACGCCGGGCGCCTGATTGCCGCGTGGCGGCCCGGCAGCAGTTATCCGGCCGCTATCCGATTCGCCCCCGCCGCTGGACAGCCAGCCGCGGGGTTTTTTCATGCGCGTTCGGCGCCAGCGGGCGGCACGGGCGGTGCAGCGGCCGGTTCGCGGTCGCGGCCGATCATGCGCTTGATGCCCAGCCATTGCTGCGACCAGAAACTCCGGCCGTAATCGCGTCCGCCCAGTTCGGCCTGCTGGTCGTGGATGCCCGTGGGGCCGTACCCGACGCCAAAGCGCGCGGTGCGAAACACGACGTCCCAGATCGGAAACAGCGCGGCAAAGTTGTAGCCGCCGGCCGGCCCCGGCGAGGAGGCGTCGTAGGCGATGGAATGATGATGGCGATGAAAGCGCGGGCTGACCAGAAGGCGTTCGCCCAGCGCGCCGAAATGCATGCGCAGGTTGGCGTGCGAAAAACTTTGCGCAAGCTGGGTAATCGCCACCACCATCACGAACTGCGCGGGCGGCACGCCCACCAGCTGCGACACGAACACGATGAGCACGTCGCGCAGCATGTCGTCCAGCAGGTGGTTGCGGTCGTCGCTCCAGATGGTCATCTGGCGCTGGCTGTGATGCACGGCATGCAGCGCCCACAGCCAGCCGAAGCGGTGCTGGGCGCGATGGTAGAAGTAATCCACCGCATCGAACAGCAGCAGGTAGATGATGAGGCTGACCCACGCCTTGTCCGTCACGCCGGGCCAGTACTGATCCAGCTGAAAGGGCGCGAAGCCCCACACGTGCAGCTGCCCGAAGACGCTGTCCCAGAAGGGATCGATGGTGAAGAACAGCACGAGCCGGAACGCGCCCAGCCGGTGGATCAGCGTGTACAGCACGTCGATGCCGATCTGGCGGCGGTCGGTGACCGGTTCCACGGGACGCAGGCGCTGCAGGGGCCCGAAGACCAGCACCAGCACCGCGACCTGAATCAGGCCCACCAGCAGCCACATGGTGGCGTCGTAGCCGTCTTCGATGAAGTTGCTCAGGCCCAGGTGGAACAGCGCGGGCTGAATCGCCGTCTCGAAGAGCCATTGCTGGCATTCCCCGAAGAGTTGGCTAAGCGTATCCATGATCAGTGATGCGTGGCGATCCAGTCGCGATAGGCCGGATGGGTGTTCAAGGTAGCGAAACAATAGCCCTTGCGCTGCAAACCTTCAATCAGCGGTTCCAGCACGGCGGGCGCCCAGGGGTCCTGACGCGACCAGATGCCCAGGTGGGCCAGCAGGATGTCGCCGGGCTTGATGGTGCGAAGCGCCTGGTCCAGCAGCTTGGCGTTGGGGTACTTGTCGCTGGGCAGCTCGTCGCCCAGGAAGCCGGCCGGCGACCAGCCCACGTGCTCGAAGCCGCAGACCTTGGCCGCCTTGAGCAGCGCGGGCGAGGTCTTGCCGCCGGGTGCGCGGTACAGCGGCAGCATGGCCTTGCCCGTCATCTGGCGGAACCGCTCGGCGGGACGGCGGATCTCGGCGCAGTACTGCTCGGCCGTCCACTCGGCGCGCTTGCCCGCGTCGGGCCCGGCGCTGGGTTTGACGCGGAACTTGCCGCCCGGCAGGTCGCCCTGCCAATAGACGTGGTCGTAGGTGTGCGAGCCGAAGGCATGGCCTTCGGCCGCGCGTGCCTTCCACCAGGGCGCCCAGACGTCGTCCAGACTGGCGCCGTCGGTCAGTGTGCGTTCGTTTGCCAGAAAGAAGGTGACCTTGACCTGATGGCGGGCCAGCACGTCGGCCACCAGCGGGGCAACGCCCATGTGACCGGTGTCGAACGTCAGGTACACGGGCTTGTCGCAGGTGGCCTGCGGCGCCGCGCCGGCCGCCGCGGTCGTCAGCGCCAGGCACAGGGCCGCGAAGCGGGCCGTTCCCTTAGCGGGTCGGCGCATGGTTCAACGTCCAGACGCCGTGGGGCGACTTGCCCACGGGCACTTGATTGACGACCTTCTTCTGTTCCAGATCCACCACCGTGAGCTTGCGCGCCCAGCGCGAGGTGACCAGCAGCGTCTTGCCGTCGGCCAGCACGTCCATGCAGTCCGGGCCGCCCGGCACCGGGAAGGTGTCCACGACCGTCAGCGTCTGCATGTCGATGCGGCTGATGGAGTTGGCGGTGCGGTTGCTGACGAACAGGTGGCGGTGGTCGCCCTGCGCCCGGAAGGCGTGCGCGCCCGGTGCGGTCTGGATGCGCTTGACCAGCTTGGCCGGGCCGTTGCTGACGTCATAGGCTTCCACGTACGAGTCGCCGGTCAGCGCCACCAGCAGCGTCTTCTGGTCGGGCGTCAGGAACACGTCGGCGGGCGTCTTGCCGACGGACACCGTCCACTTGGGGGTCTGCGTGGCCAGGTCGATGGCGATGAGCTGATCGCTGTCCTGCAGCGTGACGTAGGCCGTCGTGCTGTGCTTGTCGATCATGATGTGGCTGGGCGTCTTGCCCGCCTGGATGCGCTTGACCAGCGTCAGGTCAAAGCCTTTTTCCAGCGGCTTCCAGGCATAGATGTCGATGTGGTCCAGGCGGTTGGCCGCCGTGACGAACCACTTCATGTCCGGCGAGAACTGCAACTGGTAGGGATCGACGATGCCGGTCAGCGTGCGCTGCACGTCGCCCGTCTTGGGATCCATCAACGTGATGGTGTCGCCAGTGGCGTTGGCCACCATGAGCGACTTTTCATCGGGCGTCAGATACAGGTGATGCGGCTCTTTGCCCGTGGGCACGCGGCGCAGTTCCTTGTAGGTGGCCGGATCGATGATGCTGACGTTGGCGTCCAGGGAGTTCAGGACAAAGATCGGGGCCGAAGCCGCCGCGGCGCTAAGCGCCATCCCCACGCCGAAAACGGCGTAGCGGAGGAAAGACATGGGGTTCAATTTGGAGATCCGGCAAAGGGAAATCGGGCAGTCACCCGGTGCTCGCCATTGTAGGCACAGCCGCCTGACAAAAGGGCCACAGGGAGGCTTGTGAATGCGGCGCAGCAAGGGCTTGAGGGGCAAACCCGCACTCCTGTTGCGACCCCGCAACAGGCCCCCGAACTGGGCGTCATATGGCCCCTAAAAACCTATCTGACGGGCGCGGCCTGGCCGTTCGCGTCGACCCAGTTTCCGGTGCGGATGTCGGCCTCCCGCAAGGCCGCCGCGCGCGCCGCCGACGACGGTCCCAGATCGCTTTCCAGGACGCCGCCTTCCGGACCGACGACGAACGTGCCGATCCCCGTCTGCCCGTACCGCGCGGGCCACGCGACGATGCGATATGCGTTGTCCGGCCCGCCCGGCAGCACTTTGTAGCGATAGCCGAAATAGGCGTCGTCCACGGGCACGTCGGGGCCCATCGCCAGCGCGTCCGGTCCGAACGCCTGCTGGGGCGCGCCCGGCACGTCCGGCCAGTAAAGACCGTCGCGTTCGCCCGCGCGGCTGACCAGCCGCATGGCATACCGGCCCTGACCCACTCCCTGCGCATAGCGCGTCTGCGCGGCCTGCAATTCCTGCAGGGTTTCGATGGCGGTCAGCTCGTTGCGGTCGATGGCGCGGCGCTGGATCTCCGCCTTGCCCGCCACCGGGTCGAAGCGCCATCCCTGGCCGGCGCGCACCAGCGGCACCGGCAGCGTCCAGCCCGACTCGCCCACCGTCACCCACGCCCGGCCGCCGTCCGCGACGATGTCGTGCTTACGCACCCACGCCGCCAGGTAGCGATAGATATTCTCCTGGTCGACGCCGCCCGGCACGAGCTGCCGGTGGTTCGGGCCCAGCACTTTTCTCAGGGCATCGACGTCGTTCAGGGCCAGCGAATCGGTGAACGCCTGCGCGGCGGCCTGGGCGCTGGGATACACGGCCTGCGACATGGCGGGCGCCGCTGCGCCGAGCGCGAGGGCCAAGGCAAGACACAGCGCGCGCAAACGGGCGATCGTCATAGGTAGTCCCTTGTCCATGATGCTTATCTCCGGCCGCCGCCACCGCCACGGCCGCCCCCACCGCCGCGCGGGGAGCCTGCGCCGCCGCCGCGATTGGGCGCGCTGGCGCCGGTGCTGCGTTGGCCGCCGCCGCCACGGCTCATCTCGCCGCGCTGGTTCTGCTGCCGCATGCGGTCGCCGTCGCCCGCCCCGGAGAGGGCGTTCTGGCTATTCGATGACCGCGCCCGGTCGCGCGCCGCCGCTTCGTCGGCGCGCTGGCGCTGTGCCGCCGCCTGGCGGTCCTGCGTGGAGGCGCCGCCGGTCGATACGCTGGCGCCTCGGTCCTGCGGGCGGTTCTGGGTCGATACGCTGGCGCCGCGATCCTGCGGCCGGTTCTGGGTCGACACGCTGGAACTGCGATCCCGCGCGCCCTGCCCCGCTTGCGGCCCCTGCCCCCGGCCCGCCGCGCCGTCGCCCCGCGCCGCGCCCTGGCCGCGCGAACCATCGGCCCCGGCATGCCCCGCAATGGGCTGTCCGGTGCGGCCTTCGAAGGACTGCGCCGCCCGCTGCCGCGCGTCGTCGCGAGACCCTGCGGCGGGCGCCGTGCCCGTCGTCCGGGCCCCTGTGCCGCCCGACTGGGCCCGGCTCTGCAGCCCCGCCTGCCGCTGGCTGTCAAACCGCTGGCGGCTGGCCGAGTCCGCATACGGCGCGTTGCCCCGGTTGGCGGCGTTGTGCTGCCAGGTGGCCCGGTTGCTGTTCACGTTGTTGCGGTCGATGCGATTGTTGACGTTGATGTTGTTGTAGCGGTCCACGTCGATATCGACGTCGCCGTGCCCCCAGTTGGCGTCGCCCCACAACGAATTGATCGCCGCCACGCCCACGCCGAAGCCGATGCCCGCCACGAGCGCGCTCCCGAACACCGAGCCGGGCGGCGGCGGATAGTAATAAGGAGGGTATGACGGATAAGCCCACGTGCCGTAGACCACCGTGGGGTTGTAACTGGGCACGTAGACCACCTGCGGATCGGCCGGTTCGATCACCACCACGGTCTTCTCGTTGGCCGTGGTGGTCTTGACCGTCTGCTGCGGCGTGCTTTTCAGATTGCCTGCCTTTTGCGCCTGCGTGCGCAGCCGCTGGACGGCGTCCATCACGGCCTCGGGTTGCGCCAGGAAAGCGTCGCCCACGGACTTCACCCAGCCGGGCTCGCGGCCCATCATGTCCATGACCGAGGGAAAGGCGACCAGCGACTTGACGCTGGGATCCCAGGTTTCGGCGTCCACGGCGCGCACGGCGTCGTCGCCGGACTGATCGGTGTGCGCGGCCGACCATTTGGCGGCGGCCGCGATGTCGTCCGGGTACGTGGACCCCATGAGAATCTGCGACAGCAGCGCATCCGGGTAAAGCGCCACGGGCGCCATGAGCTGATCGAGCTGCGCGTTGCTGAGCTTGGTCTGCGCCAAGGCGGGAAAACAGAGGGACAGCCCCAGGCACATCAGGCCGATGAACCACTTTTGCAGTCGCCGCATTTCCGTTCTCCGCACACAGCAAGACGCCACAAGCCAGGAGGGAACCGCCGGATATCGCCCGGTCAATATATGCCTAACGCCGGCGGTTTGGAAGCGCTGCGGGAAGATGAACGGTGTCAGACACCGGTGCGCACGCGGCTCGTCCTTTTGCACGCTGGTTTGCGTTCGCCCAGGGGCCTATACTGGATTCGCCGTTGCTGGACATTCCTTTTCCTAAAGGAGAGGCAACATGTACAGGCACTTGCTCATCGCCGTGGACGGTTCGCTGCTGTCCGAATCGGCATTCAAGCGCGCGCTCGTTTTCGCCAAGGAAATGGGCGCCACCATCACCCTGCTGCGCGCCATCCCGGAGGACCATCTGCTGGTCTACCAGGCCGAGATGCTGGGCACAACCGAAGGGCACCACACCGACCAGGCGCGCCGCAATGCGCAGGCGTATCTGGACGGACTTGAGACCGAGGCGCGGCACGCGCTCGTGCCTTGCGAAGCGATCGTCATCGTGAACGACCATCCGCACGAGGCCATTGTCGAGACCGCGCAGAAGACCGGGTGCGACCTGATCGTGATGGGCTCGCACGGGCGGCACGGAATGACGGGCTTTCTGCTGGGCAGCGAAACGCAGCGCGTGCTGGCGCGCACGCGGCTGCCGGTGCTGGTGTATCGCTAACCCGGCGATCAGACGGCGGCCAACGCGTGCTGGAAGGTGAAGCTGTCGGCGTACAGGTGATCCAGGCTGGCGCCCCGTTCGGCCAGCAGGCTTTTGGCCTGGCGGATCATTTCGGGCGCGCCGCACAGATAGAAGGCATGCTCGGACAGGTCGGCGTGGTCGGCCAGGACCGCCTCCTGCACATAGCCGCGACGCCCCTGCCAATCCGCCCCCGCGCGCGACAGCACGGGCACGAAGTTGAATTCGTACAGGCGGGACGCCCAGCTTTGGATCTCGTCGCGCAGGTACAGGTCGGCTTCAGTGCGCATGCCCCAATACAGCGTCACGGGCGGGCAGTCCTCGTTGTCCAGCAGCGATTCGAGGATGGCCTTGATCGGTGCAATGCCGGTTCCCGTGGCCATCATGATGAGCGGGCGCCAATCTTCCTCGTGGTAGCTGAAGACGCCCAGCGGCGCCTCGATTTCCACGGACGCGCCCGCCACCGCCTGCCCCAGCCACTGGTCCGTGTAGCGGCCGCCGGGAATGCGCCGCACATGAAAGTCGACCAGGTTGCCCGCAGGCGCCGAGGCCATGGAGAAACTGCGCGTCTCGCCGTCGGGCAGCACCACGTTCATGTACTGGCCGGGCACGTAGTCCAGCGCCTCTGGCAGCGCCAGCGTCAGGTGGATGACGTCGTCGCAGAAGCGATGGATGCGGTGGATCGTGGCGCAGATGCGGCGGGGATCGGGAAACACCTGCCGGCTGCTGGCCACGCTGATGCACAGGTCGCCGGCCGGACGCGCCTGGCAGGCCAGGGCAAAACCCTGTTCGGCCTCTTCGGGGGTCAGCGCCATGGGGAATTCGTCGTAGCGCACCGCGCCCGATTCCAGCTTGATGCGGCAGGTGCCGCAGCCGCCGAACGTGCATTCGTGCGGCAGCTTCACCGATGACCGCTCCGCGGCCTGCAGCACGGTTTCGCCTTCTTCGACCTCAAAGGCGGTTTCGGTTTCCAGGATGTGCACGCGGTATGCCATGGCGCCCTCGCCTATTTCTTGATGTCCGCTTCGACCAGCACCTTCATGCCGCGCGGCTCCAGCAGTTCGCGCAGTGCGGCCAGCGCCGCCAGGCCGGCTTTCGTGTCCTGCTCGCCGTTGCCGCCGCTCAGGCCCACGCCGCCGATCACCTCGCCGTTCACGACGATGGGGAAACCGCCGACGAACACCGCGAACTTGCCGTCAAAGCTCCACTGGATGCCGAAGGCTTCGTTGCCGGGCAGCGCCGGGCCATTCGGCGGAGTGTTGAACAGGTGGGTCGAGCGCTTGTGGCCGGCGGCGGTGAAGGCCTTGTTCCAGGCGATCTGCGGACCGGTGATGCGCGCGCCGTCCATGCGCTCCAGCGCGATCGGATGGCCGCCATCGTCCACGATGCAGATCGATTCCAGGACGCCGATCTCCTGCGACTTGGCGATGGCGGCGCGCACCATGACGCGCGCTTCTTCGAGTTCCAGGCGATAGATCTGTTTCATGTGCAAAACCTCTGGTGGGGGATGGGCCGTCAGCCGGCGCGGTAGACGGTCTTGATCTGGGTGTAGAACTCCAGGCCCACGCGACCCGACTCGCGGAACGTGGACGTGCTGGAATGCTTCAGGCCGCCGAACGGCGCGTTGATCAGGTTGCCGGTGGTGGTGCGGTTGATCTTGACGGTGCCCGCCTGGATGTCGCGCGCAAAGCGGTGCGCGTAGCGCGCGTCGGTGGTGGCGATGGCGGCCGACAGGCCGTATTCCGTGTCATTGGCTTGGGCGATGGCGTCTTCATAGCCGTCGACCTCGATCAGCGCGATCACTGGCCCGAAGATTTCCTCGCGGGCGATGCGCATCTGCTGGGTCACGCCGGCAAAGAGCGCGGGCGTCACGTAGTACCCGCGGTCAAAGCCGGGACCGGTCAGGCGGTCGCCGCCATGGAGGTGCGTGGCCTCTTCCTTGCCCAGCTCGATGTAGCCGAGCACGTTGTCCAGCTGCCGGGCGGTGGCCAGCGGGCCCAGGTCGAAGTTGCCTTCCAGCCCGTTGCCGATGGTCAGCGTGCGGATCTTGGCCAGCAGCTTTTCCGTGTAGGCCTGGCTGACCTTGCGATCGACCAGCACGCGGCTGGTGCCCGTGCAGGCCTGGCCGCTCAGTGAGAAGCCGCCCTTGACCGCCAGGTCCACGGCCCGGTCCAGGTCGGCATCGGCTAGCACGATCAACGGATTCTTGCCGCCCAGTTCCATCTGCGTACGGGTGGTCAGCCCCGCGGTCCGGTGAATCTGCTCGCCGGCGGCTGTCGAGCCGGTGAACGAAATGGCGCGCACCTGGGGCGCCCCCGTGATGGCTCCGCCCACCGCGCCCGCCGGGCCGGTCAGGAAGTTCAGCACCCCGGCGGGCAGACCGGCGCGCACGAACGCTTCGGTCAGGCGATAGCCCGACATCGGCGCGTCGGAAGACGGCTTGAACACCACCGTGTTGCCCATGATGAGCGCGGGCGCAATCTTGCGCGCCGGGATCGAGATGGGGAAATTCCACGGCGAGATCACGGTCACCACGCCCAGCGGCTCGCGCTGGCTGTAGACGATCATGTCCGGGTCGTCGTTGACGAAGGTCTCGCCCGTGAAGGACTGGCCCTCGACGGCGTAGAAGCGGATCGTCTGCGCCGAACGCAGCACCTCGTCTTTGGCCAGGTTCACGCCCTTGCCCTCTTCGCGGGTCAGTTCGCGCGCAATGGAATCGGCGTTGTCTTCCAGATGCTGCGCCGCCCGGAACAGGATGGCCGCGCGCTTGGAGATCGGCGTGTCGCGCCACGCGGCGAAGGCGGCCTCGGCGGCCTGCACGGCCTGCCGGGCGTCATCGGCGCCGGACACCTGAAAGTGGCCCACCACGTCGTCGATGTCGGCCGGATTGCGGTTGGGCGCGGTCTTGCCCGTGCCGCTGGGCGTCCACTGGCCGCCGATGTAGTTCAAAAAGGCTTGCTGCGAGAGATCGTCCACGGGAGCGCTTCCTTGAGTTGGGTCCGGCGTGGCCGGGCGTGAGGCGTTCGGGCTAATTTCAGAACATTGTATACTTTAATCACTATGCGGCGATCAGTGGAAACCCCACCCGATCCGGCAGCAAAAAGGCTCCCTCGCGGGAGCCTTTTCCCATGCGCGCGCTGAACATCAACGCCAGATCAGCACCGCGCAGGTGGTCGAAACGAACAGCGCAAGCAGCACCGGCAGCAACAGCGCGCGAACGAGCGACAGCACGTTGACCCGCGCGAACCCCGCCACGGCGATCAACGACGACCAGGCAATCAGCGTGCCGCCGCCCGTCCACACCGCGCCCATCTGCCCCACCGCCGCCAACGTGGCGGGGTCCACGCCCACCACCGGGCCCAGCGCGCCGGACAGCGTGCCGGTGAGCGGCAGCCCGGCAAAGCCGGAGCCGTCGATGCCGGTGATCATGCCGACAAGGAGCACGCCGAAGGCGACCAGGAAGTGGTTCTCGGGGATCAGGTGCTGGGCCGCCGAAATGACTTCGAACAACAAGCCGGGGGCCTGCGCCGCAGGCACGCCCAGGATCTGCGCCGCTGTCTCATTGGCGCCCACGAAGAAGAAGCCGGCAATCGGCAGCACCGAGCCCATTGCTTTGAAGGCGAACACGAAGCCGTCGGTCACGTGCTCCGGACAGACGTCCAGCATCTTGCGCGGGCCCTCGGCCGCCAGGGTCACCAGCATCATGACCACGAAGGCCACACCGCCCACCAGCGCCGCCGCATCGCCGCCGCGCAGCGCGGGCAGCGACGGAAAGAGGCGGGGCAGCACCATCACCCCAATCACGGCCAGGAACGCCAGCGGCGTCACCACGGCAAACACCTTGGACCAGCGCACGCGGCGGCGCTCTTCTTCACTCAGCACCGGGCCGCTGGGCAAGGCCGGATCGGCGCCCATGGTGCCGCGCGCGAGTTCCGCCTTGTCGAACGAGCCGGCCTGTTCGATCTTCGCCAGGCTGCCGTCCTGCGCGCGGGCCTGCCAGGCCGACAACAGGGCCGGATCGGCCGGCACGATCTGGCGGCGCACCAACAGGTAGGCCGCCACCAGCGCGATCCCGCCGGTGATCAGCGACAGCACGAGCGCGCGGTCTGCCACCACCGCCGCGCTGACGGCCGCCCCCGCCGCCTTGGCGCTGATGCTGGGCGCCACGCCGATCACGTAGTCGGAGGACAGGGCCATGCCCTGGCCCGCGATGGCGATGGCCATGGCGCCGGCCAGCGGCGGCAACCCGGCGGCAATGGCCGCGGGCAGCAGGATGGCGGAGACCAGCGGCACGGCGGGCGTGGGCCAGAAGAACAGCGAGATCACGTAGGTACAGAGGGCGATGATCACGAAGGACGAATGCCCGCCCCGCATGACCCGCCGGAACGGCTGCACCATGCGCACGTCCGCCTGAAGCGTCTTGAGCGCGTTGAGCAGCGCCGTCATGAACGTGATGACCAGAAAGATATTGAAGAGCTCCTTGGCGGCGACAAAGCTGGCCGAAAAGATGCCGATCAGCCCGCTGATCGGATTGCCCGTGATCGCCAGCACCACCAGAAACGTGCCGATGACCGATGGCACCACGACATTGGCGCGCAGGATCATCGTCAGGATGATGGCGGCCACGCTGATCAGGTAAATCCAATGAGCCGCAGTGAGCACGACGTCGGATTGCATGCGCTATTCCCCTTGTATGCGTGGCTGTTGGGTCGCCACACTCGGTATACTATATTTCGTTGGAGACCATACCAATCGAAATATGCACCGCCTAGGGAAAGCGATAGTGCGGTTTTCGGACACCTTTTGGACGAAAAATCAAGGGATTACCCTTAATTTTCTGGTTTTGTCTGGCGGTGTTCGATTTCCTAGATAGACTATCGTATACATAAATTACAAAGTCCGACGCATGCTGTCTTCCCTGTCGTTCCCGGATCCGTGGCACTACGCCGCCATGGCGGCCGTGGTGTTTGGCGCCGCCGTGGCGCAGGGCGTGGGCGGGGTGGGATTTGCGATGTTCGCCGCGCCGGTTGCGGCGATGTTCTTTCCGCAGCTCGCGCCCGGACCGCTTCTGACGCTGGGCGGCTTCATCTCGCTGTTGACCGCCCTGCGCGAGCGCGCCGCCATCGATTGGCCCGCCGTCTCGTACGCGTTGGCGGGGCGGGCCGTCGGCACCTTGATCGCCATCTATGCCATGGCGCGCTTCGCCCCGCAGCCGCTGGGCGTGCTCTTTGCCTGCATGATCCTCGCCGCCGTGGCGCTGAGCGTGGCGGGCCTGCGGTTTTCCGCCACGCCCGGACGGGTGTCGGGCGCGGGCGTCGCCTCCGGCATCATGGGCACGATGACTTCGGTGGGCGCGCCGCCCATTGCCATCGTGCTGCAGCATGCCGCCCCGCCGCGGCTGCGCGCCACGCTGGGGATGGTGCTTTTTCTGGGATCCATTTTTTCGCTGGCCATGCTGGCGCTGGCCAAGCGCTACACGGGTTATCACGCGGGCCTGGCGCTTAGCCTGGCGCCATTTCTGCTGGCCGGTTTTGCGGTCTCCAACCGGCTGCGCACCCTGCTGCCACCGCGCGCCGTCCGCGGCGTGCTGCTCGCGGCCTGCGCCATGGGCGCGGTGGGGGTGCTGGTCAAGACATTCTGGGTGCACTGATGCGGCACGCCACCGGCGACGGCCGGCGACACCCGGTAATACAATGGAGACTGTATCCATTACGCCAAACCTGCTCGCCATGACAACCTCCCCCGTCAGTCCGCAAGCCGCAGAGACGCAGCACTCCTCCCCGCTGAAGATCGGCGAGCAGCATCCGCAGTTGTTTGCCGTCATCCGGGACAAGCTGCGCGAACGCATCCTGAGCGGCGAATTCACGCCCGGCGACCGCCTGGTCGAAGGCCGCCTGTCCGAGGAAATGGGCGTGTCCCGCATCCCGGTGCGCGAGGCGCTGCGCGCGCTTGCCGCCGAAGGCCTGGTCACGATCGAGCCGCGCCGCGGCGCGTCCGTGTCGGTGCTGTCGGACGCCGTGGCCTACGACATGGTGGAAGTGCGCGCCACGCTGGAAGGCTTGAACGCCAAGCTGGCCGCGCAGCGCCGCGACGAGAAAACGGTCGAGCGCCTGCAGGCCTTCCTGCGCGAGGGCACCGAGGCCGCGCGCGAAGAGAAGCTGGACAAGTTCCTGGCGCTGAACTCGCAGTTTCATGAAATGCTGGCCACGATCGGCGGCAACGTGGTGCTGACCGACCTGATGCGCTCGCTGCGCGACCGCACCGCGCTGCTGTTCGCGCCCAGCAACATGCGCCGGGCCAAACAGAACTGGGACGACCATTCGCAGATCCTGAACGCCGTCATCGCCGGCAATGGCGATCTGGCAGCGCTCTTGGCCAGCCAGCATGTGCACAACGCCGCCAAGGCCTACGCCGAGGCACAGCAGCCGCCGCAGCAGGCCTCCGTGGCCTGATTGCCGAGCGCCGGCGCCCCCAGGCGCCGGCCTCATTCATGCCGGGGACGCTTCTACCGGGCCGGGCGCCGCGCCCACCACGATGCCCTTGCCGTTCTGCACCACCCACGACACCTTGACGTCGCCATTCACGAAGGTCTGGCAGGCCATGCGGTAGCCGGCCTCGAAGTCCTCGGGCCGCAGGTGCTTGCGCTCTTTGGGCTTGATGGCGTCCGTGTTTTCCAGCCCTTCCTCGATCCGGCACTTGCAGGTGCCGCACAGGCCGCCCCCGCACTTGAACGGGATGCCGCCCTTTTCCTTGAGCGACACGCGCAGAAGGTTGCTGTTCTCCGGCGCGGTCGCGACCTTGCCGCCGTTGGATATGAACGTGATCTGAACCATGTTGTCAGTGCTCCGTGACGCGCACGCCGGACCGCAGCGTCAGCGTCGACGCCATGCTGCCAAAACGCGTCAGGTGCGCGAGCTCCTTGCGGGCCGCGTCCACCGACGAGAACTTCTCCAGAAACTTGGACGGCACGTGGTTGACCACGTAGGGCGGCGTTTCCTCGGTGACGACCAGCTTGATCTCGCGGTCCAGGCGGGCGATGCTGAAGACGGCCAGCGCGCGCCCGTAGAACACGTAGTCATAGGTCTCGATGATGTCCGCGCCCTCGCCCGCCTCGGTGCGGAAGATGCCGGGCTTGGAGGTCAGGATCACATAGGTCGAATCCTGCGCCATCATGCCTCCACGTCCTGGGTCAACTCGATGTCGCTGTTCAACCAGAGCTGGCACGCCAGCCGGTAGCCTTGCTCGACGCGTTCGCCCAGCTGCTTCTTTTCCTTCCAGTTCACCGGCGGCAGATGTTCGGCCCCGGCGATGATGCGGCAGGCGCACTTGGCGCACTTGCCCATGCCGCATTCGTAGCGCAGATGCGGAAACGGAAACTGCTTGATGCCGGCCCGCACCACCAGGTTGGTGTTGTCCTTCACCACGTCGGTGTAGGTCTGGCCGCCTTTATGAAACACAACGGTAGGCATGAGGTCTTCGTCCAGGTTCTGCGGTGCGGCGCCCGCCCGGGCGTGCCGGGCGGGCCGGAGCACGATCAGGCGGCAAGGCCCAGTTCGGGCAGCTTGATCTGGTCCTGCACGTAGTCGGTATAGAGCGCCGTGGTGTAGAGCAACCGCATCTGCGCCCCGATCTCGCAGATCTTCAGGCAGCGCTGCTGCAGGTCCACCGTGTTGGCGTGCTCCAGCACGATCTGGTAGCCGCGTTCGCCGTGGATTTCGTCGGAGACGATGTGCAGGTCGAAGAATTCGACTTCCTCGTCCGTGAAGCCGTACTTCTCGCGCAGGGTCGGCGTCTGCTTGCGGTAGATGGACGGCACCTGCGATTCCAGTCCCACCACCAGGCCAGCCACCGCCACGATCGGATCCTCGCGCATGGCCACGGCATAACACCAGCTCTGCAGCGCGCGGGTCGTGGGCGACATGTTGTCCGGATTGGTGACCCGTTCGCGCGTGGTGCCGCAGGCTTCGGCAAAGCGGATCAGCAGATCGGTGTGGCGGTCGCCGCCGATTTCCTCTTCATACATGTTGGCCAAGAGGAAATCCTTGGCCTCGGTGTAGGTGTCCGGCGTGCGGGCGTACAGGTAGCCCAGGTAGTCGGCGAACGGGCCGACGTAGTGATAATGGTTTTCTGCCCAGCGCGAAAGGTGCTCGCGGCTCAGCTTGCCTTCGGCCCAGGCGATCGAAAAGGGCGACGCGTTTGCGCTCTTGCCCTTGATTGCGTTTTCCAGCGCCGTGCGGAATTCATCTCGGTTCATCAGTTCTGCCATGACTCGCTCCAGGTCCAGTGGGAGAAATTCCAGGCCTGTCGAAGCCCGGGCATGATGAACATTGTATACCGTCTACTGTTTTGGGCTGCTAGGGCAATCCCGAAGTCAACCCCTTAATCGGGGACAGTTTCAGACATATCAAGGACTTGTGCCGCCCCGGGCCCGCTGGACCCCAAGGCACGAACGACGTACAATGAATACAATTTCAACGCAATACGGAAATACCATGAATACCCGCCATCCCCTGGGAGACGCCCCGATCGGCCAGCAGCTGCTCACCCATTACGCCCGCCGCGATGCCGTGCGCCACGCGACGCCGCTGTTTCCTTCTTCCTGGTCGGAGTTGCTGGCGCCGTTTCGCAATGCCCGCCTGCAACCGCTGCGCGCAGCCGCGCCCGCCGTGCGCGCGCAACGCGACGACACGGTCTGCCAAGCCGGTTAAGAATCAAGTTGTGCCCGCGGGGCCGGCGTCCAGCCGGCCCCGCCCCGTTTAGCGCCTTGCGCGCAGGCTGGCCTGCATCCGGGCGTTTTGCAGCGCGGCGCGCCGCTCCCGTCGGGCAAGGCCGCCGGCAAGTGCCAGCACCACCACAAAGCCCACGGTATAGGCCAGCACGTCCCACCAATCCGGCACACTGCCGAACACGACGCGCAGCACCGGCTGCTCGATGCGCCATCCGAATTGGCGGCCTAGGTATTGCGCGAACTCCACCGCATACCCGGTGAATAGCGCCGCCAGGGCGAGCGGCAGCACGCGCGCGCGGATAAAGCTGCGGTACAGCAGGTAGGCCCAGCCCACCGCCACCACGTCGCCCACGAACCCCCGCAGGAAGGGATAAGGCGCGCCGAAAGTGGCGATCAGCGCCAGCACGGCGGTCACGGCAAGCAGGGCGGCGAACGCGCGCCCATTGAAAGTCAGGGTCATTGAATCAGCAAACGTAAATAGTGAAACAGGGGCAGCCGGGAGGTTACCGGAAACGGGCATGCCGCCTCCCCCGACGCATGGCTTGGGCGTACCATTGAGCGACCCTGACCCAGCCCAGAACGGACGCGATCCTCGCGTCCGGCCACGCTCCCATGCTGCAGCCCGTTTCGGCTTCGACCGATCTGCCAGCGGCCCCTCCGGCCGCGCCCGCGCCTGTCCTGCAGGTCAGCACGCTTTCCCCTTTTGCCTTTCCCGCCTTTCGCGTCATCTGGATCGCCAATCTGTTTGCCAACCTGGGCACCTGGGCGCAATCCGTCGCGGCCGCGTGGGTGATCACGACGGAGCAGAGCAGCCCGCTGATGGTCGCCATGATCCAGGTGGCGGCCGCGTTCCCGCTGGTTGCGCTGTCGATCCTGACGGGGGTGCTGGCCGACAACCACGACCGCCGCAAGGTCATGCTTGCCGGCATGCTGCTGGAGCTGGCGGGCGGCGTCTTCATCACCATCCTGGCCTTTGCGGGGCTGCTGCACCCGATCACGCTGATCGCGTCGGTGTTCTGCATTGCCATCGGCAGCGCCATCGTGACGCCGGCCTGGCAGGCGGCCGTGGGCGAACAGGTGCCGCGCGAGCACGTCGGCAGCGCCGTGCTGCTGAACAGCGTGAACTTCAACGTGGCGCGGGCGGTGGGCCCCGCCATCGGCGGCCTGCTGCTGGGCGCGATGGGCGCATCCTGGGTCTTTCTTTTGAACTGTTTTTGCTACGGCAGCCTGATCTGGGCGATCTGGCGCTGGAAGCGCGACCTGCCCGTGCGGCGCCTGCCGCCCGAGGGGCTGTTCGAAGGCGTGGTGGCGGCGGTGCGCTATACGCAGCATTCGACCGTGACGCGCGTGGTCATGCTGCGCTCGTTCGCCTTTGGCCTGTCGGCCAGCGCGCTCTGGGCGCTGCTGCCCCTCTTGGCGCACGAACATGAAAGCGGCAGCGCGCTGCTGTATGGCTACATGCTCGGTGCGCTGGGCGTGGGCGCCATCCTGGGCAGCGTGGTGGTGCGCCGGGCCCGCGCGGCCTGGGGATCCAGCGGCCTGATCAGCGTGGCCGCCGCCCTGCTGGCCGCCTGCCTCCTGGCGCTGGGCCTGACCAACACCTTGTGGATCGCGTTTCCCGCGCTGCTGCTGTCGGGCGGCTGCTGGATCGGCGTGCTGGCCACCTACAACACGACCGTGCAACTCCTGGTGCCCGACTGGGTCAAGGCCCGCGCGCTGGCGCTGTACCAGACCGCGATCTTCGGCGGCCTGGCGGCGGGATCGTTCATGTGGGGCCACTTCGCGGGCACGATGGGCGTGTCGGGCGCGCTGTCCACCGCCGGCATCGTGCTCGGCGTCACCGTGGCCTTGCTGTACCGGTCGCGCCTGCCCGAACCGGTGGATGCCCGGTCGCTGACCCGCGCAGACGACGCGGAACCGGCCATGGCCGCCGCCGGCTTCAACACGCAGCGCGGCGCGGTGCTCGTCGCGGTGGAATACCTGATCAACGCGGACAAGCTGGCGCCGCTGCTGCATGCCGCCCAGCCGCTGCGCCTGTTGCGGCTGCGCAATGGCGCGCAGCAATGGCAGCTGTTTCGCGACCTGGAGCGCGAGGGCGTCTGGCGCGAGGTCTTCCTGGTGGAAAGCTGGATGCAGTACCTGCGGATGATCGACCGCATGACGCTGGCCGACAAGATGGTGCTGGACGAGGTGCGCGCCTTGCACGCGGGCGACAAGCCGCCGACGGTGTCGCGCAACGTCAGCTACCTGGCCATGAATGCGGCGCAAGGATTCTCGTTGCGCCGCGACCCCCATTCACGATGACCCGCGAGGCTCGATCATGCTGACTTCTTTGTGGCGCAATTGGCGGGCTTCGCGCGGCGGGGCGCAGCTCGACGTCATCCTGGCCAATGCCGATCCGCAGTCGCCGCTGGCCGAACGCAATCTGTGGCTCATCGACCTGGGCCGCTGGCTGAACCGTCCGGGCGGCGCGCCGGCGCGGCAGGACGGGGGGGATCCCCGCCACGCGCGGCTGCGCTACCTGCTGCAGGTGCTGGAAAACAATCCCGCCGTGGCCGCGCGCACGGCAGCCACGTTGCGGTCGGTGCTGGTGGACAACGATCCCACCACACTGCTGTGCGACACCGGCGTCGCATCGCAGCCGGGCTTCTGGGGCGAATTGTGGCGCCGCATCGTGGACTGGATTTTGCCCCCGCCCGCCAACCGCGGCGACATGGACGGGTTGTTCACCCTGCTGTTTCGCCGCGCCGGCGACGCGCAATGGATCGAGTCGCTGGACGACGCGACACTGGCCCGCCTGCGCGCGCTGATGCACCGGGACGAAGGCGCCCCGGCGCGCGTAGCGGATGCGCCCGCCGCCCCCACGCCCGACGCGCTTGCCCGGCGCCTGGCGCACGCGCTGACCAGCAGCATGCAGGTGCTCATCAGCCAGGTCCGCGCCGCCGGTCTCAGCCAGGACATCCGCTCGCGCCTGCCGGGCCGCGTGGAAGACACCCCGTTCTTTGCGCTGTCGGATGCGGCCGCCGATCTCTTTGCCAGCACGCCGGACACGCCGCGCGAGGCCGTGGGCCAGCGCCTTAATGTGCTGCGCGCATTGCTGGATGAATGCCGCGCGGCGGGAGATGCGGTCTACGAAGAACTCAAGCGCAATGGCGTGGCGGTGGACGTGGTCTACCAGATCGAGTGCATGAAGCTGCGCCTGGCGCGCATCGAGCTGCTGCTGAGCGTCTGGATCGACCCCACGCAGCGCCATCGCTACGCGCACCTGATGGCCGAACTGATCCGTTGCACGCTGGCGCGCAGCAGCATCCGCCATCTGGCGGCGTCATCGCTCGCCCAGCTGGCACGCCGCGTGATGGACCGCAGCGCGGAAACCGGCGAACACTACATCGCCCGCGACACGCTGGAATACATGGATATGCTCAAGGCCTCCATGGGCGGCGGCTTTGTCGTCGCGTTCACCGTCTACGTCAAGTTCATCATCACGTCGGCGCATCTGGAGAAGTGGCTGGAAGGCCTGTTGAACGCGTTGAACTACGCGGGCAGCTTTCTGGTGATCCAGTTCGCGCATTTCACGCTGGCGACCAAACAGCCGGCCATGACGGGACCGGCGCTGGCCCGCCGGCTGGACGCGGCCTACACGCCCGACGGCCGCGACGCCTTCGTCGACGACACGCTGGCGATGGTGCGTTCGAACGCGGCCGCGATTGCGGGCAACCTGGCCGTGGTGTTTCCGTTGGCCTGGGCAATCCAATGGCTGGCCATGCGGATGCTGGAACAGCCGCTCATCGACGCCGACAAGGCGCAAGACACGCTTCATTCACTGTCGTTCTGGGGACCGACGCCGCTTTACGCCGCGGTGACCGGCGCGCTGATCTGGCTGTCCAGCCTGATCGCCGGCTGGGCCGATAACTGGTTTGCGCTGCACCGCGTGCACGACGTGATGGCGTATGGCCGTCGCACCCGGCAGCTGCTTGGCGCGCGGGGCGCGGTGCGCTGGGCCGGCTTCTGGCAGCGCAACGTGTCCCTGATCGCCGCCAACGTCTCGCTAGGGCTGATGCTGGGCCTGCTGCCCGTCTTCGTCAGTGCGCTGGGATCGACACTGGAGGTGCGCCACGTGTCGCTCAGCGCCGGCCAGATCGCCGCCGCGCTCGCCACGCTGGGCTGGGATGTGGTGCACACGCAGGTGTTCTGGATGGCTGTAGCCGGCACGGTGGCGACCGGCGCCCTGAACGTCATCGTCAGCTTTGCGCTGGCCTTCAACGTGGCGATGGCCTCGCGCGACATGCGCCGCGACGATCGCACCTCCCTCACGGCCGGCGTGCGCCGCCGCATCCTGCGGCGGCCCGCGGCGCTGTTCTGGCCGGTCAAGCCGCGCCCGGCGCCGGTGGAGTCCTGACACCGCCGGATCAGAACGTGACCGTGGCGGTGATGACGTCACGGTACGTGCCCGGGCGCGGCGTTGCCTGCGCGGGCACCCGGCCGTACACCGTGAAGGTCTGGTTGGCGCCCGTGCCGACGCCTGCGCGCGGCGCGCCGCCCGAGGCATCGCCCCACACCGTTGCGTAGGCCGCGTCCTGGTAAAGCTGGTAGTTGACGGTGTCGGCAGCGCTCGTGTGCTTCATCTTGCGGGCCAGCACGTTGCCGGCGACGGAGCCGCCGTTCAATGCCACGGAGAACGCGTTGGCGTTGGTGCACCGGACGGTGATCTGGCTGTTGGCCGTGACCGCCGCATTCAGGACACCGCGCGCGGGGAACGCCATGTCCGTCGCGTTGATCGTGCAGTTCTTCTGCACGGTCGACCGGACCACCAGCGGAATCGTGATGCGCTGGGAGGGCGCCGCCAGCGGGCAGTTCGACAGGCCGGAAAGCAGGCCGAAGAGCACATCCAGCGTGCCGGTGGTGGTGTAGGTCTCGCTGTAAAGCGTGTTGGCGTTGCCCACGGTTCTCACCGTGGACTGCCCGCCCGGCAGCTTGCCGTAAAACCGGAACGTGGTGGACACGTTGCCGCCGCCCAGCACCGGACCGGTAAGCGTCTGCGATGTCGGCTGCCCCGCCGTGGCCGCGCCCCACACCTGCGTGCGCGCCGCATCGGTGTACAGGTTGTAGTTCATCCGGTTCGTGCCCGCGCCCAGGGCGCGTGCCGCCACCGACGGGCTGGTGTTGCCCACGCCCAGGCTGAAGCACAACCGCGCGCCAATCGCGAGCAATGAAAAATTGCAGGTCACGGCGATCTGTCCGTCCGCCACCGTGTCGGTCGGCAGGAGCGGGTTGACGATGCCGAAGTCCAGGGTCGCCGTCGTGCCCGCCGACAGCGCGCAGGTGTTTGCCCGCGCGGCGCCCGCGTATCCCATGCACAGCCCGGCGGCCGCAAGCAACAAGGCGATCTTCATGGCTGGCCTCGCGCCAAGGGCGTGCATACGACGGGTCCCAGCGTGGGCAGGGGGTCGTCGTCGGCATGCGTGTAATCGAACTCGGCTTCGCACGATACGCCGCCGCCCCGCACGCGCACCCGGTTCGTGGCCGCCACGTCCTCCACGAAGGTCAGGCCGTCGTAGCCCACCACCGAACGCTTGCCGCTTTCGATGTGGGCGACCTCCGCCCCCACGGGCACGAACGCCCCGTCCGGCAGGGTCAGGATCACCGAGGCCGCCTCGTACTTCTCGACCTTGAAGGTGGTCAGCACGCCCGCGCCGGATTGCGGCACGACGACGGCGCGCGTCGAATCCAGCCGCACATCCACGGGCAGGTCCTCCGGGTCGATGGAAATGCGATTGGTCTGATATGCGTTCAGGTCCGGCACCAGCAGGTGCCCGCTGCCATTGGTGCGGCCCAGCTTGCGGTTTTCGTGCAGCACCGCGACGTCCGGCGTGCCCTCGGTGGAGACCAGCGCGAAGCTGTCGTTGATGCGGCGCGACGGGATCACGGCGCCGTCCATCAGCACCAGCGAACCCGAGGCCTGCGCGGACGCCTGCGTCCTGCCGCCGTAGTCCTGCACCAGCCCGCTCACCAGCCCGTACTGGCCCAAGTACTGGATCTGGCCCTGGTTGAGCTGCATGCCGCCGCTACGGCCGTTCTGCACCGCCCAGCCCCAGCCGCCTTCATAAGGCACACTGCTTTGGGCGTTGACGCTGTAGGTGTCCTGGCCGCCCTGCCGTCCGACCGACACGCCTGCCTGCGTGCGCTCGCCCAGCATCAGCGACAGGCCCAGGAACACGCCTTCCGAATTCGCTTGGGAAAAATCCTTGTATGCGCTCAGCGTCAGGACCACGCGGCTATTCAGGTTGGCGGTGTACGAGGCCGAGCCCAGCTTGGCCATCGGCACGTCCGGCATGCGGTAGCCGATATAGCTGAGCGCGACGCTCTGCGAACGGCCCAGCGGCATCGACACCGTCACGCGTTCGGTCTGGCGAGGCACCGGCGCGTCCTCACGCGATCCCAGGTCGCCGTAGTTGCCGACGAGGCGCGTGGCCTGCGTGTCCACGCTGAATTCCGGCCGCACATACTGATAGCCCAGACTCACCTGTCCGCCGCTGAAGTCACCCGCGCTGCCCGACAGCGAGCCGCTCAAGACGCCCAGTTGTCCCAGCTTCGCCATGGCGCCGGCGCCCGCGTTGTACAACCCCGGGCCGGCTTCGGTGTGCGCTTCCAGCGTCAGGTCGTTGCTGTAGCCGTAACGGCCCGACGCAGTCAGCACGGGCTTGCTGTCGTAATCGAACGAGCGCACGCTGAACTGGCGGCGCACGAAGCCCGCCTCGACCGACCAGCTGGACAGTCCCGCGGCCAGCATGCGCGGATCGATATACAGCGGCACCGAGGTGCTGACGGTGCGGCCCAGCGCGTCTCGCGTGATCAGCGTGGCCTGGCCCGCGCCGGTGATGCCCGGTATCTGATTGACCACGAACGGCCCGGGCGGCACGTTGCCCGAGTACTGCTGCACGCCGTTGACGAACAACGACACCGATGACGGCACGACCGACGAGGCGCTCAGCGACGACACCGGAAAGGTGACCAGGTCCGGGCGCAACGCGAAATTGCGGCCCCATTGAACGCCGGCCACCCGCACCGACCGCGACCAGTTCAGCGACGAGGTGATCGTGTCGCCCAGGCGCAGCGTACGCAGCGTTTCCTGGTCCGAGCGCGTCCAGAACGTGTCGTAGCGCACATACTCGTCGCCGCGCCCGCCCAGGTAGGCCGTGCCCGAATTGCTGAAGACGCCGTTCGCATCGAAGTAGCGCTGTTCGGTGTACAGCGACAGCCGGTAGTCGTAGTCGGTCTGCGAATAGGCGTCGTAGTTCACCACCAGGCCGCGCCCGGCCGTCGCCAGCGGGGTCGCCGGCAGGCCGCGGGTATTCACCTCGTAAGGCACGCGCAGGGTATCGGGCAGCACCAGGTCCACCGACTGCGCCGCCGGGTTGTACACATAGCGCAACCCCGCCACGGCATCCAGGCTGACCTCGCGCGCGTCCGTAATGCCGATTGCGGACAGGTCCACGCCAAGCGAGCGCAGCGCCGCGCCGCTGACGGACAGCCGCCCGTGCGTATCGTGAAAACGCAGCAGCTGGGATGTATTGACGCCGTTGATGCTGACCTCCAGGTACACGTCGCGCTCGGCCATGCTGCCGAACGAAACCAGTTGATCGGGCGTATCCGCCGCCAGGGCCGGCGCACCCAGCAGCAAGAGTGCGAAACCCAAGGCGCGTTGCCCGCGGTGACGGGTAGCGCGCAATGCCATAGACTGCCCTTCTGTGGTTGCCGGCGGGCCGGCACGCGGTCACGCTTTCAGCGCGGGTTGAAGGTGACCATGTCGCCGTTGACCAGCGCCCGGATCTTGACGGGCCCGTCGGCGCCCTGCCTGGCCGGGATGTTCCATTGGCGCGCGCGGTTGGCCAGCGCGTAACCCAGCAGCCCCTCCAGCTGCGCCACGGATTTGCCCGCCCGGTTCAGGATCTGCAGCTCGGCCACCTGGGCATAGCGGCTGCCGCTGTTGGACAGCCGCACCACCCATTCGCCGCCCGCACGTTCCACCCGCCACGCCAGCTCCGGTTCGGGCGACGGCGTCGTGCCCGCCACGAACACCGGCACCGAATAGCGCAGCCGCAGCACCACGCCATTCACCGCGGCCGAGGACGGGTCGGGGATCTCATCGATGATCAGGCGAAAGCCCTGCTGCCGTGCCGGCGCATCCTTGGACACGCGCACCAGCCGCACCAATTGTTCGCCGCCCGGCGGCACCTGGATGATCGGCGGACTGGCCTGAATGTCGGAGGTGGGCGACAGCACGTCGTCGCCATCGGCCTGTTCCCAGCCGTAAATGCGCACCTGCCCGTAGATCGGCGTGGCGCCGGGATTGCGCAACATGATGCCGCCCGCGCCCTGGGTGGGTGCAAGCTCGACCAGCACCGGCGAAATCTGCAGGGCAGCCGCTCCCGCCGCGCCGCCCCAGCCAGTCAGACAGGCCGCCAGACAGGCTGCAAGAACCGCCCGAAAGAACTTCCGCATCGGGCGGCTCCCTTAGAAGTAGACCGTCGCGGTGACTGTGGAAGAGTAGGTGCCGGGCGCCGGCGTGGTCTGCGCGGGCACGACGCCGTTGACCTGGATGGGTGTGGCCGCGCCAGTCCCGGTGCCGCCCACGCGGGCCGCCACATCGGCATCGCCCCACACCACGGTCGTGCTGCCCGGCTTGTAGAGCTGGTAAGCCACGGTGGCGGTATTGGCGCCGGTGCCGCTCAGGAACCGCTGCGCTTCCGTGGACCCCGTGCCCGTGCCGGCATTAAGGCCGACGGTATACGGCGTGGTATTGCTGCACGTAACGGAGAGATTGGTGTTGCCGGTAACCGCGGTATTCAGCACGCCTTGGCTGCCGAAATTCAGATCGGTCGCGGAAATGACGCAGTTGGCGGTAATGGTGAGCGTGACGTTGAAATTGGCGGTGGCGGTCTGAGCGAGCGCCATGCCGGGCGCCGCGCCACCTATGCACAGACACAATGTCGCTGCGCGCAAGGTCGAGCGTTTCATGAAAAATGCCTCCACGGTATACGGTTGCACCATCAATCCTGCTGCGGATAATCGTACGTCCAAATATCGGAACGCGGAACCAAATGGTTTCGTATTCAGGGGGCATTTCTTACGATTATTAACGAATCGATCGTTAATATCGCAGCGCAATATTCAACGCTACCTCTGAATGCACAGAGAAAATAGGCGTACATATTGTTGTATTTGAATTTCCTATGCAGTTTCATTAGGTGACAATTGCCGGACGATTATCCGATTGGATAATCGTCATGCTTTGGATGATTAATCCGCCGCGCGTCCCATTCCCGACGTCGTACGCTCCGGCCCAGTCGCGATCGTCGTGCCGGCTGAAGATCCGTCGAATTCAAACAGCGCATTAGAATCTGTCCCTACGACTCCAGGCGCTCCGCCCGGACGCCCTCGCAGCGCAGCCCATCCATGCTCTCGTTCTCCCGCAGCACCGTCTATCCGGCCGGCGTCGGCCTGCCCGCCGCCGAACGCCTGGGCGCCCTCGTGGCCGTCATGCTGGCGGTCTGCATGGCCAGTCTGGACACGGCCATCGCCAATACCGCGTTGCCCACCATCGCGCGAGACCTGCAGGCCAGCGAGGCGGGTTCCATCTGGGTCATCAGCGGCTACCAGCTCGCGATGGTGGCCGGCCTGCTGCCGGCGGCCGCGCTGGGCGAGATCCTGGGTCACCGGCGCGTCTACATCGTCGGCCTCGCGGTCTTCACGCTGGCCTCTTTGGCAAGCGGCCTGGCGCCATCGCTGCCCGTGCTGGTGGCCACCCGCATCCTGCAAGGCCTGGGCGCGGCCGGGGTGATGAGCGTGAACGGCGCGCTGCTGCGCTTTATCTACCCCTCGCACATGCTGGGCCGCGGACTGGGCCTGAACGCCATGGTTGTCGGCCTGTCGTTTGCTGGCGGACCGACCGTGGCGTCGGCCATCCTGCTGCTCGGCTCGTGGCACTGGCTATTCCTGGTCAATTTCCCCATCGGCATCCTGGCCGGTGCGCTGGCCCTGCGCGGGCTGCCGGACACCACGCGATCCAATCACGGGTTCGATGGCATGGCCGCGGTGCTGTGCGCCATGACGCTGGGCCTGCTTGTCCTGGCGACGAACGAACTTGCCCACGGCGCGCCGTGGCCGCGCGTGGCGTTGGAAGGCGCCGTCGCGGCGGCCAGCCTGTGGCTGCTGATGCGGCGTCAGGCCGGCCATCCCGCGCCCATCCTGGCCGTGGACCTGCTGCGCCGCCCCCTCTTTGCCCTGTCCGCCGCCACCGCCGTGTGCGCGTTTGCCGCGCAGGCGCTGGCCTTCGTGTCGTTGCCCTTCCTGTTCCAGACGGTGCTGGGCTACAGCCAGGTCCAGACCGGGTTTCTGATCACGCCGTGGCCCGTGGTGGTGGCTTTCATGGCGCCCATCGCGGGCCGGCTTTCGGATAGCTACCCGGCCGGCATGCTGGGTGGCGTGGGACTGGCGATGCTGGCGCTGGGCATGGCGTTGCTGGCGCTGATGCCGGCCGACCCGTCCGTGCTGGACATCTCGTGGCGCATGGCGATCTGCGGCGCCGGCTTTGGCTTTTTCCAGTCGCCCAACCTGCGGGCCATCATGACCTCCGCCCCCGCGTCGCGCGCTGGCGGCGCCAGCGGCATGATCGGAACCGTGCGCCTGCTGGGCCAGGCGTCCGGCGCGGCGATGGTGGCCGCGTGTTTCAACGTGTCCACCACGCACGGCGCCATCGCGGCGCTGTGGCTGGGCGCCCTGTGCGCCGGGCTGGCCTGCATCGCCAGCTTTGCCCGGCTGCAGTTCGACGCAAGCGAACCGGCGCAGACGCCCGCTTCACGCTGACGGCGCCACGCGGGCCATCCGGCGCCCGCGCCTCCTCGAAATCGCAACAATGTTGCCGTTCGTGTCGATATATTCGCCCATCGCGTCGACATATTCGTAAGATGTGCAACATCCGGCTAAATAAGGCCCTGGCCCCGTCGTTGTCCTTAAGCAGGCTTGCTGCACCTTTGGGACGACGCGCATGACACAGCTTCTGAAAGACATCACCATCCGCCGCATGATCCTGGGCACCTTGCTCATGATCAGCCTTTTCATCGCCGGCCTGTCGGCCATCAGCGTCCAGGGGCTGCGCAGCGCGGGCGAAGCGCTCGCAGCCAGCAACGACCTTCTGAATGAGGTATCCGCGCTTTCCCGTGTCAACGACCAGATCATGCGCGCCCGGCTGCGGCTGTCGCGCCAGCTGGAGTACGTTGCCGGCGGCCAGAAGGACCTGGCGGCGGCGGAAGGCCGCAGCATCGACACCGCGCTGACCGAAGCAAAAAAGCATCAGGCACAGTTCATTGAACTGGCCCGCCGGGACGCGCCCACGGCGCTGCTGGACGCCATGCGCTCGAGCTTTGACGCCCTGGTCAGCGGCATTGACGTCCAACGCCAGCATCTGGACGCCGGCGCGGTGGACAAGGCGCGTGCACAGGCGGCCGGACCGGTCGTCACCGCCAGCCGCAGCTTCGGCAAGGGCATGGAGGATTACGAAGCCTACGCCAAGGCCCGTGAAGTCCAGTTGTGGGCGGACGCCGACGCCAACCGCCGCCAGGCCTATATCGGCATGGGCGTGGTCCTGGGCATCTGTCTGCTGCTGCTGATCCTGGGCGACCGCTATGTCGTGCATTTCGTGAAGCGTCCGCTGGATTCGCTCAAGGGTCATTTCCAGCGCATCGCGGGCGGCGACCTGACCACGCCGATTCCGTCGTTCGGCAAGAACTGCGTGGGCCAGATCATCCCTTTCCTTCAGGACATGCAAGCCGGTCTGGTGCGCACCGTGCATGCCGTGCGCGACGGCGTGGTCGAGATCAACACGGGCTCCAGCGAGATCGCGGCCGGCAATCAGGACCTGTCCAGCCGCACCGAGCAGCAGGCGGCGTCGCTGGAGGAAACCGCGGCCAGCATGGAGCAGTTGCTGTCCACCGTGACCAGCAATGCCGAAAATGCCCGCATGGCCAATGAGATGGCCGCCACCGCCTCCGACGTGGTGCAGCGCGGCGGCGACGCCGTGCAGGCCGCGGTCAGCACGATGCGCAAGATCGCGCAGGATTCGAGCCGCATCGAGGACATCGTCGGCGTGATCGACGGCATTGCGTTCCAGACCAACATCCTGGCCCTTAACGCGGCGGTGGAAGCGGCGCGAGCCGGCGAGGAAGGCAAGGGCTTTGCCGTGGTGGCCGCCGAGGTCCGGTCGCTGGCGCAGCGCAGCGCCGGCGCCGCCAAGGAGATCAAGCAACTGCTGGACGCCTCGGGCGCGACCGTGCAGGCCGGCTCGGCGCAGGTCGAGGCGGCGGGCCTGACGATGACGGAAATCCTGGAGACCATCGAACAGCTCACAATGCTGGTGAACGACATCGCCACCGCATCCAACGAGCAGGTGACGGGCATCGACCAGGTCAATACCGCCGTCACGCAGATGGACCAGGTGACGCAGCAGAACGCCGCGTTGGTCGAAGAAGCCGCGGCGGCGGCCTCGTCGCTGGAGACGCAGGCGCAGCGGTTGCAGGCGGCGGTCAGCACATTCCGCCTGCCCGCGCAGGGACAGGACGCCGTCCAAGCGCCGGCTCATTCCTACGCCCAGCCGGCGCTGTTGCCGGCGTAGTGTCCCGCCTGACCGCCGGCAGGCCCTGATCCCTCACATCGCAGGGAGACGGCGCCTGCTGCGGGCGAAGCTGCGCGCCCCCCGCGCCGGCAGCCTCAACGTCCGCCCGCCCGCGGCGACAGTTCGATCACGCAGGCGTCAAGGTCCGCCTGGGCGGTAAGGCAATACCGTGCAAGCCCCTCCTGCCCTTCGACGTGCAGGCAGTCATAGCGCGATGCCAGCCGATGCTGCGCGCCGTCCAGTTCGACCGCCAGGACGCCGCCGGCATTGAGGATCAGCACGCTGCGCGCGCTGCTGTGAAACACCCAGGGATCCGCGCCCCGCACCCATTGCAGGCGGGCGTGCCACCGGTCGGGCGCATAGATCAGGTTGAAGTCGCGGATCGGGCCGTCCAGCAGGCGGCATTCCACCTGCGCATCGCCCGTAAACGCGTAGGCCGAGCGCGGGCCCAGCGGCGCCTGGCGATTGCCGTCCACCGTCAGTTCGATGCCGCGCCCTTCCAGCACGGTGATGATGCGCTGGAAACCGCCAAAGGCGGAAAAGCCGCCGTCCTGCGCCACGTCGGCCAGCGACAGCCGCCATTCAAACGACGCCGTATGGCCCCCCGGGTTGCAGGCGACCTCCTGGGTCGTGCCCCCGCCATTGCGCCACGGCATGAGGGGATGGTCCTCGGCCCGGTACAGCCGCACATCAGGGAAATTCATGGCCTTGGATAAGTCCTGTAGGGGTCCGGTGGAAACACGCGAAATGAAACACGCGAAATTATAGGTCGCAAGCCCCCGCCGCCTGCGCGCGCGGCTGCGCGGGCCTGGACGCGCCCCGCCGGAATCCGTATACTCCCCCCCTGTATCGAATCGGAGCTTGCCGTGCCGCACTCCCCAGAAGAAAAGAAACGCGTTGTCACCCGCCTGCGCCGCATTCAGGGGCAGGCGTTAGCATTGGAACGCGCGGTGAACGAAGGCACGGAATGCGGCGCGCTGCTGCAGCAGCTGGCGGCGCTGCGCGGCGCCACGAACGGCCTGATGGCCGAAGTGCTGGAGAGTCATCTGCGGGAAACGTTCCTGCAGTCTGCTCAGGGAAGTCCAACGGACCCCAGGCCCGAGACCGAATCGCAGATCGATGACCTTATGCGCATCGTCCGTTCCTATCTGAAATAACCCCCTCTACGTGGAGCATCGTTATGAAATCACGCGCAGCAGTCGCATTCGGCCCCGGCAAGCCGCTGGAAATCGTTGAGATCGATGTCGCGCCCCCGCAGCGCGGCGAGGTGCTGGTTCAGATCACGCACACCGGCGTCTGCCATACCGACGCCTTCACGCTGAGCGGCGACGATCCCGAAGGCCTGTTCCCCGCCGTGCTGGGCCATGAAGGCGCGGGCGTGGTGGTGGAAGTGGGCGAAGGCGTGACCTCGCTGAAACCCGGCGACCACGTCATTCCGCTCTACACGGCCGAATGCCGCGAATGCAAATTCTGCCTGTCGGGCAAGACCAACCTGTGCCAGAAGGTGCGCGCCACGCAGGGCAAGGGCGTCATGCCGGACGGCACCTCGCGCTTCAGCTACGAAGGCAAGCCGCTTTATCACTACATGGGCTGCTCGACGTTCAGCGAATACACCGTCGTCAATGAGATCTCGCTGGCCAAGATCAACCCGGCCGCGCCCCATGAAAAGGTCTGCCTGCTGGGCTGCGGTGTGACGACCGGCATCGGTGCGGTGCACAACACCGCCAAGGTCAAGGAAGGCGACACGGTTGCCGTGTTCGGACTGGGCGGCATCGGTCTGGCGGTCATTCAGGGCGCGGTCCAGGCCAAGGCCGGCCGCATCATCGCGGTGGACACCAACCCGAACAAGTTCGTGCTGGCCAGCGCCATGGGCGCCACCGACTGCATCAACCCCAAGGACTACGACAAGCCCATCCAGGAAGTCATCGTCGAACTGACCGACGGCGGCGTGGACTTCTCGTTCGAGTGCATCGGCAACGTGCACGTGATGCGCGCGGCGCTGGAATGCTGCCACAAGGGCTGGGGCGAAAGCATCATCATCGGCGTGGCCGGCGCGGGCCAGGAAATCAGCACCCGCCCGTTCCAGCTGGTGACGGGCCGCGTGTGGCGCGGTTCAGCGTTCGGCGGTGTCAAGGGCCGCACGCAACTGCCCGGCATGGTGGAAGACGCCATGAGCGGCAAGATCGATCTCGACCCGTTCGTCACCCACACGCTGCCCCTGGACCGGATCAACGAAGCGTTCGATCTGATGCACGAAGGAAAGTCGATCCGGACGGTGATCCACTACTGACGTAGGCGTTCTCGCGGTAGACGCGTTCGGTATTGCCGACGAAGGTCGCCAGCGAGAACTCCTTGAGCGCCGTGCTGCGCGCATCCACGCCCATTGCGTGCAGCACGCCGCGGTTGGCCATGATGTCCGACAGCGTCCGGGCCACCGATTCCGGGGACCCGGGCGGCACCACCCAGCCGTTGCGGCCCTCGGTCACGTTCTCCGGCAGGCCGCCCACGCGGGTCACAATGACCGGCTTGCCCGCGGCCATCATTTCGCGGCAGGCAAACGAAATCGTCTCCAGCCGGGACGACAGCACAAAACCCACGTCCAGCGCCGCCAGCACCGGCTCCACATTGTCGAGCAGACCGGTGAATACCACCTGATCCTGCATGCCCAGCGCGGCCACCTGGCCGAGCATGTCGTCGCCCGGCATCGCGCCGGCAATCAGGATGGCGACCTGCTCGCGCTGATCTGCGGGCAGCAAGGACACCGCGGCCACCATGTCGATCCAGCTCTTGTAGTCCGCGGTGCCGGCGTTGCTGCCGACGACCAGCCGGTTGCGCAACGCGGGCGGCAGGAAGCGCGCGCGCGCCTCGGCCTTTTCGGTGCGGCAGGCGGGGCGGTACTTCTCGGTATCGACCCCGTTGTGCACCACGCGCAGGTCTTCATTGCGAAACACCGACTGCTTCATGCGCCGGAACGTGTGGCTGCACACGCAGATGACGCGATTGGTGGCCCACTTGGCGCGCAGGCGCACGCCCAGGCTGCTGGCGCTGCGGTCGTTGTGCTGCGTGTAGACGATGAAGGGGCGCTTTTTTCCCATCCCCAATGTCGCCAGCATGCACAAGCGGTGATCGGCCGAGCCATTGACGTGGATGACGTCGAACTGTTCCTGGCGCACCAGGTTGCGCAGGCGGCGCAGCGCGGACAGCTGTTCGGCCAGCGTGCCCTTGAATTCAAGGTCAATGGTGCGCAGGCCCGGCAGGGCCTCGGCCTCGGCCAGCAGCCGGCTCTTGCGCGGCGCACCGACCATGACCTGCGATTTCTGGCACAGGATGCGCGCCAGCGACATGACGTAGGTCGTGTGCCCGCCGCCATCGCCCTGGTGGAAATTGGTGTAGAGGATCTTCATGATTCGGGTCTCGTCGGCGGTTGCGTGGCGGGGTCGAGCAGACAGCTCCAATGCCGCTTTTCAAAAATGTCGTCGCCCAGCCGGCTGAGCAGCGACAGGTTGTAGACCTGGATGCCGCGCGCGCGCAGCAGCTTGCCGGCCTGCCGGAACGCCGGCTCGATGTGGCCGGCAAACTGGCGGTCCAGCGCGGTGGGCAGTTGCGCGCCGGCTTGTTCGTAGAAGCGCGGGCCTGCGGTGGCCGTCAGGTCCAGCCCATGCAGAAAAACCGTCCGGGCGCCCAGCCACGCCAGCAATTGCAGGGACGTGTAGGCCACCGTGCCGCCACCAAACAGGCCGCGTGCCGCGTTCAGGCTGAAGCCATGGGCGTGCATCGGATGATGCGCATCGAACAGCACCAGTTCCGGGTCGCCGGCCAACTGCGCCTGCAGCGCCTGCGGCTCGGCGCGCGGCTGCTGGGCGCGCTGATGCACTTCCTCGAAAAGCGAGATGCGGCAGCGAACAGCCCGATGGTCGAACAGCAATGCGATCCAGCGGTACACCTCCGGCGTCACGAACAGCATCAGATCCTGGTCCAGCACCTGGGCCACGAGGTCGCGGCGCTTCTTCACGAATCCGGCGTCCAGCATGGCGTAGTAATGAAAGCGCAGCGCCGGATGCCGGTCGCGCAGGGCGATCGAGCCGTTCACGCCCATCACGGTGCGCATGCGGCAATGCGCGTAATCGATCTGCGCGACCGATGGGCCGCTGAGAATCAGATGGGCATCGCCGCCGATGCCGCGTGGCAATTGGTCCAGTGAAACGGTTGCCGGCCCCCGCACGCCGTGCAGGTTGCAGCCGGTCAGACGGTCGGGGCCATCGCGCCGCACCGTGACGAACGGCCATAGCGTCTCGTTGTGGCGATGCGCCTTGGATCGCGTCACGCGATAGAGGTAGCGAAGACCCTTGGTAAAGGGACGAGAGCGCAGCAAGCGGGGAACGAGCGCAAGACGGGACATGTGGTTTGCGCGGGTACCGCGGCGTAGCCTGACAACGGCCTGATTCTACGAAGCGCATCGCCCGAAATCGCGAGGGGATTATGTGAGATGTAACCCTTTGAAGATGCGAACAATCCGCCCCCGAATTTGCGTGATCCTGCGGGGGCCGGTTCCTGTCTTTCATCATATGGAAAACCACCCGTTCGTCCGTGAGGACACGCCGTCCGGCACGTCGCGCGGCGTCCTGCCGACGGTGTCCCCCAGACGGACGAGGCGTTTTCACCCGATTACGTTTTGCGCCAAAGAAGTCATCCTCTGATATCGTTCCGGCATCTTCCCTTGCCTGCCACGCCCCCTTTGATGAGCGCCATCCGCCCCGACCACCCCGACCTGCAAGACGCCATCGCCGATGCCATCAGCACCGCCACGCGCGGCGCCGGGCGCGTCAACATCCTGGTCGCCGGCAAGACGGGCGTGGGCAAGAGCACGCTGATCAACGCCGTGTTCCGCGGCGATCTGGCCAGGACCGGCGCGGGCAAGCCGGTCACCCAGACCACCCAGGAATTCACCCGCCCGGGGCATCCGCTCACCATCATCGATACGCGCGGCCTGGAAGTCGCCGACTACGAGCGCTCGCGCGAACAGCTTGCCGAACTGATCGAGGAGCGGTCGGCGTCGGAC
This sequence comes from Achromobacter mucicolens, assembly GCF_902859725.1. Taxonomy (GTDB): domain Bacteria; phylum Pseudomonadota; class Gammaproteobacteria; order Burkholderiales; family Burkholderiaceae_B; genus Achromobacter; species Achromobacter mucicolens. The sequence continues at coordinate 108,193 of NZ_CADIJP010000013.1, read as the reverse complement.
GACCAGGACCGGCACCTGCATGTGGCCTGGCTCTGCATCCAGGACAGCAGCCACCGCGTCGAGGACGCGGAAATCGAACTGTGCGACATGCTGGACAAGGCCGGCATCCCTGTCGTTGCCGTGCTGACCAAGGCGCGCAAGAACAGTCCCTTCCTGGAAGAGGCCCGCAAGCTGTTGCCGCGCGCCCGGCAGGTTGTGGCGGTGCGCGCGTTGCCCGAATGGATCGAGGAACTGGACGCCGAATTGCCGCCCATGGGACTGGACCGGCTGATCGAGGTGACGGCCGAGCACGTGCCCGAGGCCCAGCAGCGCGCCTATGCCAACGCACTGTCCACGCGCAACAAGAAGGCCCTGGAAGTAAAAAAAAAGCGGGCTGAGATCGAGGTGAACGTGGCCGCGGGCCTGGCCGCATCGGCCGCCGCCGCGCCCATTCCGTTCTCGGACGCCTTTGCGCTGGTGCCCATCCAGGTCGGCATGATCGCCAAGATCGGCATTACCTTCGGCATGGAACTGAACACCACCGCGATCACCACGCTGGTCACGTCCACGCTGGGCGCGTCGGCCGCCACGCTCATCGGGCGCTCGGTGGTGTCGGGCATGCTGAAGTTCATTCCGGGCGCAGGCAGCGCGGTGGGCGGCACCATCGCCGCCACCACGGCCGGCGCCATTACCAAGCTGCTGGGCAACGCCTACATCGCGGTGCTGCACGACTTCTGCCTGAAGAACCCGGGCAAGGACATCGACGTCCCGATGATCGCGCAGGCGCTCAAGCAACGCGTCAAATTCTGATCGCGCGGCGCTGCAATGAAATGAGATTGAGCGCCAAGATTCGATAGATTGTTCTTTTTGGTGACAGCGCGGTTAATACTGGCGCCTTCACGACGTAAATCTAGTCACCACTCCCATTCTTTCAGGGCAGATCCGCCCAGGCGCGTTGCCGCAACGCGGCCCGTGCGCGCGAAGCCCGCCGCATCCCATGAACTTCGCCAATTCCGACGTCATGTACCGCCATCTGGTGCAAGGCGTCGTCGACTACGCCATCTACATGCTCGATCCGGATGGCATCGTCGCCAACTGGAACGCCGGCGCGCAACGCGCCAAGGGCTACACCGCCGACGAAATCGTCGGCCGGCATTTTTCCTGCTTCTATACCGAAGAAGACCGGGCGCGTGGCGTGCCGCAGCGCGGCCTGGCCACCGCGCGTGAATCCGGCAAGTTCGAAGCCGAGGGCTGGCGCGTGCGCAAGGACGGCACGCTGTTCTGGGCGCACGTCGTCATCGACGCCATCCATGACGATACGGGCACGCTGATCGGCTTTGCCAAGGTCACGCGAGACAACACCGAGCGGCGCGAACGCGAACAGCAGCTGCTCAAAGCCAAGCAACTGGCCGAGCACTACAACAGCGAGCTCACGTCCATGTCGACCTTCCTGCAGGCGGTGGTGTCGCACATCCCCTCCTGCGTGCTGGTGCTGGATGCGGTGTCGCGCCAGTTCCTGCTGGCGAACCGGCAGGCCGAAGAGACGTTTGGCGGCAGCCCGGGCGGCCTGAAAGGCAAGACCGCGCAGCAATGCCTGCCCGAGCTGGTGTGCGCATTCTTCGACCGCCTGACCAACGACGCACTGCGTTCGGACGGCGCCATGCGCGAAGAGGAAGAGGAATTGGCCACGGCGCGCGGGCCGCGCACCCTGCGCACCAAGACCCTGGCCTTTCACAGCACGGACCCGCGTTCCCGCTATGTTTTGCTCATCGCGGACGACGTCACCGACGAGAATGCCGCCCATGCGCAGGTGCGCTACATGGCGCACCACGACACGCTGACGGGCATGCCCAACCGCCGGCTGTTCCGCGACCGGCTGCTGAGCGCGCTGGGTTCGAGCCGCGACCGGTCGACCGCCGTGCTGTGCCTGGACCTGGACAACTTCAAGAGCGTGAACGACACGCTGGGCCATCAATCCGGCGACGAACTGCTGCGCCTGCTGGCCAAGCGCCTGCCCCGGCACCTGCGCGAACAGGACACGCTGGCGCGCCTGGGCGGCGACGAATTCGCCGTCGTGCTGCCCAACATCGCGGAACAGGACGACGTGCGCAAGCTGGCCGAGCGCCTGATCGAGGCCGTGCGCCAGCCCTTCGAGATCGCCGGCCACACCGTCCCCGTCAGCGTGAGCATCGGCATCGCGATCTCGGAGTCGCAGTCGCTGTCGGCCGACCACCTGCTGCGCTATGCGGACATGGCGCTGTACGAGGCCAAGCGCAATGGCCGCAACTGCCTTGCGTTCTTCGAGCCCGAAATGGAAGCGGCCGCGCTGCGGCGCCACGAGGTCGAGATGGATCTGCGCCAGGCGATCATCTCGCAACAGCTGCAGTTGTATTACCAGCCCATCATGGACGTGAGCCACGTGCGGATCGTGGGCCGCGAGGCGCTGATGCGCTGGCAGCACCCGAAAAAGGGCCTCATCATGCCGCAGGACTTCATTCCAATCGCGGAAGAAACCGGCCTCATCCACGAACTGGGCGCGTTCACGTTGCACGAGGCGTGTCTGGAGGCCGTGCGCTGGGACGACAGCGAAACCGTGGCGGTCAATTTGTCTGCCAGCCAGTTCACCAACGGCGCGCTGGTGTCGCTGGTGGAATCGGCGCTCGCCAAATCCGGCTTGCCCGCCTGCCGCCTGGAACTGGAGATCACCGAATCGGTGCTGCTCACCAATTCCTCCGGCAACCTGGATACGCTGCACCGCCTGAAGGAACTGGGCGTCAAGGTGGCGCTGGACGACTTTGGCACCGGCTATTCATCGCTGGGCTACCTGCGCAGCTTCGAGTTCGACAAGATCAAGATCGACAAGTCGTTCACGCAGGACGTCGAGTCCAGCCGCGAGGCGCTGGCCATCATCCGCGCCATCAATGGCATCGGCCGCAGCCTGGACATCCCCACGACGGCCGAGGGTGTGGAAACACCGGAGCAGCTGCAACGGCTGACGGCGGAAGGCTGCTCGCACTTTCAGGGATACCTGCTGGGCCGTCCCGTGTCGCACGGCGACACGCACACTGGCCCGGCACAGACCTATACTTCCTAGACACCGGCCGCGATGCGACGCGCCATCGCGCCGGCGCAGTGCGCCTGGCGCGTCTGCTGTTCCAACACGCAACCCCTTTGCGGGACATGCGAGAAGGAGAGCCTCATGACACGCAAGTACATCGATTGCCGCGAGTATCCGAGCGAGATGAACTGCTCGGTGGCCTTGTCCGCGGACTCGGACGAGGAACTGCTCGAAGCCGCGGTGCAGCACGCCACCACGGTGCACAAGCACGCAGACTCGCCTGAACTGCGCACGCAGCTCAAGTCTCTTTTCCACCACGGCACGCCGCCAGTCGAAGCGCCCCGCCGGGGCTGACGTCGTGCGCTGTTCGAGCCTTGCCGGCTGGGCGGTTCGCCCCGCCGGCAGGGCCCGCCTTTCTCAGGCAAGCCCCGGCACTTGGACCGGCGCGTTACGCTGGCTGACCGGCCTCGGCGACCCAGCATAGCGTGTTGACCAGCGCCATCTGCTCGGGCGTCTGGCATCGCACCGACAGCAGGGCGGGGCTGGCGACCAGGATCGCCAGCGACTTGGCCCGCGACACCGCCACATTCAGGCGGTTCCTGCTGAACAGGAATTCCATGTCGCGAGGCATCGTCTCGCCGCTGGAGGTGGCCATGGAAATGATCACCACCTGCGCCTCCTGGCCCTGGAACTTGTCGACCGTGCCCACCCGCGCGCCCTCGGGCAGCGCCTGCCGCAACGTATTGACCTGCACGTTGTAGGGCGCGACCACCAGCACGTCGTCGGGCGTGATGGGCACCGCGCGGCCCGTCTTGTCCAGATAACGCTGGCGCATCAGGCTGCCATACAGCGCGGCGACTTCGCGCGCTTCCTCGTCGCTGGACTGCGCGTTGCCCTCGTGCACGACCGGCACGTACCGGATGCCGCTGGCGGCCAGCGCGTCCGCGGCGTGCGCGCCCAGCACCAGGCCCTGCCCGGCCGCCGATTCCGCTGCGCGCAGCCGGCCGTCGTAGATGGCGTCCGAAATGAAGCCGCAGATCGCCGGGTGCATGCGGTACGAGGTGTCCAGGAAGATGCCGCGATCGGCCGCGATGGTGGCGTGGCCGTTCAGCAGGTATTCCAGCGTCGATTCGCCCGAGCGGCCGGGATGCGTGCCCTTGGTCGGCTGGCCCAACTGCATCTGATCGCCCAGCAGCACGATGTTGCGCGCGCATTGGCCCAGCGCCACCAGGTTCGCCAGACTGACCTGGCCCGCCTCGTCCACGAACAGGTAATCGAACTGCTGCTGAAAATCGGCCCGGCTAAAGAGCCACGCCGTGCCCGCCACCAGTTGATGGCGCGACAGGTCGATCTTGTCGTTGGCAAAGACGTCTTCGATGAATTCGCCGTTGAAACAGGAATCGTCGCCTTCCTTGCCCGACTTCTTGGCGCCGGTGAACGCCAGGCCCGCCTCGCGCGCGGCCTTTTCCAGGCCGGCGAGCAGGTTGTTGATGGCATGGTGGCTGTTGGACGTAACGGCGATGCGCTTGCCCTGGCGCAGCAGGTGCACCAGCACGCGCGACCCGGTGTAGGTCTTGCCCGCCCCCGGCGGCCCCTGCAGGAACAGCGTGGTCTCGTCCATGCGGCCGACGATGTCCACGACCTGGTCAAGCAGGTTCGCGCCCGGATCGGCCAGCGGGGTGCCGGGCGCCACGCCGGCGATGCGCGGCGGTTCATGCCGCAGCAGCGCGTCCACCGCCCGGAACGGCGTGCTGGCGCCATCGGCCGACGCCAGCAGCGCGTCGCCATAGCGGAACATGGCATTGGCCAGTTCGTCGATGCTGACCGGCCTGCCCGGCCCGAGCGACAGGCGCTGCGGCGGCGTGGCCTTGCGCGACACGGTGAAGGTGGCCACGCCGGCCCCCATATCGAGCGTCAACCGGCTGATGGCCGGCCCGCCGCGCACGTCCGCACAGGCCGATCCGGAGCGCAGCTTGGTCTGCTGCGCCGGGAAACGGTAGGTGTAGCGCAGCGATTGCGCCACGGGCTCGGGGGTCACGCTGTCGTCGCGCACCAGCCCGCCCAGGCATTCGTTGTCTTGCACCAGTTCGGCCTCGGTCGCCTCCATGCGGGCGAACATCGCCCACCACTCGGGCTTCTGCTCGCGGCGGTGAAAGTCCAGCAACTGGAAGACCAGCGCGCGATAGCGGTCGCGATTGGACCAGTGCGCTTCGTCGGCCGGCACGGGCCCGAGCAGCGCGGCGCGATACGGCTCCAGGCGCAGTTCGGCCTGCGTCTTTTCGCCGACCTGGAACCGGGCGGCATCGATCTCTTCCTGCGCGTCGCGGCGGTTCGCCCAGGGCATGCCGTCAGGACGCAGCGCGCACAGCCAGTCGCGCAGCTTGTACGTGGACAGCACATCGTCGCGGTTGTAGTCCGCAATGTCCTGAAGCAACTGCGCCTCGCCCGTGCGTTTCCAGCGTTCGTAATAGACGATGCTGGCGCCGGCATTGGTCACGCCGCCCTCACGCTGCGGCAGGTAGAAATGCTCGATGTTCTTGATCGAATAGCCCGGCTCGGACACGCGCACGCCTTCGCGCACGACCTGGTACAGGTCCACCAGCTTGTTCATGCGCAGCAGGTTGTCGACTTCGGCCTCGCGGGTCGCGTGAACCGACATCAGCCGCTTGATTGCCGTCGCCTCGTAGGGCGCGTAGTGGTAGATGTGCGCCTCGGGATGGCGGTGCAGGCGCGCCACCACGAAGTCGATGAAGGCTTCGAACGCCTGCTTTTCTTCGCTGCGGTTGTGCGCCCAGAACGGAACGAAGCGCTCCTGCCCGTCGTCGATGACGTACAGGCCAAACAGATACTCCAGCCCGCCTTCCTCAAGCGGATCGCCTTCCATGTCGAAGAACATGTCTCCCGGGTCCGGCTGCGGCATGCGTTCGAAACCGCGCGGCGCGGCGTCGTCCGGGTCCTTGGCGATGCGGTCCCAATGACGCCCCCCATCGGTCCGGGCGCGCAACTGCAGCGCCGCCTGCGCCCGCAGCTTGTGCAGGATGGCGGGCTCCATGCGCGCCACGGTGGCGTCCGGCGCCAGCGTGCCCAGCTGCGCCAGCGTGCGGATGCCCTGGGCGTTCAGCTTGCGGATCTGCTGCCGCGTGATGTTGGCGACCAGCGACAGATGATCGTCTTGCGCGCGGCGCGCCTTGCACAGCGGGTCCCAGCGGCACTGGGCGCATTTCTCGCAAGGGTCGGGATAGGTGGCGGCATCGTCGCGCTTGTCCACGTGCGCCTCGAAGCGGCGCATGACCTGGCGAAAATAATGCGCGTAGTCGGCCACGCGCAGGGATACCTCGCGGCCGCTGCCCAGCACCACATGCATGTACAGCGGCGCCGCGCCCTGCTCCAAGCCCAGCAGCCACGAATAGAACGAGAGCTGGATGGCGAACTTGGCGCGCGCCGAACGCGCCAGCTTGGTGTCGCTGGCCTCGTAGCTGTAGGCGCCCAGCCGCGACGGGCGCGCGGTCTTCTGCAGGAAGTCGGCATGGCCGAGATACCGGCCGTGACGAAACGCCGCCTGGTAGATGACGTCGGCGCCGTCGGCCATCGCCTCGCGCGTGCGGGCCAGACGCGCGGCCAGTCCGTCGCCCGCATCGCTCACGTCGACGATCCGCCGTCCGCTGGCGCGCAGGCGTTCCAGATACGCGCGTTCGTGGTCCAACCCTTTTTGCTGGATCAGTTCGAGCTGTTCGTCCTCTTCTGCTTGCGGCAACGGGTCGTCCAGATTGATCAGATCCAGCGTGGTGAGGTGCTCGCATTCCAGGAACGCCACCAGATCGGAAGCGGAAAACAAAAGGCGGTCGCCGTTTTTTTGCATGGTGCGGGAAGGAGCCGGTGCGATGGCGGAGGCCAAGAATAGCAAATGAAGCGGCGGCCATTATGCGGCCGGATAATCAAGTAATCGGCTGAAATACCGTCGCGATTGATTCAACCCCATTTTGTCCAAATACGCTCTCATAATCCGTTGTGTTTCAGAGAATGGAAGCGACATGCCTGGTTTGTTCGATACGATTATCTTCAGCCTTGATCGCGCGGTATTTGACGGGCGGCTCGCATGAAACTTCGCACAATCGATATTCCCGATTCCCTCGTGCAACTGCTGCGCGACGCGCGCCTTGTCGTCGTGCTGACGGGATCGGGCCTGAACCCCGCCAGCCGTCTGCCGCAAAGCCGGGATGGCATGCGCGGCCTGTGGGCCCGCTACGACGCCGCGGCGCTCGCCACCGACGTGGGATTCCGCAGGGATCCGGCGCTGGTGTGGGCCTGGCACGAGGAACGGCGGCGCCGGGCGCTCGCCGCCACGCCAAACGCGGCGCACCGCGCGATTGCCGCGCTGGCCGAGCGCGTGCCGGGCACATTCGTGGTGACGCAGAACGGCGACACGTTGCACGAACGCGCGGGCAGCCCGCGCATCCTGCACCTGCAAGGCCGGTTCGACCAGCCGCGATGTTCGGCCTGCGCCATGCCCCATACGCTGACGGCGCCGCCGGACGCGCCCGCGCGGCATGGCCCGTATCCCCCCGCGCCCGCCTGCCGCATCTGCGGCGGCCTGGTGCGTCCGGGCCGGCTGTGGCACGGCGAGGCCCCCGCACCCGCCGTGTGGCGGGTGGCCAAGGGACTGGCGGCCAACGCCGATCTGGTCCTGACGGCTGGCACGTCATGCCAGACGTCGGCGGCGGCCGAACTCTGCTACGAGGCGATGGGATACGGCGCGCAGCTTGTGCAGGTCAATCCCAACCCCACGATGCTCGATCGCGTGGCCAGCCACAACATCAGGGGGCCGGCCGAAAAGGTGCTGCCGCTGCTGCTGGCGCGCGCCTGGCCCGGACGATGCGGGGCGGGCTAGAGGTAGCGGCGCGCCAGTTCGCGCGCCTCGTGGGCAAAGCGGTTGCGAATGGCTTCGGGTTCCAGCACCTCGATCGAGGACGCGTGGCCGTGCAGCAATTGCCACAGCATGACGGATGGGCGCACGGTGGCCGTCAGCATGAAACCGTGCTCGTCCTCTTCGATCTGCTGATCGCCCGACAGCCAGAACTCGCGCAGCGGATGACGCCGCCGCCGGCCGTCGTCCATCATGGGTTCGGCGGCGTGCAGCCGGATCCGGGTTTCCTCGCCCGGATCGAAGTTCAAGGCTTCCTCGCGGCGCACGAAGTCCTGCAGGTCGAACGTGGGGTCCGGATCGGCCGGCTCGTCCAGCAGCCGCACCTCGGACAGCCTGTCCATGCGGAACAGGAATCGCCTGCCAGGCTGGCTTGGCCCCCACGCCACCATGTACAGCACGCCCGCGCGGTCGACCATCGCCAGCGGCGTCATCACGTAAAGGCGTTCGGCAGGCGTCTTTTCGCCAAAGGGCGTGTTGCGAAATGACAGTTTGCGGTTGTAGTACAGCGCGCCGCTGACCTGGCGGTAGACCTCGGCCGGCACCGTGGGCAGCACGATGGGATGCGTGCCGTCGATACGCAGGATCTTGCGCGCCCACTCATGCGCCGGTCCGATCGCGGGCTGGGAGCGATGCGTCTGCAGATATCGCCACGCGCTGTCGAAGGTGGCTTCCAGGTCGTCCAGCACGACGGCCGGCAGGTGGCGGTCGGCCACCTGCTTGAGCGCGCACATGGCCATCGCCATGTTGGCGTTCATGTTCTGGATGTGGAAATCGGTGCGCCGCAGGGTGCGGTACCAGAGCTTGCCGCGGGTGGCGCCCACACTGCCGACGCAATCGAGCTTGAGCAGCGTGCGGCGGATCTGCTTGTCGCCCGGCGCGGGGTTCAGCAGCGTCGCGAGCCGGTTGCGGATTTCCGCCATGCCCATGCCCATCTCCATCGCTTCGGCCTCTTCATCCTCGACATACGGCAGGATGCGCAGCAGGTTATCGACAAGCGTATGGTCCAGTCCCATGGCAGATACAACAAATTAACCCGTTAAACAACGCAGGCATTCTATCTGCAAAACCGGCCAATAATAATTTGGTGCGGTAAAGATAATGCCGGCGGCGCGCCAGGACGGAAGGTTCGGATTATGTCGGCTGTGCGCAAAATAAAATAGACATTCGACAAGCCGCCGCCAGCCTGTCACTCGGCGACGATGTCGGCCAAGGGCACCGGCCGGCCGAACAGCCAGCCTTGGCCCACCGCCGCGGGCTGGCGCGCAAGCAGATAGCTGGCCTGCGCTTCGGTTTCGATGCCCTCGATGATGAGGTTGATGCCCAGCTCGCGCGAGATGGCAATCACGTGGTCCACGATCAGGGTGCCCGCGTCCTCCGCGCCGATGGCGCTGGTGAAGCTGCGGTCCAGCTTGATCGCGTCGGCCTGCAGTTCGGCCAGGTAGTTCAGGTTCGAATGGCCCGTGCCGAAATCGTCGATGAATACCTTGAAACCCTTGCCGCGCAATGCCTTGACCATCGCCAGCACATGGCCGTCGGACAACGGCGTGCCCTCGGTAATCTCCAGCGCCACATTGGCGGGCATCAGGCCGCGCTCGCTGACCGCGTCCATCAGGAAGTTCCGGTAGCCCGCGTCCTTCAGGTCAGCCGCCGACACGTTGATGCTGACGTAGAGCGCCGGGTTGCACCGAAGGCGTTCGTGCAGATCGCGCAGCGCCTGCGACGTCACCAGCCGCGACAGCGCGCGGCCCAGTCCCATCGCCTCGGCCAGCGGCACGAACAGGATCGGCGAGACGTCGCGGCCGCGGGCGCGCCAACGCGCCAGCGCTTCGAAGCCGGCCAGTTGCCGCGTGGCGAGCTGGCGCAGCGGCTGGTAGTGGACCTGGATGTCGCCGGCCAGGATGGCCTTGCGCAGCTCGGTCCGGGCGCTGCCCGCATGCAGGCGCCACATGACGCAAAGGCCGGCCAGAAAGGCAAGCGCCAGGGCGCCGACGACCGACATCACCATCGCGGGAAGCTGGAACCAGGCATCGGACCGCAGCCGGGACACGACGCAGATATCGGGGCCGCCATCCGGCGCGCACAGCCAGGCGCGGCGCTCGGGCGCGAAGCCAAGACCGTCGCCGCCGTCGCCATCGGCGGGCACGTCCAGATCGTGCGCGCGGCCAAAGCGCCGGTACACGTGGCTGCCGTCACGCGTCACGATCTTGGCGTCGATGCCCGATCCCGGTTCGGGAAAGCCGTCGAAGGCGCCCGGCGCCGTGAACACGATGACGTCGCGCAGTGAAGCCATGTCGCCGATGATGCGGCGGTCAACGATATTGGCCGCGCCCACCCAGAGCTGCAGTCCGCTGGACACCGTGAACGCCGGCGGCGGCAGGGCCAGCGGCTCGGGCAGCTTGCCCCAGGCGGCCGAACAACGCAGCATGCCGCCCAGCGTGCGGCCGATGTCCCGGATGTAGGTGGAATTGAAGAGCAGCACGCGCAGGGTCGCCACGTCCGCATCCGAACACAGGGCGCCGCCCTGCGTGGCCGCGGCCATGAGGCGGTGGCCCTCCTGCGCCACGCGCAGCGCGTGCGCCAGCAGCCGGGTGTTATGCCCGGCAAGCCTGTCGTCGGCCTGGTTCAGCTCGATCTGGCGTCCAGCCAGCACCCCCGCGAGGAATCCAAGCGCCGACAACAACAACACGAAAGCCGCAATTCTGGGACGTGACATGGGGACCGGTGACACATGGGCGGCGCGTGGTGAGTCATTCTGCGCGTAAGGCAATGTAACCGAAGATTCACATCCTTAAACGTGAAATTCACCCCTGCGGACCCGCCAATTGTGGCTTTAGAAACGGCCCCCCGCCCCCCGCGCAGCCCTTGCCCGGAATGCCGGCCCGCGTGGCTTGGCGGCCCCTTCTACGGGGAAACCCGATATCAGAATTTGCGCGACGCCCATGATCCCGCGTTATGCACAGGTACGGACCAGCCCGCGGCCATGCCGAAATTCTCGAGGCAGATCAACGGGTTGCATCGGCGCTAGGGGCCGACTGCGCGCGCCCCGCGCGGGATCGGGCGCGGTATCGGATCGGCTCGGACCCGGGCATGCTTGCCGCCTTCGGCCTTTCATCTGGAGATTCCTGTGACCCCCTCTTCCCCGTCCCGCAAAATGGGCCTGGCCGTCGCTCAGATGGGCGCCGTCAATCTTGCCGATTCCCGCGCGGTGGTCGTGCGCCGCCTCGTCGAGATGATGCGCGAAGCTGCCGCCCGCCAGGCGGAATTCGTCGTGTTTCCCGAGCTGGCGCTGACGACGTTCTTTCCCCGCTACTGGATGGACGACGCCGAGGCGGTGGAGCGCTACTTCGAGAAGAGCATGCCCAACGCCGACGTGCAGCCGCTGTTCGACACGGCGCGCGAGCTGGGCATCGGCTTTTACCTGGGCTATGCCGAGCTGACGCCGCAAGGCCGTCAGTTCAACACCGCGATCCTCGTGGACCGCAGCGCCAAAATCATCGGCAAGTACCGCAAGATCCACCTGCCGGGCCACTCGGACCACAAGCCCGACGCCCCCTTCCAGCATCTGGAAAAGAAGTTCTTCGAGGTCGGCGACCTGGGCTTTGGCGTTTGGGAAACCAACGACGTGAAGATCGGCATGTGCCTGTGCAATGACCGGCGCTGGCCCGAGACCTACCGCGTCATGTCGCTGCAAAGCGCCGAGCTGATCGTGCTGGGCTACAACACGCCGTCGTTGAACATTCACTGGAACGAGCCCGCGCACCTGCGCACCACCACGCACGAGATCGTGCTGCAGGCCAGCGCCTACCAGAACGCGGTGTGGATCGGCGCGGCCGCCAAGTGCGGCTTTGAAGACGGTCATCACATGATCGGCAGCTCGATGATCGTGGCCCCGTCCGGCGAGATCGTGGCCCGCGCAAGCGGCGAGGAAGACGAGGTGATCACCGCCCGCATCGATCTCGCGCTGGGCCAGACGTTCCGCGACCACGTCTTCAATTTCGCCAAGCATCGCAGCCCGCATCACTACAAGCTCATCGTCGAGCGCACCGGCGCGGGCGACCCGCTGCCGCGGCCCGACGCCGACTGAGGCTGAGGGCGTCTTGCCGTACCCCGGATTGCCCGCGCCTGCGCGGGCAATTTCTTTTGGGTGCCGCCGCCGCCGCGCTGCTAGACTGCCCGGTGGCCCCTTGATTGACCGACCATGCAGGCAACGATCCGATGCGCTTAATCGACACCGAGCAGACCCGCAACGCCCTGTCCTTCGACACCGTCATTCCCGCCCTGCGGGACGCCTTCCGCGAAGGCGCCACGGTGCCCGCCCGCCACGTCCACGCCATCCATTCCGGCAACGCGAACGGCACCTCGCTCATCATGCCCGCGTGGAGCGAACGCGGATATTTAGGCGTGAAGATCATCAACATCTTCCCTGAGAACACGCATCAGGGCCTGCCCGGCCTGCACGCCACCTACAACCTGTACAGCGCCAGGACGGGGGTGCCGGTCGCGCACGTGGACGGCGACATCGTCACCGTGTACCGCACCGCCGGCGCCGCCGCGCTGGGCGCGGACTACCTTGCCCGCGCCGATGCCCGCACACTGCTCATCGTGGGCTCCGGACGCATCGCGGGACTGGTGGCGCAGGCCATGCGCACGGTACGCCCGATCGAGCGCGTGCTGGTCTGGAACGTGCGGCCAGCGGGGGCCGAGGCGCTGGCGGCTCGCCTGCGCGACGAGGGCTTCGATGCGCAAGCCGTGACCGACCTGCAGGCCGCCACCGGCCAGGCCGACATCGTCAGCTGCGCCACGCTGTCCACCGAACCGCTCATCCGCGGCGCGTGGCTGCGGCCCGGCACGCACCTGGACCTGATCGGCAGCTTCAAGCCCGAGATGCGCGAGACCGACCCGGCCTGCTTTGACGGCACCACGGTCTACGTGGACACCGACGAGGCGCCCACCAAGTCCGGCGACCTGCTGTCGGCGTTCGAGGCCGGCGTGCTGACGCGCGAGGGCATCGCCGGCAATCTGCACCAGCTCGCCGCGGGCGAACGTCCGGGTCGAAGCAACGATCAGGAAATCACGGTGTTCAAGGCCGTGGGCAGCGCGCTGGAAGACCTGACGCTGGCGACGCTGGTGTACGAATCCGCGAAGGACTGAAAGCCGGGCCCGCCGGCCCGCCAAAAAACACCCCAAGGAGACGACGCATGACGCAGGCACGTTCCATCCAGTTGACTGAATTTGGGGGCCCTGAAGTCATGCGGCTCGTCGACACCGCGCTGCCGCCCCCCGGGCCCGGCGAGGCGCAGCTGCGGCAGACAGCCATCGGTTTCAACTACATCGACATCTACCAGCGCGCGGGCAAGTATCCGCTGCCCACGCCCACGGGGCTGGGCCATGAAGCGGCCGGCGTGATCGAGGCGGTGGCCGAAGGCGTGACGGACCTGCGCGTGGGCGACCATGTGGTCTACATGAACGCCGGCGTGGGCGCGTACGCCGACCGGCGCAACGTGCCGGCCGCGAAACTGGTGAAGATCCCGGCGGGCATCTCCGACGAGGACGCCGCGGCCGTCTTCTTCAAGGCCATGACGGCGCAATACCTGGTCAAGAAGACCTACGCGGTCCAGCCCGGCGACATCGTGCTGGTGCATGCCGCCGCCGGCGGGGTGGGTCAGATCCTGAGCGGCTGGGCGCATGCGCTGGGCGCCACCGTCATCGGCACGGCCGGCTCCGCCGCCAAATGCGACGTGGCCCGCGCGGCCGGCTGCGATGCCGCCATCGACTACTCGCAGGACGACTGGGTCCAGCAGGTGATCGCGGCCACAGGCGGCAGGAAGGCGCGCGTCGTCTATGACTCGGTGGCCCGGCACACGTTCATGGGATCGCTGGACTGCGCGGCGCCGTTCGGCATGGTCGTGCTGTTCGGCGCGGCCTCCGGCCCGGCTCCGGCCATCGACCCCGAACTGCTGAACAAGAAAGGGTGCCTGTTCCTGACGCGTCCGTCCGTGTTTCCGCACAACGCGGATACGCAGACGTTCCGCGCCAATGCGGCGGACGTCTTTGACGCCATGCGAAGCGGCGCGGTCCGCGCGGCCATCGGTGCGCGCTACGGCCTGACGCAGATCCAGGACGCGCATCGCGCCGCCGAGCGCCGCGCCGTCACCGGCGCCATCGTCATCACGCCCTGACCGGCAGGCGCGAGGGCCGGCGTCAGTGTCCGGCCAGCTCCATCGGCAGATGCTCGCGCATGATCTCGATAAACCGCCGCAGCCGCGCCGGCTGAAAGCGCGACGGCGCATAGACCAGGAACACGGGCAGGGCATCGGCGCGCCATTGCGGCGCCAGGTGCACGAGGCGGCCGGCGGCCAGGTCGTCCTGCATGGCCCACGCGGATCCCAACGCAACGCCCAGCCCCTGGATGGCCGAATTACGCAGCGCGTGCAGGCCGTCGGTGGACAGGCGCGGCTGGATATCGAAGCTTTGCCTGTCGCCGCTGCCGCAATGCGTCAGGGTCACCTCGGTGCGATAGAAGGTGCGCAGCGCCAGCCACGGCAGTCGCGCCAGTTCCGGCGGGTCCTGCGGCACGGGCCCGCCGGCAAGCAGGTCCGGCGACGCCACGACGATGCGCGGCACCTCGCCCAGCTTCACGGCGATCACCGATGGATCCGTCACGGCCCCGACCCGGATCGCGCAATCGACGTTTTCGGCGATCAGGTCCGGCATGCGGTCGTGCAGCAGCCATTCCACCCGCATGTTCGGATAGCGCTTCAGGTACTTGGCCAGCGGTTCGATGAACTGGTCCTGGCCGAAGACGTGCGGCGCCACCACGCGCAGCATGCCGGCGGGCTCGTCGCCCGCGCCGCGCACCTCGCTTTCGAATGATTGAAAGGAGGCGAGCAGCTCCTTGCCGCGTTCATAGCAGCGCTGCCCATCTTCGGTCAGGCGGATGGCGTGGGTGGAGCGCTTGAGCAGCCGCACGCCCATCGTGCGTTCCAGCAATTGCAGGCGGCGGCTGACGGTGGGTTGCGTGCCGCCCATCTGGGCGGCGGCCGCCGACAAGCTGCCGGCCTCGACGATGCGCACGAAGGTTTCGATGAGCAGCATGCGGTCGGTGCCGGCGGCAACGGGGAGAGCGGGGGTGGTCATACGCCTATCGTATAACGGATGTACCCGAAGGTCGGCTACCAAAACCAGGGGTGAAAGCCCAGAATTTGCCCCGTACCAATGCCACCGGACACCACCATGTCATCCCCCATTTCCCACCCCTCCCTATCGCGCGGCCTGGTTTTCCTGCTGGCCGTGGGCGCCGGCCTGGGCGTCGCTTCCCTTTACTACAGCCAGCCGATGCTCGGCGTGCTGGGCGCGGACATCCACGCCAGCGCCGAGACGCTGGGCTGGATTCCGACGCTGACGCAGCTGGGCTACGCGTTCGGCATCCTGATGCTGGCGCCGCTGGGCGACCGGTATGACCGCAAGCGCATCATCCTGGTCAAGGCCGCCGTGCTGAGCCTGGCGCTGCTTCTGGCCGGCGCGTCTCCCACGATCGGTCTGCTGCTGGCCGCCAGCTTCGCCATCGGCCTGTCGGCCACGCTGGCCCAGGACATCGTGCCGGCCGCCGCCCACCTGGCGCCGGCCGAGCAGCGCGGCAAGATCGTCGGCACCGTCATGACGGGCCTCTTGCTGGGCATCCTGCTCTCGCGGGTGGTCAGCGGTTTCGTGGCCGAGCAGTTCGGCTGGCGCATGATGTTCGCGGCCGCCGCCGTCAGCATCGTGGCGCTGGGCGCAGCCCTGTGGCGCGGCCTGCCGCGTTTCGAACCGTCGACGCGGCTGGCCTACAGCGCGTTGCTGGGCTCGCTGCTGACGCTGTGGCGCCAGCATCCCGGCCTGCGCCGCGCCGCGACCGCGCAGGGCCTCTTGTCGCTGGGGTTCAGCGCCTTCTGGTCGACGCTGGCCGTGATGCTGCATGACGCGCCGTTCCACCTGGGCGCGGGCGCCGCCGGCGCGTTCGGCCTGGCTGGCGCAGCGGGCGCCCTGGCCGCGCCGCTGGCCGGCCGGGTGGCCGACACGCGGGGCCCGCTGGCCGTGGCCAGCCTGGGCGCCGGCCTGACGATGGTGTCGTTTGCCGCCATGATCTTCCTGCCCTTCCTGCCCCCTCACGCCGCGCTGTGGCTGATCGGCGGCGCCGCGGTCGGCTTCGACCTGGGCATCCAGACCTCGCTGATCGCGCATCAGAGCATCGTGTACGGCATCGACCCGGCCGCCCGCAGCCGCCTGAACGCCATCCTGATGACGGGCGTCTTCATCGGCATGGCCGCCGGCGGCGCGCTGGGCAGCCTGGCGCTGGCCCACTGGGGCTGGACCGGCGTGACGCTGACCGCCGCAGGCGCCGCAGCCGCCGCCCTGGCCCTGCGCCTGTGGCCCGCCAATAACCGCAACGGCGAGGCCAGCCGCTACGCGGCGTGAGGATCCCGGGCCGGCGCCGCTTCGCGGTGCTTAACCCGGCGTGTTGATCTGGTCGGCCGAGATGATCTCGGCCACCAGCACCTGCCCAGGGCCGTCCAGGAAATACTCTTCCTTGGCCGGCTCGCGCAGCTTCATGTAGGCGTCCTCGCCGATCTGCATGGTGTGGCCGGCGGCCAGTTCGGCGCCGCTTTCCAGCATGTAGCTCATGATGTTGTTGAACGTCGTCGAGTAGATTTCGCCTTCGTCGTGCCCTGCCGCCAGCGCGGCGAAGTCCGGCAGGCCGAAGGCATCGCCGCCGTACGTGCGCATCCATACGCCCTGCACGCCTTCGACTTCATACTTCACGAAACCGCAATACAGCATGTTCAGCGGCAGCGTGCGCAAGAGGTCCATGCTTTCCTCGCCCAGCGACTCGGCGGCAAACACGCCGGCCGGCAGCGACGTGTGCGCATGCTCGTTCAGGACGGCCAGCGCCTTGAAACCGGTCAATGCGCCGGCCACCGCCGCCAGCGCCACGTACTGTTCCAAGGGATCGGTCTCGAATCCCGCGTAGTACAGGATGATGTGGCTGGCGTGGGCGCGGACCTCGTCCTTCATCGCGGCGGGATAGTGCGATGGCGCGACGCAGGCCTCGAGCGCATCCTTGGGATAGGGCGCATTGAAGCCCACCAGCCGCACGACGTGCTTGTCCCAGCCGGCCATGCCCAGGAATTCCGGCATGTCGGGCGCGATTTCCGCGCGCGCCTTGGCCATCGTCGGATGGTAGGCGCGCAGCGCATCGGCCAGCGCCGCCTCGGTGATCGCGAGCGGTTCGGCAAACAGGACCTGCAGGCTCAACGGCTGCGCAATATCCGGGTTGGCCAACAAGGCGGCGGAATCGGCGGATTCCTCGTTGCGGCCGAAGAAGCGGGAGAAGATGCTCATACGTATCCAGGGTTCAAAACAAAACGGGGACAGTATAAGGACGCGCCCCGCGCCCCTGCCGCCGGGGTCGCCATTGGATACATCTTCGTTGGTCCGCTATTCCTCGAAGCCGCGCGTACCCACCGTTTCGACCACGAAGTCGATGAAGGACTTGATGCGCGAGGAGATCGCCGTGTTCCGGTAGTACACCGCGTTGATCGGCTGCCGGACTTCAAGCAGCTGCTTCACGAAGAGCGGCTGCAGCGCGCCGCTTTTGCGGTCCGCGCGCGTCATGAAGTCGGACAGGCACACAATGCCGCCGTCGTTCAGCGCCAGCTGGCGCAGCGTCTCGCCGCTGTAGGCGCGCACCTGCGGCTTGATGTGCACCGGCTGCCCGTCGGCATCGAGCAGCGGCCATTCGTTCAGCGCTTCCAGTTGCGCAAAGCCCAGCAACACGTGCGAGGCCAGGTCCGCCGCGCGGCGGGGCGTGCCGTGCCGCGCCAGATAACCCGGACTGGCCAGCACGCGCACCCGGCTCGTGCCCAAGGCCACCGCGTGCAGCGACGAGTCCTTCAATCGCCCGATCCGAAAGGCCAGGTCGGTGCGCCGCTCCAAGAGGTCGATATTGCCTTCGTTGCTGGTCAGTTCCAGCTCCACCTGCGGATAGCGCGTGCGATAGGCCGGCGCCAGCGGCGCGATGACGTGCAGCATGAAAGGCGAGGCGGCATCCACACGCAAGAGGCCGGCGGGCTGGTTGCGCCGCAGGTTCATCAGCTCTTCGGCCTCCTCGACCGAGGCAATGATGCGGCGCGCCTGCTCCAGGTAGGCCTTGCCTTCTTCGGTCAGCGCCAGACGCCGGGTCGTGCGCCGCATCAGCGTGGTCTGCAGCTTTTCTTCAAGCCGGCTCATGGTGCGGCTGGTTGCGGAAACGGTCTGGCCCAGCACCTCGGCGGCAGCGGTGATCGAGCCGCTGTCCACGATGGCGATGAAGACCTGCATTTCGTCGAGGGTGGTTTTCATAGTTGACGTTTTATCAAAAGTCTTTCGCCGATACCGGTATTTTTTTGCAAGGGTAGGGCGGGCACACTACCGCCATCCCCGGACCTCGCCGGCCCGGCCCCGTACACCCCCCAGGAGTTTTCCATGCCAATACCCGCCTTTGGCGTCGGCACCTTCCGCCTGCAAGGCCAGACCGTCATCGATTCCGTGCGCAACGCGCTGGACGTCGGCTACCGCGCGATCGACACGGCCCAGATCTACGAAAACGAGGCCGACGTCGGCCAGGCCATCGCGGAATCGAACGTGGCCCGCGCGGACCTCTACATCACCACCAAGATCTGGGTGCCCAACTACGCCAAGGACAAGCTCGTCCCCAGCCTGAAGGACAGCCTGGCCAAGCTGCGGACTGACTATGTGGACCTGACGCTGATCCATTGGCCCGCACCGGACAACGGTGTGTCCGTCGACGAATTCATGACGGCGCTGGCCGAGGCCAAGGCGCAGGGCCTGACGCGCCAGATCGGGATTTCCAACTTTCCCATCGCCGAGACGCGGGCCGCCATCGCCGCCGTGGGCCGCGACCAGATCGCCACCAACCAGATCGAGCTCAGCCCCTACCTGCAGAACCGCAAGCTCACCGCGTTCCTACAGGAAGCGGGCATCCCGGTGACTTCGTACATGACGCTGGCCTACGGCAAGGTGCTCAAGGATCCGGTCATCGGCCAGATCGCGCAGCGCCACGCGGCCACGCCCGCGCAGGTCGCACTGGCCTGGGCGTTGCAACTGGGTTATGCCGTGATCCCGTCGTCCACCAAGCGCGAAAACCTGGCCAGCAACCTGCTCGCCCAGGACCTGCGCCTGACGGACGAAGACATGGCGCAGATCGCCGCGCTGGAACGCAACGGCCGCGAAGTCAGCCCGGAAGGTCTGGCGGCGGACTGGGACTGAACCATCCGCACCGGCAAAGGCGCATGCAGCGCACGTGATCTCCCAGGCGTCGAAACAAAATCGCCCGCGCGCCGAAGTTGGCGCGCGGGCGTAAGCCGTCATCCGGTGGGTTTACTGTGCTTCGTAACGCGGCGAGCGCGGTCCGTACAAAATGCCGCCGGGGGTGCCGGCGCTGAGCAGCAGGTTGTTCGTCATGCCGGCCACGCTGTAGCTGCGGTCCGTCAGATTGTTGATCACCTGATCGACCACGGCCTGCACCAGCATGCCGATCAGGCCGCCGTTGCTGTTGTTGTTGGCGTGCACCACCTGCTTCGTGCCGCTCCACAGCTTGGCGCCGTTGCGCAGGTCGAGCAGTTCCGCGTCGATCGAGACCGTGACCGAGCTGGACAGGACCGCGTAGCTGGACCCATACTGCTTGACGGTCATGTACAGCGCCGCATCGGCGCCGAAGATCTCGCGCAGCTTGACGGCCGGCAGTTCATGGATATCGTCGGGCGAGGTCAGGCCGTTCTGTTTGAACGTCTCTTCCATGACGCCGACCGGAATGACGTAATAGCCGGATTCAGCGAGCGGGCGCGTGGCCTGCGAGAGCACGGCCGAGGTGGCCGCCACGTCCACCGACGTGTTCAGCGGCGGCAACACCAGGATCGACGCCGGCTTGCTTTCACGAAACGCGGTGTAGTCGACATGCTTCTGCGGCGGCGCCACGCAACCCGTCAACAGCGCCGCGAGGGCCACGAGGCCGGCACGCATGAGTTTGTTCATCATCACGATCCTTTCTTCAACGTGCCGGCTTCGGCGGGCGCGGCAGGGCTGGCAGGAGCGGGCGAACCTGCGGCGGGCGATCCCGCGGCGGGCGATCCCGCGGCAGGCGCCCCCGCGGCGGGCGCCCCCGCCGGCAAGCCCTCGCCCGTCGCGGCGACGGTCTGCGGCTTGCCCGCGTTGCGCAGCAGGAAGTCCATGAACGGCGCGGCTTCCGGGAAGGCGGCCTTCTCGCCCTGCATTTGCTCGACGCCCTTGTCGCCGTCGCCCATCTTCAGGTAGAGCATGCCCAGATGCGCGCGAAAGCCGGGCGGCAGCTCGGCGTTGGCCGCGCGCGCCGTCTCGATGTTCTTCTCCATGGCGAGCGTCTGCGTCGCGTAATCGCCGCCGTCGTCCTTCAGGTAGGCGTAGACCGAGCCCTCGTAGGACTGCCAGCTATACATGGACTTGGGCTGCTGTGCGCAGGCCGACAGCACGCCGGCCAGGCCCACGATCGCCAGTGCGCGGGCAACGCGCGCGCATGCGGCGCCACTGCGGGGATTGAAATGGTTTGCCATGCGCGCCTCCCTCAGTTGCGTGCGGGCTGCCAGGCGCCCTGCTCGATGCCGTCGACCAGACGGTCCACGGCTTCACGGATGGCCAGGTCCAGCACCTTGCCGTTCAGGGTGGAGTCGTAGCCGGCCGTGCCGCCAAAACCGACGACTTCACGGTTGGACAGGCTGTATTCGCCGGCACCCGAGGCGGAATAGACCACTTCCGAGGTCGTCGCATCCACCACGTTCAGGTCGACCTTGGCGTAAGCCACCTGCTCCTTGCCGCGGCCCAGGATGCCGAACAGTTGCTGGTCGCCGGTGACCTTGCGGCCGAAGGCCGTCACATCGCCCGTGACGACGTAGCGCGCGCCCTTGATCTGCGCGGCCTTCTTGTTGAACGCGGCTTCCCGCGCGATTTCGGACAGGTTGTCGCGGTCCATCACCTGGAATCGGCCGCTGCGCTGCAGGTGGCTGACCAGAATCGTCTTGGCTTGGCCGCCCAGCCGGTCCACGCCATCCGAGAACACGCCGCGCAGGTAGTTGGTGCGGTTGTCGAACTTGCCGACCGAAATGGGGCTGCGCACGCCCGCGTAGGGCTTGCTGGCGGCCGCGACGGCCGGCACGGCCAAGGCTTGCGAACGCTCGGTCGCGCAGCCGGCCATCACTCCCGACAACAGCGCCAGCGCGCCGATCTTCATCGCCTTGCTCAACATCGTTCTCTGGTAAAGCGCCACTTCTTCACTCCCGTTACGCGTGGGTCATCGAGGACGCGACGGTAGCAATGCCTCGAATCGGTTGAAATCGGACTGGGACTAAATGCTCCGCGTTGCTCTGCGTGGCGCCCGTCCATCGAATGGAACGGGAAGTATAAGTACTGAATTACTTGGATACTATTTGAAATAAAGCCGAAGTTTGGTCTGTATTTGACGGCAAGCAAGAGAATTCGGGATTAATGCCTAACCAATAGGTATGGGTTTTCGGCTGGTAATGGCCGCTTTGAAAGGAACGCCCCCTACACTGCCTCATCGCAATGCGCGCCTGGATGCATCGGCGCGCCAAACGACAGGAGCCCATCCTGGTATGAACGACCTGAAGCCCGATGATCCGTCCTGGCTGCGCCCGCGCTTTCTGCTCGCGGTGATCCTGACCGGCCTGTTCGCGGGGCTGGGCGGCATGTTGCTCGGAATGCTGCTCCATGCCGTGCAGCATCTGGCATATGGCTACGCCGAGGGCCAGATCGTCAACCACGAGACCTTCCTGGAAGGCGTGCAAGCCGCCAGCGGCGCGCGCCGCGTGATGGCGCTGGTGCTGTGCGGTGTAGCGGCCGGTGGCGGATGGTGGCTGATCCATCACTATGGCCGTCCTCTGGTCAGCGTGAAGGCGGCGGTGTCCGACACCACGCGCGGGATGCCTGCGCTGACGACGATGGCGCATGCCATCCTGCAGATCGTGACGGTGGGGCTGGGCTCGCCGCTGGGGCGCGAGGTGGCGCCGCGCGAAGTCGGCGCGTTGGCAGGCGGCCGATTGGCCGCGCTGCTGCGCCTGCCGCCCGCGCAGCACAGTCTCGTCATTGCCTGCGGCGCGGGCGCGGGGCTGGCCGCCGTGTACAACGTGCCGCTCGGCGCGACGCTCTTTGTCCTGGAAGTGCTGGTGGGGTCCTTCGCCTGGCCCGCCGGGGCCGCGGCGCTGGCGGCTTGCTGCATCGGCGCGGTGGTGGCCTGGGCGGGCTTGGGCAACGTGATCCAGTACGCCGTTCCTCCCATGCAGATCAGTTCCAGCCTTGTCGTCTGGGCCATCGTCGCCGGGCCTGTCTTCGGCTGCGCGGCCCACGTCTGGCAGCGCCTGACCGAAGCCGCGCGCCGCAATGCGGCCCGCGGCTGGCGGCTGCCCGTGGCGTGCCTGATCAATTTCACCCTGCTCGGGCTGCTGGCGATCTACCTGCCCGCGCTGCTGGGCAACGGCAAGGGGCCGGCGCAACTGAGCTTTGACAATGACCTGACCCTCGCCCTGGCGGCCACGCTGGCGCTGATGAAAGTGGCCGTCGTCGTCTGCACGCTGCGCGCCGGCGCGGCGGGCGGTCTGCTCACCCCGGCCGTTGCCGTGGGCGCGTCGATTGCGGTCGTGCTGGGCGGCCTGTGGAATATGGCCTGGCCCGACTCGCCGCCCGGCGCGTTTGCCGTCGTGGGCGCCGCCGCCTTTCTGGCCTCGTCGATGCGCATGCCGCTCACCGCGGTGGTGCTGATCCTGGAGTTCACCCGGGTCGACCAGGCCTTTCTCGTTCCCGTCATCGTGGCCGTGGCCGGCTCGGTGCTGGCAAGCCGTTACTGCGATGCGCGCGGCGCCCGGCTTGCCCCCGCCCCCGAAGCCGCCGCGCGCCACGCACCCTGAGTTCCGGAGATTCGCATGACCCAAGGCAAACCCGCAGGCATCCGCACCTACGACGCCCCCGCAGGCGGTTGGGGCGCCCTGAAGGCGACCGCGCAGGCGGTGGCCAACCAGATGCGCATCGCCGAGGCGCCCGCGCTGCTGTTGCGCACCAATAAGCCCGACGGCTTCGATTGCCCGGGCTGCGCATGGCCCGACAAGGCGCATACGTCGACGTTCCAGTTCTGTGAAAACGGCGCGAAGGCGGTGACGTGGGAAGCCACCCGCAAGCGCGTGACGCCCGAGTTCTTTGCCGCGCATCCGGTGGCCGAGCTGCTGACCTGGAGCGACCACGACCTGGAGAACGCCGGCCGCCTGACGCATCCGCTGGCCTACGACGCGGCCAGCGACACCTACCAGCCCATCGGATGGGACGACGCGTTCGCGCGCATCGGCCAGACGCTGGCCAGCCTGCCCGACCCGGACATGGCCGAGTTCTATACCTCGGGCCGCGCCTCCAACGAAGCGGCGTTCCTGTTCAGCCTGTACGCCCGCGAATTCGGCACCAACAATTTTCCCGACTGCTCCAACATGTGCCACGAGGCCACCAGCGTCGGGCTGCCCCAGGCCATCGGCATCGGCAAGGGCACGGTGTCGCTGGACGACTTCGATGTGTGCGACCTCATCATCTCGATGGGACACAACCCCGGCACGAACCATCCGCGCATGATGGGAACGCTGCACGAATGCGCGCGCCGCGGCGTGCCCATCATTGTGTTCAACCCGCTGCGCGAACGCTCCCTGGAGCGCTTTGCCGATCCGCAGGATCCGATCGAAATGGGCACGCTGGGCTCCACGCCCATCGCATCCACGTACTTCCAGGTCAAGGTTGGCGGCGACGCCGCCGCGCTCAAAGGCATCATGAAAGCGCTGATGAACGCGGACCGCGACGGGCGCAACACACTGGACCACGAATTCATTTCCCGGCACACCAACGGCTACGAAGCCTTCGCCAAGGACCTGGACGCCACGAGCTGGGCCGACATCGAACAGGCAAGCGGCCTGCGTCAGCGCGACCTGGAACAGGTGGCCGACGCCTACGCGCGTTCCAACGCCACCATCGTCACGTATGGCATGGGCATCACGCAGCATGAAAAGGGCACGAGCAACGTGCAGCAGATTGCGGCGCTGCTCTTGATGCGCGGCAACTTCGGCAAGCCG
This sequence comes from Achromobacter mucicolens, assembly GCF_902859725.1. GTDB lineage: Bacteria > Pseudomonadota > Gammaproteobacteria > Burkholderiales > Burkholderiaceae_B > Achromobacter > Achromobacter mucicolens. Next base: position 84,048 of record NZ_CADIJP010000013.1, on the reverse strand, counting down.
GGCGCGGGCATCTGCCCCTTGCGCGGGCACTCGAACGTGCAGGGCAACCGCACGGTCGGCATCACCGAAAAGATCGACCACACCATGTTCGACCACGTCGAACAGACCTTTGGCTTCCGGCCCCCGGAGCGGCCCGGCCATGATGCGGTGGAGGCCATGAAGGCCATGGCCGCGGGCCGCGCCAAGGCGCTGATCTGCCTGGGCGGCAATTTCGCGATCGCGCTGCCCGACACCGACGCCTGCGAGCGCGGCATGCGGCAGCTGGACCTGGCGGTGCATCTGAACACCAAGCTGAACCGCTCGCACCTGTTGATCGGCAAGCAGTCGATCATCCTGCCGGTGCTGGGCCGCACGGAAAGCGACGTGCAGGCGGGCGGGGCGCAATCGGTCACGGTGGAGGATTCGATGTCGATGGTGCACGCCTCGCGCGGCAAGCTGCTGCCGGCATCGAGGCACCTGCGGTCGGAACCGGCCATCATTGCCGGCATGGCGCAGGCGACGCTGCCGCGCAGCCGCGTCAACTGGGCGCATCTGATCGAGGACTACGACCGCATCCGCGACCTGATCGAAAAAATCTACCCGGATTTCCGTGACTACAACGCGCGCATCCGCATCCCCGGCGGCTTTCGCCTGCCGCTGCCCCCCACCGAGCGCATCTGGAAGACGGCCTCGGGCAAGGCAGAGTTCATTCCGTTCGCGGGGCTGCGCGAAGATCCCGACATCGTGGAAGGCAACATCCTCAGACTCACCACGCTACGCAGCCACGACCAGTACAACACCACCATCTACGGCCTGGATGACCGTTATCGCGGCGTGTTCGGCCGGCGCGACGTGCTGTTCATGAACGCGGCCGATCTGGCGCGCCACGGCATCGCCCACGGCGACGCGGTTGAAATCGTCACCAGCCTGCCGGGCCAGACGCACCGTCGCCTGCGGCTGACAGCCATCAAGCACGACATTGCGGCCGGCTCGGTGGGCGCGTACTACCCGGAGGCAAACAACCTGTGCCCGCTGGATTACCAGGACACGGCGAGCGGCACGCCCAGCTACAAATCGATTCCGGTGCGCATCCGCAAGGCAGCGTGAACGCCGCGCCTCATCCGTCTGGACGAGCACAACCGGGGCCGGATGATGCATAAGCACCATTGCACATTCAAGGATTAATACTTTCGGCTACTAGCAAGGCGGATGAGGTCCGCATATATATCCCTGCAATGGGCGCCGCATCATCGTCGTCATGTCGTCTTGCCAAGAACACCCGCGCCCGTTCCGAGGAGACCATCGATGGCACGATGTCCATTCGCGACGTGGCGGCCCATATCGGGATCGTCCGGGCCTCACCTTGGCGGCCCTTTCAAGATCGTCCATCACACCACGGAAGGCAGCACCGCGCAGGGCGCGATGGACGCGTTCCGCCGCAACCGATCCGACCCCCACTTCACGGTCGATGCCACGACGATCTTCCAGCACGTCGACACCGCCGAAGGCGCGCGGGCGCTGCGCAACGATGCGGGCGGCGTCCAGACCAACCGCGATTCGGCCGTGCAGATCGAGCTGGTGGGCTTTGCGCACCTGCCCAAGGACAGCCGGGCGCTGACCAACCTGGCGCGTCTGTGCCGCTGGATCGAAGCGCAGCACGGCATCCCCCGCAAGTGGCCCTCGGGCCGCCCGTTGCCGGCCAAGAACGGCAAGGACCCCGGCGGCCATAACCGCGATGCCACCATCTGGGACTCGCAGAGCGGGCACTACGGCCATTGCCATGTCCCCGAAAACACGCACTGGGACCCGGCCTATTCCGCCGCGGAAGCCGACTTCATCCTGGCCGCCACGTTCTCCGAGGACGGCGCGCTGGTATCGCCGGCCCCGCCGCCGCGCCCCGCGGGCCGCGCGTCCAAACGCGCCGCGCCCACCTCGACCATGCCGGACCACGGCGTCAACGCGGTTGGTATCCACGGCTATCTGAATGACCTGGCGGTGCAGACGCTGGAGCCGCCCGGCATGCCCGTCGCGCGGCGGCGCACGCCCGCCAAACGTTCGGGCGCCGTGCTGCGTGCCGGCGCCGCGGGCAAGACCGCGCGGCAGGCGCCGCAGGCCAGCATCAACGCCGGCAGCGTGCTGTCGTTTGCAGCGGGCCTGCAGGAACAGGAACGCGGCGACGTGCTGTATTCGCTGCAGCTGGCGCAACGCGCAGCCAGCGCCGCCCACGACCGATTCACCCAATCGCAGGCCTGGTATCAGACCTACGTGGAAGTGCTGGAGAACCTGGGGTGGACCAGCGGGCAAATGCACTTTACCCATCACGAGGAAGACGAGCGCGAGTTCCGCATGGACCAGGTGGCCGTCGACCTGCTGCTGGCCGTCGCGCGGCGCGATCAGCTGGCGGTGCTGGACCAGGCGGTGTCCGCGCTGGGCCAGCTGGCCGAAGACGACGACACCGTAAAGCTCTTCGACTTTCACGCCTCGTCGCAGTCGGGAGGCAACTTCCAGCTGGGCGCCGTGCAGCGCGATCGCGGCGGCGGGCTGTCGATGGCGCTGGGCGCCTACTACTTTCGCGCCGTGGACAGCCGCAAGCGTTTCCTGTTTGCGCAGTGGGGCGCGCGGCAGGTGAACTTTTGGGCCTGCGCGCAGCGCCTGACGCTGAACGCCGCCCTGTATGAACAGCTGCGCGACGACGTGCAGGCCAAGCTGGCCGCCGACGCGCCGCGCTACATCGCCAGCTTGAAGCTGGCGTCCTAGCCGGCGGCCGGCATTGGGAGAACGACATGGCGACCCGAAAGGCGGCAGCGCGCACGGCGGCCAAGCCCGCGGCCAAGAAGAAGGGCAAGCGCGTGGCGCAAGCGTCCGCCGCGGCGCCGGAAGATCCTGCCCCGAAGGCCCGCAAGCGCCGCAAGCAGGATGACGCCCCGGCCGCGCGGCTCTTCGAGCGGTCCGCCAAGCCCGATGCCTTCGACGCGCGCGACATCCTGTTCCGGCCCAACATTTCCGTCACGCCCAAGGCGGAAATGATTCCCGTGATGGGCCTGACGGTAAAGCACCAGGGCGCCACGTCGGCGTGCACGGGGTTCGCCCTATCCACCGTGGTCGAATACCTGCTGCGCAAGTCCGAGCGCGACACGCGCCCTGCGATCTCGCCTTTCATGCTGTATTCGATGGCCAGGCGCTACGACGAATTCCCCGGGTCGGTCGACGACAGCGGCTCCAGCCTGCGCGGCGCCTTGAAAGGCTGGTTCCGGCACGGCGCCTGCGCGCAGGCGTTATTCCCCACGCTCGACATGCCCCCGGCGGCCAAACGCCCCGAAGACGACTGGTGGCTGGACGCGGTCAAGCGCCCGCTCGGGGCCTACTACCGCATCGACACGCGCAGCATCGTCGAGATGCACGCCGCGCTGAACGAGGTCGGCATCCTGTACGCCAGCGCGGGCTGCCACGACGGCTGGGACGACGGCCACGGCGTCACCCCGCACGACGATGAGCCCACGCCCGTCACGCGGCCGTTCTGGGTGATTCCGGCCACCGGCCAGGAAACGGCGATGCAGGGCCACGCCTTCGTCATCGTGGGCTACACGCAGGACGGTTTCCTGATCCAGAACTCCTGGGGCGAGGAATGGGGCACGCACGGCATGGCCGTGCTGACGTACGACGACTGGCTGCGCAATGCGATGGACTGCTGGGTCGTGCAACTGGGCGTTGTCACGCACGAACACGAACGGATCTCGAACAGCATCAGCCTGCGCACCGAAGGGCAGAAGGTGACGCTGGCCGCCGGCAAGGTGCTGCGCGACCGGGAGCTCACGCCGTTCATCGTCAACGTGGGCAACAACGGCAAGCTCAGCAACAGCGGCGCGTTTCGCACCACGCCCGACGACCTGCGCGCCATCGTGGACGTGCACATGAGCGCGGCGCGCGAGCGCTGGAACCTGAAGGACAAGCCGATGGACGTGTGCGTGTACGCGCACGGCGGGCTGGTCGGCGAGAACGATGCGGCCGAAGCCGCCGCCGAATGGATCCCGCTGCTCTACGACAGCCAGATCTTTCCCGTCTTCCTGATGTGGGAAACGGATTTCATCACCACCGTCAGGAACATCATCCGGGACGCCGCGAGCGACGTGCCGCGCACCACTGGCGGCATCGGCGAGCGGCTGGAACGCTGGTGGAACCAGCGGCTTGAGCGCTGGCTGGCGCGGCCCGGCACGGTGATCTGGGGCGAGATGAAGCAGAACGCCGAAGCCATGAGCGAACCGGTCCGCGACGGCGGCGAAGAGGCCGCGATGATCCTGCTGTACAAGCACTTCAAGGCGCACGTCGCGCGCGGCCGCGTGCGCCTGCACATCGTGGGCCATTCGGCCGGCGCGATCGTCGCCAGCCACTTCGTCAAGCGCCTGACCGCCGACGGCGGAGAGCTGGAGTCGCTGAGCCTGATGGCGCCCGCGGTCAGGCTGCAGACCTTCAAGGACCTGGTCGTGCCGCACCTGGGCAGCCGCGTGAAGCGCTACCAGCAGTTCCATCTGTCGGACCGCGCCGAAGAGGACGATCCCACCTGCGGCCCGTACCGGCGATCGCTGCTGTATCTGGTCAGCGAATCGTTCGAGGGCGGCACCACGACACCGCTGCTTGGCATGGAGCGCTATTTCCGGGATGCCGGCATTGCCTGCGACGCGCTCCACGTGTCGCCCGAGGGCAGCGCGCCGGCCAACGCCCGTGTCCTGCCCGTGGCGTCCAGCACACATGGCGGATTCGACAACGACAAGGGCACGCAACAGCAGGTCATCGCGTTCATCAAGCGGTGACCGCGGGTGAAGAGGGCTTGTCATGACAGAGATGGAGCCGAAACCCTATCGCGACGCGCCGGCACTTGCCCAGGGCGTGGCGCTGCCCGAGTTTTCCCTTTTTGGCGAGCCCGCCGAGGTGGCGCGCGTGCTGTCCCAGGTCGGCGTGCCCTGTCTCGTCCTGGCCCGATCGGGCGAGATCGTCGCGGCCAGCGCCGTCCTGCCGCTGGCGCGCGAGGCGCTCGTCAACCGGCACGTGAGCCAGGTCTACGGGCTTGCCAAGCCGCTGCGCATGGGCGATGGCGCCGTCGATGTCGTGTACCGGAGCCCGGGCGGGGCACGCGTGCCCGCGCAGCTCATCCCGCTCTGCACATTGGACAGCGGCGAACTCATCGTGCTGGTCAATGACGGCGCGCCGTTTCGCGAGGCCGAATCGCATCGTTTCGAGCGCACGCCCTACGCCGTGTTCCGGCTGGACATGCAGGGCGTGATCCGCTTTGCCAACCCCGAGGCGGCGCGCACGCTGGGCCTGCCGCGCGAGGCCCTGTGCGGCACCCGGCTCGCGGCGCGCTTTCGGCCATCCGACGGCGGCCCCGTGCAGCGAGCCATCCTGCGGTGCGTGCAAGACACGGAAGGCGATGCGATGGTCGCGGTGACCATCGCCATCCCGGTTCCCGACGACGCCGACCGGCAGTTCGAGCTCGTCATGACGCCCGATCCCGCCCCCAATGGCGAACTGCTGGGCGTCATTGCCGTCATCCAGTCGCGCACGCTGGAGTCCGCCCGCGATGAAATCCGGCGCATTGCCCTGGATCCCGCGATCGGCGGCTGGCGGCTGAAGCTGGACCGCATCCTGGAGCAGATACGGCGCCTCATTCCGTTCGAGCACGCGGTCTTCGGCATCTATGGCAACGATGTGTCGCTGTTTCGCGCAATCGCCGTGCGCCCGGAGGGCGTGGAGCTATGGCCCGCGCGCTGGATGGACCTGCCGCCCACGATCCGCGCGTTCCTGGATTCCGGCCGGACCTGGGTCGAAGAGATCGGCGCCTTCGTCCAGAAGAACATGCCGCAGCCCGGCAACGAGGTCGTGCGGTGCTATCAGGACCTGGGCATCGAGGCCTCCGTCACGCTGCCCGTCACACGCCCGGACGGCTACAGCTCGGCACTCAGCCTGTGCTCGCGCCAGCCGGGCGCTTACGGCGAGCGGCACCTGGAGATGCTGCGCGCGCTGGACCTGGAACCCGTGCTGATGCGCTTTGAAAAAGAGCGCGACGACGAGCGCGCCGAATTTGCCGATTCGCTGCGGCGCAAGGTGATGGCCGCCGCGTCGTTGCGCCAGGCCGCCGAAGAGATCATCGTCCAGCTTGCGCAGCATTTTTCGTGGGACCACGTGGCGCTGTATCGCGTCAACCGCCAGGACAAGCGCTTCGAGGTCGTCACCCAGCACAGCCTGGCGCCGGCCTACGTGCTGCCGCCCGCATACCAGCAGCCCACCTCGCAAGGCATGCTGGGCGCGACGCTGGCGCAGGGCTGCCTGCTGGCGGTGGACGACATCGGCAACCCGGCGTACGCGCAACACGGCTACGGGGGACCAAAGCGGCCGCTGCGCTCGGCCATGACCGTGCCCATACACCTGAACGGCCGGATACGGTGGCTGCTTGACGTGGAATCGTCGGTCTCGCACGCCTTCAAGGGGCCGGACATCGATGACCTGCTCCAGATCATCGCGTCGCTGGAAGAAGGCCTGGCGCAGCATCTGCTCAACCAGACCAAGCAAAGCCTGATGGCGGAAACCGAACAGGCGGTGGTGTTCGTGGGCCGCGAGGGCGCCGTCATCGAGATGAACCGCGTGGCAACGGACATGCTGGGCGCTGAACCCCGGCGCGGGCGCAGCCTGGACGAGGCCCCGGCGATCACGGACTACGCGATTGCGGGCGACGAAGCGACGCTGGGCATCCTGACCGCTCCCTTCACCGTCAAGCGCGAACGCATCGAACTGCTGGACAGCACCGGCCAGCCCCGCTCCGTCCTGGCCACGCGCACCGACCTGGATCCCAGCCTGGACATGTCGATCTGGTTCTTCACCGACATCGCGGACCTGGGGTGGGCGCGCGACCTGCGCTACCTGCGCGAGACCGTGGCCGAGGTGGCACGGCAGACGCGCACCTCGTTGTCGCTGGCGTGCAGCCTCACATCGCAGACCGTGCTGCTGCACGAGGACGCCCGCCAGGGCATGCCGGCCGAGGAGGTCGCGGCGCTGGCGCAGGACCTGAGCCAGCGCATCGTGGCCGAGATCGGCAAGGCCGACATCACCTTCGAGCGCCTGGCGGGCGCCAGCGAATCGCGGCGGCGCGCCCGCGCCATGCACAGCGATGTCGAACTGGGCGCGCGCCTGCAGGACGTGATGGCCGCCTTGCCCGCGCGCGACCAGCGCCGGATTACGCTGACGAATCACACGGCCTCGCGGGACGGCCCGACCGTGTCCGGCGATGCGCAGGCGCTCTCGGCGGCGTTCCGGTCGATGACCGATTACCTCCTGCGCTGCCGCAATGCGGACGACGCCCGCGTGACGATCGACCTGGATGCCGGCCCGGACGGCTGCACGATCCGCTTCGGCCTGAGCAAGGAGCAACGGTGGGAGGCCGATCCACCTGCCCACGCCGTGCCCGACGACGCCTTGCTCAGCGCCGAACGCGCCGCGCACGACGGCGCCAGCATCGCCATCACCCAGATACAGGAAACCGTGATCGACCACGGCGGCGCGCTGGTCACCGACCCGCCGCTGTCGGCTGCGCCGCTGCACCCGGACAAAGGCTACGCGACGGTCACGCCGCCGTGGCGCGCGTTCACGCTGATCCTGCCGCTGCGGGCGGGCTAGGGCATCGGGAACCTGGGACAGCCATCATGGAACACGACCCCGCCGGACCCAACTTCATCCTGCTGGCCAGCATGAACGACGAGCACGAGGACGACTGGGCCAACAACCTCGCCCAACTGCACCGCCACGTGCAGCAGTACCCCGCGATCGCGCCGTTCGTGGGCGCGGAACTGCGCCGCCGCACCTCGCTGGAAAGCGCCAAGACGCAGATCGAATCCTGGGATTTGTCGACGCCCCGCATCGAACCGCGGCTTGTCATCATCGACGCCCGGCTGGGCTCGACCGCCAGCAAGCGCGGCAAGCCCGGCGCGGCGGCGGTGGAACTGCTGGAGTGGATAGCCCGGCGGTCTTCGGTGCCCTTGCTGGTCCTGGCGGTGGACCCGCCCGAGCTCGTGCAGCGCTATGTGCTGGAGCGCCCGGAAGTCTTCATGTGGACCAACGACGCGAAGACCGCCATCAACAGCGGCGCGGAGGTCGCCACCGTGCTCACATGCCTGACGCCGCTGGCGCCCAAGCGCCGGCGGCGGCTCATCATCCGCGTGGGCGAGCATTCGATCACCTACCGCATCCAGATGGGGCGGCACGAATATTCCTCGCAAGACATGCCCTACAAGGAGCGCGACCGGATCTCCGCGCTGGTGGGCCGTATCGAGACCTTCAGCCCGTATCTGGGCGAGACGAAGGCGCCGCAATGGCTCAAGGACCTGAGCGGGGTGGGCGAAGACGTCTTCAGCGCCATGGTCACACACAGCCTGGGCGCGCCCGTCGCCAAGCTGATCCAGCGGGCGCGCGACGAGGAAGTATCGCCAGGGGCCGGCGCCTTTGCGGGGCTGGACCTGCGCTTTGAATTCAACCTGGCCAGCCAGGAGGTGTCGCGCCTGTTCAACCTGCCCTTCGAGATGGGACGCGAGTTCGGCGCCGACAGCGGCCGCTACCTGTGCCTGGAGCTGCCGATGGCGCGGCGCCTGCATCTGGAAGGCACGGCGCCCGCGCCGCGCTGGGAGCCGGACGCCCGCGCGCCCGGCCAGCCGGTGCGGATGCTGTTCATGGACGCCAGTTCGGTATTTGGCACCGTCACCTTCCGGCGCGAGGACGGCGGCCCCCCGCTGCCCGCCATGGAGTTCGGACCGCTGCAGTCCGTGGCGAAGGAACGCGAACACCTGGCCGAGCTGGCGGCGCGCGCACCCGGGCACCTCATCATCGATCACGTGCGCGCCGCTGACGAAACAGGACTGGTGGGCGCAGCCCTGCAACGCCGCATCGAGGAACGGTTGCGCACGGGCAACTACGACATCTTCCATTTCGCCGGCCATTCGGTGTCCGAGGGCGAAAGCACGATGCTGGTGCTGCCCGGCGAGGACGGCGAAGCGTGGCAGCTGTCGATCCGGCTGATCGGCCAGTGGATGGAAGCGGGCAAGTGCAAGCTGCTGGTGCTGTCCTCGTGCAGCGGCGCGTCGGTGCGCACGGCGCTGGAAGTCATGCGCGCCGGCGCGGCCGGCGTGCTGGCATTTCGCTGGCAGGTCGAAGAGGAATCCTGCGCCCGCTACATCCAGCGCTTCTACGACGTGTACCTGGACGCGGCGCAGCCCAAGGACCTGGCGGAAGCCTACCGCTACGCGTGCAAGGCCGCGCAGGGCGACGCGGGCGACCTGCCGACCTGGGCGTCGGCCGTGGCCATCGTGCGCGACTGAGCCCAAAGCCGCTGCGCGCGCCCCAAACAACAAGGAGCTGACATGGATAGGTTATTCGGCATGCTGCGCGGCATCGGCGGCAAGGCGGCAGGCGGGGACGGCGCGGGCGCCCTCCTGCCCACCGTCCCCGCGGGACGCAACTTCTATGCGCAGATCGAGCCGCCCGCCGGCAACCCCGCGCTGGCCGCGGGACTGGACGGCGCCGCCTTCGTGCCCGGCCAGTGCTACTTCAGCGTCCGGCTGGTCGAAATGCGCCTGTGCGAGGCCGGCAATTACCTCAGCCAGTTCCTGCCGCTCTGCACGTTCTTCCTGCGATACGGCGCGGACGGCGTCCGGCGCGAGATTCCGTACATCGTCGGCTACGACCTCATCCAGCAGGCGCTGGGCGCGGCCGCGCCGGACGCCGGCGCCCGCCGCGTGGCGTTTCGCGACGTCTATGTGGCGCGCAACGTCCCTTACGCCAGCGACGGGCTGGAGATGTATGCGGCGCTGTGCCGTTTTGCCGACAGCAGCCTGTCCCGCGGCATCCTGGATTTCGTCTCCACCGCGGTCACGATGCTGGGCGGCCCGGTGGGCGGCGCCATCGTCAAGACGGGCGAAAGCCTGCTCACCCCGCTTGCCAAGCTGTTCGGCACCGATGGCGTCAGCGTGCGCTTCGGCGTCTACGATGGCGATGCGCTGCGGCGCAGCGGTTTTCGCGTCCTGGCGGGCGCGGACTCGCAGGACAAGCTGACGGGGCTGCAACTGGTGGATGGCGTGCTGCACCGCCAGCAAGGCGCGGGTAAGCCCGAGCCCGTGAACGACGTCGACTATCTGGTCCTGGCCTTCGAGCAGCGCGCGACGCTGGGCACGGATATGTTCGCCGCGGCCACCACGCTTCCGTTCCATCATCTGTGGAAAGACGTCTCCAAGGCCCTGATCGGCAACGATGCCACGGCCGCAAGCGCCGCCTACCAGTCCCTCCTGATCGCGGTGGCCGAATCGCCGCTGCTCATCGACGCGGACCGCTTCGCGCTGCTTACCGCCTACGCAGCCCAGCGCGCCGCCTGGGAGGCCGCCAGCGAGCGGTCCGGCCTGCGGACCCGCGGCGGCGGCAAGAGCCTGGCCACCGCCATGACCGACCGCGTCAACGCCCGCGGCAAGACCGATCCGGTGGCGGATCTGCTCAAGGCGGCCAGAAAACACATCACGCCCCCGCCCGTGCCGGCCGCGGACGCCGGACGTGCGCCGACGGTGCTGGACGACGAAGCCGTCGCGCAGACGGTGTCGAGCCTGACGAAAACGCTGGGAGAAAAGGGCGATGCACCGGCGCCCCGCGACCTGTCGCGCGCCACCCGCGAACTGCTGTCGATCATGCTGAGCGATCCGGCGTAGCGGCCGCCCCGCCTACCGCAATTCCAACGTCGCCCCAATCACGCGCATCGTCGGCATGAGCTGGCGCCACGCGTCCTTGGGCATCGATGCCGGGCGCTTCACCTGCGCCGCGGCGGGGTCGTTCAGCAGATCGCCCTTGCAGGCGAACACGATGCTGTTGGTCATGTCGTCGTCCACCACTTCGAACATCGACGAGCCGAACGACGCGCGCACGCGGTCCAGGTACTCGTGGTGCATCGGGTGGTTGACGTGGAAATTGATCACCAGGATGCCGTCGGCGCGCAAGGCGCGATGGCAGTCGGCGTAAAAGCCGGCGCTGCACAGCGGGTCGGGGATGCCGCCGGCCACGAATCCATCCAGGAAGATCACATCAGCCTGTTCGGACAGACCCGCGAGGTGCCGGGCCGCGTCGGCCTCGATCACCTGGAAGCGCTCGCCGTCCGGCGGCACCATGAACGCGTCGCGCAGCGCGATGACGGCCGGATCGATCTCCACCACCGTGATGCGCGCCCCCGTCAGATAGCGGTGGCAGAACTTGGGCAGCGATCCGCCCCCCAGCCCCACCATCAGGATGTCCGCCGGTTCCGGCTTGAACAGCACGAAGCCCATCATCATCCGCGTGTACTCGATCTCCAGCGCGTCCGGGTTGAGCAGCGACATGCTGCTCTGGATCTCCTGCTGCGTGAAATGCAGGGTGCGACGGGTGCCGGCATTCTGGATGAAAGGCCGGTGCGGCGCCGCCGGCGCATCGGTAACGGGCGAATCGGCGGGAGCGGGAACGTCGGACATGGGCGCGGGTTTGGGACGAAAGATCCGCAGAAGATACCACTGCCACGACATGGGGCACCCGCCGGTGGTTGGGCAACAGCAGTCAGAGGAACGACTTCGCGTGCTTCAACACCTGATCGCACGCCTTGCGGGTCAGTTCCTCTTTCAGCCCGCCGCCGCTCAGGTCCACCGATTTGCCGTCGCTGCCGTTGAGCAGGCCTTGCAGGCCGGCAAGGTATCCCGAATCCGACTTGGCCTTCTGCGTCGAGCCGCCGCCGATCTTGCCCATCAACTTGTCTTTCAAGGCCTGCGCATCGCCACCGGCCAGGTAGTTGTTCTTCATGCAGAACTCCAGCACGCCGGCCGCGTTGCCGGCCGAGGCCGGGGTAAGCGAAGACAGCGGCAGGCTGTTGCCCAGGCCCTGCAGGATGCCGCCTTGGCCGGCATTGCTTTGGGCGGCGCCGCCTTGGGTTGCACTGCCTTGGCCCGCGCCTTCCATCTGTCCCTTTACGGCATCGAGCCAATGCGCGCTGGCGGTGCCTGCGTAGCACTGCGCCGCGATGAGGGCGGCGGCGCCGGCGAGGTGGCGGAAAGGGATCTTCATGACTTGCTCCTGGTGCGGTAAATGACTGCGGCCATCGTAGTGGCGCGCCGGCGAAAATCGGTGCGCGGGCAGGGCATGTAATGCGACAAATGATGTGCGTGCGGCCACGGTCCGCCGTGGTGCAGTAGCAATTGCATTCGTAACGTCACGCCTTTGATACCGGCGCGCGACGCCAGCAAGCGCGTGCGCGCGCCTACGCTACTATTTCCGACTGTCCCCGGGAAGCGGCTGGCGTGCTGCCGCGCCCGAGAGGCGTCCCGTGCCTTCTATTCCGTGAGAACCCGTGATGTCGTCCGCCGAATTCCAAGATGTATTCGTCCCCGCCGCCAGCGGCCAGCTTTTCGTGCGGCGCTGGACGCCCGCCGCATCCGCTGCGTCTGCCGGCAGCGGCGCGCCCATCGTGCTGATGCACGATTCGCTGGGATGCGTGGAGCTGTGGCGAGACTTTCCGGAACGGCTGGCCGGCGCGACGGGCCGCGAAGTCATCGCCTACGACCGCCTGGGATTCGGCCGGTCCGACCCCTATAAGGGCACGCTGGGTGTGGACTTCGTGGTGCGCGAGGCCATCGAGGGATTTCGCGCCGTGCGCGAGGCGCTGGAGCTGGACCAGTTCGCGGCTTTCGGCCACAGCGTGGGCGGCGGCATGGCCATTGCCAGCGCCGCGGCGTATCCGCAGTCGTGCCGCGCGCTCATCACTGAATCCGCGCAGGTCTACGCAGAGGAACGCACCCTGGAAGGCATCCGGCAGGCGCGCGAGTCTTTCGCGCAGCCCGGACAGCTTGACCGCCTGAAGAAGTATCACGGCGACAAGGCGGCCTGGGTGCTGAGCGCCTGGATCGACACCTGGCTGTCGCCGGACTTCGCGGACTGGACGCTGGACCCGCAGCTGGCGCAGGTGAAATGCCCCGCGCTGGCGCTGCACGGCGACAACGACGAATACGGCTCCACGGTGCACGCCGAGCGCATTGCGCAGCTGGCGGGCGCGCGGCCCGTCATCTTCGAGAACTGCGGCCACGTGCCGCACCGCGAGATGCCGGAGCAGGTCCTTGCGACCGTCTCGGACTGGCTGCCCCGCGCCGCCTGAACGGCGCGTTGCGTCGCGGCCTGACGCGTTTGCGCTACAGGCGGGTGACGCGAAGCACCGCGTCGGCAAACGCCTTCGGCGCCTCTTGCGGCAGATTGTGGCCGATGCGGGGCGCCGGCTTTACTATCAGCATTAGCCGGCACACCCGCCTGCCGGGGAAGACCTGCATGAGCACACTACCTGCTGCAACGCCCCCCGGCCTGAACACGCGCCGCTTGCTTCCATGGACAGTGGTGATCCTGGCGGCCGTGGGCCTCGTGCTGCACGGGCCGATCGCCCAGCTCGAGCACTATCACGACTTTGCCGACAAGCGCGCGTGGCTGGGCATTCCCAACGCGGGCGATGTGCTCTCCAACCTGGGCTTCGCGGTGGTCGGCTGGTATGGCTTGGCGCTGGTCATGCAGTCGCGCCGCCAGCCTGCGCTGGACGCCATCCGGCCCGGCTACACCGTGTTCTTCCTTGCGCTCATGCTGACCGCCTTCGGCTCCGGGTGGTATCACCTCTTGCCCGACAACGCGCGCCTGATCTGGGACCGCCTGCCCATCGCGCTGCTGTGCGCCGGCATCCTGTCGGCCGTCTGGCGCGAGACCGTCGGCGACGGCCGCTGGGTCGATGTGCTGTGGACCGCGCTGGCGGTAGGCAGCGTGGCGTGGTGGTGGTACACCGACCACACGTCCACGGGCGATCTGCGTCCCTACCTCTTCGTGCAGTTCATGCCGCTGGTGCTGGTGCCGCTGCTGCAATGGAGAAACGGCACCCCGCTGCGCGAACGGCTGTACTTCGGCGCGGCCATCGGGTTCTACGTGCTGGCCAAGGCCGCCGAACTGCTGGACTATCAGATCTACCAGACGTTCGCGTTCATGAGCGGCCACACGCTCAAGCACCTGTTCTCGATGGCGGCGGGGCTGATGGTGACGCTGAATTTCGCGCATCGCAAGCGCGAGGCGGACGCATCGCCTGGCGGGCGCGTTTCCCGCTAGACGGGCAGCATAGGCGCGGCGTTTCCGAATATCACCTCGGATTGAGCGCGGCCGTGACCGGCAAGCCGGTGAGGCGGCTTGCCGGTCACGAAACAAAAAAGATAGGCCACGCACCGTCACGGTGGCCTATCAAGGCCGGACATCGGTACGGCCTGCTACACGCAAGAACCTCTACTTCGGCATCAGCACCGTGTCGATGACATGGATGACGCCGTTGTCAGCCGCGACATCGGTCTTCACGACCTTGGCGTTGTCCACGGTGACGTTGCCGCCGTTGACCGCGATGGTCAACGAGCTGCCTTCAACCGTCTTCACCTTGCCCGGCTTGACGTCCTTGGCCATGACCTTGCCCGGCACGACGTGATAGGTAAGCACCTTGGTCAGCGCGGCCTTGTCTTTCAGCAGCGCGTCCAGCTTGTCCTTGGGCACCTTGGCGAAGGCTTCATCGGTCGGCGCGAACACGGTGTACGGGCCCGGACCCTTCAGCGTGTCGACCAGCCCGGCCGCTTGCACGGCGGTGACCAGCGTATTGAACGAACCGGCCGACTTGGCGGTGTCCACGATGTCGGCGGCGTGCGCGGTGCCCAGCGCCAGGGTGAGCGAAATTCCTGCCAAAAGACGTTTCATGATTGACTCCTTGTCCAGTGACCTCCCGCGAGCGCGGGGTCCGAAAGCGGCCTCGAATAGGGGGAAGTTGAACCGCTTGATGAAGGAATTTACGCGCCTGCCTTCTTCTCGTCCATGCTTTGAACCGCTATTATGCAAACATATCGGTTCAATACCGGGTCAAGGAAAACAATGGAATCCAAGCAATCCGACGACGGCCGCATCACTTACCGCAGCGGCGTGGCGGCGCGCCTGGCGGGGCTCTCACCCGAGACGCTGCGCGTCTGGGAGCGCCGCTACAACCTGTCCGATGTCGAACGCTCGGCGCGCGGCCAGCGCTTGTATTCCGCCGAACAGGTGCGCCGTCTCAGCCTGCTCAAGCAACTGGTCGATCAGGGGCATGCCATCGGCGTGCTTGCGCCCATGTCCATCGAACAGCTGCACGAACTGGCTGGCGCCGCCGCGCGCCAACCCGCGGCGCAGGGGCCGCTGCGCTTGGGCGTGGCCGGCGCCAACCTGGCCCGGCGCATCACCGGCAGCGGACGCGACGGTCTGGACGTGATCGTTCAACAGAGCTGGCCGCACCTTGAGCAGGTCGCCCTCACGCCGCAAGAGGCCGACCTCGAAGTTCTGGTGATCGAACTGTCCGAGCTGCATGAGAGCGCGCTGCCGCTGATCGCGGCGGCCGCAAAGGCGTGCGGCGACGTCGCCGTGCTGGTGCTTTACCGGTTCTGCGCCAGCGCGACAATCCGCGCCTTGCGCGCCCACGGTTTTCTGGCGGCCCGCGTTCCGGCGGACATCGGCGAATTGCTGCTGCTGTGCCGCTCGGCGCTAGCCGGCGAACGGCTGCCGACCGCGCCTGCCCAGCCCACGCTGGATCTGCGCTTTGACGAGCATGCGCTCTTGACCATCATGGCGTCCGGCAGCGGCCTGGCATGCGAATGCCCGAAGCACCTGGCTGACCTGCTGCTGATGGTCGGCAGCTTTGAACGCTACAGCGTGCAGTGCGCGTCCCGCAACGACGACGACGCGCAGCTGCACAGCGACCTGGGCCGCGCCGCGGGGCGGGCGCGCGCCATTCTGGAAGTCGCGATGGAAAGATTGGCCCGGGCAGAGGGCCTGCCCCTGCCGCCTCCCGTTTCCAAAACAGAAGCCGAAAATAAAACGCGCTGAGGGCCGGGCCCGTGGACCCCGCACTCAGCGCGTTGCCGGCGTGCGGGCCGGCGCGCAGTCCTGCCGTTACGGGCAGTCATGCGGCCACGCCCATGCGCCTCAGAAGCGCGTCATCAGCTTGAACATGCCCGACTGCTGGCGGTTGCCGCTGCCGAACTGCGCGTCATAGGCCACGCCCGCGGTCGTGCTGCGCGTGATCGCCACTTCGGCGCCCAAGCCCAGCACCGCCGCGTTCTTCGCGATGGGCCCACCCGACACCGTGAACGTGCTGCCGCCTTCAAAGGCCAGCTTCTGCGTGGGCTTCACATCGCCCATCGCGTGACGCCAGCCCACCGTCGCCGTCAAGCGGCCAGGCGCGCTGTCCGTGCCGATCAACATGGCGCCGCGCAGGCCCAGCGTGGTGCTCGTCACATCGTCCGTGTTGCTCTGGCCGCGCAGGGCCGCAGAGCCGCCTGTCTCCTGGAAGCCGCGCGTGCGGATCTGGTTCCAGGCCACGCCAGCGAAGGGCTCAATCGCATAGGCGTCCGAAAGCGGCAGCTTGTAGCCAAGCTCCGTGAACAGTTGCGTCGACGACGCGTTGTAGGACGATTCCAGACGCTGGTTCAGGCTGCCGGCCGCGACGTTGCGCTTGGCGTCGATCTCGTGCCAGGTGTAGGCCGCGCCCGCCATGAAACGCACGTGTCCCGGACCGGCTTCAAAGTTCTTGCCGCCGAATACCGTCGCCGTGTAGCTGTCCACGCTCATGCGCGAAGACACGTCGGAGATCGAGTTGTGACTGCCGGTATAACCGACCGCGCCACCCAGACGCCAGCCGCCGCCCACGTCGCCATCGCCGCCCACGAACAGGCCGCCCGAGGACTGACGCACGGTGGACGCATTGCCATCGCCGTTGAAGGTGCTCCAGTTGCCGAACGCCTGCGCCCAGATCGGCGATGCGCCGCTTTGCGGCAGGGCGTCGGAGGACGTCGCGCCCAACTGTGCCGTCGGCCGGCCGGCGCGCATCGGCGCATCCAGATTGCCGCGCAGATGCGACAACGGCAAGGTGGTGACCGCGTCGCCCTGGGTTTGCAGCACGCTGCCCGTGCTCGCGTACGCTTCGCCGGACAACTGCTTCAACGCCGCGCGCGCCTGCCCTGGCGTCATGGCCAGCACGGCATCCGTGACCTGGCTGGCGCCCGTCGCCTTGCCCGCGCCATTGGCGCTGGCAATCAGCGACGAATCCGCGCCGGGGGCAACGGGCTGGGTGACGACCGGTGCGGCGTCGCCGCCGGCGGCCGACGTCGAACCCGTGCCGGTTGCGCCCGTGCCCGCGGGAGCCGAGCCGGTGGCCGTCGACGCAGAACCGTTGCCGGTTGAAGGCGCGCCATTGCCCGCCGATGCCGAGCCGCTGCCAGCCTGGCTGGAACCGCTACCCGAAGGCGCGGCGCCATTGCCTGCCGGCGCCGAGCCATTGCCGCTCGAAGGCGGCGCCTGCTGGTCCAGCGCTCCACCCACGTTGGTTTCGTTTTCCGAGCCGCCGACGCTGCCGATCGGCACATCGTTGCGCGCGAGCGTCATGAACGCATTCTTCGCGTCATAGCTGAGCGACGGCGTAAGAAACGCATACGCGCTCGACACGCCCGTGAAGCGGCCCTGAATGCCGCCGTCGGCCGTCAGGATGTTGTACGTCGCGCGCGGCGCGTAGTTGCCGTTCGGACCCACATGGGCCACCGTGCCGTCCAGCGTGGCGACGCCCGTCACATGGATGCGGTCGCTCAGGGTGCTGGCCGGATCGGCATGCACGCGGTAAACCGTGTCCTGGCCGAAATTCAGGTTGCCGTTGACCGTCAGCGTGCCCATCGGCGTGCTGTCGTTGCCCGGCGAGATGACAGCCGTGGGGTACAGCGTCGTGCTGCCCACTTGACCGACACCGGCCAGCACCACTTCGCGGCCGATGTCCATCGGGCCATTCAACTTGCCGTTGATCTCCAGCGCGCCGTCGGCGTTGAAGATCGGACCGGTCAGGTTGCTGCTGTCGCCGTTCAGGATGATCGAGCCGACGCCGGTTTTCACAAAACCTTCCGTGCCTTGCAGCGGGTTGTCGATGATGTCCACGAACCTGCCCGCCGCGTACGTGCCGTCGCCGACGACGATGACGGGCGGGTTGCCGCCGGTGCCGGCCAGCGTGATCGGCGCACCCTGCAGGCGATACCGGTCCGTCGCGAATTGCAGTCCCGACACGCGCACCGGGCCCGCGCTGCCATCGACGGTGACCGTGCCCGCCGCGCCCGTGAAGATCGCATAGCCGCCGCTGGGCAGCGCGCCGGTGGCGTTGGTCGGGCTGTTCCAGTTCGTGCTCGCGGCGCTCCACGTGCCGTTGCCGCCGCCGGCGTTTGCCGCGGAGGCCACGCCATTGCCGTTCCACAGGTTGGTCGTGCTGGGACCCAGAACCAGGTTGATGTGCTTGTCGCCCGTCAGCGTCTGGATGGTGGCGGCCGGCACCGAGTCGCCGGAGACCGTGCCCAGCGTCAGGCCACTGCCGCTCAACGTGCCGCCGTACGACATGATGCGGTAGAAGCCGGCGTTGACGCCGTGCGTGCTGACCTTCACGTTCAACGTCGCGTTGTTCAGGGCCACGTTGCCGCCCACCGTGATGTTGTCGCCCGTGCCGGGTTGCGTGATCGGCAGTCCGGCATAGCCGGTCTCGAAATCGAAGACGCCGTTGTTGATGCCCAGGTTGCCGTTCACAACGAGATTGCCGTTGGAAACGCCGGTGGGCGTGTCCACCCAGTATCCCGGCGCGACGCGGGCATTGCCCGTCACGTTCAGGTCGCCGTTGATCGCGCCAAAACCCGCCACGGTGCCGCCGGACATGGCGTTGACGTTGCCGCCGATCGTTACGCCCGCGCCGCCCCCATTGCCGCCGATTACCGCCGTCCCGCCATTGACATCGATTCCGCCGGGAAAGTTGGCCGACCCGTCAAACACCTGCGTATTGCCCGCCCCGATGGTCAGGTCCGCAGCGGTGACGCTGCCCACATAGGACGCGCTCAAGGCGAGCGTCGCCGTCAGCCACTTCTTTGTGCCGTGTGCCAAAACTTCAATCCTCCGGATTAATCGAGCTTCCTTTCACATATTGCCGATATGTTTAAAAAGTATCGGCAAGTAATAATGCAGCCGGCGTGAATTTAGGGTCAGCTCTCGAAAAAAGGAGGCACTGTATAACGGTTTTTTTTACGTCCCCGTTAATAATCGGGGTTATATCCCGTTAATTATCAAAATAGGTCTACGGAATACGTCTGATAATGCTAGGCATACCCGCGAAGATATTATCCAAAGTATTTATTTCCGATTATCGGATACCATCCACACGCCGATATCAGCCGTCTTCGGATACCATCTTTTGGCCGGCTGTACACGCAGCCAGCGCGCCTGACCACGCCGCATTCAGTCACAAAATGACACGGGAGCCCGTCCCGCTTTGGCCTTTTTGATTAATCCGGCAAGCGCCCTTCGATTGAAGGCGTCTTCAAATACCACGCCTATATCCTGGCCGGCCCTCCAGCTTCATTTCTTGCGCTCCGCGGCGCGCAGCACGTGCTTCCACGCAGGCTCCAGCGACACCTCGGCGGCCGCGCAACGAGCCTCCGGAAGGCGTTGCACCGACCGTTTCAATCCGTCATTGCGCTGTTCGAGCTGACGTAGCCGGTGCAGGTCATCGCGGCTTTGGACGGCGAGCAGATACGCGCGCAGGCCATCGAACGGTGGCGTTGTTCCCGGGCCGGAATCCGATGCATCCATGTCCATTCCTTGCCGTCCTCGTCACGCAGGCCCGGCGGCCGCTGCACCGGGCAGCGGGAACACCACGTTGAAGCAGACGCCGCGCCCCTCGGGCCCTTCGTCAACGGTCACACGCGCCTGATGCGAGCGGGCAATTCTTGCGACCAGGGCCAGCCCCAGCCCGCTCCCGTGGCTTGGCGCACCCGGCCCGCGATAGAACGGATCGAAGATCCGCTCGCGCAATGGCCGCGCGATGCCCGGCCCGTTGTCCGCGACCGCCAGCCTGACGCCCTCCGGCTCCCAATGCAGTGCAACGCTGATCGCACTGTTCTCGCCGCTGTACCGGCCCGCGTTGTCCACCAGATTGCGCACCAGAATGCCCAGCGCATCCACCTGGCCCATGATCAGGACCGGCGCGGTATCCACGGTGACCTGCTGGCCGCGATGGATGAACGAGGCCTGCATGTCCCGCAGCACGAAGGCCACCACGGACGCAAGATTCACCGGTTCAAGGCGGATGTCGTTGCGGTCCGTGCGCGCCAGGTCCAGCAGTTGTTCGACGATGCGGGAACTGCGGCGCGTGGTCTGCGCGATCTTCTGCATCAGCATCCTGGCCTTCACGGGATCGTTGACGCGATACGCCGTGTCCGCATACACGGCCAGCACCGCCAGCGGCGTGCGAAGCTCGTGGGCGGCATCGCCGATGAACCGGCGCTCGTTCTCGATCAACGCCGCCACCCGGCGCTGGCGCTCATTGATCGCGCGTATCAACGGCACCAGCTCCGCGGGGACTGCCCGCTCGTCAACGGTCACGCCGTCGGTCACGCTGGCCTCGGCAATCTCCCTGGCCACGCAGCCAAGCTTGCGCACGGAACGGCAGACAACCACCATCGTGACGCCCCCGATCCCGCCAAACATCAGCAGCGTGACGATCGAGCCCAGCTCGAAGCGGGCGGCAAGGCCGGCGTAGAACGCTCGCGTCGGCGTGCCCGCGACGATTTCGAAGCGCGCGGACTCGTCCAGCCCCGTGTACACCCGCCACGTGTCTCCATCCTGGACGACGCATGAAAATCCAACCGTGTTTCCCTGCACCATCCGCTTGCGCGGCGCGTCCTTGGAAGCCAGCACCAGGCGATTCGTCACGCGGTCCCAGACCTGGATCTCGGTCTTGCCGACGGCCTGACGCACCAGAAAGGCGGGCACCGGCAGTTCCCGGGTGATGTCTTGAGTGGCGGGCACCATCGCCAGAAAGAAGGCCATGCTGTCGACCACGGCACTCAACTCATGATCGCGCACCCCGGATTCGGCCCGGGTCACGCTGTTCCAATACAAGCCAAACTGCACCAGCCACGACACGAGCAGCGCGCTGAAGATGCCCAACAGGACCTGTGCGCGCAACGAATTCGCGACCCGCCGCATCAGCCGCTATCCCGGGCCAGCCGGTAGCCTTGACCATGAACATTCTCGATGGTGTCCTTGCCCAGCTTCTTTCTCAGCGAATGAATGAACACGGCGATCGTGTTGCTCTCGCCAGGCCGGCCCGCGCCATACAGGTGCGCGCGCAGCTCTTCCGTCGACACCAGCCGGTCCGCATGCCTGAGAAGCATCTCCAGCGTGCGGAACTCGTGCTCCGACAACCGTGTCGGCGCCTCGTCGACGAAGGCTTCGCGCCGGCCCGGATCCAGCTTCACGTGACGCCAGGCCAGGATCTTGTCGCCCGGAACGCCGCTGCGTCTGAGCAGGGCGCGCATGCGGGCAAACAGCTCCGCGGGTTCGAACGGCTTGATGACGTAATCGTCGGCGCCAAGATCCAGGCCCCGGATGCGGTCGCTCAAGGCGTCCCGCGCGGTGATCAGGATCACCGGCACCGCGTCGCCGCGCCGGCGCATAAAACGCAGCACGTCCAGGCCCGAACCGCGATGCAGCCCGATGTCCAGCAGCACGAGCGTGAAGTCATGCTGCAGCAGCAGCACCTTGGCAGCCTCGACGTCCTGCGCGAGCGTCACCGCGAAGTCCAGTTCCTCAAGCGCCAGCGTCAACGCGTCCGCGAACATCGCGTCGTCCTCAACGAACAGAACTCGCATGTCAGTATTCCCCTTCCGTGTGCGTTGACAGCTGCTGCATGGGGCGGCGCGCTCACCGCCCCAGGCCGCATCATACGGTCAGGTTGCGGCCTCAGGCGTGCGCGGGTGCTGCCAGTGCCAACCGCTCGTAACGCGCGCCGGGCTGCGCCGCGCCAGGCTGCCGTTCCGTCTTGAAGCGCGCCACCGCCTGCAAGAGCTCTTTCGCCTGCGTGGCCATTGCGCCGGCCGCCGCAGCGGACTCTTCGACCAACGCCGCATTCTGTTGCGTCATCGTATCCATTTGCGACACCGCCACGTTCACCTGCTCAATGCCGGCAGTCTGCTCGGCCGAGGCCGAGGCGATCTCAACGGTCACCTCCTTGAGCCTTGCCACGGCGTCGAGCACCTTCTCCATCTGACCGCCCGCCGTGGCCGCCATCGACTCGCCGCCCTCCACCGCACGCTGGGAGTTCTCGATCAAGCCTTTGATCTCCTTGGCGGCCGTGGCGCTGCGCTGCGCCAGCGCGCGCACTTCGGTCGCCACCACCGCGAAGCCGCGGCCCTGTTCGCCAGCCCGTGCCGCTTCCACGGCCGCATTCAGCGCAAGAATGTTCGTCTGGAAGGCGATGCTGTCGATCACCGACACAATCTCTCCCATGCGCTGCGCGTCGGCCGAGATCGCCCCGATCGCATCGACCACCTGGCCCACCACGCGGCCCGCTTCAACCGTGAGCTGGCTGCAATCGACGGCAAGGCTGCTGCCGCTGGCCGCATTGTCCTGGTTCATTCGCACCGTCGAGGTCATCTCTTCGATGCTCGCGGCCGTTTCCTCAAGCGATGCCGCCTGCTCCTCGGTGCGTTGCGACAGGTCGGCATTGCCTTCGGCAATCTGCGCCGACGCCGTCGAAATGGATTCCGCCGCGCTGACGATCGTGCCGACCGTCGACGCAAGCTGTCTGCGCATCGTTTCCAGCGAGTACATCAGGCTTGAATGATCCCGCTCATCGAGCTTGAGCGCCGTCGTGAGATCGCCGCTGGCAATGGCGCCGGCCAGCTTCTGCGCGTCGGCAGGTTCTCCGCCCAGCTGCCGCAGGATGCTGCGCGTGACGAGCCACGCCGACAGGACACCCACCAGCACCGCGATCGACATGATCACAATGATCGTGCTCTGCAGACGCGCCGAGGTCGCCGCCGCCTGCTGCGCCGATTCATCGTTGAGCTGGGATTCAAGGTTGGCGAGCGACAGCAACTGGTCGAGCCACGCCTCCTGCTTGGCGCGCAGTTCTTCCCGCAGGATGCGGGCGGCTTCCTGCGTGTTGTTCTGCCGCCCGGCTTCCAGCGCACGCAGGTAGATGGGCGTCGCTTCCTGTTCCGCGCGACGGGCGGCGGCCAGCAGATCCTTTTCCGCGGCAAGGGTACCGGCATCGCTCTCAAACATCTGCGCAAGCCTTTCATTGGCTTGGCGATAGCGCGCCGCCATGTCTTCGGCCCGGGTGATCTCATTGGCCACGGCTTGCGGGTCCGTGTAGAGCACGATGTTGCGCACCACGATGGCCCGGCCCTGCACCAGCTCGCGCATCTGCAGCGCCAGCTTCAACTGCTGGTTGTTCACGTTCACGATGTCGTACATCGACTTGTCCAGCGTCCTCACGGCGTACAGGGACAGGCCCCCAAGCACCACCAACGCAAGAACAAGCAAGAGAAAACCGATCGCAAGACGCGAACTCACTTTCATGGCTGCCAGATTCATCATTCGCCTTTGTTGTTGTTGGCAACCGGCTCATGACAATTCGCGCTGGACAAGCGCTAGGACCCCGAACGGGCCCGCGCCGGCTGACGAGCGCGACTATAGAGGGCGAAGAATTAATGAATCGTTAATTCTCACCAATTCTAAAAGCTGTGCCGCATCCCCGGCGCGATCGTCTGCGGGCTGGCGCCGGCCGTCACTCCCAGCTTCTGCACCACGGACACGTAGTAACCCTTGCGGCGCAGATCGCCGGTGGCGGTCTGGTAGCGCAGCTGCTCGACGACGAAGTTGATCGCGCGCGTCGCGGCCAACTTTCATCTCATGCTCCTGTGCCTTGCGCAGCACGCAAACCGCAAGACGATACGCGTGCGCGCTGTGCCGACGCCATTCGTCGAAGGTATAGGGTGACGAACCTAATGTCGGATTGCGCCCCGGCGTGCGCCATGAAAACCTACCCACCGCGAAATTAATCGAGGAGAGTGGCATGGCTTCGCGTCGACAAGTCCTGGGAGCGGCGTCTTCGCTGGCTTCAGCGTTTGCGCTCAACAGCATGTGGGCCGGCCGGGCAAATGCCGGGTCGCAGTCCCAGACCGGCACGCCGCTGGCAGACGGTCCCCCGGAGGTAATTTTCTACAACGGCCGCTTCACCACGTTGGACCGCGCCAATCCGGAAGCGGGCGCCGTCGCCGTGAAGGACGGCAAGTTCGTCGCGGTGGGCAGCGACCGGGAAGTCCTGCGCCTGGCGGGATCGAACACCCGGCTGGTTGACCTGAAAAAGAAAAGCGTCCTGCCCGGGCTTTACGACAACCACACGCACGTCGTGCGCGGCGGCCTGAACTACAACATGGAGCTGCGCTGGGACGGCGTGCGGTCGCTGGCGGATGCCATGGAGATGCTGCGCCGGCAGGTCGCCAACACCCCCGCGCCCCAATGGGTGCGCGTGGTGGGCGGATTCACCGAGCATCAGTTCATTGAAAAGCGTCTGCCGACCATCGAGGAAATCAACGCGGTCGCACCGGACACGCCGGTGTTCCTGCTGCATCTGTACGATCGCGCGCTGCTGAACGCTGCGGCGCTGCGCGTGGTGGGCTACACCCGCGACACGCCGGACCCGGAAGGTGGACAGATCATCCGGGACTCGAATGGCAATCCGACCGGCCTGCTGCTTGCCAAACCCAACGCCACGATCCTGTATTCAACCCTTGCCAAGGGCCCGAAGCTGCCGTTCGACTACCAGCTGAACTCCACGCGCCACTTCATGCGCGAACTGAACCGGCTGGGCGTCACGGGCGTCATCGACGCCGGCGGTGGCTATCAGAACTATCCGGACGACTACGCCGTCATCCAGAAGCTGGCCGACGACAACCAGCTGACGGTGCGGCTTGCGTACAACCTCTTCACGCAAAAGCCCAAGCACGAGAAAGAGGATTTCCTGAGCTGGACGTCTTCGGTCAAGTACAAGCAGGGCGACGATTACTTCCGGCATAACGGGGCCGGAGAGATGCTGGTGTTCTCGGCGGCCGACTTCGAGGACTTCCGGGTCGAACGCCCGGACATGCCGCCGGAGATGGAAGGCGAACTGGAAGAGGTCGTTCGCGTCCTGGTCCAGAACAAATGGCCGTGGCGCCTGCACGCGACCTACGACGAAACGATCACGCGCGCGCTGGACGTATTCGAGAAAGTGCATCGCGACACGCCGCTCACCGGCATCAACTGGTTCTTCGATCACGCCGAGACGATCTCGGACAAGTCCATCGACCGGATCGCCGCACTGGGCGGCGGCATTGCCGTGCAGCACCGCATGGCATACCAGGGCGAATACTTTGTCGAGCGCTACGGCGCGAAGGCCGCGCAGGCCACGCCCCCGGTCAAGCGCATTCTGGAAAAGGGCGTGAAGACGTCCGCCGGCACCGACGCCACGCGCGTCGCGTCCTACAACCCGTGGATTTCGCTGTCGTGGATGACCACGGGCAAAACCGTCGGCGGCATGCCGCTGTATCCGCATGAAAACCTGCTGGACCGCGAAACGGCCCTGCGCATGTGGACCGAGAACGTCGCGTGGTTCTCCAACGACGAAGGCAAGCGCGGCCGCATTCAGGTGGGCCAGTTCGCCGATCTGATGGTCCCGTCCCAGGATTACTTCACGGTGGCGGATGAAGAGATTTCGTTCCTGACGTCCGACCTGACCGTGGTGGGCGGGCGCGTGGTCTACGGCGCCGGCGACTTCGCCAAGCTCGACGAAAACGCGCCGCCGCCCGCCATGCCCGACTGGTCGCCCACGCGCCTGTTCGGCGGCTATGCCGCCTGGGGCGACCCGGAAGGCGCGGGACGCAACTCGCTCGACTACAAACGCTTTGCCGCCGCGTGCGGTTGCGCCAGCGCGTGCGGCCTGCATGGGCACAGCCATGCCAATGCGTGGGCCTCCAGCGTGCCGGCCTCCGACCAGAAGTCGTTCTTCGGCGCGTTGGGCTGCTCGTGCTGGGCCGTGTAAGGAACCGAACCCATGTCGAGCATTTCAACCTCGCTGGCCGGCATCGCGCGCCCCATTTTAGGGGGCCGCGTTGCCCGCTTTGTCGCCTACCTGGGCTTGTGCGCGGCGTATCTTCAGGGCGGGCTGGTCAAGCTGACCGACTTTCCCGGCGCCATTGCGGAAATGACCCATTTCGGGCTTACGCCCGCGCCATTCTTCGCCGTGGTCGTGATCGCGCTGGAGCTCATCGCCTCGCTCATGATCCTGATCGGATGGCATCGCTGGCTCGGCGCGCTGGGGCTGGCGATCTTCACGCTGCTCGCCACCTTCGTCGCCCTGCAGTTCTGGGAGATGTCGCCCGGCCAGGCGCGTTTTTTCGCCGCCAACTCGTTTTTCGAGCACCTTGGGCTGGTGGGCGGGTTCCTGCTGGTGATCTGGCAGGACCTGAACGAACGGCGGTAGTGGATTTCGTATCGGCCTACGCAGTGTCCGTCACGCCGGCCGCACCGCCGGTCCAACGGGCACCGCGCCTTCAACGCTTTCCTTTTGCACATCATGGAACAGACACCCGTATCTCCCCGATTCACCGGCCTCTTGGGCTTTAACGCGGGATACGTCGATACGGCGGGCTTCCTGGCGCTGAACGGCCTGTTCACGGCGCACGTGACAGGCAACTTCGTCACGCTGGGCGCAGCCTTCGTCCACGGCACGACCGGCGCCTTCGCCAAGCTCCTGGCCTTGCCGCTCTTTTGTGCCGTCGTCGTGCTGACGCGCCTGTTTGCGTCCGGCCTCGCGGCCGCCGACACGGCGATGTCCAAGCTCATGTGCGCGAAGGTGCTGCTGCTGGCCGCTGCCGCTGCCGTCCTGGTCGCCTACGGGCCGTTTTCCGACAGCGACGCGCCCGTTGCCGTGATTGGCGGCATGCTGCTGGTCGCGGCCATGGGTATCCAAAATGCGATCCAGCGCATGCATCTGGGCAGCGCGCCGCCGTCCACGCTCATGACCGGCACCACCACGCAGGTGATGATCGACCTTGCCGACCTCTGCAGGGGCGTCTCCGGCGAGGCGCGCACGGCCGCCGTCGGCCGCCTGCGCAAGATGCTGCCCGCCCTGGCGGCGTTTGCGTCCGGCTGCGCCATTGCCGCGCTGCTGTACTGGGCGTCCCTCATGTGGTGTTTCATCCTGCCGCCCATCGTCGCCGCGCTGGCCACCCTGGGCATCAAACGCGCCCCAACTGACCCTACTTGAGGGGGGACGCGCCATACCTTCGAACAATGTCGAGACGCGAACGTTTCCCCTATCCTGACATTCTCGTTAAGGCCCCTCCATTTCAACCCAAGGTGATTTTCATGTCCCAAGCAAAGCTCGAAGTCCTGACCCCGCAGAACAGCCAGATCATCTTCATCGATCACCAGCCGCAAATGGCCTTTGGCGTGCAGTCGATCGACCGCCAGACGCTGAAGAACAATGCCGTGGGTCTGGCCAAGGCCGCCAAGGTGTTTGGCATTCCCACCACCATCACCACCGTCGAGACCGAGTCGTTCTCGGGTTACACCTACCCCGAACTGCTCGACGTGTTTCCTAACCAGAAGGTCCTGGAACGCACCTCGATGAACTCGTGGGACGACCAGAAGGTGCGCGACGCGCTGGCCGCCAATGGCCGCAAGAAGGTTGTCGTGGCCGGTCTCTGGACCGAAGTCTGCAACACCACGTTTGCGCTGTGCGCCATGCTGGAGGGCGAATACGAGATCTACATGGTCTCCGACGCGTCCGGCGGCACGTCCAAGGAAGCGCATGACATGGCCATGCAGCGCATGATCCAGGCCGGCGTCGTGCCAGTCACCTGGCAGCAGGTGCTGCTGGAATGGCAGCGTGACTGGGCCCGCCGCGACTCGTACGATGCCGTGATGGAAATCGTCAAGGAACACTCGGGCGCGTACGGCATGGGCGTGGACTACGCCTACACGATGGTGCACAAGGCCGGCCAGCGCACGCAGACCGCCCACGACGCCATCGCGCCGGTGGCCGCGCCCGTCATCGCCCGCTGATGCCGCTGGGGTCCGCAGCCGCTCTTGCAGCGGCGCGGGCCTTTTTTGCTTTCTCCCGCAGCCTGCCAGCCCATGACGACCGCCGACTCCCCGCCCGCCACCCCAACCCAGCCTTCCTCGCCTTTCTCCTACTCCGCCTTCTCGGTGATCTGGATCGCCACCGTGCTGTCCAACATCGGCACCTGGATGCACGACGTGGGCGCAGGCTGGCTCATGACGTCGTTGTCGCCGTCGCCGATGTTCGTGGCGCTGGTGCAGACGGCGGGCGCGCTGCCGGTTTTTCTGCTGTCGCTCCTGGCCGGTGCGCTCGCCGACACGATGGACCGCCGCAAGCTGCTGCTGATGGTGCAGATCGCGATGGGCGTCATTGCGCTGGCGCTGGGGCTGGTGGTGTGGTTTGGCTTGACGACGCCGTGGGTGCTGCTGGGCTTCACGTTGCTGATGGGCATTGGCACGGCGCTGTCGGCGCCGGCCTGGCAGGCCATCGTGCCCAGCCTGGTGCCGCGCCCTTCGCTGCAGCAGGCCATCGCCACCAACAGCGTGGGCATCAACGTCAGCCGCGCCATTGGTCCGGCGCTGGCCGGCGTGCTGATCACCAGCATCGGCGTGGCCATTCCGTTCTTCGTCAATGCGGTCAGCTTCATCGTGGTGGTCGCCGCGCTGATCTGGTGGAAGCCGCCCGCCGCCGCCGAGAAGCGCCTGCCGCGCGAGCAGCTCTTTCATGCCATGCGTGCCGGCGTGCGCTTTGCGCTGCACAGCAAGCCGCTCAAGTCCACGCTGGTTCGCGCCGTCGCGTTCTTCCTGTTTGCCAGCGCCTACTGGGCCTTGCTGCCGGTGATCGTGCGTCAGGTGCTGCAGGGCGGCGCCTTGCTCTACGGCATCATTCTGGGCTGCGTCGGCGCCGGGGCAGTGATAGGTGCGATGGTGCTGCCGCCGCTGCGCAAGAAGCTGGGTCCTGACCGCAGCGTCATGGCCGGCACGCTGGGAACCGCGTTCACACTGGTGGTGTTTGCGGTGGTGCCGCATCCCGTGGTGGCCGGTGCGTTCAGCTTTCTGGCGGGCGCCTCGTGGATCATGGTGCTGACTTCGCTCAACGTCTCGGCGCAGGTTGCCCTGCCGGACTGGGTGCGTGCTCGTGGCCTGGCGATCTTCGTGACGGTGTTCTTTGGCTCGATGACCGCCGGCAGCATGATCTGGGGTCAGACGGCGGTGCGTGCCGGTGTGCCCGCCGCGCTGCTGATCGCCGCCGCCGGTTCGGTCGTTGCGATGCTGCTGACCCGCAAGGCCAAATTGCAGCTGGGCGCGGACCTGGATCTTGCGCCGTCGATGCATTGGCCCGAGCCGCTGATCGATCAAGAGGTGTCGCATGATCGCGGTCCGGTCATGATCACGGTCGAATACCTGATCGACCCGGTGCAAGGCGCTGACTTCGTGCGCGCCATGCAGCACGCCGGCGCAGAGCGCCGCCGCGATGGGGCCTACGCCTGGGGGATCTTCGAGGACGCGGCCCAACCCGGCCGCTACCTGGAATACTTCCTGGTGACCTCCTGGCTGGAGCATCTGCGCCAGCACGAACGCGTCACGCACGCAGACGCGGACCAGCAGGCGGAAGTGCGCGCCTTTCACATCGGCGACACGCCCCCGCGGGTCTCGCACTTCGTGGCGCCGATCGTGCAATAGGCTGAACCAACAAGACACCCGGCGCTGCCGCACACACCGTTACATGAGAAGAATAATTCCTGATTAGAATTGCGCCGACAGGGATTATTGCCGCGCGCCGACAGGCCTCGGCTGGGTGTGCGACATGGATAGTGCTCCTCGCTTCGAGGCAGTCAACGGGGCCCGTTTCGAGGTCCTGTGGGTAGACGGCGACCGGGTCTTCGGACGCGGCGACGCAACCCTTGCCGTCTGGCTGCGACCGAACGACAGCTCGGAATGCGCGCGCCACCTGCTGGACCAGGAATACGGCCTGCGCGACTACCTGCATCCCGGCTGGGCCGCCGTGCCGACCGCGCTGGCGCGCGTCGGCGGCTCCACCGTCCTGTATCTGCAGGATCCCGGCGGACAGCCCTTGGCGTCGCATCGTCCGCAGCCCATGCCCGCCAAGGCATTTCTGCGCTTGGCCATCGCGGCGGCGAACGCCCTCGGGCAAATGCACAACGCAGGTTTGATCCATCGGAATCTCAAACCCGCGCACATCCTGTTCAACGCGCATGACGAAGCGGCGCACCTGACCGGCTTTTCCTTTTCCACGCCGCTCGGCGCCTATCAGGCGGCGCCAGGCTCGCAGCCGGCAGACATCGTCGGCACCCTCGCCTACATGGCGCCCGAACAATCCGCCCGCGCCGGGCATCGCGCCGACGCGCGCTCGGACCTGTATTCGCTGGGCGTCGTGTTCTACGAGGCACTGACCGGCGAGCTGCCTTTTCAAGGCCAGTCGGCGCTGACGTGGCTGCACAGCCATTCCGCGCGCGTGCCGGTAACGCCTGCCGAACGACGCAGCGCAATACCGGCGACACTGTCGGCCATCGTCATGAAGCTGCTGGAAAAGTCGCCGGACGACCGGTATCAGACGGCAGAGGGGCTGGCGGCCGACCTGCAGTGCTGTCTGGCCGCGCTGATGATGGACCCCCACGCCACGCCGGACTTCGCGCTGGGTCGCTACGACCACCCTGGCCGGGTGCGCGTGCCTGCAACCCTGTACGGCAGAGGCGCAGAGCTTGACGTCCTGCTGGGCGCCATGGGCCGGGTGGCGGGATCCGGGCGCGCCGAGGTCGTGCTCATCTCGGGCGAGGCGGGCGTCGGCAAGTCGATCCTCATCGAAGAGCTGCATCGCGTTGTCGGCAGCGAGTACACCTTGCTTGCCAAGGGCAAGGGCGATCCTCACAGCCACGCCGGCCCCTACGCCGCGCTGGTCGAGGCGGCAAGAGGCCTGCTTCAGGCGGTGCTTGCCAAGAACGAAAGCGACCTGGACGAGTGGCGGGAGAAACTGCGCGTGGTGGTCTCGGCCGGCGGCGGCAGCCTGCTCACGCTGATTCCCGAACTGGCGCTGATCGTGCCGGACGCCAAGGGCCTGCTGGCCGAGGCGGACGCCAAGGCACGGCTGCTCCTGGCCTTTCAGCATCTGTTCTGCGCGTTCTCGTCACCGGGCCATCCGCTGATCCTGTTCCTGGACGACCTGCAGTCGACCGATGCCGCGACCCTGCGCGTGATCGAACAGCTTGCGCAGACCGGTCTGCAGAACATCCTGGTCGTGGGCGTGTATCGGGCCGAAGACATGACGGCGCGCCACGCGCTGGCTGCGTTCATCGCCGGCCTGCGGGCCAGCGCGATCCCCCTCACCGAACTCGCGCTCCACAATCTGCAGACGCGCGACTGCGCCCACCTGATCGCCGATGCGCTGCAAAGCAGGTCGCCCTGGATCGATCCGCTCGTCGCCCTGGTGCAGGCCAAGACGGCCGGCAACCCCTGCTTCGTGCTCCGGTTCCTGTCCACGCTCGCGGCCGAGGGATTGCTGCGCTACGACGTGGGGCGCCAGCGCTGGCTTTGGGATGCGGATGCCATCCGCGAACAGGCCTACACCGACAATGTGGTCGGCATCATCCTCCAGCAGGTCGAGCGTTTGCCGCGAGACAGCCGCGAAGCGATTCAACACATGGCCTGCCTTGGGCACGACGCCTCGCTGGACAAGCTGGCGGCGGCGCTGGGCTGGCCGCGGCTCGACGTGGCCACGGCAATGCGCGAGTGCGAGCGCCAGAGCCTCGTCTTTCGTAGCGGCGACGTGTACCGCTTTCCGCACGACCGGGTGCAGGCGGCCAGCTATGGCCTGATTCCCGAACGGCAGCGCGCGGCCACCCATCTGTCGATCGGCCGCCGTCTTGCCCAGGACCTGGAACCGGAACAATTGAAGGCGCGCGCCTTTGAACTGGTCGACCAGTTCAACCGTGCATGGCAACTTGTCCACAGCCCCGACGAACGCGTCCGGCTTGCCCATCTGAACGCCTTGGCAGGCGCGTTGGCCAAGGACACCGCCGACTATTCAGCCGCCATCCGCTATCTGGAAGCGGCCTCGGCATTCCTGTCCGACGAGGGCCGCCAGCGCGAGCCCGCGCTTGCCTTCACGATCGAGATCACCCGCGCCGAGTGCGAGTTGCGCAGCGGTGCGGTGGGCAGCGCCAGGCATAGGCTGGCCCGCCTGGGCGAGCGCGATGCGCCATTGACGGAACTGGCCCGCGTGACCCAGCTGCGCGTGGAAGTTTTCATGGCGCTGGGCGAGCGGCACGAGGCCATTCAGGCCGCGCTGCATTATCTTCGCCGCGCCGGCATCGACTGGACCGACAACCCTTCCGATGAGGCCGTCTCGGACGAGTACGCCCAATTCAATGCGCTGCGGGCCGGCCGGCCCGCGGCTACGCTGCTGGACCTGCCCGCGATGGAGAACCCGGAAGCGGAAGCGACGATGGGCGTGCTGACCGCACTGCTGCCGCCGGCCTGGACGCTCTTTGCGAATCTGCGCGAGCGCGTCATCCTGCGCATGGCCAACCTGAGCTTGCGGCACGGCAACACGGATGCGTCCAGCCTGGGATACGCGTGGCTGGGCATGATCCTGGCCGCGCGTACCGGCGACTACGCAGACGGCTACGCCTTCGGCAAGCTGGGCGTCGACCAGGTCCAGCAGCGCGCGCAGGTCCGCTTCGCCGCGCGGGTCTATCAGGTGTTCGGCGGCCAGATCGTTCCCTGGTCGCAGCCGATCAGCGAGGCGCGCAACATGCTGCAGACCGCCTTCGAACTGGCCAGCCAGCAGGGCGACTGGACCTACGCATCCTTCGCGCTGAACAGCCTGGTCACGCATATGCTGGCCTCCGGCGGCGCGCTGGACGCCATCCGCGCCGACGCCAGCCGCGGCCTGGCATTCGCGCGCAAGGCCGGGCTTGAAGTCCTGGACCGGTACACGTCGCAACTGCAACTGGCCAAGATGCTGCAAGGCATGACGCCGCATTTCGGCACGCTGGACGACGCTGGATTCACCGAGGCCGATTTCGAGCGCAAGCTCCAGGCCGAGGCCGGCTGGAATGTCACGGCGTGCTGGCACTACCTGCGCAAGCTGCAGGCCAGGGTGTTCGGCGGCGATTTCCCGGACGCCGTGCGGGCAAGCGAGGTAGCCTCACGGTTCGTCTGGACATCTCTGGCGTTCGTCGAGGAAATGGAGTTCCACTTCTACTCCGCGCTGGCGCACGCTTGGTGCCCCACGCCCGCAAGTCCGGCGGGACAAGCTGCCACGCTGGCTGCGATAGAGGTCCATCTGGCGAAGCTGCGTCCGTGGGCGGCGTCCTGCCCCTCCAACTTCCAAAGCCAGCGGATGCTGATAGACGCCGAAGTCGCGCGGGTAAAGGGCGACATCCTGGACGCCATGCAGCGCTACGACGATGCCATCCATTGCGCCAGCGACCACGGCCTTGTCCATGTCGAAGGGCTGGCCAATGAATGCGCCGCTCGGTTTTTCCAAAGCCGTGGCCAGCAACGCATCGCGCATACGTACCTGCAACACGCGCGCGCCTGCTATCAGCATTGGGGCGCGTCCGGCAAGGTCAGGCAGATCGATGCGTTGCACCCCACGCTGTTCGTGGATCTTGGCACCGCCGCCCACGATTCCACAATCGAAACGCCGGTGGAGAGCCTGGATCTGGCCACCGTCATCGACATCTCCCGCGCGCTCGCCAGTGCGCTGGACTTGCAGACGCTGCTCGACAAGCTGATGAAGATCGCGCTGGAGCAGGCCGGCGCCACGCGCGGCGTGCTCGTCCTGCATGCCGATGGTGACCTGTATGTGCGCGCCATTGCCACCACGTCCGGCGATTCCGTTGCGATCAGCCAGCACGCGCAGTCGCTGGACGAGGCCGGCCTGCCGCAGCAGATCGTGAACTACGGCTGGCGCACGGGTGAAACCATCGTGCTGGACGATGCGTGGAGCGCCGGCGCCTTCACCGGCGACCCCTACGTGCGCGCCGCGCGGCTGCCGTCGGTGTTGTGCCTGGCGCTCACCACGCAGTCCAAATCCATCGGCGTGCTTTACCTGGAAAACACCCTGGCGCGCGGCGTCTTTGCGCCGCACCGCACCGCCGTGCTGCGCCTGCTGGCCTCGCAGGCCGCCATCGCGATCGAGCGCGCGCGGCTATACCG
The DNA here is from genome assembly GCF_902859725.1 of Achromobacter mucicolens. GTDB lineage: Bacteria > Pseudomonadota > Gammaproteobacteria > Burkholderiales > Burkholderiaceae_B > Achromobacter > Achromobacter mucicolens. Next base: position 49,857 of record NZ_CADIJP010000013.1, on the reverse strand, counting down.
TGACCTGGCGCAGCGCGAGGCACGGATTCAACGGCTGGTCGAGGCCAACATCATCGGGATCTGGTTCTGGAGCATCGAGGGGCAAGTGCTGGAAGCCAACGACCACTTCCTGTCCATGACCGGTTACGACCGCGACGACGTAAGCTCGGGCCGCTTGAAGTGGACCGCGCTTGTGTCGCGCGGCGGCCCGGTGACGCTGGACGAGCTGCTGCTGCGCGAGACCGCCGAACCGGTGGAAACAGAACTGATCCGCAAGGATGGCCGGCGCGTGCCGGTGCTGCTCGGCGCGGCCCGGTTTGCCGCCGGCGACAACCAGGGCGTCTCGTTTGTGCTCGACCTGTCCGAACGCAAGGCCGCAGAGACCAAGATGCAGCAGATCCAGTCGGATCTGGCCCACGTCACCCGCATGACCACTGTCAGCTCGATGACCGCCTCCATCGCCCACGACGTCAGCCAGCCGGTCTCGGCAGTCCTGACAGAAGCGCAGGCGGCGCTGAACTGGATTGCGCGCACCCCGCCCAACACCGAAGAGGTGGCGGAATCATTGCGGCGCATCGTGCAAAGCGGCCAACGCGCCGGCTCGATCATTTCCGGCGTAAGGGCGCTCATCAAGAAAGCGCCGGCAGCTTTCGCCCCCGTCGAACTGAATGGACTTGTGAAGGAAACCCTGGCGCTGCTGAGATCCGAGCTCGATTGCAGCGACGTCGACGTCACGCTGGATCTGGCCGATGCGCCCCTGCAAACGAGCGGCGACCGCGTTCAGCTTCAGCAAGTCCTGCTCAACCTGTATGTCAATGCGGTCGATGCCATGAAGCAGGCGCCAGGCGCGCGGCAGTTGCGCGTCGTCACCCGGCCGTCTTCGGCGGACGAACTGCTGGTGGAGGTGCTCGATACCGGCAGCGGCATCGATGCGGCGTCGGTGAAGAAACTGTTCGATCCGTTCTTCACCACCAAGACCCAAGGCCTGGGAATGGGCCTGGCCATCTGCCGCGAAATCATCCAGCTGCATCACGGCCAGATGTGGGCGCGGCCCAACAGCCCGGTGGGCGCGGTGTTCTATTTTTCGTTGCCCGCGCAGGCCTGAATCATCCGGCCTTATTCGCCGTCGCCATCGCCATCGCCGCGCAATTGCACGGCGTGCGCGGCAACTCTCGGATTGACCTTGATGATCATCTGCACCAGTTGCGCAAAGCTGCGCGCCTGCATCTTGCGGTAGGCACTTGCCCGATGCGCCTTGACGGTCACTTCGCTGATGCCCAACTGCTGTGCGACTTCCTTGTTCAGGCAGCCTGACGCAATCATCCCGATCACCTGCTGCTCGCGCGCCGTCAATGTCCGGTACAGCGCCAGGATCTTCTCGAATTCCTGCTCCTTGGCGCGCCGCGCGGCATCCGATTCCAGCGCGCGATGCACGGAGTCCAGCAGCCGTTGCTCGGAGATGGGCTTTTCGAGAAAATCGATCGCACCGGCTTTCATCGCCTTGACCGTCTGCCGGATATCCCCAAAGCCCGTCACCACCACGATCGGAATGTGATCGCCCAGCTCGCGCAGGCGAGCCTGCAGCGTCAGCCCATCGCCGTCGGACAGTTGAAGATCCAGGATCAGGCAGGAAGGCACCGGGGGACGCGCCGCCGCCTGAAACGCGCTGATCGAGTCGAAGGTCTCGGCATGGATGCCGATCGATGACAGCAGGCGGAACAGCGACTGGCTGACCTCGGGGTGGTCGTCGACGATATAGACGATCGCCGAGGGCGCGCCCAGTTTGTGTATGTTCAACGCTATGACTCCTTGCGAGGCGGACAGGCTCCGATGATTTCGTGCCTCGCATGCCGCGTGGGGCAGCCATCCCACTGCAAATGCGGCGATTTTAAGCGTTGTTAACCGTCCCTCTAATTCGCAAATCAGCCTGCGGCAGGCGACGCGCTGATGGCGTCGCGCAGCGCCATGATAAAGGCGTTCAGGCCCGCGTCGCGGTCGGGCTCATTGGCGCTCAGGTATTTAGGCTCCGGATAGGCGGCAAGCTGCACCACCGCCAACTGCGCGCGGGTGTCGATGAAGATGCGCTGGCCGGAGTGGCCCATTGCCATCATGGCGCCGTCCTCGCGCAGCCACCAGCTGTAGCCGTAGGCCGTGAGCCCCAGGGCCTGGCGCTGCGCGGTATGAAGATCGGGCGGAATCCGAAACGCGGGCGTACCGGACTGCGCGACCCATCCCTCGGGCAGGATGCGCTCGCCATTGGCCACGCCATCATCAAGCACAAACTGGGCAAATCGGCCGATGTCGCGCAGCGTCATGCCGGCGCGGCTGCCGCCGATCTCCTGGCCGTCTTCGGATTCCAGCGTATAGAAGCCGTCGAATTCCATCCCGCAGGGCTGCCAGATGCGGCGCGACATGTAGTCGGCCAACGTGCCGCCAGTCGCCGCGCTCAGCACGGCGCCCAGCAAATAGGTGTCGCCGGTGTTGTAGTGCCAGAAGCGTCCGGCGTCGTGGGCACGATGGCACGCGCGCAGCAGCGACAGCACGCCGCCCGGCACCTTGTCGGCCAGCGACTTGCTGTAGCGGTTCACGTCGGACGCCTTGTCGGTGTAATTCTCTTCCCACGCGATGCCGGACGACATCGTGAGCAGATGCCGGACCGTGACGGCATCGTAGGCGCAGCCTGCCAGCGCCGGCACATAGGCGGTGACCGGATCGTCCAGGCTCTTGATGGCGCCATCGTGCAGCGCCGCGCCGGTCAGCATGGCCGTCATGGATTTCACGGTGGACATGGTGGACCAGCGCTCCTGCGGCTGAAAGCCCAGCCCATAACGTTCCAGCACGATGTGGCCGCGGTGGATCGCGATCAGGCCGGCCACGTTGTTGCGGTCCATCAGGTCGCCCACGCCGAACGTGTCGCCGTCCTGCGTATAACGCACGTCGATCTCTGGCGCGCGCGGCAGGGGCCGGGGCGTCGGACCGCGCTGGATGGTGCGGGTGGCGAACAGGCGGTCGACGATGCGGTAGCCATAGGACTGCAGGCAGGGCGGCCACAGCAGGAAGTCTTCCCCGCGCGGCAGGTGTTCAACGGCTTCGGCCAGCGGCGCGGTGGGGATTGCGTTCATGGATGCCTCAAGTAAAAGCCGGGCGCGGGGCCCGGCACAGATCAGTCGTTGCGGATGCCGAGGCGCTTGACGATCGGGCCCCAGACCTCGGCCTCGGTCTTCATCGATTGCGCCACCGATGCGGCGCCAAGTTCCTTGGGCGGCGTCATGTAGATCTCGTCCATCTGCTTGCGTACGGCCGGGTCGGCCCAGAACTTGCGCGTGGCCTCGGTGAGCCGCGTCACGATTTCCGGCGGCGTGCCCTTCGGGGCCATCAGGCCATACCAGGCATCGCCCGGAAAGCCTTGCACGCCGACCTCCGCGATCGTGGGGACGTCGGGCAACTGCGCAACACGATCGGCGCCGAAGATCACCAGCGGCACCGCCTTGCCGGTCTTGACTTGCGGTACTGCACCGGTCAGGGCGTCAGCCGTCAGGTCGATCTGCCCGCCGATCAGGTCCATCATGGCCGGCGCCGCGCCCTTGTAAGGCACGTGCGACATGTCGATCTGGAAGTGTTCGGCCAGGAACGCGACGTTCAAGTGCGTGGAGTTGCCGATGCCCGCCGAGCCGTAGTTCAGGTGGCCCGGATTGGCCTTGGCCTTCTTCACCAGATCGTCCACCGACCGTATACCAGTCGCGGGATTGGCCACCAGCACCTGCGAGGTGCCGGCGATCTTCGTGACCGGATCGAAATCGCGCGTCGGGTTGTAGGCCAGTTGCGAGTAGGTAAACGGATTCACCGACATGTTCGACGTACTGCCAAACAGCAGCGCGTAGCCGTCCGCCGGTTGCTTGGCCACGAAGGCGGCGGCGATGCTGCCGTTGGCGCCGGGCTTGTTCTCCACCACCACGGTGCCGCCGATTTCCTTGCTGGCATAGGCGGCCCAGGCGCGCGCCAGCGCATCGGCCGCGCCACCGGCAGCCACTGGCACCACCACCGACACCGGGCGCGCGGGCCAGTCCGCCGCCGCGGCAGGCGCGGCAAAGGCCAGGACCAGCGAACCGGCCGCAGCCAGGCCCATCAGCCGTTGAACGACGCGGGAATTCGACTGCGGAAAGGGCAAATCGCGGGCCATGGCCAGTGCTCCAGAGGAAATCGGACGTTGAAGACCCGCATTCTGGTAGCGCTTTTTCATTACGTCCAATGCATAATTCATCATCAAACCATAATTAACGCGTAATAAAATCAGGGGCCGCGGATGAACCTTCAGCAGCTCGAACACTTCCTCGTGCTGGTCGAAACCCGCTCTTTCAGCCGCGCGGCAGCCAAATTGCATCTGACGCAGCCAGCGCTCAGCCGCAGCATCCAGGCGCTTGAAGACACGCTGGGCGGACGTCTGCTGGAACGCGACAAAGGGAAAACACTGACGGCGCTGGGCGAGCTGGCCATCGTGCGCGCGCGCAGAATTCGCGTCGAACTTGCCGAATTGCGCCGCAGCGCCAGCCTGCTGGCCGACTATGCGGGGGGCTCGCTGCGGTTGGGACTGGGCCCGACACCCACCGCAATCCTGTCGCTACCGCTGCTGCGCGAGATGAAGGAACGCTACCCGGCCATCAAGCTGCTGCTGAGCGGCGGCACGCCCGAGATGCAGGTCCAGGAGCTACGCGAAGGCGCGGTGGACGCCCTGGTGGTGCATCGCAATCACATCCCCGCAGACGCCGACCTGCACCTGCGCTTCTTCCCGCGCACCCCGCTCGGCTTCGTGGTGCGCGCAGGCCATCCGCTGGCGGGCAAGAATGGCCTGGATTTCGACGCGCTGCGCCGCTACGCGGTGGCGGCCAGCGGCCGCGCCATGAGCGACGAAGTGCTGCACCGGCTCAACGCGTATTTCGGTCCGCCGGTCCACTTCATCGACGCGATCCAATACCAGTCGAATGACATCCAGGCGCTGGTTGATCTGGTCCGCACCACCGACACCGTCTTCTTCGGCGTGCTGCGCGTGGCGCAACCGGCCATCGCGCGCGGCGAACTCGTGCATGTCGACGTGCGCCCGGCGCTCGAGCTGTCGTCGCAGTTCGTCTTCGTCACGCTCGAGGGCAAGACCTTGCCCCCGGCACTGCTTCGGCTCAGCGAGCTGTGCACGCGGTACATGTCAGGCGCTGAAGATCCGCTGCCTGCCTGATTACTTCTTCTTGTTGAGTCGATCACGCTTGCGTGCTCGATGATTTCACCGCGTGGCAGAGGCGGCACTCGCAGCCGCAGGCTGACGCGCCATCTCGATGAACGCTCGCTGGTAATCCAGGGCGTCATCGGCCTCGCGCGATCCCAGAAAGATCTGCTTGGCGATGCCGCGCGGGCCCAAGCGCACCGGCACCAGATCCATCTTGACCGCGTACTCCTCGACCAGCCAGCGCGGCAGCGCCGCCACGCCGCGGCCGCTGGCCACCATCTGCAGCATGATGTCGGTGGTCTCGATCGCCTTGTGCCGCTTGGGCGTGACGCCCGCCTTCAAAAGGAATTGGTTGTAGATGTCCAGACGCTCGATATCGACGGGATAGCTGATGAGCACTTCCTGCGTCAGTTGCTCGGGCTTCACATACGCGACGGATGCCAAGGGGTGGCCCTTGGCCACCACCAGCACCTGCTCGTAATCGAACACCGGTTCAAACTTCAATCCCGGCTTGAACAGCGGGTCGGGCGTGACCAGCAGGTCGATTTCGTAGCCGAAAAGCGCCCCGATGCCGCCAAACTGAAACTTCTGCTTCACGTCCACATCCACGTCCGGCCACGCCGCAAGATAGGGCGCCACCACCTTGAGCAGCCACTGATAGCACGGGTGGCATTCCATGCCGATGCGCAGCGCGCCGCGTTCGCCCTGGGCGAACTGGCCCAGCCGCTCTTCGGCCAGGTCCAGCTGCGGCAACACCCGGTTCGCCACCGCCAGCAGATACTGGCCGGCCTGCGTCAGGCGAAGCCGCCTTCCTTCGCGCAGCCAGATATCGGTGCCCAGCTGCTGCTCCAGCTTTTTCATGCTGTGGCTCAGCGCCGATTGGGTCAGGTTCAGCACGCCCGCGGCGGCCGTCAAGGAGCCCTGTTTCTCGACCTGCTGCACGATGCTCAGATGGATGCGCTCAAGCATTTATATGATCCAGATTCATGGATTTGTGAAATAAAACCATTTTACGTCATGGATATTGATCTTTAGCATTGCATTCTTTGTTTGCCGCTGTGCTGCGCAAGTTGACCTGATCAACGCGCAAGTTCCATGGCAAGTCGACCTCTTTCGTGCCGATTGGCTCCATGGAAGCAAAGATGACACCCCCCCTGCGACTGGTCGCCGTTTCCGGCGGCATGCAACGTCCCTCCAAGACCACCGCCCTGGCAGAGCAGTTGCTGGCGCTGATCGCCAACGAAATTCCCTGCGAACCCCGCCTGGTCGAAATGGGCCGGCTGGCGCCGCAGCTTGCCGGCGCGGTGTGGCGCTCGCAGTTGCCCGACACGGTCGAGCGCGAGCTGGTTGCGGTCGAGCAAGCCGATGTCCTGGTGGTGGCAACGCCCGTCTACCGGGGCTCCTACACCGGCCTGTTCAAGCACTTCTTCGATTTCATTCATCAGGACGCCTTGATCGACAAGCCCGTCCTCTTGGCCGCGACCGGCGGCAGCCAGCGTCATGCGCTGGTGATCGACCACCAGTTGCGGCCGTTGTTCAGCTTCTTTCAGGCGCGCACCTTGCCGCTCGGCATCTACGCGACCGACGAGGACTTCGTCGACTACCGCCTGCAGAACGACGCACTGATCCAGCGGGCCGGCCTGGCGGTCCAGCGCGCCCTGCCGCTGGTCGAACTGACGCGGCATGCGCGCGCCGCCGCGGCCCAAGAAGCCCTGGCGGCCTGACGCCGGGCCACCCTTACCGATCGTCGAACACGCAGCGTGACAGCACACGCTGATCGCGCCGGCAACGAATTCACGTTTATCGCAGCATTTTTGGCATCCGACACCCATGAGCAACGACTTCACCTTCAGCATCAAGAGCATCCGCTTCGATGAGAACTATCAGCCGTCGGACAGCACACGCATCACGACCAACTTCGCGAACCTGGCCCGCGGCGCCAGCCGCCAGGAAAACCTGCGCAACACGCTCAAGATGATCGACAGCCGTTTCAATGACCTGGCGCATTGGGACAACCCCACGGGCGACCGCTACGCCGTTGAACTGGACATCATCACCGCCGAGATGACGCTGGGCGAAGACGGAAGCACGTTTCCGCTGATCGAAATGCTCAAGACCAACATCGTCGACAAGCAAACGGACAAGCGCATCGACGGCATCGTGGGGAACAACTTTTCTTCCTACGTGCGCGACTACGACTTCAGCGTGCTGCTGCCCGAATTCAACGACAACAAAGCCACGTTCAGCACGCCGGAAGATTTTGGCGACCTGCACGGCAAGCTCTTCAAGCACTTCGTGCAATCGCAGGCCTACCAGGCGCAATTTGCGAAGCCGCCGGTCATCTGCATCAGCGTCTCCAGCAGCAAGACCTACCACCGCACCGACAACCACCACCCGATCCTGGGCGTGGAATATCAGCAAAGCGAATTCTCCTCGACCGATCACTACTTCGAGAAGATGGGCCTGCAGGTCCGCTACTTCATGCCGCCCAACAGCGTGGCGCCGCTGGCGTTCTACTTCCAGGAAGACCTCTTGGGCGCCTACACCAATCTTGAACTCATCGGCACGATCAGCACGATGGAAGCGTTCCAGCGCATCTACCGGCCGGAAATCTACAACGCCAATTCCGCGGCTGGAAAGCGCTATCAACCCAGCCTGAAGAACCAGGACTACTCGCTGACGCAGATCGTGTACGACCGCGTCGAACGCAGTCAGCTCGCCATCAAGCAGGGCAAGTTTGCCGAGACGCACTTCATCAAGCCGTACAAGCACGTGCTTGATCAATGGGCTGCCAGCTACTCCCATCAATGAACCGAAAACAGACGGACACTATCGCCATGAAAAAAATCTTGCCCACCTCGACCGCCGGCAGCCTGCCCAAACCGTCCTGGCTTGCCCAGCCTGAAAAGCTTTGGTCGCCCTGGAGCCTGCAAGACGAACAGCTGGCCGAAGGCAAACGGGATGCGCTGCTCCTGGCCCTGAAGGAACAGGAACTGGCCGGCATCGATATCGTCAGCGACGGCGAGCAGACGCGCCAGCACTTCGTCACCACGTTCATCGAACATCTGGACGGCGTTGACTTCGAAAAGCGCGAGACCGTCCGGATCCGCGACCGCTACGACGCCAGCGTGCCCACCGTCGTCGGCGCCGTCAGCCGCCAGAAGCCGGTGTTCGTCGAAGACGCCAAATTCCTGCGCCAGCAGACGAAGCAGCCCATCAAATGGGCGCTGCCCGGTCCCATGACCATGATCGACACGCTGTACGACGCCCACTACAAGAGCCGCGAAAAGCTGGCCTGGGAATTTGCCAAGATCCTCAACCAGGAAGCGCGCGAACTGGAAGCCGCCGGCGTCGACATCATCCAGTTCGACGAGCCTGCCTTCAACGTTTTCTTTGACGAAGTGAACGACTGGGGCGTCGCCACGCTGGAGCGCGCGATCGAAGGCCTGAAGTGCGAAACCGCCGTGCACATCTGCTACGGCTACGGCATCAAGGCCAACACCGACTGGAAGAAGACGCTGGGATCCGAATGGCGCCAGTACGAGGAGTCGTTCCCCAAGCTGCAGAAATCCAGCATCGACATCGTGTCGCTGGAATGCCAGAACTCGCACGTGCCCATCGACCTGATCGAACTGATCCGCGGCAAGAAGGTGATGGTCGGCGCCATCGACGTGGCCAACCACGCCATCGAAACCCCCGAGCAAGTCGCCGCCACGCTGCGCCAGGCGCTCAAGTTCGTGGATGCCGACAAGCTGTACCCGTGCACCAACTGCGGCATGGCGCCGCTGCCGCGCGCGGTGGCCAACGGCAAGTTGAAGGCGTTGAGCGCGGGCGCGGAGTTGGTTCGTAACGAACTTTCGGCTTGATGTAGCCGGTCGCAGACGGTGCGCGGAGATGATGCGCACCCTGCGAATCCCACGGTGACGGCGGCCAGGCCGCCGTCACCGTCAGATAGAACAGGTTGTTCAGTTCGCCTCAGGCCTTCGTGTCGCAATGACCAGTCCCGCGCAAACCATCGCGAGCGCAACGAGCACCGTCATCGGCGCAAGCCGCTGCGACAGCAGCGACTCGATGAGCGCGGCGGTCACCGGACCCAGGGCTTGGAAGGCCGTGACCTTGCTGGCAGCCAGCCTGCCCAGCGCCCACAACCAGCAAAAATAGCCCACCCCGCTCGACAAGCCAATGAACACGACGTTGACCCACTGAAGCCGATTCAGCGAGGGAACCAGCGGCTGCGAGGTGAGCACGCAGAATCCCAGCAGGAACACCACCGCGGCAACCATCGCGAGCCGGCAGGTCGCAAGCGCCGGATAGCGGCGCAGATAGGGACCGTACAGGATGCTTGTCACGGCACCGACGATCGTGGCGGATACCAGCGCCACCATCCCCCAGCCGTTGTGCGCCACGCCCGCCGCGGACGCGGAAGGCGACAGCAGCAGATACGCAACGCCAGCCACTGCGGTGCACACGCCAACCAGACCTCGGCCACTGTATGGCTCCTTGCCGGTGATCACCGCCAGGCACATCGTCACGAGCGGCATCGTGGCAAACACCAGCGCGCACACGGTTGCTGACACCGTCAACAGCGCATGGTTGAGCAACAGCACCAGCACGGCGAACTGGAAAACGCCCAGCGTGGCGATGGCAATTGCATCCTTGACCATGAAGGTCGTGCGTACGGCCGGGCCCAACGGCAACAACAGGACCGCCGCACCGATCAGATAGCGCAGGAATGCAAGTGTTGCGGGCGAGATGGCGCTGGACACCACGCTTGTGGAAACCATCGCCGCGCCCACGAGCATTCCCACCGTCGCGGCGGCGGCAATTGCGGCGCGCCCGGTGCGCATGGCAGGTCGGCCGCGCGGGTATCAGGCCGTGGGCTTGACGCGGGTGAACTGCTGCTCGGTGACGATGCTGCCCCACTGATGGCCATCTTCCTCATGCACAAGCTTGAATCCCACGGACTCATACAACTTGCGCGCCGCATCCAGGCCTTTGAAGGTCCACAACTGGCACGCCGAGAAACCGAACCGGTCACAGAAGTCCAGCGCCGCACCGATCAGCTTGCGGCCGGTTCCGCTGCCCCGGCATCCGTCATCCAGGATGAACCAGCGCAGGTGCGCCTGGCGATTGCCCAAGTCTTGCCCATCTATGGCGATGGAGCCGACAATCCGGTCGTTCTGAATCGCCGTCCACACCCCATTGCACGGCTCGCCGAGCCGCCCCGCGAACTCGGCGATTCCCGTGGCCACCTGGCTTTCGAAGAACTGGCCAAAGCCCGAGTGCCGCGAATAGAAGGCCGCATGCATCTCGGCCACGCGTCCCACCAGACCGGGCCGATAGCCGGGCACGATCTGCACGGTATCGCGGACCGCCGCGGATTGCGCCCCACGGCTCGCCTTGAGCGCCCTGGCGTACTCCGACAACCCTTGCGCGACCGCCTGCTGTTGCGAGGGATTCAAGTGCGCCATCGCCGAGGTGACCTGATTGCGGCCGTATGCATGGATTCTCTTGACCAACGCCTTGCCTTGCCCGGTCAGCGTCAATTGCTTCAGACGCGCATCCTCTGCGCTTGCCGACTCGGCAATGTCCCCGGCCGCGATCAGTTTGGCCAGCATGCGGCTCACGCTGGATTTTTCCAGGCCAAGCGCAGTGACCAGATGGGCCGCCGCCACCCCGCCTTGGGCATCGATTTCCAGCAACGCGTGCACGGCCGAGGCGGAGTAGGCGGTGCCCGCCAACGTCGGCCGCATGAAGCCCAGTTCGCGCACGATGGTGCGCGATGCGGACCGGATTTCGTCGATTGATTTGGCGGGCATCTGCATGGCGCGTCCATTAGGTTGTATTGCACAACCATAATGTTGCGCACTACAACCACCCTGTCAAGCTGCGAGCCACGCCGGGATTACCCGTAATAACAAAAATCTCTCAATTCGGCGGGCATTTGTGATTACTGACGGCCCAACCCTGCGTGCTAATTTTCCCTTCGGTCGACAGACCGTTTCATAACACCCAAGGGGAATCACACCATGCAAGCCGTGGGAAAAGCATGCCGCAAGGCAGGGATGGCTTCGTCCATTCGCCGCACGTTTCTGAAGTCGATGGCGCCGGCGCTGATCGCCGGCGTGGCCCTTGCCGTTTCCGCCGCGCCGGTGCAGGCCGCGGACTTTCCGGGCGACAAGCCCATCAGTCTGGTCGTGCCGTTTCCGGCTGGCGGCGGCACCGACTTCATCGGCCGCCTGCTCGCCGCGGAAATGGGCAAGGCGCTCAAGAGCACCATCGTGGTCGAGAACAAGGGCGGCGCCAATAGCAACATCGGGACCGCCTACGTGACGCAGGCGCGACCCGACGGCCACACGCTCCTGGTGTCGGGCGTGGGCATCGCCACCAATCAAGGGCTCTACAGCAAGCTGCCTTATAAGCTCGATCAGCTCGACCAGATTGCGATCCTTGCCTTTGGCTCTGACGTGCTCGTGACCGCGCCGGGATTTCCGGCCAAGACGCTGGCCGAGTTCGTCGATCTGGTGCACAAGGCGCCTGGCAAGTACTCCTACGCCTCGTCGGGCAACGGGACCACCGGTCACCTGGGCATGGAAATGCTCAAGCAACGCGCCAAGCTGGACATCATGCACGTGCCTTACAACGGCGGCTCGGCTGCGATCAACGATGTGCTGGCGGGCCGCGTCGACGTGCTGTTCGTCAATCAGGACACTGCGCTGCCGCACGTGCGCGCCGGCAAGCTGCGCGCGCTGGCCATTGGCAGCCCCCAACGCAATCCCACCTACCCCGACACGCCCACCGTGGCCGAGAGCGGTTACCCAGGCTTTTCTTCCGAGTACTGGTTTGGCCTGTCCGCCCCGGCTGGCCTGCCCGCGCCGGTGTCCCAGAAACTGTTCGAGGCCACGCGCACCGCCATGCAGTCGCCCGCCATCCAGGAGAAGCTGGGCGCGGTCGGCCTGGTGATTCCGCAGCTCACCGACCCCAAGCAGTTCGTGACGCTGGTGGATGCCGAAGTCCAGAAGTGGGGCGAGGTCGTGCGAGTGTCAGGCGCGCGGATCGATTGAATCCCACGCCGCGCGGCGCGAACCCGCCGCGCCGCACGCGATGGCATCACGCCGTTCGGGGCCGCGCAAGCGGCCCCTTTGTCATGCCTATGCCTTGCGGACAGGCGTGGGATCGGCCTCGATGGGCGCCAGGAAGTTCAGGCGCGTGAGGGTGTCGCGCGTGATGTCCACGATGGAATCGATGTGCGCGCCGTGCGAGGCCGTCAGGTACGAGATGTAGAAGCGCGCCGGCGGGATCGGCGGATCGGCGGGCAAGGCGCGCAGCACGCCCATGGTCAGCATGTCCTGCAGCAGCGGCACGGGCAGAATGCCGATGGCGTGGCCGGCCGCGATCAGACGCGAGATCAGCGCCAGCGAGTTGGTGGTGCTGGGACCCGACATGTCCACCCCGCCCGAGGCCAGCCAGTTCTCGACCACGGTGTACAGCGTCGAGGGAGGTGAGTGCGTGGCGATGTGATGGCCACGCGCGTGTTCCGCGCGAAAGGGATCGGCCGTGATGTGCAGCGTGGGCGAAGCGACCCAGTGAAATGTCATCCAGCCGATGAACACGTCGGTGATGGTGTCGCCCGTGGCCGGGTTGGTCAGCAGCGCCATGTCCAGCTCGCCCGCGTTGAGCTTGCTGTTCAGCACTGAACCCACGTCCACCGTCATCTCCAGCGCCAGCGTGGGATAGTGCTCCTTGAGCTGCGCGATCACGGCAGTCAGGCCCACGTTGGCCGAGCACTCATCCGCGCCCAGCCGCAGCTTGCCGCCCAGGCTGCGATCCTTGCCAAAGTGTTCCAGCTGCCGCGTGCTGTGCAGCGCGCTTTCGGCATGACGCAGCGCCGACTGGCCCACGTCGGTCAGGGTCACGCGCTGGCGCGAGCGGTCAAAGAGCTGCACTTCCAGCGCGCCTTCAAGTTCGCGCAGGCGGGCCGACACCGCCGGCTGCGTCACGTGCAGATGGCGCGCGGCCGCGTGGATACTGCCCAGCTTGGCGGTCCAGTAGAAGGCCTCAAGCTGGCTTAGGGTTATCCGCATGATAAGAACTCTTTTTCAAACTGCGCCGAAACTTTGATTATTGGCCCGGAAAGCCCGCGTGATACCTTTTTTTCACCGGCTTTCAGAGCCTTTTTCATTGTAGTGAAGACGACGCGATGTATCTGATTCATCCCCTGCCCGAGGCCTTGCCCCCCGAGGATCTGGCGCTGTTGCTCAAGGCCGAGCCGGCCACCATCGGCCACTTCCAGACCACCGGTTTCATGCGCGGCGACATCCGCGCGCACCAGCCGGATGTGCGCATTGCCGGGACTGCCGTGACGGTGCGCATGCCCGGCAACGACGGCGGCATCCTGCATCACGCGATGGGCTGCGTGCGGCCCGGTGACGTGCTGGTGATCGACCGGGCCGGCGAAGCGGTGACGGCAGCCTTCGGCGGCGCAATGGCCTACGCCGCCAAAGAGGCCGGCGTGGCGGGCATCATCGTCGACGGTCTGGTGACCGACCTGGGCGAACTGCGCCAGCACGGCATGCCGGTATGGTCGCGGGGGCCGTCGCCCATCACCACGCGCCTGCTGGGCCATGAGGGCGAGTTCTGCGGCACGATCCATTGCGGCGGCATAGCGGTGCAGCCCGGCGCGGCCGTGCTGGCCGACGAGAACGGTGTGCTAGTGCTGGACCGCCGCGCCGTGCGCGCCGCCGCACAGCAGGCCATCGGCTTCCAGACGCAGGAACAGACCACGCTGGCGCGCCTGCGCGCCGGCGAGAAATTCCCCGACATCGTGGGCTCGCGCGCGCTGATCGAACGCGCCATCGCGGCGGGCCAAGGAGCACTCGCATGAGCATCGATCTCACCATCACCGACCTCGCGCCGCGCCTGCGCCGCCGCGAGCTTCGCGCCGAAACGCTGGTGAGCGACTACCTGGCCCGCATCGCAGCGCTGGACGGCTGGCTGCATGCCTATGTCGCCGTGTACGCCGACGAGGCCCTGGCGGCCGCGCGCGCCGCCGACCTGCAGATGGACCAGGGCATCTGGCTTGGCCCGCTGCACGGCGTGCCGATCGCGTTGAAAGACCTGATCGACATCGCCGGCCGGCCCACCACCATCGGCTCGCCCATCCACGCCAAAACCATCGCCTCAAGCACGGCCCAGCTGGTGCAGCAGCTGCAGCGCGCCGGCGCCATCATCCTGGGAAAGACCCACATGGTGCAGTTCGCCATGGGCGCCTGGGGCCCGAACCAGCACATGGGCACGCCGCGCAATCCGTGGGACGACCGCGTGCACCGCATCCCCGGCGGATCAAGCAGCGGCTCGGCGGTCGCGGTGGCTGGGCGTCTGGCGCCCGCCGCCATCGGCACCGACACCGGCGGCTCGGTGCGCGTGCCCGCCAGCTACTGCGGCATCACCGGCCTGAAGCCGACCGTTGGCCGCATCTCGTCGCAGGGCGTGGTCACGCTGAGCCAGACCCTGGACAGCGTCGGCGTGTTCGCGCACAGCGCGGCCGACGCGCGCCTGTTGTTCGACGTGCTGGCGCCCGCCACGCCCGGCGAGTGGCACGAGCCGCTCGACGCCTCCCGCTTCGGCATTGCCGGCGCGACGCTGGGCCGTCTGCCCGACGCGTTCCTGGCCGACGTAACGCCGGCGGTTCGCCAAGCCTACGAGGCGTCCATCGCGCTTTTTGACAGCCTGGGCGCGCAGATCGTCGAGATCACCCCGCCCGCCACGCTGGCCGAATTCAAGGCCGTGACCGGCGACATCATGATGACGGAAGGCGTGGCCTCGTTCGAGCGCGAGATGACCGACCTGGACCTGCCCGTCGACGACTCGGTGCGTCCGCGGATGCTGGTCGGGCTGGAAGTCTCTGCGGTGCGCTACCTGGCCGCGCTGCGCGAACGCGATCGCCTGCAGGCCGCAATGCAAGCGCGGCTAGCGGGCGTGGCCGGGCTGCTTACGCCCACCACGCTCACCACCGCGCTGCCGCTCGATGAGGTGGATCACGGCAACGCGCCGGTGCAATACACGCGTATCGGCAACCTGCTGCAGATGTGCGGCGTCTCGGTGCCCAACGGCCGCGACGACGCGGGCCTGCCTACCGGCCTGCAGATTCTTTGCCCGGGCGGCGAAGACCGGCTGGCGCTGTACCTGGCCGAAGTCTTCCAGCGTCATTCCGATTGGTATCGCGTGCGCGCCAACCCGTGCACGCCAACGACCGTGGCATAACCCGATGCCGCGGCGGGGCGCACGCACCGCGCGCGCCCATACACAACAGGGGGGAAACATGAAACGAAGCATCCTGGCGGCGCTAATGGCGTCTGCCGTGACCGCGCTCGCAGTTGCCGGACCAGCAAGCGCGCAGACCGCCGCCTTGCCCGAAACCCACTTCGCGGTGGTCGGCGGCGGCAGCCACAACTACACCTTCGGCGCGGTTGAAAAGCCGTTCTGGGAAAAGACCCTGCCCGAGGCCTCCGGCGGCCGGGTCAAGGCCGAGCTGATCGGCCTGTCCGAGAGCGGCCTGAAAGGACCCGAGATCGTGCGCCTGATGCGCGCCGGCGCGCTGGACGTGGGCATGGGCGTGTTCGCCTTCGTGAGCGGCGACGACCCGACCTTCGAAGGCGTGGATCTGCCGGGCATGGCCACCGACTTTGCCACTGCGCGCAAGATGGTCGCCGCCTACCGGCCGGTGCTGGAGCAGCGCATGCTCAAGCGCCACGGTGTGCGGCTGCTGGCCACCGTGCCGTACACGGCCCAGGTGTTCTTCTGCCGCACGCCGGTCACAAGCCTGTCCGACCTGAAGGGCCGAAAGGTGCGCACGCGCGGCAGCAACATGGCCGAGTACGTGCGCGCGCTGGGCGCCTCGCCGGTGACCATTGCGTTTGCCGAGGTGATTCCCGCCCTGCAGACCGGCGTGGTCGATTGCGCGGTGACCGGCATCGGCTCGGGCAACGCGGCCAAGTGGTACGACGTGGCCAAGAACCTCTACCTGCTGCCGATCGACTGGTCCATCGGCTTTTACGCCATTGCCGAACGCCGCTGGCAGAAGCTCGATCCCGCCGTGCAGCAGTTCATGCTCAAGGAAGCGCAGGTGCTCGAAGAACGCCTGTGGGACGAGACTGGCCGCGAGGGCGGCTACGCGCTGGCCTGCAACACCGGACAGGGCGAATGCCGCATCCACAGCCAGGCCGACATGCAAGCCACAGCACCCACCGAGGCCGAGCGCGCCACCCTGCGCGAGGTGGCCACCGACATGGCAAGCCGCTGGGCCAAGCGTTGCGGCGACGAATGCGCCGCCAATTGGAGCGCCTCCGTCGGCCAGGCGCTGGGCGTCACGCTGCGCTGAACATCAAGGAACTCTTATGACGACAGAAACGCATGGTTCGCTACGCCTGCTTGATCGTGTGGCCCGCATCGGCGCCTGGATAGGCGGTCTGGGGCTGCTGCTCGTGTCCTGGCTCATCGTGGCCGACCTCGCCGCGCGCAAATTGGCCGGCGTCTCCCTTGGCGGCGCCGACGAGCTGGCCGGGTACACCCTCGCCGTGGCGAGCGCCTGGGCCTTCCCCATCACCTTGCTGCGCCGCTCGCACATCCGCGTCGACGTGGTCTACACCCACCTGCCCGCCAAGGCCCGCGTGGCGCTGGACCTGTTCGCGCTGGCATGCCTGGGCGTATTCGTGGGCACGCTGACCTGGCACGCGTGGTTCGTGCTGGCCGACTCCATCGCCTTCCAGTCGGTGTCCAACACGCCGCTGCAGGTGCCGCAATGGATCCCGCAGTCGCTTTGGTTTGCCGGCTACGCCTTCTTCCTCTTCACCATCGTGGTGCTGGGCGCCTGCGCGCTTGGCCGCGTGATGCGCGGCCGCTGGCAGGCGGTCAATGCGCTGATCGGCATCCACTCGGTGGAAGAGGGCATCGAAGAAGAAACCGCCGACGCGCCCGTGCCGGCGCGCACGCAACCCCAGGAGTGAGCCATGTTGATAATGACGATTTCCATGCTGCTCGGCCTCTTGGCGCTGAGCGTTACCGCCGCCGCCACGGTGGGTCTGTTGGGCATGAGCCTGGCCGGCGTCTACTCGCCGCTGAAACTGACCAACGCCATCGGTGAACTGGCCTGGGGCACCAGCGCCGAATTCCTGCTGGTCGCCATTCCGCTCTACGTCCTGATGGGCGAACTGCTGGTGCATTCCGGCGTGGCTGGCCGTATGTATGGCGCCGTGTCCAAGTGGGTGTCGTGGCTGCCGGGCGGACTGATGAACGCCAACATCGGCGCCTCCGCCATGTTCTCGGCCACCAGCGGTTCAAGCGTCGCCACCGCCGCCACCATCGCCACGCTGGCCCTGCCCGAGCAGCGCAAGTCGGGCTATAACGCGCCGCTGTTCCTGGGCTCGATAGCCGCGGGCGGCACGCTCGGCATCCTGATCCCGCCGTCGATCAACATGATCGTGTACGCGCTGATTGCCAACGTGTCGGTGCCCAAGCTTTACCTGGCCGCCACCTTGCCCAGCATTCTTCTCACCACGCTTTTCATCGCACTGATCGTCGGCCTGTGCCTGTGGCGGCCAAGCCTGGCCGGCAAGCGCCCGACGGTAAGCTGGGCTGAACGCATCGCGGCGCTTCCGCATCTGGTCCCGCCGCTTGCCATCTTCGCGCTCGTCATCGGCGTGATCTACGGCGGCATCGCCACCGCCAGCGAATCGGCCGCGCTCGGCGTGGTGGCCGCCACCCTGCTGTGCGCCTACAAGCGCGTGTTGACTTGGGAGATGCTGGGCCGCGCCTTCGAGGCCACGCTGCGCACCACCGGCATGATCATCCTGATCACGCTGGCCGCGTTCTTCCTGAACTTCGTGCTGTCCTCCATCGGCCTGACGACCCTGCTGGTCAATGCCGTGACCAGCCTGGACCTGCCGCCGCTGGGCATGATGCTGGCCATCATCCTCTTCTACCTCCTGCTCGGCTGCTTCATGGACACGCTCGCCATGCTGGTCACCACCGCGCCGCTCACCGTGCCCATCGTCATGGCGCTGGGCTACGACCCGGTGTGGTTCGGCGTGATGCTGATCGTGCTGTGCGAAATGGGCCAGCTCACGCCGCCCTTCGGCATGAATCTGTTCGTGGTGCACAGCGTGCGCGGCCAGGGCAAGTTCATGGACGTGGTGGTGGGCGTGCTGCCGTTTCTTGCCATGCTGCTGCTGATGATCGTGCTGCTGCTGGCCGTGCCGCAACTGGCGCTGTGGTTGCCGGGGCAGATGTC
This sequence comes from Achromobacter mucicolens, assembly GCF_902859725.1. Classification (GTDB taxonomy): domain Bacteria; phylum Pseudomonadota; class Gammaproteobacteria; order Burkholderiales; family Burkholderiaceae_B; genus Achromobacter; species Achromobacter mucicolens. The sequence goes on along the minus strand of NZ_CADIJP010000013.1, from coordinate 31,375 downwards.
GACGCTGTGAGGGCGGGGCGTGGCAAGGCCAGCCCCGGCTCGCCTTGCCTTCCGTCTTCAGTGACTGATCATCCAAGGCCGGGCGCCAGCGAACGTCTTGCCGCCGTCGGCGGTCTGACGCGTCCGGCCCGCGGCGTTCGCGCCTGAGCAACAACTGCACCCCATGCCGTGGCCGCCCCGCGTGCTGCGGGGTTCATGGGCGGCGCGTTCGTTGACGGCGCGGGCGCGGTTCATTGCCGAGGACAGCGCCGAGACCGCGGGTGCGCCGCTGACGAAGCGCTCGCAGGAGACGCCGCAATCGGGGCAGGACGCGGGGTCACGCCATTGCGATAACGGCCTCAGAACCGAGAACTCGCCGCAGTCCTGGCAGCGATAGTCATAGAGCGGCATGCCGGCTCCTTAAAGGTCTTTGGCAATGGGCATGTCCATGCCGCGCTTGATCTGCGGCACGTCGCCCAGCGCATTGGGCTGGATGTCGATATCGAAGATCTCGGTCGGCAGCCACAACGTCGCGCACGCATTGGGAATGTCCACCACGCCGCTGATGTGGCCCTGCACCGGCGCCGTGCCCAATATCGAATACGCCTGCGCGCCCGAATAGCCAAACTTCTTCAGATATTCAATGGCGTTCAGGCAGGCCTGGCGATAGGCGATATGCACGTCCAGATAGTGCTGCTTGCCGCCTTCGTCGACCGAAATGCCTTCGAAGATCAGGTAGTCCTTGTAGTTGGGCGTGATGGGGCTGGGCTTGAAGATGGGATTGCGAATGCCGTACTTGGCCATGCCGCCCTTGATGAGAGAGACCCGCATGTGCACCCAACCCGCCATTTCGATGGCGCCGCAGAAGGTGATCTCGCCATCGCCCTGCGAGAAGTGCAGGTCGCCGACCGACAGGCCGCCGCCTTTGACGTAAACCGGAAAGAACACCCGGGATCCGCGCGACAGGTCCTTGATATCGCAATTGCCGCCGTGCTCGCGCGGCGGCACGGTGCGCGCACCGGTGGCGGCGGCACGATCGCGCTCGGCGCCCTTGAGCTTGCCCATGTGCGCCGTCTTGGGCGCGGGGGGATTGGCCAGGGGTGGCACGCGGTCGGGGTCGCTGTCTATCAGCTTCTGTTCGCGCTCATTCCACTTGTCCAGCAGCGCCTGATCCGGCAGGCAGCCGATCAGGCCCGGATGGATCAGGCCGGCGAAACGCACGCCAGGAATATGGCGCGAGGTCGTGAACATGCCTTCGAAATCCCAGATCGACTTTTGCGCCGACGGGAAGTGTTCGGTCAGAAAGCCGCCGCCATTGTTCTTGCTGAAAAAGCCATTGAAGCCCCACAGGCTTTCCTGCTTGGCGCCGATATCCAGCAGATCCACCACCAGCAAGTCCCCGGGCTCGGCGCCTTCGACGCCGACCGGGCCAGACAGAAAGTGCACCGTGGACAGGTCCACGTCGCGCACATCGGAGGCGTCGTCATCGTTCTTGATCGCGCCGCCGGTCCAGTCGTAGGTTTCGAGCACGAAATCATCGCCCGGCCGGACCCACGTCGCCATGGGGATATCGGGATGCCAGCGATTGTGCACGCCTTCGTTTTCGTAGGGGGATTGGGCCAGGTCGACCTTGATCAGGGTTTCAGGCATGTCATGCTCCTTTTGGATGGACAACGGCTTCAGACAGACAGGTATTTGCTGATCGTCTTTTCGTCCACGCGCCCGCGCGGGTCTTCGTGCACGAAGCGGCCCTTGTCGATCACGATGAGCCGGTCGGCGATCTGCATGGTGAAACTCAAGACTTGCTCGGACACCACAATGGCCAGGCTGCGCAATTTGCGGATTTCCAGCAGGCTACGGGCGATGTCCTTGATGATGGACGGCTGTATGCCCTCGGTGGGCTCGTCCAGCAGCAGCACGCGGGGGTTGGTGACCAGGGCGCGCGCGATGGCAAGCTGCTGCTGCTGCCCGCCAGAAAGATCGCCCCCACGCCGGCCGCGCATCTCGTGCAACACCGGAAACAGCGCGTAGATGTCCTCCGGGATGGTGTTGCGCAATGCCCGCCCGCGCATGCCGGTACGGATGTTTTCCTCGACAGTGAGGGTCGGGAAGATCATGCGGCCTTGCGGCACGTAGGCCACGCCGCTGCGCACGCGCTGATGGCTTTCCAGGCGTTCCAGCGCCTTGCCATCGAGCGAGATCGAGCCCTGCATGGCGGGCAGCATCCCCATCATGGTATTGAATAGCGTGGTCTTGCCCATGCCGTTTCGCCCCATCACGGCGACGATTTCACCGGGGGCCACGGCCAGATCGACACCGTGGATGACTTTGCTTTGCCCATAGCCCGACACCAGGCCAGCGATATTGAACATATTGCCTCCTGGCCTTAGTGGCCGAGATAGACTTCAACCACGCGCGGATCGGATTGCACCTTGTCCATGCTGCCCTCGGCCAGCACACGGCCCTGGTGCAGCACCGTGACCTTGTGCGCGATGTTCTTGACGAACTCCATGTCATGCTCGATCACGATCAGCGATCGATTCCGGCTGATTCGATTGAGCAGTTCGGCCGTGCGTTCGCGCTCGGACACGCTCATGCCGGCCACAGGTTCGTCCAGCATCATCAGCTCGGGCTCCTGCATCAGCAGCATGCCGATCTCCAGCCATTGCTTCTGGCCGTGCGAGAGCAGCTCCGCCGAGCGGTCAAGCTGGTCGGCAAGAAATATCTCTTCGGCCACCTGTTCCACCCGCTCGATCACGGCCGCGCTGCGCCTGAAGGTCAGCGCGCCCAGCACGCTGCGCCCGGCCGGAAACGAGACTTCCAGGTTTTCCCGAACGGACAGGGTTTCATAGATGGAGGGCGTCTGGAATTTGCGGCCCACGCCGGCGCGCACGATTTCGTACTCGGCCAGACCGGTCAGCTCGGTATCCTTGAATCGGATCGAGCCCGCGGTCGCCTTGGTGCGGCCGCAGATCAGGTCCAGCAGCGTGGTCTTGCCGGCGCCATTCGGGCCGATGACCACGCGCAGCTCTCCTTGGTCGACGTACAGGTTCAGGTCGTTGACGGCGACAAAGCCGTTGAACGACACGGTCAGGCCTTCGATGTACAACGCGAATTCTGACGGGTTCATGCTGCCTCCGCGGCGCCATCCGCCTGCTGGCGCGATGCTTTACGCGCCAGGCGCTTCTGGGTGTATTGGTGATACAGACCGGCCAGCCCGTTGGGAAACGCCATCACGACCGCAATGAACAGCCCGCCCATCAGGAACAGCCAGAGCTGCGGGAAACTCTCGGAGAAATAGCTCTTGCCGAAGTTGACCAGCAGCGTGCCGTAGACCGCGCCCAACAAGGACAGCCGGCCGCCGACCGCGGCAAAGATGACCATTTCAATGGATGGCACGATCCCCACGAAGGAAGGCGACATGAAGCCGACCTGCAAGGTGAACATGGCGCCACCGATCGCCGAGAACACGGCGGCCACGCAGAACACGAATACCTTGAAGCTGGCGACGTCATAGCCCGAGAAGCGCACGCGTTCCTCTTTGTCGCGCATGGCCATCAGAAGCTTGCCCAGTTTTGACGAAAGCAGGTAGCGGCCGAACAGGATGCACGCGAACAGCAGCACACCGTTGATGAAATACAGCACCAGCCGGGCGCTGTCCGTGCGAATATCCCAGCCCAGCAACGTCTTCAGATCGGTGATGCCATTGACGCCCCCCGTCCAGCCTTGCTGGCCGATGATGAGCACCGACAGGATCAGGGCCACGGCCTGCGTCACGATGGCGAAGTAGGTGTCGCCCACGCGGCGCTTGAACATGGCCGCGCCCAGAATCAACGCCAGCAGGCAGGGCAGCACCGGCACCGCCATCACGGTGAACCAGAAGCTCTTGAAGGGCACCCAGAACCAGGGCAGCGACGTCAGCTGGTTCCAATCCATGAAGTCCGGGATACCGGGCGTGGATTGAATCTTCGTGGCTTCCGGCGTCGAGGCTTCCAGCTTCAGAAACATCGCCATGCAATACCCGCCCAGCCCGAAGAACGCCCCCTGGCCCAGGCTCAGGATGCCGCCATAGCCCCAGCACAGCACCAGGCCCAGCGCCACAAAGGCATAAGACAGGTACTTGCCGATCAGGTTGAGCCGGAAGACGTCCAGGGCCAATGGAAACACCACGAACAGCAGCAGCGCCAGAATGGCCAGCCCTGCCAGCCCTTCGCGCCCGCCGATCACGTTGTGAAAGAATTTCTGCATGATGCGCCCCCTACCTGCGTACCTTGATGCTGAACAGGCCTTGCGGGCGCAGCATCAGAATGATCACGATGGCCGACAGCGTCAGCACTTTGGCCATCGAACCGGTCATGAAGAACTCGGAGATCGATTGCGTCTGCGCGATGACAAAGGCCGAAGCGATGGTGCCGAACAAGCTGGCCGCGCCGCCAAACACCACCGTCAGGAACGTATCGACGATGTAGAGCGAACCGCTGGTCGGGCCGGTGGAACCGATCGTCGTGAAAGCGGCGCCGGCAATCCCGGCAATCCCGCAACCCAACGAGAACGTCACGCGGTCCACACGCTTCGTATCGATGCCCACCGCGCCGCTCATGGCGCGGTTCTGCACCGTCGCGCGCACGTGCAAGCCCCAGGTCGACCGGAACAACGCCAGGAGCAGCGCGCCAGTCAGCACGATGCTGATGGACATGACGAACAGGCCATTGATCGGGATGTCCACCCCGTCCAGCGGCTGCCAGGATCCCATCAGCCAATCGGGCAGCGTGGGGCTGACTTCACGCGGACCGAACAGCGAACGCAGGGTCTGCTGCAGCACCAGCGACAAGCCCCAGGTCGCCAGCAGCGTGTCCAGCGGCCTGCGGTACAGATGACGGATCATCAGCCACTCGGTCAGCCAGCCCAGGCTGAAGGTCACCGCGAAGGCCAGCAGGATGGCGACAAAGAAGTAGGCCGGCATCAGGCCCGGCGCGTACTGCTGGACCAGTTCGGAACAGAGGTAGGTGCAATAGGCGCCCACCGCCAGGAACTCGCCATGGGCCATGTTGATGACGCCCATCTGGCCAAAGATGATCGCCAGGCCCAGGGCCATCAGCAACAGCACGCTGAAGACCGATAAGCCATTAAAGCCCTGCATCAGCAGGATGGCCCCAAGATCGGAGAAGGATTCCATGGATGGCTCCCGGCAGTGGAAAGGGCGTCGCGCGCGGCGCCCGGATCGACGTGATTACTGATAACCCTTGGGGAAGGGATCGGGCTTGATGAGCTCCGGGGTCTCGAAGATCACGTCGAACTGGCCGTCCTTGCGAATCTGGCCGATGCGGGTCTTGCTCCACAGATGGTGGTTGGGGTCGATCTTGACGTAGCCTTCGGGCGCTTCCTTGAATTCCAGTCCAGCCGACGCGGCGACCACTTTGTCGACATCGAAGCTGCCCGCCTTCTCCACCGCCATCTTCCACAGCCAGGGTCCCAGATAGGCCGCCTGGGTCACATCGCCGATCACGGCGTCGGCGCCATACCTGGCCTTGAAGGCCTCGACGAACTTCTTGTTGTTGGCATTGTCCAGGCTCTGGAAATACTTCATGCAGGACCAGAAGCCCTCGGCGTTTTCACCGCCAATGCCCAGCAGTTCATCCTCGGTCACCGAGATGGTCAGGAGCTTTTGCTTGCCGCTCGTGACGCCAGCCGCCTTGAGCTGCTTGTAGAACGACACATTGCTGCCGCCCACCACCACGGCGAACACCACGTCGGGCTTTTTCAGCTTGATCTTGTTGATCAGCGAGCCGAACTGCGTGTGGCCCAGCGGGTAGTATTCCTCGCCGACCACCTCACCCTTGAGCACGTTCTCGATGTGCTTGCGGGCAATCTTGTTGGACGTGCGCGGCCAGATGTAGTCAGAGCCGATCAGGTAGAAGGAACGCGCCTTCTTCTCGCGCGACAGCCAGTCCAGGCTGGACAGGATCTGCTGCGTGGCCTCCTGCCCGGTATAAAAGACGTTCTTGGACTGCTCCAGGCCTTCATAGAAGGTCGGGTAGTAGAGCAGGCCGTTTTCCTTTTCGAACACCGGCAGGACCGCCTTGCGCGACGCCGAGGTCCAGCAGCCGAACACCGTGGCGACCTTGTCGCTGACCAGCAGTTTGCGGGCCTTTTCGGCAAACGTCGGCCAGTCCGAGGCGCCGTCTTCCTGGATGATCTTGATCTTGCGGCCCAGAATGCCGCCCATTGCGTTGATCTGCTCGATGGCCAGGCGCTCGGATTGAATCGACCCCGTCTCACTGATGGCCATGGTGCCGGTCGCCGAGTGCAACTGGCCTACCGTGACTTCGGTGTCGGTAATGGCCAGGCCGGTGGTGTTGATGGCCGACGTGGCCGGCGCAGCGGCCCGCGACAGCGCCGGTATGCCCAGCAGCGGCAGGGAGGCAAAAGCCAGGGCCAGGCGCCGGCGCGAGGGCAGCTCCGGGGCATTATCAAAAGGGGTTTTGCCAGACATCGATGACTCCTCAGTGGATCACGACCAGGGAAACCGAGCATGCGCGGCACATGCCGCAGCCCGGAGGGTGAGGGCATACTAGGAGCCTATGACGCACTGCAACATACGTTGATTGACGTAGAGCCACCGCCGCCCCCAGGGCGTTACAACGGCATCTACGTTCAATGACGTATCCCCACCTTCCGCGGAGCCCGATTTGTCTGCCAGCGCGCCCCAACGCATCGTCAAGATCCGTCGCGACTACAACACCTGGGTCGCCAATGAGACGCTGGAAGACTATGCGCTGCGTTTCACGCCCGTGTCGTTTCGCAAATGGTCCGAATTACGGGTCGCCAATACCGCGCTGGGCGCCGTGTCGTTCCTGGCGCTGGAAGCCATCGGCGGCGCGCTGGCGCTGAACTACGGCTTCGTCAATGCGTTCTGGGCCATCATCGCCGTGGCGATCGTCACCTTTCTGACCGGGTTGCCGATTGCCTACTACGCGGCGCGCCATGGTCTGGACATGGATCTGCTGACGCGAGGGGCCGGCTTTGGCTACATCGGCTCGACCATTACCTCGCTGATCTACGCCTCCTTCACCTTCATCTTTTTCGCGCTGGAGGCGGCCATCATGGCGCTGGCCATCGAGCTGGCCACCGGCCTGCCGCTGTCCATCGGCTATCTCTTGTGCGCCGTCGTCATCCTGCCCATGGTGGCTTATGGCATTACCTTCATCAGCCGGCTGCAATCCTGGACGCAGCCGATATGGCTGGTGCTGCTGCTCTTGCCCTATGCGTTCATCGCCTGGCGCGATCCCGGGACATTGCAGGAGTTCCTGCGGTTTCCGGGCTACGACGGCCGGGGCGGCAATTTCAATCTGCTGATGTTTGGTTCGGCCGTTGCGGTTGCCGCCTCGCTGGTCACGCAGATCGGCGAGCAAGTCGACTTTCTGCGCTTTCTGCCCGAACGCACGGCCGCCAACCGCACGCGCTGGTGGCTCGCCCTTGTCTGCGCGGGTCCGGGCTGGATCGTGCCCGGCGCGGCCAAGATCCTGGGCGGGGCCTTTCTGGCCTGGCTGGCCCTGTCCCTGGGCACGCCGCCCGACAAGGCGGGCGACCCCACGCATATGTATCTGGCGGCCTATACCTATGTCGTCAGCCATCCCGGGCTGGCGCTGGCCTTGGTAACGGCCTTCGTGGTGATCTCGCAGGTCAAGATCAATGTGACCAATGCGTATGCCGGCTCGCTGGCCTGGTCCAATTTCTTTGCCCGCATCACGCATAGCCATCCAGGGCGGGTGGTGTGGCTGGTGTTCAACGTGCTGATCGCAGTTGTCCTGATGGAGATGGGCGTGTTCGGCGCGCTGGAGCATGTGCTGGCGGTGTTCTCGCACGTCGCGCTGGCCTGGATAGGGGCGCTGGTGGCTGATCTGGTGATCAACAAGCCGCTGGGGCTGTCGCCGGCACGGATCGAGTTCCGCCGCGCCTATCTGTACGACATCAATCCGGTGGGTGTGGGCAGCATGCTGATCGCCATGACACTGGGCCTGCTGGCCTTTGCCGGCGTGTTCCCGGGCACGGCGGGCGCGCTGGCGCAGGCCTTGTCGCCGTTTGTCGCCTTGCTGGCGGCCTTTGTCTGCGCACCGGTCATCGCCTGGCGCACGCGGGGCCGCTACAACCTGGCGCGCACGCCGGTCGATGTCGCGGGTTCCGATCATGTCTGCGTGATCTGCGCCAATCGCTTCGAACAGCCGGACATGGCGCATTGCCCGGCCTACAACGGGTCCATCTGTTCCTTGTGCTGCACGCTGGACGCCCGCTGCCAGGATCGCTGCAAGCAGCAGGGACGCTTGAAGGATCAGGTCCAGGCGGTCCTCACCCGTGTGTTGCCGGCGCGGGTCACACCGCTCTTGCATAGCCGCCTGGGCCACTACCTCCTGATTGTGATGGGGATGGGCGCACTGCTGGCCGGCATTCTGGGCTTGATCTACTACCAGGAGGTCGCCAGTCACATGCGGGGCGGGCTGGACCCCTCCGGCTTGCGGCCGACCTTCCTGAAGCTGTATGCCGCCTTGTTGCTGATCGGCGGCGTGGCGGCCTGGTGGCTGGTGCTGGCCCACGAAAGCCGGCGCGTGGCGCAAGAGGAATCAGATCGCCAGACCCATCTGCTGCTGCGCGAGATCCAGGCGCACAAGCAGACCGACGCGCAGTTGCAACAGGCCAAGGAGGCGGCTGAAAGCGCCAATCTGGCCAAAAGCCGTTTCATGGGCGGCATGAGCCATGAGCTGCGCGCGCCCTTGAACAGCATTCTGGGTTACGCACAGATTCTGCAGCGCGACCCCGGCTTGCCACCGGCGCGGCGCGAGGCGATCGACGTGATTCATCGCAGCGGCAAGCATTTGATCGGTCTCATCGACGGACTGCTGGACATCGCGCGCATCGAGGCCGGCCGGCTCAGGCTCGAGAACAGCGAGCTGCGCCTGCCCGAGTTTCTGGAGCAGATCGTGCAGATGTTCAGGCCGCAAAGCACGCTCAAGGGACTGACCTTCTGCTATGAAGCGGCCGAACTTCCCGCCATCGTGCATATCGACGAAAAGCGGCTGCGGCAGATTCTGATCAACCTGTTGAGCAACGCGCTCAAGTTCACCTCGGCAGGACAGGTGTCGATGCGCGTCAAGTCGGCCGCGGATATGGTGTTGTTCGAAGTGGAGGACACCGGCCGCGGCATACCGGCCGAGGATCTCGAACGGATCTTTCTGCCCTTCGAGCGCAGCTGGGCGGGGGTCGAGCAGGCCGATTCCGGCACGGGCCTGGGGCTGACCATCTGCCGCATGCTGACCGGCATCATGGGCGGCGAGCTGACAGTGCGCAGCGTCGTCGGCCGCGGCAGTGTGTTCACGCTCAAACTGTTCCTGCCGGAAGTGCGCTCGCCGCGCAGCGACGCCCGGCCCTCCGGGCTGGTGGTGGGCTACCGCGGCGAGCGCCTGCGGATTCTGACGGTGGATGACCAGCCCTCGCAGCGGCGCCTGGTTCGCGACCTGCTCGAACCGCTGGGCTTTGAGGTTCACGAAGCGCCGCACGGCGCCGCGTGCCTTGCCTGCGTGCACACCTTGCGGCCAGCGCTGATACTGATGGACGTCTCGATGCCGGACATGACCGGATGGGAAGTTGTGCGGCGCCTGCGCGATGAAGGCGTGGCCGTGCCTATCGTGATGCTGTCGGCCAATATCCTGGGGCTGGATCCGAAAGACCCGGCACAGAGCGGGCACAACGCCTTCATTGCCAAGCCGGTGATGGTCGAGGATTTGCTGAACCATCTGGGCCGTCTGCTCAAGCTGGACTGGCAGGTGGCGCCGGTCGAGGCGGCGCTGCCCGCGGGTGACCTGCATCGGGTGGCGCTGGAGCGCGAGGATGCCGAGGCGCTGCTGGAACTGGGGGCCATGGGCTACATCAAGGGCATCCAGGCCAAGCTGGAAGAAATACGGGGCCGCCGCGCCGAAACGCGCGAATTGACGGCGCATCTGCGCGCGCTGGCAGGCGAGTTTCAACTGAGTGAATTCAATCAGGTGCTTAAACACCATGTACAGCGTCACCATGCCCACGCCCGATAAGAACCTCGTCATGCTGGTCGATGATGCGCCGGACAATCTGAAAATGCTGTCCACCGCACTGGATGCGGCGGGCTATCAGGTGCTGGTGGCAATCGATGGCCAGTCGGCGATCGAACGGGTGGATTTCGTGGTGCCGGATATCGTGCTGCTGGACGCGGTGATGCCGGGCATGGACGGCTTCGAGACCTGCGCACGTCTGAAAGCGCACCCCGCGGCGGGAGATGTGCCCGTGGTGTTCATGACGGGCCTGACCGAGCCCGAACACGTGTTGAAGGCATTTCGCGTCGGCGGCGTCGACTATGTGACCAAGCCGCTGGACCCGGACGTGGTGGTGGCCAGGCTGCGAACGCATCTGCGCAATGCGCGCAGCCTGTCAGCCGCCTTTGACGCGATCGATGCGGCCGCACGCGCCGTGGTGGCGCTGGACGCGAGCGGGCTGCCGATCTGGAAGACGGGCAAGGCGCGGATCTGGTTGGCGGCGTATTTTGGCTGCGCGGAAGATGCGTCAGAGCTGCCCGCGCCCCTGGCGGATTGGGTGGCGCGCAACCTGAAGGCCGGCCCGGCGGCTGAGCCCTTGGTGCTGGCTAGCGCGCGAGGGCGTTTGACCTTGAGTCTGTCGGCATCCCGGCGCAGCGGCGAAACGCTGCTGCTGTTGCAGGAAACGGCGCCGTTGGCCACGGCCTACGGCCTGACGCCGCGAGAGGCCGATGTGCTGCGCTGGCTGGCCAAGGGAAAAACGAATCGGGACATCGCCGAGATACTGGGCATGTCGCCACGAACGGTGAATAAACACCTGGAACACATCTACGTCAAACTGGGCGTGGAAACGCGCGCGGCGGCGGCTGCGCTGGCGGTGCGGCAGGGAGAAGCGTTCTGACGCGGTCAGCGTCGCCGTATCGCCCGGCAATTCGATGTCGACGCGCGAGACCCGGCACGCATGCAAATCAAACGGGAGAATCCCGCCTCGCAGTATCGCCCTTGAGCAGCTCCGCCAACCGGGTCAGACCGTGCGTCAAACGCGTCCGGTCAATCGCTCCCCCCAACGACACCCGAAGCGCCAAGGGGCTGGATGCCCCCGTGGAAAATGACGCCGAATCAGTAACGCTCACCCCTTGCGCCAGCGCCGTCTGCTTGAGCCGGTAGCAGTCGATATGACGCGGCAATTCAAGCCAGAGGTGCAGCCCATTCGGGTCGGCATCAATCTTGCCCGGCAGGATCGACGCCGCGACGGCTTGGCGATGCTGCAGCTCGCTCCTGACCTGCGCCAGCCATTGAACGGCAGCGCCCGACTCGATCAACGTCGTCGCCATCTCCGTCATCCAGGGCGTGGGCATCAGCGCCAGCGAACGCAGGGCATCCAGCACAGGGCTCAACGGCTCGCCGGAAGGCACGACAAGGTAAGCAGTTCGAAGGCCGGGCGCGATGCATTTGGACAGCGTCGACACGTAGTACACCGGCGCCGCAGACGTGTTGGCCGCCAGAGAAAACATCGTGCTTGGCGCATGGTCGGCCAACAGCCAGTACGGATCATCTTCAATGACCGGCAGCGCATGTTTCGCCGCGACACGCAGCAATGCCGTTCGACGTTCCGTGGACAGCGTGATCGCGGTCGGGTTCTGAATCGTCGGATTCAAATACAGCATGGCGGGACGATGTCGTTCGCACACGCGTTCGAGGTCGGCGGGGTCCATGCCGAATTCATCTGACTTCACGCCAACGGCCGAACGCTGGAGCAGGCGGGCCGCGGCCAGAAAGCCCGGGTAAGTCAATGCATCGCACGCAATGGCGTCGCCCGATTGGCTCTTGGACAGCAGCAGCGCCGCGATCGCGGTTTGCGCGCCCGGGCAGACCACGATCCGCTCGATATCCGTGTCGCCCGTCATCGGCTGCAGCCACGTCGCGGCTACCGCACGATGCCGGTTGGCGCCGGCGCCCACGTGGTAACTCATCAGATCCGTTGCGCTTGCGGCTGCCTGGGTGGCGACGCTGCCTTGCGCAAGCAGGTCTGCAAACGCTGCACTGCCAAGCAATGGCGGGATGTTCATGCCCAGATCGATCGTCCCGCCCGCCTCCAATCCCGAATAGGACACATACGTCCCGCCGGCGCCCTGCGCTTCCAGGATCCCCTTCTGGCGCACTTCCGTGTACGCGCGCGTGACGGTCGTCAGGTCGACACCCAAGGTCTGGGCCAGTTCGCGCTGCGGGGGCAGCCGGTCGCCGGGCCGAAGGACACCGTCCTCCACCGCTGTCTCGATTTGCGTGGCGATCTGCTGGTACCGGGAGCCCGAGCCCGCGGTCAGGGGCCGCACCCACGACGTGTTGGCTTTTTTCAGGCGACGCGAGAGAGCCATGGCTTTTCTTTATGTATGGGTTTTGTGCCGCTTCCGGCGAGAGGGAATGCAGTCGGGGCCGGACGATTCAACTTCTTGTATGGATTTTCGCGGTAGAATTTGCGAACTTGTATGGATTATAGCGCTCGCTCTGCGCGCTCCTGGCCTTGTTGGGCATCGCCGGGGAGTCCACGAAGCTGCTGAAGGCAGCGTTTTGAGGCAATGATGAATTTCTGGATCCCCGTCGTCTTCGGTACGTTCAAGCTCGCCATTTTGGGCGTGTGCATGTTCCTCGCCATCAAGTCTCATCGCGAAGGCGCCAGAAAGGAGCGGGAGAAAAAAGAGCTGGAACGCCTTGAAAGTCTCAAGGCGCTGGCGCCGGAACGTTGAGCGGATCAGCGCGGAACTGCCTGTCCGTCCCACGCAAAGACGGATGAAGCCCAGGGCTGCATCCAAGCACGAAAGAATGCGGCTCGCGTGAGCCGCATCCGATAACGAGACAATTAAGACAGCTGCGGCGCCACGAAGTGGGACACCTTCGGCGGCGCGTCGCCGATGTGGAAACCGCGCACTTCGGCCTGCTGGTCCGCGTCGGCGTGGGTCACACGCTCATGCTGGCGCAGGTGCTCGAGCCACGAGGTCACCAGGAAGTACTCCTGGTAGCGGCCGGGTTGGGCGGCGTCTTCGAAGATCCCCCAGGCGTAGGCCCCATCGCGGCGGCGCTCCGCGCCGACGTGCTGCATGGCCTGCACGAAGTCGGCGCTGCGCGCCGGGTCGATCAGGTATTCCACGGTGATCATCACCGGGCCGCGATCATGCGACACCTCTTGATCGATCAGGGGCTCGGGCCAATGCATCGACGGCGCAAGATCCAGGTCCGCGCCCAGCTGCAATTTGGCCTTGCGGGTCAGCAGCATCGCAATCACCGAACCGGCGGCGGCGATCAGCAGCGCGGCGGGCACACCGGCACGCACCGCCGTCTGACCCCAGATCATGCTGCCGGCGGTCATCGAGCCAAAGAACACCGTCACGAAGATCGCCAGGCCACGAGCACGCACCCAGTCCGGCAGGGCAACCTGCGCCGAGACGTTGAGCGAAGTCAGCACCATGATCCACGAGGCGCCCGCCAGGAAGCTGAACGCACCGGCCACCACGGGATGCGGCACCACCGCAAACACCACCAGCGTGAACGCGGTTCCCAGCGTGCCGGCCATGACGCTGCGGTCAGGCCCCAGCTTCTTGCGCAGCGGCGGCAGCACCATCGCGCCTATCACCGCTCCGGCGCCGACGCAGCCCAGAATGATGCCGTAGAGCAAGGCGCCGCCCTGCAGCACCTGACGCACGATCACCGGCAGCAACGCCCAATAGGCGCTGGCAAACAGGAAGAACGCGACGGCGCGGACCAGCGTGGACTTGAGCGGCTTGCTGTGCAGCGCAAAGCGCACGCCGGCACGCATGGCATGAAACAGCTGCTCGCGGGGCAGGCGCTTCTCGGCGGCGGCGGGCGGCTTCCACCAGATCAGCGCGGCCACGACCACGATGAAGCTGACCGCATTGACGAAGAACGGAATGGCCACGCCGATGCTGGTGATCAGCACGCCGGCCAGCGCCGGACCAATGGCGCGGCTGACGTTGATACCCACGCTGTTGGTGGCGATGGCCTGCTGCAGCGACGGACGCGGCACCAGGCTGGGGACGATGGCCTGCCAGGCCGGCGCCGACAGCGCCGTGCCAATGCCCATCAGCAACGTGAAGCCCAGCAGCACCCACGGCGTCGTCAGGCCAAACCACACCACCAGCCCCAGCGCCAGCGCAATGACGCCCATCGCGATCTGCACCATCAGCAGCAGCTTGCGGCGGTCCATGGTGTCGGCGAGCGCACCGGCCAGGAGCGACAGCAGAAAAACCGGCAGCGCGCCCGCCGTCTGCACCAGCGCCACAAACATCGGCGACGGCGACAACGACGTCATGAGCCAACCGGCGCCCACGTCGTGCATCCAGGTGCCAATGTTGGACAGCACGGTGGCGATCCAGATCACGGAGAAGGCGGAGTAGGCGAAAGGCGAGGACGGCGAGGCGTCGGCGGGGCGGGTGTCGGCGGTCGTCATGGAAGGCTCCGGGCTGCCAGGCGGTATGGAAAAAAAAGCCCGCGGCATTGGCCGCGGGCCTGGGATTCAGCGAGCGGTAACCGGCGCCGCGACGGGCGCGATCGCCTCGTGTGCGGTCTGCGTGCGCTGACCGGCCTTGTGCACCATCGTGTAGGCGTAATCCACGCCCATGCCGTACGCGCCCGAGTGTTCCTTGACGATTTCCATCACGGCATCATACGAGTCACGGCGGGCCCAGTCACGCTGCCACTCCAGCAGCACCTGCTGCCAGGTGACCGGCACAACGCCGGCCTGGATCATGCGTTGCATGGCCATGTCGTGCGCTTCCTTGGACGTGCCGCCGGAAGCGTCGGACACCATGTAGATCTCGTACTCGCCTTCCAGCATCGCGCTCAGGGCGAAGGTGGTGTTGCACACTTCGGTCCAGAGACCGGCCACGATCACCTTCTTGCGGCCATTGGCGGCCAGCTGATCGCGCACCTTCTGATCATCCCAGGAGTTCATCGAGGTGCGTTCCAGCACTTTCTTTTCCGGGAAGACATCGAGCAATTCCGGATAGGTGTAGCCGGAGAACGATTCGGTCTCGACGGTGGTGATGATGGTCGGAATGTCGAACGCCTTGGCCCCCTTGGCCAGCCCCACGACGTTGTTCTTCAGCGTCTGGCGGTCGATCGACTGCACGCCGAAGGCCATTTGCGGCTGGTGATCGATGAAGATGATCTGGCTGTTTTCGGGGGTCAGCACTTCGAGCTTGGCGGTGGTGTGGGTCATGTCAGTGTCCTTGGAGAGGTAGGTTTGGGGTGTTGCTTGCAGCGCGTCGCTGCCATGACCAGAACTATATTCGGCAGGACAATCTGTCGGTAGATGGCGATTTTTGGCTTCAGCGTTCTTTTTTTGGAACGATGGTCAATTACGGAAAAATCATTCCGAAGGGGCGCGCCCGCCAGATCACGTTGTATGGCCGATAGCGCCACCAGAATCGGGGCCGCATGGGTATCATCCGCAGTCCTGCCGCTCAGACCGGCTTCAGCACACCAGCCTCCGATCCCATGCAATGCCCTCGCTGCAACTGGCAGAATCCGGCCGCCAACAAGCTGTGCTTCAGCTGCAAAGCCCCCCTGCCGATCACTTCCCAAGAGGCGACCGCCCAGCGCTCCAGCCCACGCGGCGACGCCCCCGTCTTTCCCAGCATCTGGGCCCGGCTGGCCGCCACGGCGTTCGACGTCGTCGTCATGGCGGCGGGGACGGTCGGCTTGTCCATGGCCGCTTCTTACACCTACCAAGGCCTGACGGGCGCAGACGCACCCGTGCTGCTGGCAATGGCTGGCGGGCTACTGGGCTTGTTGCTGCCCGCCTTCATGGACGCCTGGGGCAATGGTTCGCCCGGCAAGCGTCTCTTGAAGCAGCGAGTGGTGACGCGCAAGGGCTGCTCGCCTGGACTGCCGCGCTCGATCTGGCGGCATACCCTGAAGTACTCGCTGAATGTGGTATTACCCGGCATCTTCCACCATATACAGCAGTCTATTTTTGGCGAGCGCGCCATGCACAACGCCCTCGCCGGCACTCACGTGGTATCTAGCCAGGCCAATCCGCGGGCCGTGCTGCCCGCGCTGGCTCGGGTTCGCGCTGTCACAGGCGCGGGCCGCATGCTGTTCATCGTGTTCGGCATGGGGGGGCTGGTCCTGGCCGGCATGGTGATCGCAGTAGTCGCCCTGGAGAAGGATGACGGAGACAATCCGCTGCGCGCCAACGTCATACACCTGGATCTCGTGTCGGATCCCGTGCGCCTGCTCGCGGAAAGTCACTACCAGCGCACCAAAACGTTTGCGCCCGACATCGCCGCGCTCGGCGTGACGCTTGAATCGCTGCGAACCAGCGGCTTCAGCAACCTTGAGATGAATCCCGTCAACGGGGTGCTGCGCTTTACCATCGCGGGCGATCCGGGCACGGCGGACTCACCGTCGCTGGGCGGCAAGCACCTGATCTATCTGCCCGAGCTGAGATCCGAAAAGAAAGGCGGCGGCGTGCGCCGTTGGCAGTGCGGCAGCGACGACATCCCGCGCGAAGACCGCCCCTACCGTTGCCGTCACGACGCCGGCGCCCTGGCGCGCTAATCCAACCTTCCGAGTAGAGAACCCTGCGCATGTCCAGCCTGATCGAATCCATCCACCGCGCTGATGACGGCGGCGACCTTGCCCAAATGCTTGCCTTGTGCGAGCAAGGACTGCGCGAACAGCCAGATCTCGCCGTCATGTGGGCATTGCGCGCCCGCTACCACGACCAGCGCGGCGCGAACGCACAGCGTGACTCAGACCTGGACCGCGCGTTGGCGCTGGATCCGCACTGCAGCGACGCCATTCGCTTGCGAGTCACTGCGCTCTACGATGCGGGCCAACAGCAGCACGCTTGGCACATGCTGCGCGAGGCCAAGACACGCGCGCCGTCGCACTTCGGATTGCTGCTGGCCGAGGGCTACCTGTTGATCAACGACGGTCGACTGGACGACGCCATTGCAAGCTGGACCCGCGCCTCGCAACTGCGCCCATTTGCCGCGGCGCCGCATTGCTATATCGGATCGAACCTGCACAACGCAGGCCGCTACCAGGACGCGCTGCCCTACCATCAGCGCGCCGTCGCGCTGGCGCCCAACAACGGTGGCTTTCTCTACGACGCCGGCAACAACTACCGCCGTCTGGGTGACCTGAACAACGCCATCGCGATGTTCGACCGCGCCCGCGCCATCCTGGGCGAGAAGAACGCTATCCAGCACAATCGCGCCTCGTGCCTCCAGGCGCTCGGACGCCATGAAGACGCGGTGGAGGAATGGACCAGCCTGCTGCGCCGCGAACCCGACTGGGACTGGCCCCTCGAGGGCAAGGCGCGCTCCCTGCACCGCCTGGGCCGGGCTGACGAGGCGGCGCCGCTATGGCGGCGCCTGGACGCACTCTCGGACAGCGGCTGGGAAGGCCGCAAGGAGCAAGCCCGCGAGTATGTGCGCAGCGGCGACCCTGAGTTGGCGGAAGCGGCGTTGCTGGGCCTGGACCCGCTGTCCAGCGGTGACGCCCAGCTGCTGTTCATCGCCGGCAATGCGCAGCGCGACCAGCGCCGCTGGGAAGCAGCGCTGACCTATTACCTTCGCGGCTACGAACTCGCGCCCGACAACGACTTCCTGCCCGGCAACGCCGCCGACATGCTGAACAGGCTGGAGCGCCACGAAGAGGCCTTGCCCTTGTCCGAGGTCGCGATCTCGCTGGATCCCGACTGGCTGAAGTGGCGCCGCGCACGCATCGAGGCCCTGACCCACCTGGGGCGCGCATCCGAGGCCGTGGCCGACGCGGACCAGGCGATGGCGCACTGGCCCGAGAGCGGCCCCCTGCACGCCGAACGCGTCAATGCCCTGATCGCCGCCAACCGATACGAGGAAGCGCTTGCCGCCTGCGACCGCCTTATTGCGCTGGATCCCGACTACCGAAGCTGGGCGCTGTTCTCACGCGGGGAAACCTACGGCCACATGAAGCGCCATGCTGAATCGGCGCTGGCATTCCGCCAAGCGGCCGCCTCGTACCAACAGAACGGCAAGCCTCAGTTCCAGGAGCTGTCGATGCAGAATGCGCTGGCTGCCGAACAGGCCGCGGCCGCGCCGCGTGGCCTCCTCAGCCGCCTGTTCGGCCGCAAATAGGTGTTGAAATTCATCGCTTCCCAAGTTGAATCTACGCCAACCTTTCGAAGGCGACGACGCATCGGAACGAATGGAATCCGTGCTCTCAAACAACCATCGACTGCTGCGCAAAGCTCCCCGCCATCGCGCCTTGCCATGCTGCCGCGGTGACTGAATGCATGGCGGGGTTGGCAAGGCTATATCTGCGCTGATGCCCCCAAGCACCTCATCTAGGGTGAAGCCGGGGAGTTAAATGCGGGAATTTGTGAAAACACTTCCGCAATGAAATCCATGAACACGATCGCACGAGTCGGCAGCAACCTGCTCGCCACATAGACGATCTGTACAGGAACAGAGGGTGGAACGTGCGCGGTAAGAATGCGTCGAAGGCGTCCGTTCTTGAGCCCGTCCTCGAACAGCCAAGCCGGACCGTGCGCAATCCCAAGACCTCCAACGGCCGCCGCGCTGGCCGCGGATGGAGAATTCACTTTTATCCTGCCAGATACGGGAATGTCCACGTCGCGCAGTCGCCACGTCGCGCCGGACGATAGCAGCGTGTAAATCACGCAGTCGTGATTGCGCAGGTCGTCTGGCGTTTCCGGAACGCCGCGTCTGGCCAGATAGTCCTCGCTGGCCACGAAGACGCGTTCGTACGAGCCTATGGGTCTGGCGCGCAACGCGCTGTCTTGCAGGTGTCCGATCCGGATAGCCAGTTCGCTCCCTTCATCGACAAGATCCACATAACGATCATTGAGTTGCAGATCCAACGTCAGCCCCGGATACCGCTGAAGGAATGCCGGCACGTGGGGCATGACGAAAGCATGGCCGAGCGCGGTCGGGCACGCGACGCGTAAAAGTCCTGAAGGCTCCGTGCCACTCCGGAACGAGGATTCGGATTCGTCCACCGCATCCAGGATTCGCCGAATGTCGGCGTAGTAGCGTTCTCCTTCCGGCGTAAGAGACAGCTTGCGTGTGGAGCGGTGAAGCAGCCTTGCCTGCAGGTGATCTTCCAACGCCGCCACATATCGGCTCACATTGGGTTGGCCCAGACCGAGATCGCGTCCGGCAGCAGAGAAGCTTCCCGTCTCCACTGCGCGTGCAAAGCAGTTCATCAATAGAAAGCGATCCATACGTCCATCCTGCGATTCATGCTTTTATTGCATGAACCGTATTCAAAACAGCCATCTTATCGAAAATTCGGCATGAACCTACATTGCTTCTTGTGGACCGGTTGTGGTCAATATTCAAGGAGAAAGGTATGTCGCGCTTGCACGGTAAACGTACGCTCATCACGGGCGGCACCAGTGGTATTGGCCTGGAAACGGCCAAGCAGTTCCTGGCCGAAGGCGCTCGCGTCATCGTCACAGGCGTCAACCCCGATTCGATCACCAGGGCGCAGGCCGAGCTCGGATCGGACGTGCCGGTGCTGCGCGCGGACTCGGCCAGCGTCGCCGCCCAGAAGGAACTGGCACAGGCCGTCAAGGACCACTATGGCCAACTCGACGTGGCTTTTCTGAACGCCGGGGTTTCAGTCTGGTTGCCGATCGAGGAATGGTCGGAAGAGATGTTCGATCGTTCGTTCGACATCAACGTCAAGGGGCCGTACTTTCTGATGCAGGCCCTGCTGCCGGTGCTCGCAAACCCCGCCTCGGTCGTGCTCACCACGTCGGTAAGCGCGCATGCCGGGTCGGACCGCTCGTCCGTGTACGCCGCCACAAAAGCCGCGTTCCTGAACATGTCGAAAACGCTATCCACCGAACTGCTGGCACGCGGCATCCGGGTCAACGCGGTGAGCCCAGGACCCGTGGAGACGCCCCTCTACGACAAGCTTGGCATTCCCGCCGCCTACCGAGAGCAGGTCAACAAAGAGATTGCCGCGACCATTCCGCTTGGCCGGTTCGGCACCGCCAAGGAGGTCGCCAAGGCCGTCCTTTATCTCGCTTCCGATGAGTCGCAGTGGACAGTCGGGTCGGAAATCGTTCTGGACGGTGGACGCTTGCTTAACCGCTGAAACCGCCGCGCACGCAGCCCCTTTTGAGATCAGACATTGCGAGCGGGACGCGGCTATTGCGCCCGCTTCGCAATGCAGACACGGCCGGCATGCACCTGAATCCCGCCTATCCAACCAGGAGGGCGTGACAGAACGCCTTCCTGCGCTGATCGAATGCAAGGCCGCCCGTCTCTGGCTATCGCCAATGTTCGGGCCAGGAGCGCGAATACAACTGAGGGGTGAACGCTTCCACGGACGCTGTGGCGACGCCGGTTACCAGGAACGCATCTCCAGCCAGCAGGCGTGACAAGGCATCCCGATCCGCGCAATGAGCAATGACGAAGCCCCCATGCCATCTTCCGCCGATCCCGCGGCAATAATCTGCTGCGATGCGATGCCATCGAATAGCCACTGTCTATGCGATCAAGGTGAACGCCCAGGTTTTCCTTGGGCACCGTATAGGTCAACTTGACGATGAATATCATCTCGTCCGCCTCAGACGGTAAGCGCAAGCCGGACGATGTTGTCGATCTCCTCGCGCGCGCAGGCCATGGACTTGGCGCTCGCCTCCGTGCCGCGCGACATGTTTTCCGCACGCGCGGACTTGACGTCTGAAGTGCCCATGAATCCGAACGCCGCCTTGATTTAGGCCTCCTGGAATGAGAAAGCCATTCGCGGCAACCCACATACGCCTTTGCCGGCGTCAGTCATCCAGAACGCAGTGCGAGAGACTCCGCATGGCATCGATGGCGCGTTCGGTGGATTCGCCCATCTGGGCGTGCACGATGGCGCCGTCGATGGCGACCGTGAGGGGGCCGCCCAGGGAATGGCCAGGGCTTTCGAAGATCTCGTCCAGACATCTCGCGACGTCGTGCTTGTGCTCGCGCACGACCTTCAGTATCTCGGGATGCGTGGAGCCGAACTCGGCCGCGGCGTTCAAGAAGGCGCAACCGCGGAATTCCTCGCTATCGAACCAGTCGCGCAGCGTGAGCGCCAGCGAGTCGATCTGCGAGGCGCCGGCCGCCAGGTTGGACGCCAGACTCTCTCGAAACCACCGCATCCAGCGTTCGTGGCGGAACTCAAGATAGGCCATCACCAGCAATTCCTTGCTCGGATAGTGCCGATAGAACGTCACCTTGGTGACAGCGGCGGCTTCGATGATCTTGTCGACCCCGGTGGCGCGGATGCCCTGGCCGTAAAACAAGGCATGGGCCGCATGCAGGATGCGTTCACGGGGCGAGAGCGTATCGACGGGAGGAGTGTTGCGTGTCATGCCGCATTGTAGACAGATCGGTCCACCCCCTGCAATCAGTAGTAGACAGGTCGTTCCACTTGCATTAATCTGCGTATGTAGACAGATCGTTCTACTCTATTCTGCCCAGGAGCAATCATGGAAACTCGCCCCCCGCTGCCGCCGTTCACCAAGGAAACCGCCATTCAGAAGGTACGGCTCGCCGAAGATGGTTGGAACACGCGCGATGCCGCGAAAGTCGCGCTGGCCTATACGCTGGATACCAAATGGCGCAATCGCGCCGAATTCGCCAACAACCGGGCAGAAGCCCAGGGCTTTCTGGATCGGAAGTGGAAGAAGGAACTCGACTACCGGCTCATCAAGGAGCTCTGGGCACACGATGGCAACCGGATCGCCGTGCGTTACGCCTACGAGTGGCACGACGACGCGGGCAACTGGTTCCGCTCGTACGGCAACGAGAACTGGGAGTTCATGCCTGATGGATTGATGCACCGCCGCTACGCCTGCATCAACGACATGCCGATCAAGGAATCGGAGCGAAAATTCCATTGGCCGCTCGGCCGCCGGCCCGACGATCATCCTGGCCTGTCGGAACTCGGCCTCTGAACGACCGCAAGAATGGTGAGCCGGAGCGTCCAGTCCGTATCGGCTTGGCCTACGCTCCCGATTTCGCCTTATAACGCTGCCAAGCGCGCGGTCGTGCAACAGCTGGCGCACGCCAAGCTTTCAATCACGCGCATTTGTCGTGAACAAGGGCCGCTCGCGCGGCCCTTGCACATGTAAAAAGCGAAACGCAAGAACGGAATAAATCCGCTACCGCGTCACTCCACCGTCACGCTCTTTGCCAGATTCCGCGGCTTATCCACATCCGTACCGCGCGCGCATGCCGTGTGATACGACAGCAGTTGCAGCGGCACCGTATGCAGAATCGGCGACAGCTTGCCGTAGTGTTCCGGCATGCGGATCACGTGCATGCCTTCGGCGCTCTGGATCTTGCTGTCGGCGTCGGCAAACACATACAGCTCGCCGCCGCGCGCGCGCACTTCCTGCATGTTGGACTTCAGCTTTTCCAGCAGCTCGTCCTTGGGTGCGATGGTGACGACCGGCATGTGCTCGGTGACCAGCGCCAGCGGGCCGTGCTTCAGTTCACCCGCCGGGTAGGCTTCGGCGTGGATGTAGCTGATTTCCTTGAGCTTGAGCGCGCCTTCCAGGGCGATCGGGTAGTGCATGCCGCGGCCCAGGAACAGGGCATTTTCCTTCGAGGCAAAGCGGTCGGCCCACGCCATGATCTGGGGCTCCAGCGCCAGCACCGAGCCGATGGCGGACGGCAGGTGGCGCAGCGCCTTCAGGTGCTCGGCTTCCTGCTCTTCCGTGAGCTTGCCGCGCGTTTGCGCCAGCGCCAACGTCAGGAGGAACAGCGCGGTGAGCTGGGTAGTGAAGGCCTTGGTCGAAGCCACGCCGATTTCAACGCCGGCGCGCGTGATGTACGACAGCTTGCACTCGCGCACCATCGCGCTGGTGGACACGTTGCAGATGGTCAGCGTGTTTTCCATGCCCAGCGAGCGCGCGTGCTTCAGCGCGGCCAGCGTGTCGGCGGTCTCGCCGGACTGCGAGATCGTCACGACCAGCGAGCGCGGGTTCGGCACGCTGTCGCGGTAGCGGTATTCGCTGGCGATTTCGACGGCGACCGGGATCTTGGCGATCGATTCGATCCAGTACTTGGCGGTCAGGCCCGCGTAGTAGCTGGTGCCGCAGGCCAGGATCAGCAGGGAATCGACTTCCTTGAAGATCTTGTAGGCGTCGTCGCCGAAGAGTTCGGGCGTGATGGATTCGATATCTTGCAGGGTGTCGCCGACCGCGCGCGGCTGCTCGAAGATTTCCTTCTGCATGTAGTGGCGGTACGGGCCCAGTTCGGCGGCGCCCGTGTGCACGTGCACGGTGTGCACTTCGCGGTCGACGTTCTTGCCGGCGGCGTCCACAATCCAGACGCGCGACAGTTGCAGGTCGACGACGTCGCCGTCTTCCAGGTAGATGATCTGGTCGGTCGTGCCGGCCAGCGCCAGCGCGTCGGACGCCAGGAAGTTCTCGTTCTGGCCCACGCCCACCACCAGCGGCGAGCCCTGGCGCGCACCGACGACACGGTGCGGTTCGTCACGGCAGAACACGGCGATGGCGTATGCGCCATGCAAACGGCGCACGGCGTTCTGCACGGCTTCAAAGAGGTCGCCCGCGTACAGGTGGTTCACCAGGTGCGCGATGACTTCGGTGTCAGTCTGGCTTTCGAAGACGTAGCCGACGGCCTGCAGCTCGGCGCGCAGTTCGTCGTGGTTTTCGATGATGCCGTTGTGCACGAGCGCGATGCGCGGCTCGTCGTTGCCCAGATGCGAAAAGTGCGGGTGGGCGTTGTGCGTGGCGGGAACGCCGTGCGTGGCCCAGCGGGTGTGGGCGATGCCCGTGAAGCCTTGAACCTTGTCCTGCGCAACCTGATCGGCCAGTTCGGCGACGCGCTGCGTGCTGCGCGTGCGGCGCAGATGGCCGTCGGCGTAGACGGCGACACCGCAGGAGTCGTAGCCGCGGTATTCCAGGCGCTTCAGGCCTTCAACGAGGATCGGGGTGATGTCGCGCTGGGCGACGGCGCCAACAATGCCGCACATAGGAGTGACTCCGGGTAAGTTCAGTACCGACGCATTGTGCGCGAGTCATAAAGAAATTTGATTTCTTTATGTTCACTTATTTGGCAGTTAATTCCCTTACACAAATGTGATTAAATTATCTTTCGTCTGATCGACAGATTTGAATTAATCATGCAAAACACCCCGATTTCCCTGCCCGAACTCGATGATCTGGACCGGCGCATTCTTGAACAGTTACAAGAAGACAGCTCGCTGACCAACCAGGATCTGGCCGCGCGGGTGCACGCGTCGCCGCCGACCTGTCTGAGGCGGGTAAGGCGATTGCTGGAAGAAGGGGTGATCGACCGCCAGGTGGCGATCCTGTCGGCTGAGAAGCTGGGCAGCACGCTGACGGCAATCGTGGAGATCACGCTGGACGTGCAGGCCGCCGAAAGCCTGGACGCCTTCGAGCAAAGCATGGTGACCGAACCCGCGGTGCTGCAGTGCTATCGGGTGTCGCCCGGCCCGGATTTCGTGGTGATCGCGCAGGTAAAGGACATGCCGGCCTACCACGCGCTGGTGCATCGCGCCTTCACTGCACAAGCCAACGTGCGCAATGTGCGCACGTTTTTTTCGGTGCATCGGGCCAAGTTCGAGACGCGGATCGATGTGCGGGGGTGAGGGTTCGACAGCGGCAGCCGACGCTGCCTACCTGCGCCCCACCAGCCGCTCGAACTGCGCCAGATACCGGTTCCCCATCTTCTGCACGTCGTGTTCATTGCGCACGTACTCATAAGCACGTTCGGTGACCTCGTGCCGAAACGCCGCATCATCCAGGCAACGCGCCATGCCCGCCGCCATCGCCTGATGATCCCCCACGGCGCATAGCACGCCGCGGCCGTCGGCAAGGCTTTCCTTCAGGCCGCCGGCGTCGGTGGACACCACCGGCACGCGCTGCAGAAAGGCGTCCAGCACGCTGCTTCCCAGCGCTTCTTCCTCGGAGCTCATGACGAACACGTCGAGGATGCTGTAGAAGTCTTCCACGCCCTTGCGAAAGCCGGCAAAGCGGTAGACGTCTTCGATGCCGAGCTTGCCGGCTTCGTCCTTGGCCTGCTGTTCGCGGTCGCCGCCGGCGCCGAAATGCAGGAAGACAAAATCACGCCGCGTCTTGGCTAGTTCGCCGACGGCGCGCACCAGCGTGACCGGGTCCTTGTCCCGAATGAGCGCGGCAGAGGTCGCCATGACCTTCTTGCCTTCCAGATCGAACTCGCGCACCAGGTTGGCGACGTTCTCGGCGTTGATCTGATGAGGCTCGACCGCGCTGCGGATGATGACGGGTTCGATGCCCAGGCGGCGCGGCTCGCTGGCGGCCATCTCGCTGATGGCCACGAAGAGATCGGCGTGGCGCCACTTGTAGCCGGTCTTCCATTCGTCGCCCGGCTTGACCACGAACGACGTGCGGCGCGAGAACGCCACGGGCCGGCGGTGCAGCCATTTGGTCAGCACGGCCCAGGTGATGGTGTTGGCGGTCTGTGCGTGGATGATGTCGTAGCGGCCGGCGCCGGCCAGAAAGGCCAGCTGTCCGGGCACGTTGCGCACGGTGTGGGCGACGAATCCTTCCTGGCGGGCGCGCTCGGCCAGCGGCGCGCCTTCGCGGCACATCACTTCGACGTCATGGCCCGCCTTGCGAAAGGCGCGCATGCAGTACAGCGTCTGGCGCTCGCCGCCACGCCAGCCCTTTTCGAAGTTCAGTTGCAGGATCTTCATGCGCGGCCGATGCCCGAATACTCGAAGCCCAGGCTGCGCACGTCGGCCGGCGTGTAGAGATTGCGGCCGTCGATGATGAGCGGCGTCTTGAGCAGCGCCTTGACGCGATCGAAGTCGGGCGCGCGAAAGACCTTCCATTCGGTGGCGATGAGCAGCGCGTCCGCGCCGTCCAGCGCGTCGTACATGTCGGAGGCGAAGCTGACGCCTTGATGGCCGGCCAGCACGCGGCCGGCCTCGTGCATGGCCACCGGATCATAGGCGCGCACCTCGGCGCCGCGGCGCGTGAGTTCGGCGATGGCCGTCAGGCTGGGCGCTTCGCGCATGTCGTCGGTGTTGGGCTTGAAGGACAAGCCCCACAAGGCGATCTTGCGTCCGCGCAGGTCTTCGCCAAAGCGCGCCACCAGCTTTTCAGCCAGGCGGAACTTCTGCGCGTGGTTCGCGGCCTCGGCAGCCTCGATGACGCGCATCGGCAGGCCGTGTTCGGACGCGGTGTTGACCAGCGCCTGCACGTCCTTCGGAAAGCACGAGCCGCCATAGCCCGCGCCCGGGTACAGGAAGTGATAGCCGATGCGCGGGTCCGCGCCAATGCCGCGGCGCACCTGTTCGACGTCGGCGCCCAGCACTTCGGCCAGGTTCGCCATTTCGTTCATGAACGAAATGCGTGTGGCCAGCATGGCGTTGGCGGCGTACTTGGTCAGTTCGGCCGAGCGCACGTCCATCACCATCAGGCGGTCGTGGGTGCGCTGGAAGGGTTCATAGATGCGGCGCATGACGCCGATCGTGTAGTCATCGTCCGCGCCGACGATCACGCGGTCCGGACTCATGAAGTCGTTGATGGCCGCGCCTTCCTTCAGGAATTCCGGATTGGACGCCACCGTGAACGGGATGTCGACGCCGCGCTCGGCCAGTTCCTTGGCGACCACGGCGCGCACCTTGTCGGCCGTGCCGACGGGCACCGTGGACTTGTCCACGATCAG
This sequence comes from Achromobacter mucicolens, assembly GCF_902859725.1. Lineage (GTDB taxonomy): Bacteria > Pseudomonadota > Gammaproteobacteria > Burkholderiales > Burkholderiaceae_B > Achromobacter > Achromobacter mucicolens. The sequence goes on along the minus strand of NZ_CADIJP010000013.1, from coordinate 4,620 downwards.
CTTGCGCGAGGTCATGTGGCGCGCGATGTTCTGCGCGGCGGCCAGCACGTACTTGAGATCGGCGGAACCGTCTTCGCCGGGCGGGGTGCCCACAGCGATGAACTGGACGTCGCCGAACGCGACGCTTTGCGCGATGTCATCGGTGAAATGCAGGCGCCCGGCCTGCACGTTACGGCGCACCAGGTCTTCAAGGCCCGGCTCGTAAATGGGAATGCCGCCCTGGCGCAGCAGCGCGATCTTGGCCGCATCCACGTCCAGGCACATGACATCGTTGCCCATGTCCGCCAGGCACGCTCCCGACACCAATCCTACGTAACCGGTACCCACGACCGTGATTTTCATGCCTGTGCGCCTTCAAAATAGGGAATCTTCGCGCCCGGAAAGTGAAACCGGGCGCCGGCCGCCATTATAGAAGCGGCCCGCACCCGGGGGTCCGGGCGGGGTTCGAGGGGTGTTGAACCGCTGCCGCCGCTAGGCCCGCAGCTTGTTGAAGCGGACGGTGTTGACCACCACGGCCAGCGCCGCGCACACCGTGCCCAGCACCAGGGCCAGCCCCGGCCCGTGGGCCGCGCTGACGCTGAACGCGATGGCCACCAGCGCGGTGCCAAAGCTCTGGCCAAACACCCGGGTCGTGGCCTGCAGGCCGCCCGCCGCGCCGCTGCGCATCCGGGGCGCTGCAGACAGCAGCGCGCGGTTGTTGGGCGTCTGGAAAAAGCCGAAGCCCACGCCCGCCACGAACATGCCGGCGATGACGGGCCAGTTTGACACCGTGGATGGCAGGAGCGCCAGCCACAGCATGCCCGCGACCATCGTCGCCGCGCCAATGCCGCTGAGCGTAGCGGCGGAGTAGCGGTCCGACAGGCGTCCGGCCAGCGGCGCGATGATGGCCGTGCCGACGGGCCATGCGCCCATCAGCATGCCCACTTCCAGATAGGGCCGGCCCAGCACCTGCTGGAAGTAGAACGGCAGCGACACATAGGACGCCATCTGCGCGGCGAAGGTGCAGGCCGATGCGCCCACGGCAAACGCCAGCGGGCGGATGCGCAGCAAGTCCACTGGCACCAGCGGCGCGGTCTGCTGGCTGGCGCGGCGCACCAGCACCAGCCCGGCCACCGTCGAGATCGCGACCAGGCCGATGCCCCGCAGCAGGTCCTCGCCCATCATGTCCACGCCTGAAATGAAGACGCCCAGCGTCGCCATGCAGAGCAGCGCGCTGATCCAGTCCAGCTTCACATCGTTGCGCGGCACTTCCGGCAGATGGCGCAGGCCAAACATGGCAAGCGCGCAGATCGGCAGGTTGACGGCGAAGATCCACGGCCACGGCGCCACGGACAGGATGGCCGAACCAATGGTGGGCCCGAGCACCGACATGACCGCCACCGTGGTGGCATTGATGCTGATGCCCCGGCCCAGCATCTTGAGCGGATAGATGTTGCGCACCAGGCCGCCGAACATGCACATGAGCGTGGCCGCCCCCAGCCCCTGGAACACGCGCGCGGCGGTCAATTGCCACAACGTGCCAGCAAGCGCGCAGCCCAGCGAGGCCAGCGTGAACAGCACCAGCCCGAACGTGAACATGCGGCGAAAGCCGATGCGCTCGGCCAGCGCGGACAGCGGCAAGAGCGCCATCACGACGGCAAGGTTGTAGGCGTTGACGATCCAGACTGCCTGCGCGGGCAGGGCGTTCAGATCCTTGGCGATCGTGGGCAGCGCCACGTTGGCGATGGTGGTGTCCAGCACCGACAGGCTGATGCCCGTCATCACGGTGGCCGCCGCCCAGTACCGGCGCGGCGCCGGCAGGCCGTCGGGGTGCGAGGGCCTGGCCCCACCCCCCGCGGCCGCTTCCTGATCCTGCGTCACGACTTCTTTACCGGGCGCTGCCATCCGTCAACGGTGACCTGCTTGGGACGCGACACGGTCAGCTTGTCGGCCGGCGCGTCACGCGTAAGGGTGGTGCCGGCGCCCAGCGTCGCGCCACGGCCCACGCGCACCGGCGCGACGAGCTGCGTGTCCGAGCCGATGAAGGCGTCGTCTTCGATGACGGTGCGGTGCTTGTTCACGCCGTCGTAGTTGCAGGTGATGGTGCCCGCGCCCACGTTCACGCGCGCGCCGATGTCCGCGTCGCCGATGTACGCAAGGTGGTTGGCCTTGCTGTCCGCGCCCAGCACGCTCTTCTTGATCTCGACGAAGTTGCCGACGTGGCTGCGGTCGCCCAGTTCAGCGCCGGGACGCAGGCGGGCATAGGGGCCCACGCGCGCATCGCGGCCGACTTCGGCCTGCTGCAGATGGCTGAAGGCCTCGATGTGCGTACCCGCGCCAACGCTGACGTCGCGCAGCACGCAGTGCGGGCCCACGCGCACGCCGTCAGCCAGGGACACCTGGCCTTCGAAGACGCAGCCCACGTCAATGAAGACATCGCGGCCGCAAGTGAGCGTGCCGCGCACGTCAAAGCGCGCCGGGTCGGCCAGGGTGACGCCCGCTTCAAGCTGGCGGCGGGCCTGCTCGGCTTGCCAGCGGCGCTCCAGTTCGGCCTGCTGCACGCGGCTGTTCACGCCCAGCGTTTCCCAGGCGGCGCCCGGCTGGGCCGCGCCCACGGGAATCTCGTCAACCACGGCCAGCCCGACCACGTCGGTCAGGTAGTACTCGCCCTGGGCGTTGTTGTTGTCGATGCGGGTGAGCCAGTTCTTCAGCTTCGCGGTGGGCGCGGTGAGGATGCCGGTATTCACTTCCTTAATCTCGCGCTCGGCTTGCGAGGCGTCCTTGTGTTCGACGATGCGGCACACGCTGCCCTTGGCGTCGCGCACGATGCGGCCATAACCGGTGGAATCGGCCAGCACTTCGGTCAGCACGGCGGCGCCCTGGCCGCGCGCGTCCAGAAGGCGCTTGAGCGTTTCCGGCGGCACCAGCGGCACGTCGCCGTACAGCACCAGCGTCACGTCGTCCTTGCCGTCGCCTTCCAGCAGTTGCGGCACGGCCTGCTGCACGGCGTGACCCGTGCCCTGCTGCGGCTGCTGCAGCACGAAGTGCAGATCCGGCTGGCCTTCGAATGCCTGCTTGACGCGATCGGCGCCATGGCCGACCACCACGACGATGCGCGCGGGATTCAGTTGGCGTGCGCTGTCCAGCACATGCGCCAGCATGGGTTTGCCGGCCAGCGTGTGCAGCACTTTGGGAAGGTCGGACTGCATGCGTTTACCCAGTCCGGCGGCAAGAATCACTACATTAAGCATAAGTTCCAGTAGGTTGAGAGACGGGCGGGCGGCCTGGCGGCGGCTCCGCGTGTCGATTGAAGGATGGGGTCAGGGCTTGCCGTCGGCAGGCCCGTTTTTCTTGGCTGTCTTGGCCGCTGGCTTGGCCGCTTTCTTGGCGGCGGCCGGCTTGCGTGCGGTGGCGGCGGGCTTGGCCGCGGGTTTGCCGGGCTTGGACTGCGGCTCGGCCGACGCCTTGGGATGCGAAGGTTCGGACTTGGCGCTGGCCGTGCCCGATGCGCCGGCGGGCATGGAGGCCGCGGTGGCGGCCGCGATCTGATTGAACTGCTGCTGCAGCAGCTCCCACCAGGCCTTGGAGGCCGACTGCGCCGCGGCGCCCATCTGCTCGCTCATGGCGGCTGCCGCATCCGGCCCGCCAGAGGCGTCTTCGCCTGGCGCCTTGGCGCCGGATTGTGCACCAGCGCTTTCCTTTTCATCTGCCGCCGCGGCATGGCCGGACGGCGCGGACGCCGCAGCCTTGGGCGCGGGCTTCAAGCCCAGCGCGACTTCCAGCGGCGACGGCGCGCCGGCGTCGGGGCTTGCTCCCATGTCCATGCGCGAGGCGCTGTCCACGAAGGCGCGCAGGGTGCTGATGGTGGAGCGTTGCACCTCCATGCCCTGGATGGTGCTGGAGAGCATGCTCAGGTTCATGCGCAGCCAGTTTTCCACCGAGCGCAGTTCGGCGATGCGGCGGTCCAGGTCTTCGAGATTCATGGGCGGCGCCATGGGCAGGCTGCTGGCAAGGCCGCCGGGGCCAGTCAGGCCCGCCCACGCCTGGCGCATCATCTCCATGCTGGCCAGAAGCGGATTACCCGAGAGATCGGAATTCTGGCCCATGCCGGGCAGGACGAACGGGTTGTTGAATTGGTCGCTCATTCCAGATCTCTCCATAGTCGGATGCTTGCCGCCGTCGGCCGGGATCAACCGGGCAGCAATTGATTGTTCTCCACGCGCACGTGGTCGCCGGAGGCAAACGAGAACGGCTGCGCGCTGCGGAACTGGCGCTTGCTGCCGTCATTCATGCGGACCGTGAGCTCATAGTGCGTCACTGTTTGTTGCTGTCTGATATTACGCTCAACTTCACGGCCTGCCAAAGCGCCGCCGACCGCGCCCAGCACCGTCAGCGCGGTCTTGCCGTTGCCTCCACCAAACTGATTACCCACAACGCCACCGGCCACGCCGCCCGCGATGGTGCCGACCAGATGGTTGCTGTCATCCTTGGCGGGCACCTGCACCTGGCGAATGGTCTCGACCACGCCGCAGGTGGCGCACGCCTGCTGCGCGGGCGCGGCGGCGGGACGGGGGGACGGGGCGGCCTGCGCTTGCTGCGCGTCACGCATCTGGCCGGCGGGCCGGCCCGCGCCGGGCGGCT
>NZ_CADIJP010000012.1 GCF_902859725.1 Achromobacter mucicolens | reverse complement strand
CGTCGCGTCGGATGCCGCCGTGCTGCATGAGCTGGCCGACGCGCTGGACCTGCGGCGCCCGGAGGTCGCGTACGACGATCCCGCGCGCGGCTGCCTGCGCCGGGTCGCGGCCGGGCAGGGCGTGTTGCGCGCCTTTTTGCTGACGGGCGACCTGCGCGCGCAGGAGGCGTTGCTGGCCTGGGCGGCAGGCGGTGAGGCGCCGGCAAGCACCGCGGCGCTGCTAATGGGACGCGTCGCGGGCGCGGCGCGCTCCCGCACGGTTTGCGTCTGCAACGGCGTGAGCGAAGCGGCCATCCTGAAGGGCATCGAGCAGGGTTGCGACCTGGCGGCGCTGAAGGACACGCTGGGCTGCGGCACCGGTTGCGGCTCGTGTGTGCCGGAGATCAGGTCGCTGATGACGCGCGCCCCGGCGGCGGCGCTTGCGTGACGACACGTTCGGACATACGCCGCGCGCGGCAACCGGTGTAGTATCAAGCCAGCCGTCCCTCAAGGCGGGGACGGCATTTTCCGTTTTCTGGAGTGGCTTGTGACGACGATGCGAAAAATGGCATCCCTGGTTCTAGCGGCCGGCGCGTTGGGCGCGGCCGCCTCGGTGCAGGCCGGCGTGTGCGACGCGCAATTCATGCACGACGGCGGCTCGGTCCAACTGACCGGCACGGGCAATCTGGCGCTGGGCGCCGACCTGACTTTTGCCGAGGTTACAAAAAGCAATGGCGACAACTGCCGCGCGCGCGTGCAGGGCCTGGCCACGTTCAGCTACGCAGGCCTGCCGCCCGGCAAGTCCAAGCTCGATTACCTGATGACGGTCAAGGGCGGCCAGGCCACCTTCCTGCGCTACGCCACCGCCGGCGAAGCGCCCAAACCCTCCGAAGGCCAGTTCGACCTGCGCATGCTGGGCCTCTTTGCCTACGACGGCAAACTGGCTTCGGGCCAGAAGCTGCCCGGCTCGTCGTTTCGCCTGAAGATCGGCAAGGAAGCGCCCGTTGGCGGCCAGCCCAGCACCACGGTGCGCATCGGCGAAAAAACCGTCGGCCAGAAGACCGCGCTGACGACCGCGCTGGGCAAGCAGTCGTGCCACCCGATCACCTATACCCGCAATTCGGATCCCACGATGGCCACGTTCCAGGGCCTGACCATTCCCATTCCCGGCATGAACACGACGGTCACGGATTGGTATTGCCCGGCCGTGAATCTGGTGATGAAGCAGGACATCGACCAGGGCGGCGTGAGGTCCGCCGTTGAGATTACGCAGATCAAGTAGCACCCGGTAGCAAGCGGGCGTTTGCGCCCGCGTGGCCGCTGGTATCATCGTCTCGTCATGGACACACAACAGGAGCTCAGAAAATGGCAACGAGAAAATCCGAAGACGTCGCAAAAGAAAAACTGATCGACAGTGTCAAGACCAGCCTGAACGACGCCGAAAGCCTGCTGCGCGAAGCCGCCAGCAGCACCGGCGACAAGGCCAACGAACTGCGCGACCGCGCCCTGACGTCGCTGCGGCGCACGCGTGAGGCGCTGTACGAAGCGCAAGACGCCGTTCTCGAACGCGGCCGCAAGGCTGCCCGCGCGACGGACGACTACGTGCACGACAATCCCTGGCAAGCCATCGGGGTGGCAGGCGTGACCGGCCTGCTGCTCGGCTTGCTGATCAGCCGCCGCTGACAGGGCAGGATGTCCGGGCGGCAGGCACGGCAATGCGCCGCTGCCTGCCGCCCGGCGTTCTTTCAGCCATGGGTCTAAGAAAAACTGTATTCGGTGTTGCCTCCAGCCTGGTCGGGCTGATGCGCACGCGGTTGGAGCTGCTGGCTCTTGAAGCCGCGGACGAAAAGGCGCGCCTGCTCAAGCTGCTGGGCCTGGCGTTTGCGGCCCTGCTATTTCTGACGCTGGCGGTGCTGGTGGCCACCATCACCATCGCCGTGGCGTTCTGGCCCACGGAAGACCGCTATCTGGCCCTTGGCCTGCTCGCGGGGTTCTATGGTGTTGCTGGCGTGGTGCTGCTGCTGGTGGTGCGCCACGGACTCGTCTACGGACCGGCGCCGTTCTCGGCCACGCTCGAAGAGCTGGGCCGCGATGCGGAGTTGCTGGACAGGGTGCGCGAAGCCCAAGCCGACGACGAGACGGCGGTGCGCCGGCGCGAGGGGTTCTAAGTCATGCACAAACGATCTCCCACCGTCGACCGCGCCGTGCGCATCGAACTGCTGCGCGCCCGCGCGGCAATCGAGCGCGAGTCGCTGGCGCAGAACATCGTGTCGGCCGGGCGCAGGCTGGAACCCAGCGCGCTCATCCGCGGCATGCTGCCGGGCCTGGCATCGGGCGGCGCGTCCCGCTGGGCGTTGCAGGCCATCACGCTGGCGCGGCGCTACCCCATCATCAGTTCGTCGCTGTCCGCCATGTTCATGCGTGGCGGCAAGCGGGGCAAACTGCTCAAGCTTGCCGGCGGCGCGTTCGTGGGCTGGCAGATCCTGAAGGCTGTGCGCGGCATGCGCCAGGATGATGATCCGGAACGCGATTGAACTGACGCCTTCTGAAAAAGACAAAGCCCCGCTCGGGGCTTTGTTATTTGCGCGCGGTGCAGCCGGCTACAGCCCCAACTGCCCCCACATGTCGTCCACGCGTTTTTTGACGTCGGCGTCCATCGTGATGGGCGTGCCCCATTCCCGGTTGGTTTCGCCCGGCCACTTGTTGGTGGCGTCCAGACCCATCTTGCCGCCCAGGCCGGACACCGGCGAGGCGAAATCCAGATAGTCGATCGGCGTGTTCTCCACCAGTAGCGTGTCGCGCACCGGGTCCATGCGGGTGGTCATCGCCCAGACCACTTCCTTCCAGTCCCGCGGGTTGATGTCTTCGTCCACGACCACGATGAACTTGGTGTACATGAACTGGCGCAGGATGCTCCACAGGCCGAACATGACGCGCTTGGCGTGGCCCGCGTACTGCTTGCGGATCGACACCACGGCCAGGCGATAGCTGCAGCCTTCGGGCGGCAGGTAGAAGTCCACGATTTCCGGCAGCTGGCGACGCAGCAGCGGCACGAAGACCTCGTTCAACGCCACGCCCAGCACCGCGGGCTCGTCGGGCGGCTTGCCGGTGTAAGTGGAGTGGTAGATGGGATTGCGGCGCATCGTGATGCGCTCGACCGTGAAGACCGGGAACCAATCCTGCTCGTTGTAGTAACCGGTGTGGTCGCCGTACGGGCCTTCCAGCGCCATTTCGTAGCCGGTGTCGGGCGGCGGATTGACGCCGTCGGGGACAACGGGCTTGATGGCGCGCGGGTCCGAGGATGGCAGCAGATGGCCTTCCAGCACGATCTCGGCCCAGGCCGGCACGGACAAATTGCTGCCCAGCGCCTGCGCGACTTCGGTGCGCGAACCGCGCAGCAGGCCCGCGAACTGGTATTCGGACAGGCTGTCCGGCACCGGCGTGACGGCGCCCAGCGTGGTGGCCGGGTCGGCGCCCAGCGCCACGGCGATGGGGAAGGGCGTGCCGGGGTTGGCGATCGCGTGGTCGCGGAAATCCAGCGCGCCGCCGCGATGCGACAGCCAGCGCATGATGAGCTTGTTCGGCCCCAGCAGCTGCTGGCGGTAGATGCCCAGGTTCTGGCGCTTGGCGTTGGGGCCGCGCGTGATCACCAGGCCCCAGGTCAAGAGCGGCGCCACGTCGCCCGGCCAGCAGGTCTGGATGGGCAGGCGCGTCAGGTCCACGTCCTTGCCTTCCCAGACGATTTCCTGGCAGGCGGGGCTCTTGACGTTCTTGGGGCTCATGTCCCACAGCGCGGACTTCAACATCGACACCTTGGCCAGCGCATCGCGCAGGCCCTTGGGCGCCTCGGGCTCGCGCAGCGAGGCCAGCAGTTCGCCGATGTCGCGCAGCGCGCTGACGTCGTCGGCGCCCATGCCGCGCGCCACGCGCGCGGGGGTGCCGAACAGATTGGCCAGCACCGGCATCTGCGCGGGCTGGCCGTTGTGGCGGGGGTTTTCGAACAGCAGGGCGGGGCCTTCGGCCCGCAGCACGCGGTCGGAAATCTCCGTCATTTCAAGCTGCGTCGACACCGGCGCGGCAATGCGTTTGAGCTCGCCCATGCGTTCAAGTTGGGCGATGAAGTCTCTAAGGTCGCGGTATTTCACTACAGATCCCAGCGATTTGGTTACATTTCAGGTTCAAAGAGAGGTTAACATTGACTCCCTCTTTTTTACGCAGGAGGTTTTATGCCCGATGCGTCAGTGGCCAGCCTGTTCAGGAACATGGCCCAAGGAGTGCACCAATATCTTGCCGAATCCCTGCGCATTTGCTCTGTCTATCTGGGCATTGCGGTCATTGTGACGGTAAGCATGGGATTCGCCCTGCCTGGTTTGCGCGACCAGGCATTGCAAGTGCACAAAGCCTTGTTGACCGCCCTCGCGCCTTCATCCATGCAGGCCAGCTCCGAATCCGAAGCCGGCTCCGAACTGGGTGCCGACACGTCGTCGGCAATTGCCATGGCCGTACCCGCCGCCCCCATCAGCAACGCCACCGGCATGCTGGAGCCGGCCCGAATCGCGCCGCCCGCGCCCAAGAAAACCGCTTCGGCGGCCACGGGGCCACAGGCGGAAGCACTGCGCAACTATATCTCGCGCAAATACAAGGTCGCGTATGACGCGACCGGCCCGCTGTTGAACACCGTGTACAAGGTCAGCCGCGAAAAGCAGCTCGACCCCTTGCTGGTCCTGGCCGTGATCGCCATCGAATCGCGCTATAACCCGCTGGCCGAAAGCCATGTGGGTGCGCAGGGTCTGATGCAGGTCATGACCAGCGTGCACCAGGACAAGTTCGACGCGGTCGGCAAGAATCCGCTCGACCCGGCCGCGAACATCGGCGTGGGCGCCACGATCCTGCGCGACTGCATCAACCGCCGCGGTTCCGTGGACGGCGGCCTGGCGTGTTACGTGGGGTCCACCGGCCCGGACGACAACGGCTACGGCGCGAAGGTGCAGGCGGAACGCCGGCGCCTGGCGCTGGCATCGGGCATCGCGCTGGCGCGCGATTGATCCCTGGCCCCCTTTGCCAACAGGCGCGCTCCGCAAGGGCGCGCCTTTTCATTGGGTCAGCGTTGCAGCAGCACGCCCATCCGGGCCACCGCTTCTTCCAGGCGATCCAGGCCCGTGGCATACGAAAACCGCATCGTGTGCGCCGCATGCGCGGGTCCGAAGTCCAGGCCCGGCACGGCGGCCACGCCGGCTTCCAGCAACAGGCGCTGCGAGAACGCGGCGCTGTCCATGCCCAGGCTGCTGATATCCGCATAGATATAGAAGGCGCCGTCCGGCTTGACCGGCACGTCGATGCCCAGGCGTTCGAATTGCGGCAGCAGGTAGTCGCGTCGCTGCTTGAAGGCCTCGCGCCGGTGTTCGAAGATCTTCAGCGCGGCGGGGGTAAAGCAGGCGAGCGCGGCGTGCTGGGCCAGCGTGGGCGCGCAGATCGCCAGGCTGGAGGCAATCTTTTCCACCGGCGCGACCATGTCGCCCGGCACGATCATCCAGCCCAGGCGCCAGCCCGTCATGTGGAAGTATTTGGAAAAGCTGTTGATGACGATGACGTCGTCGTCCAGCGTCAGGGCCGAGCGCGGCTGGCCGTCATAGGACAGCCCCAGATAGATTTCGTCGACGATGGCAAAGCCGTCGCGGGCGCGCACCTGCGCCAGCAGCTCGGCCAGTTCGCCGTGGGCGATCGAGGTTCCGGTGGGATTGCTGGGCGAGGCCACCATCACGCCCTGCGTGGCCGGCGTCCAGTGGCGCGCCACGTCGTCGGCGGACAACTGGAAGCGCTTGTCGGCCGTGCTGGGAATCAGGCGGGGCATGCCGCCCGCGGCCAGCACGAAATTGCTGTTGGCGGGATAGGACGGATCGGGCATCAGGACCTCGCCGCCCGTGTTGACCAGCGCCGCGCAAGCCAGCGTCAGGGCGCCGGAGGCGCCCGCGGTGACGATGACGCGGCGCGGATCGATGGCGGCGCCGAACTGGTCGCGGTAGAACTGCGCGATGGCTTCGCGCAGCGGGGCGATCCCCGCGCCCGGGCTGTAGCCGCTCAGGCCCGCGCGCGCGGCGCGGTCCAGCGCTTCCACGACCTGAGGGGGCGCGGTAAAGTCCGGTTCGCCGATGCCCAGGCTGATAATGTCTTTGCCGGCCGCCTGCAGCGCCTGCGCCTGCTTGAACAGTTCCATCACCTGGAACGTCAGGAAATCGTGAGTGCGGGTGGCAAGGCGGGGCATCGGAATCTCGAAAGCGTCATCTAGCAAAAAAGGAATTGTAGTCATGCAGCCATCCCGGCGCGCCTTCCTCCTGGGACGTCGGCCCGTCCAGACGCCGTGGGCGGCCTTCGTGCAACGCCTGGCGCTGGTGTGCCAGGGCAAGGTCCGCGACCTGGGCGAGGGCGGGGCCGACGGCACATGCGCCGTCTTGACGCCCGTCCGCGACGCCGACGTCACGCAGGCCCGCAAACTGTGCGCCGAATACCGGGTGGTCCTGGAACTGGAGGGCGCGGCAGGACCGTTCGCGCCCTCGGCGCGGCCCCGCCTGCGGGTCGATCCCGTGCTGCTGACCGGGTTGACGCGGCTGGCGGGCGACACGCCCCGCTGGCACGCGCAGCCGGGGGTGACCTTGGCCGAGCTGGCCAGCGCCGGGCTGCGGCAATTTGCCGGGTTGCCGGGCGACATGACGCTGGCTCAATGGGTGGCGGCGCCGGCTGCCTGGCCGGCGGGCCATTGCGCGGCCTCGGGCCTTGCGGCGGCGGACGTGCTGCTGGCCGATGGCGTCGAGGAAACGCTGGGGGCGTTTGGCGAGGCCGATGTCCAGCCGCTGCGCTCGGCCACCGTCCAGCGCCTGGTGCCCGCGCTGTTCCAGCTGGCCTCCGGCGGCGATGCGTTCGCCACCAACGACGGCTATCACTGGCTGGGCCGCTACCGGCTGGATGCGCTCAAGCCCGAGGCGCCGGCCACCGTCAATCTTGCGCAATTGCTGTTGGGCCACGGCGGCACGCTCGCCTGGTTGCAAGGCGCCGTGTTAACCGATGTGCCGCCTGGCATCGACGCTCAGGCCGCGGACGAGCCCGCTTCCCGCCCCGGGCCGGCGGCCCCTGGGCTGGCCACCGTCCGGCTGGACGGACGGGTCAAGACTTTGTTCGACCCGGACGGCTGCTTCCCGGAATTCCAGTGGCCGGAAGTCTGAAAAACGTTCAGCTTACTGTAAGATTTCGGCGCTCGACGTCAAGAAAGCGCGAGGCCCGCGTATCGCGCCGCCCGGCATGGGAATAGAATTCCTCCCTCTTTCGTGTCACAAACTCTAGCCAGTAGCCGCCCTATGGATGCCAACCTTCGCAAAGCCGCCCTTGAATATCACGAGCACGGGCGCCCCGGCAAAATCTCGGTCACGCCGACCAAGCAACTGACGAACCAGCGCGATCTGGCGCTGGCGTATTCGCCCGGCGTGGCGGCGGCCTGTGAGGAAATCGTGGCCGACCCGGCCAACGTGTACCGCTACACGGCCCGCGGAAACCTGGTGGGCGTCATCACCAACGGCACCGCGGTGCTGGGCCTGGGCAACATCGGCGCGCTGGCCTCCAAGCCCGTCATGGAAGGCAAGGCCGTGCTGTTCAAGAAGTTCGCCGGCCTGGATGTCTTTGACATCGAAATCAACGAAACCGACCCGGACAAGCTGGTCGAGATCATCGCCGGCCTGGAAGCCACCTTTGGCGGCATCAACCTCGAAGACATCAAGGCGCCGGAATGCTTTACCGTCGAGCGCAAGCTGCGCGAGCGCATGAACATTCCGGTCTTTCACGACGACCAGCACGGCACGGCGATCTGCGTGTCGGCGGCCTTCATCAACGGCCTGAAGGTCGTGGGCAAGGACATCAAGCAGGTCAAGGTGGTCACGTCCGGCGCGGGCGCCGCGGCGCTGGCGTGCCTGGACCTGATGGTGGACCTGGGCCTGCCGCTGGAAAACATCTGGGTCACCGACATCGAGGGCGTGGTTTTTGAAGGCCGCACCACGCTGATGGACCCGGACAAGGCGCGTTTTGCGCAAAAGACCGACGCCCGCAAGCTGGCCGAAGTGATCCAGGACGCCGACGTGTTCCTGGGCCTGTCGGCCGGCGGCGTGCTGAAACCGGAAATGGTTGCCGCCATGGGCCCGCGTCCGCTGATCCTGGCGCTGGCCAACCCCACGCCGGAAATCCTGCCGGAAGTGGCGCACGGCGTGCGCGACGACGTGGTGATGGCCACGGGCCGGTCGGACTACCCGAATCAGGTCAACAACGTGCTGTGCTTCCCGTACATCTTCCGCGGCGCGCTGGACGTGGGCGCCACGACCATCACGCGCGAGATGGAAATGGCGGCGGTGCATGCCATCGCGGATCTGGCCGAAGAAGAGCAGAACGAAGTCGTGGCCGCGGCCTACGGCACGTTCGACATTTCGTTCGGCCCTGAATACCTGATCCCCAAGCCGTTCGATCCGCGCCTCATCGTGCGCATCGCGCCGGCGGTGGCCAAGGCCGCGATGGAAGGCGGCGTGGCCACGCGCCCGCTGGCGGACCTGGAAGCCTACGAGGAACAGCTGCAGCAGTTCGTGTACCACTCGGGCGCGTTCATGAAGCCCTTGTTCTCGGCGGCCAAGCGCATCGTGCGCGAAGGGGGCCCCGCCCGCATCGTGTTCGCCGAAGGCGAGGACGAGCGCGTGCTGCGTGCCGTGCAGGTGGTGGTGGATGAGGGCCTGGCCCATCCGATCCTGGTGGGCCGCCCTTCGGTGCTCTTGACCCGCATCGAAAAGCTGGGCCTGCGCTTGCGCCTGGGCGAGGACGTCGAAGTCACCAACCCCGAATACGACGAGCGCTTCCACCAGTACTGGACGACGTATTGGGAGCGCATGTGCCGCCGCGGCATCACCAAGGAAATGGCGCGTGTGGAAATGCGCCGCCGCATGACGCTGATCGGCGCGATGATGGTGCACCTGGGCGATGCCGACGGCATGGTCTGCGGCTCCGTCGGCGCGTATCACGACCACCTGCGTTTCGTGGACGAAGTGATTGGCCGCCGTCCCGGCCACAACGTGTACGCCGCCATGAACATCCTGCTGCTCAACGAGCGCACGGTGGTGCTGGTGGACACGCACGTGAACGACGAACCGACGGCCGAGCAGATCGCCGAGTTCACCGTGGCCGCCGCGCGCGAGATGCGCCGCATGTACCTGGCGCCCAAGGCCGCGCTGCTGTCGCGCAGCAATTTCGGCTCGGGCAGTTCGGCATCGGGCGCCAAGATGCGCCGTGCGCTGGAGCTGGTGCGCCAGATGGATCCCGAACTGGAGATCGACGGCGAGATGCACGGCGACTGCGCGCTGGACGAGGCGCTGCGCATGCGCATCCTGCCGTCCTCCACGCTCAAGGGCGAGGCCAACCTGCTGGTGTGCCCGAACGTGGACTCGGGCAACATCGCGTACAACCTGCTCAAGACGGCCGCGGGCGGCAACGTGGCGGTGGGGCCGTTCCTGCTGGGCGCCAACGCGCCCGTGCACATCCTGACCTCCAGCTCCACCGTGCGCCGCATCGTCAACATGACCGCGATGACGGTGGTCGATGTCAATACGCCGCGTTGAAGTCAAGCCGGCCGGCGGGTCGTGCCCGCGCACGCCCACCGGTCTGGTCCTGACGGGCGGCGGCGCACGCGCCGCGTACCAGGTGGGGGTGCTCAGCGCCATCATGGAGCTGCTGGACCCCGACTGGCATTCCCGTTTTCAGAACCCCTTCGACATCATCTGCGGCACCTCGGCCGGCGCGATCAACGCCGCCGCGCTGGCCTGCCGCGCCGACCGGCCGCATCTGGGCGTGCGGCGCATCCGCCGCCTGTGGTCGTCGCTGAACACCGACATGATCTACCGGGCCGATGCGCCCGGCCTGATCCGCACTGGCGTGCGATGGCTGGGCCTCTTGTCGCTGGGCTGGATGTATTCGGGCCTGACGCGCAAGCGCCCGCACTCGCTGCTGGACAATGCCCCCATGCAAGGGCTGCTGGAGCGGGTGCTCGACTTTCACAACCTGCGCGCCAACCTGGAAGGCGGGTCGCTGTCCGCGCTGGCCATCACCGCGTCGGGCTACACCAGCGGCGAGCACCTGACGTTCTATCAGGCGCACACCCCGATCGAACCCTGGCACCGCTACCTGCGGCTGGCGATCCCCACGCCCATCGGCATCGAGCACCTGATGGCGTCGTCGGCCATTCCCTTCGTCTTTCCGGCGCGTCAGGTGCAGGTGCATGGCAAGGGCGAATGGTGCGGCGACGGCTCGATGCGCCAGCTGGCGCCGATCAGTCCGGCGATCCACCTGGGCGCGCACCGCGTGCTGGTGATCGGCACCGGCTACCGCGACGACACCCATCCCGAAAATCGCGAGGATTCGCCCCCGTATCCGTCGCTGGCGCAGGTGGGCGGACATGCGTTGTCCAGCATCTTCCTGGACGGCCTGTCCGCGGATGTCGAGCGCCTGGAACGCATCAACTACCTGATGGACCACGCCGGCCCGAACGGCGTGCCGCCCACCGTGCGCCGCATCGAGGTGCTGACCATCACCCCCAGCCAGTCGCTGGATCTGATGGCGCTTGAGCATTTGCACGACATGCCGGCACAGGCGCGTGCGCTTTTCCGCGTACTCGGTGTATCGTCCGATCCACACCGTCCGGGGGGAGGGGCGCTGATGTCCTACCTGCTGTTCGAAGCCGGCTACACCAAGCGATTGATCGAACTGGGTTATGCCGATACGATGCGACGTAACGACGAAGTGATCGCCTTTTTCAGGGAGGCTCAGGCATGACGCGCAATGGCCAATCGAGTTTGCAGCGGCAGCTGATGCGCGGCGGAGCGCTGGCTCACGACGGGCTGGACAAGAAGGCCGTGGTGGACGCCGCGCATGAGCTTGGCCTGTCCTTGTTTGTTGCCAATTGCGACCCCTGCCGCAGCCGCTCGGCAGTATTGCGCGCCATCGTCAAGGCGGTGGATTTCCCCGAATACTTCGGCGGCAATCTGGACGCGCTCTACGACTGCCTGTGCGACACGGTGCTGGACCACAAATCCGGCGTGGTGCTGTGGCTGTATCGCCTGCATTCCGGCGACCCGGCCTTGGCGGAAGACGCCGGCCGCATCGAAACCGTCTGCTCCGACGCGGCGGATTTCGCGCACGAAAACGGCCGCGTGTTTGCGTATGTGATCGAGCACGCCGGCAAGCATCCCGATCCCGAACCCGGCGTGGCCGCGGCGCCCTACGGCGAAAACGACTGACCTACCACCCGCGCAGGGCGCTGACCGCCGACAGCAGCGCCAGGCCGGCAGTCTCGGTGCGCAACACTCGGGGCCCGAAGCGCACGGCGCGCACGCCGGCCTTGCGGGCCGCTTCCAGTTCCTTGTCCGACCAGCCGCCTTCCGGGCCGACCAGCAGGGTGATGGACGTCTGATCCGATGCGCCTTGCAGCGTGGTTGCCAAGTCTTCGGTGGCTTCCGGGTGGCACAGCACGCGCAATCCGTCGGCGGGTTGGGCCAGCCAGTCTTCCAGCGACTGCGGCGCGTCCACGGCCATCAGGCGGTTGCGGCCGCATTGTTCGGCGGCCGATTGCGCGATGCGCTGCCAGTGCCCGACACGCTTTTCCAGCCTCGCGCCCGACAGCTGCAGCACGCTGCGCTGCGCCGCGATCGGGCTGACTCGGGCCGCGCCCAGTTCCACGGCCTTTTCCACCACCCAATCCATTTTGTCGCCCGAGGGCAAGCCCTGGGCCAGCGTGATGCGTCCGCCCAGTTCGGCTTCGCGAGGGTTGAAGTCGCCCAGCTGGGCAAAGCCGGCCTTGCCCTCGACCTCCAGAACCGCGGGGTATTCGCCGCCCTGGCCATTGAACAGCGTGACGGTTTCGCCGGCTCGCAGGCGCAGCACGCGCAGCGCGTGATGGGCAAGCGCTTCCGGCAGGGCGATGCGGGCGCCGGCGGCCAGCGGGGCGTCGCAGTAGAAACGGGGGGCGGGCATGGGGAAGGGGATTCGAAATGACAGGGGACTGACGGAGTACGCGTAGCCTACCATTGCTTGCCGATCCCCCTGAAACCCGCGATTACATAGGGCATCCGGCCGATGGCCTCCGGGAAATCCCCTGATGCTAAAATCACCTGCTTCGCAACCTACTCAACTGGCCCTATTTCTTGTCGTAGGCGCGCCAGTTTCAAAGAGCCTTCCGAATGAGCAATCCGACCGCCCCTAAACTTGCCTTGGCGGATGCCATCCGCGCCCTCGCGATGGATGCCGTGCAACAAGCGAACTCCGGGCATCCGGGTGCTCCCATGGGCATGGCGGAAATCGCCCAAGCCTTGTGGGCCGGCAACCTGCGCCACAATCCCAAGGATCCCGCCTGGGCCAACCGCGACCGCTTCGTGCTGTCCAACGGCCACGGTTCGATGCTGATCTACGCCCTGCTGCACCTGACGGGCTACGACCTGCCGATCGAAGAACTCAAGAATTTCCGCCAGCTGCATTCCAAGACGCCGGGTCACCCCGAAGTGGGCATCACCCCGGGCGTGGAAACGACCACCGGTCCGCTGGGCCAGGGTCTGGGCAACGCCGTGGGCATGGCGCTCGCCGAAGCGCTGCTCGCCGCCGAATTCAACAAGCCGGGCCACACGCTCGTCGATCACCATACCTACGCGTTCACCGGCGACGGCTGCCTGATGGAAGGCATCTCGCATGAAGTGTGCTCGCTGGCCGGCACGCTCAAGCTGGGCAAGCTGGTCGTGCTGTACGACGACAACGGCATTTCCATCGACGGCCACGTCGAACACTGGTTCGCCGACGACACCGCCAAGCGCTTCGAAGGCTACGGCTGGAACGTCATCCGTGGCGTGGACGGCCATGACGTCGCTGCCGTGGACGCCGCCATCAAGGCCGCGCGTGGGCAGTCGGACAAGCCCACGCTGATCGTCTGCCGCACCGTGATCGGCAAGGGTTCGCCCAACATGGCCGGCACGCACAACGTGCACGGCGCGCCGCTTGGCAAGGACGAAATCGCCGCCACGCGCGCCGCGCTGGGCTGGTCGTCCGAACCCTTCCAGATTCCGCAAGACATCTACGACGGCTGGGACGGCCGCAAGCAGGGCGCCGAAGCCCAGGGCGAATGGCAGAAGCGCTTTGACGCCTACGCCGCCGAATTCCCCGCCGAAGCCGCCGAATTCACGCGCCGCATGAAGGGCGAGATGCCCGCGGGCTACGCCGACCAGTTCAAGGCCTTCCTGTCGGCCACGCTGGAAAAGGGCGAGACCGTCGCCACCCGCAAGGCCTC
Source organism: Achromobacter mucicolens (assembly GCF_902859725.1). Taxonomy (GTDB): domain Bacteria; phylum Pseudomonadota; class Gammaproteobacteria; order Burkholderiales; family Burkholderiaceae_B; genus Achromobacter; species Achromobacter mucicolens. The sequence continues at coordinate 170,473 of NZ_CADIJP010000012.1, read as the reverse complement.
GCAATTCGCCATCGCCGCGCTGGCGCCGATGCTGCCGGAAATGCTGGGCGGCTCGGCCGACCTGACCGGCTCGAACTTCACCGACTGGAAGGGCGTTGGTGCCGTCCGCGCCGGCGACAAGGGCATCCAGTTCGGCCGCCACATCAACTACGGCGTGCGCGAATTCGGCATGGCCGCCATCATGAACGGCATCGCGCTGCATGGCGGCTACCTGCCGTTCGGCGGCACGTTCCTCACGTTCTCGGACTACTCGCGCAACGCCATCCGCATGGCCGCGCTGATGAAGCAGCGCGTCGTCCACGTGTTCACGCACGACTCCATCGGCCTGGGCGAAGACGGCCCGACCCACCAGTCGATCGAGCACGCGGCCAGCCTGCGCCTCATCCCCAACCTGTCGCTGTGGCGTCCTTGCGATACGGCCGAGACCGCCGTGGCCTGGAACGCCGCCGTGACGCGTCCGGCCAGCATCGGCATGGACGTGCATGACGGCGGCCCGACGGCCCTCTTGCTGTCGCGCCAGAACCTGCCCTTCGTGCAGCGCGACGCGGCCACCGTCGACGCCATCGCCCGCGGCGGCTACGTGCTGCGCGACGCCGAAGGCGCCCGCGCCGTCATCATCGCCACAGGCTCTGAAGTCGCCATCGCGCTGGACGCGCAGGCGCAGCTGGCCAAGGAAGGCATCGCCGTGCGCGTGGTCTCCATGCCCAGCACCGACGTCTTCGACAAGCAGGACGCCGCCTGGAAGCAATCCGTGCTGCCCAAGGGCCTGCCGCGCGTGGCCGTCGAGGCCGGCGTCACCGCCTTCTGGCACAAGTACGTGGGCCTGGAAGGCGCCGTGGTCGGCATCGACCGCTACGGCGAGTCCGCGCCGGCCGGCGCCCTGTTCAAGTTCTTCGGGCTGACCGCCGACAAGGTGGCCGAGACCGTCAAGCAAGTTTTGTAAAAAAGGAGCTTAGTCATGACCATTCGCGTCGCCATCAACGGTTACGGTCGCATCGGCCGCAACATCCTGCGTGCCCACTACGAAGGTGGCAAGAAGCACGATATCGAAATCGTCGCCATCAACGACCTGGGCGATCCCAAGACGAACGCGCACCTGACGCGCTACGACACCGCCCACGGCAAGTTCCCGGGCACCGTCGAAGTCGACGGCGAGTTCATGGTCGTCAACGGCGACAAGATCCGCGTGCTGGCCAACCGCAACCCGGCCGAACTGCCGTGGGGCGACCTGAAGGTCGACGTCGTGCTGGAATGCACGGGCTTTTTCACCACCAAGGAAAAGGCTGGCGCGCACATCAAGGGCGGCGCCAAGAAAGTCATCATCTCGGCCCCCGGCGGCAAGGATGTCGACGCCACCATCGTCTACGGCGTCAACCACGGCGTCCTGAAGTCGACCGACACCGTCATCTCCAACGCGTCGTGCACCACCAACTGCCTGGCCCCCCTGGTCAAGCCGCTGAACGACAAGCTGGGTCTGGAAAACGGCCTGATGACCACCGTTCACGCCTACACGAACGACCAGGTCCTGACCGACGTCTACCACGAAGACCTGCGCCGCGCCCGTTCGGCCACCATGAGCATGATCCCCACCAAGACCGGCGCCGCCGCCGCCGTGGGCCTGGTCCTGCCGGAACTGAACGGCAAGCTGGACGGCTACGCCATCCGCGTCCCGACCATCAACGTGTCGCTGGTCGACCTGTCGTTCGTGGCCAGCCGCGACACGACCGCCGAAGAAGTGAACGGCATCCTGAAGGCCGCCTCGGAAGGCGAGCTCAAGGGCATCCTGGACTACAACACCGAACCCCTGGTCTCGGTCGACTACAACCACAACCCGGCCTCCAGCACCGTTGACGCGTCGCTGACCAAGGTCTCGGGCCGTCTGGTCAAGGTCTCGTCCTGGTACGACAACGAGTGGGGCTTCTCGAACCGCATGCTCGACACCACCGTCGCGCTGATGTCGGCCAAGTAAGCACTCCGCCAGTCCATAAGGGGACGGATTTATTTTCCGCCAGTGCGGAAAATGGGTTCGTCCCCTTTGTTCGCCTACCGAAGGAATCCAAATATGTCCAAGGTCCAAACCCTGTCCGCGCTGGCCAAGGCCGGCGCCCTGTCCGGCAAGCGTGTGTTCATCCGCGCCGACCTGAACGTCCCGTTCGATGACGCTGGCCGCATCAGCGAAGACACCCGCATCCGCGCCTCGGTGCCCGGCATCCGCCTGGCGCTGGACGCCGGCGCCGCCGTGATGGTCACGTCCCACCTGGGCCGCCCCAAAGAAGGCGTCTTGACCGACGCCGATTCGCTTGCCAAGGTCGGCCAGCGCCTGTCCGAACTGCTGGGCATGCCCGTGCCGCTGGTGCGCGACTGGGTCGATGGCGTGAAGGTCGATCACGGCCAGGTCGTGCTGCTGGAAAACTGCCGCGTGAACGTCGGCGAAAAGAAGGACGACGAGGCGCTTGCCAAGAAGATGGCCGCGCTGTGTGACGTGTATGTCAACGACGCCTTCGGCACGGCGCATCGCGCTGAAGCCACCACGCACGGTATCGCGCGCTTTGCCCCCGTGGCCTGCGCCGGCCCGCTGCTGGAAGCCGAACTTGACGCCCTGGGCCGTGCGCTGCACGAACCGAAGCGTCCCCTGGTCGCGATCGTGGGCGGCTCCAAGGTGTCGACCAAGCTGTCCATCCTGCAATCGCTGGCCGACAAGGTCGACCAGCTGGTCGTGGGCGGCGGCATCGCCAACACGTTCATGCTGGCCGCCGGCCTGTCCATCGGCAAGTCGCTGGCCGAGCCCGACCAGGTGGAGCAGGCCCGCGCCGTCATCGATATCATGAAAAAGCGCGGCGCGGCCGTGCCGATTCCCGTTGACGTGGTGTGCGCCAAGTCGTTCGGCGCCGACGCCGAGGCCACCGTGAAGGCGGCCACCGACGTGGCCGACGACGACATGATCCTGGACATCGGCCCGCAGACCGCGGCGCAACTGGCCGAGATCCTCAAAAAGGCCGGCACCATCGTCTGGAACGGCCCGGTGGGCGTGTTCGAATTCGACCAGTTCGCCAATGGCACGGAAGTGGTCGCCCGCGCCATCGCCGACTCCGAAGGCTTCTCGATCGCCGGCGGCGGCGACACCCTGGCCGCCATCGCCAAGTACAAGATCGGCGAGAAGGTCGGCTACATCTCCACCGGCGGCGGCGCCTTCCTGGAATTCCTGGAAGGCAAGGCCCTGCCCGCCGTGGCAGTGCTGCAAGCGCGCGCCGCGGGCTGATGTAGCGGTCTGACGGGTGTCTGACGCTCGGCAGCTGTCAGACACCCGGATTGATTTACCTTGCACCGCCCTTGAGCGAGTTGGTTTAGGCTTGGTGGTCGTCCCGCGTCGTGTGGGAGTCCTTTTTTCAGGTCGTCCTGCTGCACCATGAACCTTCGCGTCATTCCTGGCCTGGCCAACTTCCAGGGCATCACCCGCGACTCGGCCCGGCGCGACATCACGGCGGGCCTTAGCGTGGCCGCGGTGGCGCTGCCGGTGGGGCTGGCCTATTCGGCCATGATGGGGGTGCCGCCCGTTGCCGGGCTGTGGGCCGCCATTGCGGGCATGCTTGCCTACGCGTTCTTCGGCTCGTCGCGCACGCTCATCGTCGGTCCCGACACCGCCACCTGCACCCTCATTGCCGCCACGTTGACCGGCATGGCGCTGACCACACCCGAGGCGCGGCTGCAGGCCGCCACCAGCATCGCGCTCACCGTTGGCGTGGGTTGCCTCATCGCCCGGATCCTGCGGCTGGGCGTGCTTGCGAACCTGCTGTCGCGGCCGGTGCTGATCGGGTACATGGCCGGCGTGGCGATCACGCTGGCGACGTCGCAACTGAGCGGCCTGACGGGCGTGGGCCTGCGCAACAGCGGCCTGATCCACCCGTTCATGGAACTGTCCCACCGGCTGTCCGAAATCCGGCTGCCGACGCTGTTCCTGGGGCTGGCCTCGTGCATCTTCCTGGTGGCGATCAAACGCTGGCGGCCTTCGTGGCCCGGCCCCATTTTGCTGGTGGTCGCGACCTGCCTGCTTTCCTGGCTGTTCAATTTCCCGGCGATGGGCATCGCGGTGGTGGGCGACGTGCCGGCCGGGCTGCCGGCCTTCAATCTGCCCGTCAGCCTGGAAGGCGTGGACGGCATCCTGCTGGGCGCGGCGGGGGTGCTGGTCGTCAGTTTTTCCAGTGGCATCGTGACGGCCCGCAGCTTTGCGGCGCGCACGGGCGACCACGTCGACCCGAACCGCGAACTGGTGGGGTTTGGCGCGGCCAATGTGGCCGCGGGCTTGTTCCAGGGCTACGTCGTGACGGGCGCCGATTCGCGCACGGCGGTCGGGCTGGTGGCCGGCGGGTCGTCGCCGCTCGTCAGCATCAGCGCGGCGGCCGCGCTGGCCGTCGTGGTGGGCCTGTTGAGCGAGCCGCTGTTTTGGCTGCCGCAGTTTGCGCTGTCGGCCATCCTGCTGCTCGCCGCGGCCAGCCTGTTCGACTGGCAAGCCTTCAAGCGCCTGGCGCGGATATCTCGGATCGAACTCGCGTTCGGCGTCCTGGCGGCCGTGGGCGTGGTGGGATTCGGCGTGCTGCAGGGCGTCGCGGTTTCCGTGGGCGCGACGCTGCTCTATGCCATGTATGTGTCCGGCAATCCCCGCGATGCGCTGCTTGGCCGCTTGCCGGGCGAAACGGTGCTGGGCAAGATGCACCTGAATCCGCAGGCCCAGCCCGTGCAGGGCGCCGTGATCTGGCTGTTCGAGTCCTCGGTCTGGTTCTTCAATGCGGACGCGTTCCGCCGCCGCGCGCGCGAAGTCATCGAACAGGCGGGCCACGTGCGCTGGTTCGTGCTGGACGCCGAAGCCATGACCCAGGCCGATGCCGACGCCGTCGAGGCGCTGTATGAACTCAAACGCATCCTGGACGAGCGCGGCATCTCATTGCTGGTCGCGGGCGGCCACGGCAAGTTCCGCGAGGCGCTGCAGCGCTCGGGGCTGGTCAAGAAGATCGGGCCGGACAGGATCTTCGTCAGTCCTGAACAGGCGGTGGAAGCCATCGAGCGCTGGCGCCAGGGCGGGCCGGCGACGCTGGGCTGACCTTCGAATGACCAAGGTGTCTGACACCTTGCAAGCCATTACCCGCCTCAATCGATGATGTGATACCCGCCGTCGATGTACAGCGTCTGCCCCGTCATCAGCCGCGCAGCGTCGGTGGCCAGCCAGGCGGTCGCTTCGCCAACGTCGTCAATCGACACCAGGCTGCGCGCGGGCGCCTTGGCCTGGGCGCGGTCCAGCATGGTGTCGAATTCCGCAATGCCGGACGCGGCGCGCGTCTTCAGCGGTCCCGGCGAAATCGCGTGGACGCGGATGCCTTGCGGGCCCAGTTCGGCCGCCAGGTAGCGCGTGGCCGATTCCAGTGCGGCCTTGACCGGTCCCATCATGTTGTAGTGCTCGACCACCATCTGCGAGCCGTAATAGCTCATGCAGAAGAGGGCGCCGCCATTGCGCATCAGCGGCTCGGCCAGCTTGGCCATGCGGATGAAGGACCAGCATGACACGTCCATCGCCTGCAGAAAGCCCGCCCGCGAACAGTCCGTGACACGCCCGTGCAGGTCCTCGCGCGGCGCGTAGGCCACCGAGTGCAGCACGAAATCCAGCGCGCCCCATTCGTCCGTGATGCGGGCAAAGACGGCTTCAAGCTCGCCGTCGTTCAAGAGGTTCAGCGGCATCAGCAAGGGCGCGTCCACCTGTTGCGCCAGCGGCGCCACGTGCGGCAGGGCCTTGTCGTTCAGGTAGGTCACCGCCAGTTCGGCGCCCATTGCGCGAAACGCCTTGGCGCAGCCCCACGCGATGGAGTCGGCATTCGCGATGCCGGTCACCAGCCCGCGCTTGCCGGCCAGGGGCAGGTGCGCGCTCATTGCTGCCTCACGAGGGCAAGCGTGTGTTGCGCAATGATGAGCTCTTCGTTCGTGCGCACCACGTAGACGCCGATGCGGCTGTCGTCGGTGGAGATGCGCGGCCCGTGGCGGGCGTTGCGTTCGGGGTCCAGCTTGATGCCCAGCCATCCCCAGTGTTCGCTGATCGCCTGGCGGATCTCGGCGGAGTTTTCGCCGACACCGGCTGTGAAGACGATGCCATCGATGCCGTTCATCGCGCAGCCCAGGCCGATCATGCCTTCGGCCACGCGCCAGGCGAAGTACTTCAGCGCCAGCTTGGCCGACGGTGCGGTGCTGGCCAGGAGTTCGCGCATGTCGTTGCTGATGCCCGACAGGCCCTTCATGCCGCAGTCGTGATACAGCATGTGCTCGATCTCGTCGTGGCTCATGCCCTGTTCCATCATCCATAGCACCACGCCGGGGTCCAGGCGGCCAGGGCGCGTGCCCATCGGCAGGCCTTCCAGCGCCGTGAAACCCATGGTGCTGTCCACGCTCTTGCCCGCCTGCATGGCGCAGGCCGACACGCCTGAACCAAGGTGCGCGGCGACGATCTTGCCCATGGCGATGTCCGGCAGCGCCTGCTTCAGGCGCTGCGCGATGTACTCGTAGGACAGCCCATGAAAACCGTAACGGCGCACGCCTTCCAGGTACAGGCGCTCGGGCAGCGCATAGCGGTCGGCCACGTCGCTGTGGCTGCGGTGAAACGCCGTATCGAAGCACGCCACCTGCGGAATCCAGGGCCGGCGTTCGCGGATGACGCGAATCGGCGCCAGGTTGTTGGGCTGATGCAGCGGCGCAAGCGGCGTGAACGTGTCCAGCTTGGCCAGGATGTCGTCATCGATCAGCACCGGCTCGGACAGGTCGGGCCCGCCGTGCACCACGCGGTGGCCCACGGCCAGTGGCGCGCCGCCCAGGTGGCCGCTCAACCACGTGCCCACGACCTCCTGCGCGTTGGGCACGTCTGGCGCGTGGCTGGGCGCAATGTCGCGCTCGACCAGCGTCTCGCCCGCCGCGTCGCGAACCCGCAGGTGCGGATGCGTGGTGCCGATGCCTTCGAGCTGGCCGCCCAGCCGGGGCGCGAGCTGGTGGCTGGCATCGATGTCATACAGGTAGAACTTGATGCTGGAACTGCCGGCGTTGATGACGAGGATGGTGTCGCTCATGGCGGTGTGCTTCCATGTTGGGACAAGTCGCGCGAAAGCCCGCGTCGGCGGGCCGGGGGCAGGGAGCTGGCGTCAGGCCAGCGGTTTGGCCTGTTGCTGGGCAAGATGGTGGGCGTAGATTGCCGCCACCGCGCACGAGGCAAGACGCGAGCGCGGGCTGTCGGCGCGGCTGGTCAGGATGATCGGCACGCGCGCCCCGAGCACGATGCCGGCGGCTTCGGCATTGGCGAGAAACGTCAGGTTCTTGGCCAGCATGTTGCCGGCTTCCAGGTCGGGCACCATCAGCACCTGCGCCACGCCTGCCACAGGGGAACGGATGCCCTTGATGCGTGCGGCTTCCGGGCTGATGGCGTTGTCCAGCGCCAGCGGGCCGTCCAGCACGCCGCCCGTGATCTGCCCGCGGTCGGCCATCTTGCACAGCGCGGCCGCCTCGATCGTGCTGGGGATGCTGGGCGTGACCTGTTCCACCGCAGACAGGATCGCCACGCGCGGTTCGCCCAGCCCCAGTCCCAGATGCAGGTCGATCACGTTGCGGATGATGTCGGCCTTGGTTTCCAGGTCCGGAAAGATGTTGATGGCCGCGTCCGTGATGAAGAGCGGCTCGGGATAGGTCGGCACCTCCATGATGAACACATGGCTGATGCGCCGGCCGCTGCGCAGGCCCGTCGTGCGCGCCACGACCTCATGCATCAGTTCGTCGGTGTGCAGGCTGCCCTTCATGAGCAGCGACGCTTCGCCGCTGCGCACCAGCGCGACAGCCTTTTCCGCGGCGGCATGGCTGTGCGGCACGTCCACGATGCGGGCATCGCCCAGGTTCAGGTTGAACTTTGCGGCCGTGTCGCGGATCTTGCCTTCCGGCCCGACCAGGATGGGCCGCAGGAGGCCCAGGTCGCGCGCTTCCAGCGCCGCGGACAACGAGGGCTCGTCGCACGGGTGGGCGATGGCGCACGCGGCCGGTTCAAGCGTCTGCGCGCGTGCGATGAGTTTGTCGTAGTGCGTGGACGTCGGGAGGCTCATGGTTGTCAGGCCTTGGCGGGTTGATGGGCGGCAGCCGCGCGCTTGGCGGGCGATTTGGCGGCGTTGGACGCGGTTTTCGTGGCGGGAGCGGCCGGCTTGGCTGCTTGCTTGGCGGGCGTCCTGGCGGCTTTAGGGGCAGCTTTATTGGCGGCTTTTGCGGCGGTCTTTGCTACGGTCTTGCGCGCAGCCTTGGGCGCGGACGCCGCATTCACGGCCTTGCGCGCGGCGTCGGGATGCGGCCGGGCGGTCTTGCCGGGCACCTGTGCGGCCTTGTCGACCAGGTCGCTGACCGGATCATCCATCTTCGCGTCTTCGGCGCCGCGCGAGGGCTCGGCCTTCCCCTGTTCGCGGCGCTGTGCGCGGCGCTCGGCCGCTTCGAAGATGCGCTCCATTTCGTTCAGGCTTTCGCGCGCCGCGTCGCTCAGCGGTTCGGCCGCTTCCAGGACGCTCTTCATGGCGACCAGACCGGCGCGGATCTCGGCAGCCGACGAGCCGTCAAGCAAGTGCGGCATGGCCTGGATGGCAGCGGTGGAATCCAGCGTCATCATCAGCGCCTGTTCGCGAATGACGTCCTTGAATTCCTCCAGCGACAGGGCGTTGTCGGCCTCGGCACGCATCTTGCGGATCAGCGCGAAGCTGCGCTCGTCCAGGCCGCCCTCGGCGCCCGACACGTACAGCAGCATCCGGATCGCCGCTACGCGCAGTCCGCCTTCCTGCAGCATCGAGCGCAGTTCCGCGGCGCGTTCTTCCATGAAGCGGCGATGCTCCGGCGAGACGCCCGGATGCCTGCGCGGCGGGCCGGACTTGGCGCCCAGGCCGGCCAGATCCTGCACCACGGGCGAACCGTAGACGCTCATGAAGGTCCGTTCGTCGGCCGAATCGCGCAGCTCCTGCCAGATGTTCAGGCTGGTCTCGATCATGTTCGAGAACATCTCCTGCGCGACCAGGAACGGATTCGTGGGCGAGGCCTGCTTGCGGTGCTCGCGCACCTGTTCGGCTACCTTGGCGATGGGCGCGATGACCGGGTTGCGGTCGGAGATCAGTTCGTAGGGCAGGCGCAGCGGGTGCATGCGCTGCATCCATTCGGCGGACTGCGGCGTGACCATGGCGCGCAGCCAGGGCTGCACGAAGCTGCGGTACATGCCCAGGTTGATGTCGGAGATGCGGGCCACCGCGGCAAAGCGCTGGTCGTCCTCTTCCTTGCGGTCGACGATGGCGCGCACGTCGTCCAGCTTGCGCTGTTCGAACGACAGCACGTAGTTGCCGAAAGCCAGGTCGGCGTTGGGCGTGTCCGGCGTCTTGTCGGCGATTTCGGCCTGGTAGATGCCGGGCGGCAGCACATCGATCATGTCGATGTTGGAGGTGAACTCCTGGTGCTCCTTGCGGGCCACGCTGCCGGACACGAAGATGCCCAGGTGGCCGATGCTTTCGTGGATGGCGTAGACGATGGTCTGGCCGTGGGCCAGGACTTCGGCCTCGTTCTGGTACAGGTCGGGAATCCAGCCCAGCGCCTGCGGGGGCGGGGTGATGTTGTCGCCCTTCGAGCAGAACACCACGATGGGCGAGCGGATGTTGCGCAGGTCGATGCGGATGCCGTCGGAGGTCACCAGACCCGCGGTCGCCAGGCGGTTGCCCACGAACAGGTTGTCGACGATGTACTGGATCTCGGGGCCATTCAGGAAGACGTGGCCGCCCCACCATTTTTCGAAGCTCAGGTAGCGGCTGGCCTCGGTGTCGACATTGGCGTACAGGTTGTACTGCTTGGACCACAGGGTGTTGGCCGGATTCAGGTTCTCGAAGTTCTGCACCAGCCAGGCGCCGTCGAACTTGCCATTGCCCAGATCGCTGGTCATGGCCGTCAGCCAACTGCCACCCAACAGGCCGCCGGCATAACGCATGGGATTCATGCCGCGCCAGCCCGCCCAGTACGACAACGGCGCGCCCGCGACGATGATGGGGCCGAAGAGTTCAGGGCGCACCGCCGCGGTCATCATGATCTGCCAGCCCGCCTGGCAATTGGCCACGACGACGGGCTTGCCCTCGGCATCCGGGTGCAGCGCGATGATCTCTTCCAGGAAGCGGGCCTCGGCCATCATCACGTCTTCGACGGTCTGCGTGGGCATGGGTTGCGGCAGGAAGGTCGCGAAGTAGCAGGGGTGCCCGGCACGCACGGCCACGCCGATCTCGCTTTCCGGCTTGAAACCGCCAATGCCCGGCCCGTGGCCGGCGCGCGGGTCCACCACCAGGAAGGGGCGTTTGATCGGGTCCGTTTCGACGCCGGCCGGCGGCTTGATCCGCAAGAGGCCGTAATTGACCGGCCGGGGCAGCTCGCGGCCGTCGAGCACCAGTTCGAATTCCATGCTGAGCACGTTGGGCGCGCGCTTGGCCATGTGATCGTGGTACTGGTTGCCGCGCTGGCGCATCACATCGGCGTAAAGCACGCCGCGCTGCCAGGCATCGACGGCGTATTCATAGGCGGCCGTCCAGGGATTCAAGGACGGGGCAAGCGTGTGATCGGTGCCGGATCCGGCCATGGCGATCTCCTGTAAATAGCTGCCGGCGGCAAATGGCCGCCAAGCCGGTCCCCAGTGGAACCGGCGGAGTTGACCTCCCCATTACACCGCAATGGATGGTGCGGTGCAACATCCGAGCGATTGCGGCAGGTCAACCGGGGCAGCAGGATGGAGCGCCGCCCTGGGACAGGGATCAGTTCAACGCGCGGCGGCGTTGTGTTCCAGCCATTTCTGGACGGCGGGCCGCTGCCACTGCGCATCGGCGTAGGCGCGCAGCGTGTCGGGCAGGTCGTCGTGCGCAAGGCGCTTGAGCATGACCGCCAGATCGGTATCGGCGATGCACCACGCATCGAACAGCGTCGTCTGGTCAACGCCGATCAGGTGGCTGGCCACCTGGATCAGCTTGGCGGCGGCGGCATGGGCGGCGTCGGAAAGCGGCTGGCCTGTTTCGCCGTAGAACACGGTTTCGGTGGGGCGTTCCTGGCGCAGGGCGGCCAGGTCGCTGCGCAGCCAGGCCTGCAATTGGCGGGCGCGTGCGCGTTCGTGGATGCCGGACGGAAACAAGGCTGCGTGGGCGGGCGCGGGGAAGGCTTCGTCCAAGTATTCGGCGATGACGCTGGATTCGGTCAGGTTGAAGTCCGCATGCGTCAAGGCCGGCACCCGGGCCGTGAGCGCGCGGCACTGGAAGGGCTGCATGCGCTGTTCGCCGGCGCCCAGGTCGATGGGGCGCACTTCGAAAGGCAACTGCTTTTCGGTCAGCGCCACATAGACCGACATGGCGTACGGGCTGAGAAACAGGGAATCGACGTATAGCGTAATCGGGGCGCCCAAAGCTTGTCTCCGGTCAGGCGGGGTAACGAATGGTCAGGCAGCGCGCGGCGTCTGGTTTGCAAAGCGTAACGCAAGTGCAATCCAGGCGTGTCGCGCGGGCGCGTCAGTCGACGATGAAGAGCTTGGCGCCGGTTGCGGTGGACGAGCGGTGCGGCTCGGCTTGATCGGCCACCTGATAGCTCATGCCGGGCGTCAGGACGAATTGGCGGCCGTCTTCCAGTTCGGTGTGCAGTTCGCCTTCCAGGCAGAACAGAATGTGGCCCTTGGTGCACCAGTGGTCGGCCAGGTAACCGGGGGTGTATTCCACCATGCGCACGCGCAGGTCGCCGAAATGGCGGGTCCGCCAGTAAGCCATGCCGGTGTCGCCGGCGTGTTCGGTGCGTTCCACTTCGGACCAGTCGGTGGTGCCGAAGGGGATGTTGCTCATCTTCATCGTGATTCCTGCAGGGTCGGTCCGCCCCCGAATCCGGGGCGAAAAACACATACTACGCCATTCAGGCGGCCAGCTTTTTCTGCCAGAACATGGCGCGGCCGGTCGCATCGTCCAGCGCGTAGCCTTCGAAGCCCAGCTTGCGGTAAAGGCCCTGGGCGACGGTGTTACCCTCCAGCACTTCCAGCGTGATCTTGCAGCAATCCATCTGGCGGGCGCGATCCTCAAGCGCGGCGAGCAGCGCCTTGCCCACGCCCTGGCCCTGAAACCGCGGCGACACCGCCAGGTCGTGCAGGTTCAGCAGCGGGCGGCAGGCAAAGGTGGAGAAGCCTTCCACGTAGATTGCGACGCCGGCGGCCTGGCCGTCGATGCGCGCCAGCAGCGCGCGCACGGTCGGGCGGCGGGCGAGCTCGCGGATCAGGTTGGCCTGCGCATGGGCCGGCAAGGGCGTATTGCCGCCCATGGGGCCGCTGGCGTATTCGTTCAGCATGGCCAGCACCTGGCGGCCGTGGTCAGGGTCGTTGAAGTCGGCGTCGATGATTTCCAGCACGATCGGTCCTTTGAGGTAAGCCGCGCAAACCGACCATTATGCGCTTGGCCGCCAACTGCGCAATTGCATTGAAAAATCGGTCCATAACCCCTATCTTCTGGCTATTCAAGGCCGGATCCGGCTGTGCCGGACGCGGCCTCAACCCTCAACGTGAGCTGGAATATGGAGTTCAAGGACTACTACAGCATTCTCGGGGTGGAACAGGGCGCGTCCGACGACGACATTCGCAAGGCGTACCGCAAGCTCGCCCGCAAATATCACCCCGACGTCAGCAAGGAAAGCGACGCTGAAACCCGCATGCGCGACGTGAACGAAGCGTACGACGTGCTGCGCGACGCCGAAAAGCGCCAGGCCTATGACAATCTCGCGGCAGGCGTGTCGCCCGGCGGCGGCTTCCAGCCTCCGCCCGGCTGGGACGAAGGCTTCGAGTTCCACCGCGGCGCCGCGCCCGGCGACGAGGCGCAATTCAGCGAGTTCTTTTCGTCGCTCTTTGGCGGGCGGGGCGGCCGGCATGGCACGCGGCAACAGGAATTCCGCGCGCGCGGCGAGGACCACCACGCCGCGATCGAGGTCGACCTGGAAGACGCGATCAAGGGCGCCACGCGCGACATCAGCCTGCGTTCCATGCAGATGGACGACCAGGGACGCCCGCACATGCAAAGCCGCACGCTCAGCGTCAAGATTCCGGCAGGCGTGCGCGAAGGCCAGTACATCCGGCTGGCGGGGCAGGGCATGCCGGGCTACGGCGGCGGCGACAACGGCGACCTGTATCTGGAGGTGCGCTTCAAGCCGCATCCGCGCTACCGTGCCGAAGGGCGCGATCTCTATATGACGCTGCCGGTCGCGCCCTGGGAAGCTGCGCTGGGCGCCAGCGTCAAGGCGCCCACGCCGGGCGGCACGGTCGAAGTGTCCGTGCCGCCCGGTTCCGGCAACGGCCGCAAGTTGCGGCTGCGCGGACGCGGCATTCCGGGCGATCCGCCGGGCGACCTGTACCTGGTCCTTGACCTGGTGCTGCCGCCCGCCGACAGCGACGCCGCCAAGGCCGCCTACCGCAAGCTGCAGCAGGACCTGCCCTTCAACCCGCGCCGCAACCTGGGGGTCTGAGCATGAAAAAGATAGTGATCACCAGCGCCACCGTCGTGGGCGAGTCGCAGCCGCTCAGCGCCGACGACCTGGCCCGCGCCTGCGGCGCCGAAGTGGAATGGGTGGCCCAGCTGGTCGAGGTCGGCATCGTCAACGCCAGCGGCAGCGGCCCCTCGGAATGGCGCTTCTACAGCGTGGACCTGCAGCGCGCCCTGCACGCGCGCCGGCTGGAGCACGATTTTGGCGCGGGCCTGGACGCCGTGGCCCTCATCCTGGACCTGAGCCAGGAGGTGCGCCGGCTGAAGTCGCAACTGCGGGCATTGGGGGCGATGCCCTGAGCGCGCGGGCCACGCGATAGCGCGCGTACGGCGATGGGTAAAATGGGCGCCCGCCGCACTACGTAGAAGCAATGAGCGCCTTGGAGACTCCCCCCGACGCCGCGCGCGCCCCGTCCGGCAGCGCGCGCATCGATGGCCTGAAATCGTGTCTGCCGGTCATGATCGGCTACTTTCCGGTGGCTGTGACCTTCGGCATCGCCGGCGTCGCGGCCGGCCTGACGCCGCTGCAGGTCGTCTTGATTTCCGTGCTGGTCTACGCGGGCGCCAGCCAGTTCCTGTTGCTGGCCTCCATCAAGGCGGGAACGCCCTGGCTCTGGGTGGTGGCGCTGTGCTCGCTGCTGAACGCGCGCCACCTGCTCTACGGCCCGCTGCTGTCGCGCTTCCTGCCCGCGGCGCTGCGCGATCGCCTGAAGGTCGCCTTCCTGCTGACCGACGAAGTCTTTGCCACCGCCTTCAACCGCCTGCAGGCCGTCGAACCCGGCCGCCGCCAGGGCTGGATGATCGCGCTGGGCCTGGGCGCATGGCTGACCTGGATCGCCGGCACAGCCGTGGGCGTGTACGCCGGCGATGGCTTGGAGAAACACTATCCGATGCTGTCGCAGGTCATGCGTTTCGCGCTGCCGGCGCTGTTCATGGCGCTGGTGTGCCAGAGCGCGCGGCGCGGCATGGGATGGCCCATCCTGGCCGCCGTGGGCGGGGCCGGGCTGATTGCGGCGCTGGGATACACCAGCCTTGCCATCCTGGCCGGTGCGGTCATCGGCTGCGCCGCCTATCGCATGGGCAGGCCCGCATGAACACCAACGGCTTGGAATTCTGGGGCGCCGTCATCGCGATGGCGGTCATCACTTACCTCACGCGCGCGCTGCCCTTCATGCTGTCCGAGCGCAGCCGGCTGTTGCGGCGGCTGTCCCGCGAGGGCTCGGCCCTGTCCGCGCTGGGTCCGTCGCTGCTCGCGGGCATCGCGGCCGCCGTCATCGTGCCCGATCTGCTGGGCGCGGCGGACGATGCCGCCCGCATCGCGCCGTACGTGGGCGGGCTGGCTGTCACCGGCGTTGCTGCGCGCCTGGTCAGCAATACGGGCGTCGCGGTGCTGCTTGGCATGGGCGGGTACGGGATATTGCTGGCTTTGGCGGCCTAGCAAGCGCCCGAGACGTCAGGCGCCGCCCTGGATGCGCGTTTGCAGATGATCGCGCCATGCGTCGGGACGGCCCAGATAGCGGCTGGGTTCGAGCAGCGTGAAAACGCCATCACGCTCCAGCGCCAGCGTCGGAAAACCCGTGCCGCCCACCTGCGCCAGCAATCGGCGGCTGGCGGCAATATGCGCGGCCGTCTCGTCGCCTTGCGCCTTGGCGTAGGCGGTGTCGAAGGCGCCGGTGTCCCGGCCGATATCGGCGGCCAGCGCGCGCAGCACGGCGGGGTCGGCGATGCGCAGACCTTGGACGTAATGCGCGCGTTGGATGCGGCGCAACAGGTCCAGGCCGCGGCCGGCCAAGGTTTGCGCGGCCAGGATGGCGGTGGTGGGCGGTTCCGAATCGAACACGGCGCCGGTGTCTCGTAGCAGACCGTCGAAATAGTCCTTGCCGAACGGCTGGCCCGTCAGGCCGGCGATGCGTTCGTCGTGCGGCATGACATAGCGGCGCAGGGCGTCGGTGACCGGCTGGCGGTTGCTGCCCGTCATCATGCCGCCGCCATGAGGCTCGATGTGAAGGCCCGCAATGCCGCGGGCGGCCTCCACCAGCGGCGCGGCGCCATAGCACCAGCCGCAAAGCGGATCGAAGATGTAATGCAGGGTGGGGGAAGCGGTAGTCATGGCGCCATCGTAGACGGCGCGTGGCGCGGGCGCATAGGCCTGCGCAGTACCCAGATTGTTGCAGCGGCCGTGCAGATTGCCTGCACGGCCGGGTTTCATCAGCCGGTGAACTGCACGCCGATCCAGAAAAGGCCTGCGGCCAGCAGCATCGAGGCGGGCAGCGTCAGCACCCACGCCAGCAGGATGTTGCGCACGGTGTTGCCCTGCAGCCCGGACTTGTTGGCGATCATGGTGCCCGCCACGCCGGAGGACAGGACGTGGGTCGTCGACACCGGCAGGCTGAAGACGTTGGCCAGCCCGATGGCGCCCACGGCGGTCAGCTGCGCCGACATGCCCTGCGCGTACGTCATGCCTTGCTTGCCGATCTTTTCTCCCACGGTCAGGACGACGCGGCGCCAGCCGACCATGGTGCCCGCGCCGAGCGCCAGCGCCACGGCCACGATTACCCAGAAGGGCGCGTATTCCGTGGTGGCGGTCAGGTCCGCGCGCAGCCGTTGCAGGTCGGCAGCCTCGCGGGCGGGCAGGCCTTCCAGGCGGGCCACCTTCTTGGCGGTGTCGTCCAGGCACAGCAGGTAACGGCGCACGTCGATGCGCTTCTGCGCGGACAGGTCGGCGTAGTTGGACACGCCGTGCAGGTCTTTTTGCAGCGCCATGATGGTCGGCACCGTCAGCGTGGGATCGCAGCGGAAGTTGGCCGGCAGTTGTTCCTGCATGTCGACGCGGCGCAGCGACAGGTAGTCGCCCAGCAGCGCCTCGTTGCGCTGGTAGAACACCAGCAGGTGGTTGGCCGCGTCGCGTGTGCGTTCGATCTGGTAGGTGGTGCTGTGGGTGTCCAGCACGAAATTGGCGGGCACGATGCCGATCAGCACCAGCATGATGAGGCCGATGCCCTTCTGCCCGTCGTTCGAGCCGTGCACGAAGCTCACGCCCATTGCCGACAGGACCAGCACCAGGCGGTTCCAGAATGGCGGGTGCTTTTTGTTGTCGATGGCGCGGCGCTGTTCGGGCGTCTTGTGCATCTTGGACAGCGGCAGCCAGCGCTTGAGCGCCAGCAGCAGCAACCCGGCCACGGCAAAGCCGGCGATGGGCGAGGCCACCAGCGACATGCCGATGTCGATGGCCTTGCCCCAGTTCACCCCTTCGCCCAGCGGCAGGTCGGTGATGAGCGCATTGGCCAGGCCCACGCCCAGGATCGAGCCAATCAGCGTGTGCGAACTGGAGGCGGGAATGCCGAAGTACCAGGTGCCCAGGTTCCAGGCGATGGCCGCCGCCAGCATGGCGAACACCATCGCAAGCCCGCGGCCGGTATCGACATTGATCAGCAGTTCGACGGGCAGCAGATGGACGATGGCGTAGGCGACGCCCACGCCGCCCAGCAACACGCCCAGGAAGTTGAAGATGCCGGACAGGACCACCGCCAGGTGGGGCGGCATGGCCTTGGTGTAGATGACGGTTGCCACGGCGTTCGCCGTGTCATGAAAGCCGTTGATGAATTCGAAGGCCAGGACGAATGTCAGGGCCAGCACAAGACTGAGGCCAACCCAAAGGTCTAGGCCGTGGAAGAGGTCGAACATGGGGGAGGGGGCGAGGTTCCGGCGAGAATGCCCCGATTATTGCAGATTTATGACCTGTCCCTGAATGAAGCGGCCCCCAAATCTTAGAACTTCGAATATTGGAATTCGATCTCCATGGGTTTGCCCAGATTGGCGGAGGTATCCGCCTGGATGACCATCACGGCCAGGATGCCGAGATAAAGCAGGCAGAGCCAGAGTGTTCGTTTCATGGGCGGAATACCTCGGCGATCTTCTGATTGACGCGCAGCCAGCCCAGCTCGCCCAGATGCTGCACGTCGCGCAGCGTGCCCACCTCGAAGGGCGCGTCATACATATCCATGCAGGTCATGGCGTAAGTCTGGCACAGGCCGGCGACCTGGCGCTGGATCGGGTCGAACCGGTCCAGGTCCTTGAAGACCATGGGGTGCAGGGGCTGCATGACGAACAGCGCATTGACCTCGTGCTGGCGCAGCAGCGCCATCAGGGCCGCCAGTTCTCGCAGTTCGTCGCGCCCGGTCAGGGGTTGCGGCTGGTAGGCGGTCTTGCCCCCGGCGGGGATGGTGCGCAAATACTTGTTGAAAAATTCGTCGCGCACGGCATACCGGTTGTCCGTCATCAGCGCCTGTTCGGCGGCCTGCGCCTCGCCGGCCAGCGCATCCCAATCCACGACGCGGGCCGCCATCGCCGGGCCCTCGCGCTCCGGTTCGGGGGCGGGCGCGGCATATGCCGGCGCCCCCAGGCCCGCCAGGCGTTGCCGAAACACATACGCCTGCTCGGCCGCCATCGACCAGTACACGCCCGCGTCCGCCTTGGCGTCCAGCCAGCGCATGACCTCGGCCCGGCCTTCGGGCTGGCGCAGCAGGCGCGGCAACAACGGATTGGCGTGTTCCTTGAATTCGTCCGGTCCCAGTCCGCCGTCGCCATCAAACCAGCCGGGCGACAACATCACCACCACGCGCGAGGCCGGCGACAGGTCGTCGGCCAGCGCCGCCAGCACGAACTGCATGCCCAGCGACTGGAAGCCCGAATGGCCGTACGCCAGGACGGGCATCTGCAGCTCATCGGCCAGGAAGCGGTAGGGCACGAAGCGCAGGTCGTTGCTGGTGAGCTCAGACGAGCCCAGGATAACCAGCCGGTCGCCCGTGCGCAGCGCCTGGCTGAGCCGCGACAGGTTGCGCGTCTGCTCGTCCAGCGTATTGCCCAGGTTGGGAATGTAGAGGCCCGGCGCGGCGGCGGGTACCGGTTCGGTCTTCAAGGCGAGCGTGTGCAGGGCTGCCCAGCCGGCCACGGCCGCGGCGGACAGGGCCAGCGCCGCGGCAAGCGCGTGCTGCCGGAGAGTGCGTGTGAACATGGAAAACCTGAAAATGCGCCGCGCCGCGACAATGGGCCGGGATTGTTAGCGGATGTTATCCAGCGTCCATGACGCGAACAAGCGCGGGAAACCCTGGGCGGCGGGCGGTTTCCCCTTTTTGCGACACTTGGGGCCGCCGCCCCCGCCGCATGCCGCCTTACAGAATGCGATAGCATCGATGTCGCGCGGCCGTCCGGCAAGCCACGGCGGCCGCGCTGCCTGCCGCCGCCGCGGCGCTTCATTGCCGGATTTCCCGCTACGCCATGACCCACATTGCCCGCATTGCCCGCAGCCATCCCGACGAACTCATCGTGGGCCTGGTGTCCGTTTCCGACCGCGCCTCCTCCGGCGCCTACCAGGACCAAGGACTGCCCGCGCTGCGCGAGTGGCTGGGCGGGGCGCTGGCTTCGCCGTGGCAAGCGGTCGACCGGCTGATTCCGGACGAGCCGGGCCGCATTTCCGAGACCCTGATCGAGCTGGTCGACGGCTGCGGCTGCGATCTCGTCCTGACGACCGGCGGCACCGGCCCGGCGCGGCGCGACGTCACGCCCGAGGCCACGCTTGCCGTCGGCACCAAGGAAATGCCCGGTTTTGGCGAGCAGATGCGCCAGATCAGCCTGCGCTTCGTGCCCACGGCCATCCTGTCGCGGCAGGTGGCCGTCATCCGCGAAACGGACGGCCATGCCGCCCTGATCGTGAACCTTCCCGGCCAGCCCAAGTCCATCCGCGAGACGCTGGAAGGCTTGAAGGGCGACGACGGCGCCGTGCTGGTGCCCGGCATCTTCGCGGCCATCCCGTACTGCATCGACCTCATTGGCGGCCCCTACGCCGAGACGCGGCCCGAGGTCATCGCGGCCTTCCGCCCCAAGTCCGCCCGCCGCCCGCTGCAGGCGTGAAGCCGCCTCGGCCGGGCGTTGCCGGGCCAAGGCGCCAAAAGACCGTGCGGTATAGTTGGCCGCCCCGATCAATCCCTACCGACCGAGAGTTTCCATCGTCATGAAGGCTCGTATCATCCTGTCCCTTACCGTCCTGGCTGCCCTGTCCGCCTGCGCCAACGTCAAAGACGTCCGCGACCGCGAGCCCGTCTTCTATGGCTCGACCTCGCGCACCGCCCAGGACTACACGCAGTGCGTGGCGGATGCCTGGAAGGGGCTGGGCGTCAATTTCGAACAGAAGCCGGTGCGCAATGGTTACGAGCTCATCCTGCACGGCAGCCTGGGCGTCGAGGCCGTCATGACGACGACCCACTGGCAGGGCAAGACCGAGACCCGCCTGTCCACGCGCATCGCCCGCCGCGACCAGACCATCATCGAACCGGCCAACCTGTGCCTGTGAGTCCCATGTTCGAACGCCGCGATGTCCTGCGTGCCGGGCTGGCCGCGGCCAGCCTGTGCCTGGCCTGGCCCGCGCGGGCGCAGCAGGGCAGCTACATCAGCCGCAAGCTCGACGCCCGCGTGCCGGGCGGGGTGGCCGTCCTGACGCTGGGCGACGCGGCCAGCGCGCCCGAGGTCACATACCAGGACCGGCGCGTGCTGGTGGTGCGGGAACTGGGCAAGCAGTGGATCGCCGTGGTCGGCATCCCGCTCAGCGTGAAGCCGGGCCAGGAACACGTCCAGGTCAAGGACGCCGCCGGCGCTCGCCAGATGGCCTTCACGGTGGGCGCCAAGGATTACGTCGCCCAGCACATCACGCTCAAGAACCGGCGCCAGGTGGATCCGAACCCGGACGATCTCAAGCGCATCGAACGCGAGCTGGCAGAGCAGATCGAGGCCTACCGCGTCTATCGCGCCGGTGTCACGCCCAGCAACCTGATCCTGGACCGGCCCGTCAACGGCGGACGCCTGTCCAGCCCGTTTGGCCTGCGCCGCTTCTTCAACGGCCAGGAACGCAATCCCCATTCAGGCCTGGATTTCGCCGTGCCGGCCGGAACGCCCATCAAGGCGCCGGCTGCCGGGGTGGTGGTGCTGGTGGGAGATTACTTCTTCAATGGCAAGACGGTGTTCCTGGACCATGGCCAGGGGTTGATCAGCATGTTCTGCCACATGTCGGCCGTGGACGTGAAAGTCGGCGACGAGGTGCCGCGCGGCGGCGTGGTGGGCAAGGTGGGCGCGACCGGCCGGGCGACGGGTCCGCACCTGCACTGGAACGTCAGCCTGAACGATGCGCGCATCGATCCGGCGATCTTCATTGGGGCGTTCAAGCCCTGACCCAAGGCGGGATTTGCGGGCAGGCCGGGTTCAGGCCTGCTCTGCCGCCAGCGCGATGCGCTTGAGCACGTATTGGTGCATGCGCTCGGCGTATTCCATCTGCTGCTGCACGCTGCGTTGGCCGGCCTCCTGGTCGTCCAGGCAGTTGTCGTATTTGGTCTTGGCTTCGGCGTAGGTCAGGCCGGTATTGCGCAGGCTGTTGATGAAGGCCTCGCGCGACTGGCGCAGCAGGCGCAGGCCTTCCTCGCCCTTCGCGAATCTTCTTCGCGCCAGGGCAAGCTGGTCTGCGGCGGCTTGCAATTCTTCTTTCAGGTCCATCGTGCTTCGTGCGTATCCGGCCTGGCGTTGCGCCAGGCGAGGGAGCGCCATTCTTTCATGAACGGGCGTTCCACGCATTACGGCAGGACGCGAATCCGGCTTTAGGATTCGCGAAAAGTAGGTGCCGGGCGCCGGCATGAAGCCGGCCCGGGCGGCCGGCTTAGCGGCGGTATTGCTGCGGACGGTGCGCGGCGGGGGCGCGTTCGTCCTTGTGGCGGAAGTTGATGCGGCCCTTGGTCAGGTCATACGGCGACATTTCCAGGGTGACGCGATCGCCCGCGAGGATGCGGATGCGGTGCTTGCGGATACGGCCGGATGCGTAGGCGCCGACTTCGATGCCGTTGTCCAGTTTGACGCGGTAGCGGCTATCGGGCAGCACTTCGTCAACGATGCCATCCAATTCGATGAGTTCTTCTTTAGCCATGCTCTACTCCTTGATCAAAACGCGCAGCCATGCCGGCGGCATGAGGCGCCGCGCAAGGCGGCAAGCGCGTCGGACTCGGATAAACCGGTCCAGCGGTTTGAACGCAAAAAAACGTTCGGGCAAGCGTGGGTATGGGCCACGGCATCCGAAAGGATGTCTGAAATGGCGGATACTCGCGCCCTGAGGTAAGTGCGCGCGGTGCGCGCCTGGGTCGCGGCGTGGGTGCTGCGGGCACTTGGCCGGAAGAAGCGGGGTTGCAGCGGTTGCGGCAACGCCTGGCGCCACGGGGACTGCAGCGGCGTGCTGGGCAGTGACGGGGGGCGCCCAATAAAAAACCGGATCTCGTTCGCGTCGCTGACGTTCATTCAGTAGCGCCCTTTGGTGGGCGCTACAGGTTGGCACGCAGGATGACCGAAGTCCGGGTTTTGCGGAAAAATCACGCTCCCATGTTACTGCAAAGCGGGCGGTTTAGCCAGCTTTTATGCCAGATCGGCCCGTGATAGTTGCGCTTGAACGACTCTAGCGCCGGGGGATGTGGCGCTGGTATTCGGCCTCCCAGGCGGCATTGGCCGACCAGAACGGGCCCGGATCGCGGCCGGCCAGCCGGGCCGCGAGTACGTTCAGATGCGTGTGCCAGCCGCCCGCCACATCGACCATGTCGTCCCGGTTGGCAAGCTTGCGGTGGGTGAGGACGAGCAGGGCGGAATCTGCTTTCGGGGACAGTTCGAACATCACCTCGGACGGGGCGCCCGCCGATCCGCCCCAGGTGTAACTCAGGAGGTGCGGCGGTTCGCACCGGGTGATGAGGCCTTGCGTGGTGAGGCCTTCCTCGTAGGGCTTGTAGGCCTCGGGCGTCGGTTCGCGCACGGAGGACAGGTCGGCATGCAGGAACCGCAGCGTGACGCCGCCCCCCTCCATCAGGTCCATGTCGCCTGAAGCCAGCCACTGGCCGCGTTTGTCGGATTCCGTCAGCCAGGCCCACACCTCCTCCACGCTGGCCGGCAGCGTGCGCGTGAAACGCAGGGTGGTGGGGTCCAGTACGACGCCAAAGTCGCTCATATCAGTCTCCTGTGAAGTCCGGAGCCGGACGTGGGTTCATCTTCCGTGTGAAAAGGTCAGTGGCGGCACCTGCGAATCGTGCTCGGGCGCTTCGTCCATGGCGCCGGGATGCTGGGGCAGCGCATCCGTGATGTCGTACCACGGCGCCTTGCTCGCGACGTGGTAATGCGCCTCGGGCTTGACGCCCGGATCGTCGTCCAGCGGACCCAGCGGCAGGCCGTAGACGTCGGGCGTCTGGTCAAAGCGGCTGAGCAGGGGCGTGCCGCAGGCTTCGCAGAAGCCCCGGTAGTTGCCGGGCGACGAGGCGTACCAGGTCACGTGGTCTTCCCCCCGGGTCCAGGCGAAATCCTTGGACTGGACCGTTGCGCGGCTGCGGAAAGCCGCGCCATGCGTTTTGCGGCACATCACGCAATGGCAGTTCAGGGCATCGGTGAGCGGACCGTTGATCTCGTAGGCGACACGGCCGCAGAGGCAGGAACCTTTGATCATGATGAGCGCCAGGCAGGTTTGGGGGAATAACCCCAATATACCCGCGGCGCCGGGCGTCGGCTCCGGCTTTTGAGCCGGATGTCTTTCAGATCGTTGCTGCGTCAGGATGTCCCGCCGGATGCCGGGCAACGCGCGGCATCCGGGCCGGGCAGCGGTCAGGCGGCGGGCTGTGCCGCCTGCAGCGCCTGGAACGCGGGCAGGGCCAAGAGGGCCGCCAGCCGTGCCGCGTCAATGTCCGCCTGCGTCACCGCGGCGCGCGGCATCAGGAAGTTGACGGTGCCCAGGCACGCGCCGTCATAGACGACCGGCACGTTGATGACGGATTTCAAGCCCAGTTCGCGGATGGCGTCGTGGTCATTGAAGAACTCGCGGATGGCGTCCTCTCCCTGGCCGACGAACACCTGCTGCTCCAGCAGGACGTGCCGGCCCCAGGCCGTGCCGGTCTTGTCCTTGCTCCCGCCCGGCGGGTAGGCCTGCGGGTTCGAGCTGTACAGCCGCACCACGCGCATGGCGCTGGCGTCGTAACGATTCACGGTGCACAGCGTGTGCGCGAGGGCGAGGCCGGCGTAGGCATCGATGGCCTGAAAGGCCGCCTGCGCATTGCCCTGCGCGTACGCCTGGCCGATGGCTTGCACGCCCGTGGCGGCCGGGCTGAGGGCGCTGTCCGTCATTCCGCGGTGATGCCCAGTTCTTTGATCAACTTGCCGTACTTGTCGGCGTCGCGCGCCAGGATCTGGCCGAACTGCTCGGGCGTGGTGTCGGTCAGCAGCACGCCCATGTCGCCCATCTTCTTGATGACATCGGGCCGCTTCAGAATCACGTTGATCTCGCGGTTCAGTCGTGCCGTCAGTTCGGGCGGCATGCCCGCCGGGCCAAACGCGCCGTACCAGACCGCCAGCTCATAGCCGGGCAGCGTTTCGGCCACGGTGGGCACATCGGGCAGCAGCGGCGAACGCTGTGCTTCCGTCACGGCCAGCAGCTTGAGCTTGTTCGACTGCACGTGCGGCAGCGTCTGCGTGCCGGCGCTGAACAGCACCTGCGTGCGCCCGGCGACGGTGTCCAGCACCGCAGGCGCGCCGCCGCGGTAGGGGATGTGCATCATCTTCACGCCGGCGGCCTTCTCGAACAGGACGGCGCTCAGGTGGTTGGTCGAGCCCTGGCCCGCCGAGGCATAAGCCACGTTGTCGGGATTGGCCTTCGCGTAGGCGATGAATTCCTTCAGGTTCGAGGCCGGCACCGACGGATGCACCACCATCGTGTTGGTCACGAGGGCCAGTTCGGCGATCGGCGTGAAGTCCTTTACGCCGTCGAACGGCATGTTGGAATAGAGCGCCTGGTTCATCGTGTGGGTGCTCATCGAGCCCACCAGCAGCGTGTAGCCGTCCGGCTTGGCGCGCGCGACGAACGCCGTGCCGATGTTGCCGGACGCGCCCGAACGGTTTTCCACGATCACGGGCTGGCCCAGCGACTGCGTCAGGCCTTCGGACAACACGCGCGCCAGGATGTCCGTGGAGCCGCCGGCCGCCCACGGCACGACCAGCGTGATGGGCTTTTCAGGCCACGCGGCCTGCGAAAGCGCGGGCGTGGCCATCGCCAGTCCCAGCGCGAACGTGCGCAGCAGTCGTTTGAATTGCAGTGTCATGGTGTTTACCCCTTGCGTAGTGTCCGGCTTCTGAGAGCCGGTCGAATGAAAAGCGATTTAGCGGCCGACGGCGTATCCCTGCATGCCACGGGGATTGGCGGCGGCGCGCAACAGCAGGCGTCCGCCCGCGGCGGGTTCGCGCGTGCATGCGCTGATGCGGCCTTCGGACCAGTCCGGTCCCACCTTGACGTCGTGACCGGCCGCGCGCAGCGCGTCCAGCGTGGCCGCCGGCATGCGCGACTCCACCGTCAACCGGTTCAGCGTCAGTGCGCGCGGCCAGAACGAGCCTGGAAAGTGATCGATATGCCAGGACGGCGCGTCGATTGCCGCCTGCAGGTTCATGCCCATGGCGTGACGCAGGAAGAACGCGACGGTCCATTGGTCCTGCTGGTCGCCGCCCGGCGTGCCGAACGCCATGTAAGGCTGACCGTCGCGCAGCGCAAGGCCGGGCGACAGCGTGGTGCAGGGGCGCTTGCCCGGCTGCAGCTGGCCCGGCACGCCATCGTCCAGCCAGGTCATCTGCAGGCGCGTCGTGAGCGAAAAGCCCAGCGCGGGCACCACGGGACTTGACGACAGCCAGCCGCCCGACGGCGTGGCAGCCACCATGTTGCCGTCGCGGTCGATGACGTCGATCTGGCAGGTGTCGCCCACGAACAATTCGCGCGAGGCCCATTCGTCGACGGGCGGCAACGCCGCGAAGGTCGGTTCGCCCACGCCGTAGCGCGTGTCCGAGGCGGCCAGCGTGCGGATGGCGGCGTCCAGATCGGGCAGGCGCGGCGACAGCCCCTCCGGACTGCCGGGCTGCAGCGCGGCCGACGCGCGCTCGCCGATGCAGGCGGCGCGCGCTCGGGCATAGTCGTCGCTCAGCAGCGCCGCCAGCGGCACCTGCGCGTGATCGGGATCGCCGTACCAGGCGGTGCGGTCGGCAAACGCCAGCTTGGCGGCTTCGGCCACGCGGTGCACGAACTGCGGCGACAGCGGGTCCAGCTTGTCCACGTCAAGGTGGCGCAGCAGCGCCAGCTGTTGCAGATGCACCGGGCCTTGCGACCAGACGCCGCATTTGGCGACCGTGTAGCGGCCATATTGCGTGGTCAGCGGTTCATCGTAGGTTGCGCGCCAATCGGCCAGGTCGGACTTGCGCAGCAGCCCGCGGTTGCGCTGGCCGGTGGTGTCCAGCGCGGCCTCGTTGGTGTAGAAACTGTCGATCGCGTCGGCGACGAATCCCCGGTACCAGACGTCCAGCGCCGCATCGATGCGGCCGCGCCGGTCGGTGCTGGCGGCGTGCGCTTCGTCCAGGATGCGGGTGTAGGTGGCCGCGATGGCCGGCGTGCGGAACAGCGCGTCGGGGGCGGGCACGCGGCCGCCGGGCAGCCAGACCTCGCCCGAGCTTTTCCATTCGTCGCGAAAAAGCGCCTGCACGGCCAGGATCGCCTGCGAGATCCGCGGGACCAGCGGAAAGCCGTCGCGCGCATAGTCGATGGCTGGGCGCAGGACGTCCGCCAGCTCCCACGTGCCGTAGTCGCGCAGCAGCGTCAGCCAGGCGCCGAACGCCCCCGGTACCGTGGCGGGCAGCAGGCCGATCCCCGGCACGAGGTCCACGCCCAGCTCGCGGAAATAGGCGGGGGTCGCCAGCGCGGGCGCCGGGCCCTGGCCGCACAGCGCGCGCATGCGCTTTTCGCGTTCGCTCCAGATCAGGATGGGGACTTCGCCGCCGGGGCCGTTCAGGTGCGGCTCGACGATCTGCAGGACGAATCCGCCGGCCACGGCCGCGTCGTACGCGTTGCCCCCGCGCTCCAGCACGCTCATGGCCACTTGCGAGGCCAGCCAGTGCGTGGACGAGACCACGCCGTACGTGCCGCGTATTTCAGGTCGGGTGGTGAAGGACGGATTCATCGCGGGATACCGGGAGGGCAGGGAATGATGCGTGCAGTATAGGACCCAGAAATAACTAGTTTTATCTTTATGGGCATAATTGCATAACCAAATGGTTATCTGGAAAACGCCATGAGCCGCGATGCCGTCCGACTTGCCAACCGCTTGAAGCACCGGCATCTGATGCTGCTGGTCAATATCGACCGCCATAAATCGCTGACGCGGGTCGCCGCGCAGACCGGCATCAGCCAGCCCGCGGTGACCAAGGCCCTGGCCGAGCTGGAGGACATCTTCGGCGCGCCCCTGTTCCTGCGCACGGGCAGCGGCCTGCAGCCCACCCAACTGGGCAATCTGGCGCTGGTGCGGGCGCGTCACATGCTCAGCGATCTGGACCTGTGGGAGCGCGAAGTCGAGGCGTTGCAGGCCGGCCGCTCCGCGCACCTGCACGTGGGCGTGGTCCCCTACGTGTCCAGCGCCTTGCTTACCGCCGCCATCAGCCAATTGCACCAGCGCCACGGCGTGACGCTGAGCCTGCACCGCGCCACGACCGATCATCTGGTGCCGATGCTGCGCCAGCACGAGCTGGACTGCATCATCAGCCGCGCCACTTCGACGGTGATGCACGAAGACCTGATTCATCGCGTGCTGTACCGCCAACGGCCCCGCCTGGTCGCGCACGGGCGGCTGGCCCAGCGGCTGGCGCGGCGCAAGCCCGACTGGGCCGCGGTGGCGGCGCTGGACTGGGTGCTGCCGGCGGCCAATACGCCCACGCGGCAACTGATCGTCGAACACTTCATCCGTGCGGGGCTGCAGCCGCCGTCGCCCGTGCTGGAGGCCTATTCGACGGATGTGATCGAGGGCATCCTGTCGCAGAACGAATCGTCGATTTCGGTGGTGCCCGAAGACATCGCGCGCGAACTATGCCAGCGGGGCAGGCTGGGCATGGTGCCCTGGGATTTTGGCTGGGAGCTGCCGCCGATCAACCTGATCCGGAGGAAGCGCGAGCAGGCGTTGACGGCCGAGTCGCAGTTTTCCGACATTTTGCTGGACCTGTGCGCCAACGCGGCAGCACCCGTGCCTGCTCAGGCCTGACCTGCACGGGCGGCGCAAGCCTGTCTGGCAAGACATGCACATGTCCTAGGCGCAAAAACGTCGCTTCCCGCCACAGACGAAGTAGCCGGCATCTGGTTAAATGGCTGAAAGGCCACACGGCCCCGGGCAAGCCGCTGCCTTTTCCGGCTTGCCCATCCAATTCACGGAGCCCCAGATGGCACGATTCAATTTCACCCAGGACCTCGAAGAACCCGATCTGTGGGCGGCGGAAAACGTCCCCGCCGGCGAGGGCCGGCCCCCCATCCACGTCATGGTCCAGACCGACGGCGAAGAGCCCGATGCCGGCGCATCCAAGGTGGTCAAGGGCATTCTGGACAACCTGGACGACCAGATTCTGGCCGCGGCCGACTTCCTGCTCGACAACTATTCGTACGAGCACTACAAAAAGCTGGGCATCGAAGACGACCAGCTCCTGGCCGAAGAAACGGCCGAAGCCATGGCTGAAAAAGCCGTGCTGCGCGCGCTGTGGCTGTTTGACGAAGACGGCGACGGCTACGAGCTCTGGTTCACGCTGCCCTGGGATCCGGTGCACACCTACGACGTCGAGTTCGAGGACGGCGCGCCCGTGTCCTGCTCGGTAAACGACTGACGCCACCCGGCCAGCCGGGGCAAGGTCAGCGCGGCAGTTCGTACCGCGTCGCCAGGCTTTGCCCCAGCGATTCGTCGTACTTGTAGCGCACCTTCAACGGCTTGCCCCGCAAGATGGTGCGCGCTGGCACGTTCTCCAGCACCACCTCCACCTCCTTGTCCACGAACTCGCCGCAGTCCGTGTCGGCCCTTTCGCCGTCGGGAATGTCGGCGGTTTTGACTTTCAGCTTGAACAGCACCTGCGTCAGCGCCGTGCCGTCGGTCCGGAACTGCCGATAAGTGGTGGGAAAGGTGGAGACCGTGCCCGCCAGATCGCAGGAAATGCGGGTCCAGGCGTGAGCAGGGGGAATGCAGGCGAACAGGCCGGCGGCAAGCGCCGCGGCCGCGCGGGGCGAGAACAGAAGATTCATGGTGTGCGGGGCCGGGCGCGGCGCCCATGCGCGCCTCGCCGGTGCGTGACGAAAAGGGCTTTTATGTTGCGCCCGGCACTCGCGCCGGTCAAGCGGGCGCGCACCATTGAAAACGGGCCGTTACGGCCCGTATTTTCATGCGTTCTGGCTGGCAGTCCGCGCCGGTTGCAGGGTCGCGTCCACAGTCCCGGCGACCGACTCGCCGGCAATCTCGGCGTCCGTATCCGCGGGCAGATCCTCTTCATTGCCTTCCAGCTTGGCGATCACGGCCGTGGCCAGGCTGTTGCCGACCACGTTCGTGGCGGTGCGGCCCATGTCGAAGAACTGGTCGATGCCCATGATGAGCAGCAGGCCGGCTTCGGGCAGGTGGAACATCGGCAGCGTCGCGGCCACCACCACCAGCGAGGCGCGCGCCACGCCGGCCATGCCCTTGCTCGTCACCATCAGCACCAGCAGCAGGGTGAGCTGCTGCGTGAAACTCATCTCGATGTTGTAGGCCTGGGCGATGAACAGCACCGCGAACGACTGGTACATCATCGAGCCGTCAAGGTTGAACGAGTAACCCAGCGGCAGCACGAACCCCGAAATGCGCTTGGACACGCCGAACCGCGCCAGCGCCTCGATCGTCTTGGGATAGGCCGATTCGCTGCTCGCGGTCGAGAAGGCCAGCAGGGTCGGTTCCTTGATGAGGCCGCCCAGGCGGCGCGTGGACTTGCCCAGGAACAGGTAACCGACGCCGAACAGAATGGCCCACAAAAGGGCCAGGCCAAGATAGAACTCGCCGATCAGCTTGCCGTAGCTGATCAGCACGCCCAGGCCTTCGGTCGTGATGGCGGCGGCCATCGCGGCGAACACGCCCAGCGGCGCAAAACGCATCACGTAGTCGGTGACGCGGAACATGATCTTGGCCAGCTCGTCGATCATGTTGTAGATCGTGTTGTGGCCCTTGCCGCGGATGAACGACAGCGCGGCGCCGAAGAACAGCGAGAACACCAGGATCTGCAGGATCTCGTTGTTGGCCATCGCTTCGGCGATGCTCTTGGGAAACACGTGCGCAATGAACGCCTTGAGCGTGAAGTCGCCCGTCTTCAGGCCCGAGGTTAGCCCCGCGTCCGGAATCGCCAGGTTCATGTGCGCGCCGGGCTGGAATATGTTGACCAGCGCCAGGCCCAGCAGCAGCGAGATCGCCGAGGCGGCGATGAACCAGATCATGGCGCGCATGCCGATGCGGCCCACCGCGCTGGCGTCGCTCATGCTGGCCAGGCCGGTCACCAGGGTGGCGAACACGAGCGGCGCGATGATCATCTTGATCATGCGCAGGAAGATGTCGGTGACAAGGCTGAAGTACGAGGCGATCTGCGCCGCCTCCTGCTGGTTCTGCGCGAACTTGTTGCAGAAGTAGCCCACCACGATGCCCAGCACCATGGCGATGCCGATATAACGCGTCAGCTTCTTAGTGTTCATGTTGAATACGGGAAAACGGGAGCCGCCGCTTGGCCCGAGGGGCCAGGTCCGCCGGCATGAAGGCGGGGGCAGGCGGTCCGGTGACGGACATGCCAGGGCTCCAGGTGCTGCTCGGGTTAACCCTTGGGGCGCGATGTTAACGCCGCCAACCTGACAGCCAGTTGTCAGTTTGGGGACGGATCAGCCGTGCCAGAATGCCCCTTCCGGTCTCGTCAAGACAGGCCGGACGCCACCTGGGAACCCGCCCCGAGCGGGGCGACATGGGAGACAAAGCAATGCCGAATCGCGAATTGTCCGTACTGGCTTCCGGCTACACCTATCTGGAAGGGCTGCGCTGGCACGAAAACCGCCTGTGGGCCTCGGATTTCTATACCGGGCAGGTCATCACGGTGACGCTGCAGGGCGCCGTGGACCGTGTCTGCCTGGTGCCGCAGCAGCCCTCCGGTTTGGGCTGGCTGCCCGATGGCCGCCTGCTGATCGCCTCCATGAAAGACCGCAAGCTGCTGCGCCGCGAGGCGGACGGCACGCTATCGGTTCACGCGGACCTCTCCGCGCTGACCGGCGGTCCCATCAACGACATGGTGGTGGATGCGCAGGGCAGGGCGTATGTGGGCAACTTCGGGTTCGACATCATGGCGGGTGAAGCAGTCCGCACGACGACGCTGGTGCGCGTGGACCCGGACGGCGTGGCGCAGGTGGTGGCGGACGGGCTGTGCTTTCCCAACGGGTCGTTCATCACGCCCGACGGCAAGACGCTGATCGTCAACGAGACCTTCGCGAACCGCATTTCCGAATTCGACATCGAGCCCAATGGCGTGCTGGGCCCGCGCCGCGACTGGGCCAACTTCGGCGAGCTGCCGGACAGCGACGACCTCGCCACGCTGATCGCCGCCTCAAAGATCGCCCCGGACGGCGGCGCGCTGGATGAAGAAGGCGCGCTCTGGGTGGGCGATGCCATCGGCAAGCGCATCGTGCGGGTCGAACGGGGCGGCAGGATCCTGGAGCAGATCGACACGGGCGAGTTCGGCATCTTCGCGGCCGCGCTGGGCGGTCCCGACGGCAGGACGCTCTTCATGGCGGCGGCGCCGGATTTTGTCGAAGCCAATCGCCGGGCCAAACCCCAGGCCCGCATCCTGACGACGCAGGTGGACGTGCCGCACGCGGGCAGGCCGTAGGCCACAGCCCTAGGTCACAAGCGGGGCGGCAAAGGCCTGGCGTGCCGGACTTCTGGTCCGCATGGACGAGATCGCAAGTCGGGATATCAGCCGTCCCGCCCCTTGCGGTATCACCTGAATGGATAGGATACCGGCCGTTGCAAGACCTTTCTTCGATTCCCCCGTAAAATCACGCCATTCAGCAAGGCTTCAACCATCTCTCAATAGACAGTACCTAAGGAGGACCACTCATGGCCCTAGTCTCCATGCGCCAGTTGCTCGACCACGCCGCCGAGCACGGCTACGGCATTCCGGCTTTCAACGTCAACAACCTGGAACAGGTCCAGGCCATCATGGAAGCCGCGGCGGAGACCGACAGCCCGGTGATCATGCAGGCCTCGGCCGGCGCGCGCAAATACGCGGGCGAAGGCTTCCTCAAGTACCTGATCCAGGCCGCCGTTGAGTCCTACCCGCACATTCCCGTGGTCATGCACCAGGATCACGGCCAGTCGCCCAAGATCTGCCAGGGCGCGATCGACCTGGGCTTCTCCAGCGTCATGATGGACGGCTCGCTGAAAGAAGACGGCAAGACCATCGCCGACTACGACTACAACGTCGAAGTCACCAAGAAGGTCGTCGACATTGCGCACAAGCTGGGCGTGACCGTCGAAGGCGAACTGGGCTGCCTGGGCTCGCTCGAAACCATGGAAGGCGACAAGGAAGACGGCCACGGCGCCGACGGCAAGCTGACCATGGATCAGCTGCTGACCGACCCGGAACAAGCCGCCGACTTCGTGCGCCGCACGCAGCTGGACGCCCTGGCGATTGCCATCGGCACCAGCCACGGCGCCTACAAGTTCACGCGCAAGCCCACCGGCGACATCCTGTCGATCTCCCGCATCAAGGAAATCCACGCCCGCCTGCCCAACACCCACCTGGTGATGCACGGCAGCTCCAGCGTGCCGCAGGAACTGCTGGCCGAGATCCGTGAATTCGGCGGCAACATGAAGGAAACCTACGGCGTGCCCGTCGAGGAAATCCAGGAAGCCATCAAGTACGGCGTGCGCAAGATCAATATCGACACCGATATCCGTCTGGCCATGACCGGCGCGATCCGCCGCTTCTTCGCCGAGAACCCCGAAAAGTTCGACCCGCGCGAATACCTCAAGCCCGCCCGCGCCGCCGCCAAGGCAATCTGTGTCGCTCGCTACACGGAATTCGGCACCGCCGGCAACGCCAGCAAGATCAAGCCGCTGCCGCTGACCGAGATCGCCGCGCAATACGCGTCGGGCAAGCTGTCGCAAGTGGTGCAGTAAGGTCCCCGCCGGCGCCGCCTTCCTTGTGAAGGCGGCTCAGGCAAAAAAGGGCTGGTCCGCGAGGGCCAGCCCTTTTGTTTTGTGGACGTGATGCGCGCGGCCTATGCCGGCGAATTGCGCCCAAAGCTCGGCACCGTCCGGTCCACGTGGTGCCACGATGGCGCCGAGTCCGTCCACAGGCTCACCTTGGAATGAAACGCCTCGGGATCGTCCAGCGACCCCGCGCGCACCACCTCATAGCCCATGCCTTCCGAGCCGCCGAACAGCGGCGTCCCACAGGACGGGCAGAAGCTGCGCGTGACGGTATGGCCGGAGTCGCCCTGGTAGCGGTGTTCCTTGGGCTGGCCGCGCAGCAGCGTGACCGCGCCGGCGGGAAAGATCAGGGCGTGGGCTGGGGCGCCGCCGCTGGAATACTGGCAGTCCCGGCAATGGCAGGTCGCCGCGGTGATGGGCTCGTCCGTGAGGGCGTAGCGGATGGCGCCGCACTGGCAGCCGCCTGTCATGTGCACCTGCGCGTCGGCGTGGGGCATGCGCTTGGGGGAAGCATCCTGCATACGACTCTGTCTCCGGACGGGTTGCGCCGTGACGCCCGGGGGCGGCCGGCGCGAATTATGGATGGGGATCAAAGCCTAACCCGGGGTCTGGCCTGCGGCAAGGTGAACTTATTTGCAGTAATCTATGCGCTTTGCAGGGGCCGCCGCGCGGCGCCGCGCCTGCCTGGTATCCGATTTCGTTCCACTTCCCGCCCTGGCGCCCGCCCGTGGCGGGAATGTTCATTTTTGCCATAGGCCATTCCCGTGACTTCTGCTTTGCATGAATCCAGCATCAAGTCCCTGCCGCTGCTGGGACGCGGCAAGGTGCGCGATATGTACGCCGTCGGCGACGACAAGTTGCTGATCGTCGCGTCGGATCGCATTTCCGCCTTCGATGTGATCCTTGACGACCCCATTCCCGGCAAGGGACAGGTGCTGACCGAACTGACCGAATTCTGGTTGCAGAAGCTCGCGCACATCCTGCCCAACCACTCCACCGGCGTGAAGCCCGAGGACGTGGTGGCGCCCGATGAGGTCGACCAGGTGCGTGGCCGCGCCGTGGTGGTCAAGCGTCTGAAGCCGATCCTGGTCGAAGCGGTGGCCCGTGGTTACCTGATCGGTTCCGGCTGGAAGGACTACCAGGCGACCGGCGCCGTGTGCGGCATCAAGCTGCCGGCGGGCTTGCAACAAGCGAGCAAGCTGCCCGAGCCCATCTTCACGCCCGCAGCCAAGGCCGAATTCGGCATGCACGACGAGAACGTGGACTTCGCGCACGTGGTCAAGGAAGTCGGCCAGGAAATGGCCGAGCGCATCCGCGACGTCACGCTCAAGCTGTACGCCGAGGCCGCCGCCTTTGCCGCGACCAAGGGCATCATCATCGCCGACACCAAGTTCGAATTCGGCCTGGACGACGACGGCACGCTGCACCTGATGGACGAAGTGCTGACGCCCGATTCGTCGCGCTTCTGGCCTGCCGACGGCTACCGCGTGGGCATCAGCCCGCCGTCCTTCGATAAGCAGTTCGTGCGCGACTGGCTTGAAACCCAGACCTGGGACAAGACGCCGCCCGCGCCGCGCCTGCCGCAGGACGTGCTGGAAAAGACGGCCGCGAAGTACCGCGAAGCCCTGGACCGCCTGATCGCCTGATCGGACCCGCATTGAAAAACCCGCTCCAGCCGAGCGGGTTTTTTTTGTCGCGTGTGCTTAATCGGCATCACCAACCGGTGTCTGACACCGACCCTCCCCACCCGGGCAAACCCGCAGCTTCCGCATGAAATTATTTCGGATTGTTACGCTATACTCGTGCGCTGCTTGGTTCGGGAATTCCGAGAAAAGGAGCGCCGCATGGTGATGATGCTGCCCTTTGTGACGGGGACGCTGGCAGTATGGTTTGGTCTCGTGGGCCGGCGCCGCCCCTGCGTGACGTTCTGGCTGCTGACCCTGGTCATCTTTGCCGCCTGGTGCAATTACCACATGACCAGTCCGCTGGCGTTGTCCCTGTGAAGCGCCGGCAATGATCTTTTCACGCAACCCGGCGCGCGGTTCGCGCATCCTCAACGGTCTGGCCTTGCTCGGGGTCACCGCCATCCTTTGCATGGCCTTCGTCTGGCAATTCGCCTACGACGAACTGCCGTGTCCGCTGTGCCTGCTGCAGCGTGTCGCGCTGATGCTTGCCGGCGTGGGATTCCTCTTGAACATGCGGCTCGGACCGTCGCCGATGCACTATGCGATGAGCATCGCGGGCGCGCTGGCCGGGATGCTTGCGTCGGGGCGTCAGGTGCTGCTGCACATCGCGCCGGGCGATGCGGGCTACGGCACTCCCTTTCTTGGCCTGCATTTCTACACGTGGGCGTTTGTCGCCTTCACAGCGATCATCGTGTTCTGCGTCGTGATGCTGTGCGTGGACCGCAAATGGGGCGACAGCATGCTCAAGAAGCCCGTGTCGGCGCTGGGCATGGTGGTCATGGCCCTGTTTTTCATCGTCGCGCTGGCCAACGCCGGCAGCACCACGCTGCAGTGCGGCTTCGGTCCCTGCCCCGACGATCCGGTCAGCTACCTTTGGCTGCAAACGGCGGCCACGCCGTAGGGTCCGCCGCGCCGGGTAAAATAGCGGGTTTCGCGGGCCGGTCCCGCGGTTTCCTGACATTTCGCGGCGCGTGCGCCGTGGTCTCAACTACTAGACACCGGTTATGACAGACCAGACTTCCGCAGCGGCGCAAGCCTCCCCCGTGGTGGGCGTGATTATGGGATCTTCCAGCGATTGGGAGGTCATGAAGCACGCGGTGACGATGCTGGAGGATTTTGGCGTCGCCTTTGAGGCGCGCGTGATCTCCGCGCACCGCATGCCGCAGGACATGGCCGAATACGGCGCCGCCGCGCACCAGCGCGGTCTGCGCGGCATCATCGCCGGCGCTGGCGGCGCGGCGCACCTGCCGGGCATGATGGCCGCCCTGACCGAAGTGCCGGTGTTCGGCGTGCCGGTCCCGTCCAAGTACCTGCGCGGCGAAGACTCGCTGCTGTCCATCGTGCAGATGCCCAAGGGCGTGCCGGTCGCCACCTTCGCCATCGGCGAAGCCGGCGCCGCCAACGCCGCGTTGCATGTGATCGCCACGCTGGCGGGCACCGATGCCGGCCTGCATGCAAAGCTGGTGGCGTTCCGCGCCCGCCAGACGCAGGCCGCGCGCGACATGAAGGTTCCGCCCGAGGCCTGACGCGTATGACTCAATCGACTTCTTTCATGATTGCGCCCGGCGGCTGGCTGGGCATGCTGGGCGGCGGGCAGTTGGGCCGCATGTTCTGTCACGCCGCGCAAAGCCTCGGCTACAAGGTGGCGGTGCTGGATCCGGCCGCCGAGTGCCCGGCCGGCATGGTCGCCGACCTGCACATCCAGGCCGCCTATGACGACGAGGCCGGTCTGGCCCGCCTGGCGCAGACCTGCCAGGCCGTCACCACCGAATTCGAAAACGTGCCCGCCGACAGCCTGCGCGCGCTGGCGACCCGTTGCCGCGTCAGCCCGGCGGGCGACGCCGTGGCGATCGTGCAGGACCGCATCGCGGAAAAGACCTTCATCGCCGCGCAAGGCATCCCGGTTGCGCCGCACGCCGCCATCCGCAGCGAGGCGGACCTGCATGCCGCGTCCGAAGCCCTGTTCCCCGGCATTCTCAAGGTCGCCCGCCTGGGTTACGACGGCAAGGGCCAGGCCCGCATCGACACCCGCGAAGAAGCCATCGCGGCCTTCGCCCAGTTCGGAGGCGTGGCCTGCGTGCTGGAAGCGCTGATGCCGCTGGATTACGAAATCTCGGTGGTGCTGGCGCGCGGCTTTGACGGCGCCAGCGTGGTGTTTCCCGTGGCGCGCAACGTGCACCGCGACGGCATTCTGGCGGTGTCCACCGCCGCGCCCGTGCAGCAGGACGCCGCCCACGCCGAACGCCAGGCGCGCGCGACCGAGGCCGCGCAGGCCATCGCGCAGGGCCTGGGCTACCACGGCGTGCTGTGCGTGGAATTCTTCGTGCTCAAGGACGGCAGCCTCATCGTCAACGAGATCGCGCCGCGCCCGCACAACAGCGGCCACTACACGATCGATGCCTGCGTCACCAGCCAGTTCGAGCAGCAGGCGCGCGCCATGGCCGGCCTGCCGCTGGGCGGCACCGACCTTCTGGCCCCGGCCGTCATGCTGAATATCCTGGGCGACATCTGGTACGCCAACGACACCGACACCGCGCAACGCGAGCCCGACTGGGCGGCTGCGCTGGCGGTGCCGTCCGCCAAGCTGCATCTGTACGGCAAGCACGAGGCGCGACGCGGCCGCAAGATGGGGCACGTCACCATCGTGGCGGCCACGCTGCAGCAGGCCCGTGACGATGCCGCCCGCGTGGCGGCCGCGCTGGGCATGCAGGCGCCCGAATAAAGCGGCGAACCGATGTCCTCCTCCACGCCCGCCACCGCCAGCGCCGCGCAAATCGCCCACGCCGCCCAGCGCATGCTGGACGGCGAACTGGCCGCCTTTCCGACCGAGACCGTCTACGGGCTGGGCGCGGACGCCGAAAATCCGCAGGCGGTTGCCAAGATCTACGCGGCCAAGGGCCGGCCGTCGAACCATCCTGTCATCGTGCATATCGCGCCTGATGGCGATGTGTCGTATTGGGCGGCGCACGTGCCGCCCGAGGCGCGGCTGCTGATCAACGCGTTCTGGCCGGGTCCGCTGACCCTGATCCTCAAGCGCGCGCCGCATATCGTGGACACGGTGAGCGGCGGCCAGGACAGCATCGGCATTCGCTGTCCCTCGCACCCGGTGGCGCAGGCGCTGCTGACGGCTTTTGCCGTCGGCAAGCCGAACGGGCAGGGCGGCGTGGCTGCTCCGTCCGCCAACAAGTTCGGGCAAGTGTCGCCCACCCGCGCCGAGCATGTGCGCAGCGAGTTCCCGGACGAAGTCGCGGCCGGCATGCCCGTGCTGGAAGGCGGCGCGTCGGAGGTGGGCATCGAGTCCACGATCCTGGATCTGTCGCGGCTGGACACGGGCGCGGGGCCCGTGCTGCTGCGGCCCGGCCACATCAGCGCCGCGCAGCTCGAAGCCGTGCTGGGCGTGCAGGTCTTTGCGCCCGACGCCGCGGCGCCGCGCGCCTCGGGCACGCTGAAGGCGCATTACGCGCCGCGCACTCCGCTGGAACTGGCAAGCGACGCACGCATGCAGGAAGTGGTGCTGGGACGCAACCTGCCAGAAGGGCGCGTCGTGCTGGTGGCCTACGGCCCGCAGCCCGCCGCAGTCGATGCGCGCGTGCAGTGGCAAGCGGTGCCGGCGGACCCGGCCCGTTACGCGCAGGCGCTGTACGGCCTGCTGCGCGATCTGGACGGGCAGGGCTATGCGCGCATCATCGTGCAGGCGCCGCCCGCCACCGACGACTGGCACGCGGTCAACGACCGCATTGGCCGTGCCGCCGCCGCCTTCACGCTGGACACCACCGGCCTGTAGCCTGGCCGCTCAGGCGGCCAGGAATTCCCCGATCCGTTCAACGGCCTGCCGCAAGGGCGGCAGGAATTCGTCCTGCAAGCGCTCGAGCGGCACGCGCGCGGCCTTCACGCTGACGTTCACGGCGCCGCACGCCTTGCCGCTGGCCGAGCGCACGACCACCGAGATCGCGCGCACATTCAATTCCAGTTCCTGGTCGACCACCGCGTATCCCTGCTCGCGGATGCGCGCCAGTTCCGCGCGCAGTCTTGCCTCGGTGGTCAACGTGAACTCGGTGTAGGGCTGCAGGTCGGTTGCCGCGAAATACCTTGCCAGCGCGGGCTCGGGCAACTCTGCCAGCAGCACGCGCCCGATGGACGTGCAATACGCCGGCAAGCGGCTTCCCAGACCCATCGACGTGGCCAGCAGGCGGTTCACCTCCGAACGCGCCAGGTACAGCATCTCGTGGCCTTCCATGATGGCGAGCGCGCAGGTCTCGTTCACGGTGGCGCTCAGTTCCTCCAGCACGGGCTGCGCCAGCGAGACGAATGGCGTGGACGAAAAATACGCGTAGCCCAGCCCCAGGATGCGCGGCGTCAGCACGTACAGCCGGCCATGCTGTTCGGCCATGCCCAGCAGGATCAGCGTGTGCAGGCAGCGCTGCACCACCGCGCGCGGCAGGTTGGCGCGCCGGCTCAGCTCGGCGGCGGTCTGGGGATGGCGGCGGGTGCCGAACGCGCGAATGACGTGCAGGCCGCGCGCCAGCGTCAGCATGTAGTCCGGATCGCCGCGCAGCTGGTCGGGATGGTCTTCGGCCGCGGGCGGCGCCGCGTAGCCCGGAGGAGGCAGGTTCGGCAGCATCAGCCGGCGCGCAGCGGCGCGCCGGTGCGCGCCTGCAATTCGGTCAGGGTCATGCCGTCGATCATATCCCGGACGACAAGCCCGTCCGGCGTCACGTCGATGACCGCGAGGTCGGTGTAGATGCGGTCCACCACGCCGGCGCCGGTAAGCGGATAGGTGCAGCGCTCGACGATCTTGGGATCGCCGTTCTTGCTGTTGTGCTCCATCATGATGAACACGCTGCGCGCGCCGACGGCCAGGTCCATCGCGCCGCCCACGGCCGGCGCCTCGCCCGGCTTGTTGAGCGACCAGTTGGCCAGGTCGCCGTTGGCCGCGACCTGCATGCCGCCCATGACGCAGATGTCCAGGTGGCCGCCGCGCATCATCGCGAACGAGTCCGCATGATGGAAGAACGACCCGCCCGTCAAGAGCGTCACGGGCTGCTTGCCCGCGTTGATGAGGTCCAGGTTGATGTCGGCCTCGGCCGGGGGCGGGCCCATGCCAAGAATGCCGTTCTCGCTGTGCAGCACGATCTCGCGGCCTTCGGGCAAATGCGCGGCCACCAGCACCGGCATGCCGATGCCCAGGTTCACGTAGCTGCCGTCGGGGATGTCCAGGGCCAGGCGGCGCGCCATGGCTTCGCGGGTCAGGGGACGAAACATGCGGACTCCTGCATGAAGGGTTGCGTCAGCTGGAAAAGGCGGCGTTGGGCACTTCGGTGACGCGCTTGACGAAGATGCCCGGCGTCACGACCGTCTCGGGCGGTAGCTCACCCAGTTCGGCCTTGGCGCGCACCTGCACGATGGTCGTCCGTGCGGCCATGCACATGATGGGACCGAAGTTGCGCGCGCTCATGTTGTAGGTGAGGTTGCCCCAGCGGTCGCCACGGTCGGCCTTGACCAGCGCGAAGTCGCCATGCAAGGGTTCTTCGAACACATGGCCGCGGCCGTTGATGATGCGGGTCTCCTTGCCGCGCGCAAGCTCGGTGCCGTAGGCGGTGGGCGTGAAAAAGCCGCCCAGCCCGGCGCCGGCCGCGCGCAGGCGTTCGGCGATGGTGCCTTGCGGGACGCATTCCAGTTCGATGCGGCCTTCGCGGTAGAGCGCGTCGAAGACCCAGGAGTGAGACGCCTTCGGAAACGAGCAGATGACCTTGCGCACGCGCCCGGCCTTGACCAGCGCGGCCAGGCCCGTTTCGTGGTTGCCCGCATTGTTGCTGACCACGGTCAGGTCGCGCGCGCCCTGGTCGATGAGCGCATGGATCAGTTCGGTGGGCATGCCGGCGCCGCCGAACCCGCTGATCAGCACGGTGGCGCCATCGTGGATGTCCGCCACGGCAGCCGCGGGGGTGTCGATGAACTTGTCGATCATGGAGGGCTCCGATGGGGCGGGCGCGGCGGCGCCCGGCCCGCTCAGTTCACGGTGATGTTGGCCTGCTTGATGATCTCGGCGTAGCGCGCCGAGTCCTTCTTCATCAATTCGGCAAACTGCGTCGGCGTGCCGCCCACCGGCAAGAAGCCCGCATCCACGAACTTCTGCCGCACGTCGGGTTCCTTGACGATTTCGCTGATCTCACGCGCCATGCGTTCGATGATCGGCTTGGGCGTGTTGGCGGGCGCCATCAGTCCGGCCCACGAGCCGGTGACAAAACCCGGCATGCCGGCTTCTTCCATCGTGGGAATGTCCGGTTCCGTGGGCCAGCGTTCCTTGCCCGTGAACGCCAGCGCCTTCAGGCGGTTCTGCTTGACGTACTGCATCGGAACCAGCACGGGATCGAACACCATGGACACGCGGTTGCCCAGCAGGTCCGTGAGGATCGGCGCGCTGCCCTTGTAGGCTACGTGGGTCATCGTGATCTTGTTCTGCAGCGCGAAGTCGGCGCCGGTCAGATGCGCGCTGGATCCATTGCCGCTGGACGCATAGGTGAGCTTGTCCGGATTCTTGCGGGCATAGGCGACCAGTTCGGCCACGTTCTTGACCGGCAGCTCGTTCGCCACGAACAGAAACAGCGGCAGGTCCGCCATCTGCACGACCGGCGTCAGGTCCGCGGGCGTGTAGCCCAGCTTGTAGAGGTGAAAGTTGATGATGTAGGCCGGCAGCATCGACAGGAACGTGTAGCCGTCGGGCTCGGCCTTGGCGGCAAGCGCCGATCCCAGGCTGCTGTTTGCGCCGGGGCGGTTCTCGACGACGATGGTCTGGTTCAGCCTCGGCCCCAGCTTTTCCATCACGATGCGCGTCACGATGTCGGTCGATCCGCCCGGCGTGTACGGCACGATGATCTTGATGGGCTTGCTGGGCCAGTTGTCGGCCGCGTGGGCAGGGCCGGCGGCCAGACCGGTTGCCGCCAGCGCGGCAAACAGCAGGTGCCTGAGGGCTTGGCGGCGGTCAGTGGCCGCCGTGCGAGGGCGCTGCGACTTGCATGCTTGTGCCATGGACTTGTCTCCTCCATGAATTGGCCGATCAGCGGTGCGCGTCCGGGTTTTTGTGTGACGCGACCGGCTTTTTTAAAGGGCTGCGGCTTTGCTGACTATCGGACAAAGACGCAAAAAAAGTATGGCACGGGGGGATGCGCAGGGCGGCGCGGGGCCGCGGCAATAAAGTTCGATCACCGGACACGGGGGCGTCATTCGCGGACGACGCGCCTTACGGGTTTTCACTAGGGATTCGTGCGTTGTTCACGCTGTGGACATGCCTTAATCTGGCGGCCGGTCCAGTAAGGCGGGACCCGATTTCAGCCGCTCCCGGTTACGAGCCCAGAGCGGCCATCTATCTCAGGAGAAGCAGAACATGAAGCGGAAATTGATGGTTGCGGCCGGCGCGATTGCCCTGGCCTGCGCGTCCCAGGCGGCGATGGCCGGTCCCACGCTGGACGCGGTGAAAAAGAAGGGATTCGTGCAGTGCGGCCTGACGGACGGCGTCTCTGGATTCTCCGCGACGAACAGCAAGGGCGAATGGGAAGGCATGGACGTGGACATCTGCCGTGCCGTGGCGGCGGCGGTGTTCGGCGATGCCTCCAAGTTCAAGGGCACCGCGCTGTCCACCCAGCAACGCTTCACGGCGCTGCAGTCGGGCGAAGTCGACGTGCTGCTGCGCACTGTGACGCTGACGCAGACGCGCGACACGTCGCTCGGCCTGTCCGCCGTGGCCGCCAGCTTCTATGACGGCCAGGGCATCCTCGTGAGCAAGAAGCTGGGCGTCAAGAGCGCCAAGGAACTGAACGGCGCCACCGTCTGCGTGCAGCCCGGCACCACCACCGAACTGAACTTGGCCGACTGGTTCCGCGCCAACAACATCGAGTTCAAGCCGGTCGTGATCGACAAGGTGACCGAAGTCGTGCGCGCCTTTGAATCCGGCCGCTGCGATGCCTTCACGGACGACGCCTCGCAACTGGCCGCCGTGCGCGCCACGCAGGTCGCCAACCCCAACGACTACGAAATCCTGCCCGAACGCTTCTCCAAGGAGCCGCTGGGTCCGATGGTCCGCCAGGGCGACGAGAACTGGCTGGGCATCGTCCGCTGGACGCTGTTCGCGCTGCTGGAAGCCGAGGAATACGGCATCACGCAAAAGAACGTGGATGAAATGCTCAAGAGCAAGAATCCCAACGTCCTGCGCATCCTGGGCGTGACGCCGGGCGCCGGCAAGAACATGGGCCTGGATGAGAAGTGGGCCTACAACGCCATCAAGGCGGTGGGCAACTACAGCGAAATCTTCGAGCGCAACGTGGGCAAGGACAGCAAGCTGGGCCTGCAGCGCGGCACGAACGCGCTGTGGAACCAGGGCGGCGCGATGTATCCGTGGCCGATCCGCTGATGTGCCGGCAGCCCTAGCGGCCGGATAAGGCAATCCTTCCGACCCATGCAAGGCCTCCCTCGGGAGGCCTTGCCGTTTTTGGAGACGCCTTGAGCTGGCCACACGAACCGCCCGGGCGCACGCCGTCGCATTGTTTCGGCTGACGGAACCTCGAAGGAATGGTTCCATGTGCCCGATCGTAAATGGCTCTATCGCGAATCCGCCAGGCTCCCTATGATGTCCGTTGCGCGGGTGGCCATGCCACCCGCACTGCCATTGATAACTACTAGGGAAACAACGATGAACGGCGCCGACAGCCTCTGCGACACCTTGCTTGCCAATGATGTGGACGTTTGCTTTGCAAATCCGGGCACATCCGAGATGCACTTTGTGGCGGCCCTGGATCGCAAGCCGAAGATGCGCTGCGTGCTGGGCCTGTTCGAAGGCGTGGTGACGGGGGCCGCCGACGGCTACGCCCGCATG
The DNA here is from genome assembly GCF_902859725.1 of Achromobacter mucicolens. Taxonomy (GTDB): domain Bacteria; phylum Pseudomonadota; class Gammaproteobacteria; order Burkholderiales; family Burkholderiaceae_B; genus Achromobacter; species Achromobacter mucicolens. The sequence goes on along the minus strand of NZ_CADIJP010000012.1, from coordinate 127,257 downwards.
GCCGACAAGCCGGCGGCGACGCTGCTGCATCTGGGCCCGGGCCTGGGCAACGGCCTTGCCAACCTGCATAACGCCAAGCGCGCGCGCACGCCCATGGTCAACATCGTGGGCGACCACGCCACGTATCACGTCCAGTACGACGCGCCGCTGACCAGCGACGTGGAAGGCGTTGCGCGGCCGATGTCGCACTGGGTCAAGCGCACGATGACGGCGTCGGCCCTGTCGGCAGATGCCGCCGAAGCCGTGGCCGTGGCGCGCCGTTCGCCGGGCAACATCGCCACCCTGATCCTGCCGGCTGACACGGCCTGGACCGAATTGCCGGACAACGCGCCCGCGCCCATCGTGGCCAGGGACGAGCCGCTGGCGCAGACCACTGCCGACGCCGTGCGCGCCGCCGCCGCCGCCATCCGCTCGGGCGAAGTCACCGTGCTGATGCTGGGCGGCGCCGCGCTGCGCGAGCGCGCGTTGAACGCGGCGGGGCGCATTGCGCGCGCCACCGGCGTGCGCCTGGTATCGGAAACGTCGAACCGCCGCATCGAGCGCGGCGGCTCGCGCACCCCGGTGGACCGCCTGCCGTATCCGATCGACCTGGCCGTCGCCAAGCTCAAGGACGTCAAGCACCTGGTGCTCGCGGGCGCGAAGTCGCCGGTCGGTTTCTTTGCCTATCCCGGCAAGCCCAGCCTGCTGGCGCCGCAGGACAGCAACCAGGTGGTGCTGGCCACGGCCGACCAGGACCTGCCGCACGCGCTGGAATGGCTGGCCGACGAACTGGGTATCGCCGCCGATGCGCCGCGCCTGGCAGCGCCTGCCGCCAACTATGAAGTGCCCGCCTCGGGCAAGCTGACGGGCGCAGCGGTCAACATCCTGGTCGCGCATCATCTGCCCGAGCAGGCCATCGTCTGCGACGAGTCCATCACGCAGGGTCGCGAGTTTCCGCTGTACAGCGTCAGCAGCGCGCCGCACGACTGGCTGATGCTGACGGGCGGCGCGATCGGCATCGGCCTGCCGCTGGCGACGGGCGCGGCAGTTGCGTGCCCCGACCGCAAGGTCGTGACCTTGCAGGCGGACGGCAGCGGCATGTACACGCTGCAGGCCTTGTGGACGCAGGCGCGCGAAAACCTGGATTGCCTCACCATCATCCTGGCCAACCGTTCCTACGCCACGCTGCATGGCGAGATGAAGAACGTGGGCGTGCAGGAACCGGGCCGCAATGCGCGCCGCATGCTGGACCTGCAAGATCCGCATCTTGAATGGACCCATCTTGCGCGCGGCATGGGCGTGGAAGCAGTCAGCGTGGATACGGTCGAAGGCTTTGCGCGCGCGCTGGCCGAAGGCCTGAAGCGGCGCGGTCCCTTCCTGATCGAAGCCGTGATCTGACGGTCGCCCCGGCGGCGCGGGCGCTTCGCGGGCGTTCTCCCCAAGCGCCGCGCCGCTACACCCCCAGATAGCGCGTCAACTGCTCGGGCTGCCGGGCCAGCAACGCGCTGTCGCCATCCTGCACGATCAATCCCTTTTCCATCACGAGGCACCGGTCGGTGTGTTCCAGCACCGCGCGGTAGTTGCGGTCCACGATCAGCGTGGACATGCCGGTGGCGCGGATCTCGCGGATGATGCGCCAGATCTCCGCCACGATCAGCGGCGCCAGGCCCTCGGTGGCCTCGTCCAGGATCAGGAGGTCGGGGTTGGTCATCAGCGCGCGGCCGATGGCCAGCATCTGCTGTTCGCCGCCCGACAACTGCTGGCCGCCGTGGCCCAGGCGTTCGCGCAGCCGGGGAAACGTGTCCAGCACCCGCGCATAGGTCCAGTCCTGGCCTGCGCGCTGGCCCGGGCGCGCCGCCACCTGCAGGTTCTCGCGCACGTTCAGGTTGGGAAAGATGCCGCGGCCCTCGGGCACATAGGCCACCCCCATGCGCGCGATTGCATGGGGCTGCGCGTGGGTGCAATCGCTGCCGCGCACCCGCACGTTGCCCTGTGCGCTTTTCACATGGCCCATCAGGCTGCGGATGAGCGTGGTCTTGCCCATGCCATTGCGGCCCACCAGTCCCACCGATTCGCCCGGTGCGATGTGCATGTCCACGCCCCGCAGGACATGGCTGGCGCCGTAGTACACATGCAGGCCGCCTGCTTCGATCAGCGCGTGCATCAATGCGCTCCTTGTCCGTCTTCGCCCAGGTAGGCGGTGCGCACTTCCGGATTGGCGCGGATCTGTGCGGGGGCGCCGCTGGCGATGGCGCTGCCGTTGACCATGACGGTGATGGTTTCGGCGATGCGGAACACGGCGTCCATGTCGTGCTCGACCAGCAGGATCGCGTGGCCCGCCTTCAGGGTCTGCAGCAGATCCAGGATGCGGTCGGTTTCCTCGGGGCCCATACCTGCCAGCGGTTCGTCCAGCAGCAGCACCTGCGGTTCGCCCGCCAGGCACATTGCAATTTCGAGCTGACGCTTGCGGCCGTGCGGCAGCAGGCCGGCCGGCTGCCGCGCGTCGCCGGCCAGGCCCGTGCGGTCCAGCGCCGCGCCCGCCAGCTCGGCGCTGCGCCGGCAGCTGGCGGCATCGCGCCACCAGTGCCAGAAGCGCTGCCGGCTGGCCTGTGCGGCCAGCCGGCAGTTTTCAAACACGCTCAGTTCAGGAAAGATCGTGGATCGCTGGTAGCTGCGGCCCAGCCCGGCGCGCGCCCGTTCGGGCTGAGGCCAGGCGGTGATGTCGCGGCTGCCCAGCGTGACCTGGCCGCTGCTGGCCGCCAGTTCACCCGACAGGATGTTGATGAGTGTGGACTTGCCCGCGCCGTTGGTGCCGATCACGGCATGCACCTGGCCGCGCAGCAAATCGAGCGACACGCCGTTGACCGCCGTAAGACCGCCGAAGCGGCGCGTGACCGCGGCGGCCGAGAGCAGGACATCAGACATGGCGTTCTCCCTGGATGGGCAGGCGCGCGGCCGCCGGTTTGCTTTCCGCGCGGGCCGAGGGCGCCGCGTCTTTGCGAACGTCCGCGGCGCGCGCCTGGCGGCGTTCGCGCCATTGGGCCGGCAGACCTGCCAGCCCGTTCGGCAACAGCGCCACCAGCGCGATGATCGCCAGGCCCAGCGGCAGGTGCCAATGGCGTGCGTAGTCGCCAAACAGGTCCTGCGACTGGAACAGCTCTTGCAGCAGCACCATCGCCACCGTGCCCAGCACCGCGCCGCCCAGGCTGCCCATGCCGCCCAGGATGACCATCAGCAGCACCAGCCCCGACTGTTCCCAGGCCAACAGCTCCGGCGTGACGAAGCCATCTTTCAGTGCGAACAGAAAGCCCGCCAGGCCGGCCAGCGTGGCGCCGACGACATAGGCGGCGAGCTTGTAGGGATAAGTCGAATAGCCTGCCGCGCGCATGCGCTGTTCGTTGATGCGGATGCCGGCAAGCGCCGCGCCAAACGGCGAGCGGCGCAGCAACGCCAGAAACCCCCACGTCAGCGCCAGACAGGCAAGGACAAAGAAATAGAACGTGCCGGCGTTGCCCAGATCGAACGGCATCCAGCCCCCCAGCGAGAGTTCCGGCCGGAAATACAGGTAGATGCCGTCGCTGCCGCCGCCGATCTTGGTGTCGTGAAACACGTAGTAGGCCATTTGCGAAAACGCCAGCGTGACCATGATGAAGTACACCCCGCGCGTGCGCAGCGCCAGCGCCCCGGTCACCAGGGCATACGCGGCGGCTGTCAGAAGGGCGGCCGGCAGCAGCCACCACAGGCTGGCCGCTTCCGATTCGGGCGACAACAGCGCCGCCACGTAGGCGCCGATGCCAAAGAACGCCGCGTGTCCCAGGCTCACCAAGCCCGCGCCGCCCACCAGCAGTTGCAGGCTGAGCGCGAAGATCGCGTAGATCATGATCTTCACCGCCAGGCCGGTGTAGTAATCGCTGCCGCTGAAGGAAAAGGCCGCCAGCGCCAGCAGCGTGGCGATGGGCAGAAGTCGGTTGAGCAGAGGCGCGCGCATGCGTGGGTCCTTTTTAGGTCGACAGGACCTAGCCCTGTTTGAACAGCCCTTCGGGCTTGCAGAGAAGAATGAGGGCCATCAGCAGATAGACCAGCACGCCCGCCGCGGAAGGGAACAGCACCTGGCCGAACGTTTCGGCAAAGCCCACCAGCATCGCGGCCAGGAAGGCGCCGCGAATCGACCCGATGCCGCCGATCACCACCACCACGAAACAGATGATGAGCACGCCGTTGCCCATGCCGGGATACACGGACGACACGGGCGCGGCGATGCTGCCGGCCAGCGCCGCCAGCGCCACGCCCGCGGCGAACACGACGCGGTATAGCTTGTTGATATCGATGCCCAGCGAGCTGATCATTTCGCGGTTGCTGGCGCCGGCGCGCAACATCATGCCCAGCCGCGTGCGCGAGATCATCCAGTACAGCAGCAGCGCGACGACGATGCCCACGGCGGAAATGAAAAGGCGGTAGACGGGATAGGTCATCACGTCGCCCAGCGCAATGCTGCCGCGCAGCCATTCGGGCAGCGGCACCCCATGCACGTCGTTGCCCACCAGGATGCTGCGCAGTTCCTCGAACACCAGGATCAGGCCGTACGTCATCAGTACCTGCTGCAGGTGATTGCGCTTGTACAGGTAGCTGAAGAACGCGGCTTCCAGCAGGTATCCCATCACGCCGGCCGCCAGCACGCAGACGGCCAGCGTGGTGAGAAACCCGCCGCCCAGCCAGCGGTCGACCAGCGGGCCCAGCGCGAACGCCATGTATGCGCCGATCATGTAGAAGCTGCCGTGCGCCAGGTTGATGATGCCCATGATCCCGAAGATCAGCGTGAGTCCGCTGGCCACCAGGAACAGCAGCAAGCCGTACTGGAATGCGTTCAGGCTCTGGATGAGCAGGATGCTGATGTCCATGGGGCCTCCCGTGGCGGACGCGTGGCGGGGCGCTACAGCTTGCAGCCGCGGGCGGGGTCGGCCAGCTTCTGCACCGCGACCTCGACGACCTTGTTTTCCAGGCCGTCGACGCGGCGCAGGTAGATGTCCTGCACCGGGTTGCCGGCCTTGGACAGCGTGAACGAGCCGCGCGGGCTGTCCACGGTGGCCGTGCGCATGGCGCTGCGGAAGGCGTCCTTCTTCGTAAAGTCTCCCTTCACGGCGGTCAGCCCCGACTGCATGAGCTGCGCGGCGTCATAGCCTTGCACCGCGTAGACGTCCGGCTGCATCTTGTACGCCTTGGAATAATCGGCGCGGAACGCGTTGTCGCGCGGCGTGTTCAGCCCGTCGGCGTAATGCAACGTGGTCAAGAGCCCCTGCGCCGATGCGCCTTGCGCCTGCAGCGTGCCGTCCGTCAAAAAGCCCGAACCGTACAGTGGAATCGTCTTGTCCAGGCCTGCCGCGTGATAGTCCTGCACGAACTTCACGGCGCCGCCGCCTGCAAAGAAGGTGAACACCATGTCGGGCTTGAGCGCAGCAATCTCTGTCAGGAGCGACTGGAATTCCACATTGGGAAACGGCAGGCTCAGTTCGCGCACGACCTTGCCGCCGGCCTTCTCGAAACCTTCCTTGAAGCCGCCGATGGCCTCGTCGCCCGCCGCGTACTTCCAGGTAATGGTTACGGCGGTCTTGTGGCCCTTGGCGTAAGCCACCGGGCCCATGGCGTAGGCCGGCTGCCAGTTGGTGAACGAGGTGCGGAAGATGCCCGGGCCGCACAGCGGACCGGTGATCGCGTTGGCGCCCGCGTTGGTGACGATCAGCGTGGTGTCGGCGTCCTTGGCCGCCTTGGCCAGCGCCATCGCCACGCCCGAATGCACGGTGCCGATCAGCACGTCGACCTGATCGCGCTTGATGAGGCGGTTGGCGTTCTCGGCGGCCTTGGCGGGATTGGATTCGTCATCCACCTTGAAGTATTCGATCTCGCGTCCGCCGAGCTTGCCGCCTTGCTCGGCAACGTAAAGCTTGAAGCCGTTCTCGATGGCGTTGCCCAGCGCGGCAAACGTGCCGCTGTAGGGCAGCATGAAGCCGACCTTGAGCTTGTCGTCGGCATGCGCGCCGCTTGCGGCGATCGTCAGGGCGGCGGCCAGCGCGGCCCGGGTCAGGACGTGGTTCATGGTTTGTCTCCGTGCTTGTTATGGGCGGACGCGGGGCCTTGATGCGCGGCCTGTGTCAACCGGGTTTTTCCAGCGCGCCGACAAAGCGTGCGACGGCCTGGATAACGGTGGCGGGCTGATCCCGGTGCGGCGAATGGCCGCAATCCGGAATCTCCAGCAGTTCGGTTTGCGGCGCACGCCGGCGGATGCCTCGCACCTGCGCCAGCGTGCCGTATTCGTCGCCGGTGCCCTGAATGGCCAGCACGGGACAGGCAATGCGGCTCAGATCGTCCTCGATGTTCCAGCCGCGAAATTCGGGGTTCAGCCAGATGTCGTTCCAGCCCCAGAACGCGGAATCAACATCCTGGTGATGACGGCCCAGCCGCGCGCGCAGATCTGATTCCAGATAAGCCTTGCGCGCGGCCGCGATGCTGGTGACGGACACGTCTTCGACAAGGATGTGCGGGGCTGCCGCGATCACACCGGCAACCGCGTCCGGATACCGGGCGGCGTAAAGCAAGGCGATCGAGCCGCCGTCGCTGTGGCCGAACAGCACCGGCTTGTCGCGGCGCGCGTTCACGCCCAGGACCTCAAGCAAGGCCGGCAGGACGTCGTGCGCCTCGCGGTGCATGAAGTCCACGGGCCATGCATCATCCCGCGGGCGCGCGGTGGACCGGCCGTATCCATAGCGCGAATACACCAGCCCGCGGCAGCCGGCCGCCTCGCACACCAGCATGGGCCAGTCCTTCCACATCGATACCGATCCCAACCCTTCATGCAGGAAGACGATGAGCGGGGCGTCCGTGCGCTGCGGCGCGATCCAGCGGCATTCCAGCCGCAGGTCGCGCCCGCGTGCGTGGATGCCGGCAAAGACCGTATCCGATTCGGCGGCCGCCGTCATAGCGACGCCTCTTCCAGCGCGCGCAGGCGAAAGCGCTGGATCTTGCCGGTGGCGGTCTTGGGCAGTTCCTCCAGGAAATCGATCTGGCGCGGATACTTGAACGGCGCCAGGTGTTGCTTCACGTAATGCTGCAAGGCGGCGCCCGTCTGCGCGTCCGGTTCGAAGCCGTCGCGCAGCACCACATAGGCCTTGGTCTTGACCAGCCCGTCGTGGTCCGGCACCCCGATCACGGCCGCTTCCAGCACCGCCTCGTGCTGGATCAGGATGTTCTCGACTTCCACCGGCGACACATACTGGCCGCTGACCTTGATCATGTCGTCGCTGCGACCGGCATAGGTGTAGTAGCCGTCGGGATCACAAACGTATTTGTCGCCGCTCTTGAGCCAGTCGCCCAGAAAGCACTGGCGCGTCTTGTCGCGGTTGTTCCAGTACATCAGCGCGGCGCTGGGCCCCTTGATGTACAGGTCGCCGATGGCGCCGGGCGCGACGGGCGCGCCGTTGTCATCGCGCAGCTGCACTTCATAGCCCGGCACGGGCTTGCCCGTGGTGCCGTAGCGCAATTGCCCCGAGCGGTTGGAAATGAAGATGTGCAGCATCTCGGTCGAGCCGATGCCGTCCAGGATTTCACAGCCGAAATGGCGCGTGAAGCGCTCGCCGATATCGCGCGGCAAGGCTTCACCGGCGGATGTGCAGATGCGCATCGCCACCTGCTCGCGCGGCGGCAGGTCGGGCGAGGCCAGCATGCTGGCATACAGCGTCGGCACGCCATAGAACACGGTGGGGCGATGCCGCACCAGGCGCTGGAATACGGCCTGCGGGGTGGGGCGCTCGGCCATCAGCACGACCGTTGCGCCCACCGACAGCGGAAAGGTCAGGCCGTTGCCCAGGCCGTACGCGAAGAACAGCTTCGCGGCCGAAAACACCACGTCGCTTTCGCGGATGCCGAGCACGGGCTTGGCGTACAGTTCCGCCGTGTGCCAAAGGTTGCCGTGTGTGTGCACCACGCCCTTGGGCTTGCCCGTCGAACCCGACGAATACAGCCAGAACGCGATCTCGTCGGATAGCGTGCGGGCCGCGGGCGCCAGCGGGGCGGCGGCCAGCAGCGTGTCGAACGCGTGGGCGCCATCGGGCAAGGCCGCGACGGGCTGCGACACCACCAGATGTTCGACATCCGCCCGCGCATGAGCCAGCGCCGCCTGCAGCACCGGCAGCAGGGCGCCGGACACGAATACGGCGCGCACGCGGCTGTGCGCAATGATGTAGGCGTAATCGTCGGCGGTGAGCAGGGTATTGACAGCCACCGGCACCACGCCGGCGTGCAGCGCGCCCAGAAACGTCACCGGCCAGTCGGCCGTGTCCTGCATCAGCACCAGGATGCGTTCCTCGCGGCGCAGGCCCAGGTTGCGCAGCGCGCCGGCCATGCGGGCCACCCGCTCGGCCAGCTCGCCATACGTGAGCTGGCGCGTGTCGTCGATGTAGGCCGGCTTGGCGGCGCGCGGCGCGTTCAGCGCGGCAAGATGGCTGGCGAAATTCAGTTCGGCGGGGCAGGTATTCACGGTTGTCTCCTGGTGTCCTGGTGGGTGGACGCCGTGCCTGTGGTTGTTGTTGGCGGCACGGTTGCGGCGTCCGGGCCGGTCTTTTAGCCGGGGCGCGTGAATTCGATGGCCCCGCCGGGCAGCAGATACAGCACGAGGGCCCGGCCGCGCGTGACGGTGGGGCGGTGGGCCGAGCCCGGTCCGTAGACCAGCCAGCCCGCGCCGTGGCCGTCAAAGCGCGCGTCGCCGGTAAGCGGCATGATCATGTCGATCTCGCCGTTGGGATGGGCGTGGTGCGGGCCGGCCAGGTCATTCATGTCGACGACGTCCACCGAGCAGCCGCCCAGGTCGTCGGCGGGCTTGATGACCCGGCCGTACTTGATGCCGCCGCCTTCGCGGTTGCACATCCAGCCGTCGGCCACGCCCTGCCTACAGGTGGCAAAAATGTCCTGGAACAGGGCGCTCTCAGGGCCGGCCGCCTGGTTGAGCCGGGCCTGCAGCGCCGCGTCCAGCGGCTGACCGGCCGTCAGGCGCGTCACATCGCGCATCAGGGCGTGAAATTGGTCGGGCGTACTCACCAAGCGGCTCCTTTACACTGTCGGCGCTCAGGCAGTCCGCATTTGGACTGCTGTTTTTTTGCACCGGATCGGCTGTGGACTCGTTGGATGGAAAAATAGTGCTTCCGTTGATGTGGGTCAAGCACTATAGTGCATAAAAGAGCGGTAATCAGGGTTTTTGCGGAGTCAGTCGAACCATGAATCAAGCGCTAGACACGGCGCCCATCGAACCCCGGCGCGAGCCCTTCCTGATCGCCTTGGGCGAGCGCGTGCGCCGCCTGCGCGCCATCCGCGGTATGACGCGCAAGGGCTTGTCGCAGGCGACCGGCGTATCCGAACGCCATCTCGCCAACCTGGAGCACGGCGTCGGCAATGCGTCGATCCTTGTCCTGCTGCAGATTGCCCGGGCGTTTAACTGCGCGCTGGCCGAACTGGTCGGCGACGTCACCACGGAATCGCCAGACTGGCTGCTGATCCGGGAGTTGCTGAGCGGGCGCACCGAGTCCGATCTCCAGCGCGCGCGCGAGGCGCTGACGCAGCTATTTGGCGTGGGCGCCGGCGCGCAGCGGCCCAACCGCACGCAGCGCGTGGCGCTCATCGGCCTGCGCGGCGCGGGCAAGTCGACGCTTGGCCAGATGCTGGCCGACGACCTGGGCTATCCGTTCGTGGAACTGAACCGCGAGATCGAGCGGGTGGCCGGCTGCGGCATCCTGGAAATCCATAACCTCTATGGTCCAAACGCCTATCGCCGCTATGAACGGCGCGCGCTCGAAGAGGCGGTGCAGATCTATCCGGAAATGGTGCTGGCCACGCCGGGCGGGCTGGTGTCCGAACCGGCCACGCTTAACCTCTTGCTGACCCATTGCTATACGGTCTGGCTGCGCGCCACGCCCGAAGAGCACATGGAACGCGTCATGGCGCAGGGCGACTTCCGCCCCATGTCGGGCAACAACGAAGCCATGTCCGACTTGAAGCGCATCCTGGCCGGGCGCGAAGCGTTCTACGCCAAAGCGGACCTGACCTGGGTGACCAGCAATCTGGAAGTGGCCGAAAGCTTCGCCGGCCTGCGCACGCAGGTCCGCAAGGCCTGCGGCCTGCCGCTGTAGCGCCGCCGGCCTGCCGCCTTCGTTTCTGAGGCCGCCCCATTCGGGGCGGCCTTTTTGCTGCGCGCTCGGTACGCATGGAGACATGCACTTTCCTGCATATTCCGCTTGACGCTCCAAATCGCCTGCACTAACCTGCATAATAATTCATGTAGTGCAGTATTTTTCCTGTCAGCGAACAGGGCGTACGAGGAGACACACGATGAGCAGTCCCATCAACCGGGTCGATTTCCGGACAGATCCCGCCCAGTACCGGCACTGGCGCCTGACTTTCGACGGTGCAGTCGCAACCCTGGCCATGGATGTGGCCGAAGACGGCGGCCTGCGCCCCGGCTACAAGCTCAAGCTCAATTCGTACGACCTGGGCGTCGACATCGAACTGCACGATGCCCTGCAACGCATCCGCTTCGAACACCCCGAGGTGCGCAGCGTGGTCGTCACCAGCATGAAAGACCGCATCTTCTGTTCCGGTGCCAACATTTTCATGCTGGGGTTGTCCACCCACGCCTGGAAGGTCAACTTCTGCAAGTTCACCAATGAAACCCGTAACGGCATCGAGGACTCCAGCCGCCACGGCGGCCTGAAGTTCATCGCCGCGCTGAACGGCGCGTGCGCGGGCGGCGGCTATGAATTGGCCCTGGCCTGCGATGAGATCCTCTTGATCGACGACCGCTCGTCTTCCGTTGCGCTGCCCGAGGTGCCCTTGCTGGGCGTGCTGCCGGGCACGGGCGGGCTGACCCGCGTCACCGACAAGCGCCGCGTGCGCCATGACCACGCGGACATCTTCTGCACGCTGGTCGAGGGCGTGCGAGGGCAGCGCGCCAAGGATTGGCGGCTGGTGGACGACGTGGTCAAGCCCGCCCGCTTCGAGGAGGAAGTCCGGGCCCGCGCGCTTGCCTTGGCGCAGGACAGCGACCGTCCGGCAGGCGAGCAGGGCGTGGCGCTGACGCCGCTGCAACGCACCGAAACGGAAAACCGTCTGTCCTATCGCTACGTCGACGTGCAGCTCGACCGCGAAAAGCGTCAAGCCACCTGGACCGTGCGCGCGCCGCAAGGCGTAGTGGAAACCAACCTTGCGGACATCGTTGCCGCGGGGGCGGCCTGGTGGCCGCTGCAGATGGCGCGTGAGCTGGACGACGCCATCCTGACGATGCGCACCAATGAACTGGATATCGGCACCTGGATCCTCAAGACCGAGGGCGACGCGCAGCAAGTGCTGGCGGCGGACGCCGCGTTGGAACAGCACGCGGGCCACTGGTTCGTGCGCGAGACGGCCGGCATGCTGCGCCGCACGCTTGCGCGGCTGGATGTCACGTCCCGCAGCCTGTTCGCGCTGATCGAGCCGGGCTCCTGCTTTGCCGGCACGCTGCTGGAACTGGCGCTGGCGGCCGACCGCAGCTACATGCTGGACGTCGAGGGCGAGGAAGACATCGACGCCGCGCCGCCGCGTCTCGTGGTGGGCGAGCGCAACTTCGGCGCCTACCCGATGGTGAATGGCCAAAGCCGCCTGCAGCGCCGTTTCTACGGCGAGACCGGTCCGCTGGAAGCCGTGCGCGCCCAGGCCGGACGCAGCCTGCCGGCCGCCGACGCGCTGGAGCTGGGCCTCATTACCGATGCGCCCGACAGCATCGACTGGGACGACGAGGTGCGGATGGCGCTGGAAGAGCGCCGCGCGCTGTCGCCCGATGCGCTGACGGGCCTGGAGGCGAACCTGCGCTTTGGCGGGCAGGAAACCATGGAAACCCGCATCTTCGGCAGGCTGACTGCCTGGCAGAACTGGATCTTCAACCGCCCCAATGCGGCGGGCGACAAGGGCGCGCTCAAGCTGTACGGCAAGGGCGAGCAGGCGGCATTCGACTGGAACCGCGTCTGAGCGCCGCGCGGCTGGGAACAGCCGCCGGCCCCATTGCAAAAAAGAATCAGGAGAGAGACATGTCCGGCATCAACTACAGCGACAAGATTCCCAATAACGTCAACCTGTCCGGCGACCGCGCGTTGCAGCGCGCGCTGGAACACTGGCAGCCCAACTACCTGCAATGGTGGCAGGACATGGGCCCCGACGGTTCGCACGGCTTTGAAGTCTACCTGCGCACGGCGGTCAGCGTCGAGCCCGATGGCTGGGCCCACTTCAATCACGTGCGCATGCCCGACTACCGCTGGGGCATCTTCCTGGCGCCGCAGGACGGCCAGCGCAAGATCCATTTTGGCGAGAACATCGGCCGCGACGTGTGGCAGGACGTGCCCGGCGAGCACCGCGCCAACCTGCGCCGCATCATCGTCACGCAGGGCGACACGGAACCGGCGTCGATCGAGCAGCAGCGGCACCTGGGCCTGACCGCGCCGTCGCAGTACGACCTGCGCAACCTGTTCCAGATCAACGTCGAAGAAGGGCGGCACCTGTGGGCAATGGTGTACCTGCTGCACCGCTATTTCGGCCGTGACGGGCGCGAGGAAGCCGATGCGCTGCTGCAACGCAGCTCGGGCGATTCGGACAATCCGCGCATCCTGGGCGCCTTCAATGAAAAGACGCCGGACTGGCTGGCGTTCTACATGTTCACCTACTTCACCGATCGCGACGGCAAGTTCCAGCTGTGCGCGCTGGCCGAATCCAGCTTCGACCCGCTGGCGCGCACCACCAAGTTCATGCTGACCGAGGAAGCGCACCACATGTTCGTGGGCGAGTCCGGCATATCGCGCGTCATCCAGCGCACCTGCGAAGTGATGAAGGAACTGAAGACCGACGACCCGCAAGCCGTGCGCGCGGCGGGCGTGATCGACCTGCCCACCATCCAGCGCTACCTGAACTTCCACTACAGCGTCACCATCGACCTGTTTGGCGCGGATCAGTCGTCCAACGCCGCCATCTTCTACGGTTCGGGCCTGAAGGGACGGTACGAAGAGAGCAAGCGCACCGACGACCATCAACTGAAGAACGACACCTACCGGGTGCTCAACGTCAGCAACGGCAAGCTGTCCGAGACCGAAGTGCCGATGCTCAATGCGCTGAACGAAGTGCTGCGCGACGACTTCATCCGAGATTCGGTGGCCGGCATCGGCCGCTGGAACAAGGTGATCGAAAAGAGCGGCCTGGCGTTCCGCCTGCAGGTGCCGCACAAGGCGTTCAATCGCCAGATCGGCACCCTGGCCGGCATCCGCATGTCGCCCGAAGGCGAGATCCTGTCCGAATCGCAGTGGCAGGCCAACCAGCACAAGTGGCTGCCCACGCCGGAAGACCGCGCGTTCGTCGCCTCGCTGATGGGCCGCGTCACCGAGCCGGGCAAGTTCGCCAACTGGATCGCGCCGCCCGTCATGGGCATCAACCGCCAGCCGGTCAACTTCGAGTACGTGCGTTTCAACTAAAGGCCGCGCGGGCCGCGTGCCCGCGCGTAGGGAGGACGGCGATGAACGCCCCATTACCGGTGGAAGTTCTGAAGCAGCATCTGATCGATCCCGAGATCTGCATCCGCTGCAACACCTGCGAAGAGACCTGTCCGGTCGATGCGATCACCCACGATTCGAACAACTACGTGGTGGATCCCGAAATCTGCAACGGCTGCATGGCTTGCGTGCCGCCGTGTCCGACGGGTTCGATCGATAACTGGCGGCTGGTCGTGCGGGCGGAGGCCTATTCCGTGCAGGACCAATTGGGCTGGGAAGAGCTGCCGCAGGAAAAGCCGCTGCCGGTAGATGCAGCCGCGGGCGGCGAGGGCGGTCAGCCCATGCCGGCGCCGCAGGCCGAATCGGGCCTCGCGCAGCCGGCGGCCCTGACTGCCGCCACACCCGGCGCCGCGGTGCCGCCGTGGTCGGCCGCGCACCCTTACGTGAATCTCTACACGCACAAGACGCCGATCACCGCGACCGTGGTGGGCAACTATCGCGTCACGGGCGCCGACACGGAAAGCGACATTCATCACATCGTGCTGGACTTCGGCGAGCAGCCTTTTCCGGTGCTGGAGGGCCAGTCCATCGGCATCCTGCCGCCGGGCGTGGATGCGCAGGGCCGGCCGCATCACGCGCGCCAGTATTCGCTGGCCAGTCCGCGCGATGGTGAGAGGGCGGGGTACAACAACCTGTCGCTGACGGTCAAACGCGTCACCCAGGACCACGGCGGCGCGGCCGCGCATGGCGTGTGTTCCAACTATCTGTGCGACCTGGCCAAGAACGACACCGTGCAGGTGATCGGCCCGTTCGGCCACACCTTCCTGATGCCGAACCACCCGCAGGCCAATCTCATCATGATCTGCACGGGCACGGGTTCTGCGCCGATGCGCGCGATGACCGAGCGCAGCCGCCGCCTGATCGGCACGGCGGACATCGGCAAGCTCATGCTTTTCTTCGGCGCGCGCACCGAACGTGAGCTGCCGTACTTTGGCCCGTTGATGAAGCTGCCGCGCGATTTCATCGACATCAACCTGGCGCTGTCGCGCGAACCCGGCCAGCCCAAGCGCTACGTGCAGGACCTGATCCGCGAACGGGCCGCGCACGTGCGCGGGCTGCTGGCCGACCGCAATACCTGCATCTATGTCTGCGGCTTGAAGGGCATGGAAGTCGGCGTGCTGGACGCCCTGCGCGATGTGGTGGTGCAGTCGGGCGAGGATTGGTCTATCCTGCATGATGCGCTGCGCCGTGAAGGCCGGCTGCACTTCGAGACGTACTGATTCCAACAACAGTTGCGTGACGAACGGCGCGCCTGGGCGCGCCGTTTTCGTTGGCAGGGGGAAAACACAACATGAAGTTCGCCGAATTCAAGGACGGCATGGTGATCAAGGCGGGGCCGGTCACCGTGACGGAAGCGGAGATCCTGGAGTTCGCCCGCAAGTACGATCCCCAGTGGTTCCATACCGATCCGCAGCGCGCCGCGGAAGGCCGCTGGGGCGGGCTGATCGCCAGCGGCTGGCACACCTGCGCGATGGCCATGCGCATGGCGGTCGACGCCGCCCTGCATGATTCCGAATCCTTCGGTTCGCCCGGGCTGGGCGAAGTCCGCTGGCGCACGCCGGTGCGCCCCGGCGACACCCTGCGCCTGCACGCGCGCGTGCAGGGCGCGCGGCACTCGTCCTCGCGCCCGGACCTGGGCATCATCAACTGGGCATGGACGGTCGTGAACCAGCACGACGAAAGCGTGCTGGAAATGGACGCGACCAGCCTGTTCGACCTGTCCGGCAACAACTAGGCGCGGCGTCTACCGCTTGCTCGCCTGCTTGAGAATGGCGGCCGCCTCCGGGCCGGCCGCCGCCTTCCACGCATTGATCGATTCGGCGGAAGCGTCCTTCAACGCCTTCTTCACCGCCGGGGGCACGGCGGTGTTGATCGCGACGCCGTTCTTGCGCATGTTCGCGTAGTTCTGCTGCAGGCGGCCCTCGATGCGTTTCCACTGCTCGGCCTCGGTCTGCGCGGCCGCCTGGTCGATGGCCTTGCGCGAGCGCGCATCCAGCGCCTCGTAGGCCTTCAAGTTCATCGTCGCCACCGAGACCGGCATGGCGTAGTTGATCTCGGCAAAATTCGGCAGATGTTCCCACAGCTTGCGGCCCGCGCCGCCATCGCCGGAAGACAGTACCGCGTTCACCTCGCCCGATGCGATGCGCGGCATCGCGTCCGCGAACGAAATATTCTGCGCCTTTGCGCCGGCCCGCTGCATGACGTCCTGCGAGGTCGCATCGTAGGTGCGGATGGACAGGCGCTTGAGCGCCGCCACGCTGTCCAGCTTCTGCTTGGACCAGATGCCCGACGCGGGCCACGGCGTGGTGTAGAGCAGCTTCTGGCCATGCGCGGCCAGCAGCTTCTCGTAGGCCGGGCGCGCCGCCTTGTTCAGATTGCGCGCCTTGGACAACGAGTCGGCCAGGAAGGGCAGGGACGAGACGCCAAAGATCGGATACTTCGTGGCAAGCGCGCCGGCAAAGGCGTCGCCCGCATCCACCTTGCGCGTTTGCACGGCCTCGATCATGTCGCCCGACTTGATGCCCTTGGCGGCGTCGAAGCTCGCGTCGATGACGACGTTGCCGGCCGACTTGGCCCGCACCAGTTCGGCAAATGTGGACACACCTTGACCCGGCATGGAGGTGGCCGGGTATTCGGTGGTCATGGTGAGCGTCGTGGCGGCCTGAGCGCCTTGGGCGATGAACGCCATGGCGACGACTGCCGCCAGGCGCAGGGGGGGGATGCCGTGCATGCGCGACTCCTCGTGTAGGGACCCGTGAAGCGTAAGAGGTATACAGGCGTACGCCTAGTCGGGCTTTCGGCAATGCGCAGGCGGGGAGGGATCGGGCGTATGGCGTATTCCCATTCGGTCGGTGTCTGACACCCGGCTCTGCAGCAACGCGTCAAAAAAATGGCCGCCCGTGGGCGGCCTCCTTCGCTACACCAGGCAGGCGATCAATAGAACGCCTGGATGCCGGTCTGGGCACGGCCCAGGATCAGGGCGTGCACGTCGTGGGTGCCTTCGTAGGTGTTGACCACTTCCAGGTTCACCAGGTGGCGGGCCACGCCAAATTCGTCGGAGATGCCGTTGCCGCCCAGCATGTCGCGGGCCAGGCGGGCGATGTCCAGCGCCTTGCCGCACGAGTTGCGCTTCATGATCGAGGTGATTTCGACGGCGGCGGTGCCTTCGTCCTTCATGCGGCCCAGGCGCAGGCAGCCTTGCAGCGCCAGCGTGATTTCGGTCTGCATGTCGGCCAGCTTCTTCTGGATCAGCTGGTTGGCGGCGAGCGGGCGGCCGAACTGCTTGCGGTCCAGGGTGTACTGGCGGGCGGTGTGCCAGCAGGCTTCGGCGGCGCCGACAGCGCCCCAGGCGATGCCGTAACGGGCGGAGTTCAGGCAGGTGAACGGACCCTTCAGGCCGGACACGCCGGGCATCATCTGGTCGGCGGACACTTCCACCTCGTCCATGACGATTTCACCGGTGATCGACGCGCGCAGGCCGACCTTGCCGTGGATGGCGGGGGCGGACAGGCCCTTCATGCCCTTTTCCAGGATGAAGCCGCGGATCTTGCCGTCGAAGTCGCCGCCGACGCACTTGGCCCACACCACGAACACGTCCGCGATCGGCGAGTTGGTGATCCACATCTTGTTGCCGCTCAGCTTGTAGCCGTCGGCGGTCTTGACCGCGCGGGTTTCCATGCCGTTGGGGTCGGAGCCGTGATTGGGTTCGGTCAGGCCGAAGCAGCCGATCCATTCGCCGCGCGCCAGCTTGGGCAGGTACTTCTTCTTTTGTTCTTCGCTGCCGAATTCGTTGATCGGCACCATGACCAGCGAGGACTGCACGCTCATCATCGAGCGGTAGCCGGAGTCGACGCGTTCGACTTCACGGGCGATCAGGCCGTAGCTCACGTAGTTCAGGCCAGCGCCGCCGTATTCGACAGGGATGGTGGCGCCCAGCAGGCCGAGCTCGCCCATTTCGGAGAAGATTTCCGGATCGGTCTTCTCGTTGCGGAAGGCGTTGAGCACGCGCGGCGCCAGCTTGTCCTGCGAGTAGGCGTAGGCGGCGTCGCGCACCATACGCTCTTCTTCGGTCAGCTGCTGATCCAGCAACAGGGGGTCTTGCCAGTGGAATGAGGGGTTCGAGGACATGCTGGGTCTCCGCTATGGATTTCCGTGATCGGAATCTAGAAAGTTTAAACTTAAAATAATTCGGGCGGCAAGTTGGGGTTTGCACGGCGGTGCGCCTGGGCGCGCCGCCGGTCTTGACGCCCGTGCAGGGTTCAGTGCTGGGCCTTCAGCGCCGCCTCACGGATCTTTTCGAGGGTCGTGGACGGGCTGATGGTTTCCGGATCGATGAAGCAGTGCAGGATCGCCGGCTTGCCGCTGGCCAATGCACGTTCAAACGCCGGACCGAACTGTTCGGTGGTCTCCACGCGTTCGCCGTGGCCGCCAAAGGCGCGCGCGTAGTCGGCGAAATCGGGGTTCTTCAACTGGGTCGCGGAAATGCGGCCCGGATAGTGCTTTTCCTGGTGCATGCGGATCGTGCCGTACATGCCGTTGTCCACCAGCACCACGATGATGGGCAGGTCGTATTGCACGGCCGTCGCAAATTCCTGGCCGTGCATCAGGAAGCAGCCGTCGCCCGCGAAGCAGACGACGGTCTTGTCCGGCCACACGCGCTTGGCGCCCACCGCTGCCGGCAGGCCGTAGCCCATTGAGCCGGAAGTCGGCGCAAGCTGCGTGCCAAAGCGGGTGAAGCGGTGAAAGCGGTGCAGCCAGGTGGCGTAGTTGCCCGCGCCGTTGGTCATGATCGCGTCGGCGGGCAGGGTCTTTTCCAGATACGCCATGACCTGGCCCAGTTGCAGCGCGCCCGGCGTGGTGATGGCTTCGGGGTCGCTCCATTTCAGGTACGACTCGCGCATCGCCTTCGTGCCGTCGGCCCACACGGGGGCGGCAGGCGCCTTCAGGCCGGCCAGCGTCGCGGCGAAGGCGGACGGCGAGGTGTTGATGGCGAGGGTGGGACGGTACACCCGGCCCAGTTCGGCGGCGTCGGGATGCACGTGCACCAGCTTTTGCTTGGGCACGGGAATGTCCAGCAGCGTGTAGGCCTGGCTGGGGTTTTCCGACATGCGGCCGCCCACCAGCAGGATCAGGTCGGCATCGGCCACGCGCTTGAGCAGCGCCGGATTGATGCCCAGGCCCACGTCGCCGATGAAGCACGGATGGTCCGCGGGAAACAGCATCTGGCGGCGGAACGACACGGCGGTCGGCAGCGAATGCAACTGCGCGAAATCGGCGAACTGCTGCACGGCGCGGGCGTCCCAACGCGTGCCGCCCAGGATGGCGACAGGGTTCTTCGCGTCAGCCAGCAGCTTTTCCAGATCGGACAGCTGGCCAGCCGTGGGGGCCGCATCGATGACTTCGTAGCGCGGGGCGTCGGCCACTTTGGCGGCCTCGACCAGCATGTCTTCCGGCAGCGCGATCACCACCGGACCGGGACGGCCCGAGGTCGCGATGTGAAACGCGCGCGAGATCAGTTCGGGAATGCGTTCGACCTGATCGATCTCGGTCACCCACTTGGCCTGCGTGCCGAACACGGCGCGGTAGTCCATTTCCTGGAAGGCCTCGCGCTCGCGCATGCCGCGCTCGATCTGGCCGACAAACAGGATCATCGGCGTGGAGTCCTGCTTGGAGATGTGCACGCCGGCCAGCGCGTTGGCGGCGCCGGGGCCGCGCGTCACCATGCAGATGCCGGGTTCGCCCGTCAGCTTGCCGTGCGCGTCGGCCATCATGGCCGCGCCGCCTTCCTGGCGGCACACCGTGACCTTGATGTCGGCATCGTGCAGGCCGTCCAGCACCGCCAGATAGCTTTCGCCGGGGACACAAAATACATGTTTGACGCCCTGGGCGACCAGTTGGTCGACCAGAATGTGACCGCCAAGGCGGGAATCTTGCTGAGGCATGGTGGTGTCGTGGTTAGCCTAGGGTAGAACTGCCGAGCATATGTTCCCTGAGCGCACAACGCAATTGATAAAATTGCACATTCTGTTGATCCCCCGGCACGTCCCGCCTGGTGCGCCGCAACATGGGCGCGTCGCCGCGACGGGCCGCATTTCAGGCGGCATTCCCTCCATGAGAAACGGCATTCCCAATCTGAGCGCCCTGCAGGCATTCGAGGCCTCGGCCCGGCTGGGCAGTTTTTCGCGCGCCGCCGAGGAGCTGTCGCTGACCCACAGCGCGGTCTACCGGCAGGTGGCCAGCCTGGAGGCGCGGCTGGGCGTGCAGCTTTTCACCCGGGTGCGCCGCCGCATCGTACTGACCGACCACGGCGCCGAATATGCCGGCCGCATCCGTCACCATCTGGACCAGATCGAAAAAGACACTTTCGGGCTTGTCAGCCGGACCGGCATGGGGCGCAGCATCCACATTGCCGTCGTGCCCACCCTGGCCACCACCTGGCTGATTCCGCGACTCGCGGATTTCCAGCGCGAGCACGGCGACATCACCGTCAGCCTGTCCGTGCGCACGCTGCCGTTCCAGTTCAAGGACCAGCCGTTCGACGGCGCGCTGTATCACGGGGACGGGCTCTGGCCGGGCACGCAGGGCGGGCTGCTGTTTCCCGAGCGCGAACTGGTGCCGGTTTGCGCGCCCGAACTGGCCGCACGCGTGGCGCAAGCGGGGGGCGCCGCGCTGACCGGCATGACGCACCTGCACCTGGCCTCGCGGCCGGACGCCTGGCGCCAGTGGTACGCAGCCAATGGCCATCTGTACGGGCCGCAGGCGGCCGGCGGCCCCCGGTACGAGCTTTTCACCATGGTGATGGCGGCAGTGCAGGCCGGACTGGGCGTCGGGCTGATGCCGCGCTTTCTGGCGCAACCGGCGCTGGACCAGGGCGCGCTCGTCATGCCCGTGCCGCAGTCGCTGGCGGTCAGCCAGGGGTATTACTTCGGCTATCCGCAACGCAGCGAGCGGTCCGAGGCGCTGAAGGTGTTCGAGGCCTGGCTCAAGTCCGCCGCCGCCGGCGTGGGCGAGCGCCTGCCCAACCGCGCCGCGCCGTAGAATCCCGCCATGTCCACCGTCCGCCAGCCGCTGGCCTCCCAGGCCGATATCGACGCCTTCATCGACGCCGTCTGGCTCGAGGATGGCCTTTCCGCTAATACCCTGGCCGCCTACCGCCGCGACCTGACCGGTTTTGCCCGCTGGCTCGAAGACCCCGAGGCCTATGCCCGGGAGCTGGCCGGCCGGCACGGTGAACCCGAGCGTGCGCAGACCATGCCCGTCGGGCCGGCCAAGCCGATCCGCGACGCGCAGAAGGCGGATATCGAGGCCTGGTTCGCGTTTCGCCACGAAGAAACCCGCGCCACCACCGCCAACCGCCGGCTGGCGGCGCTGCGCCGCTTCTACGCCTGGGCGCTGCGCGAACACCGTGCCGAACGCGATCCGTGCCTGACGCTGGTCGCCGCCAAGCAACCGCCGCGCATGCCCAAGACGCTGTCCGAGCAGCAGGTGGACTCCCTGCTGCGGGCGCCCGACCTCAGCCAGCCGCGCGGCCTGCGCGACCGCGCCATGCTCGAGACCTTGTATGCCACCGGCCTGCGCGTGTCCGAGCTGGTGGGCGTGCGTTCGCTGGACGTCAGCCTGAACGAAGGCGTGGTGCGGGTGGTGCTGGGCAAGGGCGGCAAGGATCGCCTGGTGCCGCTGGGCGCCGAAGCCGCGCACTGGATTGCGCAGTATCTGAATACTGCGCGCCCGGAATTGGCGGCAGGCCGCGTCAGCGATGCGCTTTTTATCACCAGCCGCGCCGAGGCGATGTCGCGGCAGGCGTTCTGGCAACTGGTCAAGAAATACGCCGTGATCGCTGGCGTGCATGCGCCCCTGTCGCCCCACGTGCTGCGCCACGCTTTTGCCACGCACCTTCTGAATCACGGCGCGGACCTGCGCGTGGTGCAGATGCTGCTGGGCCACGCAGACATCTCCACCACGCAGATCTACACCCACGTGGCGCGCGAACGCCTGAAGGCGTTGCACGCGGCCCATCATCCGCGCGGCTAGCCGCCGCCCACCATTCCCTTTTCAACCGGCACACCCATGAGCAAAGCCCGCCACGTTTCCGAAACGCCCGCCACCCAGTTCCTCAAGCAGCACAAGGTGGCCTACACCGAGCACACCTACGACTACGTCGACCACGGCGGCGCCGGCGAAGCCGCGCGCCAGCTTGGCCTGGACCCGCACGCGGTGGTCAAGACGCTGGTGATGGAGGACGAATCGGCCAAGCCGCTGATCGTGGTCATGCACGGGGACCGCGAAGTCTCCACCAAGAACCTGGCGCGCCAGGCCGGCCTGAAGAAGGTCGAGCCCTGCAAGCCCGAGGTCGCGCAGCGCCACTCCGGCTATCAGGTGGGCGGCACGTCGCCCTTCGGCACCCGCAAGAAGATGCCGGTATGGGTGGAAGCCGAGGTGCTGACGTATCCGGCGGTCTACATCAACGGCGGGCGGCGCGGCTACCTGGTGGGCATCGATCCCAAGGTGCTGGTGGACCTGCTGGGCGCGCGGCCGGTGACGGTGGCGTTGGAGTAGGACGGCGTTCCGCGGTCGTATCCCGCGCCGGTGGTATCCCATTACCACCCGCCCCGCCGGCGCAGCGCGCACAATGGGACGAGAAGACCAGGAACTGGCCCCCACCCTCATCCCAAGGAGACAATCATGAGCAAACGACTGTTGATGCTGGTCGGCGACTACGCCGAAGACTACGAAACCATGGTGCCGTTCCAGACGCTGCTGACCGTGGGGCACACGGTGCACGCGGTCTGCCCGGACAAGAAGGCCGGCGACACGGTGGCTACGTCCATCCATGACTTCGAGGGCGCGCAGACCTACACGGAAAAGCGCGGCCACAACTTCACGCTGAACTACGACTTCGACCGCGTCGAACCCGCGTCCTACGACGGGCTGGTGATCCCCGGCGGACGTGCGCCCGAATACCTGCGCCTGAATGAAAAGGTGCTGGATATCGTGCGTGAATTCGACAAGGCCAACAAGCCCATCGCCGCGGTGTGCCACGGCGCGCAAATCCTGGCCGCGGCCGGCGTGCTGAAGGGCCGCACCTGCTCGGCGTACCCCGCCTGCGCGCCCGAGGTCCGGCTGGCCGGCGGCACCTATGCCGAGATCGCCGTCGACCAGGCCTACACCGACGGCAACCTGGTGTCGGCGCCCGCCTGGCCTGCCCATCCGGCGTGGATGGCGCAGTTTCTGGCGGTGTTGGGCACGAAGATCACGCCCTGACCGCTCGCGCGGGGCGGCGTGAGAGCGGTCACTTCGCCGCGATCATCCACGGCGTGCGGCAAATGCCGCACCCCGTGGCTAGCCTGGGCGCGAAGCAATCAGGCGAAGTCGAGCACGATGCGGCCTTCGATCTGGCCCTTCTTCATGCGGTTGAACACGCTGTTGATGTTGTCCAGGCTTTCGGTGGCGACGGTGGCGTGGACCTTGCCTTCTTCGGCAAACTGCAGCGACTCCTGCAGATCCAGCCGGGAGCCCACGATGGAACCGCGCACCGTCACGCCATTGAGCACCATGTCGAAGATCGACAGCGGGAAGTCCCCCGGCGGCAGGCCGTTCAGCGAAATCGTGCCGCCGCGGCGCACCATCCCCAGCGCCTGCTCGAAGGCCTTGGGCGACACCGCGGTGATCAGCGCGCCATGCGCGCCGCCGATTTCCCGCTTCAGGTAGGCGGCCGGATCGGTGTTCATCGCGTTGACGGTGACTTCCGCGCCCAGCCGGCGCGCGAAGTCGAGCTTGGCGTCATCGATGTCCACGGCCGCCACATTCAGGCCCATCGCCTTGGCGTACTGCACCGCCATGTGACCCAGGCCGCCAATGCCCGAAATGACCACCCAGTTGCCGGGCCGGGTGTCCGTCATCTTCAGGCCCTTATAAACCGTGACGCCGGCGCACAGCACCGGCGCCACATCGACAAAGCCGACGTTCTTGGGCAGCAGGCCCACGTAGTCGGCGGCCGCCAGCGCGTATTCGGCAAAGCCGCCGTTGACGGAGTAACCCGTGTTCTGCTGCTGCTCGCAAAGGGTTTCCCAGCCGCCCAGGCAGTGTTCGCAATGTCCGCAGGCGGAATACAGCCAGGGGATGCCGACCCGGTCGCCTTCCTTGACGTGGGTGACGCCGGCGCCCACGGCCACGACGTGGCCGACGCCCTCGTGGCCGGGAATGAAGGGGGGATTGGGTTTGACGGGCCAGTCGCCTTCCACGGCGTGCAGGTCCGTGTGGCAGACGCCGCAGGCTTCGATCTTCACCAGGAGCTCGCCCGGGCCCGGGCGCGGCACCGCGACTTCCTCGATCACCAGCGGTTTGCCAAATGCGCGTGCAACTGCGGCCTTCATGGTTTTGTCCATCACTACCTCCGAAGTCTGATCAGTTTCACTATGCTCGAACGCTTGCGCGCTCAAATCCATGATGTACATCAATCGGCGCGGGAAGGTCGAGATCGTTACAGGTTCGGCGCCGTATTGCCCCGGGAGAGGGAGTCGTCGTACAGTCGATCGCAGGCGCGCCGGTCCGGCTGCGTGTCGCCGATGCCCAGGAGCTCCCATGTGTGAAATCTTCATCCGCGCCACCGAGCATTCATATGCGTGCGAAACCCGGTCCTTGCGCCTGCACGGCGTGGCGACCAGCCTGCGGCTCGAGCACCTGTTCTGGCAGGTCCTCGAAGAAATCGCCGGCCGAGACGGCCTGCGGGTCACCCAACTGATCGAACGCCTGTACGACGAACTGGTCGAGTACCGCGGCGAGGCCGCCAACTTCACCTCGTTCCTGCGCGTGTGCTGCCTGCGGTATCAGCTGTTGCAGGCCGAGGGCCGGATCCCGCGCGATGCCAGCGTGCCGATCCGATCGCTCAACGCGCAAGCCGTCCTGGAAGGGCTGCCGCCTTCACTCTGCGACGCCCAGCCCGTCCCCGCGAAGCGCCGCGCGGCGTGACCCGCTTTGCCGCACCATGCAAAAGGGCCCGATAAGATCGGGCCCTTCGTTTTGCGGTGTGGAGCGGTCAGACTGGCATCAGCCGCCCGAGGCAATCGACGCCATGGCCACTTCGCTTTGCACGATGCGGCGGATGCGCACGGCATCGCCGATGCGCGAAAGCTTGCCCTGCGAATCCAGCAGCACGATGGCCAGATCGCGGCCGTTGATGCGCGCCAGCATCAC
Organism: Achromobacter mucicolens; assembly: GCF_902859725.1. Lineage (GTDB taxonomy): Bacteria > Pseudomonadota > Gammaproteobacteria > Burkholderiales > Burkholderiaceae_B > Achromobacter > Achromobacter mucicolens. The sequence goes on along the minus strand of NZ_CADIJP010000012.1, from coordinate 102,481 downwards.
CAGGCATTCGCCCGCTTCATTGATGTAACCCGTCTTGGACACCTTGATGTCCCAGTCGGGCTTGCGCACCAGCAGGTTGGTGTTGCGGAAGGTCTGCGTGCGGTTGTTGATCTCGACCTCGTACTCGGTATCGGTGGAGTAGCGATGGATCAGCGGGCGCTGCGACGCAGCGCGCAAGAGGCGCGCCAGGTCGTGCGGCGACGACACGTTGTTGCTGGACAGGCCCGTCGGCTCGATGAACCGGGTGCTGGTCATGCCCAGCGACTGCGCCTTGGCGTTCATAGCGGCCACGAAGGCGCGCAGCCCGCCCGGATAGTGGCGGCCCAGCGCGTTGGCGGCGCGGTTCTCGGAAGACATCAGCGCCAGATGCAGCATGTCGCCGCGCGACAGCTTGGTGCCCACCCGCAGCCGCGAGGTCGTGTGCTTGAGCTCGTCGACGTCCTCGTCGGTGATCTCCAGCATCTCGTCCATCGGCAGGTTGGCGTCCACCACGACGACTGCCGTCATCAGCTTCGAGATGGAAGCGATGGGGCGCACGACGTTTTCGTTCTTGGCGAAGATGACCGTGGAGGTTTCAAGGTCCTGCACGTAAGCGGTGCTGGACCGCAGCGCGGCCGCTTCGGCGCGCGCCGAGGCGGCGGGCGGCGGCATGGCCGCGCTGGCTGCGCCGGCGGCGGCAACGCGCCGGCCGCGTGCGGCCTTGTCCGTCTTGCCACCCTTGCCGGCAGCGCCCGATTTCTTGGGCGGGGTGCCTTTCGCGGCCACCTGCTTGCCGCTCTTGGGCGGCGCCTTCTTGGCCGACGAGGATTTAGGCGGCGCCTTCTTGGCGGACGGCGCCGCCTGCTTGGCGGCGGCGCTCTTGCCGGAGCCCGCCTTGGGCGCCGGCGCTTTTTTGGCTTGTTGCGCCTTGCAGGCCGCCGACTTGGCGTTGGTCTTGCAAGGGTCGGAATTTTTGGCTGCTTGCGCCGCAGGGGGCAGGAGCGCGCACACCGCCAGCGCGGCAGGCGCTATGGCGTTCGCAATTGCACGTTTCCAGGAAAAGGCCATGGTTGGGCAGGCTTGTGGTCTGTGAGCAAATATTTCTTAAGCCGGCGTTTCGTCGGATCAGAAAAAGTCCAGATGAATTATGGGCTTACGCGTCGAATTTAAACAGCAATTTCAAGTAGTGCGCAAGGCGATTTGCGAGTTTTTCAGAAAAAACACCGTGACGGATTGTGGCCGCATCAATTAGTCACAAGTCGGAAGCTGCAAAGCTAACCGCGCGGCGCGCAAGAGCGTAGCCCGGATTAACCCTCATCTGGCTGAATAGGTGGATTTTTTTGAGAAGAATCTGCGCGCGGAGTCGAGGCCAAAGCTGGCCTCGCCGGGTGGAATCGAACCACCAATTGACCCTTAGGAGGGGCCGGTTATATCCATTTAACTACGGCGAGCGAGGAGGGGGGCGCAAGGCAGTGCTGTCGCCATCGACGGAAAAGGGCCGCCAAAACTGAGGGCGCTTCGCACTAAGGCCTTGAAATTGCTGCGGAACTTGCGAGCCGAAGTTTAGCACTGCAGACGCGGGCTTCGAAGCAGGACGCAAGTCTATCAGCAGGTGCGGCAACGCCCAAATCATCGCGCGCCGGGCGCTCGCCCCGGATGGCCCGGCGGGTGAAGCTTGTTGCGGCAACGCGGGTATTAACGGACCCGCATGCCGACTTGTATATGATGTTCGCGTCCCACCGCTGCGTGGGGCCGCCCCGAGGAGGGGGCGCAAACCCAAAAAACAACCAGACACGGGTTTCATGTCTAGCCAAACCGATACGATTTCCGCACGCACCATTGTCTTGGGCACCCTGGTCGTGCTGCTTGCCATGGGGGTGCGCGCCACCTTCGGCCTGTTCATGCAGCCGATGGGCCTGACGCACGGCTGGAGCCGTGAAGTATTTTCGATGGCGTTTGCCCTGCAGAACCTCGTGTGGGGCGTGGCCTGTATCTTCATGGGCATGCTCGCCGACCGTTACGGTTCGGGCCGAACCATTGCGCTGGGCGCCGTGCTGTACATGCTGGGCCTGATCGGCACGCGCTTTGCCACCGACGAGGCCACGCTTTACCTGACCGCGGGCGTGCTGGTCGGACTGGGACAGGCGGGCACCACGTTCCCCGTCATCCTGCCGGTCGTCGCGCGCGCCGTGCCGCCCGCCTACCGCAGCACGGCGATGGGCATCGCCAGCGCGGGCGGTTCGCTCGGCCAGTTTGCCGTGGTGCCGACCGGGCAGTTGCTCATCAGCGGGCTGGACTGGACGGGCGCGCTCTGGGTGCTGTCGCTGTTCGTGGCTTGCGGCGCGCCTTTGGCGTATTTCCTGCGCGGCCGCCCCCAAGCGCACGCCGGTCCGCATCAGTCGCTGGGCACCGCCATCAAGCAGGCCGTGCGCCATCCGTCATTCCACTTCCTGTTCTGGAGCTACTTCGTCTGCGGCTTTCACACCGCGTTCATCACGCTGCACTTGCCGGCCTATGTGACCGACGGCGGGCTGACGGCCGGGCAGGGCGCCACCGCGATCGCGCTCATCGGCCTGTTCAACGTTCTGGGTTCGTTCTACGCCGGTAAGCTTGGCGGCAAATACAGCAAGAAGCGGCTGCTGGCGGTGGTGTACTTCATGCGCGCGTTCGGCATCCTGTTGCTGCTGTCGGTGCCGCTGACGCCGTGGGTGCTCTATGCGTTCGCGGCTTGGATGGGATTGTTCTGGCTGGGCACGGTGCCGCTGACGCAAGGGCTCATTGGCCAGATCTACGGCTTGCGCTATGCGGCCACGCTCTCGGGCATCGTGTTTCTCGGGCATCAGTTGGGCAGCTTCATTGGCGTGTGGCTGGGCGGTTACGCGTATGCCAAGACCGGCAGCTACGATCTGGTCTGGTGGCTGGGCGTTGCGCTGGCCGTCATCGCGGCGCTGCTCTGCCTGCCCGTGCGCGAGCAGCCGGTCGCGCCGGCGCAGCCCGCCACGGCCTGACCGCGACCTGCCGGAGCCCCGCCATGTCGCACGGACCGCATTCCCAAACCCCTCGCCGCAAAGGCTGGCGAGCGGTGGGCGTGCTGGCGCTGGCCGCGGTGCTGGGGCTGGCGTTCTGGGGATACACCACGCCCGAGATGCAGATTCACTGGGAAAACCTGGCCGCACTCTGCGGGTTTTGACAGGGCTCGGCTTACCGCAACCGGCGCGTCGCGGCGGCCGCCTCGCGGTATCCTACGGCGGAGATTTTCTCCGCCTTTTTCATTGCTTTTCGTCGCGCGGCCGCCCGCCGCGCGCGCCCTTGGATGACCATGCAGGACGCAGCGCCTTCCTACTCCGATCTCTCGTTGCCGGACATCGCCAGTCTGCCCGCGGCAGACACGCTCGTGCTCACGGTGAACAACCGCCTGTCGCGCCGCTTCACGCTAGAGCTCGCCGGATTGCTGCGCCAGGAACGCCAGGTCAGCGAGCTGCCGCGCATCCTGCCGCTGTCCGCCTGGCTCGCTGAATCCGCCAACGAACTCGCGTTCGAATCCGACGAAGACGTGCCCGCCTACCGGTTGGACAGTTTTGCCACACAGCTCGTCTGGACCGAAGCCATCCGCCTCGAAGAAGCCGAGCGCGTCCTGCTGGATGCCAGTCAGGCGGCGCGGCTTTCCATGGATGCGGACCTGCTCATGGACGAATGGGCGCTGCAGGTGCCGTCCGGCGCGGACACCGACGAATACCGCGGCTTTGCGCGCTGGCGCGAGCGCTATCGCCACACGCTCGCCGGCATTGATGCCGAAGACGCCAACCAGGGTTACGCGCGCGTGCTGCGCGCCCTCGAAGCCGGACGCCTTGCCACGCCGCGGCAACTGGTGCTTGCCGGGTTCACCGATATCTCGCCCCGCTTTCAGCGCCTGCTGCACGCATTCGAGGCCCAGGGCACGCGCGTGGCGCAATGGCGCGATACCCAGCGGGTGGCGGCAGTGGCGCAGCGCTTCGAGGCCGCGGATCAGGGCGCCGAATGGCGCGCCGCCGCCGACTGGGCGGCCAGCCGTTTGAAGGCCGATCCCGCCGGGCGGTATGCGATCGTGTCGCCGCAACTGGAAGCCGAATCCCCCTTCGCGCGCCGCGTGCTCAGCCAGGCGCTGGCCGGGCGCGACGGCGCGCCAGCGTTTGCGTTCAACGTTGCCGTGGGCCGGCCGCTCGACGAATGGCCCATGGCCCGCGCCGCGTTGGCCTGGCTGCGGGCGCTGGCCGAATGCGCGCAGGGCAAGGGCTGCGGGGTGGGCGTGCTGGGCGCCGCGTTGCTTGCAGGCCATTGCGCCGGCGACGTGCGCGACCGCGCGCGGCTTGCTGCCATCGACGCGCGCTGGCGGCGCCAGGGGCAATTGCATGTCGCCCCGCAAGCATGGCGCAAGTTGCTTGCAGATCTGCCGGCGTTGGCGCAGGCCTGGAACCACGCCACGGAAATCTGGACGCAAGGTGGCCGCCAGGCCACGTGCGACGTCTGGATGCTGCGCATGAAGGCCGCCTTGACGGCCCTGGGCTTTCCCGGCGAAGCCCCGCTCGACAGCGTGGGTTATCAGGTCATGGGCGCGCTGGGCGATGCGCTAGGCAGCTTTTCGGCGCTGGCGCCGGCCGCGGGCCGACTGGGCGGCGTGGCCGCCGTGAACCTGCTGGAAAGCGTGGCGCGGTCCTCCTCGTTCCAGCCGCAGCGTGATCCGCTCGCGCGGCTGGACGTCCTTGGGTTGCTGGAAGCCGAAGGCGGCTACTGGGATGGCGTCTGGCTGCTGGGCCTGACAGACGACGTGTTGCCCGCGTCGCCCAAACCGAACCCGCTGCTGCCGCTTGCCGTGCTGCGCCAGGCCCGGGCGCCGCGTGCCACGCCCGAGCGCGAGCGCGAATGGGCCGAAGGCATGTTTGCCGCGCTGTGCCGCTGCGCGCCCGACATCATCGTCAGTCACGCCCACATGGACGGCGAGCGTGAGCTGCGTCCCTCGCCATTGATCGCGGCGCTCTCTCTTACCGACTGGACGCCCGCGCTCACGGCGGCGCAGGCCGTCTTGCCGCAGGAATCGCTCGACGATTCGCAGGGGCCGCCATTGGCGGCCGGCAATCGCGGCGGCGGCGGCCTGGATGTGCTGGACACGCAGGCGCGCAATCCGCTTTGGGCGTTCGTGCGCCATCGCCTCGGCGGCCGGGAGCTCGCGCCCTATGCCGACGCGGCCACTGTCAATGTGCGCGGCCAGTTTCTGCACAAGGCGCTTGAAGTGGTGTGGGGCATGATGCCCGACCAGGACGCGCTGCACGAGCAGCTTGCGGCTGGCCGCCTGCCGGCGTTGCTGGAGCAGGCCGTGGCGCAGGCCGCCGACGAAGAACTCAAGGAATACGCGCCAGCCTTGCGCGCGCTGGAATGCCAGCGCGCCCAGGCCGTTCTGGCCTCATGGCTGGACCTCGAAGCGCAGCGCCTGCCGTTCGCGGTGGCGCAGGTCGAAAAAAACCATCAATGGCAGCGTGGCGCGTTGAACCTGAAGTTGCGGTTGGACCGCATCGATCGCCTGCCCGACGGCCGTAACGTCATCGTCGACTACAAGACCGGCGTGGCGGCGGCCAAGCCCGAGCCCGACTGGTCCCGCAGCCGTCCCGTGAACGTGCAGTTGCCGTTCTATGCATCGGTGCTGGCCGACGCGGCTGGCGGCGAAGCCGCGGGGCTGGTGCTGGCGCAGATTCACGCGCGGCAGGTCGCCGCGCAAGGATTGGCCGACGAAGACCTGGGCATGCCCGGCGTCACACTCGCCAGCGAAAGCAAATACTTCGACGGCCTGTCCTGGCCCGAGATCCGCCAACGCTGGCGTGTGGCGATCGAATCCCTGGCCGACGAATACGTGGCGGGGTACGCGGCCAACGTCGCCTACCGGCGCGACGATCTGAAATACTGCGATGCCTTGCCGTTCCTGCGCTTGCATCTTGACGACGAGGACGCATGAACATGGCCGAACCCGATCGCCTTCCGCATGACCACGCCGCTCGCGCGGCGGCGCTCGACCCCGCGCGGTCCTTCCTCGTCCAGGCGCCTGCAGGTTCAGGCAAGACCGAACTCCTCACCGACCGCATCCTGGCCTTGCTGGCCACGGTGAACCGGCCTGAAGAAATCGTCGCCATCACCTTCACGCGCAAGGCCGCGTCCGAGATGCACGCCCGCGTGCTGAGCAAGTTGCGGCGCGGGCTGGATGCGCCTCCCGAGGCCGCGCACGAACGCCGCAGCTGGGACCTCGCCCGCGCGGCGCTGGCGCGCAATGCCGAACAGGGCTGGCATCTGCTGGAGCATCCCGCGCGTCTCGCCATTCGCACCATCGACTCGTTCTGCGCGGGGCTGGTGCGCAGCATGCCGTGGCTGTCGGAGCTGGGCGGCATGCCGGACATCACGGACGATGCGCGCTCGCACTACGAGGCCGCTGCGCGCGCCACGCTTGATCTCGCCGATGACTACGAGGCCGTGCGCATCCTGCTGCGTCACCTGGACGTCGACGTCCAGGCCGCCAAGGACGCCATCGCCGACATGCTGGGCCAGCGCGATCAATGGCTGCCGCTGCTGCGCCACGGCTCCGACCGCGAGGCCATGGAGGCCATGTTGGCCGAGGCCATCGGCGAAGACCTCGATGCCTTGTGCGCCGCCATGCCCTACGGCTGGTCCGAATCGCTTTGCGGCCCGGCGCGCCTGGCCGCCGCCCATCTGCAGGACACCGAAGACGACAACAAGCTGGCTGCGTTGCTGGACTGGACCGAAGCACTGCAACCCGACGCCGAACTGCTGGACGCCTGGCGCGCCGTCGCGCACCTGCTGCTGACCGGCACCGGCTCCCTGCGCAAGACCGTCAACAAGAACCTGGGGTTCCCGGCCAAGTGCGCGCACAAGGAACCCTTTGTCGCCTGGCTGGAAGGCGCCGACGCGCAAGCCGCCTGGGTGCGCCGCTTGCACGCCGTGCGCGATATTCCGGCGCCGCATTTCACCGATGCGCAATGGGAAGTGCTGGGCGCGCAGCTCATGACCCTTGCCCTGGCCGTGGCGCAGTTGCGCCTGCGCTTTGCCGAAAGAGGCGAGGTGGACTTCATCGAGATCGCCCAGCGGGCCGCGGCCGCGCTGGGTAGCGCCGATGACCCGGGAGAACTGCTGCTCAAACTCGACGCCTCGATCCGGCATTTGCTCATCGACGAATTCCAGGACACCAGCCAGACGCAGCTCGACCTGCTGCGCACCCTCACGGCAGGCTGGCAGTCTGGCGATGGCCGCAGCCTGTTCCTCGTGGGCGATCCCATGCAGTCGATCTACCGCTTCCGCAAGGCAGAGGTCGGCCTGTTTCTCGAAGTCGCCGACATCGGCGTGGGCGAGGTCAAGCCCGACTTCCTGAACCTCACGGACAACTTCCGTTCGCAGGCAGGCATTGTCGACTGGGTGAACCAGTCGTTCGTCGACCTGCTGCCCCGGCGTAGCGACGCCGCCGCCGGCGCCATCGCGTACAGTCCGTCCACGGCCTTCCACCCGGCGCTGCCCGACCCCGCGGTGCGCTTTCATCCGGCATGGTCGCGCGAGGGCGCGCCGCCCGCCGAAGAACAGGCCGAAGATATCGCCGTGGGACTGGTGCGCCAGGCGCTGATCGATCACAAGGGCGCCAAGCACCCCGTCGCGATTCTCGTGCGCGCCCGCAGTCACCTGGGCAACCTCACGCGCCGGCTCGCGCAGGAAGGCATACGCTCGCGCGCCGTCGACCTGGTGCCGCTGGCGCTGCGGCCGGTGGTGGCCGACCTGGTGCAACTCGTGCGCGCCGTGTCGCATCCGGCCGACCGCCTCGCGTGGCTGTCCGTGCTCCGCGCGCCCTATTGCGGCTTGACGCTCACCTCGTTGCAGCGGCTCTTCGGCGACGACCACATCACGCCGGTGCCCGTGCTGCTGGAACGCGCCTTGCGCATCGCCCCGCAGCCCATTGCAACGGCAGCGCCCGAGGCATCCGGCCCGCAAGGCTCGCTCTTTGACGCGCCCGCCCCAGAACCGCAAGCCCCGTCGGCGCAAGCAATACTCAGCCCCGACGAATTCGCGCGCCTGCGCCAAGTCGCGTCGGTCCTCCTGGACAAACGCAACGCATCGGGCGCAATCCCCTTCGCCGCGTGGGTGGAATCGCTGTGGCGCCGCCTGGGCGGCCCCGGCCTGTACGCCGGCCTGTCGGTCGCCAACGACGCCGAAAGCCTGTTCCAACTGGTCGAACGCCTTGCCCCGCACGGCAACATCGACGTGGCCGCCTTGGACGCCGGCATCTCCCGCCTTTTCGCCGCGCCCGACGCGGCGGATGAAGACGAAGGCGCGGTCGAGATCATGACCATGCACAAGTCCAAGGGCCTGCAGTTCGAAACCGTGATCCTGTACGGCCTGCACCGCGCGCCGCGCGGCGATCAGGCTCCCCTGGTGCGCTTCGAACAAAGCGGCGGCCGCGTCCTCTTCGGCCCGGTCAAGCCACGCGCCGAAACAGAGGCAGACCCGGTCTCGCGCTATCTGGGCGCCCGCGAGGCCCGCCGCGCCTCCTACGAAATAGACCGTCTCCTCTACGTAGCCGCCACCCGCGCCCGCAAACGTCTGCATCTGGTCGGACACGTATCGATCGACGAAGCCTCGGGCCAGGCCAAGACCCCGCCCGCAGCCAGCCTGCTGGGCCGACTGTGGCCGTGCCTGACCCCGCCCATTCCACCTTCGCTGAATGGCGAAACCGTGCAAGAAGAAGCCGACGCCCCCGAATGGCAAGGCGAACCCCTGCGACGCATCGACAACGCCGGCCTCGCGCATCTGCAACGCCAATCCAGCATCACCATGAGCGCCGGCTTTGCCACGGCCACCCGAGGCGCCTGGGGCGAAGCCGCCGAACATCCCGCCTGGCAACTCGGAGCCGGCTACGACGCCGCCATCGGCACCTTGGCCCACGCCTGGCTGGCCCGCATCGGCCAGGACGGCATACAAGCCTGGCCCCCAGAAGCCCTCACGCCCCGCCTGCCCGCCATGCGCCGCCAACTGACCCGAGCTGGCATCCCCGCCAGCCAGGCAGACGCCGCCGCCGAGGCCGTCCTGGAAACGCTGCAAGCCACCCTGGCAGACGAACGCGGCCTCTGGCTCCTATCCCAATCCGGCGCCCGCCGCGAATGGCCCCTCATCGACGCGGCAGGAAAAGTCTCGGTCATCGACCTGGCGCTCAGCACCGAAGACGGCTGGCTGATCGTCGACTACAAAACCGGCCGCCCCCACCCCGGAGAATCCCCCGCCGCCTTCGCAATCCGCATGCGCCAACGCCACGGCGAACAATTGCAGCGCTACTGCACCCAAGTCACCGCCCTGGACGGCCGCAGCGCCCGAGCCGCGTTGTACTTCCCGCGCGCAAAGGCGTGGATAGATCTGTTGGAGTAAAGCGCAAACAGGGCAAGTACACCGGCGAGCGAAGCAACGCCCCGCGCCAAGCAGTGCCACGCAGGGAGCAAGGCAAAGCGAAGCGAGCCAAAAGGGCGAGCGAAGCAACGCCCCCGCGCCAAGCAGTGCCACGTAGGGCGCAAGGCAAAGCGAAGCGAGCCAAAAGGGCGAGCGAAGCAACGCCCCCGCGCCAAGCAGTGCCACGTAGGGCGCAAGGCAAAGCGAAGCGAGCCAAAAGGGCAAGCGAAGCAAAGCCCCCACCCCCTCCCCCTCGGGGGGAGGGCCGGGGAGGGGGCCCACATATTGCCCCTCGGGGCCCGCCTGCCGAGATTCGAGCGAGCGCGCGAAGCGCAGCTCTGCTAGAATCTCGGCTGGCGGGCCCCTTCGCATGGTTCGACGGTGAACCTGGTCAGGTCGGGAACGAAGCAGCCATAGTCGTTTAGGGTCAGTGCCGGAGTAAGGCTCGCCAACCGGATTCTTCAAGGCAGTAGCGTTTGCTACATCGCTTTCACAGGGGACGGGGTTATTTTCCAAGGATTCGTTCCACGGGAATAAGCCCGTCCCCTTTGCATTCCAGCCCGCTCGATCAACGGGTTCAACAATCAGGCTCTACAATCCAGCCATGACTTATCTGGTATTGGCCCGCAAGTGGCGGCCGCGATCGTTCGATACCCTGGTGGGACAGGATCACGTGGTGCGCGCGCTCACCCATGCGCTCGACACGCAACGCCTGCATCACGCCTGGCTGTTCACCGGAACCCGGGGCGTTGGCAAGACCACGCTCTCGCGCATCCTGGCCAAATCGCTCAACTGCGAGACCGGCATCACCTCCAAGCCTTGTGGCGTCTGCCGCGCCTGCACCGAGATCGATGCCGGCCGCTTCGTCGACTACCTTGAGCTGGACGCCGCGTCCAACCGCGGCGTCGAGGAAATGACGCAGCTCCTGGAGCAGGCGGTCTATGCGCCCGGCGCGGGACGCTTCAAGGTCTACATGATCGACGAAGTCCACATGCTGACCGGGCACGCGTTCAACGCCATGCTCAAGACGCTGGAAGAGCCGCCCCCGCACGTCAAGTTCATCCTGGCCACCACCGATCCGCAGAAGATCCCGGTGACGGTTTTGTCGCGCTGCCTGCAATTCAATCTAAAGCAGATGCCGGCCGACTCCATCGTTGGCCATTTGCAGGCCGTGCTTGGCCAGGAAGACGTGGGCTTTGAAATCCCGGCCCTGCGGCTGATCGGGCAGGCCGCGTCGGGGTCGATGCGCGACGCCTTGTCGCTCACCGACCAGGCCATTGCCTACAGTGCGGGCAACCTGACCGAGGACGCCGTGCGCGGCATGCTCGGCACTATCGACCAGCGCCATCTCGTCCGCCTGCTCGACGCCTTGTCCTCGGGCGACGCCAAGGGCGTGCTGGCCGTGGCCGATGAACTCGCGATCCGCGGGCTGTCGTATGCCGGCGCGCTGGCCGACCTGGCCGTGCTGCTGTCGCGCGTCGCGATCGAGCAGCGCGTGACGGGCGTCACCGCCGCCGAAGATCCGCTGGCCGCCGACATCGCCCGTCTGGCGCTGGCGCTCCATCCGGACGCCGTGCAACTCTTCTATTCCGTCGCGGTGCACAGCCGCGGCGAATTGACGCTGGCGCCTGACGAATACGCAGGCTTCATCATGGCGTGCCTGCGCATGCTGGCGCTCAATGGCGACGCTGGCCCGCAGACGGCGCTGGAAGCGCCCGCCGCACCCGCCCGCCAGACGGCAGCGCCCGCCGCAGCTGCGGCCATCGCCGCGCCCACGGGCGCCGAGGCCGGCGCTTCTAACCCAGATGCTGCGCCAACGGCCGCTGCGTCGGCGGCGGTTGCGTCGACTGCCGCGGTATCGACCGACGCGGTATCGACCGCCGCGGTATCGCCCGCCGCTGTGCCGGCATCCGCGCAGTCGGGAGACGCTCCTTCGGCAGCGGCTCAGTCGGCAGCGGGCCAGCCGCCAGAGGCTCAGTCGGCAGCCGCCGGTCAGCCCATCGCAGCGACATCCGACGCCGGCACGTCCGGCCCCGCGGCAGCCTCCGCGCCGGCCCACAATGCGGCAGCGGGCAACGATCCGGCTGGCAACGCGTCGGCCACCGCCAATGCTGCAGCCACTGACGCTGCCTTCACCTCAGTAGCCGGCGGCGCCGCCGCGCCGGCAGACGGCTCCGCGTCCTCGCCCGACGCCGCCCGCACGCCCTCGACATCGTCGGCAAGCGAAGCGGCAGCCCCCGCGCAACCGGCCCCGCCGGCCGCAGCGGCTCCGGCGCAATCGCCCGCCGCGTCCTCCCCGCAATCCGCGGATCCCAACAGTGTCCCGCCTTGGGAAGACCTCCCTGCGGACGCCGCGCAGGCGCCCGGCAACGGGTCAACGCACGGCGTAGCAACGTCTGCCGCAGCAACGGCTGCCGCAGCAACGGCTGCCGCAGCAACCCCCGCAGCCGCAATCCCGGACGCTACCCCCGCCGACGCCGCTTCGCCGCACCCGGTCTCCGCCAAAGCGCAAAATTCCGCCGCCCTGGCCGTGACGCCCGCCGCTGCTGCCATTGCCCCGGCCGTGGACGACGCCGACGGTCCTCCAGCGTGGGTCGATGAAGAAATTCCTTTCGAAGCCGAAGGCGGGTTCATGCCTGACAGCGGTTTCACGTCCGACCCCGACGACGATTTTGAAACGCTGGCCACGTCGCCGTCCCCCGCACCCGCACCGCCCGCCGCCCGCCGCGATGGCCCCGCGCCCGCGCGCAAGCGCCAGTCGCGCGCGCCGCGCCTGGCAGACATGGACGCGGCGTCCTGGCCCGAACTGGCCGCACGGCTGCCGGTGACCGGCCTGGCCTCGGAACTGGCGCGCCAGAGCGAATGGGCCGGCGTGCAGGGCGACGCCATCATCCTGCGCGTGGCCGTCAAGACCCTGGCCGAAAGCGAAAGCCGCGTGCGGCTGCAGACCGTCCTGTGCGAACATTTCGGGCAGGGCATCCGGCTGGACGTGCGGGTCGGCGTCACCGGCGATGCCACGGCGTATGCCGTGGCTCAGGCCGAGAGCGCGGCGCGCCAGCTGGCGGCCGAAAACGCCGTGGCCGACGATCCCTTTGTGCAAGCGCTGTTGGCGGATTTCGGAGGCCATGTCGTGCCTGGCTCGATCCGCCACGTTGATTCATCGGCCGCCGCCTGACGGCGGCCAACCTCATTCCCCTCGTTCAAGGAAGCTCCCATCATGATGAAAGGACAACTCGCCGGCCTGATGCGCCAAGCGCAGCAGATGCAGGAAAACATGAAGAAGGCGCAGGACGCGCTGGCCGACATCCAGGTCGAAGGCGCCTCGGGCGGCGGTCTGGTGAAGGTCACGATGACCTGCCGTCACGACGTCAAGCGCGTCGAGATCGATCCGTCGCTGCTGGCCGACGACAAGGACATGCTGGAAGACCTGGTCGCCGCCGCGTTCAACGACGCGCTGCGCAAGGCCGAAGCCACCTCCCAGGAGAAGATGGCGTCGGTGACCGCCGGCATGCCGCTGCCCCCGGGCATGAAACTGCCGTTCTGATAGCCGCTGCCGTAGGCTGCAATGGATCCCTTACTGCCTGAACCCGAGCCGCTGGTCTCGCTGATCGAAGCGCTGCGTCGCCTGCCTGGTGTGGGCGTGCGATCGGCCAGACGCATGGCCTACCACCTGTTGCAGCATGATCCGCAAGGCGCGGACATGCTGGGGCGGGCGCTTGCCGGCGCGGTGCGGGATCTGAAGCACTGCGCGCGCTGCAACAGCTTTTCCGAAGACGAGGTCTGCGCGACCTGCTCCAACGCCAAGCGTGATCCCTCGCTGCTGTGCATTGTGGAAACGCCGGCCGACCAGAACATGATCGAGTCCAGTCACGGCTATCGTGGCCTGTACTACGTGCTCATGGGCCGCGTCGCGCCGCTGGAAGGCATCGGCCCGCGCGAGCTGGATTTCGACCGCGTGATCAAACGCGCGACCGACGGCGTGGTGCAGGAGGTCATCCTGGCCACCAACTTCACGGCCGAAGGCGAGACCACCGCGCACTTCCTGGGCGAGGCGCTTGGCGAGCGCGGGCTGCGGGTCACGCGCCTGGCGCGTGGTGTGCCGGCCGGCAGCGAGCTCGAATACGTCGATGCCGGCACCATCGCCTGGGCCCTGATGGAGCGCAAGACCACCTGACGCTCGCGGTACCAGAACGCCCGCCGGCAATGCATCGGCAGGGCAACCAATGTGAGGAAGACAAACCATGTCAGCGCTGACTGGACTCAAAGTCCTGGAACTCGGCACGCTTATCGCCGGCCCGTTCGCCGCGCGCATCTTCGGCGAATTCGGCGCCGACGTCATCAAGGTGGAAACCCCGCACGGGCCTGACGGCACGGGCGGCGGCGATCCCATCCGCAGCTGGCGCCATCTGCACGAGGGCAATTCCTTGTGGTGGACGGTGCAGGCCCGCAACAAGCAATCCATCGCGCTCAACCTGAAAGACCCCCGCGCCCAGGAGATCGCCCGCAAGCTGGCGCTCGACGCCGATGTGGTGGTCGAGAACTACCGCCCCGGCGTCCTGGAAAAGTGGGGGCTGGGCTACGAACAGCTACGAGCCATCAATCCCGCCCTCATCATGGTCCGCCTGTCCGGCTATGGACAGACGGGGCCCATGAAGGATCAGCCCGGCTTTGGCGCCATCGGCGAATCGATGGGCGGCCTGCGCTACGTGTCCGGCCATCCCGACCGTCCGCCGCTGCGCGTGGGCATCTCCATCGGCGATTCCATCGCGGCGCTGCATGGCGTGATCGGCGCGATGATGGCGCTGCGCCATCGCGATGCCACTGGTGGCCGCTGGAATGGCAAGACGGGCGACGAATGCCAGGCAGGGCAGGGCCAGATGGTTGACGTGGCCCTGTACGAAGCCGTGTTCAACATGATGGAAAGCCTGGTCCCCGAATACGACGTGGCCGGCGTGGTGCGCGAGCGCACGGGCGGCGCGCTGCCCGGCATCGTGCCGTCCAACACCTACACCACCCGCGACGGCCAGAACATCGTCATCGCCGGCAATGGCGACGCGATCTTTCATCGCCTCATGCGGGCCATCGGCCGCGACGATCTGGCCGAGGATCCGGACCTGGTGCGCAACGATGGCCGCGCGCGGCGTGTCCAGGAGATCGACGGGGCCATCCAGCAATGGTGCGACGGACGCGGCATCGAAGCGGCACTTGAGGCGCTCAAGCGCGCCGACGTGCCGGTAGGCAAGATCTACAGCGTGGCCGATATGTTCAGTGACCCGCAGTTTCTTGCGCGCCGCATGATCGAGCAGCATCGCCTTGCCGACGGCAGCCCCGTCAAGCTGCCGGGCGTGGTTCCCAAGCTCTCGGAAACGCCCGGCCAGACGCGCTGGGTAGGCCCGAAATTAGGGGAACATACCGAGGAAGTCCTGAAATCGCTAGGGTATGATTCAGCGGCTATCGACGAGCTGGCGAAGACCGGCGCTATCGGAAAACCCGACAACCAGGAGACAAAGCAATGACAGTCACCCGCCGTGAACTGCTCAAGATGGCCGGCGCTGCCGGCGTCATGGGCATGGCCCCTGCCATCGTGCGCGCGCAGAAACTCGAAAAGGCCAAGGTGCAGATCGCAGTAGGCGGCAAGCCGCTGATCTACTACCTCCCGCTGACGATTGCCGAGGTGCGCGGCTACTTCAAGGACGAAGGGCTGGACGTCAGCATCGCCGACTTCGCCGGCGGCTCCAAGGCCTTGCAGGCCGTGGTGGGCGGCAGCGCCGACGTGGTATCGGGCGCCTTCGAGCACACGCTGTCCATGCTTTCCAAGGGCCAGGCCTATCGCGCCTTCGTGCTGCAAGGCCGCGCGCCGATGATCGGCGTGGGCGTGTCCAAGAAGAACATCCCGGGCTACAAGGGCCCGGCCGACCTGAAGGGCAAGAAGATCGGCGTGACCGCGCCGGGTTCGTCCACCAACATGGTCGTCAGCTTCTTCCTGGCCAAGCATGGCCTTAAGGCCTCGGACGTTTCCTTCATCGGCGTGGGCGCCGGCGCGGGCGCCGTGACCGCCGTTCGCAGCGGCCAGATCGACGCCATCTCCAACACGGACCCGGTGGTCTCGATGCTGGAAATGCCCGGCGAGATCCAGATCATCGTCGACACGCGCACGCTCAAGGACACGCAGGAGATTTTCGGCGGCAACATGCCGGCCGGTTGCCTGTACGCGCCGCAGGCGTTCATCGACGCCAACCCCAACACTGTCCAGGCGCTGACCAATGCAATTGTCCGCGCCGACAAGTGGATCCAGAAGGCCGGCCCCGACGAAATCGCCAAGGTCGTGCCGGAAACCTATCTGCTCGGCGATCCGGCCGTGTACAAGGCCGCGCTCGGCAAGAGCATGGAAGGCCTGTCGCCTGACGGCATGATTCCGGAAGATGGCGCGGCCACCGCGCTCAAGGCGCTGGCCGCCTATCAGACTGACTTCGACAGCGCGAAGGTCGATCCGTCGAAGGTATGGACCAACGATTTCGCGCGCCGCGCCAACGAGAAGTATGCCAATGGCTGAAGCTGCACTGTCGCTGGAAAACATAAGTTGCACCTTTGTCTCGCGTGACGACCGGTCGCAGCGCTACACCGCGGTCAGCGACACGACCCTGGCCATTGCGCCAGGTGAGTTCGTGTCCGTGGTGGGCCCGACCGGTTGCGGCAAGTCCACGCTGCTCAACGTCAGCGCCGGTTTGTTGGCGCCGTCGTCGGGGCAGGTGAAGGTATTCGGCCAGCCCCTTGCCGGCATCAACGAACGCGCCGGCTACATGTTCCAGGGCGAGGCGCTCTTGCCCTGGCGCAGCGCGCTGGACAACGTCATCGCCGGCCTGGAGTTCGCCGGCGTGGCCCGATCCGAAGCGCTGGATCGCGGACGCGAATGGATGCGCCGGGTCGGCCTGGGCGGCTTCGAGGGCCGTTACCCGCACCAGATGTCGGGCGGCATGCGCAAGCGAGCCATGCTGGCGCAGACGCTGATCCGCGACCCGGACATCATCCTCATGGATGAACCGTTCTCCGCGCTGGACATCCAGACGCGCCAGCTCATGGAGAACGAAGTCCTGGATCTGTGGATGGCCAAGCGCAAGGCGGTGCTGTTCATCACCCATGACCTGGACGAAGCCATCGCCATGAGCGATCGCGTGATCGTGCTGTCGGCCGGTCCGGGCACCCATCCCATCGGAGAATTTGCCATCGATCTGCCGCGTCCTCGCGATGTGGCCGAAGTGCGCATCGACCCGCGTTTCGTCGAGCTGCATGCCGCCATCTGGGGTGTGCTGCGCGAGGAAGTGCTCAAGGGCTATGCCCAACAGAAGCGAGCCTGAACCATGCCCAAACTGAATAAATCCGGTTCCGGCAGCCTGCGCATCTGGCAATTGCTGCTTCTCGTCATCATCCTGGCCGTCTGGCATTTCGCGTCGCGCGATCCCAAGGTCGCCTTTTTCTTTGGCGAACCGCTGAAGGTCTGGGGGCGGATCTGGGCGTGGTTCGTCACCAATGCCGACATCTACAGCCACTTGGCTGTGACGCTGACCGAGACCGTGCTGGCGTTTTTCATCGGCACGATCGCAGGTTTGGGCTTTGGCCTGTGGCTGGGGCTATCGCCGCGCGCCAGTGCCATTCTCGACCCGTACATCAAGGCGGCCAACTCGATGCCGCGCGTCATTCTGGCACCCATCTTCGGCATGTGGTTCGGCCTGGGCATCTGGTCCAAGGTGGCGCTGGCCGTGACGCTGGTGTTCTTCATCGTGTTCTTCAACGTCTACCAGGGCGTGCGCGAAGTCAGTCCCACCTTGCTGGACAACGCCCGCATGCTGGGCGCGCGCAAGCGCCAGTTGCTGCGCCACGTGTATCTGCCCTCGGCCACAAGCTGGGTCTTCTCCAGCCTGCATACGTCGGTGGGGCTTGCTTTCGTGGGCGCGGTCGTGGGCGAATACCTCGGGTCGGCAAGCGGCGTGGGTTACCTGATCCTGCAGGCCGAGGGCACGTTCGACGTGAACACCGTGTTTGCCGGCATCATCGTGCTGACGGCCTTTGCACTGATCCTGGACACCATCGTCGGGGTCGGCGAAAAGCGCCTGATGAAGTGGCAGCCCAAGTCGGGCGAAACCGAAAAGTTATAGATCTCTGCCGGTGCGCTGCCGGGCTCAGGCCCGCAGCGCACCCTGGCTGCGCAGCCAGCCGGTCAGGCTGTCGAACGCGTCACGGGCGCCTTGCAGCGCTTGCGCCTCGCGGTCCCGCGCGCCAGCCTCGCTGTCCAGATACAGCAAGAACGCTTTCCACAGAGGTCCCACCTCTTCTTCATACCCGCGCAGGTACCGCTGGGGCAGATCGGGCGCCGCCGCCTGCAGCCGCTTGGCCAGGAACCGGCCGCCCAACTGCGAACCTTCCACGACGTACGCGACGCCCAATGCATAGGCGTCGGGCGCCGCCACCAGCGGCGGATGCACGCAATGAACGATGGGCGCGGTATCGCCGGCCGCCTGCAGGTCTTCGTACAGCCAGGTGGTCTTGCCGGCGCGTTCCGGCGCACGCAGTTCCCGCGGCCAATCCAGTTGCCAGAGCCGCCCTTCCAACGGTTCCAGCCATCCCAGAAGCGCACGCAGGTAAGCCAGATAGTTGCCCCGGTCCACATCGCCGTCGGCCAGCGCCAGGCCATGATCCAGCGTTTCGTGACGGTCGCGGGTGCCTTCGCGCAGCACCTGGTGGACGGGAGAAATCATGGCGTTCTTGAAGTGAAGGGTCTTGACCAGACGCGTCTCGATGAAATCGGTTAAACGGGCAGATGCAGCGACCAGCACCGGTCCTGGCGTTCCAGCCGCCAGCCAGCCGCCGTCGCAAGCAGCTCGACTTCCTGGGCGTCGAACGCGGGCGGCCTTTCAGAGGCCGCTTCGCCTTCGGGGACGCGGGCGCGCCAGACGCCGGGTTCGGAAGCATCCAGTTCAAGGTGGGTGTCGGCCGGCACCAGCGGCAACAGGCACAACAACCACGCCAGCACCAGGTAACGGGTGCTGAACAGCGGCACGTCGGCGTGGGCGACTTGCTCCGGCCAGCGAATGCCGTGGTGCGACAACAGCAGGTGCGAGAACATCAGCTTGCGGCAGTCGTGCAACAGGTCGCCGCACGCCACGTTGGCGCCGCCGTCGCTCAGCCATCCTTCCAGGTCGCGCACCACGTTCACGCTTTCGTCGAGCATGTCGGAAAGATCGCCGGCGAGGCGCTCGCAGCGTTGCTGCACGGCTTCGTCGCTGGCGCCTTCAGGGGCCTGGCGCAGCATGGCGGCCGCGAGAGATGCGCTGGACAGCGGGCCCAGGACTTCGTGGCGCAGTACCGGAAAGATCTGGCTGAGCACCTTGAGCTGCACGCCCTTCACGGCTAGTTGGCCAAGGGTGTCGGATTGCATCATGGAAGAATCGTCAGTTGGCCTCGTGCAGAATGGCCAGGAGCGCGTCGGGGTCCGCCGGCTTTTCGATCCATCCGGTGAAGATGCCATTGATGGCATCGCGTCGTTCGTGCCGCGCCAGGCCGCTCAGCGCGTAGATGCGCGGCGGATTGGCGTGTTCGCGCAGGCGCTTGGCGAGCTCGTAGCCGTCCATGTCGGGCAGCAGGATATCCAGCAGCACGGCATCCGGCGCAAACGTGCCGACCAGCTCCAGGGCTTCGGCGCCGGTGGCGGCGCACCGCGTCTCCAGGTTCGAAAGCGCCAGGAACTCGGCCAGCAGTTCCGATCCCATTTCGTTGTCGTCCACCAGCAGGACGCGCATGGCGCGCACTTCGTTCAAGTTATGTCTCCCAGGTTCAAGAGGGGGTTGATTCCGGCAAGGCGCGGGGTAACGAGACCGTGAAGATGACGAGCCCGTCGCGGCATTGGACCGAGATGTCGCCGCCGTGGTCGCGCACGACCTGCTCGGCGATGTACAGACCAAGGCCGAGGCCGGTGCGGTTGCGCGACTGGCCCACGGACTCTGGCTTGAAGGGCGAGAACAGATGCGCAAGCACGTCATCGGCGATCGGTTCGCCATGGTTGGTGACGCTGAGCGTGACGCCGTCGCCGGACGCCGACGCGTTCACCACAATGGGCTGGCGCGGCGCGCCGTGCTGGCGCGCGTTGCTCATCAGGTTGGTCACCACCTGCGCGATGCGGTCGGTATCGGCCATGAGCGTCAAGCCGTCCGGCACGTCAGTTTCAATGCGCAGGCCAGGATAGGCCTGGCGCTTTTCCTCGATGAGGCCGTTGACCAATGCCGACAGGTCGCACAGCCGCTTTTCGATGCCCAATCCCAGCCCGCCCTGCAGGCGCGACAGGTCCAGCACCTGCGAAATCAGGCGCTGCATCCGGCCGCTGGAATAGCGGATGCGCTCGCCCATGCGCGCCCCGGTATCGGTGCGCGACAAGAGCGTTGCGGCCATGGAGATCGATTGCAACGGGTCGCGCAGATCGTGGCCCAGCATGGCCAGCAGCGCGGTGCGGGCGCGGTCGACGTCCGCGGTGCGGCTGGTCGAAATGTGCGAGAGCTCGTCGCGCAGATTGTCCACGGCTTCCAGCTCGGATGGCAGCCAGGGCAGACAGACCCCGCGTACGACTTCGCGCCACGCCTCGAACGAGCCGCGCGGAGTCAGGCGCGGGCCGAGGCTGCCGACGGCGTACTGCTTTTCCGGCTTGCCGCCCCACACAAGGGTCTCGATCTGTTCCTTGCGCAGCCAGATCAGCCAGCCATTGTTCATGGGGTCGAACTTGCAGGCAAGCAGCCCCGCATACGGGACGATTTCGGTCTGCAATTCAGGGAAATCGCGCGCGATGTTGGTGGTGTGCACCACGCGCTGCCCGCTCTGGTCCAGCGCATTGAGAATGCCCGCCAGTTCGCCGCGCGGCGCAATGCCGCCAAACACGGTGACGCTGTTGCTCCAGAGGCAAAGCGCGGCATCGTTCGGGACCAGCGAGGCAGGCGTTTCACCGCCCTGCGACAGCGCCTGATGCATGTTTTCAGAGGCCGACACGCGCTCGACCAGCTTGCTGACCAGCGCGGCGCTCTGGCGGGACTGTTCAGCCCGCTCGTTAGCCTCGATGCCAGACACGGTGGCGGCAACGACCTGCGCCATGGCTTCGCACGCCAGGCGGGCAGGGTACGGCAAGGCCCGCGGCGTGTGGTGGTGGCACGCGATCATGCCCCACAGGCGGCCGCCGATCACCAGCGACAGGCTCATCGACGCCCGCACGCCCATGTTCGCCATGTATTCCAGATGGATGGGCGACACGCTGCGCAAGACCGAAAAGCTCATGTCGAGCGCGCGCGGCTCCGGCGACGGGCCGCTCAGCACGCGCACGGGGTGGTAGGTCGCGTCGGCGATCAGGCGCAGGGTGTTTACCGTGTAGAGCCGGCGCGCCTGCGCCGGGATGTCGCCGGCGGGGTAGCGGCGGCCCACCCAGTCGTCCAGGTCGGCGCGGCGCTGTTCGGCCACGATCTCGCCGCTGTCGTCGGGATGGAAGCGATACGCCATCACCCGGTCAAAGCCCGTGGCGCGCTGCACTTCGCGCACCATGCTGTCCAGAAGCGAAGGAATGTCGCGCTGCCGGCGCACGCGCTCGATGCTGCGGTAGATGCGCTCGGGCGCGGCGATGCCGACGCCGTCGGCGCGGCGCTCGAGTTCGACGATGGTCAGTCCGTCGGTATTGCGATGACCAATGACGTCATACGTGGCGCGATCCAGCGTGATGGTCAGCGGATCGAAAATGGGGTCAGGGTTGCCGAGCCACGTGGACAGGCAGTACGCCAGGCCGGGCGGCAGCGCCTCGGGCGCGCAAGGCTGGTCCAGCGTCAGACACGTGTCGAGCAACTGGGCGGCATTTTCGCTGGCGTAGCGTAGCGTGCCGTCCATGTCGAACGCGAGCAGCGCCCCCAGCGGCTGGATGGCGCCCGGAATATGTATCGGTTCGCTATCGCAATTGGCGAGAGTGAGTTGAGGGTAGGATTCTGTGGGCGCATTCATGCGAGTGGGTTACCGTGGACGCGCGGATGTAGTGCCATTATGTCAAAGATATTGTGAGAATGTGTGCATTTGCTGCCCCTTACCTTCCGGAGTTCGCATGGCCCGTTTGCCCTACGCTGATTTGACTCATCCCGAAGCACGGCCCCTCGTGGAACGCATCGTCGCGCAGCGAGGCAGTGTGCTGCATCTGTATCAGATGCTGCTGCACAGTCCCGCCGTGGCCGACGGCTGGCTGAACTACCTGACGTCGATCCGGCAGCTCAGCACGTTGCCGGGCGATCTGCGCGAGCTCGTCATCATGCGGGTGGCGGCCATCAACGGTGCGCCCTACGAGGCCGACCAGCATGCGCCGATCGCATTGAAGGAAGGCGTGTCCCAGGCGCAGCTCGATGCGCTGGATGCGTGGGAAACCTCGGGTCTGTTCAGCGAACGCGAACGGGCGGTGCTGGCCTACACGGACGCCATGACGCGTCACGTGCAGGTTCCCGAGGCGGTGTTCGACGCCGTCCGGGCGGCCATGGGGTCGGAAAAACTGGTGGTCGAGCTGACGGCGACAATCGCCGCGTACAACATGGTATCGCGGTTCCTCGAAGCGCTGCAGGTGCACTCCCACGATCACCGGTAGGAAAGGGGCGCGCGGAAGCCCGCCGCGCGCCACGCTGGCTCAGCCTCGCTGCGCGTCGATCAGGGCGTCCAGCTTGATGGCATCGGCCACAAACAGGCGGATGCCCTCTGACAGTTTTTCGCTGGCCATCGCGTCTTCATTGAGCAGGGTGCGGAACGTGACTTCATCCGCGCCGATGCGTTCGATGTCACCGCGCGCGTCGCCGGCCCGAAGCTGCGCCGGGGCGTCGCCCTCGGTGGAGGCCAGCTTGTTCAGCAGGTCCGGGCTGATCGTCAGCAGGTCGCAGCCGGACAAGGCAAGGATCTGCCCGACGTTGCGAAAGCTCGCGCCCATGATCTCCGTGGGAATCCCGAAGTGCTTGTAATAACGGTAGATATTGGTGACGGATTGGACGCCGGGGTCGCGCGCGCCGGCGTTGTCCTCTTCCACCCACGACGCCCCGGCCGATTTCTTGTGCCAGTCGTAGATGCGGCCCACGAAAGGGGAAATGAGCTGCACGTGCGCATCGGCGCAGGCGACGGCCTGGGGCAGCGAGAACAGCAGGGTCAGGTTGCAGCGGATGCCTTCGGACTGCAGGACGCGGGCGGCCTGGATGCCTTCCCAGGTGGAGGCAATCTTGATCAGCACGCGCTCGCGCGGGATGCCGGCGGCCTCGTACAGGGCGATCAGGCCGCGCGCGCGCTCGATGGTGGCGCGGGTGTCGAACGACAGGCGGGCGTCCACTTCGGTGGACACGCGGCCCGGCACGATGTCCAGAATCGCGCGGCCGAAGGCGACCAGCAGGCGATCCATGAGCTCGGCAGTCGAGACGCCGCGGTGTTCGCGCGCGGTCTTTTCCAGCAGCGGGCGGTAGGCGTCCTGCTGCACGGCCTTCAGAATCAGGGACGGGTTGGTGGTCGCGTCGGTGGGGCGCAACGCCTTCATGGCTTCGAAATCGCCGGTATCGGCGACAACGGTGGTGTGATCACGCAGGGCGTCAAGTTGGCTGGGCATGGACTTATACGACTCGCAGCAGGCTAGGGTTGAAGGTGCTGCTAGCGTATCACCGACGCCGCCGCGCCGCTGTCCGCCGCAAGGCCGAGGGCGCTCATGGAATGCCGCGCAACGGCGGGGCAAAACAGCCGAAAACACCGATTTCGGCCTTATTTGGCGCGGTTCTCCGGGAAAAACGGCCGGTCAAGGTATAATCCGAAGGTTTGATTATCGATTCTAAAACCGGGGTTTACTGTGCTGCCGCAACTCTTTCCCGAGGGGATCAACCGCTTCCCTCCTGCAATTCTGGCTCTGGCGGACGGTACCATTTTTCGAGGCGTGTCGATCGGTGCGCCTGGCCATACCGTCGCCGAAGTGGTGTTCAACACCGCGATGACCGGGTACCAGGAAATTCTCACCGATCCCAGCTATAGCGGCCAGATCGTCACGCTGACCTATCCGCACATCGGCAACACCGGCGTCAACGCCGAAGACGTGGAATCCAATCGCGTCTATGCCGCCGGCCTGGTGGTACGCGACTGCCCCGCGCGCGTGTCGAACTTCCGTTCCACGCAATCCTTGCCTGACTACCTGAATGAGCAGGGCATCGTTGCCATCTCCGGCATCGACACCCGCAAGCTCACGCGCATCCTGCGCGAAAAGGGCGCCCAAGGCGCGTGCATCCTCGTGGGTTCCGACGCCGAGCGCGCCGTTGAACTCGCCCGCGGCTTTCCCGGCATGGCCGGCCAGGATCTGGCCAAGGTCGTGTCCATCAAGGAAAGCACCGGCTGGACGCAAGGCACCTGGCAGCTCGAAGGCGGATACACGTCGCCCGACCAGTCCAAGTTCCATGTGGTCGCCTACGACTACGGCGTCAAGAGCAACATCCTGCGCCTGCTGGCCGACCGCGGCTGCCGCATCACGCTGGTGCCCGCCCAGACCTCCGCCGAAGAGGTCTTCAAGCTCAATCCCGACGGCGTGTTCCTGTCCAATGGCCCCGGCGACCCCGAGCCCTGCGACTACGCCATCGAAGCCACGCGTGCCTTCCTGGACAAGAAGCTGCCCGTGTTCGGCATCTGCCTTGGCCACCAGATCATGGGCCTGGCGGTGGGCGGCAAGACCGTCAAGATGAAGACGGGCCATCACGGCGCCAACCACCCTGTGCAGGACCTGGCGTCCAAGCGCGTGTTCATCACCAGCCAGAACCACGGTTTCGGCGTCGACGCAGCCAGCCTGCCCGCCAACGCGCGCGTGACGCACGTGTCGCTGTTCGACGGCACGCTGCAAGGCTTCGAGCTCACCGACCGCCCGGCCTTCTGCTTCCAGGGTCACCCCGAAGCCAGCCCGGGTCCGCACGACATCCTCGAGCTGTTCGACAAGTTCATCAGCCTGATGTCCGGCCAAAAGTAAAGATTGCATCATGCCCAAGCGTACAGACCTAAAAAGCATTCTCATTATCGGCGCCGGCCCCATCATCATCGGGCAGGCCTGCGAATTCGACTACTCCGGCGCGCAAGCTTGCAAGGCGCTCAAGGCCGAGGGCTACCGCACCATCCTGGTGAACAGCAACCCGGCCACGATCATGACGGACCCGGAAACGGCCGACGTCACCTACATCGAGCCCATCACCTGGCAGGCCGTCGAAAAGATCATCGAGCGTGAAAAGCCCGATGCGCTCCTGCCCACGATGGGCGGCCAGACCGCGCTGAACTGCGCGCTGGACCTGGCCCACCACGGCGTGCTCAAGAAGCACAACGTCGAGCTCATCGGCGCCAACGAACACGCCATCGAAAAGGCCGAAGACCGCCAGAAGTTCAAGCAGGCCATGACCGACATCGGCCTGGAATCGGCCAAGTCGGGCGTGGCCCACAGCATGGACGAAGCGTGGGAAGTGCAGCGCCGCATCGCGGCCGAAGTCGGCACCTCCGGCTTTCCCGCCGTCATTCGCCCCAGCTTCACGATGGGCGGCTCGGGCGGCGGTATCGCCTACAACGCCGAAGAATTCGAAACCATCTGCCGCCGCGGCCTGGAAGCCTCGCCCACCAGCGAACTCCTGATCGAAGAATCGCTGCTCGGCTGGAAGGAATTCGAGATGGAAGTGGTCCGCGACAAGGCGGACAACTGCATCATCGTCTGCTCCATCGAAAACCTGGATCCGATGGGCGTCCACACGGGCGACTCCATCACTGTCGCGCCGGCCCAGACGCTGACCGACAAGGAATACCAGATCATGCGTAACGCATCGATCGCGGTGTTGCGCGAGATCGGCGTGGATACGGGCGGCTCGAACGTGCAGTTCGCCGTCAATCCCAAGAACGGCCGCATGATCGTCATCGAGATGAACCCGCGCGTGTCGCGTTCGTCGGCGCTGGCATCGAAGGCCACGGGTTTCCCCATCGCCAAGGTCGCCGCGCGCCTGGCCGTCGGCTACACGCTCGACGAGCTGCGCAACGAAATCACCGGCGGCGCAACGCCGGCTTCGTTCGAACCGACGATCGACTACGTGGTCACCAAGGTGCCGCGTTTCGCCTTCGAAAAATTCCCCACCGCCGACGCGCGCCTGACCACCCAGATGAAGTCCGTGGGTGAAGTCATGGCCATCGGCCGCACCTTCCAGGAATCGTTCCAGAAGGCGCTGCGTGGCCTGGAAGTGGGCGTCGACGGCCTGAACCAGAAGACCACCGACCGCGAAAAGCTGCAGGTCGAGCTGGGCGAACCCGGTCCGGAACGCATCTGGTACGTGGGCGACGCCTTCGCGCAAGGCTTCACGCTGGACGAAGTGCACAACATCACGCACATCGACCCGTGGTTCCTTTCGCAGATCAAGGAAATCGTCGATATCGAGCTGGCGCTCGAGCAAAAGACGCTGGCCGACCTGGACTACGCCACGCTGTTCGAACTGAAGCGCCGCGGGTTCTCGGACCGCCGCCTCGCGTTCCTGCTGGATTCCTCGGAATCCGAAGTGCGCAAGCTGCGCCACCAGCTCAACGTGCGCCCGGTCTACAAGCGCGTCGACACCTGCGCCGCCGAATTCGCCACCCGCACCGCCTACATGTACTCCACGTACGAGGAAGAGTGCGAATCCGCGCCCACCGATCGCAAGAAGATCGTGGTGCTGGGCGGCGGCCCGAACCGGATCGGCCAGGGCATCGAGTTCGACTACTGCTGCGTGCATGCCGCACTGGCGCTGCGCGATGACGGGTATGAGACCATCATGGTCAACTGCAACCCGGAAACCGTGTCCACCGACTACGACACGTCCGACCGTCTGTACTTCGAGCCGCTGACGCTGGAAGACGTGCTGGAAATCGTCCACAAGGAAAACCCGGTCGGCATGATCGTCCAGTACGGCGGCCAGACCCCGCTGAAGCTGGCGCGCGCCCTGGAAGCCAACGGCGTGCCCATCATCGGCACCAGCCCCGAATCCATCGACGTCGCCGAAGACCGCGAGCGCTTCCAGAAGCTGCTCAACAAGCTCGGCCTGCGTCAGCCGCCCAACCGCACCGCGCGCACCGAAGGCGAGGCCCTGGCCCACGCCGCCGAAATCGGCTATCCGCTCGTCGTGCGTCCCAGCTACGTGCTGGGCGGCCGCGCGATGGAAATCGTGCACGAGCAGCAGGACCTCGAGCGCTACATGCGCGAAGCCGTGAAGGTCAGCAATGACTCGCCCGTGCTGCTGGACCGCTTCCTGAACAACGCCACCGAAGTCGACGTGGACTGCCTGGCCGACGGCGAAACCGTCTTCATCGGCGGCGTCATGGAACACATCGAGCAGGCCGGCGTGCACTCGGGCGACTCGGCGTGCAGCCTGCCGCCGTACTCGCTGTCGGCGGAAGTCATCGCCGAGATCAAGCGCCAGACCACGATGATGGCCAAGGCCCTGAACGTCAGCGGCCTGATGAACGTGCAGTTCGCCATCCAGGGTGGCGACGTCTATGTGCTGGAAGTGAACCCGCGCGCCTCGCGCACGGTGCCTTACGTCTCCAAGGCCACAGGCCTGCAGCTTGCCAAGATCGCCGCGCGCGCCATGGCCGGCCAGACCCTTGCCGCGCAAGGCATCACGAAGGAAGTCGTGCCGCCTTACTTCTCCGTCAAGGAAGCCGTCTTCCCCTTCGTGAAGTTCCCGGGCGTGGACACCATCCTCGGACCGGAAATGAAGTCGACCGGCGAAGTGATGGGCGTGGGCATGAGCTTCGGCGAAGCCTTCGTGAAGTCGCAGCTGGCTGCCAGCGTGCGCCTGCCGGAATCCGGCACGGTGTTCATCAGCGTGAAGAACCAGGACAAGCCCCGCGCCGTCGAAGTGGCGCGCGGCCTGCACACCCTGGGGTTCAAGCTGGTCGCCACGCGCGGCACGGCCGCCGAGATCGAAGCCGCCGGCATTCCGGTGCAAGTGGTGAACAAGGTCAACGAAGGCCGTCCGCACATCGTCGACATGGTCAAGAACGGCGAGATCTCGCTGGTCATCAACACCGTCGAAGAACGCCGCAACGCCATCGCCGACTCGCGCACCATCCGCACCCAGGCGCTGGCCGCCCGCGTGACCTTCTTCACGACCATCGCCGGCGCCCGCGCCGCGGTCGAAGGCATGCAGTATCTGCGCCAGGGACTCGGCCTGCAGGTGTACCCGCTGCAAGAGCTTCACGCTTCCCTGCACGGCTAAGCCGGTAGTCAACGTTAGGGCACGCGAGAGCGTGCCCTAATTCTTTGCAACGCCAACACAGCGACGGGCACACATGGTCAACGTCTTCATTACCGGCGCCAGCAGCGGGCTCGGCCGCGCGCTGGCGCAGCAATACGCCGCCTCGGGCGCCACGCTGGGCCTGCTGGGCCGGCGCGAGGACGCGCTGCAGGAGCTGGCCGGCAGTCTGCCTGGCGCCCACCGCTGCTATGCCGTCGATGTGCGCGACCGCCAGGCGCTGCATGCCGCGGCGCAGGACTTCATCGCGTTCTGCCAGGGCAAGGTGGACGTGGTCATCGCCAGCGCGGGCATCAGTGCCGGCACGCTGACCGACCATGGCGAGGATTTCGACGTGTTCAAGGCTATCGTCGACACCAACCTGCTGGCCACGGTGTCCACCTTCGAGCCCTTCATTGGACCAATGCGCGCGGCGGGGGCGGGACGGCTGGTCGGTATCGCCAGCGTGGCCGGTGTGCGCGGCCTGCCCGGGGCGGGCGCCTACAGCGCCTCCAAGTCGGCGGTGGTGACGTATTGCGAAAGCCTGCGGCTTGAACTGGCCGCCCAGGGCATTGGCGTGGTGACGATCGCACCCGGCTACATCAAAACCGCCATGACGGCGCACAACCCGTACTCGATGCCCTTCCTGATGGAAGCCGACGCCTTCGCGTCGCGCGCCCGCGCGGCAATCGACAGGGGCACGAGCTACACGGTGATTCCGTGGCAGATGGGCGTGGTGGCCAAGCTGATGCGCCTGCTGCCCAACGCCGTGTACGACAGGCTCGCCCGCAACGCTCCCCGCAAGCCGCGCAAGACGGCCTGAGCCTGGCTGCGTTGTGCACAGGTGTCTGACACCCGGCGGAAACGACCTTCAACTGTCGCACCTGCTCCAGGGGTTTCAGGCACCCACAGACCCCCGGGGCCGATTCAAGGCACCACGTCGTCGCCGACCTCGGCTGCCACGTGGCTGACATCGCCCCAGTCCAATACTT
This sequence comes from Achromobacter mucicolens, assembly GCF_902859725.1. Classification (GTDB taxonomy): domain Bacteria; phylum Pseudomonadota; class Gammaproteobacteria; order Burkholderiales; family Burkholderiaceae_B; genus Achromobacter; species Achromobacter mucicolens. Next base: position 73,761 of record NZ_CADIJP010000012.1, on the reverse strand, counting down.
CCCATTTGCGTCCATCAACGCCGACGCGGTTGATGCTGACATTGAGCAGCGCGGCGTCGCGCGGCGCGTTAAGCGGCACGCCCGAGGCATGGCGCCAGATGATGTCCAGCACGCCGCCGTGGGTGAACAGCAGGATGCGCTCGCCTTCATGGCGGCTGGCGATATCGTCGACCGTGCTGATGACGCGCGACTGGAACTGGCCCAGCGTTTCGCCGCCGTCCAGCGGTCGCAGCGGATCGCGGCTCTTCCAGGCGGCCGCGGCCTCCGGCGCCAGCACGTCGATGCGCTCATGGTCCAGGCCTTCCAGCACACCGAAACCCCGCTCGCGGATGCCGGGCTCCACGCGCACGCGCAGGCCAAGCTGCTCCGAGACGGGCACGGCGGTCGCGTGCGCGCGCTGCAGATCGCTGCTGTAGATCGCGTGGATGGGCGTGTGCTTGGCCTCGTCGTGCAGGCGCGAGGCCAGCAGGCTGGCCTGGTTGATGCCGAATTCGTTCAGGGGGATGTCTTGCCAGCCTTGCAGGCGCCGCTGGCGATTCCAGTCGGTTTCGCCGTGGCGGATAAACCAGATTTCAGTCATTGCAGTCTTGTTGCGGGAATTGAGCCTTAAGCCTGGGTGGGCGCGATGGGCGCGCGCGGTTTCCAGATGGCTTGAATGATCGAGCTTAACGCGACCAGCGCGGGCTCGCTAGCGCGTTCGTAAGGCAGCATGAAGCCCAGCACGGCGTCCACGCGCGCCTGGCCCCACACGATGAAGTCGTTGGACGCCGCGCCCGCCAGCGCGGTTTCCTCGCGCAGCAGCGCGCAGCCCGCGCCGGCCCGCACCAGCGCGTCCATGTTGGCCTGGTCGTCGTTCTGCATCACGATGCGCGGCGACAGGCCGTGCCGTTCGAACATATCGCGCAACAGCAGATGCGTGTGGCTGCCGGACTGCCCGTCCAGCCACGGCAGTTGCGCCACTTCGCGCCAGCCGCCGCGTTTGAGCACCGCCGCGTGCTCGCCGGGCATGGCGATGCGGTAGCGCACACTGCGCAGCGGTTGCCACAGCACGCCGCGCGGCGCGTTGGCCGCGATGGTCAATGCGGCAGGCAGACGGCCCGTGCTCACCTGTTCGGCCAGCGTCGCTGCGGGCTGCGTCTGCGTCTTTAACTCAACCAGCGGCAAGCGCTGCGTCACGGCCGACGCCAGCTCGCCCAGCCGCAGGAAATCGGGCTTTTCACTGGGTACGCCCAGCTCGACGATGCCGTGCAGATTGCCCTGCAGCTGCTGCGCCTCGGACTTGAACTGCGCGCCCAGCACCAGCAGCGATTCCGCCGTTGGCAGCAATACTTCGCCTGCCTTGGCGAGAGCCAGGCGGCCGCCGCTGCGATCGAACAGCGCCACGCCCAGGCTCTGCTCCAGCGCCTTGATCTGTGCTGTCACGGCGGGCTGCGTCAGCGACAGCGCCTCTGCCGCCTTCGTCAGGTTGCCCAGCCGGGCGACCGTGACGAAGGCGCGGATCTGGTAGATTTCCATGGCCGCGAGTGTAGGTCAGGCCGCCAGCAACCGCACCTGTGTCGGCTCCAGGCCCACGGATACCGGCGCGCCCGCCGGAAACGGCGACAGCCCGGCCAGATGCGCCTGGTCCGCGGTCAGGCGCTGTTCGCCGACCTGCACCTGATAGCGCGTGAATTCGCCCAGGAATTCGCTGCTTTCGACAATGCCGGGCAGCCAGACGTAGCGCGCATCGCCCAGGCCGTCCGCCATCTCGATCTGCACCGTGTGGGGCCGGAAACTTGCCGCCAGCCGCGTGGCCGCGGGCGCGTCGCCCGCCAGCGGCAGATGCAGGTCGCCCACGCCGTCCACCGCCAGCGTCACGCTGCTGCTGGTGCGCTCGCGCACGTTGCCTTCCAGCACATTCATCGTGCCCACGAAGTTCGCCACAAAGCGGTTCACCGGATAGTCGAACAGCGTGCTGGGCGCGCCGATCTGCTGCACCACGCCGTGGTCCAGCACCGCCATGCGGTCGGCGGTGGTCATCGCTTCTTCCTGGTCGTGCGTGACGAAGATCGTCGTGATCCCCAGGCGGCGCTGCAGGCTCAGGAGGTCCTGGCGCATCTGCACGCGCAGCTTCTTGTCCAGGTTGGACAGGGGTTCATCCAGCAGCAGCACCTGCGGTTCGATCACGATGGTGCGCGCCAGCGCCACCCGCTGCTGCTGGCCGCCGGACAGTTGGTTTGGTCGCCGCTTGGCATATTGGGACAGGCCGACCAGATCGAGCGCGGCTTCGACCTTGGTGCGGATCTCGGCGCGCGGCAGCTTGCGCTCGACCAGCCCGAACGCCACGTTGTCCCACACCGTCATGTGCGGCCACAGCGCGTAGTTCTGAAACACCATGCCGATGTTGCGGTGCCAGGGCGGGGTGCCGCTGATGTCCTTGCCATCCACCAGCAGTTGGCCCGCGCTGTGCCGGTTGAACCCCGCGATCAGCCGCAGCAACGTGGACTTGCCGGATCCCGACGGCCCGAGCAGCGCGAAGAACTCGCCCGGCTCGATGCTGATGCTGACGTCCTTGAGCACTTCGGTGTTGCCGTAGGAAAGCTTAATGTTGCGGCATTCGACGCTGACTTTCTTCATGCGGATTCCCCTTCATTGCGCGCCGGCTGCTGGCGTTTGGACGCACGGTCCACCAGCAGGTGCGAGATGTATGTGCCGATGCCCACGGCGACCACCGCCAGGACGCCCAGCGCGGCGCCCGGGCCCCGGCCCGCCGCGCTTTGCATGTAGAGATAGATGCCATAGCTCATGGGCGCCTGGCTGTCCTTGGTCACCAGCATGATGGTGGCCGACAGTTCCACGGCCGCGGTGACGAAGCTGGTCACAAAGCCCGCCAGCATGCCGCCCGCCATCAGCGGCACCACCACGCGGCGGATCGTGCTCATGCGTGTGGCGCCCAGGGACTGGGCGGCTTCTTCAAGCGACACGTGGATCTGCTGCAGCGCCGCCACGCACGAGCGCAGCGCATACGGCAACCGCCGCACGGAATACGCCAGCATGATGATGATCCAGGACGAGGTCAGCATCGTGCCTGTGCCTGGCAGCTCGATGCCGCGGAAAGTGCGAAGAAAGCCGATCGCCAGCACGATGCCGGGAATCGCCAGCGCCGCGGAGGCAAGAAAATCCAGCCATTGGCGCGCGGGCAGCCGGGTGCGCAGCATCAGGTACGCAATTGCGGTGCCCAGGATCACGTCGATCCCGGCCGCCAGCCCGCAGTAAAGCAATGTGTTCGCGATCATGCCCTGCGACTCGGAGAACACGGCGGAATAATGCGCCAGCGTGTACCCGTCCGGCAGCGGCGCGTAGCTCCAGACGCTGGCCAGCGACAGCAGCAACACGCCGATGTGCGGCGACAGCACCAGCAGCAGCACCAGCACGATCCAGCCATACGCCAGCACGCTTTCCACCGGTCCCAGCTTACGCTTCTGGATCGAATTGCCGCCCTTCTGCAGCGTGGAGTAGTCGCGCCCCTTGAGCACCCGCGCCGACAGCCACAGCGCCAGGATCGAGAAGCCCACCATGATGACGCTGATCACGTAGCCCAGCGGGTCCTCCAATCCGACCTGCGTGATGCGCAAATAAGCTTGCGGCGCCAGCATGTTGGTGGTGCCAAGCACCAGCGGCGTGCCAAGGTCGTCGAACACCTTCACGAACACCAGCGACGCGCCGGCCACGTAGCCGGGCAGGGCAAGCGGAAAGATCACGCGGCGAAACAGCCGGAAGCCGCGCGAGCCCAGGTTGAAGGCCGCTTCCTCCATGGCCCCGTCGATGTTGCGCAGCGCCACGACCAGGTTCATCAGGATGAACGGAAAATAATGGATGGCCTCGACGAAGATCACGCCGTTCAGCCCTTCCATGAACGGAATGGTGAAGCCGAACCAGTCGTTCAGCAGCAGGTTCACGCTGCCCGAGCGGCCGAAGATCAACTGCATGGCGACCGCGCCCACGAAGGGCGGCATGATGAGCGGCAGCACGCCCAGGGTCTGGATCAGCAGGGCGCCCCGGAAATCGAAGCGCACCGTGAAGTACGCCAGCGGCACCGCGATCAGCGAGGCCAGCAGCGCCGACCAGCCCGCCACATACAGGCTGTTGAAGAACGCCTCGCGCATCAACGGCTGGTTGAAGAAGGCGCCGAAGTGCCCGGTCGTGAAGCTGCCGTCGGCGTTGACGAAGGCGCTGTGAAAGACCGTGCCCACCGGCACGATCAGGAACAGCAGCAGAAAGCCCAACACCAGCAGCGCCGCCAGGACGGGGCCGGGGGGCAGGCGCGAATGGCCCGAATGATTCATCGAGATTCCCGAAAATCGTTGCCAGTAGACAAGCGCTGCCCGCGGCGGGCAGGTCAGGCCCGCTCGCCGCGTTCAGTGCGTCCTGCGTATCAGAGTGCGGCGGCTTGCCGCGCCAGCTTGACGGCTTCTTCGTAGTTGGCGCGCGCGCGGCCGTTCCACTCGCCCTCGAGCTGCGTGACCTGCTGATTGACAGCCGCGTCCTTCTTGTTGCCCGCGAAGATCGCCAGGAAGGCAGGATCGGCCGCCTTCTTGCTGTCCACCAACGGCGCCCAGGCCAGCTTACGCGCCTGGTCCAGCAGTTCCGCAGCCTTGCCGCTCTTGGCCTTGTCGCCCAGCTTGGCTTCGGCGTCGTAGATGGCTTTGGTGGCCGCTTGCAGCTCTTTCAGCCGGAACGTCACGGTCTGGTCGTACAGCGACTGCACGACGTAGTAGCGCGTCTGCGACAGGTCCGCATCGAAATGCACCTTGCTGCGCTTGGCGATTTCCGCCGGGTCGGGATAGCCCGGCGGGATCTTTCCGGCCAGGGCGGAGTAGGGCAGCACCGGCAGCCGCGAGATCTTCGGCTCCAGCAGCAGCTCCTGGCCTGCCTGGCTCAGCGTGAAGGCGATGAACTTCTTGCCTTCCTCGGTGTTCTTTGCGCCCTCGATCAGCGCGATGTTGGCCGGGACGATGGCCGTCTCGGAGGGATAGACGAATTCGACCGGGAACTTGGAATACTTGCTCGACAGTCCGAAGAAGTCGATGACCGGGCCTGCGCCGAACTGGCCGTTGTTCACGCCGTCCGGCACGCCGAACGAGCGCTCGGTCACGGCGCTGCTGTTGCCCGACATGCGAAGCAGCGTGCTCCAGCCCTCATCCCAGCCTTCGCCCTGCAGGATGGTCTCCACCGTCAGGTGCATCGTGCCCGAGCGCGACGGCGAGGTGATGCCCACATGGCCGAACCACTTGGGCGACAGCAGGTCCTTCCATTCCACGGGAGCCGGGATCTTGTGCGCCGCGATGTACCGGGTGTTGTAGATGATGCCGTAGCCCGCCAGCGCCTGACCTAGATACATGCCGCCCGGATCGTTGATGGGGTAGCTGCCGATCTTGTCGGGCACATCCTTGTTGGCGATGTCGGCCGACTTGGCCAGCAGCTTGTCTCGCCCCAGCACCTCGAACGCATCGGGCGCACTCGCCCAGAAGACCTCGGGGCGTTGGCCTGCCGGCGTCTCGCGCACGAAGGCGATGCCCGACACGGTGTTCTTGTTCAGGATTTCCAGGGTGATGCCTGGGTTCGCTTTTTCGAACGCGGTCTTGTAGGCCTGGGTCAGGTCCTTGGGGAACGACGTGATCACCGTAACGGTGCCGGCCAGGGCCGGCGCCGCGCAAACGGCCAGCAACGCCCCGGCCAGGGCTGTGCGCATAGCGTGCATGGTTTGTCTCCGTGGTTTTAGATTTGTCTGGAGACAGTACCGGCACGCCCGATGAGCGTCCAATCAGAAATTTTGATGCGCGCCATCAGTGACGGCGCCACATCGCTTGCCCGAATCAGGCTTGGGCCGACACGCCGGCCTGTTTGGCCGCCTGCGCCTGTTTCGCCAGGAGCTGCGAGATCTGGCCTTGGATCTGCACCGCCTGGGCATTGAGCGCCATGATCTGCTGCGCCTTCATTTCGGCCGACATGCCGCTTGCCTTCACTTTGGCGATCTGATCCATGATGCGCTTGAGCTGCTTTTGCAACTCCTTGATCTGACGGGTGTATTCGTCTTCGTTGTCGGTTTCTTCGGTGGCCTGCGCGTTGCCGACCTTGGTGGCGCCCGGATTGTTGACGCGGATCTTGCCTTCCGCGGTCACCGACACCGCATCCTGCCCCGAAGCGTTCTTCGCTTCCTTGTTGGCCTGGATCTTCTCGGCCCACAGATCTGCAAGGCTGCTGATCCGGGAGGTGCCGCTGATGCTGTTGATCGCCATGACTGTTCCTTTGTCTGGGATTTCGGGGTTTCCACTAATACGGCAATCGGCCGGCAAAACTTAAACGTTGCCCCCGCTTGATGGCCCCCTTTACACTGGCGCCCGCTCGCAGTTTGAAACCCTCTCGTACCACCCCGGGGAATCCATGTCCAACTCCTACTTTCCGCGCTGGCGCCTGGCGGACGACGCCGAGCCCGGCGTCATCATCGCGCCTGACGAACGGCTGTCCTGGCCCAAGAACGTCGCCATGGGCGCACAGCACGTCGTCGCGATGTTCGGCTCGACTGTCCTGGCGCCGTTGCTCATGGGGTTCGATCCCAACGTCGCCATCCTGATGTCGGGCATCGGCACGCTGATCTTCTTTCTGTTCGTGGGCGGCCGGGTGCCCAGCTACCTGGGTTCCAGCTTCGCGTTCATCGGCGGCGTCATCGCGGTGACCGGCTATGCCGGCGGCGGGGCCAACGCCAACATCGGTGTCGCGCTGGGCGCCATCATTGCCTGCGGTCTGGCTTACACGCTGATCGGCGTCATCGTCTGGATCGTCAATGCCCGGGCAGGCGGCGGCGCCAACTGGATCGATACCCTCATGCCGCCGGTCGTCACGGGTGCGGTGGTGGCGGTGATCGGCTTGAATCTCGCGCCCATCGCCGCCAAGGGCGCGATGGGCGCGTCGGGCTTCGATAGCGCCATGGCCATCGTCACGATCGTCTGCGTCGGCGGCATCGCCGTCTACACGCGCGGCATGGTGCAGCGCCTGCTCATCCTGGTCGGCCTGATCCTTGCCTGCGTGGTGTACGCGGTGCTGGCCAACGGCCTGGGCCTGGGCAAGCCCATCGATTTCTCCGCGGTGTCCGCCGCGGCGTGGTTCGGCCTGCCGCAGTTCTCGGCGCCGGTGTTCAAGGCCGAGGCCATGGGCCTGATCGTTCCGGTCGCCATCATCCTGGTGGCCGAAAACCTGGGGCACGTGAAGGCCGTCAGCGCCATGACGGGGCGCGACCTGGACCGCTACCTGGGCAGGGCATTCGTGGGCGACGGCGTGGCGACGATGGTGTCGGGCGCGGTCGGCGGCACGGGCGTCACCACCTACGCTGAGAACATCGGCGTCATGGCGGTCACGCGCATCTATTCCACGCTGGTGTTCGTGATTGCTGCCTTGATTGCGATCGTCCTGGGCTTCTCGCCCAAGTTCGGCGCGCTCATCCAGACGATCCCGGGACCCGTGCTGGGCGGGATGTCGGTGGTCGTCTTCGGTCTGATCGCCATTGCCGGCGCCCGTATCTGGGTCGTCAATCAGGTGGATTTCACCGACAACCGCAATCTCATCGTGGCAGCTGTCACGCTGGTGTTGGGCGCGGGCGACTTCACCATCAAGCTGGGCGACTTCACGCTGGGCGGCATCGGTACCGCCACCTTCGGCGCCATCATCCTTTATGCGCTGTTGCGCCGCACGAAGTAAACGCTGCGGGCCGGGGCGCCCTGGCGCCCCGTTTCAAGCCGCACAGGCAATCTTTCAGGTGTTTTTCAGCGGTAGCCGATCCCGAAAAACCCGCAGTCCGCATGACGGTTCGCCCCTACGGGCGGCATCGCCAGCGTTTTTGGCGCGAAATCGCGGGTTTTAGCGGGTTACAGCGGCGAAATGCGCCGAAAAGGCCGTTTTCTCCGGCGGCTTGCATTTCCCAGCAAGTTTGACCACAATATGAACTTGATTGCCCCGGTTCCGACCCGAGCCGGGGTTTTGTTTTGGTCGCCCGCGCCGCTCGCCAGTTTTTTTCAAGCATCAGATGGCAAGCGCGCCGGTCCAGCGGCCTTCACCGAGAACGCTCCTTCGGGGCGTTTTTCTACTTTTTGTTTGGGAAACGACATGTCTGCCATTCCTTTGACCGTGCGCGGGGCCGAGCGCTTGCAAGAAGAGCTCCAACGGCTGAAAACCGTCGAACGTCCTGCTGTGATCAACGCGATCGCCGAGGCTCGCGCGCAGGGTGATCTGTCGGAAAATGCCGAGTACGATGCCGCTCGCGAGCGCCAGGGTTTCATCGAGGGCCGGATTGCCGAGCTTGAAGGCACGCTTTCCAATGCCCACATCATCGATCCGTCCTCGCTCGAGGCCGAAGGCCGCGCCGTGTTTGGCGCCACCGTCGACATCGAAGACCTGGATTCGGGCGATCGCGTCACCTATCAGATCGTCGGCGACGTCGAAGCTGATATCAAGTCCAACCTGATTTCCGTGTCCAGCCCTGTGGCTCGCGCGCTGATCGGCAAGAGCGAAGGCGACGTGGTCGAGGTCATGGCCCCGGCTGGCGTTCGCGAGTATGAAGTCCTGGGTGTGCGTTACATCTGACGCAAACCCGTCAAGCAGTAAAAATGTCAAACCACCCTGGCCCTGACGCAACGTTCGTCTGAATTCCGCGGTACATTGCGGATCGCTATGGTGGACCGGGCGCGTAAAGCGCCCGTTTTTGTGCCTGGACTTACCGTTTTGCAGTCTTGCGGCTGGTGCCGCTGCGGGCTCCGGCGCGCAGGCTCAGCGCGCTGCCAGCGCGGCGCGGAATGCCGTGGCCGCTGGTGGTGGCGCGTTTGTTGGACGGCCGCATGGGCTTGCCCTTCTTGTTGAGTTCGTCCTGGGGGACGTAACGCTTCTTGGCGGGCGCGGGCTCTTCGGACTCGCTGCGGCGCGGGCGCTTGGCAAGGGTCCGGCCTTCGGCGGCCAGCTTCTTGGGCGTGTACGGCTCAGAGGCGCGGCGCTTGGCGGGGGCTTCGGGCTCCTGGGCGGCCAGCGCGGCGGGCTTGATGTTGCCGGGCAGCGGGCGGAACAGGATCAGGGTCTTGCCCAGGTGATGCACGGGCGCGCACGATAGCGTGTCGCAGATCGTGGCAAGCATGGCGTCACGGGCCTCGCGGTCGTCGCCGCCGGCGCGAACCTTGATGAGGCCATGCGACGTCAGCGCCCGGTCGATTTCCTTCAGCACGGCGTCGGTCAGGCCGTTGTCGCCAATCAGGACGACAGGGCGCAGAGGGTGAGCGGCGGACCGCAGGTCGCTGCGCTCACGAGAGGTAAGTTCTAATATAGGCATGCGTGGAATTGTACGGTAATGGCCAAGAATAAATTCTCTAAAGACTGGATTCACCAGCACATCAACGATCCCTATGTGAAGCTGGCGCAACAGAAGGGCTATCGCGCCCGCGCCGCCTTCAAGCTGATCGAGATTCTCGACACCGAAAAGCTGCTGCGCCGCGGCGATCTGGTCGTCGACCTGGGCTCCGCGCCCGGCAGCTGGTCACAGGTGGCGCGCGAACGGCTCGCGGGGCCGGGCGGCGTCGTGGACGGCCGCATTATCGCGCTGGACATCCTGCCCATGGAACCCGTGGCAGGCGTGGAATTCATCCAGGGCGACTTCCGCGAAGACGAAGTCTTGAAACAATTGGAAGACATGGTCGGAACCCGCGCGGTGGACCTTGTTATTTCCGACATGGCCCCCAACTTGTCCGGGGTGGGTATTGCCGATGCCGCGCGCATCCAGCATGTGTGCGAATTGGCGATGGAATTTTCCTGCGCCCACCTCAAGCCCAACGGGGCGCTGATCGTCAAGGCATTCCACGGCACTGGCTTTTCGCAGATCGTGGAATCCTTCAAAAAGCGCTTTCGCCGGGTGGTCGAACGCAAACCGAAGGCGTCACGGGACAAGTCCTCTGAAACCTTTCTGGTGGCGCGCGATCTGAAGTAACCCTTCCGTATCCATCCGGGGCAAGGTGCCCTGGCCAAGAAAACCCCGGCCCGCCGAGACAACGACCAGAAAACTCAAGAATCAAATGTAATTAAATGGGCCCCACGGCTGCCAGGACGCAACTCCGTCCTACAGGTTAGAATGGGCTATTGACATACTTGTGACTGTGCCATACGCGGGTGCACAGTCGCCGGTCGGAATCGAAAGCAGGAGATCGACCTTGAACAATTCATTTTCCAAAGTCGCTGTCTGGATGGTGATAGCCCTGGTGCTGTTCACCGTCTTCAAACAGTTCGACGGACGCGCTCAGACCCAGGACGGCGTGACCTACACGCAGTTCATGGACGACGCCAAGGCGGGACGCATCCGCAAGGTCGACGTTCAAGGCGACGTGCTGTACGTCACCCCGGACGCGGGCCGCGCCTATACGCTGACTTCGCCCGGCGATCTCTGGATGGTTTCCGACCTGCTGAAGTACGGCGTGCAGGTGTCGGGCAAGCCGCGTGAAGAGCAGTCGCTCCTGATGAGCATCTTCGTGTCCTGGTTCCCCATGCTGCTGCTGATCGGCGTCTGGGTGTTCTTCATGCGCCAGATGCAGGGCGGTGGCAGGGGCGGCGCGTTCAGCTTCGGCAAATCGCGCGCCCGGATGCTCGACGAGAACACCAACCAGATCACCTTCGCCGACGTTGCCGGCTGCGACGAAGCCAAGGAAGACGTCCAGGAACTGGTCGACTTCCTGCGCGACCCCAGCAAGTTCCAGAAGCTGGGCGGCCGCATTCCGCGCGGCGTGCTGATGGTGGGCTCGCCCGGTACCGGCAAGACGCTGCTGGCCAAGGCCATCGCCGGCGAAGCCAAGGTGCCGTTCTTCAGCATCTCCGGCTCGGACTTCGTTGAAATGTTCGTCGGCGTGGGCGCGGCCCGTGTCCGCGACATGTTCGAAAACGCCAAGAAGCACGCGCCTTGCATCATCTTCATCGACGAAATCGATGCGGTCGGCCGCCAGCGTGGCGCCGGTCTGGGTGGCGGCAACGACGAGCGCGAACAGACCCTGAACCAGATGCTGGTTGAAATGGACGGCTTCGAATCCGGCCAGGGCGTCATCGTGATCGCCGCGACCAACCGTCCCGACGTGCTGGATCCGGCGCTGCTGCGTCCGGGCCGTTTCGACCGCCAGGTTGTCGTGCCGTTGCCCGATATCCGTGGCCGCGAGCAGATCCTGAAGGTTCACATGCGCAAGGTTCCGCTGTCGCCCAACGTCGACGCGACCATCCTGGCGCGCGGTTGCCCGGGCTTCTCCGGCGCCGACCTGGCCAACCTGGTCAACGAAGCCGCACTGTTCGCCGCCCGCCGCAATGGCCGCACGGTGGATATGTCCGACTTTGAAAAGGCCAAGGACAAGATCATCATGGGCGCCGAGCGCCGCTCCATCGTGATGCCCGAAGAGGAACGCAAGAACACCGCGTACCACGAGTCCGGCCACGCGATCGTCGCGCGCATGCTGCCCAAGACCGACCCCGTCCACAAGGTCACCATCATCCCGCGCGGCCGTGCGCTGGGCGTGACCATGCAGCTTCCGGAAACCGACCGCTACAGCATGGACAAGGGCCGCCTGCTGTCCACGATCGCCGTGCTGTTCGGCGGCCGTATCGCGGAAGAGATCTTCATGGACCAGATGACGACGGGCGCCTCGAACGACTTCGAACGCGCCACCGCCATCGCCCGCGACATCGTCACGCGCTACGGCATGACCGACGAACTGGGCCCCATGGTCTACGCCGAGAACGAAGGCGAAGTCTTCCTGGGCCGCAGCGTCACCAAGACCACGCACATGTCCGAAGCCACCATGCAGAAGGTGGACACCGAGATCCGCCGCATCATCGACGAGCAGTACGGCGTTGCGCGCAAGATCCTGGAAGACAACCGCGACAAGGTCGAAGTGATGACCGCCGCGCTGCTCGAATGGGAAACCATCGACGCCGACCAGATCAACGACATCATGGAGGGCCGCCCCCCGCGTCCCCCGAAGACGCCGCAAGGCCCGTCGGATACGTCCGATACGCCGCCGACCGGCCTGGCTGCAGGCGGCAACACGGCAGCTGCGGTCTGAGGTCCTTCGTTCTGGGTTATGGCAAATAACTTCCTTTGCGGGCGCTTCGAGTTTGATCTCGAGCGCCCGCTTGTCATGGGCATCGTCAATGTCACGCCGGACTCGTTTTCCGACGGCGGCCAGCACGACGATACCGATTCCGCGGTGGCGCATGCGCGCCGGCTGATCGACGAAGGCGCGCAGATCCTGGATCTTGGCGGCGAGTCCACGCGGCCCGGCGCAGACCCCGTGTCCGTGTCCGACGAGCTGGACCGGCTGCTGCCGGTGGTCGAGGCGCTGCGCGACTGCGGCGTGCCGCTGTCCATCGACACCTTCAAGCCGGAGGTCATGCGCGCCACGCTGGACGCGGGCGCGGACATGATCAACGACATCTATGGTTTCAGGCAGCCGGGCGCGATCGAGGCGGTCTCGCAATCGCGCTGCGGCCTGTGCGTCATGCACATGAAAGGCGAGCCGCGCACCATGCAGGCGGCGCCGCCCGAGTACACCGACCTGATCGGTGAAATCGGCCTGTTCCTGGGGGCACGCGCGCAAAAGCTGCGCGCGGCCTGGATCGATCCTCGGCGCATCGTGCTGGACCCGGGTTTCGGGTTCGGCAAGACGGCCGACCAGAACTTTCAACTGCTGCGCCGGCTGTCCAGCCTGCGCAGCACCGGTTATCCATTGCTGATCGGCCTGTCGCGCAAGAATATGATCGGCCAGGCCACCGGCCGGCCGGTCGGCGACCGGCTGCCCGGCAGCATTGCCGCCGCGCTTGCCTGCGTCGCGCGTGGCGCCTCCATCGTGCGCGTGCACGATGTTGCGGCCACCGTGGATGCGCTTAAGGTATGGCAGGCGGCTGAACAAGGAGCTATCAGTTCATGATTCGACGCAAATATTTCGGTACCGATGGCGTACGCGGTGAAGTCGGCGGTCCGGTGATCAACGCCGAATTCGCGCTGCGGCTGGGCTACGCGGCTGGCCGCGTGCTGGCGCGCGAGCACGCGGTGCGCGGCGCGACGCGCCCCCAGGTCGTCATCGGCAAGGACACGCGGATTTCCGGCTACATGCTGGAATCCGCGCTGGAGGCGGGGCTGTCCGCCGCCGGCATCGACGTGCTGCTGGCCGGCCCGATCCCCACGCCCGCCGTGGCCTACCTGACCCGCGCTCTGCGCCTGGTCGCCGGCATCGTCATCAGCGCATCGCACAATCCCTACCAGGACAACGGCATCAAGTTCTTCTCGGCGCAGGGCATGAAGCTGCCCGATGACATCGAAGCCGATATCGAGGCCGCGCTGGACGAGCCGCTGGGCTGCGTCAGCTCCGAAGGCCTGGGGCGCGCGCGCCGCATGGGCGATGCCCAGGGCCGCTACATCGAGTTCTGCAAGAGCACGTTCCCCAACGATCTGGACCTGAACGGCATGACCATCGTGGTCGACGCCGCGCACGGCGCCGCCTACAACATCGCCCCGCACGTCTTCCGTGAGCTGGGCGCCGAAGTCCACGCGATCGGCGTGAACCCGGACGGTTTCAACATCAACAAGGGCGTGGGCGCGCTGCACCCCGAGCTGCTGGCCAAGGAAGTCAAGGCGCGCGGCGCCCAGCTTGGCATTGCGCTGGACGGCGACGCCGACCGCCTGCAGATGGTCGATGGCGAGGGCCGCATCTACAACGGCGACGAGCTGATGTACGCCATCGTGCGCGAGCGCATGCAGCGCGGCAAGGTCGAAGGCGTCGTGGGCACGCTGATGACCAATTTCGGCTTCGAGCGCGAAATGAAGCGACTGGGCGTGGGTTTTGACCGCGCCAATGTCGGCGACCGCTACGTCCTGGAACAGATGCAGTCGCGCGGCTGGCTGTATGGCGGCGAAAGCTCAGGCCACCTGCTGTGCCTGGACTGCCACTCCACCGGCGATGGCATCGTGGCCGCCTTGCAGGTCCTGACGGCGCTGCGCCGCAATTCGGCCGCGCTGGGCGATTGGGTCAGTGATCTGCGCATGTATCCGCAGAAGATGATCAATGTGCCGCTCACGCCCGGCATGGACTGGAAGACGCACCCCGGCCTGACCGCGGCGCGCCAGGCTGTCGAAGCCGAACTGGACGGCCGCGGCCGGATTCTGATCCGCGCTTCGGGGACGGAACCCAAGCTGCGTCTGATGGTCGAGGCCGAAGACGAGGCGCTGGCGACCAATTCGGCCGAGAAGCTTGCACAAAGCCTGGGGTAAACCCTGAGTTTTCGTTTTAATATGTGGGCCACGCGTCGAAATTCGCCGCGTGGCCTTTGTTTATATGCTCTTTCTGTACCGGCCTAATCTTCATAGTCACGTAACATATTGGTCAAGTCATTGACATACAGGGCGTCCACACTGGCTGGACTCTCTAGGAGCTTCGCGCAATGCTGGAATTAGCACGCATCAACCCGAGCCGCAGTACCGCAGAACCCTGGACGGGCGCCTCGCCGAAGGTCCTGGCGGTCGGCCTGGCGCGCACCGCCGAAGAAATAGAGCAGATTCAACGCCTGCGCTATGACGTCTTTACGGAAGACATGGGTGTCGTCTTTCCAGATGCGCAAGATGGCATCGAACAAGACCGCTTCGATCCCTTCTGTGAACACCTGATGGTGCGTGAGCTCGACACAGACCGGGTCGTCGGCACCTATCGGATACTGACCCCTGAAAAGGCCCTCGAAGCCGGCGGCTATTACTCGCAGTCTGAGTTCGACCTGTCGGGACTGGGCGCCATCCGCGACGAAGTCGTCGAGGTCGGCCGCTCGTGCACCCACGCGGATTACCGTGGCGGCGCGGTCATCATGCTGTTGTGGTCTGGCCTTGCCGAATACTTGCGCCGTGGCGGTTACGAATATGTGCTTGGTTGCGCCAGCGTCAGCCTGCGCGACGACGGCGTCACCGCAGCCGAAGTCTGGCGCACGGTCGCCAAGCAGATGCCCCAAGGCGACGAGCCGCGCGTCACGCCGCTGCACCGCTACCCGGTCGAAAAGCTCAACAGCACCCTGCCGGCCCGCGTGCCGCCGCTGATCAAGGGTTACCTGAAGCTGGGCGCCAAGGTTTGCGGCGAACCCGCCTGGGATCCGGATTTCAACGCCGCCGACTTCCCGGTCCTCTTGAAGATGGAGCGCATGGACGAGCGCTACCGCCGCCACTTCGGCCTGGATCAGCCGGCCGTCCTCAATACTCAGCGCTAGACACCACTACCATGCGCCGCCTGCTCCGCCGAATGACTATCAGACTGATACGGCGGGCCACCCGGCCGCTGCGCATGGAACTCAGGCGGCTCGATCGGGAAACCGATCTGTCGCCATTTTGAAGCGCCGGGGCGGCCAGGCCGCCCCGCGCGGCCGCTTCAGAACTCCAGCAACTCGAACGAAAACCCGACCTTGTTCCACTCGGCTTCTTCCGCGCGCAGCGTGAAGTCGCTGAGCGGATGTTCGGCCAGCCATTCGCGGTTGACGCGCACCACGATGGAGTTGTCGCGGACCGAGGCGGTCAGCGGCAGGGGCTCGATCTCGCCGCGGCGGCGGAACAGCAGCACGGCCAGACGCAGAGCCAGAATGGCTTTCCACTGCGGGCGCGACCGCACCAGGGGTTCCAGCTTGACGAGCTTGCCCTGGTGACCCAGCGCCAGCAGGGCCAGCAGTTGCTGGTCCGCGCGCGAGAAGCCGGGCATGTCTGCGTTTTCGAGCACGTAGGCGGTGTGCTTGTGATACGCGTTGTGCGCGATCGACAAGCCCACTTCGTGCAGGTCTGCCGCCCAGCCGAGCGCGGGCCGCAGTTCGGCGCGTTCCTGGCCTTCCGGGAACATCGCATCGAACAGGGTGAGGGCGGCGTGGCGCACGCGGCGCGCCTGGTTCACGTCGACGTGGTAGCGCTTCATGAACTGGCGCACCGATTCATCGCGTTTGTCGTGCTCGTCGTCGCGG
The DNA here is from genome assembly GCF_902859725.1 of Achromobacter mucicolens. Taxonomy (GTDB): domain Bacteria; phylum Pseudomonadota; class Gammaproteobacteria; order Burkholderiales; family Burkholderiaceae_B; genus Achromobacter; species Achromobacter mucicolens. The sequence goes on along the minus strand of NZ_CADIJP010000012.1, from coordinate 57,738 downwards.
CCCAGCAGGTCGTACAGCACGCCCAGCCGCAGCGCGCCGTCGCCGGTGTGCATGACGTCGATGCCCAGTTCGTCGAACAACGCGCTCATGATGGCCAGCCCGCCCGGGAGCACGTCGGCGCGCTCGATCTTGATGCCGGGCAGCTCGGACGGGATGACGCGGCCCGAGCGCACGAGGCGGTCTTTCAGCTTGTTCAGCCCGACGCGCGTGATGCCGCGGTTGGAATAGCCGCCTTCGGTCAGGATGGCAAAGAGCGCCTTGGCCGTGCCGGAAGAGCCATACACTTCCTTCCAGCCCGTCTTGCGGTACTGCTTGGCGATGACTTCGATTTCGCGGCGCGCGGCCAGTTCGGCCTGTTTCATCTGGTGGGCGTCCACCACGCCGTCCGAGAAGAACTGGCGGCTGTAACTGACGCAGCCCATGTAAAGCGAGGACATCAGACCGGGTTCGAGCCCCTTGCCGATGATGACTTCGGTGGAACCGCCGCCGATGTCGATGACCAGGCGCTTGTTGGGGGAGGGGGGCAGGGTGTTGACCACCCCCGTGAAGATCAGGCGGGCCTCTTCGCGGCCGGCGATGACTTCAATCGGAAAACCCAGCGCGGCTTCGGCCCGGGGCAGGAAGTCTCGCGTGTTGCGGGCGACGCGAAAAGTGTTGGTGGCAACCGCGCGCACCCGATTGGGGTGAAAGCTGCGAAGCCGTTCGCCGAAGCGTTCCAGGACGGCGATGGCGCGATCGATGGCGTCGTCGCTAAGCCGTTTTTCGGCATCCAGGCCGGCGGCCAGCCGGACGGTTTCCTTGAGGCGGTCGATCTGGTAAATCTGGGGCGTACCGTCCTGCTGAACGATGCGTCCGATGGAGAGGCGAAAGCTGTTGGACCCGAGGTCCACCGCGGCCAGAAGTTGATCCATGCGGCTCGTGATATTGGCTGTGAGGTGGACCGATTATAGAGACCCCATGTGACAACGCCTTCGGCTTCGGGTTTTTGCTTATGGAACAGGCGCTTGCAAGCGTCAGGCCGATGCGCCATATGTCCCGTATTTGACGTACCCTTAGCGAATGGGCGCTGTCATAGAACCGTCACTCTTTTGCAGTAAAACTTCACGCTCTCTTTTCGTATGGAATCCGGTATGCCCACACGTCCGCCAGGCGAGCCCTTGCTCATGAATCGCGAATTGTCGCTGCTCAAGTTCAATGAACGGGTGCTGGCGATGGCGGAGAACCCCAAGACGCCGCTCCTTGAGCGGCTGCGCTACGTGTGCATCGTCAGTTCCAACCTGGACGAGTTCTTCGAGATCCGGATTTCCAGTCTGAAAGAGCAGCAGCGCCAGTCGCCCAACCTGGTCGGCCCGGACGGCATGACGCCGGACGAGGCTTTCGACTGCGTGCAGCAGGCCGTGCATGAATTGGTGGGCCGCCAGTACAACCTGCTCAACGACGACATCCTGCCGGCGATGCACGCCGAGGGCATCGCGCTGCATCACGCTTCCGAATGGAACGCCGCGCAGCAGGAATGGGCGCGCGACGTGTTCCATCGCGACGTGATGCCGCTATTGACGCCCATCGGGCTGGATCCCGCGCATCCGTTTCCGCGCGTCTACAACAAGAGCCTGAATTTCATCGTGTCGCTGGCGGGCGCCGATGCCTTCGGCCGTCAGGCATCGATCGCCATCGTCCAGGCGCCCCGAGCCCTGCCGCGTTTGATCAAGATGCCCCAGGAACTGTCGGGGCAGCCCGAAGGCTACATCCTGCTGACCTCGCTGCTGCGCGCCTTCGTGGGCGAGCTGTTTCCGGGCCTGGAGATGCTGGGCTGCTATCAGTGGCGCGTCACCCGCAACAGCGACCTCTTCGTGGACGAGGAAGAAGTCACCAACCTGCGCCATGCGCTTCAAGGCGAGCTGTCGCAGCGCAACTTCGGCGCGGCCGTCCGGCTGGAGATCGACAAGCTGACGCCGGTCGAACTCGAAACGTTCCTGCAGCGCGAGTTCTCGCTCAAGGCGGACGACACCTACCGTGTGCCGGGCCCGGTGAACCTGTCGCGCCTCATGCAGCTGTGCAATTCCGCGGCGCGCCCGGATCTGCTGTTTCCCGACTATCGTGCCCCCGTGCCCGCGCCCTTTGACCGGGTCGGCGACAAGCCGGCCGATCTCTTTGAAGCGGTGGCCGAATGCGACCGCCTGCTGCACCACCCCTACCAGTCGTTTCAGCCCGTCATCGATTTCCTGACTGCGGCCGCGCTGGATCCCGACGTGATGGCCATCAAGCAGACCATCTACCGTACCGGCGAGGACTCCGAGCTGATGAAGATCCTGCTGGCGGCCGCGCGCGCCGGCAAGGAAGTGACGGTGGTCGTGGAGCTGATGGCCCGATTCGACGAGCAGACCAACATCAACTGGGCTTCCAAGCTTGAAGAGGTGGGGGCGCATGTCGTCTACGGCGTGGTGGCGCACAAGACGCACGCCAAGATGGCGGTCGTGCTGCGCCGGGAAAAAGGGCGTCTGCGCCGCTACGCCCACCTGGGCACCGGCAACTACCATCCCCGCACGGCGCGGCTGTACACCGATTTCGGACTGCTGACTGCGGATCCCAAGCTGTGCGAGGACATGGACAAGGTCTTCGCCCAGCTGACCGGCCTGGGCGCGCGGCGGGCATTGAAGTCGCTGATGCAGTCGCCGTTCACCCTGCACGAGGGCATGGTGTCGCTGATCCGCGCCGAGGCGCGCGCCGCCAAGGCGGGCAAGCGGTCGCGCATCATGGCCAAGATGAATTCCCTGCTCGAAGAGCAGATCATCGCCGAGCTTTACAAGGCCAGCCAGGCAGGCGTGAAGATCGACCTGATCGTGCGTGGCGTCTGCGCCCTGCGCGCCGGGGTGCCGGGCTTGTCGGAGAACATCCGCGTGCGTTCCATCGTGGGCCGCTTCCTGGAGCACTCCCGCGTCTTCTATTTCTATGCCGAGGGCGAAGAGACGGTGTACCTGTCGTCTGCCGACTGGATGGACCGCAATTTCTTCCGGCGCGTGGAAATCGCTTTCCCGATCTATGACAAGACGCTCAAGAAGCGCGTCATCGACGAAGCGTTCACCTATGCCCTGCGCGACAACCAGCTCGCCTGGCAGCAGCAACCCAGCGGCGACTACGCGCGCGTCAAAAGCCGCCGCGAGCCCTTCAACGTGCACCAGTTCCTGATGCAGAAGCTGGGCGTGTAACACCGACATGGCGGCAAACCGTCCCTGATATTGCAGCGGGTGACGAGCGCCGCTCCATGCCGGTCCCCGGGCTTGAGCACGGCCCCGGGCAGCCCATTTCCGCAGTGGAAATGGGCTTTTTTCATTCAGGGACGGGCTTCCCCATGCCGCCGCGCGGATCCGGCTTCGCGGGGCCGGCACCCGGGATCATGACTGTCATGGTCTTGTCACGTTGGACTCCTAAGATGCGAGGGTCGCTGAAAGACAGGCAGCTAAAAAGCCTGCCAAGACTCCTTTAACGAGCACAGAAGGAACCCAGATGTTCAAACGTGTCTTCAAGCAAGTTTCCGTGGGCGTCGCGCTGAGCGCCGCCGTTTTCGCTGTCCAGGCCGCCAACGTGACCGGCGCCGGCGCATCGTTCCCGTACCCGATCTACGCCAAGTGGGCGTCCGACTACAAGGCTGCGACCAACAACGCGGTCAACTACCAGTCCATCGGTTCGGGCGGCGGCCAGCAGCAGATCATTGCAAAGACCGTCGACTTCGGCGCCTCGGATGACCCGATGAAGGCTGCCGACCTGGAAAAGCACGGCCTGCTGCAATTCCCCGCCGTGATCGGCGGCACCGTTGCCGTCGTGAACGTCGACGGCGTCGAGCCGGGCAAGCTGAAGCTGTCGGGCAAGGTCCTGGCCGACATCTTCCTGGGCAAGATCAAGAAGTGGGATGATGCCGCCGTCAAGGCGCTGAACCCTGACCTGAAGCTGCCGTCGGCCGACATCATCGTCGTGCACCGTTCGGATGGCTCGGGCACCACCTTCGGCTGGACGAACTACCTGTCCAAGGTGTCGCCGGAGTGGAAGTCGCAAGTCGGTGAAGGCAAGGCCGTCAAGTGGCCCACCGGTCAGGGCGGCAAGGGCAACGAAGGCGTCGCCGCCTACGTCGGCCAGCTGAAGAACTCGATCGGCTACGTCGAATACGCCTACGCCAAGCAGAACAAGCTGGCCTGGACGCAACTGCAGAACAAGGACGGCAAGTTCGTCCAACCCGAGCAAAAGGCGTTCGCCGCCGCGGCCGCCAACGCCGACTGGAAGAGCGCGCCGGGCATGGGCGTGGTCCTGACCGACGAGCCGGGCGCCGATTCGTGGCCCGTCACCGCCGCTACCTTCATCCTGATCCACAAGTCGCAAGACAAGCCGGCTCAGGGCAAGGCGGTGCTGGAGTTCTTCGACTGGGCCTTCAAGAACGGCGCCAAGTCGGCTGAAGCCATGGACTACGTGCCGCTGCCGGAAGCCGTGACCAAGGAAATCCGCGCCGCCTGGGGCGAAGTGAAGTCCGCCGACGGCCAGGCTGTCTGGAAGTAAATCAGTAACGCGCGGCCCCGACGCCACCCGGCGGGCGGGGCCGCCGCCTGTAATTCGACCTACCTGCTGTTCCCCCCAGGTTTCCTAAGGAAAGTCCATCCATGAGCGCGGTAATGGATAATAGTGTGCCGCTTCCGCCCAGCGTGGCGGATTCCGTGACTACCGGCACGCCTTCGCCTATGAAGCAAACAAAAAACGCGCTGATGGATGCGCTGTTCAAGAATCTGACCCGCCTGTTCGCCTTCCTGGTGTTCATTCTGCTGGCGGCAATTCTTATCTCCCTCATCTATGGCAGCCGCGAATCGCTGGCCAAATACGGCCTGTCGTTCCTGTGGCTCAATGACTGGGATCCGGTCAATTCCAATTACGGCGCGGTCGTGCCGATCATCGGTACGTTGCTGACGTCCGCGATCGCGCTGATCATCGCCGTGCCGGTGTCCTTCGGCATCGCCATCTTCCTGACCGAACTGTCGCCGACCTGGCTGCGCCGCCCGCTGGGCACCGCCATCGAAATGCTGGCGGCCATCCCGTCCATCATCTACGGCATGTGGGGCCTGTTCGTCTTCGTGCCCGTGTTCCAGCAGTACGTGCAGCCGTTCCTGATCGCGACATTGGGCAATCTTCCCATCATCGGCGGACTGTTCGCGGGTCCGCCGTTCGGCATCGGCATCTTCACCGCAGGACTGATCCTCTCGATCATGATCATCCCGTTCATCGCCGCCGTGATGCGCGACGTGTTCGAGCTGGTCCCCGCGATGCTCAAGGAATCGGCGTACGGCCTGGGCAGCACGACCTGGGAAGTGATGTGGCGCGTGGTTCTGCCCTTCACCAAGTCGGGCGTCATCGGCGGCATCATGCTCGGCCTGGGCCGCGCGCTCGGCGAAACCATGGCCGTGACCTTCGTCATCGGCAATGCGTTCAAGTGGTCCGGCTCGCTGTTCTCGCCCGGCAACTCCATCGCCTCGGCGCTCGCCAACGAATTCAACGAGGCGGGCGGCATCCAGAAGGCGGCGTTGCTGGAACTGGGCCTGATCCTGTTCCTCATCACGACCATCGTGCTGGCCCTGGCCAAGGCGCTGCTGGTCCGCCTGTCCGCTGGCGAAGGCAAGAAGACCTGACGCCCGGAAGCACAAGGAAAAACCATGGCTGAATCCGTACTCAACATGCAGAACGGCATCTATCGCCGGCGCCGCGTGGTCAATCGCATCATGCTCGCCGTGTCGATGACGACGCTGATTTTCGGCCTGTTCTGGCTGTTCTGGATCATTATCACGTTGCTGATGAAGGGCGCGCCCGCGCTGTCGTACACGCTCTTCACCGAAATCACGCCGCCGCCGGGCCAGGCGGGGGGCTTGCTCAACGCCATTCTCGGCAGCGTGATGATGGCGGGCGTCGGCACGTTGATCGGCACGCCGGTGGGCATCCTGGCCGGCACCTATCTGGCTGAATACGGCCAGCGCGGCTGGCTGGCGCCGGCCACGCGATTCCTGAACGACGTGCTGCTGTCCGCGCCGTCGATCATCATCGGTCTGTTCATCTACGCCGTGTATGTGGCGCAGGTGGGGCATTACTCCGGTTGGGCCGGCGCGGTTGCGCTGTCCATCCTGGTGATTCCCGTCGTGGTCCGCACCACCGACAACATGCTGCTGCTGGTGCCCAATAGCCTGCGCGAGGCCACCGCCGCGCTGGGCTGCCCGAAGTGGCGCATGATCACCATGGTGTGCTATCGCGCCGCCAAGTCCGGCATCATCACCGGCGTGCTGCTCGCCATCGCCCGCATCTCCGGCGAAACCGCGCCGCTGCTGTTCACCGCGCTGTCGAACCAGTTCATGTCGCTGAACATGAACGGTCCGATGGCCAACCTGCCGGTCGTCATCTACCAATACGCCGCCAGCCCCTTCAAGGACTGGAACAACCTGGCCTGGGCCGGCGCGACGCTGATCACGCTGCTGGTGTTGGGCATCAACATCATCGCCCGCAACTTGTTCCGCAAGTAAAGATCGCTATCCCGGCGCGCCAGCCGCGCCGGAGCCAAGGGAAATGCAATGGAAAACACCGCTACCGCAGTCAAGAACAAGCTCGAGGTCAAGGACCTGAACTTCTACTACGGCAAGTTCCACGCGATTCGCAACGTGAACATGTCGATCCAGGAGAAGAAGGTCACCGCCTTCATCGGCCCGTCGGGCTGCGGCAAATCGACCCTGCTGCGCACGTTCAACCGCATGTTCGAGCTCTACCCCGGCCAGCGCGCCGAGGGCGAAATCCTCCTGGATGGCGAAAACCTGCTGACGGCCAAGACCGACATCTCGCTGATCCGCGCCAAGGTCGGCATGGTCTTCCAGAAGCCCACGCCGTTCCCCATGAGCATCTACGACAACATCGCCTTCGGCGTGCGTCTGTTCGAACGCCTGTCCAAGGGCGAGATGGACGAGCGCGTGGAATGGGCGCTGAGCAAGGCCGCGCTGTGGAACGAAGTGAAGGACAAGCTGCACCAGAGCGGCAACAGCCTTTCCGGCGGCCAGCAGCAGCGCCTGTGCATCGCCCGCGGCGTCGCGATCAAGCCCGAAGTCCTGCTGCTCGACGAGCCGTGCTCGGCGCTGGATCCCATTTCCACCGCCAAGATCGAAGAGCTGATCGCCGAACTGAAGAACGACTACACCGTCGTGATCGTGACGCACAACATGCAGCAGGCCGCGCGGTGTTCGGACTACACGGCGTATATGTACCTGGGCGAACTGATGGAATTCGGTCAGACCGACCAGATTTTTGTTAAGCCCTCGCGCAAGGAAACCGAGGACTACATCACGGGCCGTTTCGGCTGACCGCAGGGTCGGGCGCAGCGCACGCCAGACAACAGTTTCTGGTATAGTCTCCACCCTTCGGGGCGTAGCGCAGCCTGGTAGCGCATCTGCTTTGGGAGCAGAGGGTCGTGAGTTCGAATCCCACCGCCCCGACCAATATTCATGCGGGTCTCCGGATTTCCGCAGTGCAAGAAAAGACGACAGGTGGCCCATCCTATGGACCACCATTCGGTAGGACAACAAAATGGCCCCAAGCTCACAAAGCTTGGGGCCATTTTGTTCCGTCCCTTCCTTCTACTGCCGCGGGATCTTCGCTTCTTCGATCAGCTTTTGCCATTGCGCATCGCTGCTCGCCACGAACTGCCCAAACGCCGTGGGCGAGGTGGGCGGGCTGACCTTCACGCCCAATTCCTTGAACCGTGCCTGGATCTCCGGCTTGGCCATGACACGGCTGAACGCGGCGTTCAATGTCTGGACGATGGGTTCCGGCGTATTCGACGGCGCGAAAATTCCGGTCCAGAAGTAGTAGTCCATCCCTTTGAGTTCCGGTGTTTCACTGGCCGACGCCAAGTCTGGGTTGCCGATGTCGCGGTCGCGGCTCATGACGCCCACGCCCGTCACTCGCCCGCTTTTGATCAGTTCAAGCAGGGCTGGCAGCCCAGACACCGCGATATCCACATTGCCGCCGATGACATCGGTCGCGATCTTCGAGGCGCTTGCATAGGGAATGAAGGTGATGTCCGTACCGGTGGTGAGCTTGAAGCTCTCCATGGCGATGGCGGGCAGCGAGCCGACGCCCGTGGCGCCGTAGGTCAGCTTGCCCGGGTTGGCCTTGGCGCGCGCAATCAGGTCGCCGAACGATTTCACGCCCAGGTTCGGGTTCGCCACCACGCCGACGCCGCTTGTGCCCAGCGGCGCGACAGCGGCCAGGTCGCGGTAGGTGTACTTGGCCGACGATTGCAGAATGGGCGCGATCACGACGTCGGACACGATGCCCATCAGTACCGTGTACCCATCGGGCTTGGCGTTGACGGCGCGCGTGACGCCGATGATGCCTCCGGCTCCCGCGACGTTCTCGATGACGACGGTCTGGCCCAGTTCGCGGCCCAGTTCGGGGGCAATGATGCGAGCAAACGTGTCCACCGAGCCTGCCGGCGCGTAGCCCACGATGAGCTTGATGGGATGGGCAGGGTATGCCTGCGCATGCGCCGCGCTCGTTCCTCCCAACACAAGGGCTCCCAGCAGCGCTGCGCTGGAAAGGGTTCGAATGTTCATGGTTGTCTCCCGTTGTTGTCGTTTGTGTTGCTTCAGCTTTGCAGCCAGTTCAGGACGCGTTGGAACACCTCGTCGCTATTGCGGTCCATCATCGGCAGGTGCGAATTGCCCGCGATGCCGCTGGCGGGCAAGTCCAGCACCGTTACGTCGGCGCACCCCCGTATGGAATCCAGGTAACGCTCGGCTTGTTGGCGGTAGCCGACCCAGTGCGATCCCGACGGTTCGATGAAGTCGCCCCACACCACAAGATGCGGCGGCAGCGCTTCAATCGGCGCCGCTTGCGGCATGCCGCCGGGCTCCACGCCCACCACCCGGCGCACCGCGCGTGGCCGACGGCGCGCAATTTCGGCTGCAAAGCCCGCGCCTTGGCTGTGGGCCACGATATGGCAATGTCCCACCCGGTCGATCAACGCTTCATAGGCCGCGAGGATCATGGACTCGTGGCCCGGCCAGCGCGGCACCCATTGATTGGCGAACGCGTCGAACGCCTCGGTGGGAAACTGTTGCCCTGCATAGGCTTGCCGCCGCGCAGGGTCCGGGTCGTAGACAGGCCCGATGCGAAACGTCGTCCACGCCTCGCGCTTGGTGCGAAAGACGGGCGCCTCGCGATACACCTGCGGGAACCGTGCCCATGACGAACGGCCCCGTTCCACCGCATCGCTGACCAGCACGTCGTAACCGGCGTCCAGGAATTTCCACAGCCAGCCGTTGCGGCCATCCGGGGTCGTTTCCCAGGTGCAGCCGGTCATGCCCCCGCCATGCCACAGCAGCACCGGATCCGGATGGCGGGGCTGCGCCAGGCGGTACTCCTGGACATACATCTGCCCATAGACCTGTTCTCCGTTCGGGTTGACCTCGCGCGGCGATCCGTTCAGGACCATGCTGCGATATTCGACCGGCAGGCCTTCCAGCACGGCGGTCGCGCCGCCCACGAAGAAGCTGCTCATCGATTTCAGGAAAATGCCCTTGCCTTGTGGATTCATGATGGCTCGTCGAAGTAATGCCGGCATGTTCGGCCAGCGCGTATAGTTACGTCTATCGAAAAAATTTCAACGATTATTAATCCATGAGAATCAATTACGATCTGGAAGATATCCGCGCGTTCTGCTGCGTGGCGCGCATGGGTCAATACACGTCGGCCGCCGCGTTGCTGTGCGTCACGACGTCGGCCTTGAGCCGGCGCATTGCGAAGCTGGAATCGGAAATTGGCGGGCGGTTGTTCGAACGCACGACGCGCAGCGTGGTGCTGACGTCGGTGGGCCGCGCGCTCTATGAGCGCGTGCTGCCTATCGTGACGCAGATGGATGCCAGTCTGACCGAGGCAGCCCGCCGCGCGCGGGGGCACGAAGGCACGCTGATGGTGAGCACGGTGGCCTCGGTCGGCTATTCGGTGCTGCCGAAGGTGCTGCCCGAGTTCTATGCACGGCATCCGCAGGTGTACCTGTCAATCCGCGACGGCAACGCCACCGTCACGACGGGCCTGGTCGAAGAACGCGAGGTGGAATTCGGCATCACCACGCCGGTGTCATTCGGCCCCACCCTGGAGGCCGAGCGCGTCGCCACCTATGGCTTCAATCTGGTGTACGCCGAGCGTTCTGCCCTGGCGCCACGCAGCCGCAAGCTGTCGTGGAAAAAGTTGCCCGGCCTGCCGGTGGTGGGACTGAATCCGGTCAGTTCCACCCGCCTGCAGATCGACAGCGTCCTCAATGCCCGCGGGCTGGAGTTGCCCTGGACCATCGAAGTGGATCAGCTAGCCACCATGATCGGGCTGGTGCAGTCGGGCAATTTCGTGACCATCATGCCGGCATTGTTCGAGGCGCATGGTTATGGCCTGAAGTCGATTCCGGTCCTGGATCCCGACATTACGCGGGAGGTGTACATCGTGCGCCGGCGTGACAGCACGCCGACGCCCCAAGGCCAGTATCTGATGGAACTCGTGCGCGCCTACCTGGCGCGTTGAGTCACGCCAATTGATTCGGCGGTTGCCCGCCGGCAAGCCGCAGCGCAAGCGCCGCCATCAGCCCACGGTGAGCTTGTCTTCCACGCTTATGACGCTTGGCGCGCTCCATGCGGCCTGCTCGGCGACGCGCCTGTCGGCCAGGCTATTCACTTTTCCCATCAGCGTGACGTGCCTGTCGTGCACGGCCACTTGAATATCGTGTGCTTCCAGCGCGGCGCTTCGTTTCAACGCGTCCTGAATTCGCTGTTTCACATCGCTGATCTGCGCGTTGTTCGACAACTTGATCTGGTTCGCGACGCCCTTGACGCCGGATAGGCGGCGAATGGCGCTTTCGGCCGCCACGCGTTGGAAGTTCCAACTGACCTCTCCGGTCAAGGTCACCCAGCCGTGTTGCACCTTGACCTGCACCTTGTTGTCGGGGATGGACACATTCCAGCCGATGCTGGTGATCGCGCGTTTGGCCAGCTCTTCGTCCGAGTTTCCTTGCTCGTAGCCGGTTCGGACCTCGAGCTCCTGCGCGATGCCTTTGACGCCTTTCACGTGTGCGGCAATCTTCTCTGCGTCGTACTTTTCGCTGAACGTGCTGACATGCCCCGTCAGCGTTACGACCCCTTGGGAAGCCGCGACCCCGATGCCGGTCGCATCGACGCGGGGATCGAACTCCAAGGCGTCCAGCACGTGACGGCGAAGTTCTTCGTCTTTCATGATGGCTCTCCTGTCGGAATAAGGGACGAGTTAAGGGGTACGCGTGTTCCGTCGCGCACCCCGGATTCGGCGCTCTTCGCATCGATTTTCCCGGGGCAGGGCGAGTCAGTATTGACGATCGTCAATGGAAAAATGGGGTGCGTTTCATGCCGGGCGTTCGGGGGGCGACGCGTGCAAGCCCGCCAAGCGGGGCGCGTCTGTGCCCCTGGCAAAGATTCGATGAACGGGTGGTTGGAAAATTCGTGATTTTCGTCAACAAGGCGCCGCGGCGCCGGTTCATGATGGGCTATCCCGCCGCGTCGGGCGGCGAACGTCCAGGAGGCCATCATGCAGCAACCCGCCAAAACTCCCCCGCCGAAAGCCAGAAAAGAAGAGGCGCGCCAGAAGGAAGACGCCGTGGCACAGCGGCAGAAGGCCGAAATGGCCGAGTCGCTGGGACGGCACAAAAATACTGGCCAGAAAGATCACAAGGGCGCGCGTTGATGTCCGCGCGGGTCACGGCCTGGCAAGACAACGGGCTGGGGACGCAAGAGATCATGAACATTCTCTTCAGAAACCGGCGCGAGGCCGGGCTGTTGCTCGCGCGGCAATTGGCCCGATATGCGGGGCGGCCGGATGTGATCGTGCTGGCGTTGCCGCGAGGCGGCGTGCCGGTGGGATTCGAAGTCGCAGCCGAACTGGATGCACCCCTGGACATCAAGGTGGTGCGAAAGATCGGAATGCCGGGGCATCCCGAATACGCCATCGGCGCGATCAGCAGCGATCAGTCGCTATTCCAGACCAGGGAAATTGAGGCCTACGGCGTCGATCCAAAAGCGATCGAGTCCATCGTGACGCGTGAACGGAAAGAAATCGAGCGCCGTGAATCGCTCTATCGCGCGGGGCGGCCACCGCTTCCATTGCAGGGAAAAGTCGTCATCGTGGTGGATGACGGCCTTGCGACGGGTTCGACCATGCGCGTGGCGCTTCAGTCCGTACGCAAGAATAATCCTGCATGGGTTGTTGCCGCCGTGCCCGTTGCCGCTGCCGAGATCAGGCAAGAGCTTGAGGGCGAAGCGGACGAGGTCGTGTGTCTGCATACGCCGACGCCGTTTTATGGCGTCGGGCAATGGTATGCGGATTTTGAACAGACTGCGGATAACGAGGTTCTGCATCTGCTGCACGAGGCGCAACGCCGGCATCCGTCCACCGCGTCGACGACGACTTCTTCGTCGCGCAATGGATGATGCCCCCTGGTCCAGCCTTTGGAGTGCACATGGAAACCGCCATCGATGCTCACGCCGCCACGCTTGCCCAACTGTCTGCGGCAGCGCGGCCGCTTACGGGAGGAATGACGGACTACGACGCGCTTCTTGAACATATCGGCGGCGCGCGCTTCGTGCTGATCGGCGAAGCCAGTCATGGCACACACGAATTCTACGAAGAACGGGCTCGCATTACGCAGCGGCTGATCGCCGAAAGGCGATTCTCTGCAGTTGCGGTCGAGGCGGATTGGCCCGATGCCTATCGCGTCAACCGATACCTGCGCGGCCAAGGCGACGACAATTCCGGCGAGCAGGCCTTGGCCGGGTTCAAGCGATTTCCAACGTGGATGTGGCGCAATACCGAGGTCGTCCGGTTCGTGGAGTGGCTTCGGTCTTTCAACCAATCGTTGCCCGCACACGCGGCGCCCGTCGGTTTTTATGGGCTAGATCTATATAGCCTGTTCACGTCCATTGCCGAAGTGCTGAAGTACCTGGATGAGGTCGACCCCGATGCTGCGCGTGATGCGCGTCAGCGTTACGCCTGCTTCGATCATTTCGGCAGCAGTAGCGAGCGCTACGGCTACTTTGCGCACCATGGCATGTCGGCGTCCTGCAGGGACGCCGTGATCGCGCAAATGCAGGATCTCAATGCCCGTGCGGCCGAATATATGAGGCGCGATGGCCAGGAGGCAAGCGATGCGCTCTTTTACGTGCAGCAGAACGCGCGCCTGATCGCAAACGCCGAGCAGTATTACCGAACCATGTTCGACCAGCGCGTTTCGTCCTGGAATCTGCGGGATCGGCACATGATGGAAACGCTTGATGCGCTAGCCAGGCATTTGCCTCGGACAGAAGACGGCCTGCCACCAAAGATCGTGGTGTGGGAACACAATTCTCATGTGGGCGACGCGCGTGCCACGCAAGTGGGCCAGGCCGGCGAGTTGACCGTGGGACAGTTGGCGCGTGAATCCTATGGCAAGCAGGCGTTTCTGATCGGACTGACGACCTACCAGGGCAGCGTGACGGCGGCGGCCGATTGGGACTTGCCCGCCGAGCGCATGCGGGTGCGCCCTGGCCTGCGGGGAAGCTACGAATCGCTGTTCCATGAGACGGGCCTTCGCCGCTTCATGTTGCCGCTCAACAGCGATCAAGAGGTGATGCGGGCGCTGTCGACGTCCCGCCTGGAGCGCGCCATTGGGGTCGTCTACCGTCCGGAAACGGAACGAGGCAGCCATTATTTTTACGCCTGCCTGCCACGGCAGTTCGACTGCGTGCTGCATTTTGACGAGACGCGAGCGGTTGAACCTCTGGAATGGGGCGACATCTGGAAATTGGATGAAGCGCCAGAAACCTTCCCCGCAGGGTTCTAGCGGGGCCAGCACGTCTGACCCAACGGCATTGCGATGCGAGGCGGACCTGCATGAACCAGACAGATGAACACGTGGACCCGGACGCGAGGGGCCAGGCCGCAACGCTGGAATTCTTGACCCGTCCTGATGTTCACGGCGTGCCTGCGGGCGACATCGTCACGATACGCACCCATATCTCCGTTATTGTCCTTGCCGGGATTCGCGCTTTCAAACTGAAAAAGGCGGTGCGCTTTCCCTACGCCGATTTCTCCGCTGCGGCGCTGCGCTTGGCGGCATGCTTGCGTGAACTTGAGCTCAACCGGCGAACCGCGCCCGATCTGTATGTGGCGGTGCGGGAAATCAGGCGTGACGATAAGGGCAATCTGAATTTCGACGGCCCCGGAGAACTGATTGATGCTGTCGTGGAAATGCGACGCTTCCCGGACGATGCGCTGCTTGAAGCCGTCGCGCAGCGGGAAGGGCTGACCGACGCGCTGGCGGAGCGCATTGCGGGAGAGATTGCCAAGTCTCATGACAACGCGCCGGTCGTGGGCGGCGTCGATGTGCCTTCCAGGCTGGCCCACGTGCTGGCCGCGGCGGAGAAACTTCTTGTCGCGGCCGGCGTGCTGCCTGGACCGAAGATCGAGGTGCTCTGCGGCGCGATTCGTGACGAGTTGGACAAGCAGGCACCGTTGCTGGCCGCGCGGGCGGCGGCGGGGCATGTGCGCCATTGTCACGGGGACCTGCACTTGCGCAATATCTGCGTGATCGATGGGGCGCCGATGCTGTTCGACTGCCTCGAGTTCGATGATGCCCTTGCCACCATCGATGTGCTGTACGACCTGGCATTTCTGATCATGGATCTTTGCTCGCAGGGGTTTTCGCGGCAAGCCAACGTCGTGCTGAACCGATATCTGGATCTCTGCCACGATGACGCGGGCATGGCGCTGATGCCGTTGTTCCTGGCCATCAGAGCCGTCATCCGCGCCCACGTCCTGGTCGCGCAGGCCGAAGAAGCCATCGACACCACGCGACCGTCTCTCCTGGGAAAGGCCCAGCGCTATATCGATACCGCGCTTGCCTGCCTGTCGCCGCGCGTTGGGCGTCTGGTTGCCATTGGCGGGCTCAGCGGCTCGGGAAAATCATCGTTGGCCGTCGCGATCGCGCATGCGCTTGGCCCGATGCCGGGGGCTCGGATACTGTCCAGTGACCGTATTCGCAAGCAGATGTGGGGAGTGCCGGCCTCATCGAAGCTGCCCGAAATGGCTTATCAAACCGACTTTTCCGAAAGCGTCTACGCGGCACAGGCCGTTTGCGCGCAGAAATTGGTCCAGGCTGGTTGCGCAGTGATCGCCGATGCAGTGTTTGAGCGGGAGGCCTGCCGCCAGCGTATTGAACAGTGCGCGGCGCGTGGTGGGGTGCCCTTCAGCGGGTTTTGGCTCGATGCGTCACCGGCCGCGTTGTCGGCACGCGTGAATCAGCGTACGAATGACCCTTCGGACGCCACTGAGGATGTGGTGCGCGCCCAATTGTCGCGGCAACGCGACGTGAAAGGCTGGACGCATGTCGATGCGCAACGCCCGCTGGAATGTGTCGCCGCATCCGTCCTTGCCCACCTGGACGGGCATGGGTCCTGACACATCGCGTTACTTCGTTCGTGGCGACCGATGATTGCCGCATGTTAGATATATCGGCGGGAGTCACCGCTCGGCGCGTCGCCGGGCGCATCCCCCCTTTTTCCAAGGAGCCGACCATGAATGCTGTTCAAGTGTCCCTGAAAAGCGTTTCCGCGATCCTTTGCCTGGCGGGTCTGGCGTGGACGGCTGGCTCGGCCCGTGCTGCCGACACCAGCGCCACCTCGCAAGCGCAGCATCAGCAGGATGTCGCGACCTGCAAGAGTGGCGCCTCCGGCCAACCGCTGGAGACATGCCTGCGCGAAGCGGCCGCGGCGCGGCAAGAGCGTGATCGTCAGAACCTGAATGCGCAGAGCCCGGAGCAGCTCCGCCAGAACGAGCTGGCGCGATGCAACCGTCTGCCGGAATCGCAGCGGCAGACCTGCGTGGCAAAGATGAACTCGCCCACCAGTGTGCAGGGCAGCGTGCAGGGGGGCGGCGTACTGCGCAAGAAAGAGATCCAGGTGCCCGCTACGCCGGCTACCCCGGCCAATCCCGCCACGCCGGCCGGCAGTGCGCCGGCTCCCGCGCGTTGAACGGGGCGTTTCAGCCCGTATGAAACGCGGTGTTTCGCTGCCATGCGGCACATGCTTGCGTGGCGGCGATTGTCCATCTGCGCGAGGCGGGTGGCCTCGGCAATCGCGCCATTCATCGCCGTCCTGCTCCTTCGTCAAGGCTTCGACGTTGGCAGCAGCTGCATACCCGTGCGCCGTGCGAATTCCTCGTAGCTGATGGGCGCGCCTGCCGTGGTGCTGGGGCTGTTGGCCTGCCAATGCACCCACGAGCGTCCGCTGGACGCATCGTAGACGACCTTGAACAGATGGCTTGGCACGGCCACGCCCGAGCCGATCTGTTTGGGCTTGTCGCCGTAGTACGGGCCGGTGAAGACATACACGTCGCCCGAGGCGCGCATTACGTACTTGCGCGTGTCCTGTTCGATCTGGCTCCACGGGCCGCCATTGTGGCGCTGGTCTTGAGGCACCATGTTGGCCAGCGAAAAGCTCTGCGCCATCGCTTCGGGGGTGGACATGTCGCCCGCCGGAGCCATGTGGCCGCGGGAATAGCCCGAGCCGCGGTAGTCCGTCAGTTCGGCACGTTCGGCGCGGGGCACACGCGCTTCGGCATAGAACTTGTCGGACCGCTGCATGTCCTGCGCCTGCGTCAAGATCTTGCGGTTCAGGCGCTCGGCCACGAACACCGGCGTCTTGGTCTGGCCGTTGTGCAAGATGGCGAAGTTGGAAAAGCACAGCTCGCGCAGGGCTTGGCTGGCCGGAACGACCGGCGGGCGCTGCTGCGGGAAGAACTGCGGACACTCGGCAAAGCGCGTGTGCGCCATGCCGCCTGCCGGCACCGCCGCGGGCGCGAACTTTTCGTGGGTCGGCCAGCCGACGCGCGCAAGAATGTCGTCAAGCGAAAACTGAGGGCGCCACTGCGGATTCAGCGCATAGGTGGCTGCGCCGAAGGCGGCCACCGAGGTCAGCGCGAATGTGCGCAGGAACCGGAAGATGCGGCCGCCGCTTGCGGCCTTGCTTCTGCTGGCTGGGGCTCTCTTTCTGGGTGCTGATTTCTTCGCGCGGGTCATGCTGCCTGTTTGTTGCGGGCCGGCGCCACTTCGCGCTCGGCAAGTGGCGGCATTGTAGATGACCGCAACATGACAGGCGCAGACCGGGCAATCGGGCCGACGCCGAACCGCGTCAAGGGCGTTGGCCGGGGTATTCTTATGCTCGTTCTAAATTCATAACCACAACGTCATAACCACAACGGCCGCACATGCCGGCCGCCAGGATTGGGGAAGTTCAATGAGATCGTCCGTGCTTTTCGTGGCCGCGCTCGTGGCGGGTTGCGCCTCGCCCGCGCCGGGAGACCTGGTCACGCAATCGAAGGTGCAAGCCATCAAGATCAACGTCACGACGTTCGATGAGATGGTTCGCGATTTTGGCCCGCCCCGCACGCAGAGCGTCAATAAGCAGGGGCTGCGCACGGCCTCGTGGTTCTACTTCAACAACAACGAGTTCGGCGCCATGCAGGATCAGCGCACACTGACCGTGACGTACAACAAGAACGGTACGGTCAAGGAATACGTGAATTCGTCCGCCGGAGAGAAGGACGGCGCGCGGACGCGATAGCGCGCAGTTTCACCCTCTGCGCCGGCCGGCAATGCCTCACTGCGCCGGCGCCGCCTTCGAGGCGTTCGCCCGAATCTGTTCCGACCGCTGGCGCTGCTCGGCGCGAATCGGGATGCAATCGACGACCAGCACTTCTTCGCCCGTGCGCAGGTCGATGACCTTGGTCGCACGGTAAAGGTTGCTGGGCGGGCCGCGATCCAGGCACGCGCGCTTGGCGCCGGAACTGGCGCGAAAGAGCTCGGGCACGCCTTCGTAGTGCGGGTTGGGCACGCTCCACTTGCCGCTCATGTCCTGGGTGCGCACCACATACTGGGCAAAGGCCGGACCGCCGCACAGCAGCATGGCCAATGCGCACGCGACGCCAACTGCGGTTCTCATGGCGGACGTTCCTTGATGGACGACGGTAGGGCAGCGTAGCAGCGCACTGCCGCCTTCGCCGTCCGCCAGAAGGATGAGGGATTTGATGCGCTCGCGCGCGCGTTCAACTCGCCGGAGGTCAGGCAGTCGATGGCGACTCAGAACAACCGTATTGTCCTGATGCCGCCTGAGCAGACGGTGGCGTACTTTCGGTCCGAAATGGCGAAGTACGCCGCCGTCGTCAAGGGCGCGGGCCTGGAATTGATGTAGCCCGCATGGAGCGGCAGGTCAGCTGCCGTTGCGCTTGTCGTGACCGTTCTGGTCGGCTGCGCGGAGCAGTCCGTAGAGCTTGTCCTTGAGGTGCAGTTTTTCTTTTTTTAGCACCTCGATCGCGGTGCCCGAGGACGGCGTGATGCCGTCCTCCATGTTCTGGATTTCCTGGTCCAGATCGTTGTGCCGCTGGAACAGCGCCGAAAAGTGAGCGTTTTCGGATTTCAGTTGGGTAATGAGCTCGCGGTATTCAGGGAACATAAAGGCCTCTTGAGGAACCGGTTGACGGGACCGACGATGCGCCTGGCTCGACGCCCTCATCAGCGTCAAGCCCATGACACGCCAACGCCAACGGCTTGTCAACCTCAGGGGCCGCGGCGGGCTTCCCGCCCGTTGATGGGGCGCAAGGGCTCCCTCAAAATGAGTCATTCTGTCGCGTACGTTCACCTTTAATTACAGGACGCTCTGTCCCCGGCGATACACTCGCTTCCCTTTGGACTGTCCCAGAACACCCATGAAAGAGCGCGCCCCGGTCTACCGCAGAGTGATGGACCTTTTCAAACAGGATGGCCGGATCCACCCCGGCACCGGCATGATGAGCGGCGTGATCGCGCTTTTCCTGGCGATCCTTTCGGTGCTGGGTGTGCTGGCGTTCCACTTTCCCGCCTATCTCACCACGCCGGAGCTGCGCAGCTTCTACTCGGTGGAGGCGATGCGCACGCTGCTGTTCAGCGCGCTGCTGGTGTCGGGCTCGATCGCGCTGGCCAATACCGTGCTTGGCCGCCAGCGCTGGCTGAATATCTCGGCCTTCGTGCTGGTCTGCTGCGCGGTGGCCGCGGGCGGCAGCCAGGTTGCCGTCACAGCGTCGAACGCAGGCGGCCATCCCTATCTGGGACTCGATTGGTTCATCCTCGACCTCTTGGCGTCCAGCACCGTCTTCATCATTTTCGAAAAGCTGACACCGCTCTATCCTGGCCAGCCCGTATTCCGGGGCGAGTGGCAGGTGGACATGAAGCACTTCCTCTTCAATCACCTGTCGGTGGGGGCCGTGCTGCTGTGCATCAACTTCTTCATTCACCGCCTGTTCTCCTGGGCGGCCTATGAACCGCTGCAACAGGCCATCCAGTCGATGCCGTATCTGCTGGAGCTGTTCGTGGCGGTGCTGGTGGCGGACCTGGCGCAATACGCCGCGCACCGCATTTATCACGAGGTGCCGTTCATGTGGCGCTTCCATGCCGTGCACCACAGCACGCGCACGCTGGATTGGCTGGCCGGCTCGCGCCTGCACATCGTTGAACTGTTGATCACGCGCGTGGCCGTGCTGGGCGTGCTGTTCGTCTTGGGCTTTTCGAAGGCCGTGCTCGATGCCTACATCATCATCGTGGGATTCCAGGCGGTGCTGATCCATTCCAACGTGAAGCTGCCGTGGGGCTGGCTGCGCTACATCATCGTCACGCCGGACTTTCATCACTGGCACCATTCGTCCGATACCGAGGCGATCGACAAGAACTACGCGGCGCACTTTTCCTTCATCGACTACCTGTTCGGCACCGCGGTGCGCGGGGTAGGCAACCGGTTGCCGCAACACTACGGTATTCTGGACAACGACATGCCAGGAACCTTCCTGGCGCAACAGGCATATCCCTTCGCCCGCAAGGCGAAATGACGAAGGCCCAGGCATATCGCCTGGGCCTTTTTTCATTGCCGTCTCAGCGGGTTACGGCCGGCAGTCCGGCCGCGCGCCTTACTTGGCCGACTTGAAGGCCGAATACGAAGCCATCAGGTTGCGGTAGTCGGGGATGTGGTTGGCGAACAGGGTGCCCAGGCCTTCCACGTCGTTGCGCCAGTCGCGGTGCAGTTCGCACGCCACCCCGAACCACGACATCAGCTGGGCGCCAGCCTGTTCCATGCGTCGCCACGCCGCATCGCGGGTGACTTCGTTGAAGGTGCCCGACGCATCGGTCACGACGAACACGTCAAAACCCTCTTCGATGGCCGACAGCACGGGGAAGGCGACGCAGACTTCGGTCACGACGCCGGCGATGATCAGTTGCTTCTTGCCGGTTGCCTTGACCGCCTTGACGAAGTCTTCGTTGTCCCAGGCATTGATGTTGCCGGGGCGGGCGATGTACGGCGCGTCGGGAAATTTGTCCTTCAGCTCCTGGACCAGGGGGCCGTTGGGGCCGTCTTCGAAACTGGTCGTCAGGATGGTGGGAAGCTTGAAGTATTCGGCCAGGTCGGCCAAGGCCAGCACGTTGTTCTTGAATTGATCGGGTTGGAAGTCGCGCACCAGGGACAGCAGGCCCGCCTGGTGATCCACCAGCAGAACGGCGGCTTGGGACTTGTCGAGCTTAACGTAGGGCTTGGTCATGGCTGATTCCTTTGGTCGATTCAGTTTTGCGCGGTGGTGCGCGGTGTTGAGAACAACGCTGAGTGCGTAGAAGGAATACTAATTTCAGGACGATACAGCCGCTAGTCCGGTGATTTGCACCTCAGTGTTCTATAAATTGAACGCCGGCGTTAGGGCGCCCAGCGTGGGAATGCCGTGGCGTGCCTGGGTTTCAGCCTCTCGGCGCGCGTTTTCACGATACTCCGCGCCCATGAAATCCAACAGTTCGCGCACGGCCGGCAGGAGGCCGCGGCGCGACGGAAAGACGGCATGCACGCTGCCCGGCTCGGGTTGCCAGGGGGCGCCCACGGTCACGAGCGTGCCCGCATCCAGTTCCTCGCGGATCATCAAGAGGGGCAGCGCCACGACGCCCACGCCGCGCAGCGCGGCCTGCTTGAGCGCCAGCATGTCGTCCGTGACCAGCCTGGGCATGAAGGGAACGGCAAGGCGCGCGTTGCCGGGTCCCAGCAGGCGCCATTGGCATTCGCGCTGCTCGGTCCCAAGCGCCAGGGTGGGTTGCCGGCTGATCATCTGCAAGTCGGCGGGGTCGGGCAACGAGCGGGCCAGCGCGGGGCTGGCGACCAGGCTCTGGCAGCTCATACCCAGGTTTTTCATCACGAGATCGCTGCTTTCGATGGCGCCGAAGCGCACCCGCACGGCTAGGTCAAAGCCTTCACGCAGCACGTCCACGGGCCGGCTGAAGCTCTTCAGGTAGACGTTCACCTTCGGGCACTTTTCCATGTAACGCGCCACCACGTTGCCCAGGAAGTAGTAGATGAGCGCGGGCGGTGCGGCGATGCGGATGGTGCCTTGCGGTTCAGCGTGGGTGCGGTCGATGACATCCTGCGCCGCTTCGGCGCCCGCCAGCATTGCCAGGCACTGGTCGTAGTATTCCTGTCCAAGTTCAGTCACGGCGAACGTCCGCGTGGACCGCTGGATCAGGCGCACGCCAAGGCGCTCTTCCAGTTGGGCAATGCGCCGGCTCAGACGCGACTTCGGGATGTTCAGCGCCCGGCCGGCCGGCGCAAATCCGCCATGCTTGACGACCTCCACGAAGAAATAAAGGTCATTCAGGTCGTGCATGCAAAATCCTCTCAGGTCGTCGGTGGGCCGCCGAGCATATTAAGGCGCGCGGCGCCGATTCCCTACAAATGCGCCATTACGCAGACAAATCCGGGTCGTCTTCGAGGCACAGGGGGATATCGGCTTGGCACCGGCGGGTCGGGGCTGCTCTCAGGCGGCCAGCGCGGTCTCGTCCTTCCAGCGCTGCTTGTCGCGCAGCGGCGGCGCTCCGAAAAGGCGGCTGTACTCGCGGCTGAACTGCGAGGAACTCTCGTAGCCCACGGCATGCGCGGCCAGCGCCACGCCGGCATCGTCCGTCAGCATCAGCCGCCGCGCCTCCTGCAGCCGCAGGTGCTTCTGATACTGCAGCGGGCTCATGGCGGTGGCCTGCTTGAAATGATGATGCAGCGACGACACGCTCATGTGCACGTCGCGCGCAATCTCTTCCACCCGCAACGGTTGCGCGAAATTGTCTCGCAGGATGCGGATCGCCTTGGCCACGCGGTTGAGCTGGCTATCTTGCAGCACCGTCTGGCGCAGCACGACACCCTGGCCGTTCATGAGCAGGCGGTACAGCAGTTCGCGCTTGATCATCGGCGCCAGGATCGGAATGTCGCGCGGCGTGTCCAGCAGCCGCAGCAGACGCAGCACGACGTCCAGGAGGGTGCTGCCCAGCGGGTTGACGCACAGCGCGCGCGAGGCTTGCTCAGGCACCAGCGGCGGCAGGTTTTCGTCGCTGATGAGCGCGGTGATTTCCTCGGGGTTCAGGTCCAGCCGCAGGCCCAGATAGGGCAGGGTGGGACTGGCGACGGACACCTTGGCCACCACGGGCAGGTCCACCGACGAGATCAGGAAATGGAAGGGATCGTATTCGTAGGTCTCATCCCCGATGAGCAGGCGTTTCGACCCCTGCGCAATGACCGCCAGCGCCGCCTTTTGCAAGGCCGGCTTCGCCCCCGACGGCTGCGACAGCCGGTGCAGGTACAAGCCTTCGATCGGCGTATCCAGTGCGCCTTCCAGGTTGCCGGTCATGCGCTCCAGCATGCACAGCAGCTCGGACCGCGCCAGTTCGCAGGCGGCGTCGTGACCGGTGGGGGCGAGCGATCGGGCAGGATTCAGGGACATTGACGGGCTCTCGAAGGCGCACCGTTCGTCACCTTGAGAGGCGACGGCGGCGGAGGATTGGGTGTCCGCCAGTGTATTGCCATCTCGGGCCTGAGGCGGCGTGTTCACGTGGGGGAATGGAGAATCAGGCAGGAATTCCGGAGAAAACGACGGGTCGGTCCGGCCTGGCTGTCGTGCCGGAGAATCAGGCAAAAAAAGGGCAGGATCAAGCAGCGCGTGCCGGGCCCGCCGGTCGCATACTGTCCGCATCCGGCAGGCTGCCGCAGCGGCGTTCCGTTCCGGAACCCGGCGCGCCCGCCAGCCCCTGAAGGAGCAAACATGCGATACAAGAAATTTGGCAGCACGGGCCTGTTCGTCTCGGAGCTGTGCCTGGGCACCATGACCTTTGGCGGCGAAGGCGAGCTCTGGAGCAAGATCGGCAGCCTGCAGCAGGAGGACGCCAACCGCCTGGTGGGACGCGCGCTGGACGCAGGCATCAATTTCATCGACACGGCGGACGTCTACTCCGAAGGACGTTCGGAAATCATCACGGGCCAGGCCCTGCGCGATCTGAACATCCCGCGCGAAGATGTCGTCATCGCTACGAAGGTCTTTGGACCGACCGGCGCGGGCGTGAACGCCCGGGGCAATTCGCGCGTGCACATCCTGGACGGCGTGAAGAAAAGCCTGTCGCGCTTGCAGCTCGACCATATCGACCTCTATCAGATCCACGGCTTTGACCCGGCCACGCCCATCGAGGAAACCCTGCGCGCGCTGGACACGCTGGTGCAGCATGGCCACGTGCGCTATATCGGGGTGTCGAACTGGGCCGCCTGGCAGATCATGAAGGCGCTTGGCATTTCCGAACGCCTGGGGCTGGCGCGCTTCGAGTCGCTGCAGGCCTATTACACGGTTGCCGGGCGTGATCTGGAACGCGAGCTCGTCCCCATGCTGCAAAGCGAGGGCGTCGGGCTGATGGTATGGAGCCCGCTGGCCGGCGGCCTGCTCAGCGGCAAGTACGGCCGGGACGGCGAAGCCGAGGCGGGCAGCCGCCGCGTGGCGTTCGATTTCCCGCCCGTGAACCGCGAACGCGCCTATGACAGCATCGACGCGCTGCGGCTGATTGCGGATGCGCGCGGCGTGTCGGTGGCGCAGGTTGCGCTGGCCTGGCTGCTGCACCAGCAAGTCGTCACCAGCGTCATCATCGGCGCCAAGCGCGTGGACCAGCTCGAGGACAACCTGGCGGCCACGGACATCCGGCTGACCGGGGAGGAATTGGCCGCGCTGGACAGGGTCAGCGCGCTGCCGCCGGAATACCCGGGCTGGATGCATGTCCGGCAGGGCGAATACCGGCGCCAGCAGTTGCGCGAATCGGGCGAGGTCTGACCCGCGCCGCGCTAGGGTAATCCTCACGGACCGGCGCCCGGCCGCCGGTCCGCGCCGGATGGGTGCCGTGCAGACTCATGGAGAAGGCCCAGGACAAACGCCGTAAATCAACGGCGGTCGGCCATCTTGGCCCGGCGATATTCACCGCTCGCTAGTAGAATCGGACCAGTCCCTTTTTCCTCGAAGCATCACCATGAGCGAGTTTTTCACGTCGGCCGAACTGCAGGCCTTGCGCGAGCACGGCATCGCTGTGTTCGCGGACCGCCTGCTGATCGATGTGCAGCCGCCATTGCCCGACGCCCGTATCGCCGAGATCCAGGCCCTGTGCGAAGGGCCGCTCCCGCCCGCGCTGCTCGACCTGTGGCGGCTCACCGCCGGGGGCGAACTGGCGTACGACCTGCGCGCCCAGATGGATGGCAATGAAGAGGCCCTGAGCTGGTCCGAACTCTTCTATGACGGCAGCGATCACTATCGTGACCTGCAAGGCTGGATCGAGCACGAACAGGAGTGCGCCCAGGACGCCGCCGCCGAGGACGGCGCCATCTGGAACGCGAAGTTGCGCTATCTGCCGATTGGCGGCTTCGAATACTGCGACCGCATCTACGTCGCCGTGGAGCCAGGGCCGCAGGCCGGCAGTGTGGTCGCGTGGAAGCAGGGCCTGCCGGGCTGGACGCACGCCTTGCAGCAGGACGGCATCGCCACGATCGCCCCGGACCTGCACGCGGCCTTTGCCGCGCTCCGCCTGGAAACCGACCCCGGCGAAGACGAGAACAGCACCGGCCTGCGCGTGCTGGAGTATCTGGATGAGCGCGTGTCGGACCATGGGATGCCGCAGGCGCTTGCCGACCGCGTGGCCGCCTTCCACCGGCGGGCGCTGGTGGACTGGCGCGGCCCGCTTGAGGCCGGCACGCTGGCCGACACCCCCAGTCTTGCCACGCTGGCCTTGCAGCACGCGCTGTCGCACGATGACGCCGGGCTCGTGCGTCGCCTGTCGGCGCAGGGCATGCGCTTCGATGCGCCGCTGCGCGGCAGCGCCCAACCGCTGGATGTGGCCCTGATGCAGCATGCGTACGCCGCTGCCCAGGCGCTGTTGGAAGCGGGCGCGCCGGTCAGCCCGACGGCCCTGCACCGGTTCGACCGGCAGCCGCCCGTCGCGCTGGTCGCCGCGCTGCTGGCGCACGGCGCCGTGGCCGATGCGCTGGGGGTTGCGCGCTGCGTCGCCTGTGGATCCCCGGAGGCCGCGCGTCTGATCGCGCAGGCGTGCGGCGATGGGCTTGCCGACGCATATGCCCAGGTCCGCGATTCGATGGCCAGCCGCTACCAGGAAGACCTCAAACGCGTGCGCGCGGGCACGCTGGGGCACTACCTGGGCGCGGAAGGCCTGGCCGAGCGGGTCGCCAACCTGCGGGAATTTTCGCTATGAATCGTCGCCTGGCCGCGCCGGCGCTGTGCCTGCTGCTGGGCAATGCGGCGGCCTGGGCGGCCGGCACGCCTTCTTTCGATTGCGCCAAGGCGCGCACCGACGTCGAAAAGGCGATCTGCGCCGATGACGCACTGGCCGGGCAGGATGCCAGCATTGCCAAACACTTCGGCAAGGCCAGGATGACCTTCGATGCCGCGACGGGCAAGGCGCTGACGCAAGACCAGCGCTGGTTCGTTCAGGTGCGCGACGAGGCGTTTGCGTCGCCGCCCGGCAACGATCCGCCGCAAAAGGAACTTGCCGACCGGCTGAAGTACCGCGATGCCTTTCTTGCGTCGCTGGTGCTCAAGCGGCGGCAGGGCTTCGAGGGAGACTGGGAGAACCTCGCGGGCGGCGTCTCGATCAACCGGCAGCCCGATGGCAGCCTGTCGTTCGACGGCTCCGCGGCGCATCCGGAAAACGGCCGTTGGGTGTGCGATGTCCGGGGCACGGGCGCCATCAAGAACAAGGTGCTGGTCGTCGAGACCGTCGATGCCGAGGGCTGGACGCTGACGTTGTCGCGCAAGGGGTACGGCCTTGTGGTGTCGGAAATCCCGCCGGCGGGGGCGGCCGATGCTGCGGGCCGGCCTTACTGCGGTCTGAACGGCGCGCTGGGCGGCGTTTACTATCCCGTATCCAGGCCTTGATCGATCCCGCCCCGGCGCGTCTAGAATGGTTTCCGAATCGCAGTGAATACGCTCTTCTGTTGAAAGGACTGGCGTGACCATCCCGTATCTGCGCCGGCTGACCGCCGTCAGCCGAAGCCCGCAAGCCAACCGCCATCTCGCCTATCTGCTGACCTTTACCGCCGGCGCCGTCAACGCGGGCGGTTTCCTGGCGGTCCAGCAATACACCTCGCACATGTCCGGCATCGTGTCCATGATGGCCGACCACATGGCGCTCGGCGGGGTGATCGTGGTGCTGCAAGGCCTGGCGGCGCTCTTGTCGTTCATGGCCGGGGCCGCCAGCTCGGCCTTCCTGATCAACTTTGGCCGCAGGTCCCGGCTGGCCAGCGAATATGCGTTGCCGCTGCTGCTCGAAGCCGTGCTGCTGCTCGTCTTCGGCCTGTTGGGCGCCAATCTCGAAACGCTGCGCTGGTTCTACGTGCCCGGCACGGTGATGCTGCTGTGCTACATCATGGGTCTGCAAAACGCGATGATCACCAAGGTGTCGCGGTCCGAGATCCGCACGACGCATGTCACGGGCATGGTGACCGATATCGGCATCGAGCTTGGCAAGCTGTTTTACTGGAACGTCGCCAAAGGCGATCCGCAGACGATGCCGCGGGTGCTGGCCGACCGCGGCAAGCTCATCGTCCTGAGCCTGATGGTGACCCTGTTCTTCGTGGGCGGCGTGACCGGCGCGTATTCGTTCTACAACTTCGGTTTTGGATCAACTTGGCCGCTGGCGCTGTTGCTGATGCTGCTGGCCGCGGTGCCGATCCTGGACGACATCCGCAGCTTCATGCACCGCGCAAAGGGCGCCTAACGCTGCCGCTTCGGCTTGGCGGCAGTGGAATGGCGCAGGAACACCTGCAGCGCGGCAAGCGTTTCGGCATGCAGCCGTGCCAGGCGGGCGTCCTTGGCGGGTTCGGTGACCGCATGGCCCCTGGCATCCAGCGGATAAGGCTCTTTGAGCAACCGCGCCATGTCGATCTGATAGAAGCTCGCGCCGCCGTACGGCCGCTTGCCATCGATGTAGGGCATGGGCCAGAAGCGATCGCCTTCGCGCAGCACGGCCTGTAACGCCGGCCCCTCGGCCTCGCGCCAGTCGGCGGCGCGCAGCAGCATCAGGTGCGCATCGCGCAGCGCAAACGTGCCGTCCGCGCCCACGCCGCTTTCCGGAAAGTCGAAGGCCTCCCGCATTTCGGCCGGCACGTCATAACGGCCCGGCGACAGGTTGCCGATCGCGCGCACATAGCGCGGCACCAGCCGGCAGACTTCGGCCATCCTGCGCACCGCCAGGGCATCGTCGGCGGTATCGAGCGTGCGGCGGACGATGGCCAGCGTATCGTCTCCGCCCAGCAGGGGCTGCTCGAAATCGATGGCGGGCGCCCCGGACTCGACCGGCATCCACTGCACGCGCAACAGGCGCATCAGCGCGGCATGCTGCGCGGTGTAGGGCAAACCGTCTGCCGGCGCCGAAAACACGCCGCGGATGATGGCATCTCGGCTGGGCGATGCCAGGGCGCGCAACGGTGCGGCGATCAGGCTGGCCAAGGTCAGGAGCAGGGTGCGGCGTTGCATGGGGCTCGGAGAAGTGAACGCGAGGGGACATAAGATACCGAAAAGCGCGGCGCGCGGGAAAAGCGCGCTGGTGCCGGCCCGGGAATACAATCCAGCGATCGTCCTGCGCGCAACGTGTGCGACACGGATCCTTTGGAGGAGCAGACAAGTCATGGACGCGGAATTCTGGCTGGAACGGTGGCGCGAAGGGCGCACGCATTTTCATCAGACGCGGGTCACGCCGTTATTGCAGAAATACTGGCCGTCGCTGGACGTGCCCAAGGGCGGCAAGGTGCTCGTGCCGCTTTGCGGCAAGTCGCTGGACATGGTGTGGCTGGCCGCCCAAGGCCATCAGGTGCTGGGCGCGGAATTGTCCAAGCTTGCCGTCGAGCAATTCTTTGCCGAGAACGAGCTGCGGCCAGTGATTCACGATTCGGTTTACGGGACCCATTACGTGGCCGGCAACATCGAGATCGTCTGCGGCGACATTTTCAAGCTGGATGCCCAGGTGCTGTCGCATTGCGTGGGCGTCTATGACCGCGCGGCGCTCGTTGCGCTGCCGGACGCCATGCGTGCCGACTACGTGCGGCACGTCTACGGTCAGCTGTCGCCGTCTTACCGGGGCCTGCTCATCACGCTGGACTATCCCCAAGAAGAGATGGCCGGTCCCCCGTTTTCCGTGGTGGACAGCGAGGTGCAGGCCATCTTTGCTGGCGTTTCGCCCGCGGTCATCATCGACCGCCGCGACATCCTCGACAAGGAACCCAAGTTCCAGTCGGCGGGCGTAAGCCGCCTGGACACCGTGGTCTACCGGTTGGGCGTGCAGGCCTGACCCGGTGCGCCCCGCTAAAAGGTCCGTTCGATTCGAACGGGCCTTTTGCTAGGTCATGAGCCAGCCGCCGGCCACGTCCAGCACCTGGCCGGTCACAAAGCGGGCCTGATCGGACGCGAAGAACAGGCACGCGTCCGCCACTTCCTCGGGCGTGCCCAGCCGCCGCAGCGCGGTCACGGACGCCACCGCGTCGTTGATTTCCTGCGGCACGCTTTTCAGCAAGGGCGTGCTGATGCGGCCCGGCGCCAGCGCATTCACCGTCACCTGGTGCTCGCCAAGCTCGGCCGCCCAGTGGCGCGTCAGCCCGATCAGACCGGCCTTGGTGGCCGCATAATGCGCCGCCACGATATCGCAATACGCCTTGCCCGCCACCGACGACATGTTGATGACGCGCCCCTGCCGCGCCTGCACCATGTGCGGCGCGGCCAGATGCGTCATGTAGAACACGCTGTTCAGGTTCACCGAGACGACGTTGTTCCACTCTGCCGGCGGCATTTCCCAGACCTTCAGCGCGCGGCCGTTGGTTTTGGGCGAGATGCCGACGTTGTTGACCAGGATGGTCGCGGGGCCCAGATCGCGCGTGATGCGATCGTAGGCCGCCTGGCACTGATCGAAATGCGCGACGTCGGCCGGCACGAAGCACACGTCGTGGCCGCGCGTCTTGAGTTCTTTCTCGTAAGCCTGGCCTGCCTGCGCGTTGAAGTCGACAAGACCGACACGCCCGCCCTCGGCCAGGAACGCCTCGACGATGGCCGAGCCGATGCCTCCCACGGCGCCCGTAACGATGACGGTCTGGTCCGCAAAGCGTGCGCTCATGACTTCACCTGCAGCATGATCTTGCCGATGTGCTTGCTGCTTTCCATCTGTTCGTGCGCGCGCGCGGCCTCGGCCAGCGGGAAGACTTCGTGGATCAGCGGCAGGCACTGTCCGGCCTCCATGAGCGGCAGCACCTTCTGTATCAGCGACTGCGCGATGTCGGCCTTGTCCTCGTCCGAGCGCGGGCGCAGCGTGGATCCCGTGAACTGCAGGCGCTTTGTCATGATGGGCAGGGCGTCGATCTCGGCCTTGCTGCCTTCCAGGAAGGCGATCTGCACCAGCCGGCCGTTCAGCGCCAGTAGCCGCAAATTCTTGTTGATGTAGGCGCCGCCCACCATGTCCAGGATCACATCGACGCCGGCGTTGCCGGTGCCCTCGCGCACGGCGGACTCGAAGTCCGCCTCGCGATACAGCACGGCATGATGCGCCCCGGCCTTGATGCACGCCTGCGCCTTTTGCGCGTTGCCCACGGTGGTCCAGACTTCGGCGCCAAACGCACGTGCGAGCTGGATGGCGGTCAGGCCGATGCCGCTGGAGCCGCCGTGCACCAGGAATTTCTCGCCCTGCGCCAGGCGCGCTCGGTCGAACACGTTGGTCCAGACGGTGAAATAGTTCTCCGGAATGGCCGCGGCCGTCAGCAGGTCCATGCCGCGCGGCACAGGCAGGCAGTGCCGCTCGTCGGCCAGGCAGAACTGCGCATAGCCGCCGCCCGGCGTCAGTGCGCAGACCTGGTCGCCCACCTTCCAGTCACGCGCCTCGGGCCCGGTCGCGACGATGGTGCCGGACACTTCCAGGCCAAGATACGGAGAAGCGCCCGGGGGCGGGGGATAGGAGCCGGAGCGTTGCAACACGTCGGGGCGGTTCACGCCCGCGTAGGCGACTTCGATCAGCACCTGGCGACCCGTGGGCGCTTGCATGTCGCGTTCGGCGACGCGCATGCAATCGGGCGCGCCGCCCTTGCCATGGTCGATGAATGTGCAGCGTTGTGACATGAGACGATGGTCCTTGGATTTCAGTGGCCCAGGTAGGCCTTCTTGACGTGGGGATCGCTGAGCAGCTCAGCGCCGGTGCCCGTGCGCACGATCGCGCCGTTCTCAAGCACGTAGCCGCGATCGGCCAGGCGCAGCGTGCGAAACACGTTCTGCTCCACCAGCAGCACCGTGACGCCATGCGAGGTGACGTCGCGGATGATGTCGAACATCTGTTGCACCAGCAGCGGCGACAGGCCCAGCGAAGGCTCGTCGAACACCAGCAGCTTCGGATCGGCCATCATGCCGCGCGCGATGGCGACCATCTGTTGTTCGCCGCCCGACAGCGATCCGGCGTACTGGCTAAGCCGTTCCTTAACGCGCGGGAAGATGCGCAGCACTTCCTCGAGCTTGCGCTCGACGATCGGGCGGGCCGCCCGCTTATACGAGCCCATCAGCAGGTTGTCGCGCACCGTGAAGTGCGGAAAGAGCTGGCGCCCTTCAGGAATCATCGTGATCCCGGCATCCACGATGTCGTAGGGCTGGAGATTGGTCAGATCCTGGCCTTCGAATTCCACCTTGCCCTGCGTGGCGGCGATCACCCCGCACAGCGTTTTGAGCGTGGTGGTCTTGCCCGCGCCATTGGCGCCAATCAGCGTGACGATCTCGCCCGCGTGCACCTCGAAATTCAGGCCGTTGAGCACCTGGCTCTTGCCATAGCCCGACGTCAGATTCGACACCTTAAGCATCCTGATACTCCTTGCCCAGATAGGCTTCGATGACGGCCGGATTCTCGACCACGTCCTTCGGGGCGCCGCTTACCAGCACGCCGCCTTCGTTCAGGACGATGATGCGGTCGGACAGCGCCATCGTCGCCTGCATCATGTGTTCGATCAGCAGCACCGAGACGCCAGAATCGCGGATGCGCCGGATCATCTGGATCGATTTCTCGATGTCCGTGGGATTCAGGCCCGCCATCACTTCATCCAGCAGCAGGATGCGCGGCTTGATCGCCAGCGCCCGCGCCACCTCCAGCCGCTTCATGCCGCCCACCGTGAGGCTGCGCGCCTCGGTGTTCAAGTACTTCACCAGGTCGGTCTGCTCGGCCACCTTCAGCGCGATCTGTTCGGCTTCGTCGCGGTCGGACGTGTGAATGAAGGCGCCCAGCATGATGTTCTCCAGCACCGTCAATCCCGTGAACGGTTTGGCGATCTGGAACGTGCGGCCCAAACCCTTGTGCGCAAAGGCGTCGGGCGTCTTGCAGCTGACCCAGTTGCCTTGCTCGTCGCGCATCGTGATGTTGCCCTTGTCCGGCGACAGAAAGCCCGACAGCAGGTTGAACACCGTGGTCTTGCCGGCGCCGTTGGGACCGATCATGCCCAGGATCTCGTGCTGGTTGAGCGTCAGCGACACGTCGTTCGTGGCGCGCAGGCCGCCAAAGCTCTTGAACAGGCCCTCCGCCTTCAGCACAGGCTGCTCGCTGCGCGTGGCGTTGCGGATGCGGATCTCGTCGGCGAGCTTGCGCTTGGCCGGGGGCGTGCCCAGGTACGGCAGGCGCGCCAGCATGCGCTCGATGAAGGGCCCGAACGCGCCGGCCAGACCGCGCGGAATCGTCAGCACCACCGCCACCAGGATCAGGCCGTAGATCAACCCGTGCATGCCGTTGCCCACGCTGCTGAGCCAGCCGCGCGCCAGTTCCGCGATGGGCAGCACCAGGAAGGTGCCCGCGATGGGGCCGGACACGGTGCCCAGTCCGCCGATCAGCGCAAACATCGCCACCTGGATGGACAGCTCAAGCGAGAACGCGGAGCTGGGGTCGACGAAGGTCAGATAGGTGATGTGGAAAGTGCCGATGATGCTGGTCAGCACGGCCGACACGACGGCGGCGATGATCTTCACGCGCACGGTGTGGATGCCCACCGCAAGCGCCGCATCCTCGCGTTCGCGGATTGCGATCAGGTAGTGCCCGATGCGCGACTTGCGGATGTACCACGAGACCCAGGTCACCAGCACGAACAGGCCGAACGCGATGATGACGTAGTTGATCTTCTCGCGGAACACGATCCAGGCCCAGCCGATGTTCAAGGGCAGGCTGATGCCGCTGGAACCGCCCGTCCAGCTTTCCTCGTGGATGACCAGGAGGCGCACCACTTCCAGGATGGCGATGGTCGCCAGCGCAAAGAAGGGACCCCGCAGGCGCAGCGTGGGATAGCTGATCAGGATGGCGACGGCGGCGGAAATGGCCGCGCCCGCAAACATGCCGATCCACGGCGATATGCCGAAGTTCTGCGTCAGCAGGGTGGCCGTGTAGCCGCCGATGCCATAAAACACCGCGTGGCCAAGGGACAACTGGCCGGCATAGCCGCCCACGATGTTCCAGGCGACCGACAACGCGGAAAACACGAACAGCAGGACAAAGAGGTTGGTCCAGAAGGGCGTGCCCATGACGACGGGCACGAGGAACATCGTGATCAGCAGAATGAGGCTGACGTAGGCTTTGGGATGTCGAAAGTCGGGAAACACGTCTTGCTCCTTGTTGTTCTGGTCACTCTGTGCCGATGCCGAACAGACCGTTCGGCTTCAGGACAAGGATCAAGAGGAAGATCCCGAAATAGACGACTTCCTTCAGGTCGGGCGCGATGTAGAAGCCCGCCAGCGTGTCGACGATGCCGATGATCATGGAGCCGGCGACCGCGCCGTACAGGCTGCCCAGGCCGCCCAGCACCACGATGACGAACGCGGTCAGCACGAAGTACGTGCCCACCGTCGGGAACACCGGATACTGCGGCGCGAGCAGACCCGCGGCGATGCCCACGAATGCGGTGCCCAGGCCAAAGGCGATGGCGTACACGTTGTTGACGTTCACGCCCATCAGCGTGGCGGCATAGCGATGCTGCGCCACGGCGCGCAGCGCGCGGCCAAGATAGGTGCGGTGCATGAACAGGTGCAGCAGCACGGCCAGGGTCAGGCCGATGACGAAGGTGACGAGTTGGCCGGTGACCATCGAGAACGGCCCGACGTCGATCGCGTTGGTGCCCAGCTCCACCGGCGCGCGGTACACGTTGGCCCCGAAAATCACGAGCGCCAGGTTCAGCAGGATGGTGGATACCCCCACCGTGGCGAAGATCTGGATGTGCTGGTCGGCGTGCAGCAACGGCTGGATGATGCCCTTCTGCGTCAGCGCGCCCAGCGCGAACAGGATCACGGCGACAGGAATCAGGCCGGCGTAGGGGTGGATGCCGAACTGCGCCGCGATCAGATAGACCATGTACATGCCGATCATCAGGAACTCGCCGTGCGCGAAGTTCACGACGCGCACGACGCCGAAGATGAGTGTCAGCCCCAGGCTGATGATCGTGTATGCGCCGCCCAGCAACAGGCCATTGATGACCAGTTGAATGAATAATTCCATTGTGCAACCTCTAAGTGCGGGAGGCGCCCCGTCTCCGTCCCGCAGCGTCCAGGGACGGGGCGCTCGAACCCCGGGTAATGCCGGACGCGCACCGGGGCTGCAAGCCCCCGGCGTCCGGCCGCTGGCATCGCGCTTTATTTCTTGAAGATGGGCTTGCCGAGAGCGAGGTTGTCAGGACCGATGGTGACGAGCTTGCCGTCCTGCCACTGCATCACGTAGAAGGTGGACGCGTTGTTCTGTCCGTCTTCGCCGAAGTCGAAGCCCCAGCCATTGGCCGTCTGGCCCGCGGGCTTCTTGTAGGCCAGCACCGCGGCGCGGATCTTGTCCTTGTCCGTGGACTTGGCGTTGCCGATCGCTTCAAAGAAGGCCTTGGCGCCGACGTAGTTGGTCAGGCTGTGGCCGGATTGCGGATCGCTCTTGTACGTGTCCTTGTAGGCCTTCAGGAACTTGTCCAGCCCCGGCGCGCCGGCCGGATTGATGGACGCTTGCGGGAAGTCCAGGTCGAACACGCCGTTCATGTCGGCGCCCACGGCCTTGGCGGTGTCGGCAAGCGAATAGCCGCCGCCCGCGCCGATCACGACCTTGGGCTTGAAACCCGCCGCGCGTGCCTGGCTGAAGAACAGGATGGCGTCATTCTGGTAGGCCGTCTGCAGCACCACGTCGGCCTTGGCGCCTTTAAGGCGCAAGATCAGCGAAGACAGGTCAACGGTCTTGGCCGAGTAGGGCAGAACCTCCACGACGTTGTAGCCAAGTTCCTGCGCGCGCTTCTTTTCGGTGGCCGCCACGTCGGTCCCATACGGGCCGTCTTCGTGGATGATGCCGATCTTGATGTCCTTGGGGTTCAGGCCCATGCCCGGCGCGATGGTCTCGTGCAGCGCGTTCACGACCGACACGCCGTACAGCGCGGTGTTGGGATTGCTGCGGAACAGGTACTTGTAGCCGCGCGTGGTGATCTTGTGCGCGGTGGCGCCCAACTCGAAGTAAGGCACGCCGGCCAGCTCGGTCACGGGCGAAGCGGCGTACGAAATGCCCGACGCGTAGCTGCCGAAGACGCCGACCACGTTGGCTGAGATCAGACGCTTGGTTTCCGACACGGCCTGCGTGGGATCCACGGCGTCGGCCTTGATGATTTCGATCTTTTCGCCGTTCACTCCCCCCGCGGCGTTGATCTCGTTCACGGCCAGTTCCAGTCCGCGATAGCTTTCCTGTCCAAGCAGCGCAAGCGCGCCGCTGAACGGGAACAGGGCGCCTACCTTCATGTCGGCCGCTGCGGGGCCGCTTGCCAGCGCGCCGCACACACCCAGCGCCAAAACAATTTTGTTGAACTTGAACACTGTCTACGCTCCTTTGTCGGTATGGGATGCGGACTGGATCCTGAGGTCCGTCCGTCTTTTGATATATATGATATATGTGCCGGCGGGGCGTGAAACCCTCGCCTTGGATTCTAGTGGCGGTCGCTGCATGCCGAATCAGGGAATTCCCTGAAACCGCATGAATAAAGCCTAAGCGGCCGATATACAAGAAAAAAACCCACTTGATTCCGCCTGGCGGACCACGCCTTTTGCACGAGGTGAGGGCCGCTGGGCGGATCACAGCATAGCCGGTTTTATCATATATCGTATATGATGATTCGCGCTCATAAGAACGATCCGAGGAGACAGGAGCATGTTCGAGGAAGTCGATTTCAACGGCAAGAAAGTGCTTATCACGGCCGGCGCCGATGGACTGGGTCTGGAAATGGCCAAGGTCTTTCATCATGCCGGCGCCACCGTGTTCGTGTGCGACGTCAATGACGCGCGGCTGGCAGCCTTGCCCACCGAATTGCCCGGCGTGCACGTGGCGCATGCCGATGTGTCTGACGAGGCCAGCGTCGAGCAGCTCTTTGCGGCGGTCCGCCAGACGCTGGGCGGCCTGGACATCCTGATCAACAACGCCGGCGTCGCCGGTCCCACGGGCTTTGTGGAAACGCTTTCCAAGGCGGACTGGGACCGCACCCTCGCCGTCAACATCACGGGCCAGTTCCTGTGCGCGCGCCAGGCCATTGCGCTGCTCAAGGAATCGAAGGCTGGCGTGATGATCAATCTGTCGTCGGCGGCGGGGCATCTCGGGTTCGCCGGCCGGTCGGTGTATTCGGCATCCAAGTGGGCGGTGATCGGTTTCACCAAGTCGCTCGCCATCGAGCTGGGTCCCCATAACATCCGCGTCAACGCCATTTTGCCCGGCGCGGTTGAAGGCCCCCGCATTCGCGCGGTGATCGCCGCCAAGGCCGACACCCTGGGCCGGCCGGTTCAAGAGATCGCGGCACAGTACGAAAACCAGGCCGTGCTTGGCCGCATGGTCACCGCGCGCGACATCGCCAACATGGTCCTGTTCAACGCCAGCGAGGCCGCCCGCAGCGTCACCGGGCAGGCCATCGTGGTGGACGGCTTCACGCAGAAGCTCTACTGATGGACACGGAAAACGCCGTGCGGCGAGCCGCTATCATTGGAACGGGATTGATCGGGCAGGGGTGGGCCATTGTCTTTGCGCGCATGGGCTGGGAAGTGCGGCTTCACGACGTCAATGCCGCCATGCTCGCCGAGGCGCGTACCCTGATCCTGCAGCAGTTGCGCGTGCTGCAAGCGCAGGGCTTGCTGGACGACGCCGATGCCATCGTCGATCGCGTGCAGGTATCTTCCAGCCTGCAGGAAGCCCTGGCCGGCGCCAGCTACGTCCAGGAAAACTCACCGGAAAAAGTGGAGATCAAGCGTGCGCTCTTTTCCGAACTGGATGCGTTGGCCGAACCGCACGCCATCATCGGCAGTTCCACGTCCAGTATCCCGGCAAGCCAGTTCACCGAGCATCTTGCCGGCAGGCGCCGGTGCCTCGTCGCTCATCCCGTCAATCCACCTTACCTGATCCCTGTGGTCGAACTGTGTCCGGCGCCCTGGACCAGTCCTGAAGCGTTGGCGGGCGCGCGCGAAATCATGACGGGCATCGGCCAGAAGCCCGTGCTTGTGCGGCGCGAAATCGAAGGCTTCATTCTGAACCGCCTGCAAGGCGCGTTGCTGCAAGAGGCCTTCCGTCTTGCAAGTCAGGGCATCGCCAGCGCGGAAGATATCGACACCACGGTCAAGGACGGACTTGGCCTGCGCTGGTCCTTCATGGGCCCCTTTGAAACCATCGATCTGAATGCGCCGGGCGGCATCGCGGATTACTGCCGGCGTTACGGCGGCCTGTACCAATCCATCGGCGCCACACAAGGCGATTGCGTGGCCTGGGAGGGCGAACTGGTCGACTCACTGTCCGACGAGCGGCGTGCCTTGCTGCCCGAAGAGGATCTTGCCGCACGCCGCTTCTGGCGTGACGAAAAGCTGATGCGCCTCATGCGTCACAAACAATGCAACGGAGACAACAATGGCTAAGCCCAAATCGAAAGTCGTCATCACCTGCGCCGTGACGGGCGCCATCCACACGCCCAGCATGTCGCCGCATCTGCCGGTCACGGCCGACGAGATCGCCGAGGCCGCCATTGGCGCCGCCAAGGCCGGCGCTGCAGTGCTGCACCTGCATGCGCGCGATCCCCAGACCGGCAAGCCTTCGCAGGATCCGGCGCTGTTCAAGCCCTTCCTGGAACGCATCAAGCGCGAGACCGACGCCATCATCAACATCACCACGGGCGGCAGCCCGCACATGACGGTGGAAGAGCGCATGCGGCCCGCCACCACGTTCCAGCCGGAGCTGGCGTCGTTGAACATGGGTTCCATGAACTTCGGCCTTTTCCCCATGCTGGACCGCTTCTCGGAGTTCAAGCACGACTGGGAGCGCGAGCATCTGGAAAACAGCCGTTCGCTGATCTTTCGCAACACGTACCAGGACATCGAATCCATCCTGACGCTGGGCAATGCCAACGGCACGCGGTTCGAATTCGAGTGCTA
The DNA here is from genome assembly GCF_902859725.1 of Achromobacter mucicolens. GTDB lineage: Bacteria > Pseudomonadota > Gammaproteobacteria > Burkholderiales > Burkholderiaceae_B > Achromobacter > Achromobacter mucicolens. The sequence continues at coordinate 19,863 of NZ_CADIJP010000012.1, read as the reverse complement.
TGACATCAGCCATCTCTACAACCTGGCCCATTTCGTGGACCGTGGTCTGGTCAAGTCGCCACCCTTCATTCAGTCCGTGTTCGGCATCCTGGGCGGCATCGGTCCGCATCCGGAAGACCTCATGCACATGAAGCGCACGGCGGACCGCCTGTTTGGCAACGACTACGAGTGGTCGATCCTGGGCGCCGGACGAAACCAGATGCCGCTGGCGACCATCGGCGCGGCCATGGGCTCGAACGTGCGGGTGGGGCTGGAGGATTCGCTGTGGATCGGGCCGGGTCAGCTGGCCGAATCCAACCGCGTTCAGGTCGAACGCATCCGCGGCATCCTCGAAGCCTTGAACCTCGAGGTCGCGACGCCGGACGAGGCGCGGGCCAAGCTGGGATTGAAAGGAAAGGACAACGTCGCGTTCTGACCGGGCAAGCGGGGTGGGTCGGCGGTCAGCGCCGCCCCGCATTTTTGCGTTAAGGCGGATCAGGCGTGGCGCCGCAAGGCCTCAGCCAGCGTGCTCACATCCAGCGTGCGATCGAAGTTGGCGGCATGCCGGGCCTTCAGGCTGAGGTCCGCGGCCAACGTCAATTCCGCGTCGGTCGGCTGGTCCGGCGCGCCGAGTTCGCGCAGCGTGGTCGGCAGGCCGACCTGGGCGTACCACTGTTGCAGATCGGCCAACATGCCATCGCCGCGGTTTTCCAGGTCCAGCTGCACCAGCAGGCCCACCGCGACCTGCAGGCCATGCAGCGCCGTCGCGATGCCGTTGATCTTTGGCAACCCGCGCGTCAGGGCGTGGGCAATGGACAGGCCGCCGCTTTCGAAACCGAGACCGCTCATGAGGATCATCGCTTCCACCACGCGCTCGAAGGCGGGCGTGGGCTGGCCGGTTCCCGCCGCGGCAACGGCGTCAGCGCCGTCTGCCAGCAGCGTGCGCAGGCAGCCGTCCGCGATGAGCTGGGCCGTGAGCAGCGGCGCGGCGTCATACATGTTCTTGCCGCCATTGCGCTGGCATTGCTCGGCTTCGAACTTCTTGGAAATCGCATCGCCCAGTCCGGCGCGAAAGAAATGCACCGGCGCGGTCGCGATGATCGCGGTGTCGACCAGCACGATGGTGGGATTGAACAGCATGTGCTCGACGGCAAGGAGATTGTGATGCGCGTCGTAAAGCACGTAGTTCTTGCTGGTGGGCGCGTCGTTGGACGCCACCGTGGGAACGGTGATCAGGTGACAGTGGGACGACTTCGCAACGGCCTTGCCCGCATCCAGCGACTTGCCGCCCCCCACCGCGATGACCATGTCGATGCCCGCGGGCGCGGCCTGCGCGCGCAAGCCGTCAATGACCTCGGGCGTCAGATCGCCTTCCACGATCAGCGGCACAAGCGTCACGCCGTGCCCGGCGCACAACGCCTCGATTCTTGGACCCAGCACGCCGTGGACATAGCTGTCGATGACGAGCGCGGCGCGTCTTCCGAACAGCGCCGCATATTGTCCCAACGTTTCCAGGGCGCCCGATCCCTGGATGTAGCGGCTGGGCGCTCCAAAAATCTTCAGCATGGCGTCTTCCTATTTGCGGGCCCCGGGGGGGCGGTAGTCGAGTTCTTTTTCCCGCTCGACCAGCCAGTCGATCATGATCTTTCCACCCCAGACCAGGTCAGCCTGAATGGCTTCCCGCGCCGCTTCCGAATCGCGCGCCTCCAGGGCCTCGATCACGGCCTCGTGGCGATGTTCGTTCTGCGAGTAATCCAGCCCCGCCGTCTTGACGTGAAACACCTTGAGGATGGGGCCGGTGATGACCCAGAACGACTCAACCGTGTTGCGCAGGATGGGCTTGTTGCTGGCTTCCAGGATGGCGAAGTGGAACTTGCGGTTCAGGTAGCTGGCGCGTTTGGGATCGGTGGAGGTGCACGAGATGAAATCGCGCTGCAGCGCGATCAGGTTGTCGAGCTGCTTGCGCGTGATGTGCTGCGCGGCTTCGGCGGCGCCCATGCCTTCCAGGTGAAAGCGGATCTGCTGGATCTCGCGCAGCTTTTCCGAGTTGACGTACGGAACATACACCGCGGTGGCCGCCTGCATCTCCAGGCCTTGCTCGCTGATGAGCCGGAAGATGGCTTCGCGAACCGGCGTGATGGACACGCCCATTTCCTGCGCCAGTTCGCCAATGATCAGGCGCTCGCCAGGTTCGTACTGCCCATTGATCAGGGCATTGCGGATTTCGTTGTAGACCCTGACGGAAAGGTTCTCTTTTTTGACCGGTTTGAGGCTGGGCATGGCGTTTCTGGCTTGCGGTATAGGGGATGCGGGACGAACCCAGGAGCGATTCTAGCCCGGCGTAGCCAATTCGAGCGCAATGGGTATATTATATATCATATATCCATACAACACGAGGAGGCGCGATGCGCAAGGAGCAGGGGACCCCTACCGCGGGGGAAATCGCGATGCTGCGGGAAAAGGCCCGCCATATCAGGCTTGAGACGATCCGCCTCATTGAAATTGCCAAGGTCGGTCATTACAGCTCCGTGTTCTCGTGCGCCGAGATATTTGCGGCGCTTTACTACGATGTGATGCGCCTGCGGCATGGCGAGCCGCAATGGCCGGATCGCGATCGTTTCCTCATGGGCAAGGGCCACGCCGCGGTGGGCTTGTTCCCGGTGCTGGCCGATCTTGGCTTCATCGACCGTGAACTGCTCGATGGCTACACGCGGCTGGGCAGTCCCCTGGGTGATCATCCCGACATGAGCAAGGTGCCCGGCGTGGACTTCAGCTCCGGTTCCATCGGCCACGCCCTGTCCAACGGCGTGGGCATGGCGGTGGGCGGGCGCATGAACGGACGCGACTTCAACGTGTTCGTGATGCTGGGCGATGGCGAAATGCAGGAAGGGCAGGTCTGGGAAGCAGCGCTCTTCGCGGCGCACAATCGCTTGTCCCGCCTGATCGCCATCGTCGATCGCAACGGCTACCAGCTCGACGGCAAGGTCGACGACGTCATGGGCGTGGAATCGCTGAAGGAGAAATGGCAGGCATTCGGCTGGGAAGTGCACGAGGTCGACGGCCACAATCTTGCCGAACTGACGGGGTTGCTGCGCCGTCTGCGGGACGACGACTCGCGTGCCCGGCCGGCCTGCGTGATCGCCCGCACCGTCAAGGGCAAGGGCGTGTCCTACATGGAAACCGAACCGGGCTGGCACCTGGGCTACCTGGCTCCTCAAGACGCGCAAAGCGCTGTCGAAGAAATCCTCTCCCGCGAGATCTGAATGGCACAGGCACAAGTCCTCTCTCCCGATTCCTGGCAGTACCGAGCCCTCAATGCGGTGAACCCTGGGCTGTCTTATCTCTCTGACGCGCTGATCGATCTGGCGAAGGCGGGGCATCCGGTCGTGGCCGGGTCGGCCGATCTGCAGTACTCGAACGGCTTGAACCGTTTCGCCCAGGCCTACCCCGATCGCTATGTGCAGTTCGGCATCTCCGAGCAGAACATGGTGTCGGCTGCGGCCGGGCTTGCGACGACCGGCATGATGCCGTTTGTCGCCACCTTTGCCTCGTTCCTCGGCCTGTTGTGCTGCGAGCAGATCCGGATGGATGTCGCCTACACCCGGCTGCCGGTGCGCCTGATAGGCCATCACACCGGGATCAGCCTGGGCTTCTATGGAACCTCCCACCACGCCACCGAAGACATCTCCACCATGCGCGCGCTCGCGGGACTGACGGTGGTGTCGCCTGCCGACGGGCCGCAACTTGCGTCCGCCATCAAGGCGTCCGCGGACTGGCCCGAGCCCATCTACTTCCGTATCGGACGCGGACGCGATCCGCAGGTCTATGAAGACGGCACGCCGTTCGAGTTTGGCCGAGCGATTGTCCACGATGTTGGTAGCGACCTGACGTTGATCGCGTGCGGCATCACGCTGCACGGCGCGTTGGCCGCCGCCCGGCAGTTGCGTGAAGAGGGCCTGTCGGTAGGCGTGATCGACATGCCCACGATCAAGCCGCTCGACCGCGACGCCATCCTGAAGGCTGCGGGCCAATCCCGGCTGATGATGACGGTCGAAGAGCACAATGTGCTGGGCGGCCTCGGATCGGCGGTCGCGGAGGTGCTGGCCGACGCAGGCACCGGTACCCGGCTGCGCCGTCATGGCATTTATGACGAATACAGCCTCATTGCGCCGCCCACCACCCTGTACGCCCATTACAAGCTCGACGCCGAAGGCATTGCCGGCGTCGCGCGGGAATTCATCAAGCTTTGATCCGGAGACACCCATGAAGGAAATCAGCGGCAACACGCGCCTGTTCGGCATCCTGGCCGATCCCATTCACCATGTGAAGACGCCGCAGCGCATGAACGAGCATTTCGCCAAGATCGGCTATGACGGGGTCTGCGTGCCGTTTCACGCGCGGCCGGACAACCTTGCTGCCGTGGTTGAGGGCCTGCGTCGTCTGGAGAATCTGGGGGGCGTGATCGTCACGGTGCCGCACAAGACGGCCGTCCTGGAATTGGCCGACGAAGCCACGCCTGTCGCGCGCAAGATCGGCGCGGCCAACGTGCTGCGGCGCGAGGCCGATGGGCGACTGGTGGCCCATATGCTGGACGGCGAAGGTTTTGTCCGCGGTCTGCGCAGCTGCGGTGTCGCACCGGAAGGCAAGAGCGTCTATCTGGCCGGCGCGGGCGGCGCGGCCAACGCGATCGGCTTTGCACTGGTGCAGGCTGGCGTGTCGCGCCTGACCATCGCCAACCGCACGCCGGCCAAGGCCGAGGACCTCAAGGCCCGCATCCTGTCGCTGCATCCGGACGCGCAGATATCCGTGGGCAATGCCGATCCGTCCGGCCATGACCTGGTCGTCAACGGCACGTCGTTGGGCATGAAGGAAGGCGATCCGCTGCCGCTGGACGCCAGCCGCTTGACGCCGGATCAACTGGTCTGCGAGGTCATCATGCAGCCCAAGGACACCGCGTTGCTCGTCGCGGCGCGGGCGCGCGGCTGCAAGGTCCATTACGGTGCGCCGATGCTGGCCTGCCAGATCGAATTGATGGTGGAAACGCTGGGTGTGACGGCCGCGCGCTAGGCGCGCGCGACGCATATCCAGAACCCGGTGGAAGAAGATGGGCGACTACGATTTCATCATCGCGGGCGGCGGAACAGCCGGCTGCATCCTGGCCAACCGCCTCAGTGCGGATGGCAGGCATCGCGTACTGCTGCTGGAAGCCGGCCAGGAGGCGCGCAGCATGTGGATTCCGATTCCAGCGGGCTTTTCCAAGCTGCTGGTCGATCCGCAATACAACTGGCGCTTTGCGACGGAGCCCGAGGACAACGTCCACGGTCGGGTCATCGCCGTGCCGCGCGGCAAGGGGTTGGGCGGATCGACGCTCATCAACGGCATGATCTACGTACGCGGCCAGCCCCAGGATTACGACGGCTGGGTGGCGGCCGGCGCGGCAGGTTGGGGCCGCGACGAGGCCGAGCGCATCTACCGCAAGATCGAGAACTACTCGCCGGGGGGCGAGAACCGCGGCAAGGACGGGCCGATGCACCTCGAAGAGGTCGCCGAACGCTTTCCCGTGTCGGATGCTTTCCTGCAGGCTGCGCGCGAAGACGGCCAGCCGTTCAATCCGGATTACAACAGCGGCGACCAGGAAGGCGTGGGCTATTACCAGGTGCTCCAGCACCGTGGCCGGCGCTGGAGCGTCGTGGACGGCTACCTGAAACCGGCGGCCGGCCGGCGCAATCTCAGCGTCGAATGCGGCGCCCATGTCACGAGGCTGGTATTCGAAGGAAAGCGCTGCGTCGGTGTGGCCTATCGCAAGAACGGTCAGGAGCACACCGTGCGGGCGCGCCGCGAAACGTTGCTTTGCATGGGTGCGGTGCAGTCGCCGCAATTGCTCGAATTGTCCGGCGTGGGCAACCCGGCCTTGTTGAAGACGCATGGCATCGACCTCGTGCACGCGCTGCCGTCGGTGGGCGAAAACTACATCGACCACTTCGCCACGCGCATGAACTGGCGCGTCAGGAACACGGTGACCTTGAACGAGATGTCGCGCGGCTGGCGGCTGGCGCAGCAGGTGGCGCGCTATTACATGAGCCGCAAAGGCATCCTGACGCTCGGCACGGGATTGGTGCATGGCTTCGTGAAGAGCCGTCCCGGCCTGCCCACGCCGGACGTGCAGTTCTTCTTTGTGCACGCCAGTTACGCCAACGCAGCCGAACGCATTCTGGATCGCCACCCTGGCATGACCATCGGCGTGGCCCAGTTGCGTCCCGAGTCGGTCGGGTCCATTCATATCAAGTCGGCCGATCCCATGGCCGGACCTGCGATCCGGCCCAACTTCCTGTCCGCGCAGGTCGACCGCGATAGCCTGGTGGGCGGCATGCAGGTGGCCCGGCGCATCGTGGGCCGGCCCGCCATGCAGCGCTATGTGCAAGCGGAAATCAGCCCGGGGCCGGATGTGGACACCGACGACGAATGGCTGGATTTCGCCCGGCGCAACGGTCAGACCATCTATCACCCCATTGGCACCTGCCGCATGGGGACGGATGCGGCGGCCGTCACCGACGTGCGTTTGCGGGTCAACGGGCTGATTGGCCTGCGCGTGGTGGATGCGTCGGTCATGCCGAAGATGGTTTCAGGCAACACGCAAGCCGCTGTGATGATGGTGGCCGAACGCGGCGCGGAATTGATTCTTGAGGACGCGGCGCAGGGGTAAGCACCTGCCCTCGGCATAAAACGCGCAGGCTTGCCGCCTGCGCTTTTTTTGTGCGCATCGTCCCGCGCTTGCGGAATGCGCCTTGCTAACAGCCGGGCGCGGCTGCAGACTTCAGATTCGGCTGCGCCAACTGAAAGGAGACCGTATGACTTACGACCTTTGGTATTGGGATGGCATCCCCGGGCGGGGAGAATTCGTGCGCCTGGCGCTGGAAGCAGGCGGCATTCCTTATCGGGAGCGGGCGCGTGATCCGGGCGCCGACGAAGGCACGTTGATCGATGACATGCGATCGGCCCGCAAGCATCCGCCTTTTGCCCCGCCTTATCTGGTGGCCGGAAAAATGACGCTGGGGCAGACGGCCAACATCCTGCTTTTCCTTGGCGAGAAACATGGCCTTGCCCCTGAATCGCTCGAAGGACGATTGTGGGTAAATCAGCTGCAACTCACGATCGCCGACATGGTGGCCGAAGCGCACGACACCCATCACCCCATTTCCGCCAGCGATTATTACGAAGACCAGAAGGAAGAGGCTGCTCGTCGCGCCCGGGTCTTTCGCGAAGAGCGTATTCCGAAGTTTTTGGGATATTTCGAGCGGCTGCTGGACGGGACGGATGCCTGGCTGGCGGGTGGCGGCAAATGGACCTATGTCGACCTGTCCTTGTATCACCTGGTCGACGGGCTGTTGTACGCCTTTCCCAAACGGATGGCCACGGTGGCCGCGCATTATCCCAATGTGTTCGCGCTGCACGAACGCGTGACGGCGCTGCCCGAATTGCAGGGCTATTTCGCAAGCGGACGCCGTCTGCCATTTGGCGAAGGGATTTTCCGTCAATATCGCGAGCTGGATGCGGCTTGAATCCGGGATTACCCGGGTGTGCGTCACGACGACGGTTGGAATTTATTTCGGACTGATCCCAAAAAAAGTGCGATGAGTCGTGATATTTTCTGGGATCAATAGTATCTATTAGATACACGTGTACCAGGCACGCCGGCAAACTCACCCCTGGAGGTCACCATGCTTTGGCATACTCTTGGCCGATTCATCCGTGGATACCGCAGCACCGACAAAGTTGATCTGCTCGGACAAATCGACGCGATTCATAAATCGCAGGCGGTCATCGAGTTTGATCTGAATGGCCACATACTGACGGCCAACCAGAATTTCCTGGACACAATGGGCTATGCGCTCGACGAGATCCAGGGACATCACCATCGCATGTTCATCGCGCCGCAAGAGCGCGGGTCGGCGCAGTACGCAGCCTTCTGGGAAAGGCTGGGGCAGGGCGCCCATGATTCCGGCAGATACCGGCGAATTCGCAAAGACGGATCGGATGTCTGGCTGCAGGCGTCCTACAACCCAATCGTTGACAAGCGCGGACAGCCGCTGAAGGTCATCAAGTACGCCACGGACATTACCGAGCAGCAGCACCGGCAGGCGGATTCCGAAGGCCAGCTCGCGGCGATCTCCAAGGTTCAGGCGATCATCGAGTTTGAACTGGACGGCACCATCGTGCGCGCCAACGACCTGTTCCTCAATGCGGTGGGCTATCGCGCGGACGAGGTGCTGGGCCGGCACCACAGCATGTTCGTACCTGCCGACGAGGCAAGAAGCACGGCCTACAAGGATTTCTGGCGCAGGCTGCGCAACGGCGAACATGACACGGGTCAGTACATGCGCCTCGGCAAGGGCGGGCGTCAGGTGTGGATCGAAGCCAGCTACAACCCGATCTTCGACGCGCAGGGCCGGCCCTTCAAGGTCGTTAAATTTGCCACCGACATCACCAAGCGTTTTACGGCGGCGCAGACGCTGCAAGTCGCCGTGCAAGGCCTGACTGAGAACGCCGAAAGAGCGCGGCAGGCCAATAGCCTTGCGCAGGACGCGAGCCGCGTCGCGGAAACCGGTGGCGACACGATGCGCGAGGTGGTGGCCACGATGGAAGCCATCACCGGCAGCTCGCGCCGAATTTCCGAAATCATCGGGGTCATGGACGGCATCGCATTCCAGACCAACATCCTGGCGCTGAACGCCGCGGTCGAAGCGGCGCGCGCGGGCGAACACGGTAAGGGATTCGCGGTCGTGGCGTCCGAAGTCCGCAACCTGGCGCAGAGCAGCGCCGCCGCCGCCAAGGAAATCAAGGCGCTCATCACGACGTCGGTGGCACAGGTCGAAGGCGGCGCAGTGCAAGTCCAGTCAGCAGGGGGCACGATGGAGGGCATCGTCGCCTCATCGCGCCGCGTCACCGAAATCATGGGTCAGGTGGTTGAAGTGTCGCTCGCGCAATCGGCCAAGCTTGCCGGCGTCACCGAGGACCTGACTGAAGCCCGCGTCGAGGCCACGGCACGTCTGCGCGCCGCGTGACGCGGCTGAGATCGCGCGAAGCGGGTCCCAATTGCGCTATAAACACGGCATTGCCGATCCTCCGTGGCCCGCGCGGGCAGTTTCCGCGGCGGGCCACGCCATTTGCCGCCGATGTCCATGACCGAATCCGAAGCCTTAGCACTTGCCACGCACCGCCACTACAAGGGCGGCCTGTATCGCTATGTGGGCACTGCCCGCCATTCCGAGACCGAGGAATCGATGGTGGTGTACGAACATCTTTGGCCGCATGCGCGCGGTCTGTGGGTGCGACCGGCCGAGCTGTTCTTTGGCAAGCTTGCCGACGGCTCGGACCGCTTCGCCGCGCTGCACCCCGCGGAGTAGGCCCGTGAGCTTTTTGTATCGGCGCACGCTTTCGAGCGGCGCATCACCGGCACGCCCCTCCCGGCCCGCGGCCCGTGCGCAGGCCGCGGTCACGCAAGCCCTTGACGCGTTGGGCGGCCCTTTCATCGTGGCCGACCTTGAAACGACCGGCCTGTCCACTGCCAGTTGCGAAATCCTGGAATTCGCGGCGGTCAGGGTCGGCGAGGGCGGCGCCGTGGTGAACGAGTACACGCAGGTCGTGCGCACCTGCGCACGCGTGCCCTCCTTCATTTCCCGCCTCACCGGCATCACGCAGGCCGAAGTCGATCGCGACGGCATACCGGTCGCGCAGGCCTTTTCTTCGTTCCTGGCGTTTGTCGAGGACCTGCCGGTGTTTTTCCACAACGCCTCGTTCGATCGGCGCTTCCTCAGCGCGGCGGCAGACCAGACGGGGATGCCTTTCTCGAACGCCACCCACTGCACTTTGGCGCTGGCGCGCCGCGCGTGGCCCGAGCTGACGTCGCACAAGCTCGACATCCTGGCGCGGCACGTGGGCGCTTCGCAGCCCACCCACCGGGCCTTGGCCGACGTGCGCACGACCGTTGCCGTGGCGCTGGCGGCCAGCGCTCGCCTGGCCTCGGTTTAGCGCGGCGTCATTTTGTGGGAGTTCCCATGTCAGACCTGCAAGAGATCCGGCTTGCCGTGCGTCAGTTCACGGCCGAACGCGAATGGCAGCAGTTTCATTCGCCCAAGAATCTGGCCATGGCCCTGGCGGGTGAAACGGGCGAGCTGGTCTCGCTGTTTCAGTGGCTAAGCGAGGACGAGTCGCGCAATATGCCTGCCGCCCGCCTTGCGGATGCCGCGGACGAGATCGCCGATGTGCAGATGTACCTGGTGGCGCTTGCCGATCAGCTGGGCATCGATATCGCGCAGGCGGTCGCCGGCAAGATGGAGAAGAACGCCCGCAAGTACCCCGCCGACGCCTTCCGCCGCAGTGCGCGTAAATACAACGAGCCGCCCCAAGAATAGTGCCGCGCCGTGCTGCCGCCCGGCGCGGGGGCACTCAGATCACTTTCTGTTCGTGGTGCACCTGGGGCGGCTCGACGAAAAAGCCGCCCACCAGCTTGCGCCATTCCTGGAAATCGGGCGACTCGCGGAAATCCACCATGTGGTTTTCGACCGTTTCCCAGTCCACCACCAGCGTGTAACGCTGCGGCTGCTCGATGCTGCGGTACAGTTCCATGCCATGGCAACCCTTGGCGCGCAGAAAAAGCGGCTTCGCCTGGGTCACACCGGCTTCGAACAGCGCTTCCTGTCCTTCGCGGACGTGGATGCTGGCAATCTCCTGAATCATGGTTTTGTCTCCGATTGAAGGGGGAGGGGGGCAAGGCCGGGAGTAGTATGGCCGAAATTTCCGCTTCCAGTCCGATTGATGAATCACCGAGCCGTTACCTTGACTCGTCTCATTTCCCTTCGTCTGCTCTGGTACGTGGGCGTCGGCATGATCGTATTGATGTCCCTGTTCCTGCATACGCAGTTCGCGGTTGACGTGCTGCTGTCGGCCATTGCCATTTACATCCCCCTGTCGATGCTGAGCCTGCCGCTGGTGGCGTGGTTGTGCCTGTCGCGCCGCCTTCGAGCCATCGCGTCCGGGGTGCCGCCCGCTTGGCCCGCATATCTTGCCGGCGTCACCGGCATAACCCTGCTGGCGACCTATCAGGTGGTCGCCAATCTGAATCTGGCCGAGTGCGGATTCCTGCTGGTCATGGTGGCCGTGGACCTGATGCTGGCCCGGCGCGAGACCGGCTGGTGGCTGCGCCTGGCGCAAGAGGGAGCTCGCCCTCTTGCGCGCTAGATATCATGCGCGAGCCGCCCGCGCGCACACCCATCCTTTGAGCTGACAGCCGCCCTTACGGCGAGTCTTCGCGCACGCTTGGCGTCATCCATACGCATGGCCGCATCGGCCCGGCGTCTCCTCTTTCAGGTTTGTGTAATTCGCGCGTCCATCCGCCAGAAAGACCCGGTCGTTCGTTTAACCGATACCGACCTGCCTAGGACGGCGCAATCATTCCGTACCAATACGAAAGTCCCACGCCCTGGCCCTGGACGGGCGCAGTACCTGGGGGAGTAACGGTCCGCGCCGGTCGGTCTCCGGCACCTGTGCATCCGTGCAGACGGATCAGGAGGAGCTCAAATGAAAAAGCTCGCAGCAGTCGCCGCGTTGTCATTGTTCGCCGCATCGGCTTACGCCACTGGCCCGGGCCAGGTCGGAGGTTCGGTGACCGGCCACGCCGGCGCCATCAACGGTACCGCGTCATCCATCTCCACCGGCAGTTCGGTGGTCGCCACCCAGATAAACGGCTATGGCTCATCGAGCCAGACGTCGTTCGGCAGCACGGGCGGCATCGCGGAGGTCGGCGGCACGTTCAGCCGCGATGGCACGCAAGTCGTCACCAGCACACGGCAATACGCCAATAGCGAGTCTTACGGGCATGTGTCGGGCAATGCGCCGATCATGGTCGGCGACAGCATCGCGAACGGCGGCGCCACCTTCGGCAAGACGGAAACGAGCGCGTCGGCGACGGGGACGTTCCATGCAGCGAACATCGGCGCTTTCGGGTCGATACACGGCATCGGCGCGGTGGGCCATGTCGGCGGGTTCAATCGCTGACCGAATTATCCGGACGGCTTCGGCCGTCCGGGCGAGGGGACATCATGAAGACCATAGTTCTAGCCATTTCCCTGTCGTTTGCCGCCATGTCGGCCGGGGCGCAGACCAGCACGTCCAGTTCCTCGACCTCGGCATCGTCCGGGTCGACCAACGCGGGCAACAATCAGGGCATCACGCTCAATTCCAGCAATAGCGGCACCAGCACGTTGCGCAGCGCGCCGCCGGTCGGCGGCCAGAGCTTCTACGGCTCGTTCTCGTCCGACAGCTGCATGGTGTCGGCGGGCGGCGGCGGTTCCGTCGTGGGATTCGGGATGAACGTTGCGATTCCGATCGAAGACCAAAAATGCAGCCTTCGCCGCAACTTCGAGCGCACGATGCAGGCGGCGGCGTCGACCAAGGACGCGGACCGCTCGCGGCGTCTGGAAACGGCAGCCATCGATATCCTGTGCCAGACCGACGACCGCACCAAGGCGGCGCTGGTGGCGCAGGGACTCTGCACCAATCCGGCCTTGACGACGGCGGATCACCGGTTCGACAGCGGCGCCGTGGCGCAGGTCGCGCCGCAAACGCCCGTCCAGACGGCGGGCCCCGTGCCCGTCGCGCCCCAGGCGCAGGCGTCGCAAGGCTATCCCGTGATGTCGGCTCGCAGCGCGGCTTTTACCGCGCCGCCGCTTCGGAATCCCCGCCTGGAGCGTCAGCAGTTTGCCGACCTGTATTCGCCCGGCTGAGACGGCGGGGCCGGGGCCGGATGGCCGCGCGGGCAATCAGGGTGAAGCGGGCGGGGCTACCGCGATGGGCGCAGGCGCCTGCGCGGGCTCCGGCGCCGCCGCAATCAGCATCGTCGGCGGCGACGACACTTCGAGCTTGGCCTCGTCCAGCCGCTTGAGCACCGTGAACAGCAGCGCGCTGCGCACACCGTACGCCGCACGGGGCGAGGACACGTAGCCCCTGGCGTTGAAGATCAGGTGGCCAGCATCGATCCCATCCAGGAATACGTTGGGCGCAGGCGACTCCAATACGTCCTCGTGATCGGCAAAGGCCTGCAGCATCAGCTCGCGCACCTTTTCGGCATCCGTCGACAGCGGCATGGGCAGCTTGATCTGCACCAGCCCAAGCGGGTTGGACCGCGTCACGTTGCGTACTGTCTTCGTCACGAATTCGGAATTGGGCACGATCACCGTGGACCGGTCGCCCATCTGGATCTCGGTGGCGCGAACGTTGATGCGCAGGATGTCGCCCTCCACGCCGCCGAGCGACACCCAATCGCCCACCTTCACCGGCCGCTCGGCAAGCAGGATCAGACCCGACACGAAATTCTGCACGACGGCTTGAAGGCCGAAACCGATACCCACCGACAGCGCGCTCGCAATCCATGCGACCCGTTCCAGACCGATCCCGGCGGCGGATAGCGACAAAGCCACCGCCAGCACGAAACCGCCGTAGCCGAACAGCGTCGCGGCAGACAATTGCATGCCGGGATCCAGTTCGGTCGTGGGCAGGTAGCGGTTCGAGAGCCAGCGCTTGAGCATCTTGACGCTCAGCAACGACAGCGCCAGCACGATCAGCGCCTGCAGCACCGCGCCCGGGCGGATCTGCGCCTCACCGATGGCCAGACCTTTACGCAACTGGTCAAAGCGCTGCACCAGATCCATCGGCGCCTCGCCGAAGGGCGCCAGCACCAGAATGATGGCGAGCAGCGCGATCGCCACTCGGCCAAGGCCCGACAGCAGCACGGCGGCCTGATCGCGCATGCTGGGCCCTTCGCCTTCGCCACCTTCGCGGTGTGCCGTCCCCAGCAGCGTGCTGAATCCGTCCTCGATCAGCGTGGAGGCCAGGTAAGCCGAGGCCAGCACGATCAGCACCCACAACACCTGCTTGACCAGGAAGCTGCCAAACGCCACGTAGCCTGCCAGCAGGCTGGCAAGGCTGACGATCAGCACCGTCCAGATGGCGGCCAGCATCAGCGAGACCCACAGCGGAATCGGCGCTTCGCTGTCCTGCATGACCTGCCGGCGCAGGCGACGGCTGATCGCCAATACGGCGGCCAGCATCGCCATGCTCAGCACGCCCACGATGCCGGTCAGCGTAATGGTCGTCGTCAGGCTGGCGTCGAGCAGCACAGGCAACCTTTCGGCGAGCCAGATCAGGACCACCAGCACGCCCAGCGTGCCGGGGAGCCAGCGCAGGCGGTTCGCCACGATGTCGCTGACCGGCGGCAGGCGCCAGGAAGGACGATTGGTCGACAGGAGCGCGAAGCCCAGCCCTGAAACGAACCCGCCAAAACACACGGTCGCCACCAGGTTGGTCAGAAGTGACGCGGTGCGGTCCGAAAGTTGCGACCGCCAGTCCAGGCCGGCCTGGATCAGCAAGGCGATTACGCCGGGCGTTGCGACCGATAGCGCGACGAGGGCCACGGCCAGGAAAGAACGGCGCAACCGGCCAGGCGGCACGCGCGTTGCCGTTAACCGCAGCAGGTAACGGCCAACCCAGACGCGCAGTGCAATCGCCAGACCGGCGACGACGGCGAGCAGCAGCCAGCCCCACTTGGGCGTCTGTCCGACGGCGGTGGACAGGTCATCGCGCAGCGCTTCCAGCCGCTCCAGATCCCGGGGGAATTCCTGGCGGAATTCGGTCCAGAATTGGCCGGACAGGAAGGAATCGCGACGCTCGCCTAAGCGCGCCTGGAACTGCTTGCGCCGCTGGGCCGATATCTGCTCGGCGGTCTGTCCGGCGTCTACCGACAGCAGCCTCGCCAGCTTGATTTGCGCGTCCAGGGCGCGGCTGTTTTTCTCAAGCTGCGTGCGTTGTGCCGCCACATCGGGCGCTTCCTTGGCGCCGTCCGGCGGCGTGCCCAGTTCGCTCAGTCGCGCGGTCACGCTGGCCAGCTGCGGCGTCAGCGCCTCCGTGGCGGCATCCGCCTTCGATTGAATGTCCAGCGCCTCGCCGCGTTGTTTGAGCAGCACGGCGTCGTCCGTTTGGTCGGGGATCTGCTTGCGGATCTCGTCGATCTGCTTACGCGCGGCGGCCAATACGGCTTCGGTATCGGCTGGGGTGGCGGGCGGCGCCGCAAAGGCGGGCAGCAAGCTGAACACCAGCAGCAGCGCGGCAAGCAGCGCCGCCAGGTTGGGCGCGCGAACGAGGCGGGCGCGCATGAGCAGAGGGTACGTGGTGGGGATCATGTTCTTGGGGCGAGTTGCTCGCGTCGAGGCGGCAGCATAACAAGCCGCCCGGCTGCCCGTTGCAACAAAAATGCTGTTGCGTCCCTAAATTTCAGGGCTCGTGCCAGCGCGGTGAATATCGCCGCTGGCGGGCAGAAAAACGGGGCCGGATTTGCGGCGCTTGCGCCTCGTCCGCGGGCGGCCACGGCCCGTCGCAACCCCTGTTTACGAGCCGAACGTTTGGATTCAACTCTCAGTGACTTGGTGGGCGCGCGCCGCCCGGCTCCGAGGCTTGCCCAGCACGGCATCGCATACCTCCAGCCAGGCGCGGGCGGCGAACGATAGATAGCCGGATTGCAGCCAGATATGCCCAACTTCCCATTGCATGCCGGACTTCGCCAGCTTGGCGGTGCTAAGGCCCCGCGTCTTCATCCGCTGCATCAGGGGTTCGGGAAGCAGGGCCACCCCCAGCCCTGCCGACGCCATCGCCACCAGGAAATCCCAGTGAGCGCTCTGCGCCGCGATGCTGGGCTGCAGTCCCGCATCGGCAAACGCCTGGCGCAACCGCCGGGTGATCGCGAAGTCGTCGGTGGGAATCAGCAGCCGCGCGTCGCGTAGCGCGCTCAGCGGCAGCGAGGTCTTTCCGGACCAGGGCGCGTCGGGCGGGCCAATCACCCAAATCGGGTAGCTGCCAAACGCTTGTGCAACCAGGCCGCTGTCGGGGGCGACCGGCAGGATGGTGGCTCCAACCTCCAGTTCGCCGCTGGCCACCAGGCCTTCCACGGCCTGGCCGGTCCCTTCGCGCAGTGTCAGATGAATGCCGGGATGCAATTCACGAAACCGCTTGACCACCGGCGTGAACAGCAGATTGATCATCGGGGGGATACCGACCTCCAGCGCGCCGCGCCCCAGTTCCGCGGTTTGCCGCAGTTCTTCCGATAGTTGGCGCATGGTCTCCAGCACCTGCAGGCCGCGCTGGTACATGACCCGGCCTGTATCGGTGGGGCGGGCCGTATGCCCATCGCGAATCAGGAGCGGCGTGCCGGCTTCTTCTTCCAGCTGCCGGATCATCTTGCTCACCGTGGACTGCGTGACGAACAGCGCCTTCGCTGCCTGAGTGAAGCTGGCATGGCGGACGGTTTCCACGAAATACCGCAAAGCGCGCACGTCCATGGGAAAGCTGACCCCTTCGCGCGATGCGCGACGAAAATGCAAATGATGAAAAAAACGACTGGATTGGATGATTTTAAGTCATTACGAGATTTGCGTCCGCGTTCCTATACTGCCGAAAAATCGTTCCATCGCCCGCATCCGCGGCCCTTGGAACCTCGGGAAACGCCGCGTCAGACGGTGCCCGGGCGCTGAAGATCCTTCGCCGCGCCCGGCCCTAAGCCGCAAGCCTTTGAATTTGGAGACAACATGCCTTTCGACCGGATCCGCAACCCAGAACTGCACGCCCGGATCACCACAGCCGAACAGGCCGCCTTACTGATTCAGGACGGAATGACCGTCGGAATGAGCGGATTTACCCGGGCGGGCGACTGTAAGTCGGTGCCCGCTGCGCTGGCCGCGCGAGCCGAACGCGAACCGCTCTCCATCACCTTGATCACCGGCGCATCGCTCGGGCACGACACCGATAAGATGCTGGCGCAGGCCAATGCGCTCGCGCGGCGCCTGCCGTTCCAGGTCGACACGACCCTGCGCCGCAAGATCAATCAAGGCGAAATCGCCTTCATCGACCAGCACCTGTCCGAAACGGTGGAACAATTGCGCGCGGGTCACCTGGGGCCCATCAACGTGGCCATCATCGAGGCCGCCGCCATCACCGAAACCGGCGCGATAGTGCCGACGATGTCGGTGGGCAATTCGGCGTCGTTCGTGCAACAGGCCGACAAGATCATCGTCGAACTGAACATGAGCGTGCCCACGGCCATCGAAGGTCTGCACGATATCTACATCCCCGGTGACCGTCCCACCCGCCAGCCCATCGGCCTGGTGTCGGCAGACCAGCGCATCGGCCAGCCCTTCATCGAGGTGGATCCTTCCCGCATCGCCGCCATCGTCATCACGCAGGAGCCCGACAGTCCCTCCAACGCGCTGCCGCCCGATGCGGAAACCAACGCGATCGCGGGCCACATCAACCAGTTCCTGCGCGGCGAAGTCAACGCCGGCCGCCTGACCAATTCGCTGCTGCCGCTGCAGGCAGGCATCGGCACCATCGCCAATGCGGTATTGCACGGCTTCGAGTCATCCGACTTCGAGAACCTGGTCATGTACTCCGAGGTGCTGCAGGACAGCGCCATCGAGCTCCTCGACCAGGGTAAGCTCGCATTCGCATCGGCGTCTTCCATCACCGTGTCCAAGCCGGTGTATGAAAAGATCCTCGCCAACATGGAACACTACCGCCAGCGCATCGTGCTGCGCCCGCAAGAGATCAGCAACGCGCCTGAAATCGTGCGGCGCCTTGGCATCATTGCCATCAATACGGCGCTGGAATTCGACATTTACGGCAACGTGAATTCCACGCACGTCGGCGGCACGCACATGATGAACGGCATTGGCGGCTCAGGCGACTTCGCCCGCAACGCGCATATCTCGATTTTCGTGTCCAAGTCGATGGCCAAGAGTGGCGACATCTCCAGCGTGGTCCCGATGGTGTCCCATGTCGATCACACGGAGCATGACGTCGATGTGCTGGTCACGGAATGCGGTCTAGCCGACCTGCGCGGCTTGGCGCCGCGCGAGCGTGCGCGCGCGATCATCCAGAATTGCGTGCATCCGACTTACCGCGACGCGCTGCAAGACTACTTTGATCGCGCCTGCGAACGCGGCGGCCAGACGCCGCATCTGCTCGAAGAAGCATTCTCGTGGCATCAGCGGTTCAACGAAACCGACTCGATGCAGCCTGTCCCCGCATCCACCCGCAAGGTCGCCTGATGCGGGACTGAAGATTGACTGCCGCCGTCGCGGCGTCCGCCTGGGCTTCGAGCGAAGCGAACCCAGGCTGTTTGAGGCTAGGTCCTGCCGGACGCCGTGTTTTGGTCAAGGTAAAGCGGCTGCACGCTGCTTTACCTTTTTTTTCATTAGGCCTCGTCTTCGGACTTGGAGGTCACCAGCGTCTGGCGCGAAATTTCCAGTTCGTCGCGCAGCCACTGCTTGAACTCGGCCAGGGGCGCCCAGTCCCGCAAGCTTGGCCGATAGACCAGGTGATAGGTCTGCGCCAATTCGTAGTGCACGCGCACCGGCGACACCTGCACAAGCCGCCCCGCGCACAGCGCATCCGCCGCCAGCAGTTCTCGGCCCAACGTAATTCCCAGCCCCTGCTCAGCTGCTTGCAGCATCATCCCCGCATCGTTGAATGACGCCACAGGCGTGACCTGCGTCGGAAATCCGGCTGCTGCAAACCAATGCTGCCATAGCTCACGTTCGCCCAGCAGCGGTTGGCGCGCCAACGTTTGGGGGGAGTTGTCGGGGAGGGCGGCCATCGTCTCGGGCGAAGCAAGCACGATGAGCGGCAAGGGCACATCAAACAGCGGCTCCGATTCCACTCCGGGCCAGGGCCCTTGCCCGATTCGAAGCGCGGCATGAAAGCCGTCGCGCAACAAGTCCACCAATTGCTGGGACGTCTCGATCTCCAACGCCAGGCCGGGATGCCGTGCGCGCCAACGCGCCATGCGCGGAAGCAACCACCGCTGGGCAAACGAAGGCAACACAGACACCCGCAGCCTTTGCTCGCTGCCGGACGCAGCCGCGCTCGCAGCCATAAGCCCTTCATCGAGCAGCGCCATGGCGCTTTGCACGCTGCACAGAAGTGCCGCGCCCGCCGAGTTGAGCACGATGCCGCGCCCGCTGCGCTCGAAAAGCGTAAAGCCAATCTGCTCTTCCAGCACCTTGATCTGCTGGCTGACCGCGCTATGTGTGAGGTGAAGGCGCTCCGCCGCAGCGCGAAGGTTCTGCAATTCCGCGACAACGCGAAAGGCAGGAAGCGTATTGAGGGGCAATCGCATGGGAGATCCAGGCTGGAATTCGACTGGTCATCGTAGCTTACCGATCATGCCAAAACAATTAGATTTTCAGGCGGGCATTGGGCGACTACGCTTACCAAAACGGATCAGCAAAGGAGCCCGTGATGACCGCTCAGCCTTTCATGCCGCCTGTCACCTTGGCCGGTGCGCCCCCCAAAGCCAAACTGGCCGACGCCGAACCGGTCGCCGTGCTGGAAAGCGCCCAGGCGCCAGACCGCAGTTTCATGGCGCGTCTGTGGAACGCCTATTGTGTTCGCCGCAACGAACGGCGTATGCGCAACCTCGCACAAGAGATGGATACCCACCTGCTCAATGACGTGGGCGCGCCCCAATGGCTGGTAAACGAAGTCGCCCTGAGCCGCGATCTCGCGCGGTTGCGCAACAATCATTACTTGCGCTGGTAAGTGACCCCGCCCGCCCGCGTCCGCCGCCTCTACCCACGGGCTCCTCGCCGGTTCGCTATATATAGAGAGACAGCGAGTCGCGTTACCCATGGTCGGCGGCTTCTAGCTGCCGCCGACACACCAAAAAATTGCGACACTGGCATGACAGCCCAAAATTCTGTGCTATAGTCTCGCTCCTTCGCAGCTCAGACAGTTTTGAGACGCGAAGCCAAGCAAGTGCAACAGGTGGCGGGGCAACCCAAT